>CAYYPW010000010.1:0-218346 GCA_964473645.1 uncultured Moraxellaceae bacterium
GAAGGCTATTTTGATGCTTACTTTCCGCGCGCGGAGTTGCAGATCGATCGCGATGGCCGCAAGGCGACGATGCATATCACGCTCGATACTGGCGAACGTTATCGCTTTGGTGAAATTACATTGCAAGGGACACGCATCGAGACGGATCGGTTGCAGCCTTTTATTACTTTCAAACCGGGTGACCCTTATCAGGAGAGCAAGGTTACCGAGCTCTACAAGGCGTTGCTGGACTGTGGTTATTTCAAGGATTTGAGCGTCACGCCCGATCGGGACAACAGTATTGATCGGCAAGTACCGGTGGTGGTTGCGCTGACCGATGATCGCGCGCATCGTTTTAATGTGGGCGCCGGCTATGGCACCGATAGCGGCGTGCGTACCCGCTTCCAGTGGAGCAAACCGGTCATCAATGATTACGGTCATTCCACCGGCGCGACCGCGCAAGTGACTGAACGCGAAAAATCGGTGGAGTTTGAATATAAGATTCCCGACGGGCACCCGGCCAAGGATTATTACCTGGGACAAGCCAGTTTCGTGGATGAGTTGGTGGCAGAGCAACGGGTACAAACCACTACCTTCACGGCCAGTCACAACCATGAATTCGACAATCACTGGGTAGAAAATCTATACACCAAACTCACTCAGGAAGTGAATACCGAAGAGGTGTCCAACGCCTTTTTCGTAATTCCGGGGGCCGCCTATTCGCACCTGGAACTTAAAGGTAAACCCATCGCCCGTGAGGGACACCGTTATTTGATCGAGGCGGAATTTTCTGACCCGGCCATTGGCTCTGACACCCAGTTCATTAAAGTCCACGGTGTAGGAAAATGGCTGTTACCCATGAGCGAACGCCAGCAAATGTTGTTCCGGCTGGAGGGCGGCAGTATTCATGCCGAAGAATTTGAAAAAGTCCCGCTGACCACACGCTTTTTCGCGGGGGGCGATCAAAGCATTCGGGGGTATGACTACCAAACACTTTCCCCCCTGAACGACAAGGGCAACCCAAAGGGTGCCCGTTATCTCACCATTGGCAGCAGTGAATATCTTTGGCAGTTTGCCGAGCGCTGGCAGTGGGCGTTATTTGTCGATCGCGGGCGGGCGTTCGACAACAGCGATGAACCCTACCGCACGGGCGCAGGCATCGGGGTGCGCTGGCTTTCGCCCGTAGGCAATGTGCGCTTTGACGTAGCTTCACGCGTCAACGATGAAAAAGAAGGCTACGAGTTCCATATTTTTATGGGGCCGCCGTTATGACCACGGCAGATTCGCCGCAACCCTTACCACTCCCACCGACGTCGGTCAAACCGACTCGATCCCGCCGGCGCTGGTGGTGGCTGGCGACGCTTATGCTTCCCGTTATTGTTCTGGGCATGGTGCTGGCTACCGAACTCGGGCTCAAGGCAGGGCTGAATTACGGGCTCAGAAAACTGCCTTTGCTGACGGTGGCGGAGGTCGATGGCTCGCTGCTGACGGGGTTCAGCCTGCACAAAATTCGCTATGTGACAGAATATGAAGAGTTGGAAGTTGCGGCCGTGCACCTCACATTGACACCGCAATGCCTGCTGCGTCGAACGATCTGTATCGAAACATTAGCGATTCAGGATTTTGATTGGCATACACTGCGTTCTCGCGAATCGTCGGATTTTGATTTTCCGGCAATCACGTTGCCACCGCTGCATTTTCCGGTCAATGTGGAGATTGCAGAGGCCAGCATGAATCGGCTGACCCTCTACAGCCAACACAGTCATTTTGATATTCGGGATGCGCGCGTTCGACTGCACACGGATAACGATACCTTGTTTCTGTCAGAGGTACGCACTGATCTGGTGTTTTCTGCTTTGACGATACGTGCCGCACTGGAAGGCAGCCTTGATGTGCGCGGGGAAACCAGCGCCAATCTGAGCGCCCGTGTCGGTCTGGATTTTACCGGGGATGTGCCCGATCTGAATATTGCCGGTGAAATTCGCGGCTCAGGCTTTGCACCGGAACTTTCCGTCACCACGCAGGGCTTGGTGGAAGCCCAGGCTGAATTGCGTGCCTCCTTTCGCGAAAAAGGCTGGCCGGTTTATGCGCGCGTCAAGCAAAATGCACCTATACAATTGGCCGAGGCAGTGCCCGTCAAACTCAGCGATACGGTCGCCATTATCAGTGGCTACGTCAATGCTTATCACGTAGAAGGCCAAACGCAGGTGTCCGGCATTCCACGCACCCCGACCGTTACGGCGGGGGTGATTACCGACGGTGGCTTTTTTGGTTTGAGCAAGGGTGCGGTGAATCTACGCATTGGCCAACAAGAGGCCGATGTGCGCGGGGAGTTTACCTGGTACCCCAAATTGTACTGGAAAACAGATGTCGATTTCTCCAATCTCGATGCCGCTACCTGGCTGGAAGGGGCAACGTCCAACCTGAGCGGCAGCGCGCAAGTAATGGGTGAGTGGTACCCCCACATCCCGTTTCGCAATGAAGTAAAAAACCTGACGGCGAGCGGCCAATGGCGTTCGCACGCGGTGAGTCTGGCAACGCAATTCACCACCACCGCGACGGCCCTGACGATAGATCATTTGGATGCCAGTCTTGGCCGTAATCGCGCGTCGGTAAAAGGCGGCGTCGACCAGCAATGGGACATGGCTGGCGAGTTCAATTTGCCCGCACTGACTGAGGTCTTGCCGCAACTGGATGGCGCCATCGAGGGCAAATTTACCTTACAGGGCCCTCGCGCCACACCCGCCGTTCAGATGAGTGCCAGCAGCCCTCAGTTGCGCGTTTACGATGTGCTGCTCGATAAAGTAACGGCCTCACTGAACGGCACACCCCAACAGCACACATTGGCAGCGTCGGCACAATGGCAGGGCTACGCTGCACACGGTGCCGTACAAGGCCATCTAGAGAAATCACGCTGGCAAGGGCAGTTGCATACGCTCGATCTGGCCCGTGAAAACAAACGCTTTACTCTGCAAAAACCGGCGGCACTTGCGTATGAGCTTGAAAAAAACAAGATCGACCTCGACACCGTTTGTTTGCAATCCGGTGCCGAGCAGGCCTGTGCAAAAACAGCCTGGCTTTTTGCCAAAGGCCAGGGTGCATTGGAAATTACAGTCAAGGAATTTGATGCCGCGCTAATGACACCGCTACTCACGACGATTGATATTGAACCTGGGCGTTGGACTGGCAATGCACGCGCCAGCTTTAACAGTTTTCGTCCGATCAATGCTGACTGGCAGCTGATGGCATCCCCGGTCAAACTGAAACGCATCGGCGATAAGCGCTTCAGCCCGGTGCTCAATGCACGCAATGTGCAATTGAAAGGTAAACTCTCGAAGCATCAGCTGGAAAATAAAACCACCCTCACTTGGGAAAAATCAGGCAGCACCGAAGCCGTTATCAGCTTCGCTGATATCAATAAGCCCAGCAGCTTCAGTATTGCGCTGGATACCAGCCCGCTGCCAGTGAGTTGGGCCGCCCCCTGGGTGACGAACCTGCGATTGCAGAGTGGCACGCTGGCAGGCAAATTTACCGGCACGGTAATGGACGGATGGCCATCGTTGCGGGGTGAATTAGAGCTGCAAGCTGGCAAACTCAGTACCAGTGATAAATCCTGGGGGCTTGAGCAACTGGATTCGCACCTGGAATTACAAGGGGAGTCAGCCACGCTGACGGGCAACGCCCGCGATGATCGAGGCCTGGAGTGGGAGCTTAGCACACCCGTTATTGTCTCCTGGCACGCGCAGGATCAGCGCATCAACCTTCAGCAAGCGTGTCTGAGCACCGGTAGTAGCACGCTATGTGTAAAGGGGCATTATTCGCTGCAATACGGTGTTGATCTTGTTGCCAATGCCCAAGGCAACATCAGCCCCTGGCTTGCGCCCGTTTTGACGGATAACGCCCTGATTGATGGTCCCTTTGAGGGCAATGCTCGACTGACACAGCAAAACGGCAAATTGGTAGGCAATCTTCAGTTACGCTCTACCATCGCGTCCACCCTGCCGACCGCCGACGGCACGCCGCCCCCCAGCATGCGGGTTAGCATCAACGGTGATCTCGCCAACGATACCTTACTCGCTACGTTATCACTGCAGGGTGCCAAACGCAGCCGAGTGGATGGCAGGCTCAAGGTGGAGATTACTGGCACCAAAGCCATCGACGGACATATCAACATCGCACAGGTCGATATTGCGCCACTGAAACCGCTAGTGCGCGAATTCGAGCAATTGGCCGGCGAGATCAACGGTATGTTTTTGATCAGCGGCACACTCAAGCACCCCACGCTGGAAGGACAACTGGAGCTGGTTGACGGCAAGTTTACCAGTGCCATCTACCCGCTGGCCTTCAGCCCTGTCACAGCTAAAGCCACCTTCACCCAGCAAAACGCCCAACTGGTCGCCCAACTGGAAAGCGGCAAACGTGGCAAAGCCAAACTCACCAGCCGCGCACGCTGGGACACGGGGCAACTGGTGACAGAATCGCGTTTGGTTAGCCACCAGATACCCATCAAACAAGGCAGTAATATTAACTTGCGCGTCGATACGGATCTCACGCTTGCCAGCAGCGACGGCCGCATTGATCTGGGTGGGCTCATCCATGTCAAAGAAGGATTTTTGCGGGTTGCCAAGCTGCCAGAGAACTCCACCAATATCTCCAAAGATGTCGTCTTTATTGATGAACGGGGTGCCTTGGAGAGTGAAGGCGGTGTCGATGCCCATATCAATCTGGCGGTCCAGTTATCGGATCTGGTACAGCTGGATGGCCTGGGCGCGCAAGTGCGTATGGCCGGTGCGGTGGGCATTCAACAAACGCCCCCCAACGATCCGATTGGTCGCGGCAGCTTGACCATTACCGAGGGCACTTACACCGGTTATGGGCAAAAGCTCAAGATCACCAAGGGGCAAATCCTCTTCAATGGCCCCCTCGATAACCCGGTGCTGGCCATCAAGGCTGTGCGTGAAGCCAACAACGTGGATGGCGGTTCGGTGGTGGCCGGTATCAATATCAGCGGCACCCCCCAACAACCGGAATCCACTTTGTTTTCGGTGCCCGCCATGCCGGAGCAGGACATTTTGTATTACATCGTCACAGGGCGTTCGCGCCAGGCGCAGCGCTCGGCCGACCAATTTGCCATGAACCAGGCGCTGTTATCGGTGGGGCTGTATGGCAGCGAGGATTTCACGCGCGAATTGGCCAGCAAAGTGGGCATCGATGATTTCGAAATCTCGACCAGTACCGACAACGATGACAACAATAGCGTTAACGTAGGCGGCTACTTGTCACCCAAGTTGTTCGTGCAATACGGGGTCGGGATCAACACCCCGGTCAACACACTTACGTTGCGTTATCGCTTGACCCAGAGCATCTTTTTGGAGGCGCTCAGCGGCGCGGAGAGCGCGCTGGATGTGTTATACAGCTTCGAGGTGGAGTAGAATGAAAAAACCTCAGCCCTGTGGATGTCGCTCATGAAACGCCTGCTGCCTGCCCTGCTCCTGCCTCCCGCCCTGCTCTTGCTGACTGCCATCGGGTTGGCCCCCTCTGTTGTGTGGGCCAAGGTTGAACCCCAAACCGAAGATGAAACGCCGATTCTGCCCAAGAAAAAAGAGCAGGTGACCATCGTGCAGGATAAGGATCAACTGATCGAGATACATCAGATTGATGGACGCGTGTATGGGCTCAAGGTGATTCCCAAAAACGGCAAGCCTTACTTTTTGGTCGATATCAAAGGCGACGGTAAATTTATCCAGAATGCTAGCGATCGCTTGTTGGTACCGGAGTGGGTGATTCTTTCCTGGTGAGACTTTACTAGAGTTTTTCCTGGTCGGGCTTTTTTGGTCAGTCTGTTTTGACCGGCGCAGATCAGGGTTGCGTGGGTTTGCATAGGCAAATTTAAAATAGGCGAGTGTTGTATGTCGGTGTATACGCCGCTGGAATTTGAAGAAGTAGCCACCTTTCTGGCACGTTATGATGGCCTGCAATTACAGCGTTTGCAAGCGACGACCTCGGGCATCGAAAATTCGAATTTTTTTCTGGATGCTATTGATGCCACCGGGCAACCCAAAGCGTTGGTACTGACAGTCTTTGAATCCGTACCAGAGCGGGAGCTGCCCTATTTCGCGGCCCTGCTTGAACATTTGCAGGCAAAAGGACTCCCCGTTCCGGCGCCGTTGCACGATCAAAAGGGCGTTGCCCTACAGCACATTCGCAACAAGCCCTGCATGCTGGTGCCGCGCTTGCGGGGTGGTCATATTCATACGCCCAGCGTGGCGCAATGTGAGGCTATCGCAACAGCCCTGGCGCGCATTCATCTATCGGGATTTGCCCAACCCCGTCGCAGCGATTTTGATGCGCATTGGCGCGAACGCAGTTTCGCGCTGGTTAGCTCGCAACTGTCGACAGAGGATCGAGATTTGCTGCGCAATCAGTTGGATCGCTGGCATCACCAAGAGACTTTGGGATCGCCACTGCCAACCGGCGTTACGCACGGGGACTTGTTTCATGACAATGCCCTGTTCGAAGGGGATTCACTGACCGGGATTATTGATTTTTATTATGCCTGCGATGATGTGCTGATCTATGACTTGGCCATATTGATTAATGACTGGTGCAATGATGACACCGGTAATCTGGATAACGCACGATATGAGGCAGTATTGCGTGGGTATCAATCGTTGCGACGTTTGACGCCTGCGGAACAACGCGCATTGCCGGATTATCTTGGCTTTGCTGCGCTGCGTTTCTGGTTGTCACGATTGGTGAATGCGTGTGATCCGAACAAAGCGGGAGTGCAGCAGAAATCGCCGGAGGGGATGCGGGGGTTGGTGTTGAGGCGGTTGGTGTTGTAGCTGTGAACTCCTAACGTTCTACCCCCAATACGGCAATATATTGCGAAGCGTCGTTGAGATTGCACGGACAAATCAATTTGCTTTAAGAAATGGGCTTTCATATGGATTTGAAAAATATACTTCTTAGCTGCCTAGGATGTGGGATGTTCGTTACCCATGCCCATTGCTCCAGTAATCCGTTAGCGCAAATGGATTTAGAAGACTTGATGGAGATGAATGTCACAACAGTCACCAAGCGCGAACAAAGTCTAAGTAAGACAGCAGCAGCGATACACGTCATTACACAAGAAGATATTCGCAGATCAGGCGCGGTCACTGTCGCTGAAGTGCTAGATTTGGCCCCTGGGGTACAGGCCGACAGAGCAAGTCGAATTTTTTGGAGTGTAGCTTCCCGAGGAATGCGCACTCAGTATTCTGACAAATTACTTGTTATGGTGGATGGACGCAGTGTGTACAACCCACTGGTTGGCGGAGTCAATTGGGAAAACGTATTACCATCACTAAACGAAATTGATCGAATTGAAATTATAAGAGGCCCAGGAACAAGTACGTGGGGCGCCAACGCCATTAACGGTGTAATCAACATAATTACCTATGACAGTGAGTTAACGACGGATGCCCGAGTAACAGCGGGAGCGGGAAATGAAGAGAAGACATTCACTCGTATCAGGCAAGGATTTCGAAACGGCAGCATGACCGGTAGGGTCAATGTGGACTATCGAAACGTTGATGCGGGGTTTGATCCGGAGTTAAACACAGAAGCTAACGATCCATTTAGCACACGTCAAATTTCATCTCGACTGGACTGGAAGCCACTGCCATCGGATGTAGTCTCATGGGACCTTGGCTATACAAAAACGTCGCTACATGGGACCGCCGATCTTGATGAAGTCCTTGAACGATTAACGACGACCACCGACAAATTCGGATCAAATAAAGGGTGGTTCATGACCACCTGGTTGCATGAATTGGACAACTCAGACAGCGTGCAACTCAAAGGATACGTAGATTGGGAAGACCGTACCGAGCCTATCTATAGTTATGACCAAAACACTTTGGACTTGGACTTTCAATATAATTATGCGCCTATAGGCAGACATACTTGGACCATAGGCGCGGCAGGCAGGCAAGTCCAAACAAAAACTGAAGGATCTTTTATAGTTTCATTCACAGATGATTCACTAAAATTCAATCGCCACACTGCATTTTTCCAAGATGAATTTCAATTTACCGACGCAGCAACCATAACATTGGGTGCAAAGTATGAGGACAACAGGTATGCCGATCCTGAGTTTCAACCCAATTTGAGGATCGGGTATTCGCTTGAAGATGCCGGGTTACTCTGGGCGGCTTGGTCGCGAGCCGCCAAAACACCTGGACGAATTGATGGAGTGCTAGTCTTTAAATCGAGCACCACAGACGAAGTCAAAGCGATGCTGGAATTAATCTCAAGTGATCTTTCAGAGGTCACTTACGTTGAAACAGTAGGCAATAGAGAATTCAAAAGCGAAATTGCAGATGCTTACGAACTGGGATTAAGATCGTTTATTAATGACTATCTATTTATTGACCTTTCGGCTTACTACACCCGTTATAGCAGCCTAAGAAGCAACGTTTTTATAGAGTTCAAAGAAGATCAGGATAACCCTGGGTATCACAAGGTAGTTTCCGCCAACGACAATAGCGCCAACGGAGAATCAAAAGGTGCAGAATTGCTCATCCAATTTGAACCATTCGAGCATTGGCGATTAAAAGCCGCCTATACACACACCTTGTTGAAAATCAGTGAAGATACGCTTACAGGAAAAGACTATTATGGCTATATCTTTAGCTTTACTGCAAAAAATTCAGCGTACCTTCTGTCTCAATATGAATATGGGGACGACTGGGAGTTTGATTTTAAACTGGATTACACCGGTAAAAAGGATGTACTGACAATGGAATCAGCCCCCCTTCCTAGCCACTACGACTTTAGCGTCAGAGCCGGTTACCAACTAGCCAAAGAATTGTCACTATCATTGATTGGCACGCAACTGCTGGAAAAACGAAAAACCGAATGGGTGAACACTTTTGAAGGGTTCCCAGTTACCGAGATTGAGAGAAGTATTTTTTTACAGTTGGATTGGAGTGCGATTTAATAGAACGCTGATCAAGCGAGACAGGACACCGCCACGCTGCATAGCCAATGGCGTGGTCAGCGTGCTTTTCCTTATTTTTAAATTCCAAGAAAGCTTTTTTTGAATTCGATAGAGACACATGAATATTTTTTTAACTCTATAGCTTTTATCAGTTTACCTGTTGCAAACCTGCATCCCTCAAGGCCACTGAAATTTCTCTCTCAACAGCATCCAATAGGTCATTGAACAGCTGAACCCGACGACTATCAATGGCGCAACCAATTTTGAGTACACCGGCATATTCGTAAACGGAGAAACACCAGAACGGTGCATACGCAAGTGGTGCAAAAATTTCAATATCTTCTGGCGCTTTGTCAAATGCCAGCGTAGCAGTGCTAATTTCTCCCACATTGGTAACAGTAACGGCAAAGTTTTCTGTCTTCATCACCATATCGCGCGTCGATTGGTTGATTTTTTTCTGTGTCGTATACTTAAGCTTTTCGTTAATTATTAGATCAAGTAGAAAACTTAATCCAATACCTGCCTGCTTCTTTTGCTGAGTTACATGCGCAACTTTTTTCAGAGTGTCAGGCAATGTATGACCCAACTCACGCCCTATGTTTACGCATTCCATCGCACTTAGATTACAAATCTCAGAGCTTGAAATGGGTGATTGCTTGAGATAGCGTCGAAGGTTTATTGTGAGAAGGATTCGAAGTGCTTTGTCGCCCTTAAAATCGACCTTACCGGCCATCGCACGCAAAAACGTTGCCAAAAGCAGGTCGTTAAGCGTGGCGCCTTGTTTCTTCGCATAGTCGCGCATCGTTTTCACGGTGGCAGCATCAAATTTGCGAGTTATAAAGCTCGACTTTACCAAGCCATTCTCACCACATGAATATGCCATGGTTCCAGCAGGCAAGAAGTACCCCAGCTTCTCTTTGGCATTCAACCATGCCAGCTTGGGATAGTCCAAAACGCCGAACTGCCTAATTAAGCGAAGGGGACTTCTAGACAGTTCGTGAGGTCGTCGAATGCGTGCATTAGCTGTAGCGGGGTCGCGATAGTGGAGTGCAACGAAACTGATCGCCTCGGCAACACCAAAACCATCGGCAGCCTCATGCGCGAATTTGAAAAGCAATTTATCGCCTTCAGGCGCTTTTAAGAGGGCACAGGCTACCAGTGGGCCTTGTTCGATATTGATTTTTTTCTCACGAAACTTATCGAACTCGTCATGGGATTCAGTTATGACAAGAATGTCCTTGTCTTTGAGCTCCTGGCGCTCAAAGTAGGGGCGGTCGTCTAACACAAGCTTACACGCCAACACGGGCTCAAACTCCACCAGAGCTTTTAATGCTGCTTGCAATCTCTGTGTGTCTAGTGAACTCGAAAAAGTTAGTTCATAGCGTAATGTGGGCTCAGAAGACAAAGCCACCAAACTGGTGATAACGGAATCCGTACTTTGAAATTTGAAGCGTTCATTTGCTTGCAGCTTTTTCACTTATCTTTTCCCTGATAACATTGTTTCTTTACGTTGATGTTCTGCCCAAGAACCGAATTCAAGCAGCCACGCCCAACGCTTCAATATAGTTTCCAAATTTTTGTATAAAATCCCTGCGCTCATCATTTTTCCAGGGATGAAAATCAGGATGCAGGTATTCAATAATACTGGGAAGCAAGGCTACGACCAATCCATCCCGCCCCCAAATGAATTTACGCGCTTTGCGCTTGTTTTCACGATTCCAGAGGCCATCTTTCTCTAGCAAATATACATGTCGAATGCGCACTTGATACATAATGCTGAGTATCGAAACGAACATGCCGAACAGACGCATTCCGTAGGTGCCGCCAGCTTCAATGAACAGGTCGTAACACACAGCCTTGTGTTCAACCTCTTCGAATGTGTGGTAGACCAGCGCTGAACGGAATGGCTCAGCCGCGTCCTCGATAAGATCGGGACGCTTATACAAGACCAAGGATGCAATAGTTGCTGTAAAATGCTCAAGCGCTACCGTAGAAGCCAGTCGTGACAAAGGATCAAACTTTTTACGGCCCCACTCACGAAATTTTCGCTGCTTTTCGCTAAAATCCGCGATTTTTGTATAGCCTAGATCACAAAGCGCTTGACTCCAGGATTCATGCTCCCGACCATGCAATGCTTCCTGGCGAATGAACAACTTGATATCGTTCAACAAGCGCTGGGAAAGTTTGCTTTGATCCATCTGTTCACGCACATCACGAGTGGCCTCAATGAAAAAGCGCTCGCCTTCAGGAAACGTAGCCTGTAACGCATTAAAAAAGTGGGTGACCACCGGATCATTATTGTGCCAATAGCGATTTTGCTGCATCGCAGCACTGAAATCGAAGCGAATATCTCTGGCGACAAGCGTTAGATCTTTTGGCGTCTTGGGTTTCATTGCTAGATTCCTTTTTATTATTCAGCTTAGCGAAAGTCATTTTGCCACTCGCAGCAACTAGCGTCTGAGATTATCAGGATTTGGCTTGCCTTTCATGTCGTTTTTCGCTTCAATGTCATGATGTTACAAAAATAAACATCTGCACGCCTGGAACGTAGATCTGGATTTCGCACAGCAGAATAAGCGCTTGAGCATCACACGTTCGACACTACAAACCCAGTGTGACATTACCAACCAGCTCGCTGACAGCCGAATGTTTTTCCGCATTTGCATCTTTATAATTCTATTTTCAATTAAATCAACACCTTGCATCAACATCGGGCACAAAAAGTGAAATTCTGTCTAAAGTGAAAGAGCGCGCAATCAAATTGACAACTGTCAACACAAACTCGCGAATATTCGTTTACGTTAACAAAGACATCTTACATTTTTTCTGTGTAATAAAGTGTACGTAAAGGTGCGTAATGCTAAGTAGTATAGGGGAAGACCTTCAATTTCTGGCGCTGCATACAGCCGCCTATCTTGGCAGCCTTCGCTCGCGCAAGATTGAAATAGACGGCCAGAATTACAGCTATCTTGAGGGTGGTCAGGGACCACTAGTGCTATTTTTACATAATGCTGCAGGCTCGAAAGCCCACTGGCGTACTCTTATGCACATCATGTCAAATGACTATCGCGTGATATCGGTAGATATTCCAGGATATAGCATCAGAAACATTGAATGCCGCAAATATAGAAAAATAAGAGAACTTTCAGAGTGGCTTGATAAATTCATATCTGAAACACAAAGCAAGTCAGCCCATATCGTAGCTGCATGTTCAGTCAGCATGCTAGCTATTGATTTCGCTAATCGTTACCCAAGCAGAGTGCTTTCAATATCCGCTCTCGGTCTGCCTAACTTACAAAAAAGAGATCACTTTAGATCTCTAACCGCCGAGCTGGCTATTCAATCAGTTGAGGATGTCGACAGAGTATTAAGCATGCTGTTCTATCGTGCACCGTCCACCCCCACCCTAGTGAAAAAGTTCTATGCGAACCAAGCTAGACATTACAGTAACGAAATAGAGGATCGAATAATCAGCTTACTCAACATTATGCCCATCGCCGCATCCAGAATAACATCACTTGTCTGCCCGCTGAATTTAATCAGCGGCTCGCATGATATATATTCTGACAAGGATTTTCTAATGCGCATGGCGGAGCAAGCTCCCCGCTGCCAATTTAAGGTTATCGAAAAATGTGGGCACCTTCCCTACATTGAAAAGCCGAAGGAGGTAGCTTCAATTCTGTCTGAATTCTTCAGCAATATTGAAAACCCCAACACTGTACCTGATTTTAAATAAGCGGCAACAACCACAACCATTTCGGACGAATCAAATCCGCAATATACGCCCGCCACCCAAACATCGAATTAGATTGCCTATATATTGCTCATTTAATTTTTTGTTTTCGCTGCTAATGATTTGCAACACAAGCTTTTTCATGATCGCAGGGATAGGGAGCGTTGCAGTGCTACTAATCTGGGCACTCACCAAAGTCCCCAAAGGCTTGCGTGTCAAATTAAAGCAGCCTTCCACTAATGCATTCCCATCACCAGGAACAGGCGTCCAAGTGACGGTACCAGCATCGTGACTGGCAACATAATGACAGGTATAAATGGTCTGAACATTGAATTTCTCAATACCGTATTTTTTCATTATCCAGCGATATTGGCCACCACCCAGATCGACAATTTTCTCAAGAGTTGGATGCAAACTAGATGCGCGCGGCACATCGGACAACAACGCAAAAACCTCATCGTATGAGGCATTAACCTCGAACGCGTACTTAACATCCAAATCTAGCGACAACGACATGATAATCACCTATTGTCTAATACGTTTACTGTCGTGTCTGATTGACATTGATGGCTTACCTTTGCCGCGTTTGCCTTTGTATCAATTAACATGGTATCAAAAAGTCTATCCCAAATTTTTAAATAGAAACCATAGTTTCCACGTATTTTGCTATGATGAAGATCGTGAAACACGACGGTTTCATTTGTCCAACCATACACTGACTTAAACTTACGAAGAAATTTTGGCTCGTGATTAGCATGGCTTAGTGCATTAATCACATTCGAAATAAACCCCTCTGTGATGATTAACACCAACGGGCATACCGGAAACAACAACAGCATGAGTGGCAAGCGGACAAAATGCACCAGTGCTTCTATCGGGTGAAAAGTATACATAACAAAGGGGGACGGTACCTTTGAACGATGATGGACGCCGTGATAACGAATCAATTTTCGACTATGCAGTAGCCTATGGCCAAAGTAAAAGTATACATCTTGCACCAACAACACTAGCAAAAGGCTCACGATAAGATAAGCCCAGCCGTGCTGCAAAGGATTGACATAAAATAGCGGAAAAGCCCCCATGCGCCACAAGACAATCAAGCACGTTGTTAAACACGCGTATATGGAGATAGTCACCAACGACCAACGTAGCTCATGAGCGATTTGCCCAGGAAATGGATTACCTTCTTGCAAACGAATTGAATAAGTGCCTGAATTTCTTTTGAAATAATAGTACGTTGGCACAGTCAATAAAAAATAGTTGGCCAGCGTTCCCACGAACACGAGGGCGAGAGTTTTCAAAAAAATCCCAGCCGTCAACGGTACAGCGAGATCGAAAATTTCAAACATGCATCTACCTACGAGTGGGGAAACACTTATGTGATGGCGCGGAATGTGTTATCCGACATTCCGGCCACCGCTACAACTAAGAACCCAAAAACACATAACCGAAAAAGGATCAGGACGCCAACACCTGAATATTCGCCAGCTTACGTTGCCCTTTAAACGCTTCACGCCCATGCAGGGTCTTGCGATTATCAAGCAACAACAAATCGCCTTCATTCCAATCCTGGTAATAGCAGTATTTTTCGCTCATCACGATATCATTGAGCAAATCGAATATTTCGTTGAAGCGAGCATCATCAACACCCGGAATACGCATCAACCAGCTGGGCTTTTCATTGCGTGGTGACGGGAAGCCAATGTTCAAATATTCCTTTCCATCCACATTGATGAATCCTGCGATGGGATGCCAGGTATCGGCAGACTTCATGTAGTAGCGATCCACCGGCTTGCCTTCAATGCCGCGCTCACGCAGCAAATTTATGATGTCTTCCGGCACTTCTGACATGGCACCTTCGCTGTCGATAATAAAGGTACGACCGCCTTCCACAATATTCTGGTATTCCATGCAGAAGATCCCGACATAACGCACATCGGTCCCCATCAAGGCGCCATCACGGTGCAAGGGCAAAAATCCATCGCCCAACAACACTTCGCCCTGTTGTTCCTTCGAGCCATCGATATTGAGTACCACGCCTTTACGACGGTCGTTCTGCGTCAATGGACCAAATTGTCTCAACACACCTTCAACATCATCTGTCGTAACAGGATTGTTCTTGAACGCAATCCACAGGTATTTATCCAGTAATGCTTGCAACTCTTCCTTGGTGAAATCGGTGAGTTTGCGGTCAGTGATACGTACACCCTTACCAGATTTGGTGATGGGTTGATATTGGTCGGTGATACTCATATTTAAATTTCCTGTTTGAGCAAGGGATGGAAATGCAAGTTTACGGATCTCGTTCTCGATAACATTTGCTTAGATCAAGGTTAGCCTTGAATTTTTGATTTAAGGATCTTGCCGAGCGCATTCTTGGGGAACTCGGTACGCAAAACAAATTTCTTCGGAATTTTGTACTCTGACAGCCGTTGACGAAGAAAACTGATTACTTCTTTTTCAGGAACCGATGTAATCGTATCGCTATCAGCAGGCACCAGATAGGCCACCATGAACTCGGCACCAGTGTCATTTCTTTCAGCGATAACCGCACATTCCTTAATCCAGTCAATCCCGATGATGGCGCGTTCGACTTCCGAGGCATACACCTTGAAACCATTGATTTTGACAAAATCTTCTTTGCGCCCAACTACACGAAAAAGCCCATCGGGATCGACCGAAACAACATCGCCTGTATGCAACCAGCCGTTTTGAAGCTTTTCTTGCGTTTGCTCTGGATTGTTTAAATACCCAGAAAACATCGCTTTGGATCGAACGATTAATTCGCCTTCCTTAGCATCGTCAGAAAGATTGTCGTCGCCAGAAAGACGCCATTCGATTCCATCCAGCGGCGTACCAATGGAATCATAAACAACGCGCTCACCCTCGTGACGATTGATGCAGATTACTGAAAGCTCTGCCAATCCATAGCCTTGCTTGATATGTACCCCATAGCGTGCAAAGAACGCTTCTGCAGTCGAACGCGCCAATGCTGCACTCCCACAAAAGGGATGTCGCAATGCGTTCAAATTGGGGGCGCTGGCATGTTCGAGCTTCACGGCAAAATCGTAGAATTGTGGAATGGAACTAAAAAACGTAATGCCACACCGTTCCAGCTCTTCAAGAATATAAAGCGGGAAAGCAAATTTGGGTGACTTCAAGTACAAAGTACCGCCCGCCAACAGAGTGGGTAACGCCAGGCATTCAGCGCCATGCGTATGACTCAGCGGTAACGTACATAACGTACGATCGTCCTCACGCAACCCCAAAGAAGTCAGCAGATAGTGTGAGCGATAGAAAAATGCCTCTTTGCTCAACAGAATGCCTTTGGACGCCCCCGTAGAACCGGAAGAAAATTGTATGCACGCGATATTGTGCGCAATTGATGCTGCGGGCAGCTGCTTAATATCGGTGTGTATCACCTCACCTAACGCATCAACCACGATAAGATTATTGGAAATTTTTTCACAACGTGCTTTTGACGACGCCTCACAAACAATCAAGTCACCGCCCGTCAGTGTCAGCAGGTCACGTGCTTCTGCATCGGTAAGACCAACGTCCAGCGGCGCAAAAACACAACCGACCTTTGATGTCGCCAACTGCGCGACAACAAAGGCAGGGATATTACCCAGGTAGGCATGCAGAACCTGCCCCGCACCAACACCTTCGGCAGCCAGCACGTCCGCCAATGCCTCTGCGTTGCGTGCGAGATCCGTGTAGGAAATAGCGGCCTCATCAGACACCACTGCCATCTGCGTAGTGCGCTGGTGTTGTTGCATGTTGCGTACAAAATTATCCCAAAGCATGGTTCAATCCATTGTAACGGCAAGACTGCCCTGCACACCTGTACCACGCATCAAATGATCATGGGCCAATGCAGTTTCTTCAAACGTATAGGTCTTGGTTAACGTTGGCCGAATAATGCCCTGTTCAACCAAGAAATTGGCACGCTGTGCATCGTGAAGATTACACCCGTGCGATCCAATGATTTGCTTTTGGTGCATCCACAGATAACGAGCATCGAAAGACACTTGATAGCCCATGGTGGCGCCACAAATAATAATTTTGCCCAAACGACGCGCAATAAAAACGCTGGTCGGAAACGTTGCAGCACCTACGTGTTCAAACACAATATCGGGCTCATGCCCACCAGTCAGCTCACGTACTTTGCGACGGAAGCGACGCATTTCCTCAGTGGGTGCAGTGCCTGCTTGATTAGGTTCATTTAAATAGGGGAATTCACTGCGATCAACGAACAGTTCGGCACCCAGCGCACGGCAATAGTCAGCTTTGTCAGCCGAGCCAATGACACAAATGGGAATGGCGTTAACGGCACGGCACAGTTGTATGGCATACGAACCCACGCCGCCCGCTGCCCCCCAAATCAATACGCGGTCGTTCGGCTTGATGTCGGCATTAACGATCAACATGCGGTACGCCGTGAACATTTTCAAGCCGTAGCAAGAAGCTTCTGCCCAAGATAGATTTTTCGGCTTACGAATTAACTGTTGTGATTGCACACGTGCATATTCAGCAAAACTGCCATAGCTGGTTTCAAAGCCCCAGGCTTTCTGGTGCAGGCATGACAGCGGCTCAAAACCGTTACACGCGGCACACTGCCCACAACTCTGGTTGGGGTGAGTAATGACTTCGTCGCCTACTTTCCAGTTTCTGACACCGTCGCCAATGGCAACGACAATACCGGAGGCATCACTGCCGCCGATATGAAGCGGATCTTCAGGATGCAGGCCACTGACGGGAACAGGTTTCCCCCAGCACGCCCACAGCTGGTTGTAGTTGATACCTGCGGCCTTCACCTTGATCGTTACCTCACCCACACCGGGCTTGGGAAACGGCACAGTTTCGAGTTGCATGGCCTGTAAAGGATCGCCGTGGCGTTCTTCACGAACGACCCAGGCTTTCATCGTGTCTGGAATGGAGATTGTCACGCGTTGGGTGCTCCCAAAAAGCTGTCTGGAACTTGAATACATTTGCTCCCTGACACAACATAAGTACCGTCAAACTCAACAGGCACGGACTTCACCAGGTTGTTGTCGAGAATGCGGGTACCGTCCGGTATGGCTTGGCCCGCCGAGAAAATGAGATTGGCGCCGAGAAAACAATTGTCCCCGACGCAGCTGCCGAGAAAATTCAATCCGGTCTGAACTTTTTTATCCTTGATGGTGGCCGTGATACTGCCACCACCCACATTGAAATCGGCAAAGCCACTGCCACCACTGATAAAGCTCTTTTCACCAAATACGACGTTATAAAGCAACGGGGTAAAAATGGAGCTTTCATTGCCGATATAGCAGTTGACGATATCAGACCCCATCACAAACGCCCCGGTGCCCAAATAAGAGAGCTTGATGGAGGACTTTTCGCGAATCGAAACGTTGTCGGATACCACCGCCGAACGCAGATAAGAAAAGGGGCCAATTTCTACATTGTCCCCAATAATGCAGCCTTCCAAAATGGCCGTGGGATGGATGCGACAATTTTTCCCAATGCTATTGCCTTTCTCCATCAACCATTGCGCAGACATCACTTTATTCATGGCAGCCGCTGGCAACAATTTGGCGGCAGGCGCAATCATTTTGGCGACGAATTCCCGGCTGTAGAGGCTGCTACCTGTCTGCAGATCAAACCAATATTCGAGGGCAATCGCGAATTTATCAACAAAATAGACGCGCAGCTCTTGCACATTATGCATGCGTGAAGGAATTCCTTCGGCAAGCTCATACAGTGCAATGGGCTGCACATCAACTTGTTCGCCCTTCCAGTCACTGATATCGATCTTGTCATTTGCATCACCGCAATAAAACATCGGTAATTGTCGATAATTTGCCGGTGGATTGCGGGTTGAAAACATCGGGAAACGCGCCATATCGATACGGCATTGATAGTTTCTTTTTCGATTTGGAATCGACGCGACGAACGCAGAAAGAAAATTATCCGATAACAAGAGATCATCGCGTAACACCAGCGAACCCGCTGCTACCTGCCCGATTGCAAACTCATCGCATTCCACAAGGTCGAGCCCACTACGCTTGATCTGATGGATCAAACGGGAACGCAACGTACAGTCCTTGAGGCGTATTTGTGCTGCCGTTTTTCGGAAAGGATACAGCAGCGTTTCGTTGCGATAGAGATAGGCTTTCATGCTTATTCCACCAAGCTCACGAGATCACCCACCGTAACCGGGGTAATGTTTTTCTGTGCTGCTTTTCTGCCAAGGTCAACGCCGTGTTGCGTGTGTAAGGCCACAGTAAGTTCGATCAGTTTTACTGAATCCATTCCCAGATCATCAAGCAAATGCGTGTCCAGGTTTATGTCACCGGAAAACTCCATCAGCTTTCTGAGGGCGCCTACTACTTTTTCTTCTGCCGTCATGGGCAATCTCCCTATTGGATCAAGCGGTACGGCCAAGGATTTTATCGAATTGCTTCTTGCCGGCCTTTTTCATGAACGCGGCCACGTGTGCTTTCGAGCTGTCTTCACGCACGGATTCCATGGCATGCACAAAACGTTGATTTTGAATACGTTTGGTGGTGACAAAGGATTCACGAGGATAGGCAGCAAAACGACGTGCAAGGGCTTGCGCCGTGTCCTGCAATGCATCAACGGTGCTAAGTTGGTTCAACAAGCCATGCGCCCTGCTGTCGGCGGCATTGATGAATTCGCAATCCAACACGAATTCGAGCATTTTGGCGCGGCCAAACAAGGTTTCCAGAATGATTGAACCCAGTGGGCAAGCAACGCCATTTTTTAGCTCCGGCATTTGCAGTTGGCAACGATCGCTACCAATACGCCAATCGCTCATCAGTGCAACTTGAAGCCCCTGGCCAATGGCAAAATTGTCGATAGCTGCCACCACCGGCACTTCAACGCGCAGGATGGAAATATAGAGGTCGATGATTTCACCCAAGTAGGCGCGAATTTCGGTTTCTTCGCTAAGCGTGCTGACATCACAGAAATCGCCACCCACACTGAAAGAGCGCCCGGTGCCACCGGTCAACACCAACGCATTGATTTGCGGAGCGGCTGATTTGCCGTCTTCCTGTATCCATTTGCAGATGCTCATCAATTCCAGCGTCATATTGCGTGAAAACGCATTGGTATCCTTCTCGCGATTGAATACGACGGTGGCAATGCCTTCGGTAACGTTAAACTTGAGGGTGGTGAAGTCTTGGTTCATCATGGCGTAGGTATCCTTTAAACGTCTAGCGTTGCAAAGTTGAATGGTGTTAAGCGTAAAGGGCTTTCAATTGCGCGATGCATTTTTCGCCTTTTTGCGTGTAGGCGTGCTTGTCTTCCAAACCCAATACATTCGAGAGCACGCGATTGAACTGGGTGCCATCGGTCAGCGCATATTTTTTACGAAACGCTTGTGATTCCAGCATCCAGCCATTTTCTGCGGCGAGAGAGCGCAAGATCACCTTTTCAAAGCGGCCGTCATAATTCATTTCATAGGGAATACGGAATGCGCAATTCATGAGTTGCGGCTCCCAGAATAAATGATGTACGCGCAAACCCAGCGACCATGCAAAAAAAGGTGAAAACTCACCTGTCCAGCAGGTACGCTCGATCAGCGATTGCAAATCATCTACACCGGTCACTTTCATATAAAGCTCATGCCGCAGCATGGAACCAAACAGCAGGTCTGCACCATAACCCGTAACGATGTGCGTCGGCTGGGCCGAAGCCGCTTCACCCAGCACACTCAACTGCGCAATGGTTTCAGCGGTGAGGCCATCAATCGTCTCGTTACAGAATACGGCCCGCTCGAAATGCTTTGCTGCATCTGCTGCGCTGGCAAATATACGATGATGCGGAATCGCCAGTGAAGCAGCCAAATCAGCGGCTTCGGCATATTCGTCGCCAAATTCCGTGCCCAATGTGTAGGTTTGCAATTCAGGCTTCAGGCGATGTATCAGTGCTGTCGCCGTCGATGAATCAATGCCGCCACTCAGAAAAGTCGCGAATTTATCCGATGCAGCAGCGATCATCGAAGCAGAACGCAACAGCACTTCAGTAAGCGCTCGCTTGCTCTCTTCGGCTGTTTGGAAAACGGAATCCGGCTGATAATGCAATGGCAAACCACCCGTTTCGGTGCAATGCAAGTGTCGGTCTACCATCAGCGTAGCGCCGGGTTGAATGCGCGCTACATTTTCATAGGGGCTGAAATTAGCGGAGCGCTTTTTGAACGCCAACAATTCATCATTGGGTTTCAGCGTCAGTGAAATTTTTTCGTTGAGCGCCAGCAGGCTCTTCACTTCGCTGGTGATCACCAGCAGGCTGTCATTTTCGAAAGACCATAAAGGGAACATGCCGAACGGGTCGGTTTGAATACGTATGCCCTGTTCAGAAACTTGAATCTCGGCCCACGCTGTCTGCGGATTTTTAACGGTATCTGCGGGAATTAAGTAGCTATTCGCGTCCTCTGACGCTGGCCCTGCAAGCGAGGAGAAAAAGATATCGCCACCAGCGAATGAGACACGTGTCAGGTCGCCGCGGTAAGGGCAAAGCAATGTTACCAACCGCTGGGTATCGAGGGGCGAGGCGTTGCTTTCGGTAACTGATCCGAATTTATAGAAAAGACAGACGAAGGACATATCCACACCTGAGTCATTTGCAGAATACCAGCCATTGCTACGCATCCTGCGTGTCGGCGAGGGTATGAATCAGCATAGCTGCTGCCTTCATAAATCGCCGATCGGTGTTACAACCCCTGTCCGTGCAGATTGAGAACCAAATCACACTATACCAAAGTATTACCCTGCATATTACTTTTTGTTCTTAAACATGGCTGTTTACATTAAGTTACGGAATGTAATTTTTCGAAAACGAACAGTATTGATTCATTCGATTGTCACAATACAACACGAAAGGAAATCAACACTTGTATAAATGTAAAACCTATCGTTTACCAGCGGCAAACGCGTGAGAAGGGAAAAGACACAACAAAATGTGATGCGCTGCAGATATTCTCGAAATTGTTTAGATTTCAATGGATTCGTGACAACATCCGCTAACGACGGGAGTAAGTCGCGCTTATGGATGAACCGTCAACTTCCCTGTCGTTCTAGGCCGTTGCTCCCGCTCCACACGGGGCTCCACCTTGCTTGGCAAGCGCAGCATGTTCCACAAATTCACCCCGATCGGAAGCTCCTCTTTATCAAGAATTTTGAAGCCCCGCTTTTCATAATATTTCACTTGTTGCTCAGAGAACGCCTGCAGAAAGCATGGCACCCCTTCGGCCTCGGCACGCCGAATTGCCTGCGTAAGAAATGCATACCCCAGCCCACGCCCCTGCATTTCAGGCACCACCCCCATTGCCAGCAGATACCAATGCGGCATGGGGGCATGGCGCGCGCGCAAACGCTGTAAGTGCAAGCCCATTGAAATCACCCGCCAGCTGCCCAACCACCCCAAGCGCGCCGGGAAGGACAGCAACCCGGCCACCACGAGTGCGTGCAAAGAAGGCGACCGCCCTGGCGCCAGCATGAATGACCCCGCCAGCCCCTCCTGATTGACTTGGACACTGCCAAAACGAATCGATACCCTGGCAAGAAACTCCCCCCAGAGCCACGCCAACGCCGATTCCCGATCGGTATGACCTGGAATCAGAAACGCATAACAGGGCGCGGTGTGAAACGCTTTGGCAAGTGACTCCCCTAAACGAACCGCAATGTTGCCGGGAGTATGCAGCAGAAAAAGTGGCTCTGTCATGGGAGTTGCCGTCAAGTAAGGCCAGGATGCCCCGATTTTAAGGGGGTTCACGCAAAGCCAATGAATACTTTCGCAGCATTGACAGAGCCCCCAGAACCTGATAGCTCAACTAGCAAGCACAGTTCAACGCCGGGGTCAATCCACACAAAGTATTCGTTCGATGAGACCCATCCTTGCTAGCATCTGCCTGCGTCAAAGCCATCCTTTTCGTGACCCGCCAGACCAGGTGATCTCATCTATGTCATGCAACCCAAGACCAATGCCATGAGTAACGCCATGAGCCAAACGTTGAACAGCACGCCCTCGGTCATCAACGAGCAGATCGACTACGTTTTCAAGCAATTGAAAATTACGGGCTGGCCGCATGCGGCTGTGGTGACGCTCACGACCTATGCCATTTGGCAGTACCAGCACAATTGGGGCATTTTGTTGTGGTTCGCCGTATTGCAGTCGAGCCATTTCATGCGGGTGAAAGTGCTTGACCCCTTTTGGGCGCGCTACAAAGCCGCAGGCAAAGATTATTTTCATGTCCGCGTACTACTGGCGCTGGGCATGCTGTCAACGGGATGCTTGTGGGCAGCCGTGCCGGTTTTTTTCATGCATGACCCGCAGTCTGAGACATTTGTTTTTGTGTCGATCACGCTGGCGGGCATGATCAGCGCAACCTTGCCCGCACTGGCGGCCTATTTGCCAGCCTATGTTTTATTCGTGCTACCCATTTTTGCCGCCTTGGCGTCGCGTTATTATCTGATTGGCATGGAGGCAGCGGCCTTTTTAACAATGGCCTTTCTCGGTGCCATGGGCGGCATCAGCTATATCATCAATCAAATCATTACGCGCTCGATCACCATTGATTTCAAAAACCAAGCCTTGTTACAGGAAGTCACCGAAGCCAAAGAAAAAGCCGAAGATGCCAACCAGGCAAAGTCACGCTTTCTTGCGGCGGCCAGTCATGATTTGCGCCAGCCATTGCAAGCACTCGGCTTGATTCTGGAAAGTATTCGACTACGAATCGGCCAGGAAAACAAAACCGTTGCACCACTGGTGAACCAATGCATTGAATCACACGACGCCCTGAGCGCCCTGCTCAATGCACTCCTGGAGCTATCACGCCTGGAATCGCATCAACTGGAAATTCACAAAATGTCGCTGCCGCTTCGCGATTTGGTGGGCAGTATCGTCGCAGAGTTTCAACCTGCGGCGCAACAGAAGGGGTTGCGTTTACTTTGCGAGGGCGATGACCCCATTGTACATACTGACCCCGTGTTATTTGGGCGCGTGTTGCGCAATTTGATTAGCAATGCCATTAAATTTACGCACATAGGTGTTGTTAAAGTCAGCTTTTCCCAGCAAGAGAATGAAATCGTTTTGCGTGTGGCAGACACTGGCGTCGGTATCCCACCCACGCAACTGGACAAAGTATTTGACGAATATCATCAGGTATCAAATGAAGCGCGCAACCGCGAAGAAGGGATTGGTCTGGGCTTATCGGTGGTAAAAAAAATGTGCCACTTGTTGAAGATTCCGATTGAACTGGCTTCTATCTACAACGAAGGCACCACCTTCACCTTGCACCTGCCACTCGGGCAGCTCAGCAACCCCGTTATAACGCAGGAACCCGTTCAATCGAGCCTTGAAGGTCGTCGCGTTATCATCATTGACGACGACACCTCTCTGCTGGCAGCGGTGTCTAACATCATGCAAGACTGGAAGTGTGAAAGCCTGTTGGCGGCAACACTTGAAGAAGCGCTCGACAAGCTCACTAATACGGGCTTTGTACCCGATATCATTCTCTCGGATTATCGTTTGGGTAACGGTGTGACTGGCATTGATGTGATCAAATCGATTCGTGCGCAGCTGGGTAAGGATGTGCCAGCGGTGCTCATGAGTGGCGATACCGACCCGGCCTTAGTGAAAAGTATTCGCGACCAGCATTTTTATCTGATACACAAACCCGTGAAGCCTACGCATTTGCGAAAAACCATGCGGAATTTGTTGGGGGTTTAAGATAGCCATCCTACGCGTGTGATGGCTGGATCGGATTTATTTCAGAAGCCCCAACTTGCGTGCTTCTGCGATGCAATGGGAGCGATTATCCACATCAAAAATGCTCAGTAATGCAGACACGTGCGTTTTGATCGTGGCTTCGGCGATCCCCAACGTTGTCGCCATTTCTGAGTTGGTATAGCCCTCCGACATCAGCACCAGCACTTCCTGGCGTCGGCCACTCAGCTGGCCCATTATCGTTGCGCGCGCATCAAGCACCGTACGACGATAATGATCCACGCGGGACTTCAATTCTGCAGGGAGATAGGTCTGCCCGGCTTGTACCACCGACAGGCATTCCTGAAAGGTCACCTTGCCATGTGCCTTGGGAATAAACCCGCTCGCACCTCGCTCCAGTGCTTCAGTCACCAAGGCAATATCGTCGCTGCCCGACATCATTACCACGGGGGCCGCTACCATCAGGTCGTTGAGCGATGACAATATGTCGTGGCCGTTCATGTCAGGCAATTGGTAGTCAACAAAGATCCAATCGATATCGATACGCTCCGCCGCCAGCTTGAGCGCCGCCTTACCGGTATGCGCTTGCAAAATCACGGCGTCAGGAAAGATCGATTGCAGCATGTAGGTGATGCCATCCGAATAGACAGGATGGTCATCAATCACCAGGATCTGCGTGGGATTGGTTGAGATAGACACAGAGTTCTCGCGGGTATCGGTTGACTGTCGTACAGCGCAGAAGCATGCATTTCCTTAGGGATGTGCTTTCCCTTAGGATTGTGCATTGCAACGAGAGGCCGCCAAGGCACCCCATTTAAAGGATAGCGTGTCCATATTGCAAGACCGCGTCCCAAATATTGGTGTTATTGCCGAAACTCTGTCCAAGCCGCTGTCGCACAAGGCATTTTCATTTCAGTATTATTTTGCACACGATTGCAAGCGCTGATAAGCATGGCGCAACATGTCTACAGCGCCCTTGCCTGGCGCATCCCAGCCAAGGGGATCGAGCATGACGGTCGGCACACCGGGCAGCAGTTTGTCTACCAGCGCCGTGTTCATGCCGGGTTCCAGCAATACACAGCGCACGGATGTCTCCTGAAAACGCTTTTGCAGTGTCGCCAAATGCCGCACTCCCATCGATAATTCGCCATCCAACACAAACCCCGCCGCCGCTGTCTGACCCAAATCGTGTTCCAGGTACTGCCAGCCATCATGAAACACAGCAAACGGTGGCATTTTTGCCCTGCCGGTTGCGATTTCGTCCGCCAGCCGTGCCATGTCTTGCAAAAATTCAGCATGCTTGGCGCTGATCGCGGGCGCAAAGGCTGGGCGCAGCGACGTTAGCCGCTCAGCAGAAGCGTTACCAATCGTTTGCAGATTCTGCCGAGACCACCACAAATGAATATCAAAGTGCGCCTCATGCGTGTGGCCATGTTCACGGGCTGAGTGATTGCGCATGGGTAAGCGCAGTAAATCCTTTAGCTCGCTGATATCGAGCGTGGGGCCGCTACGTTTGCGCAACCACATGGCGAGGTAAGGCTCAATATCAGGGCCCATCCAGATCACCAGATCTGCCGTCAACAACTGCTGCAATTGACGAGGTCGCAATACCGCGTCGTGAGGCGTGACGCCAGCATCGAGCAAGGTCGCCAACTGCACTTCGACCGGGCCAGAGATATTATTCACCACACGCGCCAACGGGTGAGTTGATACAACCACCTTGAGCGGCTCTGCGGGTGGTGACTGAGCATAAGCGCCCGCCACAACTACCAGTGCGCTCATCAGCAGGCACAAACAACGTGCGATCCAGAATCTCATCAGGCGCTCTCTTGCAATTGATTTGGGGGCTGCGGGGTTATTCGGTAGAATCGCGCATTATTTCGTTTCCTGCCGGGGCTTGCAACGTGTCCACCTCTTTATCAGCGCTTTCCCCCAAGCCTTCACCCGCTCTTATCGACCTGCAGCATGTCAGTTTGCGTATCGACGGTAAAACCGTACTCAACCATATTGATCTGATGGTGCACGCGGGTGAAATCATCACGGTGGTCGGCCCTAACGGCGGCGGTAAAACCAGTTTGCTGAAAGTGGCGCTGGGTGTGGTGACGCCGAGCGAGGGCCGCGTGGTACGTATGAAAAACCTGCGCATTGGCTATATGCCGCAAAGGCTGCATGTCGATAACAGCCTGCCGATCAGTGTTGAGCGTTTCTTGCGGTTGGCGAGCGGGTCAGCCGGGCCGGTCAAAGAAGCGTTGGAGCGGGTGCGGGCGACGGCGGTGATGCATTCCCCCTTGCAGAGCATTTCGGGCGGTGAATGGCAGCGGGTGTTGCTGGCGCGCGCGCTATTGCGCAAACCTGATGTACTGGTGTTGGATGAGCCTGCCCAAGGGGTGGATCTGCATGGCCAGCAAGAGATGTATCACCTGTTGCGGCAGATTCGCGATGAATCAAGATGCGGTATTTTCATGGTGTCGCACGATTTGCATCTGGTGATGGCCAGTTCTGATCGTGTGGTGTGCCTCAATCAGCATGTGTGTTGCTCGGGCTCGGCAGAAACGGTTGCCAGCCACCCTGAATATCTGGCGTTGTTCCAGGAGACGGAGGCGCAGGACATTGGCATCTATACCCACCATCACGACCATCATCACGACCTGCATGGGGATGTGATCGACCAAGGGCCTTGTCGCCATGATTGAACTGATATTGCCATCGTTACTAGTGGGGTTGCTGCTGGCGCTGGTGAGCGGGCCACTGGGCTCGTTCGTGGTGTGGGGGCGCATGGCATATTTTGGCGACACGCTGGCGCATTCGGCCTTATTGGGGGTGGGTTTGTCGCTGGCGTTTGGCGTGCATATGTTCGCCGGCGTGGCGATGGTGACGGCTTTGGTGGCGGTGTTGATGACGCTGCCCTCATCGCAACGCTATTTCGCCAACGATACCCTGCTGGGCATCATTGCCCATGGCACCTTGGCGCTGGGGTTGGTGTTGGTAAGTGTGGTCGGCAATGCGCGGGTGGATATGATGGGGCTGCTATTTGGCGATGTGCTGGCAGTGACCTGGAGTGATGTGGGATTCATTTCGGCGGTGTGTGTGGGGGTTGCCATAACGTTGAGTCTGCTATGGCGGACACTGCTGGGATGTATTCTGAGCCCGGAGCTGAGTGCTGCCGAAGGTGTGCCGGTGCAACGTTTGCGGGTGGTATTGATGCTGCTGTTGGCGTTGACGGTTGCGGTGGGTATGCGGGTGGTGGGGGCGCTGTTGATTACGGCATTGCTGATTATTCCGCCTGCGGCTGCGCGTCGGATTTCTCGGACACCGGAGCAGATGGCGGCGTGGGCGAGTGTGGTGGGTGTCGTGGCGGTGGGTGCCGGGCTAACGCTGTCTTATTATCTGGATACACCGGCGGGGCCGAGTATTGTGTTGGCGGCGGTGGTGGCGTTTGCGGGGATTTATGCGTTGGCGCCGGTGGCGGGGGATAGTTAATGGCTCCTTCCGATCATTTTCGTGGCGTCACGAAAATGATCGGGCTAGGCAAGGATGCCGACAACCTGCTGACTGTGCGTTGGCGCAATCAAATGCGCCAATTCATACACAATTACGTACTATGTCGCCACGGGCTCCTTGTCATTCAACAGACGCTGGCGAGCCATGGCAATGGACTGGTGTAGTCGAGCTTGCAGTTCTTCGCGCGGGGGCAGTATGGTCAGGTATTCGGCAACATGAATACCGCTTTTGTCGAGCTCCAGCAGTTCGATTTGTTCCTGCTTTTTCCCGGTGCACAGAATGATACCGAGGGGCGGATTTTCACCGGCTTCTTGTTCGTGTTTTGCCAGCCAGCGCAGGTAAAGCTCCATCTGGCCTTTGTATTCAGCGCGAAATTCGCCGATTTTCAGCTCGACCGCGACCAAGCGTTTTAGTTTGCGGTTGTAGAACAGCAAGTCGATATAAAAATCGTCGTTGTGGATCTGCACGCGCTTTTGGCGGGCGACAAAGGTAAAACCTGAGCCCAGTTCCAGTAGAAACTGTTCGATTTCACGCAAGATGGCGTCTTCGAGGTCGCGTTCCAGATAGCGGTCGTTGAGGCCCAGAAAATCCAGTAGGTAAGGGTCTTTGAGCAGCAAGGCGGGCGACGGTTGCTGCTCTTGTCGTAGCACTTGCAGTTCGTGGCGAACAGTGTCTTCCGGCTGTTTGGAGATGGCCGAGCGTTCGAACAACAAGGCGTTCATGCGTTCTTGCAACTGGCGGACACTCCAGCGTTCCAGGCGACACAGTTCAGTATAAAAGTCGCGCTTGAGCGGGTCGTCGATGGCGGCGAGCTGGCGCAGGTGTGACCAACTCAATTCGGCACACAGTGTGTGCACAATTGGCTCATCCACATAAATCTCTGCCAGACGCAGGCAATTGCGCAGGTGGCGCTCTCCCCAACCCTTGCCATAGGCGACGGTGAGCTGACGCGACAGGGTGGCGACTACCGCTCCGCCGTATTCTGCCCGCTGGTTACCGAGAATGTCCTGACGGATGCGGCGACCAGGGCGGCATCTTGAGATGTCAGGGCGCTCATAGCAGTCGCGTTCTCCCAGTGAGTAGTTCCTGCATCATGCCTTGCTTGAGGGCGCGGGTTTTAGTGAGACGCTCCACCATGGCCTGTCCTTCGCCCAGTTTGAGGGGGTCGTTAAAGTCAGGAAAGTCGCTGCGGGCAAGGCGAGCGTTGGCATCGATCAATGGCTGTATGATCTGGGTGTCCATCTTGTCGCCGATATCGCTTTTATCCTTTAGGGCGATCATGTCTTTGAAGCTGGCCCCCGCCGGGATGACAACGGGCGGGGCGGAATACAGGTCAGATTTTTTGACTGCCATGAGGGTCCTGGTGTTTTTTGTTGATTACCCGGTGTCTTGGTCGCTACTCGGGCTGACCTATAGGGTTGTCTATGGGTTTATCTATGGGGGGCCAGGGTTGAGGATGATATCAGATTGCTAGCTGGGTTCTGCTGGGCGAATATGGACGTTGGGTTGCGGGTCTCTACCATTTACGGCCTGCGTAGCGCTCGCATTTGCGAGCACCTTCGGCATTGGAGCAACCGTCTTCACTACGCGACCGCGTTACACTAGACGCGTCGACTCATTCCGGCTCTCAATGTTAGCGTTACAGATGAATTCACTCAATAAAGCTCCTGCACCTGCTTGAGCACCTTGCGATTCATTTGCCCAGATCGTGTATGCAACAGCACATAACTTTCCAGCATGGCCAATTTCGAACTCAACAGATCCCGCCTTGCTAAATACAGACGTTGCTGCGCATCGAGAATATCAGTCGTGGTACGAGTACCCGCCTGATAGCCCTTTTGCGCGGATTCGAGCGCCCGCTGTGCCGAACGCACAGCCGCCTGCATGGCCTTGGCGCGTTCCTGCCCGCTCGATACACCCAGATATTGTTTTTCGATATCTTCCGCCAACGCCTGCCAACTGGCATCAAAATCGGCGCGTGCACTGTAGAGCGTGGCATCAGCGCGTTTGCTGCTCGCGCTGACTCCTCCGCCGGCATAAAGCGGTACATTCAACACAACACCCACATAATAGGTGGATTGCGAGGTATCCTGATCGCCGGCAGATTGATCGGTTTTGGCCAGTTGGCTGGCCAGTGATAAAGAAGGGAAATGTCCCGAACTGGTGGCACGCGCAGCAGATTCCGCAACCATGACCGTGGCCTGTTTGCTGGCCAGGGCCGGGCTGGTTTGTTCGGCGTTAATTGTCCAGAACACCAGATCGCGGCCATCTTCCAGCAAATTGCTTTCAGGCAGTTGTTCGCGCATCGAGGCGATGCCCTCGACCGGGCTGCCCACTTGTCCTGACAGTTTACGCATGACAACCCGTTGAGAGGCTTGCAATGCAATGGATTCAGCGCGAATCAGATCCAACCGGGCTTGGGCCTCGTCAATATCGGTGACGGCACCCTCGCCCGCCCCGTACAAACGGCGTGACTGACGGGCGAGCCCTTCAATGGCGACTTGTTGTTGCTGGTTGAGACGCAGATCGTTCTCAAGCCGCGCAGCCGAAAAATAGGTATCGACCACCCGTTCAAACAGCTCCTGATCGGCCGCTGCAAATTGCGCTTCCCCAAGAATCTGGCGGGCTTTGCCGAGTTCATAGGACGCCCAGGCACCACGATCGTACAGTGGCTGTGACAGGGTCAAGGCCGTGGAATCGGAGTTGAGGGCATCACTTTGTGCGGCGTCTTCTTCGTCGATGTTTTCGAGCGTGCCGACGCGAGAAGACAGCGAGAGATTGGGCAGCAGGCCGGCACGGGCGATGGCTTTTTCCTGCTGAGAAGCTTCGTGACTATAGGTCGATGCCTTGAAAGCCGAGTCATTGTCTCGCGCGGCATCGTAATGATCGACCAGTGAAAGGGTCTCGCTCCCCACGGCAGCGGTGGCCCCGGTCAGGGCCAGCAAAAACATGGCAATTCGCACGGCGTTTTCTTCCCATTGCGCTCCCTCTTGCGGGAAGCTCATGGTTTCTTAAGATAGACCACCAGAACGGGTTTGCTTGTTTTTTCAAGGGCTTTCGTTGTGCAAGGACTTCGTTTTCAAATGCCCCGGGGCGAAGGCTAGGCCTCGACTTTCTTCTCCATGCCTTTGACCTTGATTTCGTAGGTTTTCAGCAAGCCGCCGAAGGTGAGCACGACGCGCGCCAAGGCGACGAACGAATCCGGAATTTGCACTTTCAGAGCCCGCATGCGATTGAGCGCCAACGCCAGAATATCGGTAGAGCCGGGGCGACGCAGGGCTTCTTTCAGCACCAGATCGGCGACTTCTTCAAAGACGCGCTGATCTCGCGCCACAAAGCCGGCGTTACGAAACAGTTCACCCAACGGAGTATCACTTGATATCCGGCCAAAGAGCACGTGTAACAGCACGCCGTAGTGGCGGGTTTCGTCGGGGGTCAGCACGCCGATGGCGCCGTAATCCAGCACGGCAACGCGGCCATCGGCCATGACCAGAAAATTACCGGGGTGAGGATCGGCATGAAATACGCCAAAGGCCGTGACTTGTTGAATATAGCTGTGCAACATTTCACGCAATATGGGTTCGGCCTGCGTGGGGTGGCGGTTGAGATAATCGGTGAGTTTTGTGCCGTCTATCCACTCCGTTACCAGCACGCGGGCGGTGCTCATTTCTTCATACAAATGCGGCACATGAATACGCGGGCTGTGCGCCAGCGCTTCAAATTTTTTCAAATTGGCTTCTTCTTGCAGAAAATCCAATTCTTGCAGGGTAATTTCCACGATCTGATCAATCACCTGACGCAAATCGAAATGGGAAATCATCGGCGCACCCACGGTCGCCAGCGCTTTAAATACCGTGGAATCCTGTTTAAACAAACGTCGTGCGTGCGGTAACTGAATTTTTACGGCAACTTTCTCACCGGTGGTGAGCGTGGCGCGATGCACTTGTGCAACTGAAGCCGCCGCCACCGGCACATCACTGAATTCAGCAAAACGCTCACGCCATTGCGGCCCCCACTCAGCGATCAACACTTTCTCGATGCGACGAAACGTTGTGGGCTTGGCGTCATTTTGCAGCTTCTGCAATTCACTGACATATTGCGCGGGCAGAATATCACTGCGCGAACTGAGAAACTGACCGAACTTGACCCAGATCGCGCCATTGTCATGAAAGAGCTGCGTGAGTTTGGCTGCGCCCACGGCATGGGTTTGTTCCAACAATTCACGGCGCTCGGCCGACGCCAGCGCGGTGGCTTGCTGACGATAGTGACGATACACCTGTTCGATATCCCATCCGGCCTTGGTTGCCGCCACGTAACGCCCGCCGCCTTCCAGCAAACTGCTGACGGTGTCGAAGATGTCTCCGATCATGTCGTGTCCTGATCCTGCTTGTTTTTGTTTGCCTTCGGGTGAAGACGACTGCTTGGGTGAAAATGCATTTAAACTGCGCGCTATTTTGCAGTGCTCAAGGAATATAAAGAAGCGCTCATTTTTGTCTGTTGTTATTTTGTGAGACGCGCCGGTGATGAGTGCAAAAAGCAACGCAACGGGAGAAGAGCGTTTGGGGAGTCTGCACATTACGAGAGCTGCGCATAACGAGCGCGGCGCGCACAGCAGGATAGATCACTCTTCTTTAAATGCCGCTCGCAAACGGGCGGTGAGGGGTTTCATCAGGTAGGCCAGCAAGGTGCGTTCGCCGGTTTTGATGATGATTTCTGCTTGCATGCCGGGTCTGACATTCAAGCCTTGCTTGAGTAGGTCTGCAGCGGTTTCGGGGCTGACTTCAACGGTCACTGCGATATAGGGCTCTTTGCTGGCTTCATCCATCTGCTGGTCGGCCGACACCGTGGCGACCTTGCCTTCCACCACGGGCTGGATGGTGACATCCATCGACGTAAAACGCATATCGACCGGCATGCCCGGACGCAAGCGCTCGATCAGTTTAGTGGGAAAGCGCGCCTTGACGATCCAGGGTGAACCGATAGGCACAATCTCCATGAGTTTTTGGCCAGCGGGCACGACACCCCCCTCGGTGTGCACGGCCAGCTCCATGACTTGACCCGCCACCGGCGCGACGACGGCACCATTACGCACTTCAAAATCCAGCGCTTTGTAGCGATCCGCCAAACTCGACGCATCACCGGCCACTCGTGTCAGCTGCCCCTCAACATCGCTGCGAAAGGCTTGGGTGTGCTGCAACAATTTGAGTTTGCTTTCGTTAAGGGCCTGACGGGTGCGACCGATATCAGAAATGGCGGTAGCGCGTTGCGACCCCAATTGGGCGGCACTGCGCTCGGCTTCGAATAAACGGTTCCGCGGCACGTATCCGTCTTTGGCCAAACTGCGCAGCCCATCCAGTTCACGCTTTTGGAACGACAGCTGCGAGTCCTGATTGCGCTTGATCTCTTCATAGCCCGCCAACTGATCTGACAGTGACGCTTGTTCGTGACGTAGGATTTGCAGCTGGTTTTGCAGCTCGGCACGACGGGTATTGAACAAATTGGTTTGCAACTGCATGGCCGCCTGCGTGCGCGGATCGTTGGCCAGCATCATCAAATCGTCTGGCCACTGAATCTCTTTGTGATCCAGGCGCTCAGCCACCAGTCGTGCTTCGGTGGCGCGGGCGGTGAGCCATTGCCCCAATACCACGTCACGTTCTGACATCTGTTGCACGGTGTTAATCTGCAACAGCACCTGGCCTTGTTTGACCAACTCGCCCTCTCTGACCCATATGCGATTGATCGCACCGCCCAATAGCGATTGCACGATTTTGCGTTCACCCGCCACCGATACGGTGCCGCTGCCCATCATGCCCTGGCCCAGCGGTGCAATTGCTGCCCACAGCAAAAATCCACCCAGACCAACCAACAACACAATCACGCCCCAGCGCGCCACGCGCAAGGCGTCGTCGTCGAGTTGGATCTCGTCATCGTGAGCCGCCTCGGCATGGGGCATTTTGAGCTGGATTTGCATTTACGACCCCTTGGCCGCCTGGGAAGGCGTGGGTACGGGGCGCAAAGGGGTAGCGGCAGCCGGCCTTGGCGGTGCCGTTTGCGGTTGGGCCGGTGCCCCGGCGGGTGTACCACCGGCAGGCGGCATCAGGGCTTTCAACACCTGATCGCGTGGGCCCCACAAATGTTGCAGGCCCTCTTTGAGGTAAAGCAGCTTGTCGACTACGCCCAGAATGCTGGGGCGATGCGTTACCAGAATGACCGTGGTACCGCGCTGTTTCATGCCCTTGATGGCTTTGATCAGCGCCGCATCACCGGCTTCATCGAGGTTGGAATTGGGTTCATCCAGCACCACGATCGGTGGGTTGTCATACATGGCCCGTGCCAGCGCGATGCGTTGGCGCTGGCCACCGGACAGCTTGATACCACCCACGCCGAGCATGGTGTCGTAGCCTTTGGGAAAGTGCAGCACCATCTCATGGATGCCGGCATTACGGGCCGCTTCAATGACTTTTTCAGGGTCCACCTGACCAAAGCGGGCCACGTTCTCTGCCACCGAACCATCGAACAACTCGATATCTTGCGGCAGATAGCCAATATGGGGGCCGAGGGCTTCACGATCCCATTGCGATACATCGGCGCCGTCATAACGCACCGAGCCGCGCGCGGCCCGCCACACGCCCACCAGTGCGCGTGCCAATGAGGATTTGCCCGAGGCGCTGGGGCCGATAATGGCCAGCACTTCGCCTTTTTCGATAGTGAGGGTGACACCGTTTACCACCGGTTGCGGCGCGCCAGGCGGCACCACCACCAATTGATCGACCTTGATCACGCCGGTCGGCGGCGGCAGCGGCATTTTGCTCGCTTGCATCGGGTATTCGCTTAACAACTGGGTCAAGCGGTCATAGCTGGATTTCGCATACCCCATTTGCTTCCAGGAGGCGACCGCAGTTTCCATCGGGCCCATGGCCTTCGAGAACAGCAAGCCCACGCCCATCATCATGCCCATGGTGATTTGTTCTTCGAGCACCATCAACACGCCAAGGGCCATGACGGTGGCTTGCCAGACGGCCCGCACAAACTTGGTGGCCGCAGTAATGCGCGCCCCTTTATCACTGGCCGAGGCCTGCAATTGCACGACGCGAAACTGATAATTCAAAAGACGACGCTGCATGACACCCAGCATGCCCATGGCCTGAATGACCTCGGGATTCTGCAGGGTGGTATTGACGTAGCCAGCTGCTTTACCCGAGAGACGATTGGCCTCGGCCATTTCATCACGGGTGATGATCTCGTTGTAGATAGTGAGTCCGGCGATCAATAACGCCCCTGCGGTGGTGAACAATCCCAGCCAGGGGTGAAACAGGTAGGCCAGAGCCAGAAACAAGGGAATCCAGGGAATATCGAGCAACGCCAACAGACCGGGCCCGGTAAGAAATTGCCGCAGGGTGGAAAGATCTGACAACACTTGCGCGGGATTGCCGACGTTGTCTTTCAGTGAACGCTCATAGGCTGCGGTGAACGCACGCTCGCCCAAATGCCGATCAAAGCCGGCGCTGATCTTAATCATGACCAGGTTGCGCACCCACTCGATAATGCCGTTCATGACGAACATACCCACGGCCATGATGGTGAGTAGCAACAGTGTGGTTTCGTTACGACTATTCATGACGCGGTCGAACACCGACATCATGTAAATGGTGGGCACCAATTGCAGAATATTGATGATAGCGCTGAAAAATACGATATAACCGAACACGCGACGATACTGCAGCAGTACCGCATCAATTTCGCGCTTTGGGTCTAACATCAGTCGCATTGGTTTTTCAGGCCTATAACAGGGTAACAATACGGTATAGATTCCCTGCGCCTTCATTTGGAAAACGCTTCCACAAGGATAGGTCACGGAATCGCCAACTTCCAACTCGTAAGCAATATAGCGGCCAATCCCCATGAAACTTGAACGGCTTCTCATACGCGATGCATCTGTACAAGATTTGACACCCGGCGGCCAGTGCGGTGACAATCTGCGCGCCCGGCCCTGTCGCCGACCAATAAAATCAAACCTTTCGGAGGTTAATTGAATGGATTTTCGTCGTAGTTTCGCTGCACTCGCACTGGTCACTCTGGTCGCGGGCTGTGCCACGACCATCGCGCCTACCTATACATCAGAAAAACCCGACATCATGCGGATTGGCGGCAGCCAGCCCCCCAACGCGGAGCCGACGATTGAAAACACCGGTTCATTCTGCGTGAAGACCACCGAAAGCTGGAAAGAAGACGGCAAGACGCCCGATGGCCAGCCACTGTGGTCGAAAGACACCACACGTAAAGTGGTACCCTGCCAGTAAGCTGGTGACTGCTGGCTCCTGTCGTGGGAGCCAGCAGATTGAACGGCCCCCACCTCAAGCATCTCTGCGCATTTTTTAAACACACCCTCACTACCCCGCTCCAGCCTGCTGAATTTATGAACAATTCCGGCTTGGCACGCGTTTGACTTCGATCAGTGGCTTGCTAGGCTTCACAATGCCCTACACAGCACGGACGAATTTTGGCGTGGACCACATTCTCGAAGAAACCAAGACATTTCTGGCAGCCAATCCGCTCACCCGTTATCACCTCGGCTGCGGCACGATTTTCTTGAAAAACTGGCTCAACATAGGCCACTGGAACCAGTTGGAACAAGGTCGTCTTTACGCCAATCCCAATAACGTCGAAGGTACGCTGCTGCTCAATCATGATCTGCGGTTTGGTATTCCCTCGGCGCCTGGCAGTCTGGATGCGGTCTACCACTCACACATGCTGGAACACTTGAGCTACACCGATGGCCTGATCTTTCTCGGCAAAATTTATGAGGCCATGAAGCCCGGCGGCTTGCATCGCATATTGGTGCCCGATCTGGAGGCGTTTTCGAAGGCCTACGTCAGCAACGACAGTTTGCTGCTGGAGAAATACAAAGAGCACGTGCTCAATGATGGCCCCGATATTTATATCACCAAGGCGGCGATTTTCATGGGCATGTTGCATAACCATGAACACAAATCCGGCTGGGATTGGGAAACGCTGAAATGGGCGTTAGAACGGCAGGGGTTTAGCCGTGTGCGGCGTACGCTGTTTCAGGAAAGCGATTTCCCAGACATTAAAGAGATGGAAGAGTATTCACCCTTGCGCTGCATGGAGAGTCTGTGCGTCGAGTGCTATCGGTAATTGCGTGCTGACGATAGCTGCATGTTAACGATAGCTGCGTGCGCTAATCGATGCAGGACTCATTCAGTCTAAAACCAGTTCATTTTAACGAGGCTGTATTTTTCATGGAAACCACCCCCAGCAATGTGCTGCTGAACTATTTTGAAACCAATGAAAAACGGATGATGCATAAATGGATGCATTATTTTGAGATATACGAGCGGCACTTCGCACAGTTCAGAAACAAGGAAATCAATCTGCTGGAATTTGGTGTATTGCACGGCGGGTCTCTGCAAATGTGGAAGCAGTATTTCGGCCCACACGCGCGTATTTATGGCGCTGATATCAACCCCCGTTGTTCGGTATTGGAAGAAGAAAATATCAAGATTCTGATCGCCGATCAGGATAATCGCGAATCACTGCGCAACATCAAAAAAGTGCTGCCGAAATTCGACATTATTATCGATGATGGCGGTCATACCATGACGCAACAGATCAATACGTTTGAAGAATTGTATGATCACCTGAATTATGGTGGCATTTACCTGTGTGAAGACGTGCTTACCAGTTATTGGCCATCGTTTGGCGGTGGCTACAAACAACCCAACACCTTTATCGAATACAGCAAAAATCTGATCGATAAACTGCACGCCTGGCACTCACCTGACCCCGCCTCGCTGCGAGTCGATGAGATTACGCGCTCAACCTTTGCCTTGCATTTTTATGACAGCGTGGTCGTGATTGAAAAACGCCAAGTACCGCAACCCGTTGCGCGCATGAAAGGCAAGCCTTCGTTCCCGCTGACGCCCGCTGAGCAAGCTGTCTACAATCAAGGTTGATCCCCCTTATGAAGCAAACGCCGCCTAGCGATCAGTACAACATCGACCTGTTCAAATTGATTCCTCCGCAGGTGCGGCGTGTGGTGGAAGTCGGTTGCATGCACGGTGCCATGGCGCGCGCCGTCCGACAGCAAAATCCCGATGTGTATTACACCGGGATTGATATCGATCCTGATTACGCACAAGTGTCAAAAGCGCACTGCCAACGTACCTTTGCCGGTGATATTGAGCAGATCGATGCCAGTGTGTGGGACAGTTTATTTCCCAGTGATTGCTGGATTTTTGGTGACTGCCTGGAGCACTTACGTGATCCGTGGGAGATTTTGCGAAAAATACGCCAACGCATCGATCCCGACGGTTGCCTGGTGACGTGTATTCCCAATGCGCAGCACTGGACGCTGCAATCACGGCTCGCCACTGGCTTATTCCGTTATGAAGATTCGGGGCTGCTCGATCGCACACACATACGCTGGTTTACCCGCATCACCATGCTGGAAATGTTTGCCGATACCGGTTGGCGGGTGGAATCTGGCGTGAGTCGTGCGTTTCCGCCACAGCCCACGCAAGAGGCCCATATCGATGCCATTCGCCGACTGGCGGCAGCAGGCGGTGGCGATCCGCAACAAGCAGCCGCTGACGCAACGGTTTTTCAGTTTGTCTTTCGTGTCGTGCCTGCCTGACACCATTTGCCCCGCACCGCCTGTCTTACAAAAGCAGTGCTGATTTTCTCGCGAGGAACACACCTTTATAAACTTGCCTTCAATACCTGTACCGGCATAAGCGGCAAGCCTTCTCCCCGCGTGCAGGCGTTAGGCGGCAAACCCTTGCCGCCTCTTGGGACGGTCGTTAGAGGCAGGCATGAGCGGGCGTTTGACATAAAGGGGGCGATTGCTAGACTTGCCACAGCGAGCAATAAGAAAAATTAGCTGTTTTTTCTGGTTTTTCTGTTGTTTCTGACACCTCCACCAGCGCCCGGCTCACGACAGCGCGCGGCTCAAGAAAAGTAGCATGCCCATGACGGTCAGCCAGATTCCGATTATTACTGTCTCCTATAACTCCGTCGAACTGATAACGGAACTGTTAAGCTCTTTACGCAAGTTCTACAGTAACCCGGTGTATGTCATCGACGGTTCTGATGAAGCGATCGCACAGGATATCGGCAACGTGGTGGCGGCGTACCCCAACACCCAGTTTCAGCACTTCAACTACAACATTCATCATGGGCCGGGTATGGCCTGGGCCATCACCCATTTGAACTTGAGCGGGCCCGTTTTGTTTCTCGACTCTGACATCATTGTGCTCAACAGCGGCTTTATAGAGTCTTTAATGGCCGCGCTGACGCCGGACCTGTATGGCGTTGGCTATGTCAATCAAGTGGATGCCGGTGGTTTTGATCTAAAGCCCGGTGAAACCGGAATCAGCTATCTGCACCCTGCCTGCATGCTTTGCAATATTGAGGTCATGCGTCAATGGCCGCTACCCACCAAGCATGGCGCGCCGATGACCGAGCCCATGAAGGCCTTGCATCAAGCCGGGGTGTCACGTCTTGTAAAACCCATTGACTGGGTGCGACATGACTTTGAAAAAGGCAGCGAGAAAATCTTTTTGCGCCACGACTGGCAAGGCACCGTGCATCGCACCGGTGGCTACCATCTCGAAGACTGGCAGAAAGCCGCCGTTGGCGGTGCCGAAATCGCACGCGCCATTCTGTCATTGATTCCCCCAGGGACCCAGAACGTGGTGGAAGTGGGGCGTTGTGATAGTACCCTGGTGCGGATGTTCAAAACCCTGTATCCACAGAGTTTATACACCGCCATTAACACTGATTTAAAACAGCTTTCCTTGTCGCGTGGCTTGTTCGATTCGTCACTGTCACTGGATATCGAAACGCTGAGCGATGAGATGCTACAGCAATTCAAGCATCAGCACTGCTGGATACTGAATCAGGCGCTGGAGGTTATGCGCGACCCCTGGGGATTTCTCGCGCGTGTTCGCCGTATTCTTCCGAGTGACGGCGCTGTTATCGCTTGTGTGCCCAATATGCAACACTGGTTCATTCAGGCGAAACTGGCGTGTGGGGATTTTCGCTATGAAAACGAAGGACTGATTACGCAACACCAATTACGCTGGTTTACTCGCATATCTATGCTGCAGATGTTTCAACAAGCGGGATTCAAAGTGATTAGTGGACAACCGATCATTCGTGAAAAACTCGAAAACGAACTCATCACGACGGCCATTACCAACTTTGCCAGGAGCGCGGGCGTAGATCCAGAGATGGCGTTACGCGATGCCATGCCCTACCAATTTATTGTCAAAGCCATTCCGGGTTAACCGCCCTGCCTTAGTCAAGACGGGAGGAACAGGCCTCACGGCCCCGACGTGGTACCGTCTCCTCCAGTTAGGTGAAGCTCCCTCGCATCGCTTTTAATGCAAAAGACTCAGTAATTCAGAAGGTTGCCCCATCCTGGTGGTGTTTATTGATATTTATTGGGCTAAAACAAGTAGTGTCTATAATGTATCAATATCGCCACCATGATATGTCGCGAAGGCTTCGAAAAGGATTTGGGCATTGCTACCCCAATATGCGAACTATTAAATAGATTTTGTTGGCATAGGGATTGCTTCGCACGCTATCGGTTATCCGACGTCTTTAAAGGTATTACACGAATGAAGAACGTTCTCTTTATAAATGTACCGCATATTGGTTTCAATGATTTCATCTCGCCGCAACGCAATGCAAAGGTTGTCACTAAGAAAGACGGAATTTCTTATGGCAATGTATTGACGGATATGCCGTTAGGAATTCTATCTTTAAGTTCGTATATTAAAAAATTTGCTACTGATGCGCCTCGTATTGACCTTCTCGACTTCAACTGCGAACTCAGCGGTGCCGACGCGTTTCCTTTTACTTCGTATCGGGAGTTCTTTTTGGATGTACTCAAACGCACTGATATTCGCCCGGATATTGTCGGAATTTCTGCGCTGTTCAGCACTAGCTATGCCGCATTGATCGAACTGGCATCGGCTGTGCGGGAAATGTGGCCTGATTGTATGCTTTTGGCGGGTGGGCCGGTGCCATCGGGCAGCTACAAAGAAATTTTTCGTGATTCACAAGACTTTGATGCCCTCTGTTATGGTGAAGGCGAAAGACCGTTCTTGGGCTTGATCAACAGTGAAGACCCCATCCGTTTTATCGCCGAGCACGACAGTTGGATTTCTAGAGAAAAGCTGGCTGAAGCGCGTTGCTTTCAGCACCAAGTGGTTGATGAACTAGATGATATTCCGTTTTATGATTATGACTTGGTCAACCCTGAAAAGTATGGATTGAATCCAGCATTGACCGCTTACCACGGCGTTAACTCCAAGGATTACAATTTTCACTATATTACCTCGCTGGGCTGCCCGTTCAAATGCACCTTCTGTGCCTCGCATAAAGTTCACGGTAGAAGTATGCGTTACTGGAGTATTGACCGGGTAAAATCCGACTTGATCAGACTGAAAGAAAAGTTCGGTGCCAAAACCATAGTCGTGCAAGATGACCATTTCATGGGCGACTACGAGCGCGCACTGAAAATTGTAAACATAATCGGGGAACTGGAACTTAAAGCAGTCTTTCAGAATGGTTTAGCCATGTATGCTTTGAAGCGTGAATTTCTTGAGGCGTTGAAAGCAGCGGGAGTCGAACAGCTATTGCTGTCAATTGAGTCAGGCAATGAAAACACTTTAAAAAAGCTAATGAGAAAGCCACTGAAGCTGAACATTGTAGAACGCGTAGTGGCAGATTGTCGGGATCTCGGCATTTACACCAACGCCAACATACTGATAGGAATGCCCGGCGAAACGATAGAAGACATCGAAATTACCCGACGATTCCTGAAAACCATCGATCCGAACTGGTTTATGATTTTCTGCGCCAGCCCGCTGGTAGGCAGCGAAATGTTCGAAACGGCAATGGAAAAAGGGTATCTGGTAGAAGGCTTTGTGGGTACCGGCGATTTCAAACGTGCTGTTCTGAGCACCCCGGATTTTTCTGCCGATTTCATTCAGCAGGTTACTTATTTCATCAATCTTGAAATAAATTTTGTGCACAATTCAGATATGCGCCTTGGTAATTACGCGTTGGCATTGCGAGGCATTGAAAATGCGATTCGTGCCAGATCAGATCATGCGCTGGCTTATCACTATGGCGCTATTTGTCACGAAAAAATGGGCGCTTTCGATATGGCCGCATGGTATCAGAAGAAAGCAAATGAAATAGTTGCACAGAGTGCTTTCTGGAAAGATATTTTTGATCGTTTCTCCATTACATTGATGGATAAAGTCGTTGAGACAGAAAATACGGACGATGTTGATCTATCGCTGCCTTATCCGGTGACGAACAGTAATTCATTGAGCCTAAAAAACATTTTTGGCTACCAGACTCAATAACAAGAGTGGCTGGTTTTTAAGCCCGATCATTAGCGGAGCTATCTATCAAGGATATTCAGGGAATGCTGAAAGCGCTAAGCAAAGCGTTCCCAAAGCCCTCTATCCCATCGGTAGGGGCCCTCCATTTTTTCAGCAAGGGGGCCCCACGAGTTGACAATACCCATACCGTTGCTAAGCTCTAACCGGGAAAATTCGAGTGTAGTCGCCGCACCACCCCTGTTTGCGTACACGCATTGCCCCTTCTGCCCAGCCTCTTAATTACTAATATTGTCAACGAAAGCGGCATAGACTTTGCTGCAAAGCGAAGAAGAGGCGCCAGGTCTATTATCCAACGTTAGGCGGTTACAATGCTCAACAACCTTGCAAACAAGCTCATCGTGCTCGAAATGGCAAATAATCACATGGGAGATGTTGCTCATGGGCTGGAAACTATTTGTCAGTTTGCAAAAGTGTGCCAGGATTTCCCCCAGTTCAATTTTGCGTTCAAATTGCAGTACCGGGATTTGGATACATTCATTCACCCTGCAATGCAAAAACGCGACGATGTAAAGTACATTAAACGCTTCAACGAAACTCGCCTAAGTCGAAATGACTTTGATCTATTGATAGAAGAAATACGTTCCAATGGCTTTCTGGCCATGTCAACGCCATTTGACGAAGCCTCGGTGGGAGTAATCGAAGACCAACGTCTTGATATCATAAAGATCGCCAGTTGCTCATTTACGGATTGGCCGCTGCTCGAACGCATTGTAAAAACCAAGCAGCCCATTATTGCCTCAACAGCCGGCGCATCACTGGATGACATCGATCGGGTGGTTAGTTTTTTGGCGCATCGCCAAAAGGACTTTGCCATTCTACATTGCGTTGGAGAGTACCCCACCGCTGACAGCAATATGAATTTAAGCCAGATCGACTTCCTTAAAACTCGATATCCCGGTGTGGTCATCGGTTTTTCGACACACGAAACCCCTGACAACACTGATATTGTCAAAATGGCCATTGCCAAGGGAGCATCCATTTTTGAAAAGCATGTAGGATTTCCTACGGAAAAATATGCGCTCAATGCCTACTCGTCCAGCCCACAACAACTCCGCCGATGGCTGGAAGCCGCGCAATATGCCACGCAGGTATGTGGAGTGGGTGATACTCGCCCCCCCGTCAATAACAGCGAAGTGGACAGCTTACGCTCATTACGGCGTGGGGTTTTTGCACGCCGTGACATCGCTGTCGGTGAGACGTTAACCGATGATGACATTTACTTTGCTTTTCCACCCGAGTCCGATCAGTACACCGCCAATGACTGGTCTAAATACTCATCGCTGACGACCACCCGCGAAATAAAGAAGGATGCACCAGTAACCACGCAGAATGGCATACAAGAGAACGTGCGTGCCAAGGCACTAAAAGCCGTACAGGACGTAAAGAAGCTACTGAAGAAGAGCCACATTACTGTTCCGGGCGGTGCAGATCTTGAATTATCCCATCATTATGGTATCGAACGCTTCTATGAGGTGGGGTTGACCATGATTACCGTTGTAAATCGCGCGTACTGCAAAAAATTGCTTGTGTCATTACCGGGGCAGCGTCACCCCGAGCAGTTTCATAAACAAAAAGAAGAAACGTTTCATGTGTTGTATGGCAATGTTGATATTACTCTCGACGATGTCACTAACGCCTATGGCCCGGGTGACATTATCAATGTGGAGCCAGGCGTCAGGCACGCGTTTGTGAGTGCCAGTGGCGCTGTGATAGAAGAAATCTCATCTACACACATTAAAAATGATTCTTTCTATACTGATGACGCCATCAACAATAATAAGAACCGAAAAACTATTCTGACCTACTGGATGAGTTGAGATTGACTCCTCCAAGCCCCTTTTTACGGACGTTATATGGAAAGAGCCGCTGATATTGTCGCCGACGTGATTGCTAACACGGGTGTTGAACACGTATTTCTGTTACCAGGTGGGGGTGCCATGTATCTGGTCGATGCCGTGGGCAAGCACCCCGACATCGAGGTTGTCGCCTGCCTTCACGAACAAGCTGCCGCCATAGCAGCGGAAGCCTATGGCCGCATTCATCCCAGTGGCATCGGCGTCGCCATGGTAACAACAGGTCCCGGCGCGACTAACGCCATTACTGCAGTGGCGGGTGCCTGGATAGAATCCGTCCCCCTGCTGATCATATCCGGGCAGGTCAAGCGCGCGGATATGCTCCGTGATTCTCCTCTTCGCCAGAAAGGCGTACAGGAGGTTGATATCGTGAGCATGGTAAAAGGCATCACCAAGGTTGCAAAAACCATTGAGAACGTCGACGACATTCGTTTTGAAATGGAACAGGCCATTCATATTGCAAAATCGGGTCGTGCTGGACCGGTATGGCTGGATATACCCCTCGATATTCAAGGTGCGCCAGCAAATTATCGGTCTCAGACAGGCTTCCACCCACAAATAGATTCACTATCAGAAGCGGGCCGCCAGGCCGCGCTAGACTCAGCCATTGAACGAACCCTTGGCCTGATTGAGCAAGCCCAGCGGCCATTGATTCTTGCTGGCCATGGTGTTCGCTTGTCGGGTGCCGCGCATGACTTCATTGCACTCGCAGAACAGATTGGCATTCCTGTGGTAACCACTTGGAATGCGCTGGATCTGCTCCCGTTCGAGCATCCATTATGTGTGGGTCGCCCTGGCGTTGTAGCGCTACGCGCACCTAATTTTGCTGTTCAGAACTGTGATTTACTCATCAGCATCGGATCGCGATTGGACAACATTATCACGGCGTACAATCCTCGAGGATTTGCGCGTTCCGCTAAAAAAGTTGTGGTCGATATCGATATTGCAGAAATCGACAAACTGGACATGGATATTGAAATTTCTGTCTGTGCGGATGCCAAACATTTCATTACCGAATTAAAAAGGCGTGCAAAAGGAATACAGAATGCACAGCACGAGATGTGGCGACAGCAGTGTCAGGACTGGAAAAAGCGCTACCCGGTTAATGAGGGTCACGCGTTCGAAGACAACGGGCCTATTACTCATTACCATTTTTCCGATGCGCTCTCACAGGTGGTGCCCGAAAACACCTTGGTTGCAACGGGCAGCTCCGGCCTTGCGGTAGAAATTTTCTACACGGTATTTCGCAACAAGCCGGGGCAACGCGTTTTCCTAACGTCGGGCTTAGGTGCCATGGGTTATGGATTGCCTGCTGCGATCGGTGCCTGTTTTGGCAATGGCCGTAAGCCAATGTTGTTAGTCGAAAGCGATGGCAGCATGCAACTCAATATTCAGGAACTGGCAACGCTCAAGGCCTTCAACCTGCCCATCTGCATCGTCATTATGAATAACGGTGGCTATTGTTCTATCCGCAACACGCAACGCAATTACTTTGACAGTCGCTTTGTCGGCACGGGCCCTGAAGCAGGACTACTGCTTCCCGATCTGGAAGCCGTGGCCAACACCTATAACCTGGCCTATGCCAAAATCAGCACGGCACATCAGCTTGAACAGCAAATGCAGTTTGCCATGGATAAAAGCTGGCCCATGATATTGGAAATCGAATTGGTTCACAGTGAAACGCTTGCCCCCAAAGTTGCTGCCATTCCTCAGCCTGATGGATCTATGCTATCGATGCCCCTGGAAGATTCATCTCCTCTACTGCCGCTGGAGGTCTTGCAAGCGGAAATGCTTATTCCCTTAACGGAGCAGTCGTTGAAAGCACGCAAGATGTAGGAGTGAACACTCAATCCGCAAGGTTATGCAGATAGACTGGCTAAATTTTTTCAAAATCGGCGCTCAGACGAACGATATCTGCGAGCGATGTGGGTGCTGATATCGCAAACTCCTCACGCATTCTGCTGACGTCAGGCACATAGCTATTGCGCGGTGAATTTCCTACCGAATAGGCGGGCCGCCCCAATATTTCAACTGCTTTTGATGGCGCCACAATGTCTCTTACGACTTCCGCTAGAGAACTAATACTGACGGCATGATCAGAACCCACGTTATAAATCGGGTGAGATGTCGATTGCGTAAGCAAGGGTAATAGCCAACCAGTAAGATCTCCCAGATATAAATAGGAACGTAGTGGCGTTCCATCGCCCTGAACGACTATTTTTTCGTTATGTAATGCCTGGTGAATGAAATTGCCAAAGGCGTAATGCAGATCGGTAGGCAAGCCAGGGCCAGCGAACGAAAAGCAGCGAGCAATTTTTGTTTCAAAACCATAAAGATGCGAATATTCTGCGCACAGATACTCCGCTGCACGCTTTGCTTGTGCAAGGCCAGTACGATGATCGGCGGTGTCAGGCGCACCGCAAAAGGTTTCCGGAATCGATAGCATGTCTTCTGGCAACGCGCCGTACACCACGCCAGAACTCAGAAACAAAACCCGCTTTGTACCCACTCGCCGGGCAAATTCAAGCACATGACGCGTGCCATCCACCAGCGTATTAAACTTCTGCAAAGAAGACTCGCCATGAAAAGTCTCATGCGCCGAGGTCGTCGCCCCGTGAATGAAGTAGTCGAAAGGGGCTTCAGGATAGTCGAATTGCTTTACGTCGCCTTCGAGGATATGAATGCTATCAGCATTTTGCAGTGCGGGAATCGATTGCCGCAATGCGGCTGCATTTCGCGTGAGCAACACCAGCGATAGATTCAGCGCTAATTCCTTATTGGCGTGAATCACCGCAGGCAATAGCCAGCGGCCGAACAATCCGGTTGCACCGGTCATGAAAAGGCGCGCATTGCGTAACGCCTCCCAATAAAACACAGTGGGCGGAAACATCCGAATTGTTTCCGCCAGAATCAATTGCTCCTTGCGAGAAGACGTCATGCAACGCTTACCCCAGCACAACTAACCCTGCGTTGGAATATTCACTTGCCTGATCAAAGTGCATACGCCTGTTGAATGTCAGGTTATAGCCATACGACTCCAGGTAGAAGCCTTCACCCTCCTTGCTATGCAGACCCGCCAACCACAACAGCGGCGCGTAAATTTTGCTGTTGAAAAGCAAATCGGGGTTTCCGATCAAGGTCGCCAAGGTATCGACGCCACCGGCGAGCAAAAAGTTCGAGGGTAAACCGGCCATTCGCTCAATGGCAGCAGGCACAGAAAACTCTCGCAAACAGGGAAAGAAATACCCAACCACGGCCCCTTCACGCATTTTTTTCAGCAACTCGCCATGTCGCGATGCGTCAATAACGGAGAAAATTCCATTGAGCTTTTGAGTGTGATGATCCACAAATTCATACTCAGGAAACTTCGCCTTGTACGAGGATGCAAGTGCTTTCAGGAAGACCTCTTCCATCGCAGCGCCTTCATCTGTGATATCCATTTTTGGCAACATGAATGGCACCTTTATGCCATTCAAAAGTTTCCTGGTTTTATCATCTGCTTGCAAGCTTTGTAGAATGGCGTCTGTGCGAGACTTAAACTGCAAAGCAGAAGGATAACTGCTTGCTGGTAAATGCTGCGTGTAGCGCTGATAAATAGTGTCCAGATCCATTTCTGGCTGCAGCAGATCGAAGTAGCGGCGCGTCTTCATGTGTACAGGCTTCGTCAATCCGGTAGTGAAGCACCGTCCAGACGCTTCAAAGAATCCGTCTACCTGCGGCAAAGGGACATCTTCATCCAGCACATCATCGTCAGTGAAACCCTCACCCCACCGCAACGGCAATAGTTTTGCTCCTTTGGTTTTCTCCGTGTGTAGCTTAATGAATTTCGGATCTTCACCAATCAGACAGTCGGGACGATAGGGGCCAAGCCACGGGTTCTTCATTCCCCGATCCAGAATATCTTTCAACGAGTTCTCCCGAAGGTTACCGATTGAAAAATCAATGTAGGGGCAGGGTGTTATTTCCATGGTGGAGGTGATCGTAATGATCCCTTTAACCGTGATGCAGCCTTTGAAAGATCCATAGGAAGGCGTCATATGCGTAAATATTTTGTACTTCTTCTCAAGCTCTCGCACGATATCGGCATCTTCTTTCTCTATAACGAATTCAGGGTGATCTGTACATGATCCAGTGGGCTTTGCATAAGACACATAAAGGCCCACACCTTTGTCGTTACAATATTTGCAGAGATCTTCAAACTCTTTCGTGCGCGCCCGCCCTTTTACCAACACCGTTGATAAAATTAGATTGAGTCCAGCATCAAGACTTGCGTCGACGGCTCGCAGAACACGCTTGTAAGAGCCACGCTTATTTCTGAAATCATCATGCTCAGCTTCGATATAGCTGTCCAATGACAGTTGAACCTTTTCCACCCCGATCGATTTGAGGTGGCGAGCCTTCTTGGCATCAAGAAACCAGCCGTTGGTATCGGTGATGATGTAGTGTTTTTCCGGGTCTATCGCTGCCACCACTGCGTCGAAATCACGCATGACCAGAGGCTCGCCACCGGTAATGACAAAGCGTGCCAATCCCATTTCATCGGCTTCTTTGGACAGCAAGCGTATTGCATCCAAATCCATCTTCGGGCGGTCATCTACAATTTTAACGACTTTTTCGAGATGTCGGTCCATGTAGTACTCTGCCGAGCAATGCGTGCACTGAAAATTGCAGAGGTAACTTTTTTCCAGACGAACAATGGGGCTGATTTCTCCTCGCTCCTCCATTTCCAATATTTTTGCCAATTTTTTGGCAACATAGGGTTTGCGCGCCATCAAACCTTGGCGCTTGGTGAGTTCGTCAGCAGAAAGCGCAGATATGATAATTTCGGATTGTGACATCATTGAAGTATCTCCGTCAGAACACCATCAAGCAAAGTGATGGCGAAAGACCCTATGCTGTTTAATCATATTGTCAGGGCAGTGTTTAAACCACGCCCATTGACCATTTTTTGGCGCACAGACATCTGCCTTCATGGCGTCATTCAGCGCGCTCGCCAACCGACATTTATACAAAAGTGAAATACAATGCCCTCTTACATCCCGATGAGGCGCCATCAGCTCAGTCACTTCGCAAGGTACCGTGTCATGGAATACCTCTACACCCAACTCTGATTTTGCAACGGCCTGGATGCGTTCAGACGCCGTTTCCTTGAAACGAATGATTCCGCCAGGAATATGCCATCCCGGGCCAAAAAAAGGATCATCCCGCCAAGTAAGCAATTTTTGATCCAACTCATCGACAATGAGCAAGTCCACATTAGGCAACGGGGTCAGGCGACTCACACAATAGAAGAGTTCTTGAGGCAAGCCCTTGCGGGAATCAGGCACGAGAGTGTCGATAGTTTGAATGGCTGCCAATAGCTGAGATTGCTGAATGTCCATTACAGCATTTCCAAACCATTTTCACGTAGCACAGCCAGGACAAATCGATCACCGTGGGTCGCTCTTATAGTACGCACCACTTCGTCAGAATAGGCTGCCGCCATGACGATAATGGCCCGCACAGGCTCTGTTCGTAGCACGTCGGGGCTACGAATCGGAAGATGTGTGGCAGGCGTGAACTTACCTTGCTTAAAGGGAGCAGAATCAATTACATAGCGAATACCCTTTGCAATATTCAACAATGCAATGGTCGCCAGCGCCTGATGCCCCGCCCCCCAAATCGCCACACCTGCGTCGACATGCAGAGAAATAAATGCATCTATCTTCGCCTGCAATTGCTGCCTGCGAGTAGAAAACGCCAGAACATTTATGGGATCTCGCTTACGTATGACCGCTGACAGAATATAGTCGTACCAAATGCTTTCGCAGCGTAGTACCTCAAACCCATTCAGTCGCAGCGTATTCTCAAACGTTTCACGATTGAAATAGAAAATATGATCGGCAATGAACTCCGTGAATAAGCCCTCACGTAATATCATTTCAAAATTGGGGACTTCCACCAACCCTATCGCGCCCTCATTAAGGTTTCGTCGAAGGCATGAAAACACAGCCGATGGATCGGGCCAGTGTTCCATGAAATTTAGCGCAGCAAAGCCATCAAAGGGGCCGTTTTCAAGACGTATGTCATCACTGTCTGGAAACACGTTCTCCACTGCCAGCCCCTCACGACGGCACTCATCGGCAACCGCTTCGCCGTACTCCGTTCCAAAGGCCTTCACGCCACTTTGGGCGAAGATTTTGAGGTACTCACCTCGACCACAACCGACTTCGAGAAAAGGTTTTCCTGCAAGCGCATACTCGTCAACAAAACGTGAAAATTGGCGCTGCCTAAACTCTCCCATCTCGGCAGAAAACGCTGCCGCCCTGATGACCTCCCTATAGTAGTGAACAGGCGTCCCCATCACTTGAACGACACCACAAAGCTCGCATTGATATATATCGAGAGTGACGCCCACATCCTGGTGAAGCGTGGATTGATCCGGCATGAATTGGGCGCCGTTTGGCATGTTTTCAAAACGAAGAAGCGCTTGAGTAGGCAAAAATTTGCCGCATATGCGGCAACACGGTTGCGATAGGGCATTGGCGGGAATCAATTATTACTCCTGTATCGTCACGACCTCGACAGAGGAAATTTTTCTGACGCTCAGTTGCCTTTGGCCATAAAGGCAGAGTCAATATAGTTGAAACCGGTAGAAAAGCAAAAACCGCCATGCGACCCACCGCCAAGCTCTATGGCCATTGTGGTACAAAGAAAAGCCCTCCCCTTTAGTTTGACAGTTGGCGCCCTATTGCTAGACTTCGACCATTAAACTCGCGATAAGCCCATGACTTGACTTGCTTTTAGCTATCTGCCACGCATGCACGCCTACTCGCCTCGCTTTGCTGGTTCTGTCATCTTACGGCCTTCCTGTCACCGACATGCAGCAAGCAAATGCATATATTAAAAGCAGGCAAGGCGATATAAGCTAAAACGATATAAAGGCCCTTATGCAAGAAAATGCAACAGATCGTCCCTTTGACGAACTTATAACGCTTGCCGCAAGCGGCCAGTGGCCGTTGCTTGACCTAATCAATGCGGCACAACAGCTTGCCGATGGCGGGAAAACCGAAAACGCTATCTCCCTGTATCGGCAGTGGCTGATATCGACGCCATCCCCCATGGCTTATATGGTCTATTTCAATCTGGGCGTAAATCTTGCTCGTTCCAAACGTGAACATGAGGCAGAGCAAGCGTATATTCAGGCAATCAAGCAGAAACCGGATTTCAAGCAAGCCTATCTGAACTTGAGTTCATTGTTAAATCGTCTTGGACGCGGGGAAGAATCCCTTGGCGTCCTCTATGCATCGAAAATTCCGGAATTAATTGCTGAGGCCAATCAACGTATTGAATCAGCGTCACACCCACAATCTGCGTCCCCACAATCTGCGTCTCCACCTTCACCGCCTCCGAAAAATGCACACGTTTTACTGGAAGCGGCCACTAAAACTGAGAAGCAACCCCAACAAAAATCAGCTAAATCGAATAACAAGAACCTACCGCTTGTGAGCATTTTGATACCAACTCATAATAGGCCTCACTATTTCGAAATTGCCTTGAAAAGTGCGCTTGCTCAAACTTACCCCAACATTCAAATCATAATTAGCGACAACAGCGATGACGAACAGACAAAGGCTGTCATTACCCCTTATCTTACCGACAAACGCATCAAATATTACCGAGAAAAAGGCCTAAGCGCCTATGAAAACTGGGACAAATGCATTGCATTTGCATCGGCTGAATATGTCAGCTGGCTCATGGATGACGACATACTGCATCCCGAAAAGCTAGATCGAATGATGAAGTATTTTTTAAAGTATCCCTCGGTAGGCATTGTGACGTCGTTTCGACAGCTTATTGACAAAGATGGAGAATTTTTACCTCCTGCCAATCCGACAGAGCAGCTTTTTCCAAAGGATACCATGCTTAAGGGGCCTGAATTTGGCGAATACATCCTGAAAAATGGCCGCAATGTGTTAGGTGAGCCCACCACGGTGCTGATGAAATTAAAAGCCATCAAACACGGCTTTGGTTGGTACTTCGGCGTTAAGTTCTCCGTCCTGTCTGACGTTGCCACTTGGCTATCTATTCTCAAGGACAGTGATTGCGTCTATATCGCTGATGCATTGAGCTACTTTCGCCAGCATTCAGGACAGGATCAGATGAATAGCAACATGAAGGTACGTGCCACTATCGATTGGTTTCGATTATTTCTTCTTTCACATCATCATGGTGCATTCATCAAGGATCGAGCCAGCTTTCATGAAATGCTCGCTGTTAAGCTGAACGCACTGGTGAACTACATCACCATGAACCATGCAGACTTACGACACGAAATGTATAACCAGGCGGAAATAGAGCAATTGATTACTGATGCGACCAAAGAGCTTCTAAGCGCCTGAATGCCGGCGGGCGGCAATGCTTGCCAGTGCTAAACTCGGACGTTGATGAGGCTCGATCAAGCTAACCAAACTGCATCCCACGTTGCCCATTGTTAAACGCGGCGGCTATTTACGAGGCAAGTATGCAAGAAAGCATTCCAGGCAAGACGTTCGAGGAGATGATGGCATTGGCAACCAGTGGCCAATGGCCCCTGCTCGAAGTCATTGGAGCTGCCCAACAATTTGTCGATAGCGCTCAACCGGAAAGTGCAATATCCCTCTATCAGGCATGGCTGCAGAATTCCACGTCACCCCTCGCTTACACAGTACGTTTTAACCTGGCATTTACGCTTGCCATCGCAAAACATGATGCTGACGCCGAACAGAACTATCGGCAGGTGATCAAGGAAAAACCAGACTTTGCACAAGCCTATCTTCACTTGAGCGCGCTGCTCGAACGCACAGGACGCAGTAATGAAGCCATTTATCTGCTGCGATTTTCAGGACTTCCGGCACTCATTGAAGAAGCCGAGCGGCGCGTCAACACTGCAATGTCGATGGGTACTCCCATTGTGGAAAATGTTGCCAACGTACTCGAGTATGGCACGAACACCACCATCATCACCCCGAACCACGAGGGGAATCCCGGCGACTTACCGCTGGTGAGCATTCTCATTCCCACCCATAATCGGCCTGACTATTTTGAGATTGCGCTCAAAAGCGCGCTTCAACAGCGCTATGGCAACATTGAAATTATTATTAGCGACAATAGCGAGAACCTTCTTACCCAAGAGCGGATCTCGCCCTATCTCATTGATAAGCGCATCAAGTATCACTACCAACCTGGCTTGTCCGCGCTCGATAATTTTGCCAAATGTCTTGAACTGGCTAGCGGTGAATTTGTCAATTTTCTGATGGACGACGATGTATTTCATCCAGATAAAGTCAGTCGCATGATGCATTATTTTGTGACGCGGCCGAACTTGGGGTTGGTGACTTCCTTTCGGCAACTGATTGATGAAAACGGGAATTTCTTACCTCCAGCGAACCCGACTGAAAAATTGTTCGTGAAAGATACTTTTATTTCGGGCCAAACGTTTGGTGAGTTTATTCTTAGAAGTGGACGAAACGTGCTGGGTGAACCGACGACAGTCCTGGCTAGGCGTGCGGATATTGGGCCACGTTTTGGTATGTATTTCGGGCGACAATTTGTCGTGTTGGCGGATGTGGCGGCTTGGCTATCCATACTCAGCAACAAGGACTGCGTATATATTTCGGATGCGTTGAGCTACTTCCGTATTCATGCGGGTCAAGACCAGAAAAATAGCAACATGAAAGTCCGAGCGACTATTGACTGGTTTCGCTTGTTTATGATGTCGCATAGTAACAATACTTTCTTGAAGGATCGCGCAACCTTCCATGAGCTTCTGGCGCAAAAGCTCGAAGTTCTCACCAAATATGTGACAACTAATCACGTTGAATTGCGCAGCGAAATTTACAACCAAAAGGAGATTCAGCAATTGATCGCCGATGCCACCGATGAATTGCTGACACCTTAAATCATTTAACGCCGGTTAGTGAATAGAACAATGCAAAATTATATTGTGCTTGTCCCTGCTTATGATCAACAGTCTGCCGGCATTCGTGTCATACACAATTTAGCCAATGAACTGAACAGATGCGGACGTAACGCTTACACACTATTTTATCGATTTCCTCCTACGGGTGGCATTGTATTGGTATCCCCCGGCGACACCATGATGGGGTATTGCCCGGAACACACATTGATCAAGAAACTGCCCATGGCCACCGATATTGAAGAATATCGTGAGCTCATAAACGACTCTATTGTTATTTATCCTGAAGTCATCCAACTTAATCCATTAAATGCACCTAATGTTGTTCGTTATATTCTGAACAATCCTAACAATAATGGATATTCTGTTTTTCACCAGCCAGAAGACTATTTTGTTGCCTGGTCTCGCAATTATTGGGATCAGCCCGATGATCTTTTGACAATTCTTTTTGATGATCCTGTATTTCACGACCGGGATACACTACCCGCTGAATTACGCAGAATGGATCTTACTTACGTTGGTAAAGGCGGTGAATTTGGCGAGTGCTTTAAGATGCCCGGCACAGTAATGCTGGAGAGACGCTGGCCCGCTGACCGGGAAAGCCTTGCTGTGCTGCTGCGAAATACCCGCTATTTGTTGACGTGGGATCTGGTTTCACAAACCAATCTGGACACATTGCGCTGTGGCGCTATTCCCGTTGTATTACGCTGGCACCCGTTCACACCAGAGGTATTTAACACAGAGTTCGGTGAAATTCCGTATGCAGAACTGCAATTGGAGGATGGTAACGCCCAGGTTATATACGATGCAGACACTTTTAACGCCAAGCGTAGTGCCTTGCTCGCCAACTATCGGCATCTGGCCAATTCATTAACCGAGCGGGTGGCCGCCTTTGCTGACAAGGCTGAGCGCTATTTTGCAAAACCACCCGGACAGCGGCGTCAACCGGTGTAGGTTGTACTGGGCATTGAAATGGTGGATAGTGAGGCTTTCTCTATCACTAAAAGGTAACCCCATGTTTAATGCAAGCTTTTCTCCACGGTTTTATGAAACAGATGCGTTCGGCCATGTCAACAACACCGTCGTGACAGGTTGGTTTGAGACAGCGAGAGAGCCGATATTTCGCATTTTCACCCCCAAGATGGACATAACGAAACTCTCGATTATTCTCGCTCGCATCGAAGTAGACTTCGTGGCGCAAATTTACTATGGGAGCGAAGTAGGTGTGAAAACATGGATAGAAAAGATTGGGAATTCCTCATTCAATGTGATGCATGAAGCTTGGCAAAATGATGCTGTCGTCGCACGCGGGAGAGCGGTTCAAGTGTATTTCGATTTTTCTACCCAAAAATCTGGTCGAGTCCCGGATGAATACCGTGCTGAGCTTGAAAAGCATTTGCTTACAGACTCACTGTGACCGAGTTCAAATAAGTGCTCTGCCTTAGACTATTTTTCTGTGATACAGTCCACTGAAGCCGGCATAGAAATGGATTTATAAGCTTAAAAGGACTTAACCCATGCCAACATCGTTCCAAGCATTTTCACGTACCTCCCTGTGTTTGACATTTGCCCTGCTTACCGCTTGCGGGGGTTCTGCCACCAAACCCGAATGGAGCCAAGTGGTTTATACCGATACGCCCATCCTCATGGAAGACCCAACCGGTAATTCGCTGCCAGCTTATCGATTTCCTGTTGTTCAATCTGTCATGAAAAACGTGTTAACGAATACAACAGGATACGGTATTTCGTTGTTTCCAGAACGGGCGGATTATTTAGACGACAGCGTATTTTCGACGCTGAATTTGACAGGGCAAATCGTTGATAGCAAAGCAGTGCTTCCTTTCGATGAGGAATTGCACCCATCCGTCAGCGGACGCTGGATTCAGGACGCGCACGGTCGCGTCACAGCTATTAATGCTGAGGGCATTTTACAATGGCAAACACAGATTGTACCGGTGGCGGTTAGCAATTCAACGGGGGCAAACGCGGATTTTATCAGCGCGTTTCAGGCGACGAATTTCGATGCGGCCACCCAGCGAAATGTTAGAACGCTTACATTGACGGGATTGGGAGAGCAAGGCGAAGTGCTCTGGCAGCAATCACTTTCCAGTTCCACTGAAAATTATTATTGGGTCGTCGCACATGATGACCAAGGGAAACTTTGCTATGTCGAAAATACACAAAACCAACAGTATTTGCGTTGTCTGAACGCCAATGGCGCGATTGGTTTCTCGCAACCCTTCGACGACACAGGCTACAAAACGCTTGCAGTCAGCCATCAACGCATCGCAGTCATTAGCAATACGTATTCCACCCGCCACATTGCTTTGTTTGATCGCCAGGCTGGACTGATACAGACGTCATCACAGTCCCACAACGGTAGAGAAGAACTCTTGGATGTCGAATTCTCCAGCGATAGCCAATTGCATCTTTCGTTCTTTTCTGGCGATGCGTTGACACTCTTAACGTTGGATGGCAATGGTCAAGAATCTCTTCAAGAAATCGCTCAGCAGGATATATACCCAACAAATTCCCTGCCACTCATGTTTTCTCCCTCGATCGGTAAACTCACCGCCGATGCGCTTGGAAATGTGTATGTGCTTTCCGAATCGTGGAGCGAAGTTGTAACCTCAGACACCCAATACCGCACGGTGCAGAGCCTGGTCGTGCGCAGAACTGCCAATGGCGAACTATCCAATGTATTGCTGGGGCATTTATCCAAATTTAATTACCAGAACAATGGCGAGTGTACCAAGCGGTGCACCAGCTTTGGCGGCGCACAGGTGCTCACCGACATCGCGGCACAACCAGATGGGCGCCTCCTAACGGCGTGGGCGAATTCTGTCGTGGGGGTGATGTTTGGGGATCTTGAGACCAGTGCTTTGGTACCTTACCGCCGCTCAATTACTATTTCTTCTTATGCACCACCGGTTTCAATGAATTAAAAAAATCTGCATGAAAAGGACACAGATGTCGCCTCGAAGGGGCATCTGCATTACAAAAGGGAGATTACCTCATGTTTCGATTGAACAAACGCTTCACACTTTTTTCCTCTGTCCTCCTATTAGCGGCTTGTGGCAGCAAACTGCTGTGGGAGGCACGCTATACGCCTTCCGGTCCTAAATCTGTTACTGCAACATCTACCGACCCAACGAACAATAGCTATATCGGCAGCGGCGTTCGAGTAGGGCTTCTAGAGGATTCAACACCAGAGTATCAAGCATTGATGCTCAAATACGACGCGAGTGGAACCTTGCTCTGGCAAAGCGAATTACCTGATGCGGCGATGATTCTCGCCATCGCTCCAATAAATTCCGAGGTGATTGCCGTCGTGACGGGTATTCGTGGCGTGCCCAAAAACGCGACAAACAGCAAAAGCAGTGCACTCTGGTTAGTGTCTGCCACCACGGGGGCGCCCATCCAAGAGGTGACACGCTTTGACAACCCGGCATCAGCAGATAACTTTCACAAATTGAAGGCTATCAATCAGCGAATTTATCTTGCCCGTGGAAGTAATGATATTGATTGCGCGATGCTGATTGAGTGTGATTATCACAACGCAAGTGGAACACTGCAGATTTATAACGCGCAAGGAACACTGCTAAACCAACACCACTACAACAAGGATATTGCAGATTTCGATGTCAGCGCTGATAACACTGTGAGCGTTGCCTTATATGGACAAGCCGTGGAAGTGCAGGCGCTTGACGCAGGGCTGCAACCTTTGTGGAGTGCGTCGATGCCAACACGCAATTTTTACCAATGTGCTCTACCGAGTATACGCCGTCAAGCCGGTAACACCCATCTGCTGTGTGACGGCGGCTTGGTGAAACTCGACAGCACCGGCACTCCGTTATTTGATATCCATTTCGATGATTTGGTGGGTAATGGTTCTACCGGCAACAATGGCGCGGAAACGGCCTCCTTCTGGCACTATAACGGCTTGATGGACATTACCGACAGCGGCGATATTTTGGTAGCGAAAACACGTCCAACGGCATACATACCCGGAGAAAATGGCTTCGAACTGGGGCTCGTAACACTTTACGCCACAGCGTCTCTGAAATCAGACGCAGTATTGATGAAAATCAACGGCGGCACTGGGGATATACTCTGGTCAGATGATGTCAATACGCCTCTTTCTGTAAGCGACGAGAATCTTCAGAGTTTCTATTACTCTCCGCTAGGGTTGAGTATTAGCGGTAACAAGGTACTGCTTACCATTCAGGCCATTGGCGCTGCCTATGATTATTGTTACAACCTGCAAGATTGGAGCAGCTACTTTCCCAATACCTGTCATCTCGACCATTATATCGAGCAATACGGAAAAACCTTTGCCTATGCAGAAAATTCCGGTGCGCGACTCACTGAATTACGCCATAGCATTGCTCATCCGCGTCAGGCGAACCTGGATGCGCAAGGCAAGCTGGTGGTTGCGGGTGACATGGAATCGGGCTACGTCACCACAATGACGGAATATGTTGCTTCTGGTCACCATGAAAATGCCCATGTAGACTATTCTGACAGTAGCGATATCGTGGTGCAAAAAAGCCAGTTCTGATATCGATCAAGCACAGTGCATCGGCGGGATTTTCCTGCCGGTGCACTATGCACATACGCTAATGTTTGGCGTTAGACCCACAACACCATGACGCTATCCTCCACCAGAAAAAAGCTGAATATTCTCTTCGCCACACTGATACTGGCCTTTTTTGCCTATGCCCTTTGGCCCACTCTAACCTCCCCCATCCGGGTGTGGCTTTACTGCACCACCCTATCTGCGGGTGAAAATGTATCAAAAGCGCTAGAGCAGGCGAAAGAAAACGCGTTTCAAGTTGCTTCACCCACCTCAAACCGCCTTCGCGTCTATGATCTGGCATCTCTTGGCAGGGTGGGATGCCTTATATCAACCAGCGATACCGGAGAGATTATTACAACAGAGATGGAATTGAACGACTGACGCTGAGCCGCCTGATCGTCTTGACACGGATCAGTCTCGCCACCGGAAGTGTTGATACTATACCCATTGCGACGCCCCCTGGACGGACTACACTCTCTATCATCACTCACTCAGGTCTTTGGTCTATGTTCCGATGCCCACACGCTCTCATAGCCTATACACTCAGTGCGATGTGCGCATCAGAACCGCTGCTTGCCCGTGAAACCAGTGAATTCGAGCGATTGTTCGCGCTTCCGCTTGAAGAGCTAGTCAATATTTATGTCACCAGCCCCTCGCAGACCAGCCGTCCCATCCAGAATGCAGCCAACAGCGTAACTTCCATCACAGCGGCACAGATCAAGGCCATGGGTGCGCGCACTTTGTCCGATGTATTGAAAATGATGCCTGCCATGCAAATTCTGAATAGACGCAACGGGTTGGATTCGGTATTGATACGTGGCATCCCGACAGGACGAAATTCCAAAGTATTGTTGATGATCGATGGTGCGCCACGAGAAGAAGTCATTTTCGGTGAATGGTCTCCTGACGAACAAATTCAACTGGCCAATATAGAACGTATCGAAGTCATTCGTGGGCCTGGTTCTGCGTTATATGGCTCCAACGCCTACGCAGGCATTATTTCAATCTTTACGAAAAGCCGCGTGCCTGAACAAACCCATGCTGCTGTCACGGTCGGCGACTTTAATACCCGTAAGCTCGAATATTCCACGGGTGTCGCACTCGGCGATAACACGCTGCTAAGTAGCGGCAGCTTCTACAAAACCGACGGATACCCCATGCAGGCTGATCGTTACGGCGACCCGACCACGCATGATAACAACGTCCACGCCAACAATGTGCACCTGAAACTCATGAATGGCCATTGGCAGGCATCGCTCACGTTAAATGAGTACGCGACCGAATATCCGCTGTATCCGTCGCCAGAAGACAAGCAACAAGAATACACCTTTATCGAAAGCAATCTGAAGCGCACGCAGCAATGGAACAACACCAAATGGGAAAGCCAGCTTTACCTGTATAACGTGCACCGCAACTTCGATCATCAAGCAAAAAATCCTGATGGCAGCCTGAATTTCTACTCCACCTCGGATCTTGATACCACGTTGTTTGGCTTTCGCAATCAGATAAATTATAGCTACTCACCACAGCAAGATATCATTGCGGGCTTCCTGGTCGAACGTCAGCAAGTGGATCATTATGATGAAACGGCGTTTATATCCGACAGTCAGCCAAACCTCTCTTTCATTTCCCTCATCAATAAAAACGGTAGTCTGGCACCCGACCATAATAATTATGCAGTTTACGCCCAACAAGAATCTTCCTTTCTGGAAGATGCATTGATTCTGACGGGTGGACTTCGTCTGGATCGATTCGATCAGCTGGATTCTCATGTTTCGCCGCGATTGGGCCTGACCTATAACGCCAGTGATCACTGGTCAACCAAACTGTTGTGGGGACGCGCCTTCAGAAAGCCGACACTGCTGGAACAGTATGAAATAAGAAGCGACAATAATTCACCTGGAAACCCTGATTTGATGCCGGAAGACATCGAGACAACCGAGGTGGAATACACGTATTTGTTCAGCAAAAAAAACTACGCGAGCATTACCCTGTTTCGCAGCAAATTGCAGGATTTTATTCAGACCATCGACCGTCAACCCTATCAAAACAACCCCGACACCCTGAGCATTCCCGGCATTTCATTGGAATGGAATTCCCACCTCACACAACGCTGGGGGTTGCCTGGCGAGCAAGGCCTATCGGCCAACTATACGCGACTCAATACCAATCTTCCGTCGGTGGCACAAGAAAGCGCCAACCTGATGCTGTTTTCCGATAGCGAAAAACTTGGCCTGTATTTGGGTATCAATTATTTAGGACGGCGCAATGCCGGTGATGCCTACCATTCACTGGTCGAAAATAGCGAACAAAAATTGCGGGATAATAATCAGGGCTACATCGTTCTGGATGCCGGTATTCGCTGGAAAAAGCTAGCCGTCGAACCTTGGCAATTCGACTTGTCGATACACAATATTCTGAACAAAATTTACTACAACCCCGAAACAGAACCAGAAAACTATTACGACATGACCAAAGAACCGCGACAAGTTGAATTGACGGCGTCTTACCTTTTTTGAAAACCGCCCGTGCCGAGAATCTTGCTTACTTGCTCACACGCAGTGCGACATCGTCGGGCACCGAACAACAAAACGCAATGCGTTAAGTGACCCGGTGCCCGAAGACTTATTCACCCATCGCTTTATTCACCCATAGCTCTATTCAACAATCACTTCATTCACTGTCGGGGGTGTACAGCTACGCGTATTGTCATGACGCGCCGGCCCTATTTCGATTAAACGATTCATGCCTTGATCCATGGTATAAATCACCGACGTATCGGCACATCCCTCATCCTGACAGTGAACCTCATAATAGCCCCCCACGGTTCTACCCTCGGTATCCATCCTGAAATCGCCTTCGGCCCAGCCCGTATAGGTGCCTGCAAAATACAGACGCTCAGCTTTTTCAGCGGTTACATCCATCTGAGTAGCACGTGGTAAGGTCGTGTAATAACCTCCATTTTTGTTACGATAACCATATATGGCCCCGCGATTAATACGCACGATATCGCCAGTATCGGCATCTTGACGCTCGAAAAATCTAAAGCCATAAAGCTGATCGCCGGCATCGGGTACCTTTGTAAAAGGTGTACGACTGAGGATAGTGGTTTGCAAGGTAGCAACACCCCCTTTGCCGTCTTCCACCACTAACGACGAATCTTCATTGTCGGGGGGAGAAAAGGCACGCAGTACATTCTTAACAAAAAAGCTTTCCCATACCTCAATAATCTTGCGATTTTTATAGCCATGCTCGCTGATATTGTCACGAATGATATAACGTTGTTCACGCGTTTTGGTTTCACCTGCCTGATCGTAGCGCAGCTTCACCACCGTCGGGCGATCCACCAGAATGGATTCCCCCGCGTAGGTACACAGATCGCTGGCCACAGGCGCCGCCATATCCGTCGTCAGATACACGTTGGTGGCGTCAGTTGGCAAAACGATGGACACCGTCTGTGCATTGTCGTAACTGCCACCCACGGGTTGAAACTCAGGTTCGGTGATGGTCGCTTTGCAGGCCGTCATCAACAGGGATAACGCAGACAAGCACAGCCAACCCGTTATTTTATTGCATGACGACGTTGCAACAACTCGCATGCGTGATGGATTCGTTTTCATTGGGTCAGCCTCAATTATCGTTAAACAGGGCGTAAGTCAGGGGGTCTGGATTGCCGAAGGGCATAAAGTGCCAGGTCATGTCGATTCCCCAGCCGCAATTGCCCCAGGTTCCCGTCGGACGCGGTTGCACCAGATCGGCCCAGGCACATGAGTAGTGCCATACACCTGCAACGTTATTCCGCACCACCATGCGCTTGGCGGCACGATCACTCGTATTGAGTTTGGTAAGTTCCATTTGCGCAAACAAATCATCGGTCGCGCAGGTGTAATCCAGCTGCCAATTACCACTCCAATATTCCCGCTTGAAACACCCGCCAGTTTTTACAGAGCGCACATGATGCAGATCGTCATTACCGGTGATGTTCAGGTTGGCAACAGTAAAGCGTTGACTCACGGCATAGGCATCACAGGTCGCCATGCTCAAACCGGAACTGGCCTCCCCCGCGCCACGATCGTCAGCGCTGATGCAGCGACCGTTGCTGGCATTCTTGATTTGGAACCAAGTGCCATTGGCGGGATTCGGGCTGTTCTCCAGCGCGACACGGTGTGCCGGTTGTTCAGTCGTCAAGCCGACGCATTCCCGCCCCGTGCCCACCAGAATTTCAGTGACACCGCGCGGTATGGCGCGATTGAGCACCAGCGTATGCGATCCCCCATTTTTGGGGAAATAGGCAATGCGATCCCCACACGAACTTGAATAACCAGAGGGATTGCGCCAATTGACGTAATAACCCGTCGAAAGATCTCGCTCATCTTCACTCGGTTCGATCACCAAGGTGCGAGATAATCTATACGTACTGTCGGTATCGGGCCCGGTAAAATAGGCCGCACGCGATGCATGATAGGGAATAGTGTCAGGATAGATATAGTTGAATGGTTCCGGCGTTGAGCGTACATAACCACTGCAATCATCAAGGTAGGCTTCGCCGTACACATTACCCGTTACCACCACCAGAGACGTCGCATTTTTGGGGGGAAGCCGGTTGATATTAAAGCGATAGTGGGTGGCACCCGTCGATCTACGAAACGTGAACACAGGTTCACCCGGCAGAATGCAGCCATCTGCACCCGCATATCTCACGTTATAGAAGCTGACGTTTGACGCTTCATAGTAATTGGTTGACAACGACAGTTCGCCGAAAATGGCAACATTACTTCCGCGATCAGAAAAATACAGGGAGCGCGCTTGCGCAGTAGGCGCGAGCGGGTGGCGAATCATGTTTTCCACTGGAATGGAAAGGCCCGAGGTAGCTTCGCCATTGGCGTTGCTGGTACGAACCAACACGCTATTGGCATTTTCAGGCATCGAGAGCACCGAAAAATTAAAACTGAGCTGTTGCTCTGCCGTGTGCGTCAGCGGAATGCTGCCAATATAGTTCGATTGCCCGGCGGGCAATTCGACAGGCACATCGCCATTGCCCCAGCGAATCACATAGGCCGACGCATCGTTGTCATCTGCCGCACGCGTGATCGTTACAGTGCCACCGACACCACCACCTTGAATGGTATCGACGAACGTCACGGCTTCAGCAATGCTGGTCGGTGGCGCATTATAGCGGGTGGGATCTGCGCCTTTGCAGCCGCTCAGCGTGACAGCGCCAAGCAAACAGGCCGCAGGCAGGGATACCGCCAGCGCCCGGGGTAATATGGAAAAATTCATCGTGCAAATCCTTGAAGAAGTGGCAAGACAACGCAGCCCCATGATTTATATATTTATAAGCAGGATGTGGCGTTGTCATGGACACAATAAGGCTTGGCACTCCCGTACCCGTACAACTTAAGGCGGTTGTTCAAATGGGTGAATCTGTGTTACGCGCGATGCGCAGCCCGCGCTGCCAGCTGACCTCATCGACTAGCCGATCTACTCTGCATTCCAATCTACTCTGTAAACCGATCTACTCTGCAATCCGACCTACTGTGCAAGGCGATAAACGTTGTAATCACTTGCGGTTTCCAGCTCGCAGGAGGCATACGCATGACATTGGCGGGTTTTACTATAAATTCTGTTATCCGGATCAGGAGATGGGTCGACAAACATTGAAACGTATTTGCATCCCGCCGTTTCACGACAAAAATTCAGACACGCCTGCGGTAGATGAAAATGGGAGTCAACTCTTCCCTGCGTGGTGGATTGGATCGGATTGCCTTTGCAATTCGCCGCCGCAGTTAAAATCGGTTGCAATTCTTCCGCCGTCATGGCGCCGTCGCCTCCGCGAATTCGCGGAATATCAAATCCCAGGTTATGCACAAGATTGTCGTAAATCGCTTCCCCCAGTTGGGCCGCGTATGCATCGAGGCGATCGCCGCGCATAAAATTGCTGTACGATTCCAGCTGCACGGTGTCGAAATGATCCGGGTGATGATCAGGATAAGGACGCCCTTCTATTTTTTTATCCTGAAAGTGTTTGGCAACACTGGTGTCTTCAAACGCACCGCCTGTCGAAAAAAACGGGCCGCTCTGCTCCAGCATGGTCGCACTGGGAAAGGTCGGAATCCCACGCGCTGCAACACCTTGTCCTAGCGAATAGGGGCCTTTATACGCATCCCAGGGTGATAATTTTCGCTGCAATAGACTGTACTTTAATCGCGATGATCGCATCACCGTCAGGTGTTGTCGGCTGGACGGATTATTCAACACGTCCTTGGAAACGTCCACGGTGCTCGACACCACCCCCGTGCCAATATGATTTCGCGCCGACCGGCTCACTTGACCATGAAATCCGATTTGCAAACCACCGCCCCATTGCTGGTAAGCAATATCACGCGCCTCCCGCACGAAACTCATAAAGTCGTCCCAGGTCGCGATAAGATCCGGATGTTGCCGCAGGGGCGGCGTTACTTGAATGACCGTGTCACGCGGCGACCGGTTCATATCCAACAACCCTTTCGGCCAGTTAGATACGATCATGTGCGGACGTTTGCCGGTGATTTTTTCCAGATACGCCACGGTGCGTTGACATAGCTCCCCAGAACCAGAATCGCCCACCGCCGCGCCGATTTCGCCATCCCGAAACGCAATGGCCGTCGCGAGAGAATCGCAAGCCCCGTTGCACTCCCGCCACCCTTTTGGATAACGCTGTCTCATGTAAGGGGTAATGGCGGTTTTGTTATGAATACACACCGCGATGTAAGGCAGCGTGCCGGGGTAATACTCCACAAAAGGCTTGCCTTCTACCGTCACGCGGCCCGGGATCATGGTGCCCGGTGCCACTCGTCGTGGATCGAGCTGCGACGCGGGCCTGATATTATGTTGAGTGAAATCTTGTTGATAGGTCGGCCCGACATAAGGCTGACCGGCTTCTTTGAAAACGTCCCAGGCCTCTTCGGCTGTAACGAGTACTCTAGGCGGCAGCGCTCGATCAAATGCAGAGACGACCCATTGCTGAGACGCCTGCAGACCGTAACCCCGTTGCTCGATGCGGGCACCGTTTTCACGAGAACCGCCAACGACCGACAGTGCCTTGCCGCTTCCCTTGTTGATAATTACATATTTGCTTGACGCGCTGGTGAGCGCTTGCACAATCCTGAATTTTTGCGCATCGCTGTAAATCAACTCGTCTTGCCGCAGTAAAGCCCCCGCCTGCGTCGAGCCCCCTTCCACCGTCAACGCCTTGCCACTTTGTTTTGAAAGGATAACGTAATCACCGTCCTCCAGCGGATGCAAGGTCCAGACTTTATTGTCGGTGGTGGTAGTCGTTTTCACATACTGAATAACATTATCGTTAAGTTCAGGACTGCCTGTACCTGAATCGTCTGCAACGCCCATTAAGGTGTCGGCATGTACCGTAGAAAGGGTGTAATCGCCGTCCAGATCGTCGACCTTTTTGCATCCTGCCAAAAATAATAATGCGACCACAAAAGTTAACAGCACACTTTCGTACAGCGTGCGCTGCATAATGGCGCGATGCGAAAGCTTGTTCGGCGTTTCCGCCTGATCGTGCTTAATAGCTCTATTCATGGCGTTCTCTTCAAGCGGGAGGTGGACGCAAAAGTGCTTGCCTTCAGACTAAGACGTGCAAGGCGCAGGCGCATGTCATCACCCGCAAACTTTCTGTCACGGGGCGCCATCCGGGTCGATAACTATTAATCCGGCAATAAAGAACATCAGCTTTTTAGATTTGTGGCCAGGGCTGTTCGTGGTGTTTTGTTTCTGGAAACGCCACAAGTACGTCCCTGTAGGCTCGACGGCCGCATCCCTGCGGCCGACGTTCCATAAACAAAACACCACGAACATCCTTCAATCGTCAGTGCGGAAGATGTTCTTTATTGCCGGATTAATAACACATTGGAGAAAGCGCTTTAGGTGGGCACGCCCTTCAGCGCTGGGAACGGGGCTCCGCCAGTGTCGGTTGAAAAAAGCGATTAAAATCACTTTTAGAGCCGAGAAAAATTGCCCGTAAATAGCCATTGCGATCGATCAGCATAAAAATAAACACTGGAAGAGTTGTAGCGATAATAAATCGAGCAGTGGGATCTGCAACACCAATAAACTGCATCAATCCCAATTGTATCGGCTGGTGCAAGAACATGATGACCATGGATGCTGCACCCAGTTTACCTAAAATCAACCGCGCATAATGATGCTTGGCAAGTCTCTGCCCAAGGATGAAAAGCGTGATGATCAGGCAAAGCGCAGACAGAAAAGTGATGACCGGAATCCCATAATCGGCATATTTCATTTCGTAGGTATTTTCATATCCCAGCGCAAGCAACAGCACTGCTAATCCCGCCAACAAAATGCAGGCCCAAGCATAGCGCTTTATATCCAGCTTTCTTGCCAGGTAACCGAGAAAAAAGAACGGACAGGCCGCGAAAATCACATTGAGATTACCAGGCAACCAAAATGCCGGAAAAAGCAATGCATTTACATAACTCAACCCCAAAAACACCAGCATCCACACACCCACTGCACGAGGCGAAAACCGGTTGAAAAGCCAATTCATGACTTGCTGCGAAAAAAACAGACAAGTGACAAACCAAAACACGCCCAACTCACCGGAAAGCGCACGCCCACCCACGACTGGATTCAAAAGCAGTTTTACGCTCATCCCATTGGTCAAGATTTCTGCAATCAATTTAGGGGTATAGAGCAATATCAGAAATGCGATATAGGGCACTATCAAATGGTAGGCTTTGTCAAAAAAGTAGGCTTTTTGATCGCCCTTAATAGTGTAGAGGAAACCCGAAATAAAAAAGAACAGCGGCATGTGAAACATGAATATCAGGTCTTTCGCTAATCCCTGATAGATGTGTCCTGCGACCACGCTGAGAATGCCCAACCCTTTGACGACATCCATCCATTCCAACTTCTGGCTTTTCATCCTGATCCCTGCGATTTACTGCAATGCGTGAGCCCAGATATTAACCAGCTGTCTAAGCTGCATCAACGTGCAACACGCAAGGAAAGCAAATAAATTGCTGTCGGGTGTATCCGCCAGCGAAAACGGCTCGCTTGCACCATCGTTGAGCAGTTTTTTATTCTCGTGTTAAGAAATGTTGCCGTTTTCTGCAAATCACTATTTTTCTTTGCTTATAGATAAATTCTATTTGCAATTTATGTCTATTCAATTCATAACTGCAACGATCAAGGAACGCATTTTTCTCGACAATGGAAGGTCAAACATGGTTCATCGTCGATTCAGATGCAGTCACTGCCACATTTACTAAACGGTGTGATTTGAGTCATGAGTATCAGCAGTCCCCACGTGCGAATCGCAGCATTTCTGGGCGCGTGTCTACTCTTTGCAGGCGCGTTTTACCAGGCCCCTTTGTTCAGCTCGAACCAAAATACTTATTTTCTGAACGGGCTCGCACATGCGGGTTATGGCTACTTGTCATCCGATTGGCTTGCTTTGCAGACGGATCACATTCCGGTGTTCTCTTACATGGTTGCGTTCGTGCATACGTACGGCGGTGACTGGTTGTTCTATATCCTGTTTGTTGGGCTTGCCACCACATACGCGGTTTCACTATCCGCCATTGCTGCACGCACGTTTGCTTCGGAATGGCGTTGGCAACACATGACGGTTTTCCTGTTCATGTTGATGTTTTTTCATTGCACCTGGATGCTGACGCCTCTCGCCGAGTTGATTCCTGGCTTGCAGCACGTAATTCCGACACTACAAAAACTCATTGATATGTCTACCAGTGGTTTGGCGGGGCAATCCATACTGCGCCCCATACTGCAACCCTCCACCTTCGGCGTGCTTATTTTGGCCGGTGTGGCATGTTTTCTATATCGACGGGAATTTTTGGCTGTCGCCTGCATGGTGCTCGCGGCCACCGTGCATCCCACCTTTATTTTGCATGCCGCCATTCTGACGGCTGCCTGCATGTTTGTGCTCGCCTTGGAAAAACGCACCAAAAAAGCCCTCGCAGTAGGTGTTTTTTCAACCCTGCTGGTGCTGCCCGTATTACTTTACGTCGCGCTGGTGCTGCAGCCGGCAAGCCCCACGCAGCTTGCCGAAGCCCAATCCATTTTGGTGAATGAGCGCATTCCTCATCATGCCAAAGTGTCTGCCTGGTTCTCGCTTGGTGCGCTACTGAAAATCGCCATTATCGTGGCCGGTATTGCGGTGTCTTTTCGACACAAGCGCCTCTTTATGGTGCTCACCATATGTACCGCTACGGGATTAGCCCTTTCTCTGCTGCAAGTCATGACGGCGAGTACGAGCCTGGCGTTGCTGTTTCCGTGGCGGTTGTCGACCTGGCTGGTGCCTGCGTGCCTGGCCATATTGCTCGGCGGCGTCGCTGTGCTCGCCGTGCGTCTCATCCAAACATGGGCAGCCCCCGGAAAAATGCCGTATGTTCACCTGGGTATTGTTGGGCTATTCATCACCTTCGCTATAACGGGTGGGGTGCTGGGCGTTAAAAAGACAGTGGAAGGTGCGCTCACCGCCGTCCAAACCGATGTGGTGTTTTATGCAAAAACCCATGCTCAACCCACACAGACCTATTTGATACCGTTGAAGTATGAAAAATTTCGCCTGGCCGCTGGCGTACCGGTTTTTATTGACTGGAAATCTCATCCCTACCGCGACGTCGAGGTAATCGAGTGGCATGATCGGGTGGCATTGGCAAAAGCCTTCTATGAGGCAAAAAACAGTGAGATCGCCGCGCAAGCCTTGGCCGCGATTCAAATGAAAGCCTCGATTACCCACGTGATGGTGGAGAAAGGGCAGGACTGCCTGTTACAGGCATTACCAGGGGAAACGATCTTCCAGGATGATAATTACCTATTGCGGCAATTGTCGGCGACGACCAATCGGTAGCATTATCGTGCACGTTTCAACCGTTATCACGGGACACCACCCGGTCATTGATTGAGGGCTTGACGGGCGGCGCGCTAACGAATTTCAACCAACAACGCCGACAGGGCCCGCTGTGCACGCGCGGCCTCAAAGCGGTGTGACAACAAGCCTTCCACGGTGAGTGTGCACACATCCAGCCAGCCAGCCACCTTTGCCGGTGCAATACCGGCCTGTGCCAGCAACCACGTGAACATGGCATCCAACATTTGATGAAAGCGCGTATGCCACTCTGCCACAGGCTCGCTGACCAGCACGCGCGCATGTACCGTTGTAACGAGCGAGTTGCAGGCCAGCAACTGCTCATACAACCAAAACAGGTGCTCATCGAAGGTGGAGAATTGCTGCGCCAGAAAATCACGATGCACACTCATTAACGTGCTATCCAATACCGCCAGCAGCAGTTCGTCTTTGTTGGCGAAATACCAGTACAACGTATTGGGTGCGACACCGACGGACGTCGCGAGCGCCCCCATGGTGGTTTCATCAAAGCCTTTCTGAATAAATAGCGCACGCGCAGCAGCCACGATTTCAGCCCGCTTTGCCTCTTTATCGATATCGCGTTTATTGCGTGCCATAAGGCCTCGTCGTTACCGTGATAGTTCCAATGCGCCGCTTTGGGTAGACATGGTTTTTCGGATGCATTGCTTTTCAGATACTTTGCTATGCAGGCACATTGTTATGCAGGCACATTGGCCATCAAAAACTGCAATTGTGCATCCATGGAACGCTCAAACATCACGCCGCCGTATACATCAAAATGCCCACACGTCAGCGTAACGACGTCACTACGTGGAGTAAGACGTGCAGCCTTGCGCGCCGCGTCAGCGGGTGCCACGCTGTCTTGCTCACAAATGACATAGAGCGCTGGGCATTGTACCTGCCTGACCTGAGTAATGGGACGATACCAGGGCAAATAAAGCACGCTGCGTGCCGTGACCTCGTTGCGCCAGCGAGTGACTGGGGACAGCATTTGTAAAAAGCCGTCATAAGCATCGGGCGATGACATGGCCGCAATTTCGCCTGTTCTGGCAATCACGGGGATGTAGTGTGGTGGCCGGCCAAGCGCAGCCTGCGCAACATCCATCAACCCGTGACCCAGCATTTTCAATGTGTAGGGTATACCGCCATAACGCATCACGGCCAAGGAGCTCGCCAGGCCATCGACCATAGGGCATTGCGAAATCGTTGCCGCCACGCCCGGGTCCTGAGCCGCCACACTCAACACGAGCCCACCACCGAAAGAGGTTCCCCACAATACGATACGGGCCACATCAATATCGGGCTGGGCACGCGCCCACGCCAGCGCGGCTTTCCAGTCCTGAATCTCACCCCACGGGTTCAAATGTTGTCGCACTGCGCCTGCACTCTCGCCGAAATTACGATATTCAATCACCAGCGTGGCATAGCCCGCCGCACGAAAGCGCGAGGCAAAGTCATTTAGTTTTACGTCACGCGTTCCACTAAACCCGTGCCCCAGAATCACTAATGCATAGGGCCCGGACCCCTTTGGCTGCTCAAACCAAGCGCGGCAACGCTCACCCTGGCTGTCGAACTGGATATCGTTCATGTTGGACTCCTGTTGAATGTCATTCAAGATAAGGGAATGGTACCGCCTTCTTGAATGACATTCAACAGTATTGTACAAAAAACATACATTCTAAATTCGCATGCAGAAAATCGCTTTAAGATGTCGGCCATTATCAAACGACCTACACCCATGGATCATTGAATTGCTGGTTTATGAGCGATGCCCCGACGACATCAGGACTGCGCAGAAAACCAATAAGCGCTACGTTGAATAGCTGTTGCCAGGTCAACGGTTTCACGCACGCCAAAGGTGTCCCGTGCAAGTCGGGTATCAGGAAGGTAGCGTGCAGGCGGCACACCCGGCTGCGACTTTCCATGCACCTCATAGTGACCGTTTCCAACGGTGGTCGCCGTCACTCGCGCCAGCTCGGCAATGGATACGGCATTTTCTGAACCCACGTTGTAGGCTTTTCCGGCTTGGCCATGCACCAGTAAATTTAAGAGCCACACCACCAGATCCCCGGCATACAAGTACGAACGTAGCGCTGTGCCATCCCCCGCTACGTTCACGGTTTTACCTGCCATGGCGTCACACAAAAAATTTCCGGCGGCAAACTGGTCTGCCAGCTGCATATAAGGCCCCATTAGCGTGAACACCCGTGCGGTGACGACTGGCAGATGATAATGCGCAGCATGCACGGCACAGAGCATTTCGGCGCAGCGTTTGGCTTCGGCATAAGCAGCACGCGGATCGGTACAGTCGGGAGCGCCTTGCCACGTTTCTGGCACCCGCTCCAGGGTCGCTGGCTGCACACCGTAAATTGAGCCTGAACTCAGGTTGAGCATGCGGGGTGTGCCATTATGAAGGGCTAACGCCAGCATACGGCGGGTGCCGTCGATCACCGTCTCAAAAAGACCTTGCGGATTTGCCAGATAGCGATTGCTGGGTTCTGTCGCCGCGTGCACAAGATGGGTGAACCGTGTTTTGGGAAATATAAAATCGTGCACACCTACCGCTTGCAACAAATGAAATTCCGGCACGCCAGCAAGCTGAGGGTAGCGCGTGCGAAAGGCATCAACATCGCGTGTCAGCACCGTGGCTTCGACACGCGCCACACCGGTTTTATGGGCATGATGCAGTGTTTCGAGCAACCAGCAACCGATAAAACCAGTGCCACCGCTAATGAAAAAGTGACCGCCGTCCAATAGCGACCATAACGACGCGGTCGCCTTCAGGATATCGTCGAGATCGCTTTGCAGTGTCCACGTTGTTGCTGCGATTTTTGAGCTATCCATAACGGGCAACCTCAGCTACTAATCGATGAAAATGTCTCACACTTCATCAATCAACAAATTGCTGCGATATTCTTCCCGATCCAGGAAGGGTGCCATATCTTCCAGAGGTCGCGACGACATCGACCCATCAGGATTCACTCGCGAGGAGACGGTGGGGATAATAGGTTGCTCTGGGGGTGTGATGATTTCCAGCACGTAGGGGCCGGGGGTGGCCAATGCGACTTCAATGGCGGCATCCAGCGCATCGAGTGCGGACACACGTGCGGCGGGAATGCCATAGGCGGCACACACTTTCAAGGTATCCGGGCAGGTCACGCCCGAACGTGGGCCTTCGCCAATATAGCGTTCCTTGAAGTAATTTTTTTGCGATGCACGAATCGATAAATACCCATCGTTATTGAGCACAAACAATTTTACCGGCAAGCCATAGTGCAAAATGGTTTGCAGTTCCTGAATATTCTGCTGCAAGGAGCCGTCACCCGTTACCGCCAACACACGCTTGTCACCTATGGCGGCAGACACCCCAATCGCCGCTGGCAATGAGTAGCCCATGGTCGCCATGGCACTCGATGGAATATAACGTTGATTGTCGCGCGTGATGATCAAACCTTGCGACACCGCGTAAAACGCTGATCCAGCATCGGATACAAACATGTCACCCGGTGCCGAGAGTGCTGACAGACGATCCACAAACGAATAAATATTGATGGCATCCTGCGTATTAACGTATTCCGGCAGGCACACCGGGTATTTTTTCTTCCACCCCACACAGCGCGCCAACCAAGCTTGTGACGCTGAGGTGTGCGTTGATAACGCGTCATTCACTGCCAGCAAAAATGCTTTGGCATCGGATTCAATCAAACGATCAATCTTGAACGTCTTTTTAAGATGCGAGGTGCGATCAATGTCGACTACAAATTTTTTCGCCACCCGCGCAAACTGGCCGTAATCGTAACCAATCACCGACACATGCAAACTGCTGCCGATAGAAAGAATCAGATCGGCATTTTGCATAGCGTAATTGGCCGGGCGATCGCCCTTGACGCCGGTTTTGCCGATATAAATATCCAGATCATGGCGCAGGTTGTCGATCCCCAGATACGGCGTTACTACCGGAATCGACAAGCGGGTCGCGAAATCCACCAACAATTTCTGCGCGCCGGCTAGTCGAATACCTCGCCCGGCAATAATCACGGGGCGTTGCGCGTGTCGCAATGCATCGACCACGGCCGTCACATCGTCTTGCGTTGCAACGGGTGTTTGATAATCGCTGGTGTAGCCAGGTAAGCTGGCAGGATCGATTTGTGCCGCCTGCACATCCATCGGTACTTCGAACCATACCGGGCCGGGGCGACCGCGCTTGGCAATATCCACCGCTTTTTCCAGCTCATAACGCACTTGTTGTGGGTCTTTTAAATGCACTGCGTATTTGCACAGCGATTCTACAACCGGGATGATATTGAGCTCTTGCACGCCAAACTGACGCAAACCCTCAATCCCTGCGTTATAGCTGGCCTCCATCCGTTTTACCTGGCCCGAAATAAACAAACAGGGCACGCTGTCTTGCCAGGCTCCGCCCAAGCCCGTCAATGCGTTGAGCGCCGCCGGCCCGGTAGAGAAATAGCCCACCCCAAAATTTTCATTGGCACGGGCATAGGCTTCCAGCGCCATCGATGCTGATTGCTCATGGTGCACGCACACCGCGCGCAATTTATCATTGCAAGCAACGCCATCGGTCAGGTGCATGATGCCTGCCCCGGTCAACATGAACACATCACGAATGCCCAGGGTATCGCTGATAAAACTTGCTATGTAATCGGAGACACGGATCATGGGGGAAACTCTCTATAACAAGCGTCTATCACAAGCTTCTATAAAATGCTTTTATATAAAGCGGCCATTAGAAGCGCGCAAGAAAACTCTCAATGTAAAGCGCCCTTTAAAAAGCGCTCTAGAAAACAATCTCGGGTTATTTTTTCAGCTCTTTGCAAGCAGCCGCGATGCGTTTCAGCGCTTCGGCAATATTGTCGCGAGAGGAGGCGTAACATAAACGTACAAACCCTTCGCCCTGTGCGCCAAAATTCGAACCGGGCAAAATGGCGACGCCCGCTTTTTCGAGCATGACATCGGCGAACGTTTCTGAATCCATGCCAAATTGCGTAATATTCGGGAAGGCATAAAACGCTCCGCCCGGCATATGGCAGCTGATTCCGGGAATGTCGTTCAAGCCTTTCACCAACATATCACGGCGTTGCCTGTATTCCGCCATCATGGCGCGCACTTGTTGCTGATCGCCGCTGATGGCCTCCAACCCTGCCCGTTGTAGAAAAGGCGCTACGCAAGACGAGGTCGTCTGCAGCAATAACATCATGCGCTCGGCCACCACAGGGGGCGCAACGATGGCGCCCAAGCGCCAACCTGTCATGGCGAACGCCTTGCTGAAACCGTTGGACAAAATCACCCGTTCACGACATTCATCGAGGCTGGCGATAGAAAAGAAATCCTGATCGCTATACACCATACGCGCATAGATTTCGTCGGAATACACGTATAAATCGTGTTTGACCGCCAGCTCATAAATCTCTTTGAGCGCTTCCGGTTCGGTGATTGCACCGGTGGGATTCTGCGGGCTGTTGATAATCAACAAACGCGTGCGTTCGGTAATCAGGGGCTCGATGTCTTCGGCACGCATGCGAAAAGCGTTTTTATCGCGCAGGGGATACGGCACAGGATTAACGCCGCACATGCGGATCGCCGACAAATATGAGGGAAAACCGGGATCAGGTACCAGCACCTCTTGTCCCGCATTACTCAAACAGAATATCGCATAGAAGATGGCAATGTTGGCACCGGGGGTTACCAGCACTTGATTGATGTCCGGCAAAAAACCACGCGAACGTTTGGTGGTTTGCTGAATGCCTGCGATAAAATCGGGCATCCCCCAACTGCTACCATAGTGCGTTTCGCCAGCGTCGAGCGAACGCTTGGCGGCCTCCACAATATTGAGGGGGGTGCCAAAATCCGGGTCACCAATTTCCAGATGGATAATATGGCGTCCTTGGGCTTCGAGACGTCTGACCTTGTCGATCAGCCGAAACATCGGTTGGCCCTCGAGATTTCCCGCGTTTGTCGATATTTCTCGCATGCGCACTCCTGCTCAACAGCTAAACACTATTTCAGAGCGACAAACTCAGGTTTTCAGGGCGTGTGGCAGCGCCTCGGGGCTGGCAAGACGCTCCCAGTTTTCGGCGACGGCGCCATCATAGCCCCAGCTCGCCAACAAGAAGCGCAGCCCGTTGGCCCGTGCCGACTGGCCATCTTCATCGCGATCGCCCACATACACTGAATTTTCGATCGGTAACTGATGTAAGCGTAGCACCTGGCCAATCATGTCAGCCTTGGATTTCAATGGGGGATCAAAGGCATCAAGGGCATAGACCCCGGCAAAGTATTCATTCCACCCCAAAAATTCGAGAATCCGCTGGGTGGGCAACAGGCGCTTGTTGGTCGCGATATAGAGGTCATAACCTGCCTCCCGCAACGCCGCCAGCAAGGGATTGATGCCGTCAAATACATAGGTCTGACGATAACCCTCCGTGTCATACACCTCTTTGAAGGCGCTCGCCAACGACTGCAATACCGCGTTGTCTCGCGTGCCGGCCAGCAATGCCAGCGTCTCCATCAATGGCGGCCCAATAACGCCCGGCGCCAGTGGAAGTACAGTCTTAATACCGCATCGTTCAAAGGCCTTGGCAAAGGCGTCAAGAATGGCGGGGGCGGAATCAATCAGGGTGCCATCGAGATCGAAAAGCACATGTTTAATCTGTGGCGATGTCATTACAAACTCCTGAAACAAGCGCCTCACAATTTAGATCTAACGCCTCATTAGCAGCGCCAGGACAAAGCAACAATACCCAAGGTATTGTGCAGTGCCGGATTATAATGGAATCCTCTACCGTTCAGCCGCCACCGCTTGCTTAAAAGCCAATGCCCAAACAGTTCTCGATCTGACTGGCGGTATATTCCAGCATGTCGTCCGTCAGGGCAGGCTGCACGCCGATCCAGAAGGTGTTGTTCATCACGATATCGGTGTTGCGCAACTGCCCGCTCACGCGGTAATTGCGCCCTTCCATATAAGGCTGGCGTGTCAGATTGCCAGCAAATAGCAGCCGCGTACCCACCTTGTTTTGATCCAGATAGGTCAACAAATCCACCCGTTTGACCGGCGCATTGTCTTTGAGCGTAATCGGAAACCCGAACCAGGAGGGATCACTGTTAGCGGTTGCTTGTGGCAACAATAAAAATTCTTCACACGTGGCGAGACGGTTTTTCAGAAACGCAAAATTCTGTTTGCGCCTGGCCACAAAACTGGCTGCCTTTTCTAGCTGAGCCAAACCGCAAGCCGCCTGCATATCGGTGATTTTCAGGTTATAGCCCAAGTGGCTGTAGGTGTATTTGTGATCGTAGCCTTCGGGGAGTGTGCCTAACTGTTGGCAAAAACGCTTGCCGCAGGTGTTGTCCTTACCGGGTGCGCAGTAGCAATCTCGTCCCCAGTCGCGAAACGATTCGGCGATCAGCTTGAGTTCGGCGTTATTGGTAAACACCGCGCCCCCCTCACCCATCGTTATGTGATGCGCAGGATAGAAACTTACCGTGCCAATATCCCCAAAGGTGCCTATAGGCTTACCGTTATAGGTGGAACCGAGCGCATCACAGCAGTCTTCTACCAGCCAGAGATTGTATTTTTTGCACAACGCAGTTACGACGTCGAGGTTATACGGGTTGCCCAGGGTGTGCGCGAGCATGATGGCTTTGGTTTTCGGCCCGATGGCGGCTTCAAGCTGGCTGGCATCTATGTTGTAAGTACCCAGTTCAACATCGACAAATACCGGTACCGCGCCAAATTGCAGAATCGGGTTCACGGTTGTCGGAAATCCCGCTGCCACGCCGATGACTTCATCACCGGGTTTGATGGCACGCTCCCCTAGACGCGGTGATGTCAGCGCCGAAAAGGCTACCAGATTTGCCGACGACCCGGAATTCACAGTGATCAGATATTTCACCCCCATGAATTTCGCCAATTGTTGCTCAAACTCATCATTAAACCGACCAGTGGTGAGCCACCCATCGAGCGAGGCCTCCACCATCAATTTCAGTTCGGCAGCATCGAGCAATTTGCCTGACGGCGGAACCACGCTGGTACCGGGCAGGAATACATTGGGTTTTAAGGCAATCGCGGCATATTCTTCTACCAGTTTGGCAATCTGCTCGCGTAAGGCCTGGGTTTTGCTGTTTTGCATAGGGGATCAACTTGTCGTAAGGGTTTGGTAGTCTTGAATTTGCTGTAAGGTGAAGGCCCGCATGTCAGCCCCGTGTCGGCGTTGCTTTGCCCAGGCCACGATATAATCCAGCGCGGCCTCCAAGCGTAACGCCGGCTGCCAGTGCAAACGCTGACGCGCTTTCGAAATATCCAGCTTCAGGTAAGTGGCTTCATGCGGATGCGCCTGGGTGTCTACGACCCACTGCGCGTCCGGCCCCCAGCGGGTAGCCAGCGCATCGACGATCCAGCCCACCGGCCGTGCATCATCGTCGTTAGGGCCGAAATTCCAGGCCTCGGCAAACGTAGGGCCGTCGTTATAAAGCCGTTCCGCCAGACTCAAATACCCCCGCAAGGGCTCCAGCACATGTTGCCAGGGTCGAATCGCGTGTGGATTGCGGATATCCACCGCTTTACCGGCCTCGAACGCCGCCAAAATATCAGGAATCAGGCGATCCTGCGCCCAATCACCACCCCCGATCACATTACCGGCACGCGCGGTTGCGACTGCGGTTCCATGTCTTGCATAATCCGCCGCATTAAAGAACGAGCTGCGGTAAGACGCGGTTACCAATTCAGCACAACCCTTACTGTTGCTATAAGGGTCGTAGCCACCCATGGGTTCGTTTTCGCGATAACCCCACACCCATTCACGATTTTCGTAACACTTGTCCGTCGTGATGTTAACCACCGCCTTTACACCGCCGACTGTGCGCACCGCTTCCAGGATGTGCACGGTGCCCATGACATTGGTAGCGTAAGTTTCTACCGGGTGCTGGTAGGAATAACGCACCAGCGGCTGTGCCGCCATATGCAACACGATTTCCGGCTGCGCCTCACGGAGGGCGTTAATCAACAGTTCGGCGTGGCGAATATCACCGATCACCGACTGCATTCCCTCCCCGACGTTTGCCAATGTGAACAAACTCGGATCGGTCGGTGGCGGCAGTGCAAACCCGGTAACGTGCGCCCCCAGGGACTGCAGCCACAGCGACAGCCAGCTACCTTTAAAACCGGTATGGCCGCTCAAAAAAACCCGCTTGCCACGCCAGAAATCGGGTGTCATAACCACGTTTTCCAGGGGGCATTGCCGGTTGCCCACATCTCTTCAAGCTGGTTCTTTTCTCGCAATGTATCCATTGGCTGCCAAAACCCATCGTGCTCGAAAGCGCACATCTGACCTGAGCGGGCCAGAGTTTCCATGGGTTCACGTTCCCATACCGTGGAATCATCATGAATGAGATCCAGCACTTTGGGCGAGAGAACAAAAAAGCCGCCATTAATGCGTGCGCCATCGCCTTTGGGTTTTTCTTTGAAACTTTGTACACGATTGCCTTTCATTTCAAGGGCGCCATAACGTCCGGCGGGTAGCACCGACGTCAGAGTGGCCAATACCCCCTGCTGCTGATGATAGGCAATCAGTTCAGAGATATCGACATCACTCACCCCATCTCCATAGGTAAAACAAAAAGCATCGTCATTCTCAATATAACGCGCAACTCGTTTCAACCGCCCCCCTGTCATGGTGTGATCGCCAGTATCCACCAGCGTTACCCGCCATGGCTCGGCATGCTGTTCATGCACCTCCATTCGGTTGTGATGCATGTCGAAAGTAACATCCGAGGTGTAGAGAAAGTAATTGGCGAAATATTCCTTGATAACGCTGCCCTTGTAACCGCAGCAAATCACGAATTCATTCACCCCATGATGCGCATACATTTTGAGAATATGCCAAAGAATGGGTTTACCCCCGATTTCCACCATGGGTTTCGGGCGAAGAGAGGTTTCCTCGCTCAACCGGGTACCCAAGCCACCGGCCAGAATCACTGCTTTCACGGTTTATTCCTGTTGTTGGCTGTAAATATATGTTGGCTGTTAAAAATAAGCTGGCTGTTAATCATTTAGTCGTTACGCCGATGGGCTGGGTGCCGAACACAAAAACGCATCCGCATAAAAATGTTTTGGCGACAAACCGGCCGCCGTCAATTGCGTTCTGGCGCTTTCAATCATGGCTTCTGAACCGCAGGCATACACTGCGGTATCACGAAAATCCTGACAGCGTTGCAGCAACACGTCCTGCACATAACCACGCGCGCCGTCCCATTGCTCATCGGCACGCGACAACACTGGCACGTAATTCATCACCAACCCTGGTGATGAAAGATCAATGGTGTGCGGTTCCCAATAAAGATCCGCTGGCAATCGGCCACCCCATAGCAGCGTTATGCTGCACGGCGCGTCACTGGCACCGAAGGTGGCAATCTGCTGCAGCATCGCCTTGATAGGCGCTATTCCGGTACCGGTGGCCAGAAACACCACCTGCTTTCCTGCGGCTTCTCGCAGAAAAAAACTGCCCAAGGGCCCTTTCACCTGCAGTAAGTCATTTACTTTGGCTTGCGCGAACCAGTACGCGCTCATCGCGCCGTCCGGCACTTGTCGCACCTGTAATTCCAGCAGATGATCGGCGCGTGGTGCGTTAGCCAGCGAATAGCTGCGCCGCACACCATCCCGCCGCTCGATATCCACATATTGTCCCGGAAAATAATGCATGACCTGGCCCGGCGGCAGACGCAATGTAATCGCCATCACATCGTCAGCCAGTCGTTCCAGTGCACTGATCTTGCACGGAAAATTGCGTACTGCTGGCAGTGTGACGCCTTCAAGGACATCGGCATCGAGGGTGACATCGTCTACAGCCCGTCGAACACAGGTGAGTATCCAGCCTTGTTCACTTTCGCCTGCATGCAATCCGGTTTCGGGGTGAAGGGCTTCGGTCACTCCCGTGACGACTTTGGCTTTGCAGGAGGAGCAGCGGCCACTACGGCAACTATGATCCAGCGTTATTCCGGCCGCTAAGGCGGCGTCGAGCAGCGTTTCATGTTCGCCGGCGGGGAATGTCGTTCCCGATGGAAGCTGTATGGTTGGCACGCTCTGTCTCTTTACTGCGTTTATTCGGTTGACTGCAGGCCTATCGTTATTTCAGCTTAGTCAACGAATTCAAGGTGGTACAGGTTTCGAAAAGTGTGTCGTATGAGTCGATCTTCGCGCTTACACCGCACCTGAGGGAGGGCAATGCTGTCAGGACACGCTGTAAATACGTCCCTGTACGCTCGACGCAGCTAGGCGCCCCCCAGCATCCCTGCCGGCGACGGTCCCGCCATCATTGCCCTCCCTCAGGCGCTCCTAGCCAAACCTTACAAAATCCCCAAAATCACTACCCCAACTCCACCTCTTCCCACTCAAACCGCAACATCCCCGGCGAATTCTTGCACCCCTGCTCGATCTTCTTCAGCGCCAACGCCATATTGCGATCCAGATTGCGATCCAGCTTGGTCGTCCCAAACCCCAAATCCTCAAAAAAGACCGGATCACTCAAAAATCCACGCTTTCTCCCCGAACGCTCCCATACCCGCGGCATATACAAATCCTCATAGCCGTAATGCCCGACAAAATCCTCGTCATACATCCCGTGGGTACGAAACTCCCGCGTGTTCACCAAAAACGTATTCGGGTGATTCTCCAGATTCTCATTGGTTAATATGTTTATCAGCTCTTTGATGCGCATGTAATACAGCGTGCGTTTATCGAGGCGATCAAGATTCGCCAGCAGCATGGGCACCGCTTCAAGATTGATATGCTGATCGATATCGAAAAACAGGCTCCACTCACCGGTGGCGTGATAAGCCGCCAGGTTGCGCGCGCCCGCCTGGTTCCACTCGAGATCGGTGATTACTTTGAAATAACGCAGATCAATGCCGGTTTTCACAAGGTGGGGCACATCTTCAGAATGGTCATCGACCAGAATGAATTCCATCAGGTTCAGAAACACAGGATCGATCTTGTTCCAGTGCGCAATCTGTTTTTCCACCATCTCGGGGTGGTTGTAAAAATGGCTGATCACCGACAATTTTTTCATGCATGTGCCTGTGGATTGCGTTCGTTTTCTGCTGCAAGTCTAGGCAGCATAGACGGTTTTCGCCAGAAACCCAGGCGGCCGGGTAGCCTTTGGGATGCGCACAGCAGGTTCCGGTCTGCACCCGCCAGCGTCCTGTTTGACCCCTCGCGGGCCTAAGGCGAATGGCGCTTTTTTGGGTAAAGCGGGGTACCATAACCACACAGTTTTGGTGTCTTTGCGTAGGAGACCTTTGCCTATGAGACCTTTGCTTATGAGAGAAGTATCGTGCCCAGCAATATGTTGTTAGCTGCTCATCTGATCCCTGCCCTTTCGGCAACGGCCACCGGCGCCTGGATGGTCGCGCGCCCCAAGGGCACGCCGTCTCACAAGCGGGTGGGAAAGATATGGGTAACGCTGATGCTGATGACGGCGATCACCAGTTTTGCCATTACCGGGGGCCCGTTCGCTGTGCTGGGTGGTTTCAGTTATATCCACCTGTTGTCGGTGATCATGCTGGTGGCTGTGCCGTTGGGGGTGTGGGCCGCACGCCACCAACGGGTAGCGTTACATAAATTCATCATGATCAGCTTATATGTCAGCCTGTGGGTGACAGGCCTGTTTGCGCTCTTGATGAAAGGTCGGATCTTGCATGGAGTGCTGCATGGCGTGTTGCTTTGACGCAGCAAAATCTGCCATGCCATGTCAGCGTTATTTCTTTGTCGGCAACTTAAACACGACTTTTACTTTGCTAGTAACCTTGGCGGCGTCGACATAGCCAATGGCGTTGATATCCTGTTCGACTTTTGCCAACACGTCATCAGCGGATTCCGCTTGGTAGGGCGGCATGCCTGCGCCTGTGAACATCATGCGCGACCAGTAGGATGCCATCATGTGCGTGGTCTTGTTTGCCACAGCATGATAGAACTGTGAGCGCAACCCCGACTTGGGCAGATCAATGGCCACCACCTTGCGTCCATCAGGAAAACTGCCTATTTTGCCCATGAAAATCGCTTTTACCTGATACATATCGAGTGACGTCACCGGAGATTGCTGGTGGACGATCACCGCAATGTCTGCCCAGGCCAGGGGGCTGCCACTGAGCAGCAGGAACAAGCAGGCACCGATCATTTGTTTTTTCATGGTTCAGCGCCTCAGAAAATGAAATCCAGCGTGCTGGTGTACACGTGAATGGTTCGGTCTTCTGCGATGAATTCCGGCGTGGCGTTGACGAAATAAGAAAGCCGGTTGGCGCCTTTCTCTATTCGATCGACTTGCAGCTTAACGGCGACGTTGTCCTGCAGATCCCAGCGCACGCCCAGCGCATAGGTATTGCGTTCCTGCGGCAAGCGAATGGCGCTGATGCCAGCATTGACCGCCGCCGTGCCATCGACCACCGCCTGCGAAAATCCGCTGGCATCCATCACCGGCAGGTGGTCTTGATCGATTTTAGATTCCATGCGCGAACACTGCACAAAGGGCATCCAGTCATTGAAGCGCCAGCCAGCCAGTACATAGGCCGCCTGCTGGTTCTGAATCGTCTCACTGGCGGCGTTACGCTGTATCAACTCTGCTTGCAACAACCAGCGGCCATCATCAAATTGGTATCCGACGCCACTGAAATCGACATCATTATCGGCAAAATCAATGCGTTCCCGAACGGTGGCGGCCCCCGCCACACCTAACGCAGCCAATGTCGAAATGCTGGCACCCAGACGGGCAATGGCAGCGCTCTCCAACTGCGCAACCACCTTGGCATAAGCCACACGATACGTAGAATTGTCACGTTCGATCTCGGCACTGAAAATCGATAGATCAAAGTGGTAATCCCGCATTTCTCCCGACACGCTCAATGACTGATCGACGTCACCGTGGGTCACATGCAGGCGCAGAAGCGTATCGTTGAACGCCATGCGCCACGAAACATCCCCGCCATCGATATAACTGATAGGGGCAAGCTGATAAACGTCGGGGGCCAACCGCACCGCCGTTTGCGAATACCCGATCGAACGCGCATCTGACACCATGAACACCGGCGCCAACACACGCCCCACGCGCGCACTGAGATTTGGCGTTATCGAATAGCGCAGATTGGCCCATTCAAAATACGGCGATTGTGCACTGTCAGAGAGCCGGCGGGATTGCATTTGAACCGTCGCGCCCAGCTGATCTGACCATTGCATCGAGGCCTGAACACCAAAAACCGAATCCACTCCATAATCCGGACTGGCGGTGCGGCCAACGCCTTCAGACTGTTCGGAATTTGAACGATAGTCGGCATCCTCCAGTGTGGTGGTGGCAACCCCTACGGTACCAAATCCTGAAAACTGCAGTGCTTGAGGAGCCTGGGCCTGCCCGGTCAAAGGCCACGCCGCAAGGCTCAACACACTGATAAAAAAGGTGGGTAAAACACGGAAAAATCTCAAGCGTCCTCCTTTCGCCTTGATGAGCAAGCGTCCGCGTGACAACCGTGTCATGCGTGGACGAATTAGCTCAAGCCTAGTTGAAACATCCCCGTTTTCAACACGGGGCGTAAGGGTAAATCATTTCGAGTCAGGACGGGTGACAAGCGCCACTTTCATAGCAGACGTCGCGTTCCCGCACAGGAGACTTCGCATTACCCACAATCCGCGCTACATTCGCATGGTAGATGCCGTGGGTAAGGAACCGCTATGATATTCGAACAACTGGCAGCCGGTGGTTGCCAATCTTATTTGATTGGCTGTGCAGACACTTGCGCTGCAGCGCTGATTGACCCCGAAATCAGTCTGCTCGATCGCTACCTGGGATTGATTTCAAAAGATGGCCTGCGGCTGCACTATTTGATCGACACCCACACGCACGCGGATCATTTTACGGCGACCCGGCAAATCGCACAAAAGCTGGGAGTACCGGTAGCGATGTATCGCACCAGCCCCGCCCCTTACGTTGATTTACGTCTCGATGACGGTGAAATGCTGGTCATTGGCAAGCTGCGTTTACAGGTGATGCACACGCCGGGGCATACGCGCGATTCCATGTGTATTCGGGTGCAGGATCGTGTCTTTACCGGCGATACGTTGTTGATTGGTGGCACCGGTCGCACCGACCTCCCCGGCGGCAATCCGGAGGCGCTCTATGACAGCTTATTCAATCGCTTGTTAACGCTGGACCCACAGCTGCTCGTCTACCCCGCCCACGACTACAAAGGACGCACACACAGCACGCTTGCGGAAGAAATCGCGAACAATCCTCGCTTGCAAAAACGCGATCGCACTGAGTTTGTCAGCATGATGCGTAACCTCGATCTCAGCATGCCAACCCATATAACGGAAGCCCTGCGCACCAATATGAGTGGTGGAAAAACCGTGGCGCAAATGCTTGCCGAAGCCGAAGCCGCCGTCCCCTTTATGTCGCTCGCGGAACTGAAGGCACGCACAGAATCAAGTGCGAACGAGATGATTATTCTTGATGTGCGCGAGCGCGACGCGTTTGAGCAAGGCCACATTCCCGGCGCTAGACTTTTGCCGCGCGGCCAACTCGAATTGCGCGTCAATCAGGATTTGCCTGACCCGACGCGACGCATTTTGGTGTATTGCGAATTCGGGCGTATTTCAACATTAGCCACGGCAACGCTGCGCCAAATGGGATTTCAGCGTGCCGTGGCGCTTGATGGTGGCATGAAGGCGTGGCGAGAAGCAGGCTACCCAGTCGCCTAGGCCTTAAGCGATACCGGCCTGTTTCATCCACTGATGACAGTCATTGAACATCTCGTGCAATGAGCAGGTTGAAAAACCTAACTCACGCGTCGCCTTGCTTGAATCAATACGCACCGTATTGTTCAGTAGCAATACTTTTTCGGGTGTCAGCAGCGGCTCCTTTTGGGTGAACTGCGATACTTTATCCATCGTCACGGCCAAGCCCGACAACAAGACAGGCGGCAATGCAAACCGCCAACGCACCGGTTTGCCGACGATGCTGGCCACCGTATCAAAAATCTCTGTGAACGATGCCGAAACCCCGCCCAATAAATAACGCTCACCCTTACGTCCCTTGTCGACCGCCACTACGTGGGCGCGCGCATAATCCCTGACGTGCCCGGTCACACTCACCCCACGCGGAATACCCACCATTTTGCCTTGTTCGATGGTGGCAAAAATCAGCGGGTTATAATGGTAATCGTAAGGGCCCACGATCTGGGCGGGGTTCAGGATAACTGCATCCAACCCTTGCGCAATCCCTTTGAACACCTCCTGCTCGGCCAGATACTTGGAGCGATAATAATTTATCTCGCCCTGCATGGCGCGTGACGGGGTTTCTTCATTGATGACTTCATCAAATACCGGCCCAAATGCACCGATCGACGAGGTATGCACCAACCGTTTGACCTTTTTTGCCAGCGCCATTTCCACCACATTGCGCGTGCCGTCAATATTGATACGGTTTTGCCGCGTATTCAGTTGCGACCACATGCTGGTATCCGCGGCCACATGAAATACAGCATCCACCTCGTCAGGCATGGTACGTTCCAGCGACACCCGATCAAGTACATCGCCCTCGACTTGCGTGACTGGCATGCGATCAAGATCTCGTGTATTCGAGGTTTTGCGTCGTAACGCAATTACGTTCCAACCTTCTTGCAATAATTGCTCGATGATATTGGTTCCCAAAAATCCGGTGCTCCCGGTTACATAAGCCGTGCGTTTCATAGGCATTTCCTTGGCAAATAACGTTATGCGGCAGCGCGCTGCGCGGCTGGCGTTCCCTCGAGTTTACCTTCTTTTTTGAGCGCAGCCACCGTCAGGCGAATGCCTTCTTCCAGGCTCACTTTCGGTTTCCAGCCAAAATCATGATAGGCTTTCTGAATATTGAAGTAGTGGTGTGTCACCATATAACGCACTGCAAATCGGGTCAGGCCATTTTCTGCATTTAAGGTGCCACCCTTGAGGGTATCGATGCCTTCGGCCACACTTGCGGCAAAATACGCGAGCCAATAGGGGACTTTTCCGGTGATGCGCGGGTAGCCTAGTTGCACCAGCACTTTCTCGATAAAATCAAAAAATGCGACTGGTTCGCCATTGGTAATAAAGTAGGCTTGGCTACACACGGGTGATCCTGCCACCAGTTTATCTTCGGCGGCGACCACGGCATCGACGAGATTGGTGACGTAGGTAAAATCCGATAGTTTGTCACGATCGCCAATCGCGCGTTTCAGTTTGCCCTCTTTTGCTTTTTGCAAAATGGCGGGCATAAAGCGGTTGTCGCCTGCGCCAAATACGACGTGCGGGCGTATGGCGCATGCTTGCGTTACCGTTTTACCACTGAAGGCAAGAATATCTTTTTCTGCCTGAATTTTGCTGTCTGCGTAGGGGGCTTGCGAAATCGATGAATATGGCAGGGTCTCGTCACCGTTGACAATGTCGTTGCCTTCATAGACGGCACTTGCCGAGCTGATGTACACAAGACGCGGGATTTTGTGCACTTTGCAGGCTTCGATGATATGGAGGCTGCCGGTATGGTTGACTGCCCAGACGATGTCTTCTTTGTTGTGTTTGGTGTGCACGATGGAGGCGTTATGAATGATGCTATCCATGCCTGCGCAGGCATCGATGACGGTTTGCTTGTCACAGATGTTGATGTTTAAAAATTTCACGTCGTTGCGAAAGGGTTTTCCACCAAAATCGAGCACGGTGACTTCGTGGCCTGCATCTGCAAATCCGTTGACGAGGTTGCTGCCGATAAATCCACAGCCGCCGGTGACCAGAATTTTTCTTTTTTCGCTTTTCATAGTTTTCTACCGATTGATTGTTGCTGGCTATTGGGTTGGCCGGTGGTTAAATATATCTGCTTTATTTTCGTGCGATCGGCTTAGTGGGGGAGGTGGTTTATGGAATCGGGCTAGGCGCCCCCCCGTTAATACGTCCCTGTAGGCTCGACGGCCGCATCCCTGCGGCCGACGTTCCATAAACCACCTCCCCCACTAAGCCCCTGAAGTTCAGTGCTGCAGATATATTTAACCGCTGGTGTATCATTGAGATTATTAGTGATTACAAATTGAACCGAAAAAGTCACTTCACGCGTAAGTGTCAAACATTAAATCCCAAAAAGGAAACAACGATGCGTAATTCCTGTTTAAATGCTTGCCGTGATGGAGATCGTGTTTTTTTGCCCAAAAATTGAAGAGTTTGAACACACCCCATGGCAGCACCAGATTGCAATGCACAATAATATTCGCCGTCGAATGAACAAAGAAGATAATCAGAAAAGCAGCAGCGCTCACGGGTCCGATCAGGATCATTGCTAGGCATAACAAACCCAGACCCGCGACATTTTCAAGGGGGTGCAGATATATACTTTCAGACGATGTTGGAAACCGTACATAGTGATGTACGCCATGCACATACTTCATTACTTTGGGATGATGCATGCCACGGTGTAAAAAGTAATACATGAAATCGTAGAGCAGGAGTGATGCCAGTACTTCACCAAAAATGGTGACGCCACTTGCTTCGCCGTCATGTATCAACTGGTCTCCAAAGTAGAAAAAAATCGCCCCCATAAATACCATGGACAGTATTCCGTTGAGGCTGATGTTGGTAAATTTCTTTGATTTGGGGATGCGATAGGTTTCTGGTGTGCGTATGCGGTATTTGGCTAACGACGACGAAGTCGCTGCCCAGGAATAGAATGTCATCAATACGCCGTCAAAGGCGAGGATGATGCCTAGTATGATAAAAAATTCAGTGGTCATTGCTTTTCCCTCCAATTCTTTTTCTCGTCACGCTACGCCGATCGCTGGCGGTTTGATTCGTTTTAAAATGAATGATTTGAAAATGGGTTATTTAAAAAATTTTTTAAAAAATACGCTTTTTAGAAAAAAGAGTATTTGATCAGCTGCCATAAGCTACGGAATTTTTCTTTCCAGTCAGGTGAAAACAGCAAGCGCGTGCTGGCCAGGGCTTTGGCATAATCATTTTTGCCGACCGGGTAGAGTTTGGGGGGTATTTCTATCGGGAAGCGATCGGTCAATACCGCTTTGGGGGTGGTATAGGCACGCAGGCCTTCGCGCCCGTTCATCACGCCAAACCCCGAATATTTCACGCCACCAAAGGGAAGATTCTGATTGAGATAACAAAGACCGAAATCGTTGATGCAAGTGGCGCCGGCTTCCAGTTGTGCGGCGATGCGTTCCCCTTTTTTGCTGTCTTTGGTAATGACCGAGGAGTGCAGCCCGAATTCGGTGGCGTTGGCCAATGCGATGGCCTCTTGCTCGTCTTTGACGCGCATGATCAGCATCACCGGGCCAAAGACTTCGGTGTTGGCAATCGCCATTTCGGGTGTCACATTAACCAAAATGGTGGGTGGGTAAAAGGTGCCGTTACCTATGTGAGCGATTTCACCGCCGATCAAAGCCTTCGCCCCATGGGCAAGGGCATCTTTTACCAATGTGTCAATAATGGATAATTGCTGGGGTGTAATGATGGCGCCGACATCAACATTACCACCATGTTGCGGTACACCCTGGCGCAACTGCTTGGCATTCGCCGTTAAAGCCGTGACGAAGGTGGTGTAGACCTTGTCGAAGACAATCACTCGTTCCGAGGCTATGCAATTCTGACCGAGGTTGATAAAGGTGCCACCCAATGCAGAATGCACGGCCTTGGGAATATCGGCATCGTCGCACACGATCAGGGGGTCTTTTCCGCCCAGTTCCATAATGACCGGTGTCAGGTGCTCGGCGCTGCCCTCGATAATACGACGACCATTATTGACCGAACCAATAAACAGAATTTTCTGTACGCCGCCGCGTACCAGTGCAGCACCTGTATCGCCATAGCCGTTGAGGATCTGTACCGTATCGGTCGAAAATCCGGCCTTTTGTAGGGCTTCATCGGTGATGCGCTGAAAGCGCGCGGTTGACCATGCCACCGCTTCGGAGGCTTTCAGGATGACTGCGTTACCGGCCATCAGTGGTGCAACAAGAGAACTGATAATATTTTGCAGCGGGTAGTTCCAGGGAATAATGCAAGCCACGACCCCCAACGGCACATATTCGATGCGGGCGGCCTTGTGCATCATCAAGCCTGAAGGCACTTTTTCGGGCTTTAGATGTTTCTCTCCATTTTTAATCAACCAGCGGATTTTATTGCAGATCGGGAATATCTCACCCAACATCGCATTTTCGTAAGTCTTTCCTGAATCCTTGACGATGTAATCACATAGCTCGTCAGCATGTTGCAAGATATGCTCAAGCATGTGTGTCAACACCGCACGACGCTGCGCAAAGCTGCTTTTTCCCCAAGCCTTTTGTGCCAGGCGCGCACGGGCGATGGCGTTATTGACGTCGTCTGCCGACGCGGCGGGAACGGTGCCCAAATGTTCGCCATTGGCCGGATTATGACATTCAATAATGCGGCATTCGCTGGTTTTGCGTTGTAGGTTCGCGTCCTCAATGGCTTTCGCGGATGAACTGACGGCCGTGGATGCAATGGTCATGGGTAGTCCTGCTGGGTGTTGGTCCACACGTTCAAGTCGTCACGTTGGTGGGTGACTTCCTGGATTGACGATTGGGTGGATGTTTGAGTTTTTGTTGACGTTTTTTTTGAGATGCGGGCTGACGATCCTGAAGAATAAATTCTGCCGCCCGATACCCGATCATCATGCTGGGAGCGTTCAAAGCAGACACCGGAATTTCGGGGATTACCGACGCATCGGCGATTCGTATATTACTCACGCCTTTCAATCGCAATTGCAGATCGACAGGCGAATCGACATCGTCACCCAGCTTGCACGTACCGCAAAAATGAAAGGTGGTCATGCTGGCGCCATGTATCCATTGTCTGATGCGTTCACGCGACTGCGTTCGCGCGCCAGCCGATAAGGCGCTATTGCCCCAACGCTGAAATGCGGGCTGCGCGGCAATTTGTTGTGCACGCATAACGCCATTGATCAGTGTCTCGATATCTTGCGGGTGCCGGTAAAATGCCGGGTCTACCCAGGCCGCATCGTAGGGATTATTCGACACGATACGTACTTCGCCACGCGACAGGGGCTTGCCCAGTATGACTACGATGCCATACAGTTTTTCGACAAACATGCGGGTGAAAGGCACCATGAACGCGGCGTTCACCAGTTTTTTCAAGCAGCGACGTAGAAAGCGGTTATGGAATTGTGCCGCAGGCAACGCTAGCGCAGGCAGCATGCGTTGCATGGATTGTTTGATCGATGTAGGCGCAGAATAAAAGACAAAACAGGTGTCAGCCTGATCTGCCGGCAGGGGTAATTGCTGATTGACCCGATCAAAACCATACACCTGCGGGTAAAATGCATCAGGGGGAGCTTTTCCGCGATAGAACAGACAGACGTTGGGATGGTCTTGCAAGTTTTTGCCCACGGCAGGCGCATCCATCACCAAGGGGATGTTCAACGACTGCAGCAAGACGTGCGGGCCAATGCCGGAAAGCATCAACAACTTGGGGGTTTCCAGCGCGCCTGCACACAGGATGATTTCCTTTTTTGCACGAATTAGCTGCTGGCGACCTTCTGCAAAAATTTCAATCGCCGTCGCTCTCGGTTTGGCTTCAGCCCCTTTTGGGGTTTCAAATATAATTCTTAATACTTTGGCATCAGTTCTTACCGTTAGCTGTTGATGACATTGGTCGCGCAAAAACGCCATGTATGAGCTGCGTCGACGATCCCCTTCGTAATTCATCAACTGATAGCCGATAAAACCGCTCAAGTCCCCGTCGTTCAATTCATTTTTCTGGGTGAACCCGGCTGCACACGCTGCTTCAATGCCGGTTTCGGTAAACGACACCGGCGCACGGGTTTTCACCTTCAAGCGTTGTTCCAACTGTTCGAAACAGGGGGTCAGGTCTTGCCAATTCCAGCCTGCCGGCCATTGTGCATAGTCACGCGCGTCGCCGCGGGTGTACACCATGCCATTGACCGCACCACTGCCGCCCATTCCCGTTCCTGTGCCTACATACATGCGCCGATTGGCACATGCAGCTTGCGGCGCAGACAGGCGATCCCACATGGTATTGTCGTTACTGAACGCCTGGATAAATCCGTCGGCCGACATGGTTTCGGGATTTTTATCCGCAGCATTGCCCGCTTCGATCAACAACACACTGCCAACATTTTCTTCAGCCAGGCGCGCAGCGACAATACACCCTGATGAACCACCGCCCACGACAATATAGTCATAGCCGCCCGACGTTTCGTTTTTGTCTTTCTCACCTGTCATGGGGGTTTCCACTACAATTTTTGGGTTCGCTGTTCTTCACTAGATGAATAGTCTTTAACGCTGCGCCGCCTTTAAAATCTACAACTATTTCAAACCCAGGGCGGGCAACAGGCGACGCTCCAGAAATGCACGCATTTCTTTGTCATTGCGTTTCTGCGGGCCTTCCAACGTCAACAGCGATATCAAAAAGCGCATGGCGACTTCAGCAATTTCATCAAGTTCACTATCTTCTGAGGGCATATCTTTCAGAATCACGCGAAACAGGGCACGTACGATTTGATTGCCTTCCGGTGTTTTGAGTGCGTAATTATTCATGATATCCGCCAGACCGCTTTCCTGTATCAAGGCAAGCACGGGCTCTTTCGGCAAACGTTTGAGCGCATATAAAGTAATTTCAAGTAAACGCTCGCGTGCAGTGTCGAATTTGCCGATATAGCGCAATGCATCTTCGCTAAACGTATAGGCCGATTGCAGCAAGGCATGTCGTACCACCTCATCACGATTGGCGTAGTAGCTATACACTGTGGGCCGGGTCAGCCCGGCTTCCTGCGCAATATCATTCAAGGTCACTTTTTCGATGCCCCATCTTTTTACGCAGGCAATGGCCGCATCCAGTATGCGCGCCTGAGTATCGGGGTTCTTGGGTCGATTGAGCTTTGCAACTGCCATAACTTCTGCTCTCCATTCAAAGCAATCCGTTCAATGCCAGTCAGCGTACCGCACTTTACATCTTTACTTCAAGTGTAAAGTAGCATAATCTCGATACAAATTCAGGCAGCGGAGCACCCCATGAGCACAGCTGACACCCTCGCCCCCCAACACAGTCAGGGCGTCGAGCCTCCTAAAGTCAAAGGCGGCCTGCCGCTGTTGGGACATATGATCCCCTTCGCCCGCAACCCTTTTCAGTTCATGAAACGCGTTGCTGATGAAGCGGGCGAAATCGCTCAATTCAAGATTTTTAATCAGCGCATGATCCTGCTCACTGGCGATGAGGCCAGCAAAGTATTTTATCGATCGAGCGATGAACAACTCGATCAATCGGCTGCCTATAAATTAATGACGCCAATTTTCGGGGAAGGCATTATTTTTGATGCCCCTAATGAAAGAAAAAATCAGCAATTAAAAATGTTGATGCCCGCATTACGCATGGAAGCCATGCGCGAGCACTCTGACAAAATCGTGCAGGAAGTGGAAGACCTGATCGCCTCGTGGGGCGATAGCGGTGAAATCGAGCTGGTCTCGGCGATGAAGCAGCTCACTATCAATACCGCCAGCCATTGCCTTCTCGGCCGTGAATTTCGCTACGAACTCACCCAGGAATTTGCCGAGATATATCATGATCTTGAGAAAGGAGTGAATGCACTGGCCTATAGTTTCCCCAATCTGCCGATTCCCTCGTTTCGGGCACGGGATCGCGCACGCGAGCGTTTGCATACGCTGGTGGGAAATATTGTCAAGAAACGGCAAGGGCAAGCAGAAAAGCCGACCGATATGTTTCAAATGTTGATCGATACCCACTATGACGATGGTACGGCACTTTCGACCAATGAAATAACGGGAATGCTGATCGGCGCCATTTTCGCAGGTCACCACACCAGCTCGGGGACAGCGGCCTGGGTCTTGCTGGAACTGCTCAAGCATCCGCATTATCTGCGGCAAGTCAAGGATGAGCTGGATGGCTTGTTAGGCGCCGAAGGGGCTGTCAGTTTTCAAAGCGTGCGGGAGGTGCACAAACTCGACAACGTGCTGAAGGAAGTGTTGCGCTTGCACCCGCCGTTAATCGTGTTGATGCGGCAGGTGTCGGAACCGCTGCAATTCAAGCAATACCGGATTAATCCCGGTGACATGGTATGGGCCAGCCCGCCGGTGACACATCGCCTGTCGCATTTGTTTCCGAATCCTGAGGTATTTGATCCTGATCGCTATACTGGCGCACGCGGTGAAGATAAAAATTTGATGGCTTATCAGCCTTTTGGAGGAGGCAAGCACAAGTGTTCGGGCAATGCGTTTGCGATGTTTCAGATCAAGGCTATTTTTTCGATTTTATTACGCAAGTATGAATTTGAGTTGGTGGATTCGCCGGCTCATTATCATGACGATTATACGCAGATGATTGTGCAGCCCAAGTCTCCCTGCCGGGTGCGTTATCGTCGACGTGCTGCGGATAGTTTTGAGAGTCATGATGGTCTAAAGAGTGGTCTAGAGAGTGGGAAGGCGGGGGCGCCGGCGAAGATGGCGCAAGGTTGTCCGGTACATGGGGTTGAGACAGCGCAGGCGGTGGAGCATTTTCGGATTGTGGTGGATCGGCAGTTGTGTCAGGGGCATGCAATGTGTATGGGGGAGGCGCCGGATTTGTTCCGGGTGGATGAGCATGGGGAGTTGCATGTGTTGCAGGATCAGCCACCGTTGGCGTTGTTGGAGAAGGCGCGTCAGGCGGCCCGTTATTGTCCCAATCAGGCGTTAAAGGTGGAGACAAGGAAATCGACATGAAAACAGCTTATCCCGCCAATTATGACGATGATTCTGGTTTCGCAAACGCGTCCGCACAATGGTTTTCACCTAATCCCGATCGGGCCTGGGCGGAAAAATGTTTTCTCTGGTACAGCCCTGTCTGGATGCTGTTGATGGCATTGATGATGCCGACCGGGTGGGTAAGTTCGTTCAGTGATATACAGTTGCTGGTACATGGTGTGCTGGTGGCGCTGCCGATTGCCGTTATTCCTGCTGTGTTACACAAGCGTTTTAGTCCGACACTAGCGTGGTACCAGAGTTATTGGTTCAAGGCTAATCTGTATATTTTTCTGTTTGGCTTTTTTGGTAATTATTTTGGCTCGGAGTATTTTTTCGATGTGTTGGGTATGGTGTACAACCTGCCGAATGCGACGACGGCGTTGGATGCGAGTTTGCTGGGGAAAAGCGATCAACCTGTGCCGGTGATCATGTACTTGTACACCCATGCCTATTTCATGACGTATCACACGACTGCGGTGATCGTACTGCGTCGTATCATGACGTCTGGTTTGCCGTTGCGGCGGATCAGTTTTATGCCGGTGGTTTTTGCTGTTGGGTATGCCTGGGCCTGGCTGGAAACGCGTGCGATGGCAAATCCGATGATGGTGAATAATTTTTACTATGAAAAGATGGATGCCATGCTGGCGTATGGTTCGATTATCTATGCCACTTATTTTGTGGCCAGTTTCCCCATTTTTTATTTTCTCGATGAAAATTCGCGTAGCCGCTGGCATTGGCTGCAAGCGGGTGCTGCCGGGTTGAGCGCCAGTATGCTCACGTTTTATTTGTTGGATGCCTGCGCGCATGTTGTTGGCCGCTTATAGCGGTCGACAACAATCGAGCCCGACCAGCCAGTCATGCTATTGACCGCAAATTGTGTACAGTTGTACACTGGATGAAAGCGGCTGTTTCGAGGCATGGGCGATGGTTGAGACACAACAGGATTTTTACATTGGTATCATGCAAACGCTAAAAGATGGCCTGATCGGCGGGACGCACACGATTAACGGGGTGCACACCTCGGTATTGGAGTCGCTGGCGTCAGTGGGTTTGAAGAGTACGCTGAACCACAAGATTACAGAACAAGTGTACCGAATCATCCTGGGGTCCAGTCATTTTGCGGGCTGGTTGCTGGAAAACGCTTTGCGCCATGTGCCGCTACCCGGCGGCGATCGCCCACCCACCCGTCGCCAACTATTGGCGATCAGCAGCATCAATGGGGCCTTTGGCGATTGGATGGCGCAGCAAAACCGGATGTGGGCGCAGCCCATGCAGTTCTGTCGGAATGGGCAGCCCCTCGCTTTAGATCCCGAAAGTATTAACGCCAGTGTTGAGTCGCCTAGCCCACACGTCATTGTGTTTATCCATGGTTTATGTCTTAACGATTTGCATTGGCAACCCCTGGATCAGCCCAGTTTCGGTACCCGCTGGGAATCGCACGGGAAGGCAACCGCCTTCTACCTGCGTTACAACACCGGTTTGCATATTCATGAAAATGGTCGTCAATTTGCATTAATGCTGGCGCAACTGCAACAAAACTATCCGATTCCTATTGAGCGGCTCACGCTGATTGGCCATTCGATGGGCGGGTTGGTGTCGCGCAGCGCCTGCAGTTATGCGCAAGAACTGGAACTTTCCTGGCTTTCGGTTTTGCAAGACCTGGCCTGTCTTGGCTCGCCCCACAACGGCGCGGGTCTTGAGCGCATCGGTCAATGGGTGACACAGACCCTGGACAAATCCAGAATAACGGCTGCATTAAGTCGCGCAGGCAAGCAAAGAAGTGCTGGCATCAAGGATTTACGCTATTGCTGTTTACGCCATGAAGACTGGGCAGATTCACACCCCGATGCCCCGCGCCCGTTGCGAGTGACCACGCTGCCGCTCATGCCATCGGTGCGCTATTGCCTGCTCGCCGCCAACTGGAAGCCGGCGACAGGTGAATCCCTGGGAGATGGGTTGGTTCAGGTCAGCAGCGCCATGGCGCATTCCCTGGGCGGGCACCCGCTGGAAACCCCACAAGTATGCCGCCCGTTGCTGCAGGGTTTGCACCATATGCAATTGCCGCAGCATGCGTTAATTTATAACGTTCTGAATGAGTGGCTTTTTGATGAGCCGTCATGACAATCAAAACGCCAGTCGGCCACCCAACTCAAACAATTCCGCCACATAATCATCGCGGCCCAGCATCGCCTCATAACGCACATAAGCTGATCGTCCGCCACTGAAGGTGCCCGCTACCGACCACCCCAGATTAAAGTAATCGCGATCGGGTTCCTGTGTGGTTATTACAAATCGGCCTGCGTCGGGTTGATTGACAAAATAGGCATCGATATCGCGCTCATTGTCCTGATATTCGTGCACCCATTCTGCCGTCAATTTGGGTATCCAGATACCGTAATTGACTGATTTGACATAAGCCAGATTGCCACCAAAAGCCGTTTGTGCCGACGTTGAAGACTGATCACCGATACCCAACGCAAACCCGCTTGGGCCTGCCTCTTCATAGCCATCAATATCAAACTTCGCGGTTTCTGCACGTACATATCCGCCCCACTGCCAGGCACCCGCGCTGCGATCATAGCCCAAGGTTAACGCCAACCCTGTCTGGCTGCCGTCAGTGTCCGATGTCAAAGGCGAACGCGTGCTCCCCAACACAATCAGGCGTGTCGTGTCATAACTGCTGGTGCCCACGCTCAGCAGCCCATCCAGATATAAATTTTCCGACAAATAGTAATTGGCAAAAATACTGAAGACCATCACATCGCTTTGTTGCTCGCCGCCATCGGCATTGGATTCTGTATCACTCTGCGTGATGCTCAAGGCCGTGCCGGCAAAAATTTGTGGGGTAAAACGATAATCAACGCCAGCCGTCAGCTGCTGGGAATCGGACACATAACCCAAAATCTGGTCGGTAGAATCCTGATCCGCCATTTGTATTTGTCCCGATACAAATGTGCCCCAGCGTTCATCGAGCAACTCGCCACCGGCAGCGCCTCCAGTCTGTGGTGCCATCGTGGTTTGAGAGGGCGCGAGGGTGTCCAGCATCGCCTGCAACGGTACCCATTCACCGTTGATTTGCCATTGCAACCCGGAAATGTCACTACCGCCTCCGCCGCCCCCTACTCGCACCGTTTGCATGCGCTGCTGAATGGCACGACTGCTGCCTGCCTGCGCGACCGACGCCGTGCCGGTTTGTTGCGATACATAGCGCGGCAATATGCTTTCTACGGTTTCTTGCTGTTCTTCGTTGCTCAACTCTTGAAATGTGTCGCAGCTCGCTGCCAGTGCGGCATCGGTTTCGCCGCTGGTAGCGCAAATCGTATCAAGCACTTCGCCTGCTTGTTGCTGTTCAACCCCCAGCCCAGGGTCATCAGCAACGGTGCCGCCTGCGTCTTCTATGATCAACTGCGTTGTATTGGCGGCGGCAAGCGTATCACCCGTCACATCCGTCAATGCGAAATAGGCGGTTTCTGCCACTTCTCCCAAGGTATCCAGAATAACGCTCAAGCTCACTGTCCGTTCACCGGTTTCCCCCGCTGCCCAGGAGATCGTAGTTTCACCGCCGGTAAAATCCTCATTTGGGGTGGCAGTGCCGTGCGTAATCAAAATGCGCACGCTGGCACTGGTGCTGGCGTCGCCACTGCGAACAACCGTTATCGAAGCCGACCCCGAAGTCTCGAGCACGGTTTCTGTCGACGACGTGAATGCGATGGCCGCATGCCCTACCTGCGAAGCCAGCAGTGTCACAGAGAACACAGTCAGCGAAAGCATTGCCGCCCATGTCTGACGACGTGATCCAAGGAAAGGTGCTTGCATGCGTTGTTTCCTGTTGTTCATTGGCCGTACCATGCGAATCGATCAGGGTAACGCCGGCTGGTAGCGCACCCGCCGCGTTACGTCGGTAAGATTACTGCCCATCTGGGCCCATCCGTTTTCACCCCAGCATTGCATATTTCCACCGGTGAGCATGGCACAGGTATAGCTACGACCTGCACTCAATTGCGTGGCCGTGGTGAGCCCCAACACCGTGGTTGGCGGGTTGTAATCGTTGTTGGTTACACCAGCACCGACCTGCCCCTGTTGATTGCCCCCCCAGCATTGCACGGTGTTATTGTCCAGCACGGCGCAACCATGCCCGCCACCGATATCCACCGATAGTGCCGGGCGGGATAACGGCAGACGTACAGGGGTGGTACGATGGCTCTGTCCAGACCCCATTGCAAACAGACCGGCATTGGCTGCGCCCCAACAAAATACTGCACCCGCAGCGTCAATCGCGCAGTTGGTACCCGATGGATTAAGATCATCAAAGTCACTGATACGATTCAATCCCCCCATGTTCACCTGTGTAATGTTGCTCAATGCCGGAATCACAATAGGCAAGGCACTGTCGACCAACGACCCATGTCCCAATTCGCCATCACTGTTTGCGCCCCAGCACGCCACTTGACCGGTGCTCAAGACGGCACACGAGCTGCCTTCTGCACCACTGGCATCCACTTGCGTGGCATTGGTAATATCACGCACCTGCACTGGGACGTTACGAATGCCATTAAAGACGCCTGTGCCCAACCCACCACGGTCATTATCACCCCAGCAATACACAGTGCCACCGCCCGTAACGGCACAATTGTGGCGATAACCTGCGCTGAGACCGACCACTCCGGTCAAACCCGTAACAGCTGAGGCCGTCGTGCTGTCTACGTCTGTTAACCCACTACCCAGTTGACCAAAATCATTGGCTCCCCAACACGTCACCGTGCCGTTACTGCGCAATGCACAGCTATGCTCAAAGCCGGTATATACGCGCAACGCATCGGTGAGCCCTGACACTGCCACGGGCGTCGTGCGTGCCTGCCGGCTGCCATCACCGAGCTGGCCCCGGTTGTTTTCACCCACGCAATAAACGGCTGCACCAATGACCGCACAGGCATGTTTCAATCCATTCGAGGACTGTGTGACTGTGCCGACGGTAGTGAACGCTGGCGTTATCGGTTTGGCGTAGACATAGTTTTCGGTGATCTCAGCCTGGCCGTTACCCAGTTCACCGTTATAGCCACGCCCCCAGCAACGCGCTGTGCCATCACTAAGCACTGCGCAACCATGCGCATAGCCCAGACCAATACTCACCACATTGGTGACACTGGTAACAGCAACCGGTTGCGCGTTTGACAAACCACTGCCATCGCCTAACTCACCACTCTGGTTGTCGCCCCAACACAATACGCCGCCACCGCTGTCGATCACACAGGTATGGCTACCCCCTGCAGCAAGATTTGAAACCCCTGCCTGCGCCGTGTTACCCACCGACACAGGGAGGCTGCTGAAGGCATCCGCAAGTTGCACGTTACCCAGTTGTTTTTGCAAATTATCGCCCCAGCAAACGACTTCACCCGTGGCAAGCAGAGCGCAAGAATGCGAGCTGCCGGCAACGACGGCAACGGCATTGGTAATACCAACGACATCGACCGGGACACTGCTGCTATTGGCCGACCCATCCCCTAGACGTCCGTCAGCATTGTAGCCCCAGCAACGCACAGCACCGGGCGACGATAACAATGCGCAGGTATGCGCATCGCCAGACGCAACCATAACGACACCGCTTAAATTCGACACCTGAACCGGAACGTTACTGTTGGTGATCGAACCATCGCCCAATTGACCGTTAAAATTAGCACCCCAGCAAAGTACATTGCCGGTAATGGCTTGCACCATACACGTGTGGTATCCCCCGGCACTGAGGTGTGTCGCCGTCGCACCCGATACCAATGTCGGGATATTTCTGACCGTATTGTCGCCTACGCCCAGCTCACCATAGAAATTGCTGCCCCAGCACTGCACCTGATTCGTCCCCCCAATGGCACAACCGTGGGAACTGCCAAGACTGATGGCCGTGGTGCCAATGAGCCCGGTAACCTCCAGTGGTATATCAGCGAGCCCGCCAGGCAAGTTGACATCACCCAACCCGAGCTGACCTGAGCCGTTATAACCAAAGCAACGCACCGACGTATTCTGCATACGCATGCAGGTAAATTCGGACCCGCCCTCGATACTGGCCACATTGTTAATCTCTTGGCCATACACGAGCGACGTAGTTGCCTGGCCGTTGGCGTTGCTGACTACGACCGGATAGCTTCCGTTCGCAAGAATAGGGGCCGCAAATTCGATATGCCTACGTGATTGCGTTAGAGGGGTCACCGTTTGCCCGTTAACGGTAACAGTGGTTCCCGCCAGATAATCACCGCGTATATGTACGCGCTCACCTACCAATGCGGTGGAGGGAGAAATGCTAGTGACTTGCGGTAAATCCGTTGATGCCACGCACGAAATGGCAACGTCGGTGATATCGGTGGTAGCAAAAGTTCCGGCAAATCCGGTATCGATCGAACATAGCTGACCTTCTGGCTGCTGCAAAATACTCAGGTAATAACTGTCGGTGGTGGCAAACCGCTGCGCAAATGCAAAAGTACCGTCGCCAGCGATACGCAGTTGACGTTCGTTGTCATACCGCGAGCCGGATTGCAGGTTATCCAACACCAGCGTTCCGGCCAGATTCGAGATCGTCCCACTCAAGCGGTAGGGCTGTGCCACACACTGCACATCCACATTGCTTACATTGCCATTGTCGATAAAGCCGCTGCCATTGATGACACTGCAATATTGCCCGGTGGGTTGTCCAATAATGCCGACCGCGTATTCATCGCCATCGGTAAGTGCGGTGTCAAAGGTAAAAGTTGTGTTGGTGTTTTGCGGGAAGACTTCTACGCCGCTAAACAAGAAATTGACCGCCCCACTCTGCAAGCCATTCAATACACCGCTGACCGAAAACGGCAAATCAATACAGGTAAGCGTTGCGACGATCGGGGTTGCCAGCAAGGAACTTCCGCCAGTGCTATTGCCCTGCCCACTGGTAAATTCGCAGGTCTGCCCCAGCGGTTGTTGTACATAGGTCAGCAAGTAAGAATCACCCACGGCCACCGGCGCAGTGAAAACGTAATTACCATCTCCAAAAAACTGCATATTTTCATTGGTATTGGTTGCCGCCAGATTGACCACCAGGCCAAATCCGGTTAAGCCGCTCGCTGTTACCGTTACAAGATTGCTATCGGCATGACAGGTGACATTAACGAGAATATCTGCTGCCCCGATGGTGCCTGTGGGATTATCGAGAATACAGATCTGACCTGCCGGTGGCGTAATGACGCTGACGGTATAGCTCTGGCTCGTTAACAGCGAAGATGTGAAAGCCGTCTCCCCATTGAAGACATCAATGGCTTCAATGCCATTGAGCCCCACCGTGACGAAATCGGTCGCGCCAGTTACATTCAACGTTACAATGTGGTTTTCAGACACATAGCGAACATCGGCATTGCTCATGGGGGCACCAGGCCCCATTTGTGTGTAGTTAAAGCCCCAGCAGCGCATTGAGCCATCTTGCAGACGTGCGCAACTGTAGTCGTCACCGACGCTCACCGCAGTGGCGGTGCTTATGCCACGCACTTGCACCGGCGGCCAGCCATACAAATTGGGGCGATCCCCCAATTGCTCATCGGTATTGTCACCCCAACAATAAATAGCACCCGTCGTCAGTACCGCACAGGTATGCGATTCCCCTGCGCTGATCGACACTGCAGAGGCAGGCAAACCTTTCACAAAGGTTGCCTTGCGCGGATATCCGCCGAGGCTGCCGTCTCCCAGCAGGGTATTGGAATTGCCGCCCCCCCAGCATTGCACATTACCATCGGCCAGCAACGCACACCCATGATACCGGCCCAGCGTAATGGCGACAGCAGCATCCACGCCCGGTAGGGACAAAGGCAACGAAGAATCCAGCGTGCTGCCATTCCCCAGCTGCCCATAATCATTGCCGCCCCAGCAGCTGACATTGCCCGTTGCATGTACGACGCACGACGTACCAATCGTGACGGCCACTGCCGTGGCGTCCGTAATGGCGGCCACAGCGATGGGCACGTTGCTGAACGCGGGCTCCGCAATACCGGCACCACTACCCAGTTCGCCCTGATAATTCGCTCCCCAACATTGCACGGTACCGCCCTGCAACACGGCACAGGCATGATCCCCGCCGGCTGCAACATCCACCGCCGTACCGATACCGGTTACCGTCACAGGCGCGACCGCGGTACTCACGTCACCATTGCCCAGCTGCCCGCTCAGGCCGTTACCCCAACACTGCACCGCACCACTCTGCATCACGGCGCAGGCATGCTTATTGCCCACACTGACATCCAGCGCATCCGCAATGCCGGTGGCATTAACGGGAACGGTGCTGAGCAGATCCCCCGTCCCCATGCCCAACTGCCCCGTATCATTCATGCCGAGGCAGGCGACCCCTTGGGCGGCCGTTACCGCGCACACACTATCAAAACCGGCATCAAACACACCCGGCACAGCCAGCGGGTTAGTGATGGAATCACGATAGACATAATCGCGGGTATCCTCATAGCTGAATGTACCGCGTCCCAACTGGCCATCTTGATTGGCGCCCCAGCAGCGTGCAGTGCCATTCGCCAATACGGCACAGGTGGCCGAGCCACTTGCCGCTACACTGACGGCTGTCGTTATACCGGGCACCACTTCGGGCAATGGATCAGGCGACCCCAGATAATAACCACGCCCCATTTCACCGTTATAGGACAGGCCCCAGCAGGTCACCTCACCGCTGCTCAACAACGCGCAATTGTGTTGGAAACCCGCTGCCAACGCCTGCACCCCTGTCACTGACGTGGCCGCTACCGGGATGCTGCTAAAGGGATCAACAAAATTTACATTGCCAAACTGCCCTCCAGCGTTGCTACCCCAACAGGCCACTGTGCCACCGGTTTGGAGCGCACAGACATGCGAGGTGCCAATGGCAAGCGCGCTGACATTAGCAAGGCCTGACACGACGACAGGCACGGCACTGTCAATGGTGGTGCCATTGCCGAGCTGTCCATTGCCATTCGAGCCCCAGCATCGCACGCTGCTGTCGGCGAGAATCGCGCAACTCATCAAGGCACCCGCTTTTACGGCAATCGCACCAGTAATGCCGGTGACCGACACCGGGATATTGGCATCCACCGTGCTGCCATTGCCCAGCTGACCCGTGTCGTTATTGCCCCAGCACTGTACTGTTTGATCACTCAACAATGCACACGCATGGTCGCTGCCCACGCTCAATTGCATGGCCGTCGTGATACCGCTCACTGTCAGTGGCGCTGTACTCGATAATTCAACAGAGCCACCGCCCAACTCGCCATTCTGGTTGTTGCCCCAGCAAACGACGCTCCCCGTCTCGCGCAAGGCGCAAGCGAAAAACGCTCCGGATGCGACTGCTACGGCGTCGGTCAACCCCTGTACACGTTGCGGCACCAAAAGATCATTAAATTGCACATCCCCGTTACCCAATTGCCCGAAACTGTCGTCCCCCCAGCACAACACCGTGCCATCCGCTTGTAACGCGCAATTGTGTGCCTGACCTGGCGCAATGCTTTCCACGGCGGTCATACGCTCAGCCCACTTCAGCCCTCTGCTGTAGGTGCCGGAGCTGCTGGTAGCCCGCACGACATGCGTGCCAGGCGTCAGTGTAGGCGCCGTAAAACTGACGTATTCGTAAGATTGCCGTGTGAGAGCGACGTTATTGTTATCTACCGTGAACAGCGAATCATCGAGGGCGACCCCCGCCAAGCGAACTTCCTCGCCTGGCAACACCAGTTCGGCAGACTCCACCGCAAAACTCGGCGACACTTGTTGGGTAATACAGTTGAGATTGATATTAGTGATATTCGTAGCAGCGACGGTTCCAGTAGTGTTGGCGATTACACAGGTCAGCCCGGTGGGCTGATACGTCACTGACACGCTATACGTCTCACCGGTGCCAAACAGAGTATCGAATTGATATACCCCACTGGCATTGAGAATCAGGGTTTCCAATACTTCAAAGGTCGTGTTGGATTGCAATTGCAGCAGTAAATCGCCTTCGAGCCCGATAACCGTGCCACCGACACTCAGGTTTTGCGTTAGGCAGGTGACCGTAATATTGGTGATGTTGGCGCTACCTACCGTACCCTGGGGGTTGGCTAGGGTACAAAATTGATTGGCAGGCTGTTCGATGAGCGCCACCTGATAGCCAGTGCCACTGGGTACTGGCGTAGTAAAGGTAAACACCCCATCAGTGGCAACCGCCAACACCTCTGCCCCATTGAGCAACAGGCGTGCCGTGCCCTGTAAACCGGCAAAGGTACCGCCGATGGTAAAGGCCGAATCGACACAGGAGATCGCCAGCGATGTGACATCTGCACCGGTTACGGTACCACTGCTTGCAGAATCGATCGTACACGTTTGAAAAGTGGGTTGCGTGCCAATCGTCACTGTATACGCAGCGCTATTGATCAATCGCGTTGTAAAATTGAACGCGCCTGCAGCGGACAGCGGCAAAACTTCCGTGCCATTCAGCACCAGCGTTACAGTGCCAGTCAGCCCAGCAATATTACCCCCCACTCCATAAGTTACATCGATACAGTTCACGACCAGATCATTAATGTTTGCTGCGGCAATGACACCGCTGGTGGTGCCCTGGGTAATGCTACACACCTGTTGGGCCGGTTGACTGGTAACGGTAACGTTAAAGGCCGTGGCATCCAGCAGGTTTGAGGCGAAGGCAAAGGCACCATTCGCGCTGATGGCGAGCGGCTCCGGGCCCACGCCGCCTGCCAGCGTCAAGGTGAGGGTTCCGTTCAAGCCTGTCACCGAGCCGCCCACCGTAAACGTCGGCAATGGTGCACAATCCAGTGCCACCGTGGTGAAATCCGCTTGCGCTATAACGCCGTTACTGGGGGTCAGAGTACAGGTATACCCGGGGGCAGAACTCACCAGGTTCAGACTGAAAGCCGTGCCGTCGAATAAAGTGGTTTCAAAGGCAAAGGTTCCGCTAGTGGAGAGAGTTAGCGTTTCCTGACCGTTAAGCGATATTTGTGTATCACCTGCAATCCCGGTGGCCATGCCTTGAATGAGGTAGCGAGGATTATCAACGCAGGAAAGATCGACATTGATGATATCAGCCGCGGCAATCGTTCCCGCGGCATTGGTCAACGTACAGGTCTGATGCAATGGTTGTGTTTGCACCGTCACTTCAAACGCGGTTGCATCCGGAAAAGCGCTGTCAAAGCTATAGGTCAGGTTGTCGGCAAGCGTCAACAGTTCACCATTCTGTAACGCCAACACTACGCTGCCCTGTAGGCCACTCACGGCGCCACCGACGCGGTAGGTAAAATTACACCCCCCCGAGCTCTGGCCGTCAATATCAATCGAACAAGCATCATCGGCTTCGTCCTTGAGCAGTTCGAGTACTTCCTCCTCGGTCAGATCAGGCGGAATTTCTACGGTATCCAGATAGGTGACAATATCCTCCAGTGCGCTTTCAACGTCTTCAGTCTGCAAATCATCAAGATCCAAGCCTTCTTCAACAACCTGCTCTAAGAATAATTCGACTGCCACGGTAGTTTGCAAATTAACGCGCACAGGGGCCGCCCGCGAACCGGGTGTCAATGCCAGCACTTTCAGGCGTACCTCTCCCACCGACACATAGATGATGGTGTCCACCTGAGGTGTGCCATCGATTTCTACGCTATAAAGCCCGTCGCCCAAATCCACAAACTGGGTAACGTCGACCGTGACCTCACGAAACCCGTCCTCTTCATTGATATCGGGCACCAGCACTTCAGCGGTGAAGTCGCCCAGCGCAAGGCCGCTAACGACCGTCTCACGCGGCGTTACCTTAGCCGATGCATGCGCCCGTTGCCGCTCACGCTCGGTGGCACTCGCCGTTTCGCCGCCCGGTAAGGTGATCGCTAAAAAGAATTCCGTGGATTCCAGCGATTCGGCACTGCCGCTGCCCGCTTCACCTTTCATGCCCCCATCATCGTCATAGCCGCCGCAAGCGAGCAGCAGACAGGTCAACATACCGATGCAAAGGGTACGAAAGGTATTCATTTGGCCTTTCCCGAAATAACGTTGGGTTATCAGAAATCAATTTTTAAGTATTAATTCGAGCCCACAGCTGGACAAACAGGCAGGAATCAAACACTGCCGACAAGGAGGGGTCGTTAGCAGTCTAGACGCTGCCACAACACTTGGAAAAGGAATGGGGAAAAGTAACGACGCGATTTACAATGAAAGTTAAAACGGAAAACGCCCGGTGGCAGTGTGCCGACCGGGCGATTATGCATGACCCGTCACCCCGAAAAAGGACCGCCCGAAGGCGGCCAGGGTTCGCGGGTAAATTCGATGCAATTAAAGATCGAAAGTCTTGGCGTAAGACACGTAGAACAGGGGATCTTTGTCTTGATTGAAAGACGTTTCGGTTTCATAGCTATTAGCGATTAAACCACCAAGCTCTTGGCCTTTATCTTTGTCCGCCTCTGCAGGATCGGTGATCACTGACAAACCGAATTTCAGCTCAGGGGTGGCTTGAAAGAACAGATCAACGTGCGCATATTCTGCGACTTCTGCGTCAGAGGCTTCATTCAGTTCCCAGAAACCGAATACGGCAGAGAACTTGTCGTAGGTGTAACCGAGCGTGTAATACTGGTTACCAGAATCGTTCATATCGACCAGCACGCTGCCACTTACGGGGCCCCAGCCACCACTCAATTGCCATTCTGCAGGATTGGATACGCCGCCTCCGTTATCCTCACCACTTAATTGTACTGAGGAGTCCTTGGACGGGTAAATGTATTGCCATAAGGTCACGCCGTAGCTGAAGTCACCCGCTTTTCCTGCATAACCGGCATAGATATCGGTTTCGCTAGAAGCGTCGAACGGGCCTTCGCTGGAACCCCAGATGCCAGCAAATACGCCTGAACCGTGTTTGAAATCGAGGCTACCGGAAATTTGCGGGTTATCACCGCTGATCGCCTGCCCACGCCACAGATACATGTTGGAACCAGCAATCGTCGCACTCAGATCCGCCAAAGCGGGAACAGAAACACCTGCAGCAGCAACAGCCACCGCCAGCAGGGAAGAACGCAGCACAACTTTCTTAGCAGTTTTCATCACTCTATCTCTCCAGTTGGTCATGTAAAACGGTGAACACCACCCCAAGTTTTCGCGGTGTCGCACTACCAAGCTCCATTGCATCGGCTGTGCCAACCGGCATTACCTTTTGTTTTTCATAGGGTTAGCACGAAATACGGGGGCTTTCACAAGCTTGTCATCTAATTTCCATGCACCAAAGCAAGGCGCAGCAAAAAAAGCTAGCCAAATTGGTGCACTACATACAACTTAGGCCAAAATGCATGAGATTCCAGCCCAAAGCCTCGGAAAACCAATAAAAAAAGCAGCGGAAGGATGAAATCAGTGAGCCACTGATGCCTCTTCCGCTGCTTTTCTGCAACGTTTTTCGTAAGCGACGGTGCAAGCACGCACCAAAAAGAATCAAACAGTTAGCAGACGACGGACTTCCTCCACGTTCAATTCGCCACGCTTGCCCGATAGCACAATCTCGCCACGATCCATCACATACATGCGGTCAGCGAGTGCGTGCGCAAAATCGAAGTACTGCTCCACCAGCACAATCGCCATGTCGCCACGATCACGCAATAGCGTGATAACGCGCTGAATATCCTTGATCACCGACGGCTGGATGCCTTCTGTCGGTTCATCCAACACCAACAATGAGGGGCGCATCACCAACGCACGGGCAATGGCCAATTGTTGTTGCTGCCCGCCCGAGAGATCGCCGCCACGTCGCCCCAACATTTCCTTCAGCACCGGGAACAAGTCAAAAATCTCATCGGGAATATGGCGCAACTCCCTCGGCAGCACCGAAAAGCCGGTACGCAGGTTTTCAAGCACCGACAAGGTGGGAAATATCTCGCGTCCCTGCGGCACAAAGGCAATCCCTTTGCGCGCCCGCTCCGCCGGCCCCAGTGCGTTGATCTCTTCATCATTCCAGCGCAGTTTGCCTTGGGTGGGTTTGAGATGGCCAACAATAGTGCGCAGCAACGTGGTCTTACCCACGCCGTTACGGCCCATCAAGCAGCTGACCTGCCCGATTTCAGCGTCGAGGTGGACTTTTTTCAGTGCCTGACTGGCGCCATAAAACGCGTCGACGTGTTTCACCGATAACATATGGATTAACGCCCCAAATAGACTTCGATAACGCGATCATCCTGTTGCACATGCTCCAGGCTGCCTTCGGCCAACATGCGGCCTTCGTGCAGCACGGTAACGCTGCAATCAAGGGCTTTGACGAATTCCATGTCGTGCTCCACCACCACCACCGTGCGTTCTCCGCTGATGCGTTTCAACAGTTCGGCGGTAAGCGCGGTTTCTTCGTCGGTCATACCAGCGGCAGGCTCGTCGATGAGCATCAGATCGGGTTCCTGTATCAGCAACATGCCGATTTCCAACCATTGCTTTTGCCCATGTGACAAGGCGCCCGCCAACCAGTCGCGGCGTGATTCCAGACGTATGGTGTGCAAGGTATCTTCAATGCGTTGCAGCGCCGCCGCATTACGTTTGTAAAAAAGACTGCGCCAAACGCCGCGATTTCCTGATAATGCCAATTCCAGATTTTCAAAGACGGTAAGCGATTCCAGTACCGTCGGTTTCTGAAACTTGCGACCGATGCCCATATTGGCAATATCGGCCTCGTCGTAGCGCGTAAGATCCACGGTGTCCTTGAAAAACACCTTGCCTTCCGTGGGTTTCACTTTACCGGTGATAACGTCCATCATGGTGGTCTTACCTGCGCCGTTGGGGCCGATCAGCGCGCGTAATTCACCGGGTTCCAGCATCAGTGATAAGCCGTTCAGCGCCTTGAAGCCATCAAAACTGACCGTGACCGCATCCACATAAAGAACAGATTTCAGCGGCCCTGTGTTTTCAACGGGAATCATGCCACGCCCTCCACTGCTGCACGCGCCCGTTTATTGGCGCGACTGTCCTGCCATTGTTGCACCATGCCCACCAATCCTTTCGGAAAAAACAGAGTGCTGACGACAAACAAGGCCCCCAGCATGAACAGCCATAATTCGGGGAAGGCACCGGTAAAATAGGTCTTACCGTAGTTCACCACGAAGGCGCCAATAATCGCGCCGTAAAGCGTGGCGCGCCCACCCAATGCCACCCAGATAATGATTTCAATCGAATTGATCGGCGAAAACTCACCGGGATTGATAATTCCCACTTGCGGCACATAGAGCGCGCCAGCAATTCCCGCCAGCACCGCCGACACCACAAACACGAACAATTTATAATGCTCGACCCGGTACCCCATGAAGCGGGTGCGACTCTCGGCATCGCGCACGGCCACCAGCACGCGCCCCAATTTAGAAGAAATAATGTAGCGACAGACAATGTAGCCCAACACCAATGCGGCCCCCGACAATACGAACAAGCTAATGCGGGTGCCTTCTGCCTGCAAACTAAAGCCCGCGATTTCCTTGAAATCGGTCAGCCCATTGTTACCCCCAAAGCCGGCGTTATTCAGAAAGAACGCCAACATCAGCGCGTATGTCATGGCTTGAGTAATAATGGAGAAATACACCCCCGTGACCCGTGAACGAAAGGCCAGATAACCAAACACAAACGCCAGCAACCCCGGAACCACTGCCACCATCAGCATGGCAAACCAAAACATGTCAAAACCCATCCAATACCAAGGCAGTTCTGTCCAGTTGAGAAACACCATGAAATCCGGAAGATCGGCATTGCCATAGACGCCGCGATCACCGATTTGCCGCATCAGGTACATGCCCATTGCATAGCCCCCCAGCGCGAAAAAGGCGCCATGCCCCAACGACAAAATACCGCAATATCCCCAGATCAGATCCACCGCTAGTGCGAGCAAGGCAAAGCACAAATATTTGCCCAACAGCGTGACAGTGTAAGACGACAAATAAAACGGCGAATCCGGCGGCACCAGAAGATTTAATACCGGCACGATAGCACACAAGGCAATGACCAACGCCAATGTAATGGTGCCAGGTCGATCACCGCGCAATAGGCTGAGTATCTTGAAATTATCCATATCAACCTTCCACAAATCGGCCTTTCAACGCAAACATGCCGCGCGGCTTGCGTTGAATGAACAGAATAATGAATACCAACACCAGGATTTTCGCCAGCACCGCTCCGGTCATCGGTTCCATCAATTTATTGGCAATGCCAAGCGTCAGCGCGCCAAACAGGGTGCCAAACAAATTACCCACGCCACCAAAGACCACCACCATGAAGGAATCAACAATATAGGCTTGGCCCAGATTGGGGCCGACATTGGTCAATTGCGATAACGCTACCCCTGCGATGCCTGCGATCCCTGACCCCAATCCAAACGTCATCGCATCGACCCAACCGGTGCGTATGCCCATACTGGACGCCATCGCGCGATTCTGTGTCACGGCTCGCATCTGCAATCCGAACATGGTTTTTTTCAAGGCAATGATCAACCCGGCAAACACCAGCAGCGAGAAAATAATGATGTAGAAGCGATTGAAGGTAATCGACAGTGCCGGGTTGATTTCCCACAGACCACTCATCCACTCAGGTGTTGAAACGGCTTTATTGAGGGGCGAGAAAATAGAGCGTGCCGCCTGTTGCAAAATCAGGCTGATGCCAAAGGTCGCCAGCAAAGTTTCCAACGGGCGCCCATATAGATAGCGAATCATGCCGCGCTCCATGACAACACCCACCAGTCCAGCGACCAAAAATGCCGCAGGCACTGCCAGCAGCAATGAATATTCAATATGATGGGGTAGCAATTGTTGAATGACATACGTCGTATAGGCGCCAATCATCATCATTTCACCATGCGCCATATTGATGACGCCCATCACACCAAAGGTGATGGCTAAACCCACTGCGGACAATAGCAACACCGAACCCAGTGAAACGCCGAATATAACGTCTTCTACGCTTTTATAGGCGGCACGAGTACGTTCGGCACTTGTTAATACGGCCTGAGCCGCATTTCGCACACTCTCATCGGGCTCGACAAACTCGCCGGTCGCGGTTTTACCGGTAATCGCCGTGAGCGCCGTAATGACTTCAGGTTCCAGCGCTCCTTCGAGGCTTTCAACCGCCTTGCGACGCTGTTCTACGTCTTCACTTTTGATTTGTATCATCGAACGTGCCACCGCCAAGGATCGCAGCACATCCTCATCTTTTTCTTGCGCGATAGCGTTATCAAGCAACGGCAGAAATGCAGTATCTGAAGCGACAATCAGGGATTTTGCGGCCGCCATACGGGTCGCGCCATCGCTGGATGCCAGTTGCAAGCCCGCCAGCGCGCCTTTCACTTGCCCACGCAGACCGTTATTGATCAGCACACGCTTGCCGTCTGTTTTGGGCAATACGCCTAACGACTCCCCGGTTAAAATATCCTTGGTGAGCATACCCTCGTTCACCGCTTCAATCGTTACCAGCCGCTGCGCGCTTTTTGAGAAGAATAACTGGCCTTCGGCAAAGGCCGATAACACCGCAATGGTACGCGGATCGGTCGCAAACGCTGGTGTATTCATCAATTGATTGAGCGTTTGCTGCTTTTTGACAAAGCTCATTTGATTGAGCCCCAGCACCGCCTTCTCATAGTCGGCGTTAGCAGCGGAAGTTAATTCGGCATGAGCGGTGACAGGCCAGCTGAGCAGTGCCAGCATCAACGCAAATATTCGCACTAGCATTGCATCTCCTTGTGGAAGGATGCGGAGATAAAAACCGAGGGAAAACCTGCAGCGTCTACACGTTTGACGTTGCTACTGTGCAGTAGCAACGTCACGCAGCGACAGAGCAACGACTACAGTAAGTGGCTACAGGCTCTCAACCTTCGCGGGTTACACGACAACGATCAATAGTTTTGACCGGAGCACTTCGCCGTTTTGACGTTGTAATTACCGCAGGCCAACGGCTTGCTCCAATCAGCAACGATGGCAGCACTGTCAGGCAGGTAATCGGTCCAGGCATCGCCTACAACATTGCCAGTGGTCTGCCACACAATCTGGAATTGACCGTCATCCTGAATCTCGCCAATCAGCACCGGTTTAGTGATGTGATGGTTGGCAAACATAGTGGAATAACCACCGGACAAGTTGGGTACAGTCACACCGATCATGGCGTCACGTACTGCATCTACACCGGTAGTACCGGCCTTCTCAACCGCCTTCACCCACATGTTAAAGCCGATGTAGTGCGCTTCCATTGGGTCGTTGGTCACGCGCTTGTCGTTCTTGGTGTAGGTTTTCCACTTTTTGATGAATTCACTGTTGACGTCGGATTCAGCACTCTGGAAGTAGTTCCACGCCGCCAGGTGACCTACGAGCGGCTTGGTATCGATACCGGACAACTCTTCTTCACCCACCGAGAAAGCCACGACTGGAATCTGTTCTGCAGTCACGCCCTGGTTGCCCAACTCTTTGTAGAAGGGCACATTAGCATCACCGTTAATGGTCGATACGACAGCGGTTTTCTTGCCCTTAGCACCGAAATCCTTGATCTTCGACACGATGGTCTGCCAATCGGAATGACCGAACGGCGTGTAGTTGATCATGATGTCTTCGTCTTTGACGCCTTTAGCTTTCAAATACGCTTCAAGAATTTTATTGGTGGTACGCGGATAAACATAGTCAGTGCCCGCCAACACCCAACGCTTCACGTCGCCACCTTCTTTACTCATCAGGTAGTCAACCGCAGGAATTGCTTGCTGGTTGGGTGCAGCACCGGTGTAGAAGACACTCTTGGAGGATTCTTCGCCTTCATATTGCACGGGGTAAAACAATAATCCGTTGAGCGACTCGACCACGGGCAATACCGATTTACGCGATACGCTGGTCCAGCAGCCGAACATGACATCGACTTTTTCTTTCTGGAGAAGTTCTTTGGCTTTTTCTGCAAATAACGGCCAGTTTGAGGCTGGATCGACCACGACAGGTTCCAGTTTCTTGCCAAGCAAACCACCCGCCTTATTTTGTTCTTCAATCAGCATGAGCATGGTGTCTTTCAGCGTGGTTTCGCTGATTGCCATGGTGCCAGACAACGAGTGCAGAATTCCGACCTTAATAGTGTCACCGGCATTGGCGAGGCTGACCCCAACGCTCATCATCAGTGCACCTGCGGACAGGGTAAAAGCCTTCAACGCGGATTTTTTTGCGTGCATGTTGCTTCTTCTCCATTGGTTTTAAGAAAAATCCCCACGCAGTGCTTAGCGAAAACAGTGCCAACTGTCATCGCTGTACAGATACTGTGCTGATATGGCCGATTTTTGCGAATTTACGCCAATTAAAAAGAGCATCAGAAAATAATCAGGTACAAAATGATGCAGACGCACACCCATCACGCACGCATACGGTGCACACATCTTTTATTTGATTCGAAAAGCCGCACGAGGAAGTGTGTCTCGGACTTGCATTAATCTGCGTACACGCAAAGAAATAGAATGAGTCTTCATTTTGGCTGCATTTTGCAATTCAAAACAAAAAAGGCTGCCCGTCGGCAACCCTTTGTTGGCTGAAAATATTGGCTGCAAATCAATTTCGCGATGAACAAATGGTGCTTTTTATTAGCCTATCAATCCTGCAATGCCCACCAATGCAACCGGTGCGCCCCAAAATCGCGCAAGTTGTGGTTTCCATTGAGTGGTCAAACGACCGAAGAATAGTCCCAGGGCATGCAATATGGCCGTTGCGATCAACATACCGACAATAAAGGATGCAGCGCTGTCAGCAGCCGGGATCTCGGCACCGTGTGCATAGCCATGACAAAGGCCAGCGAGCGCCATTAATACCGATGCAGTTTGCAAGGGCATTTTGGTCATCATCAGTAATCCACCGCCTAATACGAGCAGCGATAGTACGATACCTTGTTCAGCGAATGACAATAACAGTGGGCTTGCAGGTAACAGGGCGCCGAGCAAGGTGGTCGTTATAAATGCTAACGGTAATACAATGCGTTGTCGCCCTTGCAGGGTGGTTGCCCATAGGCCAACGGCCACCATGGCAGCCAGGTGATCGGCGCCCGCCCATGGGTGGGTAAATCCACTGAGCAATCCGCCGTGGCCTGGATGCGCTTGCGCTGATGTGATCAGGCCGATGAGTGCCAATGCGGCCCAACGTGATTGTTTCAATGACAGGTTCATGTTTGATCCTCGTGTGTTGAATCCTTGTGCGTTGATGGTTTGCTTTTTCATGCTGGCAGGGGGCGTAACATGCCTTGTTTGACGATGAAGCCGATTATATCTTCGACGCCGTCGCCGGTTTTTAGGTTGCTGAAGACGAAGGGTTTGGTGCCGCGCATTTTGCGTGCGTCGCGGTCCATGACGTCGAGGGATGCGCCGACCATGGGGGCGAGGTCGGTTTTGTTGATGATGAGGAGGTCTGATTTCATGATGCCGGGGCCGCCTTTTCGTGGCACTTTGTCGCCGGCGGCGACGTCGATAACGTAGAGGGTGAGGTCTGAGAGTTCTGGTGAGAAGGTGGCGGCGAGGTTGTCGCCGCCGCTTTCTACGAGGATGAGTTCGATGTTGGGGAAGCGGTCTTGTAGTTCGGCGACGGCGGCGAGGTTCATGGAGGCGTCTTCGCGTATGGCGGTATGGGGGCAGCCGCCGGTTTCGACGCCGATGATGCGGTCGGGGGTGAGGGCTTCGTTGCGTAGCAGGAATTCTGCGTCTTCTTTGGTGTATATGTCGTTGGTGATGGCGGCGAGGTCGTAGTGATCGCGCAGGCGTTGACACAGAATTTTCATCAGTGCGGTTTTACCTGAACCGACGGGGCCACCTATACCTACGCGGAGGGCAGGTTTTGACATATTTTGTATCCTCGTTATGAATATAAAACCATTTGTATCTAAATAGAATGGCAGATCAATGCTTGCTTTCGTGCATCTGGGCTTTCATGGGGTGTTGGTCCTGGAAACGCCGCAAGTACATCCCTGTAGGCTCGACGCCGGCATCCCTGCCGGCGACGTTCCAGAACCAACACCCCACGAAATCCCTCCAACCTTCAGTGAAAATATTTGTTCTTTTCAGCGTTGCAAATCATCCGCTCAAGACCGAAACAGTCGCGTATACAAGGTTTCATGTGTCGCACTCAAAAATGCCAAGCCCGGCAAACTTGCTCCCATCTCGCTCTCATTCCACATCATCGCTCGTTGTGCGCACACATCAATACAAGGATGTAATTCCTCAATAATTGCTTGCGCAGCGGTTTGCCCCAGCGGCACCAATTTGGTTGCCGCGGCGACCTGATTCTCCAGCCAACTCCAGCCATATCCCAGTAACAATTCTGCTGGCTCAATCTGCCAACCTACACCGGCTAACGCAAACGCCGCTGCAAAACTGATTCCATCCGGTGGCATTTTCAAATGGTCAAGACGATCCAGGTTATGCAAAATGCGCCACAACGCCGCGCCCATCTGCACATCTTCAAAATGCAATTCCTGCGTCTCCCGCGACGCCAGCAACCACGCATTCCAACGCCAGAATGCCTCATCATCGCCCGCCTGCCGCGCCGATGCCAAACGCCACAACGCAGCCAAATCCACGGGCGTTAGCATTTGCGTCAAAATGGCCTCAATCCACCTCGCTGCGCTAGCTTGATCATGTACAAATCCCACTGCCACCGCCGATTCCATGCCTTGCGAGTAAGCATACGCTCCCACCGGCAAGGCTGGGCTTGCCAAACGCATCAACCGCAATAACGCCAGAGATGATCGGCTCATGGCAAGGAAATATCCGGCACTTTCCACACACTCCCCGGCTGTCCGTGAGCGTGTTTGCCAATGCCATGCGAATGACCACCACCATGAGAATGATAAGCGCCCTTCTCCGGCTGAAAAGGCGCTTGCACCAACCTAACGGTCAACCCTAGCTGCTTTACCATATCATCAAGCACATAATCGGTCTGATACCTCAAAACGCCAGGTAACACTTGCAAAGGCACATGTCGATTTCCCAAATGGTAGGCCGCACGCGCCAGCATCCACGTATCTTCACACAACACCTCAGACAGCGCTTCCAGTGCTGCTTGCACACGTATCAATTTTCCGTCAGTGGTTTTCAGCACGTCCTGATCCAACAAACTTTCACCCCGAGGTAAAAACACCCCAATCTCCAATCCACATTCTGTTGTCACACGCATGCGACATTTTTGCCGCTGATCATAATCCAGCACCAAGGTAGCCGCGATCTCTGCATCTTTAGCGCTCTTTGTATCCTCAGCGATAATTACTCTTTCAAATGCTTCCAGGATTTCCACGTCAACCTCTTAAAATCATTCATAAATAACGCTAAAGCTGATGGCCAAAGCCCCACCAAACCCCTAAATATCAGAGAATACAAACCACTGACGTCACCCGAGCCATCGGGGTGCAGGGGAGGTTGTTTCAGGAGCCTCGCGCGCAGGGATGCGCGCGTGGAGCCTACAGGGACGTATTCACGGCGACTCCGGAAACAACCTCCCCTGCACACCGATGAGCGACTAACAAAACAACACTCCACGCCAAAAAAATCGACAATCAAAACAGGAAGTACCGCTGCGCCATCGGCAACACATCCGCCGGCTCACACACCAACGGCACCCCATCCGCCCTCACCACATACGTCTGCGGATTCACCTCAATCACCGGCCGCGCATCATTCAACTTCATGTCCGCCTTCCGAATCGTCCGCGTATCCCGACACACCACCAACCGCTTCTTCAACCCCAACGCCTCCCCCACACCCGCATTAAAAGCCGCCCCCGATACAAACGTCACCGACGTCGCCGCACACGCACCCCCATACGCCCCAAACATCGGCCGATAATGCACCGGCTGCGGCGTTGGAATCGACGCATTCGGATCACCCATCGGCGCCATCGCAATCGCACCGCCTTTCAACACCATGCTCGGTTTCACCCCAAAAAATGCCGGCTTCCACAACACCAAATCGGCCAACTTGCCCACTTCGACCGAACCAATTTCATGTGCCACCCCATGCGTAATCGCGGGGTTGATCGTATATTTGGCGATATAACGCTTCACCCGCAGGTTATCGTTACGTTCGGAATCCTCCGGTAAAATACCGCGTTGCACTTTCATTTTGTGCGCCGTCTGCCACGTTCTCAACACCACTTCACCGACTCGCCCCATCGCCTGCGAATCTGACGAGATCATGCTGAACGCACCCAGGTCATGCAAAATATCCTCGGCCGCAATCGTCTCACGTCGAATCCGCGAGTCGGCAAAGGCAATATCCTCAGGAATCGCTGGATCAAGGTGATGACACACCATCAACATATCCAAATGTTCATCCACCGTGTTCACCGTATAAGGTCGCGTCGGATTCGTCGAAGACGGTAAAATATTCGCTTCGCCGCAAGCTTTGATAATATCCGGTGCGTGCCCGCCGCCCGCGCCTTCGGTGTGATAGGTGTGAATGACGCGCCCACCAATGGCGGCCAATGTATCTTCGACAAAACCGGATTCATTCAAGGTATCGGTATGAATGGCAATCTGCACGTCGTAGCGCTCGGCGACACTCAAACAGCAGTCAATAGCGGCAGGGGTGGTGCCCCAGTCTTCATGCAGTTTTAATCCCATGGCACCCGCTTCCAACTGCTCTTCCAGCGCGATGGGTAAGCTGGCGTTGCCTTTGCCCAGAAAGCCCAAATTCATGGGAAAGGAATCCGCGGCCTGCAGCATGCGATGCATGTGCCAAACGCCCGGGGTGCAGGTGGTGGCGCTGGTGCCGGCAGCGGGGCCGGTTCCGCCGCCTATCATGGTCGTTACGCCCGAGGAAAGCGCTTCTTCGATTTGCTGGGGGCAAATAAAATGAATATGCGAATCGACACCGCCGGCAGTGAGGATGCTGCCTTCACCCGCAATGATTTCAGTGCCTGGACCAATGATGATGTCAACATTGGGTTGAATGTCGGGGTTGCCCGCTTTGCCGATGCCCGCGATGCGGCCATGTTTAATCGCGACGTCGGCTTTGACGATGCCCCAATAGTCGACGATGAGTGCGTTGGTGATGACGGTGTCGGCGACGTCGGCGCAGCGGCGTTGGCTTTGTCCCATACCGTCGCGGATGACTTTGCCGCCGCCGAATTTTACTTCTTCGCCGTAGGTGGTGTGGTCTTTTTCAACTTCGATGATTAACGCGGTGTCTGCAAGGCGTATGCGGTCGCCGGTGGTGGGGCCGAACATGTCGGCGTAGGCGCGTCGGTCTATGGTTCGCATGTGCTTTTCCTTGGTTACGCGTTGGGTTTTGCGGGGTCGAGGGGGCCCATGATGTCGCCGCGGAATCCGTAGACGATGCCATCGCCGGCGAATTTCACTAGCTCAACGGTGCGGGTTTGGCCGGGTTCGAAGCGGACGGCGGTGCCGGCGGGGATGTTGAGGCGGTAGCCGCGGGCTTTTTCGCGTTCCATGACAAGGGCGGGGTTGACTTCGTAAAAGTGGTAGTGGGAGCCGACTTGTACGGGGCGGTCGCCGGTGTTGGATACGGATACGGTGCAGGTGTCGCGACCGACGTTGAGCGTTATATTGCCGGGTTCGGTAAAGATTTCCCCTGGGATCATCTTGTTCTCCTTAAAACTTAGGCTTTAGAGGATTCAAATAAAACAATTTGCACAGTCGCTGATGATGGATTTTTACTGTGCCCAGGGATTTAGTGGGGGATTGTTTCTGGAAACGCCGTAAATACTTCCCTGTAGGCTCGACGGCCGCATCCCTGCGGCCGACGTTCCATAAACAATCCCCCACTAAATCCCTTCAACTATCCGGATAACCACTTTCGTCACACAATCGGTTCGTGCACCGTTACCAGTTTTGTCCCATCTGGAAACGTCGCTTCCACCTGCACTTCGGGAATCAGCTCTGCGACACCCTCCATTACGTCCTCTCGCGTCAGCACAGCTTTCCCCTCACTCATCAGTTGCGCCACGGTTTTGCCATCGCGTGCGCCCTCCATGATGGCGGCGGAAATCAGGGCCACGGCTTCGGGGTAATTGAGTTTCAAGCCTCTTGCCTTGCGTCTCTCTGCCAATAATGCGGCAGTGAATAGCAGCAATTTGTCTTTTTCCCTGGGTGTCAGCTCCACATGGCCTCCTCAATGACGAAATCAAATAATGGTGTCAGCAGCAGTCTTGCAACGTTATTTCTAGGTGGCCCATACGCGGGGGGCGCAGGCGTCTCGCCCAAACATAACGGGTCGTAGCTGTGTCCACAAGCGTTCAAATACACGCATGGCGTGCAGCGGGCAATCACCCAGGTAACGGGCAACCAGTAACGGCTTGAGTGCGGTGACGCTTATGCGCGTACTGGTTTTTTGTATGTGGGTGTCTTGTTCACTGGCTTCTTGTTCACAAATGTCACGCAGTGTTTCCAGTAATGTTTTGGGTGTGGTGCCGGTGGCGATCAGGGTTCCCCAGCAGCGGGCGCCGCCGAGGCCCCAGGGGGCATCCAGTAACGGTGAGCCTGCGTCCAGCGATATTCGCTCTAAAAGCAGGGGGTTGCCGTCACGATAAAGGGCGAGGTGTTGGGTGACCTGGCCTTCGATAAAGGGGTGATTGCCGGCGCGGCGGCCGAGGGTGGCTATGTCCCACATAATGGCTTGGGCGTCGCCCTGCAGGTGTATCGTTGTGTCGCCCGCATAACGCGCACCATTAAAGAACAAGGTGTCTTGCGGTAACCACTCCAATTTGCCGCCGGTGGCAATGTGGGCATGAATGCGTTGGCGTTGCGGCAGGGCGCGTTCGCCTACGTCATAGACTTTGCCTGAGGCGGGGGTGGTGATGAGTGCTGAGGCGTTGGCGCTAATGTCGATGTCGATGTCCAGTCGATCGCCGGGCACCATGCCGCCGGGAGGGTGCAACAGATATACGTGGGGATGGGCGTGACCTTCGGGGTAGAACGGGCGTTGTAGGCGTAAGGGGCCGACATGGCGGGCGGCGACCAGGCGTGAATGCTCTCCCCGGCGTGCGACTTGCATTTGTAATGATGCGCCCCAACCCGTGTCGGCGTCGGTCGTGGGGGGTAGTACATGAGCGGGGGGCATCGCGGTCATCGGGACTCTCCTGTTACGGTTGCCTATCGCAAACCTTGTGCCAGAATGGTGCACAACACTATCTACTTGTTTTATTTAGATTTTGCGCCTTTGTCGAGGCGCTTTTTGGGTCTTGCAAAAAGCAAAATGAATTAGCTTGGTGCATGACTGACGGGTGCTGCACCCAAATAAAGCAGGTGGTTCGATGCCGCCATAAAAGCAGATGCCAATCCCCCCGCATTCCATTACACTTTCGCGTTTGATCGACCTCGGGTTGGAATAAGGAAGAGATGTCCAGACAGTTTCCGGCGGACTCCGTGGGGCTGGTAACGCCTCAGATAGCGTATTTCGATTCTCCTCTGAAACTGCAGTGTGGCAAGGTGTTGCCTCAGTTTCATCTGGTGTATGAGACCTATGGCACGCTCAACGCGGCTCGCAGTAATGCGGTGTTGATCTGTCACGCGTTGTCGGGCAACCACCATGCGGCGGGCTACCATGACCCAAGCGAGAATAAATCAGGTTGGTGGGATTCGGCCATTGGCCCCGGCAAGGCGATCGACACACGGCGTTATTTTGTGGTGTGTCTCAACAATCTCGGCGGATGTCACGGTTCGACGGGGCCCAAGAGCACCAATCCTGACACTGGCAGGCCTTATGGGCCGGATTTTCCGATTGTAACGGTCAAGGATTGGGTGGCGAGTCAGGCCATGTTGTCGGATTTGCTTGGCATCAAGCAATGGGCTGCGGTGGTCGGTGGCAGTTTGGGTGCGATGCAGGCCATGCAGTGGTCGATCGATTTTCCCGATCGGGTACGCAATGCGATCGTTATCGCAGCGGCACCGAAATTGTCCGCACAAAACATCGCCTTCAACGAGATTGCCCGTAAAGCCATTCAACAAGATCCGGGCTTTCATAACGGCGACTATTATGACAAAGATACCCAGCCGAAGAGCGGGTTGGCGCTGGCACGTATGCTCGGTCATATCACGTATCTCTCAGATGCGGCCATGCGCGAAAAATTTGGCCGCGAGCTGCGTGATGGCGAGATCAGTTTTGACTTTGATGTCGAGTTTCAGGTTGAAAGTTACCTGAATTATCAGGGCGAAGTGTTTTCGCAAAATTTTGATGCCAATACTTATTTGCTAATGACGCGTGCGCTCGATTATTTCGATCCTGCCGCCGATTACGATGACGATCTGGTAAAAGCGCTATCGATGGCCCAATGCAATTTTCTGGTGCTTTCGTTCACGACAGATTGGCGTTTTGCGCCGGAACGCTCGCGAGAAATCGTCAATGCGTTGCTGGCTGCACGCAAAAATTTCAGTTACGCGGATATCGACTGCCCGCAGGGGCATGACTCCTTCCTGCTGAAGGTGCCGCGTTATATCCAGTTATTTAAAGCTTATATGGACGCGATCCGAATTGAAGATGAATAACATGCGCTCTGAATTGCAATTGATTCAGCAATGGATACAACCAGGCGCCAGCGTGCTCGATCTCGGCTGCGGTGATGGTACCCTGTTGGCGCATCTCGTCAAAACGCTGGACGTGCAGGGCTATGGTCTGGAGATCAACCAGGATCATATCGTGGAATGCCTGCGCAAGAACGTGAACGTGATTGAACAAGATCTCGACGAAGGCCTGGCCAATATCGGTGCTGGCAGCTTCGATGTGGTGGTCATGACGCAGGCGCTGCAAGCCGTGACCTACCCGGAAAGGGTGCTCGATCACATGCTGCGCATCGGCAAGGAATGCATCATCACCTTTCCCAATTTTGGGCATTGGCGTAACCGGATTTATCTGAGTGTGCGCGGCAAAATGCCGATATCACGCTCTATGCCCTATACTTGGTATGACACGCCCAATATTCATTTGTGCACGTTCAAGGATTTCGAGACTTTTTGCCGGTCGAAATCCATACGCATCCTGAATCGTACCGTGGTGGACATGGGCTATCACGACAGTACCGCCATGCGGTTGATGCCCAATATGTTTGGGGAGACGGCGATTTATCATATTGCCCGGTGATCTTGTTCCAGTAGTCTTTTTTAGACAGCCTTGTTTAGATGCTCGTTCAGATAGTCTGGTTTAGATAGTCTCGTTTAGATAGCCACTTCAGATAGTCACGTTAATGAGGCCTGCCTCATAAGGAAAGCTGCCATGCTGCACTTTTTCAAACTCGTTGTTATCCTGTTGGTATCCCTTGGTTTTTCGCTCAGCCATGCTGAAAGTTTCACTGAAGATGATCGTTATATCGTGCATTACAATGCCTTCAACAGCAGCATGGTGACACCAGCGGTGGCCGAAGCTCACAACTTGGTACGCAGCAGCCATCGCGGCATGGTGAATATCACCGTGCAACGCAAGCGGGGCGAGGGCCAACTTCCAATTAATGTAACGGCGTTCCTCGAAGGCCGCGTAAAACACCTCGGCGGTACTGAAATCCCCCTGGAATTTACCCAGATCAACGAAGGCGATGTGGTGTATTACATTGGCGATTTTCTGATTGCCAACGGGCAGCCACTCACCTTTGACGTCGACGTGAAGCCAGGTGCCGGTCATGCCGGTTTTCACCTGAAATTCTCGCAAACGCTCTATATCGACAAACCTCCGGCAGAAAAGGCAGCCCCAGCAACAACCGCTGCGGACAAAGCGCCATGACCCGCTCTCTTGTCATCGCCACAGGCAACGCCGGCAAGCTCAAGGAAATCCAGCACATCCTCGCACCTTGGCAGTGGCAGGTGCATTCCCAAAAGGAATTCAAGGTCAGCGATGCAGATGAAACCGGCTTGAGTTTCGTCGAGAATGCCATTATCAAGGCGCGACATGCCTGCGCCCACACCGGTTTGCCCGCTCTCGCCGATGATTCAGGATTGGAGGTGGATGCACTGCAAGGAGCTCCGGGCATTTACAGTGCACGTTATGCTTGCTTTGGTGGAGCCGCGTTCGGTGAGGCAGGCATTGGCGGGGCAGGCTTGGGCGCGGACGCGGATGTGACCGGCGTCGAAGCGACCGATGAGCGCAACAATGCCAAATTACTGGCAGCCCTGCGCGAGGTACCCGAACCACTGCGTACCGCCCGCTTTCAATGCGTGATGGTGCTGATGCGCCATGCGGCTGACCCAACACCACTGATCTGTCAGGGCACCTGGGAAGGCCGCATTGTATTTGCACCCGCAGGGGATAACGGCTTTGGTTATGACCCGCTGTTTTGGGTGGAAAGCCACGGATGCACCTCGGCCCAACTGCAACCCGCCATCAAGAACCGTATCAGCCACCGAGGCCAGGCATTATTGAAGCTGGCCGACGCCCTGCAGGCGTCATCGGTCTGGCGCCAATGAATCGGCCGCCGCTGGCGTTGTATGTACATATCCCCTGGTGTGTACGCAAATGCCCCTATTGCGATTTCAACAGTCATCGTGCCGATAGCATTCCTGAAGCCGCTTATGTCAAATGCCTGCTTGAAGATTTACAGCGTGATGTGGCCTGGGCACAGGAGCGTTCACTGCAAAGTATTTTTTTTGGTGGGGGAACGCCCAGCCTGTTTTCGGCACAGAGCATCGGGCAATTACTGGAAGGCATCCATCGACTGGTGCCCATTGCTCCCGAGGCCGAAATCACGCTAGAAGCCAATCCAGGCACAGCCGAACAGGAGAAATTCCGGGGTTTTCGTGCCGCGGGGGTCAACCGTTTGTCGATCGGTATTCAAAGCTTTAACCCCGCACATCTGGAAAAATTGGGCCGCATTCATAACGGTGATGATGCACGGCACGCGATTGCCATGGCACGACGTGCTGGCTTTGACAACTTCAATCTGGATTTAATGCACGGCTTGCCCACGCAAACGCAAGCCGATGCTCTACTGGATCTTGAGACGGCCTTAAGTTTTGAACCACCGCATCTATCTTGGTATCAGCTGACCATTGAGCCCAACACCGTGTTCCATAACGCGCCACCCGTGCTGCCAGAAGATGAAACCCTGTGGGGAATTCAACAGGCAGGTGAGGCACAGCTGGCCGCCCGCGGATTCGATCACTATGAAGTCTCGGCCTATGCCCAACCGGGCCGCCACAGTCGGCACAACCTGAATTACTGGCAATTTGGGGATTATCTTGCCATCGGCGCCGGCGCCCACGGCAAGATTACCTTTACGACCGAACAGCGCATCATGCGTTATCGCAAGACCCGGCTTCCGCAGGATTATATGGCGGCGTTTCAGAGCGTGATCGGCAAAAACTACACGGCAGCGTGTGACGATCTTGCCCGCAAAGATCTGCCCTTTGAATTTTTCATGAATGCCCTGCGTTTGCGCGAAGGGGTGCCGACACGCTTGTTTGTCGAACGTACCGGGCTTGCGCTTTCCGACATTGAGACGGCATTGCGTCGTGCCTGCGATCAGGGCATGTTGGCCTGGTCAGAAGCACAACTGGCCCCGACCTCTCAAGGCTGGTTGTTTCTGAACGATCTGGTAGAAGGGTTTCTGCCCGAATAAGCCATCGTTTCAAGGATTCCTGACCTACAATGTAGGAACCTTCGGTTCTCGTCACAAGCACACGCTTATGCAGGTCACCTCTTTTTCAAGGAAGATGCAACCGCTCTGGGCAGCGCTGCTGGTGCTTTTCTTTTGCACCAATAACGTCTGTGCCGAGATGCTATTGCTCAATGACACCGCCGACAAGGTGACTCTCGGCAAACGCGTACTCTACCTGGAAGACCCGCAACACGCCTACACCATCGAGCAGGTGCAACAAGCTACACCCGCTCTGCCCTGGCAACGACCACGCGCATCCACCCCCAACTTTGGTTTTAGCAAAAGCGCTTACTGGTTGAGCTTTACGGTTCTGAACCAACACCCGGAAACCGACTGGCGTTTGCAGATCGATTACCCCTTGCTGGACGACATTGCCTTATATGTACGCGCCTACAACGGTGAGATGCAAACCTTCGTCGCCGGCGATTCCCGCCCGTTTTCGCAGCGGCTGATACGCGACCGTATGCCGACTTTTCCGGTCGTGCTCAATCACCAGATGCCCTACACCTTCTATTTGCGCATCAGTAGTCGTGATACCGTTATCGCCCCGCTCAATTTGTTTACCGTTCCGCTGCATGAAAAGCATCTGCGCGATGAAAACGTTCTGTTCGGCATGTACTTTGGCGCCATTACCATCATCCTGATTTACAACTTGATGATGGGCGTGATGCTGCGAGATCGCGGACATTTTATTTATTGCACACTGATCACCTCCTACGTAGTGATGGAAATGTCACTCAACGGCACAGGCAATCTGTATCTCTGGGGGGATTACCCCGAATTTGCAAAACGCATTCGGCCGTTCATGCTGGGCGTTGTGACGACATCCACCATTTTGCTGGCCATGTCGTTTTTAAGCATTAAGCATATGCGCATATTCAAACTCGATACGGCCCCTTTCATCATGGCATTCGGCGCCGTGGGAAGCGTGGGTGCAATACTGCTGCCCTTCACCTATGCCATTAATCTTTCGATGCTGGGCATCATGTTATCCAGCCCATCGGTCTACTATGTCGGGATTCGTAGCTGGTATCAAGGCAATCGCATTGCCAAGTATTTTGTGCTGGGATGGTCGGGTTTGATTATAGGGGGCGCCATGAATATTCTGCGCGCCTATGATATTTTGCCGGTCAATTTCTTTACCAATTATGGGGGGCAGATTGGTTCTGTCTTGACCTTGTTATTGTTGAACCTCGGGCTGGCCGACAAGTTACGCGCCCTGCAGCTGCAGCGTGATCGCGCCCAACGCCAGATCATCGTAGAGCAGGAAGAAGCCAATCGCCTACTTGAGCAACGCGTGCAGGAACGCACGGCCGCTCTGCAGCAAAAAACCCATGAGGCCGAACAAGCGGCCCGCGCCAAAAGCGATTTTCTGGCCAATATGAGCCACGAGATCAGAACCCCCATGAATGGCGTTATCGGTATGACCGAACTGCTTGATGGCACGCCGCTCTCCGGGGAACAGCACCAATACGTGAGAACCATTCGAAATTCTGGCAATGCCCTGTTGCGCATTATCAATGACATTCTCGATTACTCAAAAATTGAAGCCGGTAAGCTTGATATTGAACATATCCAGTTTGACGTCGATGAGTTGGTGGATGACTCGATCGCATTGTTTGCCCCCAAAACGCAGGAGAAAGGCGTCGCGTTGCTGATTGACCGCTACCCGGATGTACCGGGCGTGATGCAGGGCGATCCTACCCGCATACGACAGATCCTGATCAATCTGTTGAGCAATGCGTTCAAATTCACGGATAAGGGTACGGTGACTTTGCGCTACTGCACAGAAATGAACGGGGAACAGGCCATGCTGCGAATCGAGGTGTGTGATTCGGGCATAGGCATCAGTGACGCACAACAACAACGCTTGTTTCAAAGTTTCGCGCAAGCGGATTCGTCCACCACCCGGCGTTATGGCGGTACCGGTTTGGGGTTGGCAATATGCAAGCGTCTGACGGAGCTGATGGGTGGCAGCATCGGTATTCGCAGCCAAGCAGGCGAAGGCTCAAGCTTTTGGTTTACAGTACCAGCGCAGCGCTGTGGGCGGTCGATCATCGAACCTGAGACGTTGTGTTCCGATACGATTCTTATAGTCACAGCGAATGAATCCTTGAGGGATTGCCTGCAGCATGTCACGGCGTGCTGGGGTACCGACGTTCGGCGTTATGCGTCGATCGACGATCTGCCCACTTCGCTTGAAACCAACAGCCTGCTGCTCATCGACGAGGAAGCGTTACGCACACCGACAATCGCATCTGCAACACTTAACGTGCCTGGATATGCAGTGACTCGACAGATTGTGTTGCTCTCCCCCGCCAGCACGCAACCGCTCCCTTCGACGACCACACCACAAGTGATTATCGAGCATCCGGCCTCATTGCAAAAACTGTATCGTGCCGTGTTTGCCAAGGATACCGCCATCAGCCCGCAAGCCGCCCCGGCCACGCTGGCGCAGTACTCGCTCCGGGTTCTCGTGGCCGAAGATAATGCGGTGAATCAATTGGTTATCAAAGGCCTACTGCAAAAATTCGGGATCACACCGGTGCTCGCGGAAGATGGTGAAGCCGCCTTGCAGGCTTATCAGAAGGCGGAGGGTAATTTCGATCTCATATTCATGGATTTCGAAATGCCGCGCATGGACGGCTACGCCGCCAGCATTGCCATCCGTCAACTTGAAACGCGCCATAACTGGGTTGCCACGCCCATTATTGGTCTGAGCGCGCATGCGATGGCGGAATTCCATGAACAAGCGCTGTCGTCAGGGATGAATGAATGCCTGACCAAACCTGTAAAAACTGAACGGCTGGCAAAGCTGCTGAATGACATCGGTGCCTACTGAGTACCGAATGCCCACTAGACTCGTAACGCCTAGACTAAGCCGCTACCCCTTATGAGGTATGCGTCGACGCGACAATTCTAGATCTGGATCAATGGGGAAAGGGCAAAAAAAGACAGACTAGGGTTGAAGGGACTACTCTGAGAAAGAGAACAGAGTGTCAAAGAGACGCGCAACGCATTTCGCGCAACCAATGGGGACAAGCATCATCATGAGCACCGCGACGCACCAAACTGAAGCACAAAGAAATAATGCACCAATTCAAGGCAAAGATCAACTCTGCAGTCTCACTGCCGAAAACATCATGACTCGCCCCGTACAAACCGCCTATGAAGGTTGGTCAGTGAAAATGTTGTTGGATTTTTTTCTGCGCCACAGCATTTCGGGCGCACCCGTCATGGCCAGTGATGGTGAATTGGTTGGGGTCGTCACCATGTCAGATGTCATGCGTTTTGAAAATCTGAGCCCGCGTGAAAAAGAACGACTGGCCGGCATGTCATGCTACAGCGAATATTTTGCTTTTGAGTTCAGCAAAGAAGACATTGCCAAAATGATGCAAAATGCGGATACCAATTGCACCGTTAACCAGATCATGACGCCCAGCGTGATTCAAGTAGAGGCAAGCGAATCAGTAACCAATGTAGCGAAATTAATGCGGGAGAAAAAAATCCACCGTGTGTTTGTCTGCGCAGATAAAAAGGCGATCGGCGTGGTCAGCACCAGTAATCTGCTGGACGCCATGATCGCCACGTGCGGTTGTGATCAGACGTAAATTACCATCAGGGTATGGCACTTCAATCAACAATCGATTGAAGTGCCATACCCTGCATTTTTAGTTTGCCGAGCGTACCGCTATAACCATGTATTGTCTGCTCTGTATTATTTAGAGCTGGGCTTCATACTCAATCAACAACTGCACATCGACCGTGTCGGAAAAATCCACGCCGGGGTGCGCGTCAGCATCGATTGTCAACACAAAGCGCTGATCTGCACTAATACCGGTGAGCGCATTCAATGCAAGCGCAACGCCCCCATTGGCAGCCGCCAAAAATCCGGCATTCGACAGGGCAACACCGTTAGTGAAATCAACGGGGGCGCTGATGCCATCCGTCATTGCCTGCAGATTGGTCGTTACGGGGCTTGCCTCCACACCGCTCAGAGTCAACGCGAGAAATGTCACCACTCGGGCTTTTTCTCGTGAATTATTGACCGCTGCGCTCGGATTGAACTCAAGCGCCAGAACACCGCCGTTGTTTCTGAAATTTGCCAAAGTACCTGGGTTTTGTGCTTTGCCTGACATCAATACCGCCCGCTTTTGTGAAACGGGCATTTCACTTTGGTGTCTGGCGGCAAGTGTGGCCGAATAACTCGCGCGCATGTCAAACGTCAGCAATACATCGGTCAGCGTTTCCAGGCTGGTAGCATCGCCTCGCTGGCAAAGGGAAAGTTGCCAGGCAGTATCGATACCGCTGCCTTCAAAAGGCAACAGGGTTTCATCGGGCAGGTCGTAGACCCGCATATCGCCGCGCATATTGAATTCCGATAACGGCAATGCATCCGGAAACCGTGCCAGGCGATGTAATGAGCCGTCACTGCGTGATACCACGGAAACACCATGATTGGTCAACATGCCTTTATGGGGCATAACGTCGTTGGTGTAGGTCACACCCAGACTCACACAGCGAATGCGATAGCCATAAAGCCCAGGGTAAGCGAGTCGAAGCATTATTTCCGCGGTTGAAAACCAGCAACTGCCGTGTTTTTTCAGTTGCCCGTAAGCAATGGGAAAATCCCGCGCCAGACTCAAGGTCTGCTTGACGGGAATCGTTTGCGACAAGCCGAAAATACGTGTGGCTTCCAGTTCCGCCAAATGCAGTTGTAAGGTATCGGCCCCGGTGACACCCCGTAGCTGTCGAGGAAAATAATCAAACGACACCACACGAATATCCTTATCCGTCTCAAACGACAAGGCACGCTCCGCAAACCATGCCGTGCGTCCACCCAGATCCAGATAGCGACGCATCAAACGGTTGGCGAACGCAGACATCTGCTGCCAAAACGCTTTGCTGAGAAAGCGATAATCGTAAAATGCCAACATCTTTTGCCCGAAATTGTAATCGGCCTGGGCAATGGCACGATGCAATTCAGCAATTTTTACTTCGCGCTGTTTTAATACCACCATTTTTTCAGCGGCGGGCAAGGCCATTTCCTGCAGGGCTTTCAGCTCACCCATGCGTTTGTTGCCTGCCGCCTCCAGGCTTTGCATCGATGTGACACCGGCATAGACGAAGGCTCCGTAGCCGGCCATGACGGCCATTCCGCCCGTCAGCCCGGCCGTTGCAGCGCTGGTGCCGCCTTTCGATGAAATGACCTTGTACATGGCCGCATAATCAATCGAGCCGCCTGCTGCTTCACCATCGCCACTCATCGAGCCCAGTACACTTTGACCGAGGCCTGTCGCCGCATCTTTCATGCCGCTAAAAAAATCGCCTAACTGCGAAAAGAAACTTTCGGAATCTTTAATTTCTTTTTGTTTGGCGGCAATTTGGGCTTTGACACCTTCAACCTGACGTTTCGCTTCCCCAACAGAAAACTGGGCAATTTGCACTTGTTCGTTGGCCACCTGAATGGCGTAAGACGCTTTCTCGACCAGATTGCGAGCGGTCATTTCATCGAGCACGGCACGCTCATACTGGCTCATGTAATTGAGATAGTCATTCTGCGTACTTTTTGCAGACGCAGCAAAGCTGAGCGCTGCCTCACGCAACACGCGGTAACGCACGGGTGGCACATAATCTTTGGGAAACCCGTAGTAATTGAGACCCGCATTGATTTGTTCAAAGCCGATATGGGCGCGACTGATTTGCGTGGTTAATCGCGGATTGCGAGTGAATTTTGTCACGCCAAACGGCACAGGCAGCCACCCCAGAAAGGCATTCCAGGTGGGGGATATTTCAGGGTCTTCGCCATGCAAAAAAAGGACGCCCTTATATAATTCTCGTGCGCGCTGAATATTATTGGGTTGATCGGTGCGATAGAGCTGATCGGCCCATTCCAGCAATGCATCTCCCAGTTTCAGGCGAAAATACGACTTTTCCATCGCATTGGCCGGGAATAAAGCCGTGGCGTGTTTCAGTTTTTCTTGCATGGCCACGGTAGTGTCGGTGGCGAAAGCGAGCGAGCCTGTATTGGCACGCGAGGTGACCCACCATACCGTTTCTGGCGGCGTTGCTTTGGCACCGGGTTCTACCGGGGTAGGGCCACTGAAAACGTTGAACTGAGCGGCAACCGCCAAACTGGTTTCATAAGCGCTGGGGCCAAAAAAGCCGTAAGCAATCGGTTGTGCAGCCCCCTGAATGGCTTCACGGTATTTGCCCAGGGCCAGGCGCGTTTCAGCGAGACAGGCGGGGAGTAATCGATGCAATAATAAATCGATAAAATACGGCACACGGGCGATGCTGCCCGCATAAGAAAACCAGCTGTCGCCGGAATTGCCTTTCAACCAATAGCCCATGATCAATGCGTATTTGTTTTCAAAGGCGTCGAGACTGTCCGGATCGCTGATCTTGAAGGCTCGTTGTTCGGCGGCCATGGCCGCCGCGTTGTAGTGATCCCAGGCAGTATTTTTCCAGCGGTTGACGTGAATTTGCAGCGTATGCACCATTTTTGTCAGTTCGGCGTAGCGCCGTTCTGCTTCGGAATAAAAACCCGCATAAAAATCTTGGTGGGCTGCAGTCAGCAGGTCTTGCAGATCTACCAGATTGCGAGACCATTGATCACCGATTTTTTGTTCCTGGCCAAAAGTAGTGGGCGATGCGGTTTTCGGTGGCGTAAATTGCGTGCTGTCATAGTGATCCAATCGGAGCCCGAGAAACTGCGCCAAGGGCAAGGTACGCCCCCATACCGCCTTTTTGCTTTCTTCGTCATACATGCGTACTTGATAGGTTTTGCGTATATCAAAGTAGTTTTCTGCATAAAATGGCTCGTTTCGTTCCAGCCATTCTTCATACTGCCAGAAGAAAGGGCCATGCGCCTGTCCTGGGTAGGTATATTCATTGATGATGGGCAAGCCATTGCCCGTTAACGGCGGCAATATGGCATGCGGATCAAAGTCACACTGGAAACTGTCGGTAAAAAATCGCTGCAGGGTTTCGATGTTCTGTTGCACCGGGCTACTGACATCGAATTCCGAGCGGGAAAGGTTTAGTCGATAGCGATTTTCGAGTTCGTGCCGCGACTCAGCGGTGAGCGACATCAGATAATCGAGGTATTGGCTATCACTCAATTCACCTTGGGGTTGAATAACGGCAGCGGCCACTCCAAAACCAAAGCCCGCTCCCGCAGGCGCCTGCAATATCTGCAATACAATGTCACATAGCAGACGATTGGCGGGTCGTTCACCCGTGTCTGTAGTGCGAAAATTCTGATGAAAGCGATTGTTCAATTGTTGCAGGGCGCCGTTGGCATCCAGCAGGCCTTCGCGTAATTGTTGCGTGGCGCGCTTCACCCAGATATCCACTAGATAATCGCGATACCCGGCCAGTGGGCTGCGCAACCAGGGAAAGCCATCAAAGAAATCCAGGCCAGGGCGTTGTATCCGATCGATATGACCGACATAGCGACTAACGGCGGCCCTCATGTCCCCCTGCAGAAAGCCCTCAATGTTTAGTGGAATTTCGGCCACTAACAGATGTCCGCCGGTAATATCCGCGCGCAACACGGCATTGTCGAAGGCTGGGATCGCGCCCGCGACGTCCATCCCTGAGACCTGCTCGCGCAATGCTGAACGTAGCTCGCTGTTTTGTAATTGCGAAATACGTAGCGGCATCCCGATCTGCGCGAGCAGATTATCGGGATCGAGGAGTACGGTTTCGAGACCTCGGAGCATCGCCGTGCGCTGCTGTACCGACCATTCGCGAAACAGTGCCAACGGCGCCAAACGGGCCAACTCAGTGGCAAGTGCCTGTAAGGTCATTAATTGCGCCTGCTGCATCAAGACGCCCAGCTGTTGAATATCAGCGGCTGCCGGACTCGTATCGTTGGGCAGTAAAGACACTGGAATGCCCTGCAGTTGAGCCAGTGGCGTGGGTGGTCTATCGACCAGCAAGGTGCCATCCAGATCGTAACTACGTAAGATTATTCCCAAGGCATCGCAATGCGTTAGATAGCAAGCATAGGCAGCCCCGTGCCCTTGCTCATCGAGACGTATTTCAAACGCTCCATCAGCCTGTGAGATTGCACGCCCGATTTCGAGTGGTTCCGAAAGTGCGGCGCCAGGTAGGTCAGGAAACCCTGCGGGTAAATAGGCGTGAAGTGTAACGCCTGCCATGGTGTATTCGTGGTCACCGGAATAAATTACGCCAGAGGCCAGGGTAAGTACGGCCATATCTCTCTCCTTTAGGGGCTGCAGGCTACGATCATATGATTGAGAGATTGCGCTGCAAGTCTTGGCCAGGCTCAATCTTCCATTGATGCAGTTGTACCACGCAGATGTTGCTGCGATATGTTAGGTAACACCATTACCCCTGAAATAAACCGCGCTAAAAAAATGGCACTATTACCATATTTTTTTAATGGCACTGCCTTGTCGCACATATCGTAGTAAGGGACGACAGGATGCCGTCGCTTTGTTTGCTGCTTGAATTCAACAAACGTGTAGGTCGTGCTAACATTCACCCACGGATCGACAGCGCATACAACCTGACAACGATATTTCACCAAAATAACCGACCGTCTCCTGCACTATTCAAACTCGTTCATTCATCTTCTGAACAGGGAAACGCACCATGGCACATAGCACCGGATTCCAACACCTCATTCGTCTTCTACAGAAAGCACGCCGCCTGAACCTGGCCACCCGCACCCCACCGTCGGCGCCCGTGCAGGCGCAGCGCCGTCAATTTATTAAAAACACAGCCATGAGTGGCATGGCGCTCTCCAGTTTGGGCAGCATGAGTAGTTTCGCGGCGACGCGCCAACAAAAGGTCGTGGTGGTAGGTGCAGGGCTGGCAGGTTTGAACGCTGCTTACCAGTTAAAAAAAATCGGCGTGCGGGCAGCGATTTATGAAGCACGCTCGCGCGTGGGCGGTCGCATGCGCAGCGTTAAGGGCATCGTGAGTGAGGGCATCGTCACTGATCTGGGGGCGGAACTGGTGAATACCAATCACGAAGATATCCATTCACTCCTGGCTGATTTTGGTTTGACGCTGACAGAGCGCCAATCACTTAACGGTGATCTGGAAAGTGTGGGCTATTTTTTTAATGGCTATCGTCGTACCGAGGCCGAAATGGCGCAGGCACTACAATCGCTCGCCGCACAAATCATGACAGATTCGGAGTTGCTCGACAGTGACTGGGACACCTGGGCACCTATCTTTGATAATCAGTCGTTGACGGAGTATCTGGACAAGCATAACGATAAATTACCCGCCGATCCGGATATTCGCTTTTTAATCGAATCATTAACGCGCGTTGAATATGGCGTTGAACCTGAAAAATCATCGGCATTGCAATTGCTATATCTGTTACCGGTCGTTGAGGGTGAGCATGTTGAATTGCTGAGTAATAGCGACGAAGCCTGGACCATTGATGGCGGATCTGAGCGATTGATACACGCCTTGCGCAATGTATTGCAAGACCAGATTCATTTAGATAGCCCACTGACCGCGATTGAAAAAAACAACCAGGGATACGTTTTGACATTCAACTGCAACCATAAAGTGCAGGCCAATTACGTCGTGTTGGCATTACCACTCAACGCGTTGCGTAACGTTGATATTAAGGTTTCTCTGCCAAAGTCATTGCGGCGTTTCATTCGTGAAGTGAATTTGGGACGCAATGAAAAAATCGTTGCCGGTGTGACGGAACGCGTGTGGCGTTCTGGTGAAGGGTTTGCGCTGGAAGCCTGGAGCAATCAATCGGTATCCTTGATGTGGGATTCGAGTCTGCGAGAATTACCTGATCGGGAAAATGGCGCACTCACCTTCTTTATGGGCGGCAACGAAGTCAGCGCCCATGCAAGCGGCAGTGCAGAAGCCCGTGGCGACGCGTTAATGCAGGAATACAATAGTCTGCTGCCTGACCTGCATGGCAAGTCCACTGGCAAGTATGTTCGCACCGCCTGGCATAGAACACCCTACATACAGGGCGGCTATACCAATTTCAAACCAGGGCAATATACGGGGTTTGCCAGCCAGTGGATGCACGTGGAAGCGGAAGACCCCAGTGAACAGCAGATACCGAGGGTGAAGCAACTGGTGCTGGCGGGCGAACATACCAGCGATGAATTTTACGGCTTCATGAATGGTGCGGCGCAAACGGGGCGTTTGGCGGCGAACTGGATCGCGGAGGATATGTTTAAAAAACCGTAATGGATTATTGAATTTAATCACTCGCTGCAGCGGGCGCATTTTTCAAGGTGCCATACGCCTTTGCCAAGGCCTCGGCAACTCGCGCCTGCTCAGCAAATTCCTTGAAATCAGGTGTGTAATCCATACGCTCTGGCCATTCCGTGGCGGCATCGCGATGCCAATACAAAATATCTTCGCCACCAGATACCGAATCGGTATCCTGCTTGCGTAAATACTCATAAGGCTGCCCCTCTAGATAGCGCCAGCGACGTTGCAAATCATTGGGTTCATCGGTGCGGATCTGCATCAAACGGCCACGGTCGAATTCATAGTCGATTCTCGTGCCGGAGGTGTAGTTGCCCTCCCCCGCATAACTTTCCAGCCAGAGGGCGCAGAGTTCGCCGCTTTCCAGGCGATAGACATAAATCTCGACATTTTCGTCATGCGGCCAGCCCATATCCTTACTCAAGCGCGCCACTGTGCGGGCGCGATCATAGCCACCCACATTGTTCTCTGGTTTGCAAAATGACTGGAACGTGTCGTACTGATAAAAACGATTTGGCCACCATCCGTGTTCACGCTTGGGAACGACAGGAAAATCATCGAGCAAATCATCGCTAATCATCTCATCGGCTTCCCCGTAGTGGCCGCGAACACGCTGCATGATGACATCACGGGTGACCCAACCGGCCCAGTCGCCCTTCATCAATCCGCAGGTTTTTGCCTGCGCTGGATCTGCGTTGCGCAGGTAGGCAATATGAAATTGATTGCTGAAAATCTCATCGGTACGCTCTTCGTCCCAACAGGTGATATCCACCTCTTGTCGAATGACGTCACAAACACTCTCGCAAGGGGCGAGTTCAACAAATAGTTTATCGATACCGAAACGCGCATCGCTATCGACGACCTGTTGGGTGAAATCGATACTGAAACCTTGTTCTCCAGCGACTCGCAATTGGCGGTTGGCGAGCGTCACTTCGTGAGAGCGTGTGAGCGTGCGTTCACAAGGCGTCAAGTTCAGGCTGGGAACCCACACGACCGTGGCAGGTTGGCGGCAATTCGCATAGGACGAGGTGGTGACGGTGGCACCGGGTTCGCTGGTATCAAGCGGTGCATAAAGCGCGATAACCCGTAACCGCCACTGCGTTGTCGCCGTTATTGCAGGGACCAACAGCTGCAAGATGACGCGATCGTGCCCTTGAGGTAGGGATGCAGCCGATTGCAAGCGCTGGGAGGGGGCATTATCGAGGGGGTTGCCGCACGCAACCACCCCCAGCAAGGCAACGATATAAAACACGCATTTCGTCATGCGTCGTTGTTGAATCCGCCTGGCCATTTTAATAGTGCAACACTCCAACACCCGTTCCAGCGTACTCACTGCACCGGTGTTTCTGTCGTGCTTGCTGGGGGTGTTGCAGCAGGGGGTGTCGCTGCAGGAGGCACAGGCGCCTGAACGGCGGGGGGTTCTGCCTGTTTTTCTTCAGGTGGCGACGGTAACGCCGGGGCTGTGGGCGCGTCGTCCTTCTTGTTGCGCTTTAACCACTTGTCAAATTGTTTGCTCACCTGTTCGTTGACTTTTTCCTGCGCTTTTTGTTTCACCTCTGCTTTCACTTCGGCTTCGCTGGCACCCGGCATTCCCAGCTTTTCGCCAAGTTTTTCGGTGGCTTTTTCGCGCAGGGCAAGGCTCGCAGCCTTTTGTACGACGTTGCCAATGGCATTCATGTCGGGACGACACCAGTCTTTGGCAGGCACATTCACATTGCCACGACAACGGATCGGCCACTCGGTGCCTTTGAGATATTTGTGATCATTGAGCGAGTTGAGTATCACACCAAAGCGATAATCAAAGCCTTGCGCGACCAGATCAACATCACCATTGGCCGTAAACTGCCCCGCCTCTGAGTTGGCCTTCAGCATCGGCGTTATGAGGTGGCCATTTTCCACTTTCATATTAGCCAGCAGATTGCGCAGGTGTGTTTCGTCTTTGAGTGCCTTAGGCAAACGGGTTTCATAATCGGGCATGAGTGCAGTGAAATCGCCCAGTTTCTGTTTCAACGCATCTACCACAAGTTGGTTGATATTGACGCCGTGTAACACGCCATCCGACAGGCTCATGTCCAGCTGCCCCAACGCCTGACGCAACAGCGTATCGCTGTCATTGCCTTGTGTCGTTGTGTTCAGACTCAATGACGAGCGCCCCGACAAGACCGGTGCAGAGAACCATTGCGCCAATAAATCCTGTGTTTGCAGATTTTGCAGATCAATGCGGGTGGTAATTTTGGGTTGTGGGCCGCGCACATCTACCCCGGCATTCCCCGAAAGAGAACCCTGCAACAGATTGGCGCGCAACTCGTTAAGTTGCACATCACCCTCATGGGCCTTGACGCTCAACGCCAATTCGCGCACCGAAATTTTGTGCATCACCAGCTCGTTAATACTGAATTTGCCTTTCAGATTTAGCTTACGCAAGGCGTCTACCGGAATTAAATCACCGCCACTTGCCGGGCTGGATGTTTTTTTGGCGTTTGATGCATCGGTGGGAGATGCAGCGGCGGTGGCGGCAGCTTCATTGTTTGCTGGCCCTGACGCGACCTGAGTCTCAGGCGCAAGATAGCGGTCTGCGTTCAAGGTATCGAGTTTCAGATCAAATTGCAGCGCCTGTTTGGCCACATCGGTGATAGCGACGTCGCCCGAAAGCGTACTTTCATCCCATTTGAGTTGCAGCGGCTTGATTGCAATACGTTCTGGCGTGCCAGAAAAACTGGCGTTCACCTGCACGGCGGTCAGGGCATTTGAATCAGTAGTTTTGGGTGGTTCAATGCCGAGGGATGTCAACATTGATTTCAGATTGAAGGTATTGGTTGTCAATGTGCCTTTGAAACCCGGGGCTTTGCTCACAGCGGTTGCGTTTATGGTTGCACTCGCCTGCATATTGCCCAGCTGCAGTTTGTTCAACACAATCTCGGCGCTATCGGCCGCCTGATCAAAAACAATATCTCCGGCAAGATTCGCTACCACGGGGATGCTAAAAATTCCTGCGATGGTAGAACTCAAGGCAATATCACTCACCTGATAGCGTTGTGCGGCTAAGTCAGTGCGCAACATGGCTTGCAGCGCAAGCGTCACATCAAGTGTGGCGTTATCACGCAGTTGCGCTCTTAACTCCACCGGAAACGGCTCATCCAGGCTGACATTTTTCAGCTGCAGCAAAGGGACGGCGACGCTGTAATCCAGCTTGGCTTTTTTGTCCTGATAACGAATCGTCGAATCATGCACTGTCAATGCAGGAATACGCACGACCGGCATGCTTTTCGTGCTGGTTACAGTGGGTGTTGTCGTGACGTTTGCATCAGCTGTCGCCGCTGTAGCGACAGTGGCATCCGCGCCTGCGGGTCGCTGCCAGTTGTTATTGCCCTTGGCATCCACCACCAGTTGCGCCTGCAATCCGGTCACATCCAGTGCATCAATGTCGATTTGCTTCGATAACAGCGGCAACAAACGCACCCCGACCGTTAGCGTATCGACGTCCATCAAGGTCGGCATATCCGGCACTAACGCCAGGCTTACGCCACGCACCTTGAATCCCAGTACCGGATAAAAGCTCCAGCTCAGGTCGCCTTTCAGCGTCAATTGTATGCCCGCCTGCTGCTGCGCGAGAGCGCTGATGTCATCGCGATAGTCATTGGGATCGACAAACAGTACCAGCGCAGCCACCCCCGACAACATCAACGCCAGTACTACCGCTGCCGCTATGGCACACATGCGAATCAAACGGGTCACAACAAGACTCCTTTTAGCCGTGAATCAATGGTTTAGGGTACACCAGGCCTCGCCAAAACGGGACGTAATCTTACGGCTACGTTCAACCGTTGTGCGTAAACGGCCAATCGCTGCGTTGGAATCGTCAATACCTCCGCCCTGCACCTGCCTGAAGATACGGCCTAGCGCACAACAATAACAAACAAGCAGGACATGCATGCCGAATTTTGGTCTGCATGGGGGATTAGACCATGGATTTTTTAAATGTCATTCGTGATCGTTCACGAACACCCGCCTATGGATTCGCCAGCGTTTGCCTGCTGGTTACAACACCCGGCGCACACGCCCAATTAACCCACAACATTACGTTGGGCAACCCCAAAGCCCTGGCACTGGGCCACGCCGTTACTGCCGATCCACCCGGTATCGACGCCATTCATTTCAACCCAGCCGGCCTGGCCAAAATCAGGGGTCGACAGCGCTCGCTAAAAGTGCTGGCAGCCTCCATGACACTGGAAGGCGAATTTGGTGAGTCCCATACGCAGGCGCTGGAAACCGCTTTTGAAGATACCTATTGCCAGCAGTCACGCGATTGCTTTGAACAGGATCCTCTTGCCAATACCCGCTCCTCTACCTCGGCACCGGCGGTAATATTGCCTGGTGGTGGTGTGACGGATGTGCCCGCGATGCTGGTGCCCTTTGGCGGCATAGCGCTGGAGAGCCCCCTGCATGGATGGACCTTTGCAACCGCTTTCTACTCACCACAAGCGATCGGTTATGCGCGCGAAGAAGAGGACCCGGCCGCTTTTCAGGGTTATAAAGTTTCGACCGTGCGACTGACCTATTTTTCGCCCTCTATTGGTGTGCAATTGAACGACACGCTGGCATTGGGTGCCAGTGTCGGATTTTCGTGGCAAGGCGTAGGAGTTCACACGAAATTTCGCGCGCCAGAACAAACCCTGCAATTTGTGGCAGGCACTTTCAGCCAGGAAGCCATGCAGCAAATTCTTGAGTTATCGCTGATTGGACCTTATGCCAATGCGGGTAATGTCAGCATTGAGATGGAAGACCCATTGTCGTTAAGTTTCAATGTCGGACTGCTGTGGGAACCACTGCCCTGGCTGGCATTGGGTGCCAGTTACCAGCACGAAAGCGTGTCACGCTTGAAAGGCCATTATCGCGTGAAAAATTCTGCTGCATTGCAAACCACGACCCATGAAATTCAGCAAACGCCGGCACTGTCGGCGTTGGTGCGTTTGCTTAGCGGCGCCGATATCAATGCTCAAGCCATCGAGGAAGGGCGTGCCGAATCAGAGTATATTGTGCCGCGTGCATTTTCCATAGGTTCGTCGTTACAGGTGTTGCCCGCCTGGAAATTGAATACCGATCTGAAATGGATCGACTACAGTGCCTGGGATTCGCTGGATTTTCAGTTTGATGACGAGGTCGATATTTTCACACTGGCCGCCAGCATCGAAGCTCTGGGCGGCAAAGAGGACGATGTTGATCCCAATGCTTTACGTATGCCGCGCAATTATCGTGATGCCGTGAGTTATGCGGTGGGTATCGAGCACCAGTATAACGATCAGTGGGTGCTACGCATGGGCTATGAGCCACGGAAAAGCGTCATTCCAGAAGATCGTCTGGATTTTCTGGTACCCATAGCCGACGCCAAGCTGTATACCTTGGGCGTAGGCTATCAGCCCGATCGTACCACGCAAGTCGATGTCGCCCTGGGTTATATGGTGTCACGCTTTAATGCACCGTCAGGCACATCACTCAATGCCAATAACACACGGGCGGGAGATGTTGTCTACAATCCTTTTGCGTATCTTGATTTTACTGGCAAAACCACGGCCTATTTGTTGGCGTTTTCGATCGATCAAACCTTTTAAATCCATTGTGTTGTTGCATTGATTAGCAGGTAACGTGTTTATGTTGCATTTTTATTTGATACGCGGGCTGATTCGCGAATCACGTCATTGGGGGAGCTTTCCTGCCTTGCTGGCGCAAGCGTATCCGGGCTGTCGCATCACCCTGATCGATATTCCGGGCGCTGGCACGCAGCACCATGTGGCCTCCCCTACGCAAGTGGCAACGATGGTCAAATGCATGCGCGCGCAATATTTGCAGGCGCATATTCCCGAGGAGCGTTCGGTATTAATCGTGATATCGCTCGGGGGCATGATCGCCGCGCAGTGGCTACATGATTTTCCTGCTGATTTTTCAGCGGCGGTCATGATCAATACCAGTTTTGGCTCACTCTCGCCGGTATATCAACGGATGCGACCTGCTGCCGCCCTGCAATTATTGCGCACTACCGTCTTTCATCACCGTGACCGTGAAGCCCGTATTCTGCGGCTGGTGAGCAATCACACGGAACGTTATGACGCGGGGCTCACCCTGTGGCAATCCATAGCCGCCGATCGCCCGGTACACATCGCTAACGCAGCGCGTCAGCTGCTGGCAGCAGCACGCTTTCGATTGGAGAAATGGACGCCCGCTCAACCCATATTATTGTTGGCCGGTACGACCGATCGTTTGGTGAGTGTTGCGTGTTCGCGTGCAATTGCCAACGCCTGGAACGCTCCCCTGCGAGAACACCCTTCAGGTGGACACGATCTCTCGATCGATGCCCCGGAGTGGTTGGTCAAACAGATTCAGGCATTTATTACATAGGCGCTAGTTGCATAAGCGTTTATTACATAGACGCTTAGCCACCCGCACTGGACGGAAAACGGCGTTTATCGGCCAAATCTTCAAGTGATTGACGAATATACGCCTGCCGATCCGGAAAATAATCCGAGCGCAATTGCCTAATCGCATGTAACTTTTCTGATTCACTCATGGCATTGCTATGTAAAATGGCAGCGCGATGACGTTCATAGTCGGGATTATTCGCAAAAGACCTAGACGCCTTCGTTTCATCAACATTACTTTTACCTGCCACAGGATAGGGTGCTGATAATGCCGCTCGATAGCGACTCAGCATCGTTTGATCATAGATGTTATCAGTAGAAAACCAGGCATCGGCAACGTCAGCTAACCATTGCTGTTGCAATGCCGCCCGCAGATCAAAATGCGCCTGCAATTGATCGACCTGATCTGCGGATAGCAGGGTGTCAGATGCGGCAAGCTCAAGTGCAGGCTTGTCAAACGTTTGCAATGTTGCATCCAGATCAGACAAATAAGCTCGGTAATCATGCCACAAACGCTTTGCCTGCGCTGCGGCGGGATCATCGAGGATTTGTTCAATATGCGCCAACACCAACTGTTCAAGCGTTGAGGCTGACACATCCTGTTGCGCTGCCAGAAAATAATCGAAAACGAATCTTACGTTGTCATCCTCGATGAGATTGCCATTCTGATCCACCAGCAATCCATCAGGGATACGGGTGCCGCGCAGTGAACGCAACACCGCGGGTGGCGACTTGGCAACAGAATGCATTCCTGTAGGGGATTTGGTTTCGGGTGTTGTATTAACCTCAATTGCTGATTCACCGACATTTTTCAACGCGAAAGCGTTCTCCGAAGGAAGCACTCTTGCACTTGAAACGAGCCCGTTAGCCACCAACACCACGCTTGCAATGCCGCCAATCAGACCAGTCGTTATGAGCCATTTTTTCATGACTCAAAGCCCTTGTTGAGCCAATCGATTGGCGTGCGCCACGATGACCGTGCGCGGATCAGGTTTCGGCGACAATCCAAACAATTGATTGACTTCATCCAAGTGATCCCAATAATAAGAAGTTGATATTACCTCCCCCAGTGCTGCACTGCAGGTGGTCACCACACCATCATTGGGGCCACCCGCCAACCAATTTTTCAGCACTTTATAACTCAACGACATACCGACACCGGAGGGGTCCAGCAAATTCTGCCCCGATTTAAATAAACTCGTGGGCGCACCCGACCCCACCCAGGAATACACAGGAAAATCATAGGGGCGAGTTTCACCCGTAGCGTCCACATAAGTGCCGGTCGCACGGGTATCCATGGGTCCGTTGCAATCAGGATTGAAGGCAAAATCACTGACGTTCTCAGCAAATTCCAATGAACCCTGCGTGGTCGACATATACAAAGTCGGCAAGGCTTCTTGTTCAAGGTCTGCACCATTGAGCACGCCGTTCAACCACATCACTTTTTCAACGATCCAGACGATGGCATCCCGCAACTCGGGCGCGACAGACGCTACTTTACCGTTCAACTCCCATACCAAATCGGCCATGCGGGAACCACGATGATTACCGCCTATCGTCGTTACCGATGCGACCTGCTCCGGGTGCAAGGCCGCATAGGCGCGCACCGTGTAACCGCCCTGGCTGTGTCCAATCAGGTTGACCTTGTCTGTACCGGTCTCGGCCAGAATCCTTTGAATGGCTGCCTCCATTTGTTTCACACGAATGTTTTCGGTGGCAAGCGACGACAACAGCGGTACGTAAAAATGGGAATTGCCGCGGGCTTTTAGGGCATTTTCTATGCCGTACCAATAGTCGACGATACCAACCATTTTGGGCGCTCCGGTAAAGCCGGTGGCGGTGACGATCGGGTAGCGCGTTTTGGCATAGGTATCTGTCGCAGCGAAGGAAAGTGTCGGTGCGCTGACCAACAACGCCGCTGCCAACAAAAGCGCAGGGGCGGGCCTAGCGAATTTATTTTTGGTTATTTGTTCTGGAGTGGGAATGGATGGCAACACAGCGGGTAACCTTTTATTGTTGTGGCGCTCTTGGCGCTTGTTATGAAGGTGGCTACCTGAGTATTACGGCTCTCTTCTGAATAATATTGATCAAAGACGCAGACACGTTGATCGTTCACGCACAAGCCCCTAATCGGGTGCTAAGCGGCGCTGCGATTCAAGCATTTGGCGAGCACCTGATAAAATGGCACCAACTCTAATGGCTTAAGCAAATGTCCCTCACAACCCGCAGCCAAACTGGCATCGACCTCGGCCTGCCCATGCTCGGCGGTCAATGCATAAATGGGATTCCTATAACCGCTGGCACGCAACGCACGGGTGGCTTCGAGCCCTCCCATGACAGGCATATTCACATCCATCAATATCAAATCAAAAGGATGCTGCATGGCCGCGTGAAGCGCTTGCTGGCCATCGGCCACTACGACGACTTCCGCGCCGGTTTTCGCGATAACGCGCTGAATGAGCTTTTGATTGACCGGGTTGTCCTCTGCCAGCAAAACCCGGCCGTTGAGGTGCGGAATATCATTTAACGCCGCACCTGTGGGTTTGGCATTTTGCGTTTCTGTCAACCATTCGGTATGGTCAACCGGCGGACAACTCAAGCGCGCGGTAAATTGGCTGCCCTGCCCCTCAACACTGGAAATATCGAGCTGGCCCCCAAACAAACGAACAAGTTGCTGGGTAATGGCAATACCAAGCCCAATGCCTTCCTGAATCTGATTGCCACGCGACTGATGCATGGATAGCAGAATACGCCGCACGCGCTCCTTGCTCATGCCCATACCGGTATCATGGACGGCAAAAACCAATTGACGCTGAACACTGTCCCATTGCACTACCAGCTTCACTGCACCTTTATCAGTATATTTGATGGCGTTACTGCATAGATTTTGCAATATTTGTTTTAATCGGGTGGGGTCACTGACAATCATGCGGGGCAGAGGAAACTGATATTCCACACTAAACGCCAAGCCTTTGTCATGGGCAATGGCCGAAAACTTATCGACCTTCATTTGTAGCAATGGCATCAACTCGACCGGAATGGCCTCTATGCTCATTTTGCCCGCTTCAATCTTGGAATAATCCAGAATATCATTGATTAATTGCAGGAGGTGATAGCTATTGCGGTTGATGGATGCAATCGTTTGCTTTTTTTCTTCATGGCTGAGCAATTCATAACGCAGCGACTCCGCAAATCCAATAATGGCACTGAGCGGTGTGCGTATTTCGTAGCTCATATTTTTCAGAAAGGCGCTTTTTGCGTCGGTGACGTTTTTCGCCAGTTCCTTTTCACGGCGTTCGCGGAGTCGACTACGCTGAGCTAGCTCCCGCATTTTGCGCTCACCGATATCGACAAGGGTGCCTTCAATATGCAGTGGTTCCCCACGTTCGTCATACACCAGACGAGCATGGTGAGATACATGCGCCTGATGACCCGTTTCGCTATTAATATCCGTTTCTTCCTGCAGATTTCCTGTCAAAGCAAGCTGTTGTAGCTGTAGATCAGGCGCTGCATATAGGCGTTTAATGGCTTGATTGCCTTCTTTGAGTACGCGTGTAGCCGAGGAGTAGCCAAGCATACGCGCAAAAGCAGGGTTCGCAGACAATAAGCGGCCACTCAGGCTCATTTGGTAAAGCCCTTCTAGCGCGTTATCAAAAACCGAGCGGTACAAGGCAAGATTTTCTATGGCGCGCTGATTGGCTGCGAATACAGCTTTTTCTGACTGTTTAATACGATTGGCCAGCGCTTGCGACAGAATGATCGCCTCCAGCCATATTCCTACCGGCAAAGCAGACAGCAATACCGGATGCGCAGGCAAAACGCCTCTCACAATCAGTGAATATATCAACAAACCCACGAGGTTCATAAACCAGGCGGACAGAAAATACGGCGCGTTGGGGTTGCCAGCATAAAGCGCATAAGCCGATGCCAAAAATATCATGCCGCCCACGGTACTGGTAAAACCAGCGGCAAAGCGAACACTCGAAGTGGGATCGTAATAATGGCTTACCACCATCGCGATACACATCAAAACGATAGCCGCCTGCATAAAGTAGTGCAGTACCGGGTGATGCGTTTTAAAATCAAGAAACTTGTGAATAAAGATGCTGCCCATCAATATCGCCAACCATAGAAACGTAAGCACCAGTCGTTTCTCAAATTGTCGATCCTCCCCAAAGAGCGCCACCCCTGGGCCCACATCAATGCCGGTAAACAGCAAAATCGCTAGCAAATATCCCACATAATAGAAATACCCGATATCACGCGATGAAAAGTAGAGCAGTAGATTATAAACACAGATAAAAATCAGCCCACCATAATAGATACCGTAGAGAAATCCCTCATGGGCGGTTTTTTTGGCAAGTCCGGCTTCGCTCCACAAGGTCTGCGGTACATAGGTCGAGGTGTAATTCCATATTTTCAAATACAGCGTGACCTCTTCCCCCAGAGAAAGATCAACAGGAAAAACACTATAGTGATGGGAAAGCGGTCGTTGTGAGAACGGGGTGCGAATGTCAGATGACATGTGCTGCACCCGACCGTCTGCGCGAATAATGTATAAATCTGCTTCGTTGAGTAGCGTTCTGGCCACTTCAAAGAGCCAGCGCTTCTGCAGTGCATAGTTCGGGGCACCTTCAGGGTACCGTAGCTTTGCCCGAAACCAGAGGTTGGAATACGTAATACCGTAGGTAAATAATTTGTTTTGAAGTTTTTTGAATTGATCATTGATGGCAGGCGAACGAATATCGTCAAACGTTAGCTTGCGTTCGGGGTCTTCGAAGAAATCGACATAATCGGCGAGGGGATATTCTTCGCTGTTATAAATGGTAAGCGCAGGCGTCTCTGCCCGCGCAACAGTGCAGCATAAACACCACAGTACCACCCATAATCCGATTCTGACTGCCGACATCCCACCGACCAATACACGGGGTATCCAGCCATATGGATACCCCACACCTTCATTCCACCTCTTTGAAGTGTAGGTGAGATTGTCAATGCTGCCTTTGGGGTAGGGAGTGCCAGCAAATTCTCAATGGAATCAAAGCGGTTGCGGCGCATCAATCCATCGCCAACCCAGTGCCCCTGCGTGCAGCGGCACTCGCAACGTGCGCTGCCCTTGCCATTGTTGGTAGCTGGCACGATCCACATCCAGCTTCAGCCCCGCAGGCACGCCGGTGAAAGGGGCCAACTGCACATGGTAGCAAGTTCGCCGGTTACGTTTGCCACAACGGGTTGTGTAGTAGCGATCCACGTGAACGCTGACGACACTCACCGGCTGCGTATCAAATTCGATGTTGTAATCCCGCAATTCGACATAGGCGGTCAACACGCTGCCAACGGCCCCGATAGTGAGCAGCTCTATCAAAACCAGGTGCGCCCGCGAGGTGCGTCCCAACCAGACCACACACAACATCACCAACAAAGCCACCAGCCCTGTGCCGCCCCAGGCGGCCATCTGCCACAATGCAGCGTTATCGATCACGACGGGGAACTTGGACCACAAAAAACGAATCCCATGCACGGCCCCGTTGACCGCTAAGGCAGTGCTAATCCCCAATAATAATGCCGCCTTGAAAATAAAATGATCGCGCAATTCTGTTTGCCCCGCGGGCTTGCTCAACAGCGCGTCACGCAAGGTTTGCAACACGGGTAGAGCTTCGTCTGCCAACAGAGCGGCATCACTTTCTTTAAAATCGCTTGCGGGCACACATTCCACCCATAAACGCCGTTGTTGACACCACAGTTTGCGTACACGCCCGTGTCTAAAGCGATTGTCTTCGAACAGCGACTCCAGCAGCCCAGGCAAAGCGTTATTATATTTGAGCATCAACCCCAAACGCGGATCATCTGAAACAATGTAGACCTTCTCATCAAAATGCAGCCTGTCCAATTGCTGCTCGCGTGAAAGCCCCAGGGATTTGAACACACGATCGATAAATGTCTCTTCTTGCAAGCAGAATTCAAGTGCGGTATCACAAGGAACACCTATTAATACTCGCTGCACTTTGCTTTTGTGCTTACGCAGTGAAAATTCATAGGTCAGTGCCCCCCATTGTGCGCGTTCGCCCTTCCAGCGACTGGCCAGACGCCAACGCATAAATAGCCAGGCAAACCCCAACAACGTTATCGATCCCAATGCAAACCACATAGCGCCCCCTTCTGCTTTACCCTGGCAGCAACCATAGCAGAATCGATGGCACACGCATGTCGATCGCAATTGGTTTGTCACCCTATTCGCGGTATGCTCGGTTGCAACTGTCATTCCCAATCACTTTTCATCACTACAAAAGGACAAGTCGTATGTCGGATCGGCAATTTGACGTCATTGTGTTTGGCGCGACCAGTTTCGTTGGTGAAATTCTGTGCCGCTACCTGTTGGATCGTTTCGGGGTAAAAGGCTCACTGCGCTGGGCGCTCGCCGGCCGCTCTGACAGCAAGTTACGCCAGTTGCAAAACACCCTGGGAGGCGACGCCGGTCAGCTACCCCGTTTGATTGCCGACGTCAACGACGCCACCGCATTGCGCAACCTGTGCCTGCAAACCCGTGTGGTCGTCACGACCGTGGGCCCTTATGCGCTCTATGGCGAACCGCTGGTCCGCGCCTGTGCCGAAACCGGTACCGACTATTGTGACCTGACCGGCGAAACCCATTGGCTCAAACGCATGCTCGATCGTCATGAGGCCACCGCCAAACAAACCGGTGCACGCATCGTACACTGCTGTGGATTTGATTCGATTCCCTCGGATCTGGGCGTGTTTTTCTTGCAACAGCAAGCCATGAAAAATGGTGGCGCCCCCTGCCAACGCATCAAAATGCGCGTCAAGGCGGCCAAGGGCGGTTTTTCGGGGGGCACCGTGGCAAGCTTGCTCAACGTCGTGAAAGAAGCCTCTCGCGACCCCTCATTACGCAAACTGTTTGCGGACCCTTATTCCATCTGCCCCGCCAACCATGGCGTTACAACGACCCAGCCAGAAGTACGCTTTGCCGAATACGACGACTCCTCCCGTAGTTGGGTTGCACCGTTTGTCATGGCCGGCATCAACACCCGTATCGTGCATCGCTCCAATGCCCTGCTGGCCCACCGTTATGGCAAGGAATTCCAGTACGACGAAGCCATGATGACCGGTGATGGCTTTAAAGGACGCGCAGCGGCTATCGGGGTAGCAAGCGGTTTGGGCGCTTTTCTGGTCGCCACGGCGCTACCGCCCACCCGCTGGGCACTAGAACGCTGGGTATTACCCAAGCCCGGCGAAGGCCCCAGCCCGGAAGCCCAGCGCAAAGGGTTTTACGACCTGCGTTTTTACGGCACGCGCGCCAACGGCAGCCAGGTGCAGGTAAAAGTGACTGGCGATCGCGACCCCGGTTATGGCTCCACCGGAAAGATGCTGGGCGAAGCAGCGGTGTGTCTGGCGCTGGATATCGACAAGACGCAGGTAGCGGGCGGCATCCTGACACCGGCAGCGGCCATGGGCGAGAAACTGTTGGCGCGCTTGGTGGAACATGCGGGGTTGACGTTTGATGTGGTGAACTAAAGAGGCTTGCTCTGCCGCCGGTCGCCAGCGGCGTTAGAGTTTTGCAATTCGCCCGGTCTGCAAAAATCTCTGCGTTAAGATCGGTGGTAGGGCCTTCCGTTGGGTGTGGTTTCTGGAATCGCCGCAAGTACGTCCCTGTAGGCTCGACGCCGGCATCCCTGCCGGCGACGTTCCAGCAACCACACCCAACGGAAGACTTGAAAACACAGTGGACGCAGAGATTTTTGCAGACCGGGCGAATATCATCTTTTGAGAGGTGGCAAGATCAACCACTCCTCCCCTCAAAACCAAACCACACCACCTCCGACGTATCCCGCAACACCGGTCTCACCGCTGGTGTAATCTCAATGCGATGCGCAGACTCCCCCTCCGGCGCATAATACGTCAATATTTGTCGGAACGGGTCCCACTCCAGCGTCTGCTCAACTCCGCTGACACCAGTCGTTACATAAAACCCCTGAGGATAATGCCGCTCCGGTACAAAAATTTCAGTCCCCCCACTCACACCATCCCTGGATTTGAACTGCAAATTGAACACCCGCGATGCTGGCTCATACCGAAAGGCTATCGGCTCACCCGCAATTGCACGCGGATATACCCGCACCAGATGATTCACCTTAGGCGTCTCGTTACCCTCAGCATCGAGCAAGCCCCAGCTGCCCGGGTCATTCGACCAATACGCCCAACTGGCTCCCATCTGATCAAACATACCCGTCGCGTCATCAATATATTCACGAAACCCTTTCGTGTAATCACTGCCGCCAAATTCCCCGACCAGCAACGGCACCTGATGCGCATTCAGTTCCGCCACACGATGGCGGTTCCAGTCGCGCATTTGCTGCTTGTCGACCAGATTGTAGGGAATCCCCTCATGTAAGCCGAAAGGATACATATGCGGCGCATAGACCAGACGCTTTTCCCCCTCACGAGCGTCGTTAACCGGTGGCAGGCGTGAGGGCATTCCAAAATTCACGGCCAATGATTGTGGCTCGTAGAACAGCCATTTGTCGTCATCCACCTCGCGCAGCGCCGGGATCAAACGATCATACAAACTTTTCAACCACGTCGGTTCGAAAGTGAAAGTCGCCGCCCGCACCAAATTGCCTGCATGGGGCTCATTCATCAGGTCATAGCCAATCACGCCCGGGTGATCCTTAAAGCGCTCGGCAACTTCTTTCCAGGCCCCGATGTAATGATCCTGCAACCACGAAAATTCGTTGTAACGCCAGAAATTCACGAACGCGGCGACCACCGCCGGGTCGACGTTTTTCACCCACCAGGGCATGCCAGGAAAATCCAGCGAAAACAGCTCCCACCCCAGCGTGATCGTCGCCCACTCAGGCGCACCGTTACCGCCGACCGCATGACTGTAAATATCCTGATGCATATCGAGCATTACATAGGCACCGCGCGAGGTGTACCAATTGACGCGCTCTTCTACTGCATCCAGATAGGCCTCGTTATACACGCCACGCTCTGGCTCAATACCGTCCCAAAAAATAAGCAGGCGCACAAAATTAAACCCCCACTCGGTGGTCTCCTGCTCAACATGCGCTTCGGTGATCCAGGGTAAATGGCCGGTCGCCGGGTCTTTGGCACTACTGCTGGCATTGGTGCCATGCAATATCAGCGCACGCCCCTGCGCATCGGTGATGTAACGGGTGTGAGCGGGTTGCTCCCAGCAGGCGCTGAGCAGCAGTGCAACCCCGGCCAACAGACCAAGCAAGGGAAGTCTTCTCATGGTGCAGATCGCTCTCTAATAGATGATGCCTTGTTATTATTGGCACCAACGTACCATGGCCGACCTTGGGCCGACCACCTCGATCTGGACTAGCCGACCAACGGGTCAAACCTCGTCGCACGATCTGTCAGCGCGACGCACCAGCATTGTCTAGAGTGTTAATAGGTTCACTTTTGAGAGTTCATCCCTTGCAAGACATCACCTACGGCCTGGACGCTTGGATCACACGCTTGAGCGATGCCGAATTGCCAGCGCTCGCCAACGTGGCGCGTAATTTGCGGCAACTGGCCGACAATCATGAGCAAGTGACGGTGCAACAAATGGCCGGCGTACTGCTGCATGATGCTGCCCTGACATCGAAGGTGCTGAGGGTAGCCAACAGCGTTTATTACAACCCCTCGCAAGAGCCCATACGCACGCTGTCCCGCGCCATTGTTTTGATTGGCTTTGAAAACGTGCACCAGATCGCCCTGTCGGTCGGCCTGATCGATGCCCTGCTCAGCAAATCGACCCGCGATCAGTTGCTACATCTATTGGCGCAGTCCTTTCATGCCGCTGTGCAGGCGCGCAACATTGCTGGCTACATGCTCTCGCGCCACCAGGAGGAAGTCTTTGTCGCCGCCCTGCTCTATCACTTGGGAGAGCTGGCCTTTTGGGGGTGTGGCGGTAATCAGGCCGATGCCTTTGCCGAGGCCTTGCTCGCACCGGGCGCTGATCCTGAGCAGGTCGCCCGTCAACAACTGGGGCTCACCTTTCGCCAGTTGAGCGTTCATCTCGCCCGCAGCTGGGGCTTGGGCGATGCCGCCAGCCCGGCCCTGAGCAGCAGCGGCCAGGCTGAAACCGCCAACCGCGCGATGCTGCTGGGGGTAAAGATCAGCGAGGCGGCCCCTGAAGGCTGGGATAGCGAGATCATGCAAAAGCTGGTGAAAGACGTGGCCCAGCTCACCGGCATTACCACTGAGGATGCATTTCAACAGGTACTCTCCAGCGCTGACGAGGCCGTTGATGTGGCGCGCACCTATGGCGCCAGTAAGTTGTGCGACCTGATCCCGAGCACCGACCCTGAACAGATTCGCGCCCAACAGGAGCTGCGCCGGGCGCGGCTGCTGCAACCGGATCTCACCCTGCTGCAGCATGGATTGCAGGAGCTGAGCTACCTGTCGACACTGCACCCGGACATCAATGTGGTACTCGATACCCTGTTGAAAGGCATGCATTTTGGCGCAGGGCTGGAGCGGGTCATGGTGGCCTTGCTGGCCGACAACCAAACCATGTTTCGTGCCCGCAGGGTGATAGGTGAAACCACCGAGAAATGGCTGCAAGAATTTGCCATGCCGGCAGAAGCGCAAACGACCTCTCATGCCTTCAGCTATGCGTTGCGCAATCGTGAAACGCTGTGGATGGGGGTTCCGGCAACGCTGGGCTTACATGACCTTATAACGCCCGCCTTGAAGCAGTTTACGGGGAGCGGCATGTTTTTTATTGCGCCCCTGCTCGCAGGCAAACGCGAGATCGGCATTCTCTATGCAGACAACCGTGTATCGGGACGCGCACTCAAAAACGAACAGTTCATGGCATTTCAACGCTATGCACAAGCCACCTGTCGCTGCCTGGAGGCCATGGGGCGGCGTTAGATCTCGAATCCACCAAGCGCTTGCCCCACACAAAATTCGTTATTTCAAGAAAATTGCCTTAGGTTCAGGGTCTTGCATTATTGGCCCAAACAATTTTCACTCCTATGATTCGCAGCACCCTTCTCGAAACGTTAAAATTTTACAGAAACCGGTGTGAACAGCCCACATCGTTAAATGTGCATGCCCAGTACTCTTTGTTCGTAGGCCATCGCTAACGACAGAGAAAAGGAAAACCACATGCACTACGCAAAAACAAAAATTTTTACTGCCATTGGATTCGCACTCGCTACCGGATTGAGTGCAACTCACGCGTCTGCTGCAGACACCCTGGTTGCCACCAGCAATAAAGTGCTGCTGGATAGCAACTACCGTTTTGAAAAATACATGACTGCCGATGGCAAATTCTATCAACGTATTTTCAAGGACGAAATTGAAGTAAGCCGCGAACCGGCCATCAAAAAAACCATCATCGACCCTGCACTGGTCAAGAAAATGAGTGCCATAGGTGGGAGTGATATTCTCAAGGTTAATCTGTCGCTGGTCAGACCTTTTATTGCCACCAACAGCACGCAAGAAACCGGTGGTGCCATTGTAAAAGACGGCACTATTACACGTCTGGAACACAATGGAAAGGCCGTGACCGATGATGATATTCTTGCCATGGAGCGAGCACTGGCGGCCACATTAGCCTCAGAACGCGCTGCACGCACGAAAGCACAAGCCGAGAAATTGTCGGCCTTTGCCAGCCGTTATGGAATCCCCAGCTCAAGTGCACTGAAAACAGCGATTTCCCAAGGCCATGCCACTGTAACGCTTTCACTCACTGGTGATACTTTGCGAAAAATTGCCGCGTCCAATGATCCCGACCTGTCTGGACTGGAGCTGTACTTTCCTACCAAAGACAATATTGCTGGTGCCATGTTGGACACCAATATCAACCCCTGGCAAATGTCTGATCCTGCGGCACAAGGCGCCAATGTCGGTTTATACATGACAGAAAGTGGTTGCGCGGATGAAGCTGGTCGCGCCAACTATGATCGGCTGGCAGGCTCGCAAACTAACCATTCGCAAAATGTGTTCGGCATTATGCGTGCAGTGTCACCCTCAACCTATATTTATTGCCGTGGCGGTGCGGTATTACCTGCCAACAGCGATATCGATGGCGTCAATGGCAACCCTGCCATTCATGTCATTAACCGCTCCAACGGTGGTAATTACACGATCAACTATTCCACGCTGGATCGCGACTGGGACAACCTGGCCTATGATAGCCGCATCGCCATATTCAACGCAGCGGGCAATGAAGGCGGCGCAACCAATGTGATTATCTCACCCGCCAAAGGGATTAACGTTGTGGCGGTGGGTAACTACAACGACGCCACCAACACCATCAATGCATCGTCCTCTTATCTTGACCCGGAAATAGAAGCCGACAAACCTGAACTGTCTGCCCCAGGCACAGACATCGCGGCGGGTGGTTTCACGATGACAGGCACCAGTATGGCGGCCCCTCATGCAGCCGCCATGGCGGCAGATCTTGCATCGAAATATACGTTTTATCGCCGTCGTCCACATGTTATCAATGCCGTGATGATCGGTGGCGCAACGGATTCTATCAGTGGCGGAAAAGATAAAGTTGGCGCAGGCGGTATTGATTTTCTGAGTGCTGCCTATAACGGCTGGCACTACTATTACCAAGGCGGCAATTCAGCGTTCACAAGCTTTGACAGCGGCGATGGCGCAAGCGATGGCTATATCAGCAAGAAGGTATCGATTTCTGCCGGTAGCAAAGTGCGTGTGGCGATTGCCTGGCAAAATCGCGGTGATTATACCTATGACCACCGTGGCGATGCGCATCCAATCGGGCAAGACCTGGATCTTTCCGTCTATGGGCCGACCGGTGCTTATGTCGGGGGTTCTGCCTCATGGGACAACCCGTATGAAGTCGTGAATTTCACACCGTCAACGACAGGCACCTATACGATCAAAGTCAAACGCTATGCCAATCGTGACACCGGCGCGAATTTCCGCATGGGCCTGCTGATCAACCGTTATTAAACGTCTCTCTACGGGGGAGCCTCGCCTGACACAGGCGATGCAGGGGCAGATACGCGAGACCTTACCTCGCGTTCTGCCCCTGCGATTTTTGTGTTAAAGCAAAATCGACCACTTGCGTATACGCTACTGCTTGATGATCAATAAAGATTTGACTTTGTTGGTAAGCTGTTTGGCATCGACATAACCAATGGCATTTTTTTGCCGTGAAATGGCAAACAACATTTCTTCTGCATTGGTCACGTAGTCGGGGGGTGATCCGCGCCCGGTAAAAATAAGGCGGGTCCAATAGGTCAGCATGTAGTCGGGCGTGCGATTCGCCACGCGTTGATAGAATTCCTTGCGTACCGGATCATCTCGATGCAAGTCCAACGGTACGAGTGCAACGCCGTTCACCTCGCTGGATTTTTTCATGAATATTTCTGTTGCCGCTTGCGCGTCGATAGTGGAGAGCGGCAACTCTGGATGCACGATGATCGCAATGTCAGCCAACGCCTTACTCGTCATGGTAGTCAACCAGGTTCCCAGAAGCAGGGCTTGCATTAACGTTTTCATTGCGGCGCCCTCCTTTAGAATACGGTGTTGACGACAAAGAAATAAGCGGCGCCCTGCTTGCCCGGCGAACCGCCCGCAAACAAGCCGTTACTCTCACCAAAATCCGAGAATCGCTTCGCTTCAAATTTGAGTTTGAGCCCCTCCGTTACGGTGTAGCCGAGACCCAGCGTGTAGGAATCCTGCTGAATCCGCACCTTACGCAAGCCGTCAGCCAAGCCACGCATGCCTGCAGCGGCTTCAGCGGGAGTCACCACCGAAAATGGATCGGGATCGATATCACTGATGGCGCCCAGCCCGTCAAGAATGCCAGCGATTTGTTCGGCCCCGGCAATGCGGTCATTCACCGGTCGATCATTGTAGGCATCTGTATAGTGAGTGGCGGCAGTGAAATAAGGCAGCCAAGCGCCAAAATGGCGGCCAAACGAGATATAGCCGCTATCACCAGCAGGAAACAATTCGTAATCCACCCGCAACTTGGCGTATTCCGCCGCGACATACCAGACACCGTCATCGTAAATGGCCGAAACAGTGCCAAACCCGGCATACTGGTCGACTGAGTCGGGTGTAAATTCAGTGGTAATACTATTGGGGAACAACGCATTCAAACCATCGGCAAGGGTCTGTGCCTGCAACAACCCCTGTGTGAGTTGATCGGCCACGCCACCGGGTATAAGTTCAACCGTTGCATGGGTACGATGATAGGCAGCGCGCAAGCTCAGGTCGTCCCGACTTAATGACAGCACACTGCCCCAGTATTCATCGAGATTGAAATTAATGCCGGTAATGATGGGATCATCATCAAGCACGCTACCATAGTAGACTTCGATTTGCCCCTGCCACTCCCCTAAGGGGTAATCATAGAGCGTGCTAAACCCTTCGTAATTGTCCAGCGGCAGGTTATACATTTCCACTGGCGGTCTTACCCAAGGGTAGGCATAACCAATGTCCAGGGCATCGCTGTAGGCATATTGCGGCGTGCGCAAGCGTCCGCCTCGTACGGTCAATTGGTCGGTAAGCTCGTAAGCAAAATAGGCCCATTCCGTCGATAACTCATTTTTCTCGACACCGCGACTGACAAACTGCAACGACGTGCGCAATCGGTCGCTGACCTTGGTATCCATCTGCGCGCCGGCCACCATGTTCGCTTGCGATGCAAAAGAATCACGCACACCATACAAATGCATACCGGAATTGCTTCCACCGCCATCGAGCGTGGAATATCCGACAGAGAGAAAGCCATTGATTTGGACACGTTTTGCCAGCGTATCGAGAGATTCGAGCTTTTGCAGGGTGTAATTGCTTTCGCTGCGCTGTTCGGTTTCGAGCGCACTCACCTTCTTTTGCAGTGCGTCGATTTCTTGTTTGAGCGCCTGGATTTCATCGCTCCACGCAGGCGCAGCCAACAGGCACAAGGCCAGAGAAAACCATGAAATTGGTGCGGGAACTAAGCGCATGAACGAGTCCGTGTAACGACGTACCTAGGTAGACGTTAAGGTTAGTTCATGACAAATCTTCTGCAACCGTTGGCGTCTTAGAACGCGGCGCCCAAGCGCACATAGGCTTCACTGGTGCCCAATGCATCATCCAGGCCTTGTGCGGCACCCACAGTAATATTCAGCGACAACATATTAAATCCGAGCAATACTTCTGTGCTCAGTTCAGCACCCGCGCCTGCATAGTAGCGCCGCTCAGCCTGATCGTTCCAGGCGGCGCCGCGATCGTAGAAGACACTGGCGGATATTTTCCCGACACCGACGGGCGGCGCCATGAAACCATCAAAAATACTGGCCACCGGAAACCGATATTCGAGGGTCTGCAATCGCAGATTATCACCGCGCAATGCCGCTAAACCGGTTTCATAGCCACGCAAAGGATAAGTGGTTTTACCAAAACCGATTAAACTGGCCAGCGTTTCAAAGCTGTCATGAAAACCACCTAATTCAAAGGCGCGCGCTTCGTCGTCGGCACGGGCTTCGACCCAGCGCAACGCCAGCACTTGGTTGTTCCAGGTAGTGAGGTATTCATTCCAGTCAAGCGCATAACTGTCGCCACGAAATATACCGCCCCCCAAGGCATCGTATTTTTCTGCCGTAAGTTTAATTCGACGGCCATCTTCCGGGCTGATCGAATACAGGTAGTAATCCGTCGAATCCAACGACAATGACAGACCGGCGAGATTGGCTTTATAGGGCTCGGCTATGGGCTCTTCATCAATTTCAAATTCCGAACGTTCGCTAGCAACGCCGATATTCAGCTGCCAAGCGGTATCGAAATTGTTGAGCGGTTGCATCCAGATCATTTGCGCCCGGTCTTCAATTTCGAGAATGGCAGGCTGGGTATCCGTAGAATCCTCTTCTGTGCTGACAGAGCGCGTGCCCAACAGGGCCAGACGCTTGTAAGCGACGTAGGCAATATCACCGCCCAGAGTTTGCCGATCATAATAATGGCGCGGTGCCAGCTGCCAGGCATGAAAACCCAGCACGTCGCTGCCTGAAGTCATCAACTGAATCCAGCCATTGTCTTCGCTGTCGGCGCCCGCTAAAACAAGCCATGAGGTGGGCATCAGGGTTTGCCAAGGGCTGTACGAGGTAATGGCACTGGAGGTACTTGCAGGCAAGGCGGCCGGTGGTTCAAACGGCGGTAAGGGTGCTGCCGGGATATTGTCTGCCTGTTCAACTAATTCGCTATTTTTTCTGCTATTTTCCCTAAGGTTTATCGTGGTGGTCGTTGTGCGACCCTGCCTATTCAAACTTATCGTCATTAAATCCTTATCAAGCGCCGGTTGTGTGGCCAGCGCGATGCCTTGCGCCGTATATTCCAGCGTTACCAGCTGATTTTTCTTGACCGCAAAATCAGTGACCGCCGTCAGCGTCTCGGTTAGAGTGGTCACCTGGCCGGTGGCCAACGTCAATTTGCGTACATTCAGACGTTGTTGATGTGCGTCGATAAAATACAGGTGTTCGCCGGTTTCATCATAACGCGGCGCTCGCACCATGCCACTGGCCGTCGGTAACGCTTGCCATGAGCTTTCTGTCAGCGACCAGCGGTAAAGCCCCCAACGCTCGCCTTGCGGTTTGCGCATCACGACCAACGCCTGACCTTGTGGGTGCCAGGTGAGCGATCCCAAGGTTTCCCCCAAAGGTGCTTGGTAGAGTACCTGCAGACGCTTGCCGTTGGCGTCGAGCAGTTCCAGGCGCTGCTTGCCGTCATCGATGGCGACGGCAGCAATGCGATCGCCCTGCGGTGACCAATATCCCCCCAAATAACGACCGCAGTCGGTAATGGCGCGCCAATCACCGTCTTCGAGTTTATATAAATCCGCATAGGCATCAATGTTGTTGCAGATGCGTAAGGCGCTCATAACAATGCCCGCCTGAGGATGCACATCAAACTGTTGCAATGTTTTTGCTTCAGCCAGTGTTTTTATTTTGCCGTTGCTATCGCGATGGAGAATTGCCGCAGCGGTACGGCCGTTATTTTCGTAGTAATAGGCGCCACCAGCATCGTCTAGGTGTACTTGTTCGCGATAACCGTCTCCTGCCAAGGTATAGACAGGTGCGTTGCCATGTTGTGCCTGCCAGGCGTTGATGTCTGGCTCAAAACGCTGCTTGAGATAGGCCAGAAAGCGTTCATGCAATGCCTCTGCATCCATGCCGAATACGCGCTGTGCGCGCCCATCCATACGAAAGGGGATGATATTGCGGTTCCAGGCGGCGATAAATTCGCGGATTTTATCTTTGCCCCACGTCGATTCAATAAATTGAAAGAAATACAAACCATACAAATAGGATTGCCCATGGGGCCAATCGGTTCCGCTATAACCGTGGAAACTCAAGGAGGAAAGATCCTTGAGCCCATTCATGACTTCGCCCCGCATGGCGGCGTCATACAAGGCAGACTGACCGCGCCCGATTGCACGGGCATGATCGGTTTCAGCCCAGACCGCATAGCCCTCTGTCACCCAGGAGGGGTTGAACACCTGCGGAAAGGTGAAAAACCAGCGCCCGATCACTTTGCGCAAACCACCGGGGAATCCGGCCGCCTGATCAACATGCAGAATATGCATATATTCGTGCGTGAACACCATTTCGACCCAATCGGCATCATCCATCAATTCGCCACTGGTAGGGGGCGTCATGTAGATAAAAAATTGACGATATGGCAGCACCGTAGCCCCACCGTTAGAAATATCGACGCTATCATTGATGACAACTTCGGTTTTGCCCGGCGGTAAATAAGCAGCACGTGGCGTGAGCGTGGTATGCACCCGTTCAGCAATTGCCGCAAGGCGCTCGGCAAAGGCGCGTTGATCGTGTTCAAAATGGATATTGAAATGAGGGGTGGCCAGAGTCTGCCAATCATGGGTGGCATCAGGCATTCCCAAGGCCGGATCGGTGATCATGCGGGTGGAGGCGTGCGCACTTTCTGGCAGCACACTGTCCAGCACGGCCAAGCCCAGGCACACTGCACCAACACACTTTGCTATTCCGCGCGCCCACCGTTTCATGCTTCACCTGTTCTTATGATTTATTCACATGTTTTGTGTCGATGCGCCTGTTATATCAGGCGCATTTAACGAAAATCAGATCCCAAACGCCATGCCCGAGACGTTCACCGCGTTTTTCAAAGCGGGTGACTGGACGACTGCCTTCAGGGCGCGGCACATAGTGTCCTGCTCCCGCCTGATTCACCCAACCAGGAGCCGCGCTCATGATGTCCATCATGTGCAACGCATAGGCCTCCCAATCGGTGGCCATATGCAGGTAACCGCCAGGTTTAAGTTTGCTGTGCACCAGTGCGGCAAAGTCGGCTTGCACGATACGACGTTTGTTGTGCTTTTTCTTGTGCCACGGGTCAGGAAAAAACAATAACACGCCATCCAGGCTGCCTTCAGGAATGCATTGTTTGAGCACTTCGATGGCGTCTTCGCCAAACACTCGCATATTGGTCAGCCCACGCTTGCCGGCTTCACCCATGACACGCCCCACGCCCGGCCGATGCACCTCGATACCAATATGATCATGACCGCTGTCTCGCTCGGCCAGATGCAGCAAGGTATCGCCATTACCAATACCGATTTCGAGAATCAGGGGGGCGTTGCGTCCGAACACGCTAACAGGATCGATTCGGCCCTCCGCAATTTGCAGCAGGTAACGGTCGGCATAGAGTTCAAAGCCCTTCTCCTGCGAAGGGGTCATGCGGCCTTGTCGCCGCACAAAACTTTTGATGGTGCGTAACGGCCGATCTGTAGGGGGCAGAGAGGCCGGTGAGATCTCCCGCTTATGACCTGCGTTATCTGGCTTGAGATCTGTTGCCAAGTCGTCCTGTGCGGGAATTGTGTGTCCTGAATTGCTTTCTATTGGCCGCTCTTGGGCGGATTGCTTTTGCAAAGACTCAGTTTTTAAAGACTTGGCTTGCTCAGAATTGTCGTCTGCCTTACTGCTCATACCGCCCCACCCGTTTTTTAGAAGAACAAACCTTCGATTGGCGACGAGGCGCTGGCATACAGTTTTTTCGGCATGCGACCCGCCAGATAAGCTTCACGACCGGCTTCGATGCCTTTGCGCATGGCGCTGGCCATCAACACCGGGTTACGTGCCTTGGCGATGGCCGTGTTCATCAGTACACCGTGGCAACCCATCTCCATGGCAATGGCAGCATCCGAGGCGGTGCCCACGCCAGCATCGACGATAATGGGCACTTTGGCGTCCTCGAGAATCAACAGCAGGTTATAGGGATTGCGAATACCCAACCCGCTGCCAATGGGCGCCGCCAGCGGCATGACCGCGACACAGCCCATGGCTTCGAGTTCTTTGGCGACGATGGGGTCGTCAGAGGTGTACACCATGACCTGAAAGCCGTCTTTGATCAGCGTTTCAGCCGCCTTGAGCGTATGCACGATATTGGGGAAAAGGGTTTTCTCATCCCCCAGCACTTCGAGTTTCACCAGGCTATGGCCATCGAGCAATTCGCGCGCCAGACGACAGGTGCGCACGGCATCGTCAGCGGTATAGCAGCCGGCCGTATTGGGCAGAATGGTATATTTCTCGGGCGGAATCACATCGAGCAGATTCGGCTCGCCGGGGTTCTGGCCAATATTGGTGCGCCTTACCGCCACCGTTACTATTTGGGCACCGCTGGCTTCGATCGCCAGACGGGTTTCTTCGAGATCTTTGTATTTACCGGTACCCACCAACAAACGGGATGAGTAATCAACACCGGCAATGCGCAAGGGGGTGTCTGACATGGGGGCGTTCTCTGACGTGGAAGTGTAGTCGGACATAAGGGCACTCTGACAAAAAGGGAACCGAGGGTTAGCCGCCGCCGATGGCATGAACGATTTCAATGACGTCGCCCGCACATAGAGGGGTGGCGGCATGCTGGCTTTTAGGAACGATTTCGTGATTGCGCTCAACGGCAATGCGCTTGCCGGAAAGGCCCAGGTGGGCAACAACATCGGCCACACAGGCGCCCACCGCAAAGGTGGTGGGTTCACCATTGAGGGTGACGGCGATCGCGGCCGGGGCTTGCGCGCTTGAGGGCTGTAAACTGTCTGTCATGGGGTGGAAAACGCCTGATCAACGAGCCGCTATTGTGGGTGATTGAGGGGATGGAGGCAAGCGATGGCTAGAAACGTCGCGGATCGGGCTTGCGGCGTTTAATCCGCACACCTGGAATGGCGAATGCGGATTTTCACCCGACAAGGAAGAACATTTGTTGGAGATGTTAAGGTTTAAGGATGTTCATCTGAAATAATCCTGGCGCATGCTAAGCAACGCCCTGCATCTGCAACGTCCCAAACACCTCCCCCACCTGATTCATCGCCAACCAGGGTTGATCGAGCGTCTGCAACCATGCCACCCCCTGTTCGCCCTGCAGCAGCGCCATGGTCGTGATCGCTCCAGCCAGCAAACAGTGGTCAGCCACGGCGCTTACTGCGCTTAATCCCTGCACGGGCCAACCCGTGCGAGGATTGAGCACATGCCCGTAACGCACGCCGTTATGCACCACGCAGCGTTCATAATCCCCACTACTGGCCAGCGCGCCTTTAAACAAAGAGATCGTTGCCCACACCTGGCCCGGCAGGTGCGGATGACGTATGCCGATTGCCCACGGGCGCCCATCAGGATGTGGGCCAATCACACGAATATCCCCACCCAGCTCCACCAGACCCGCTTGAATACCCGCCTCCCATGCAATCGCTACCGCACAATCCGCCGCATATTCTTTAACGAAGCCACCAAAATCGATTTCCATGCCGGGGCGGGAAAAACTCAATTCACCCTCACGCCAATGCACGTGCTGCCAACCCACACGCGGCAACACGCTCTCCAGACAGGCTTGCGTCGGTATCTGGTTGCTTTGAAAATTCCAGGCGTGGCGCAAAACCCCCGCGGTGATATCAAACAAGCCGTCGCTCTCTTCCCAGGCGGCGTGGGCATAATCGAGCAACGCAGCCGTTTCGTTGTCGACGCGCATGGCTGTCCCTTGCTGAGAAGCCACCCGCAGGGCTGCCGTGAGACTGTCATTGCGATAGCGGGAGTATTTTTTTTCGAGACGATTTACTTCGCTTTCGATGCGTTGCGCGGCCGCAATGGCCTCCGCCTCCGAATTTGCATATACGTGGGCACTGCAAGGTGAACCCATCGCATGAAAACGATATAGATGATAAATCACAGCGCTAATCTCCTGACGCTGCCATGCTCATGAACACGAGAAAATCGCTCCTTCGTAACAGCTATCTCAGTAACGACTAATTTAGTAACGACAACTCAGTAGCGATAGTCAATACCCAGCGTTAGCAGAGAATAATCCACCAACGCAGGGCTTTCGACATCCACCGATTTCAACGCCAGATCACCATCACTTTGGTAGTGTTCGGCTGACAGCGTCAGACGGTAATCCCCTTGATCCCATACGGTGCTGATCCCATAACTCAATGCACCGAAAGGTGAGAGCCGATAATCAGAGGATTGATAGCCTGATCGATCCCCGCTGTCGGCATCCACATAAAAATCCGCCTGGCTTTGCGAATAATAACGCACCCTTGGCACCAACTGAATCTGATCGCTGACCGATTGATGCCAGGCGGCCTCCAATGTATGCGCCTCAATGCCCCAATCGTCATGAAAAAGCCGATAATCTGTATGTAACGCCGCTCCCACAGCGCGAACAAAATAGCGGGAATTGACACTGAATCCAACAGATTGACGTTGGTCGGGGCGAATATCCCGGGATTTATAGGGATCTGCCAAAAAGCCCTCGTGCCAAGCGCCGAACACGCCGGCCTGCACTTGCCAAACTGGGCTCAACACCTTGGCGATGGCGAAAAACCCCTCTAGTGATTGGCGATCTTCAGACAACACTCGCTGAATCCCAACCGTTTGAACAGGTTCAATATCGTCTTGCGAGATGCCCAGCCCAACAGAGTAAGTCGTACTGCGATCGAGGGAATAATGTTCTGCTTCAGCCGCGACATTATTCGATGTGTAATCATCCTCATCGGAGTGCCCAACAGAAAGCGTAATGGCGCCGTCGTTCAGGCGCTTGCGCACGCTGGATAACACATCGATCCGGGTCTCCTTGATGCTTGCGCCACTCATGACCAGACGATGCTCGCCATTAGCATCCAGCGCCGTTCCATAGGCCGAAGCCCCCGACATGGTTTCGTAGGCAGCATCGACAGTGAGCGAGAGATCATCGGCGATCGGCGTCACCAGACGAAACTGCTGATGATCGACCTGATAGCGCTCGTTACTCCCCGATAAAACCTGAGCAGCCGCCAACGACTCTTCTTCATAGCGCGAATAGCGATAGCTCAGTTCGGTTTTTATTGCAGAGGTGTTGGCAGGCGTTTCCGCCTGGGCGAGCTGGGCAATCGCGGGTAACGCCAAGGCTGCACGGGTAAGCACCCCAAGGCGTAGAGAAGGAGATGTTTTTTTCATGCAAGGCATCTTTAAAATGGAGACGTTTCTTCACGAACACAAAAAAAAGCGGTAGTGGCGAGAATCAATAGCAACCACAACCGCCGCCGCTCACCCCGATCCCCCCTGCTGCGGCCTCTTTTGCCGTATGAATATGGGTACGCAGCGAATGCTGCAAAGGATCAGGTTGCCAACGCATATCAGCGCGCGCGAGGTCGCCTTTTTCCCATACTTTTACGGGTGCTACCTGACACGCGGGCAGCAGCAACGTGCAAATGACAAAGAGGCCAACGTTTTTCACTGTCATGGTGCCTTTTCTCACGGGTAGTATTACAAGGTTTTCATGTATTCAATCACTGCGGCCACTTCGGCATCTGTCAAGGCATCGGTAAATTCATGCCCACTGTTAGCGTTGCTGAAATCATGCGTGTTGTAGATTTTGCGTGCATCGATTTGCTTTTGTGTGGCATAGGGTTTGCTGATAAATCCGAGCAACCACATATTATCTTTCAACCCATCCAGCCACTGCATCACCAAGCTATTGCGTACACGATTATCTGCCGAACATTCTTCCAGAGGCGTGTCCTGCGTGCTGCAATACGTCGTGTGCTTCCAGCCAACTTCCTGATCAAGATCGTATGCAGCAAGACTCATGTCATAGCCTTTGATTTTACCCTCCATCGACGAATCCATGCGCTTCCAGATGGCCGGGCGTTCGTTCGAGCGCAACACCTGACGCAAAGTCGGCACCGAACCATTATGAAAATAGGGTGACGACGCCCACACACCATAAAGCGGGGGTGCCAGATAGCCAAAGTCCTCACTCCAACCGCAGGCACCGATTACAGGGCGATTTTCAGGATTGAGCGTGGGATTATCGATATCGTCCAGAAACTCCTGCAACGGGGTTTTCTCATCCGGTGCCTGGTAACCCGGTTGACCATCAGGGTAGCCCCACCACGTGCTGCCAAATGCCCGCCGCAAGGTCGGGCTGATCGACAGCGCACGCGCCGGATCGGTATTAATGATATCCAGCGGCACGATATAGCCGGCAACGCCTTCCAACACGGGAGTTTCCAGATATTTGTCATCGTTGATATAACGGGGTGAATAAGCGCCATGACAACCCGCACAGGAACCATTCCCATTAGGCCGTGTAATACTGGCGTTAGCACCATTTGCCCACAAATCCTTATTATGAAAAATCACCGCGCCCGCTTCCGCCAGCGCCGTATTCACCTCGCCAGGAAACACCGGCGACACCTGCGCATCCACATAGGCTTGCAAGTCCTGATCGTGCAACTCCGTTGCCGTGCGCCGTGAGTCACCGGATTGGGTCAGATTCAGCTGGTCCGCCGCGGCCATATCGATGCGCGTGGCATCGACCGATACACCACCGTCGAAAAATTTGCGGGGGCGATGACTGGTGTTCCACCAATTGGGCATATCCTGATTGCCATGGTACGAGTGACTAAAGGGCAACTTCAGCGGATTCGGCGCCAACGCCAGGGTGTCCACATCCCACATCAGGGTTAGCATATCGAACGCACCGACCGCATTTGACGTACCACGGGTACTGTTGAGTGAAATTGGCAGCAACCCACCCACCATGCCCCGTGTCAGATCACGCATGAAAATCATCAGATCGGTGTTGGTGTTGCCCATGCCCGGGATCCCACCCAATCCAGGCCCATCCTGCGCCGTGCCAATCTGGCCACCGTGACAGATATAACAATTAAGACTGATACGGCCGTTAAAATTGCCCTGCGCGTCGCGCCCTTGTATCAATCCCATGGGCAATTGTCCGCTGCCACCGTCCGTCAATAGCGGATCTTCACCCGGCAGCGGGTAGGGATTGCGATCTGGCGCTGGATTAAAGCCATAACGCTCCGTCAGTAGGGCGTCAAAATTCTGAGGGCGGGATTTAAGTTTCCAGGCTTTCCAGAGTTGATTGAAAGTTGTCGCCGGAATCGACAAATCGGTCATCGCCGCCCGCTGGTTGGCAAAATAGTCCCCACGGGCAATTCGCGCTTTGTAATCGCCGCAGGTCTTCGGTGCCTTTTCACTCTCGGGCAGATTGACATGGCAATCTTCATAATAGGCATTGAAGTACACAGCCCGTCCGTTATTTACGCCGGGTTGAATCAAGCTGCGGGGGTCGGGTGGTAACACGGCGTCGTCCTCAGACTCGGCGCAAAACTGATTCCAAAGATGGTTGGCGTGCGAGCTGCCAAGCAGCGCATAGGGACTCGCAGGTGGTATTTCTTCACCCGTTGATGTATCGGGTGGGCGTGAAATCAACGGGCATTGTGCAGGTTGATCCCAACACAGCAACAAGGTTTTTACATCGCTATAGACATCGCTGCCCAGCGACCAGGATTTACCCCCCGTGTGTGCCAGCGTCACATCGGCATTCATAGTCAACAGCGCATTGCCTTGCGCCCCTTTACCCAATTTTTCCCACGCGGTAAAAAAATCGCTGTAGTGATTGTTGGCAGACGTCAACAGAAAATCACGCCCCGCCTCAGTGTCCGCGACGCCTCCTGGCGTGTGGCAGGTACCACAAAAGGGCATTTGCGGGTCAATACGTGCTTGAAAAAACGCCTTGAGTTTGTCGGTGTCACTGACAGCGTCAGTGAACTCTGGTGTCAAACCGGCAGGAACATCGGCAACTCCGCCAGTAGCACGTTCCGAGGTGCCACCATAGTCACCGCCGCACCCGCTCATGACGAGCGAACACATAAAGAAAATTGCAAACAGAAATTGTCGACGAGCATGCGCGAACACAGATGTCAGCATGATACCCTCTCCAAGCACAAAGGCATTTACAAAGCGTCGGTGGAGTTATTATTTTTATCCGTCGGGGTCGTAAACCCTACATGCGGAACAGCGTGATCGACAGAAAGCGTACAGGGCGGAATTGTCAGGTTCAACCACAGGACTGACCAATCACGACAGCAGTATCGAATAACATGACCTGTGATTTCCGAAGTTGAATGATCTTTAGTGCGTATGACGCAAAGTGAGGGAAACGCGTGCCAGCACCCACAGTGGCGTTCGGACTATACGACGCAATTTATCTCTATCTCGGTCAACTAGGCTTTGCGGAGTCGAAATTATGCGAACATCTTGATATCAAATCGAAGCAAGAGGGTGTGCTTTACGGCCGCGTTCCACTTTCGCTTTATGAACATGCGTTTCTGGCCGCGCAGGATCTTACAGGCGATGATTGCATTGGCTTGCACATGGGGCAGACAGCACTGCCCTCGACTTATGGAGTATTCTATTTTCTTTCGATTGCCGGTGAAAATCTTCATCAGATCATGGCGGCGGTGGGTCGTTATTTTCCCCTGATGTACGATTTCATTACGTTGGCGATGACCACGCATGACTCCCACTTACGCATTGAATTTCAATACGCACAAAAGCGACGCCCACACCGCCATGTCATCGAACATCTTTTTTCCAACTGGTTCACTACCGCCAATCTTCTGGGATTTGATGAAAAGAAGGTACCGCGCGCTTTATCTCTGCAACAGCCGCAATCTTGCAACGATGAGGTGCTACGTCATGTATTTAACGCCACCCCAGTCCTTTTCGAGCAAGCGAGCGATGAATTCGTGTTGAAAATCGACCCGCTGCTCATACAAATCCAGCAGCGCGATCAACGCATGTTTGATACCTCAGAGAAACAAGCCAACGATTTAATGCTACGACTGCGCGCACACGATCGCATTGCCCAGCAAATTTCCGCACATGTGATGGCCATGCTGGCTGATGGCCTGCCCACGCTTGAACAGGTCGCGCTGAAAATGAATTGTTCGGCGCGCACGTTGCAGCGGCGATTATCAGAACGCAATCTGCATTATCAAATGCTGCTTGATCATGTCCGCCAGGACGTTGCCATACGCCTGCTTACCACCACCGATTTACCCATCACCCAGATCGCCACCCATATCGGTTTTACCGACGACAGCACCTTCCATCGCGCCTTCAAACGGTGGACGGGCGAACAACCTGGATCTTACCGTTCTTGAATCCCTGCTAAACTTGAGACAGCGGCCCCTGTACACGTCCAACTGTGTCGCCACGGCTAGTCAGCGTTCCTTTGGTACCCTTGCCCTGGGAAATCAACACCTTGAAAATTTTCAGGATTCTCGTCATAGCACTGGCACTGGTGAGCGGCCTAAGTATGGCCGAACCACCGGTAGCAGGCCGTCCTGGAGAAGACAGCAATCAATCGATCCTGTTCATTTCCTCCTACCACCCTGGCTTTCCGACTTTTTTCCCGCAAATAAAGGGCTTACGCGACATACTGGCACCCGCCTCGATCAAATTCGATATCGAATTCATGGATGCCAAACGCTTTTATTCCGAAGAAGACCAACAGATTTTCTACGACAGTCTGCGAAAAAAGCTCAATCAATTACCACGCTACGATCTGGTGCTGACAGGCGATGACGCCGCCTTGCATTTTATTGATAAACACCGAAAGGAGTTGTTCCCGGATCAGCCCATCGTCTTTTTTGGGCTCAATGACATTTCCTATGCGTTATCATTCGATGCTGACCCGCAAATTACCGGGGTGCTCGAGCAGATTTCCATTACCGACACCGTGCATGTAATGCAGAAATGGTTTTGTAAACAAAGCCCCTTCATTCTCATCACCGATGTTACCGAATCAGGGCAAGCCAATCTCCTGCAGTTTCAGCAAGAAATGGCAGCGCTGGGTATCGACGATTACAAACTTTTCTCGTTGACCGATTACCGTTTTGACGAACTGAACGAGCACTTGCGTCAACTTGAAACCCCTTGCGCCATTCTGCCCCTCTCGCTCTATCGCGATTACACCGGCACCACCCAGGAATTCGAGCAATCTTTTCAGGACATTCGTCGTAGCACTTCGGCACCGATTTTTCATCTCTGGTATCACGGTATGGGCGACGGCATACTGGGAGGTAAGCTGGTATCTCATCGCCAACAGGCGAAAGCTGCGGCCAGCATCGCCCTCCAACTTCTGCAAGGAAAAGTAACGCCAACCCTACCTGTCCAGCGCGAGAGCCCCAACGTGTTTGTCTTCGATTACAACGTAATGCAACGCTATGGATTAAGCATGGAAGATCTGCCCAAACATAGCCGTGTCATCAACAAGCCTGACCCCTTGTATCGCCGCTATCGAATGTACATGCTGCTGCTCATCGGGGTCGCCGGGGTACTTATTATTGTCGTTATGGGGCAAATGATTCGTGCATATCAACGTGGAAAGACCCAAAAGCGCATGCTGATGATCAATCGCGAACTCGAAGAAAAAGTCAGCCAACGCACGCAAGCCCTGGAACAGGCGCGTCAGGAAACGGAACGCATGTTGCAAATGCGCGACACCATTCTCGACAATAGTGTGGTCGCCATAGTGCTGATGAAAAGACGGCGCATCGAGTGGATCAATCACTATGCCGAACAGATGTTTGGCTACACGCGCGAAGAAGTGGTGGGCAGCGTTTCCAAATTCGTCTACCTGAGCAACGAGGATTTCGAAAAGCTTGATCGAGAGGCACCGCCCCTGCTCCGAAAAGGCCAATCCTATCAAGCAGAATTCCCGTTTGTGCGCAAGGACGCGACCATCTGGTGGGGCATGATCAGCGGCAAAGCCATCAATCCGGACCAACTGGAAGAAGGCATTCTGTTTATTATCGTCGACATTACGCCACGCAAAATTGCAGAAAACCAATTAAAAGAATTGAACGTACTGCTGGAAAACCAGGCCACCACCGACCACCTCACCTGCATAAGTAACCGTCGCCATATTTCGGCGCTGATCAATGCCGAGATTAGCCGCAGCAATCGCTACTCGCAGGCGTTTTCAGTGATTCTGATTGATGTTGATCACTTCAAGCTTATCAACGATACGCATGGGCATGACACGGGGGACCGGGTCTTGCAAGGTATCGCGAATCTCTTGCGTGGCACCTGTCGCGAAGTGGATACGGTGGCCCGCTGGGGAGGGGAGGAATTTCTGGTGTTATGCCCGAAAACCAATTTGAACGACGCACTACGGCTGGCAGAGTTGTTACGGGAACGCATTCAGCAATGCAATTTCGACCTGCAGCAAACCGTAACGGCATCGTTCGGGGTCGCGTGGCGGGATAATGAGCAAACGCTGGATGAATTGCTATGCGCTGCCGACACAGCGCTTTACAAAGCCAAGGAACAACGCAATTGTGTTCGCTATTAGGCGAACAGCAGTCTATTTACCTCGGTGACAACCTCCGCGTGTGTACGTTCACATTTTTTCAGCGCTTTCTTTGCTCGATCTGTCCAGCCTTTTCCTCTATTAACAAAATCTTCAGCAGCAAGCTCCAGACTTGCTGGCGAATTCAATATTAACGACTCCAGCATTTGTATCGCTTGAAGTCGGTCCTTTTCGGCTTTTGTTGCAAACGCAGAGTCGCGTGATTCAGATACTAAAAGTTTATGAAGCGCAAATCTCTCTGGAAGCGGCAAATTGCAAATAATTTGCTGTTTTTGGCCAACCAACACCTGGGGCGCCGCATCTTGGATAAGATAATCCAGAAATCGAAGCGGAAATGCTGGCGCATTTAACGCGGGTACAAATATGGCAGTTTTGCCAGGCTTACCTAGTAAAGGAGTAAGTAAGTCGACTCTTAAATCTTTCCCTCTGACGCGAAAGGATGTAGAGGGTGATCCAGGGTCTAGTGTGGGCACTGGAATAAAACCCATATCAAGCTGGGAGAGCACATCGGGTGCGCTAACGCCAGGTGTGGATATTGCGATGTCAACGGCATAATCACCCGCAATATCGATGTCTTGTGTCATGATGTGGCTTGACCACTTAACACCCAACACGTTGCCTAACGCATTAAATGCGTGGGTACCGACAAGAACACCATACCCACCCCCAGGGCGAAAAATGCCTGCATCAGCAAACCCTTTTAGTACACGCAACACAGAATGCTCGATGGCATAGCCACCCGCCGCCACAAAGGCGCGACCTAATTCGTCCAATCTGGCGAGATCTTCCTTGCGATCATTTTTTCGCGATAGCAGGCGACTGACAAGAGGTTGCAATTCAGGCCCTTCTCTACCCAAATACACTTGCCTCGTCACGCCATCCAGGTCGCGATACTGGTAATAAAGATAGGGCGCCCCTTTAAGCTGCTTCGTTACAAGCGTTCCTGGGGTGTCACCGATATTTTCGGTCGCCCCCATTGCCAGCGCCAACTCACGAAGCTCGGTGTAAAGGGTTTTTGACGTTAGTGATAGATCAATGGGATACACTTACCGGCGCTCACAGTTATACGCAATATCATTCTATGTTGCGTATAACTGGCCAGCAAGCCCTTTCTGGCGATAGGGCAAGCCGATAACAGAATAGGAGCCCGCGAAACCGGTAAACCACGGCCAACACTTACAATCGCGCCAGAACCCCTGCCGACACTTTGAAATACAATCGAGCATTGCGGTCTTCCGCTTCCCCTTCAGCCTCGCTTAACGCTGCTTCAGAATCCGGTGCGCCTTCCAGATAACGCTCCAGATAGGCGAGGAAACGGCCGCGCTGCGCCACATGCAGGGGGCTGTCGGTTTCGTGGTTGAGCATGGTGCTGTTGATAACACCTACCCCACTTTCTTTATCGATCTGAATATCCAAGACCCGGAACTGTTGCGGCCAGTTGACCATAGAACCCGATTCAATTTCCCAATAGCCATGCTCCGCATCTCTGCCAGGGCGCGCACGCACATTGTTGATATGGGTATGAGCAACCAAATGTGCCAATACATTGGGGAATTCGTTCAAGGTGCTCACCAGCAGGTTTCCATTCAACACAATGGCACTGGGTTTATGGTGCGAGCTGACAATCACCAGTTGGCCTGCCGTTGTCGCGGCCTGCAATTCCTGCTTCAACCACGCAATATCATAAAGATCCAACCAACCTTCGGGGCCGATGGGCATATTGGTATCCAGCGCAATATGCCGGATCAATCCGTTTTCGCTGTTGAATGCATAATGCAGGCGTCCATCCAGATTGCCACGGCGCTCAATGACATGCTGCATGCCATGACCGTGCGGGTGCGTAGTGGAATTAAACATTTCGCTGGCGATTTCCTGCGGATTCATGACGCGACGATCGGCATCGGCAGGGATAGTAAAACTGGCAGGGTCGAGTAAATGCTCAAGAAATCCGAGCAAACTGGGGTCATACCCCAACCAGTTCTTGTCGCCTGTGCTGATCGAGTCATACAACTCGCGCGTACCGCCCCGCAGTTGTTTGCCAAACAGATTCATGGGTTTGTCAGTAATCGGAAAATTACCCAGCATCAACCCATCGTGATTGCCGGCCACATAATACCAGGGGATATCGTCCTGCCCATCACGCGTGGCGTTAAGTCCCAACGCATCGAAAGCATCGTAGGTGTCATTCGGTTTGCCGTCAGCAAAGGTTCCCGCGATGGGATCATCGTCAATACCACTGTCAGAATTGACCAGCCCGCCATCGAGCACATCGATCCCGAAACGCACCTCGTTATACTGGCTGATATCGGCGAAATCGCCTGTAAACACCGCCAACTCGATCGGCTTTTGCTGCTGCGTTTCGTACTCACGCAAGGTGCGCACCATGTCATCGACCTGATTGACGATCGACGGACTGGCCGGGTAATACGACGAAGGAATCAAAAATTTTACCGGATTGACGCTGAGCGGGCTCTCATCGTCACGCATCTGAAAATCGCTCATCACCACGAAGTGGTGCACATCCACGCTTGCATCCATCGATGCCGGTCGCGTCACGAAATCCTCACGCTCGATATAAGCGGCATCGGGGCCTATCGTCTGCACACGCTGCTTATAGGCAACATACAAATCTTGTAATGAACCATTCTCTTGTGGGGAACCGTCGTTGCCTTCCAGTACCAGATTCGCGCCCGTGGCCTTAAAGATAAATTCCAACGGGGAGTCACCCGCCTTTACCGTATCTTGCAACATCAAATCGAACACTTGACGTGCTTCACTGTCGATGTCGGCAAACGCTGCCTTGTCGGCCTCGCTGATAGCGGGGTACCTAAACGGCGTCAATGCTCTGGCGGCACGTCGATTCTGCTCGCGATAGACGCCGGGCAACACTTGGGCAAAGCTATGGCGGAAGGCATGCACATGCAGGTCTGACGCCAATTCGGTCTGCAATAGCGTTTCGGCCTCACGCTTGAAACTGTCAGGACTCTGCCTGAAATTGAGCTGTTTACCTGTCGCCAACTCACGAATACTGCGGGTGATCAACACACCGTTCATGGGGGCCAGATCGTAATCCAGCGTCAATAAAAAACGAATCAGATTTTCTTCTGTGGCAGCATCGCCCTGCGCCAGATCCGTTATCGCCAGCTTCGCTTTACCGGCAGTTGAACCCAGCACGATATCCCCGATTTTGAAGGTAATGGTCTGCCCTTCAATATAGGTATAACGGCCGTTCTCATCGGTCAGCCCCTCGCTGTTGCCAGTGGCGAATTGCAGCCCCTGCATACCCATGAAAACGCTGTTGCGCGGCGTGCCGTTGGCTGTGTCCGACGTGGGTGCGGGTGCAGAGGTGTCAGGCGTAGACGAGGCCGAACCGCCGCCACCACAGCCCATCAGGGAAAGCGCGATAATTGCTGGAATCAGCTTAAGTTTTTGGTTCATGGTCTTATTGTTATCTGTGGTTGAATGTCAAGAACAGGTCACTTAATAGCCCATCCTACCAGAACGACCGTCACAATACTGTAACATTGGGTAACCCAAAAGCACGTCTCCCGGGTCAAGTCACCACCCCCTTCGCTCTCTTCGCGAGGTCCGCCTCTCGCTTGTCATTTACATCATTCACTGATACATTCATCTATGTACCACTAAACAACAGCACTCAAATACAGCCGGTGGCCCCATGACCCAGCTCGCACCTTCCCTCAATGCACACGACCTCGATGGCTTTCGTCGCGCGCAACAATTGGCGTATCAGTGCGCCGAGACAATCGCCCTGCAGCTTCGCCCGGGTATCAGTGAGCGCCAAACCGCTGCCCTGATGAAAACCTGGTTGCAAGATCACGGCGTGCATGAGTGGTTTCACCAACCTTTTGCGTGGTTTGGAGACCGCACCGCGTTTCGTGGCCTGATCGCCTTCAAGGCACTGCAAGGCTTCAACCCGGCCTTCTACCCCGGCGCACGCCGACTCGAAGAAGGCATGCCCTACATTCTCGATTGTGCCCCCACCCTGCACGGCTATTCGGCCGACATTGGCTACGCCGGCTGCCTGGGACAAAACCCGATTCTAGAGCGGTTGCAGGATGATTTGCTCGAGCATCGCCAATTGATCCTGACACTGATTCGACAACGCCGGTCGATGGCCGAGACAAGCCGTGCAGTCGATGCGTTATGCACCCGGCAAGGCGTCGAGCCTCGCCATCACGCCTACCCGTTCTCAGTGCTCGCGCATCGGGTTGAGCAACTGCCTGACGATCAAAAGGGCCACCTCAGCCTGTTCAACTTTGGCGTTCGCAATGTGCGTGGCCTGCTGCACAGCGTGGTGCAAGGGCAGCGCGACGGCTGGTCGCCACTGTGGTCCAGTGATCATCGCTCCGATCATGCCCCAATACCCGGTTTGTGGGCGGTCGAACCGCACCTGGGGTTTCGCGATGTAGGCGCCAAATTCGAGGAGTTGCTGGTGATCACGGATAGCGATGCGTATTGGCTAGACGATAACGTTCCCCATGTACGGCGCTGGCAAGCGCGTGGCTTACTGAAGGAGGCTGCCTGATGACTGTTGAATCCACCACGCCGATCAACACGGCGCACACCCTCACACCGGTGGCTTTCGCCAATGTATTGAACGCCGCAGAACGACATCGCATTACCACAGAGGACAGTGCGACATTTAAAACAGATATCGCGCTGCAAATCTGGCGCAACCCTGGCAAACCCACGTTGCTGCTGGTACACGGCTATCCCGACGCCAGCGACATCTGGCTACCGTTGGTGAGCCAGCTTCAAGCCGAATATCAGATAATAACGTACGATGTGCGCGGCGCCGGTCATTCATCGCGCCCGTATTCGATCGATGCGTATGCACTGACGCAGTTGATGCACGATATGCACGCTGTGATCGATGCGGTGAATCCCGATACGCCCGTGCATGTGATCGGCCACGATTGGGGGTCGATCCAGAGTTGGGAGACCATTACCGAGCCCGGTGCGACACAGCGTATCAAATCCTTCACCTCGATTTCAGGGCCGTGCCTGGATCATGTCGGTAGCTGGATGCAGACGGCCATGCGATCAGGCTCACTGTCTGACATCGGTGGCACGCTGAATCAGATTGCGCACTCCTGGTATATCCTGCTGTTTCAATTTCCGCTGCTGGCACCGCTTTTATGGCAAGCCGGCCTGGGTAACGCGTGGCCTACGCTGCTCAAGCATCTGGAAGGCATCAGCGATGCACCCGTCAGCCCTACCCAAACTGACGATGGCAAGACCGGTATTGCACTTTATCGTAAAAACATGCTGCCGCGCTTGCTCAAACCGCGAGCCCGTTATGCCCAAGTACCGGTGCAACAGATTTTTGCCACCCAGGACAAATTCGTTAGCGCGCGCATGATTGACGTCGCCAATGCATGGGTTGAACACCTGTGGAAGCGCCCTGTCGCGACCACTCACTGGTTGCAATTGAGCCACCCGCAAGCCTTAGCGCGCTGGATCGATCAGTTTGTCATGCATATCGAGACCGGCAAACCCGACGCTGAACTTGACCGTTACAAAGCCAGCACTTCCACGCAGAGCGCTCTAAAAAGGCAGGTACAAAACCAACCACAAAAGCCGGCGCAGACCAGCAAAAAAACTCGCCCTTTTCTCGGCAAACTGGCAGTGATCACGGGCGCGGGCAGTGGCATCGGGCGTGAAACCGCATTGGCACTGGCAGAGCAAGGCATGGATGTCGTGTGCACCGACATCAACGAACACGATGCACAACGCACTGCAACTCTTGCCCGTCTACTCGGCAGCAACGCCTATGTATATCGGGTCGATGTGGCCGATGCCAGCGCCATGGAAACCTTCGCCTCACAGCTGCGCGCACACCATGGCGTGCCCGATGTGGTGATCAATAATGCCGGCATTGGCATGGCCGGGGGCTTTATGAAAACCAGCGTAAAAGACTGGCAAAAAGTGCTGGATGTCAACCTGTGGGGCGTTATTCATGGCAGCCGTTTATTCGCGCAACAAATGATTGAAGATGCCAAACCAGGCCACATCGTCAACGTGGCCTCGGCAGCGGCTTATACGCCTTCAGCCGCCTACCCGGCCTATGCGACGACCAAAGCCGCCGTCTTCATGTTAACGGATTGCCTGAGGGCCGAATTGAGCAAGCATCACATTGGTGTCTCCACCATTTGTCCGGGCATCATCAATACCAATATCACCCGCAATACGCGTTTCGTCGGCGATGATCAATACACCGAACAGAAAAAGCAGCAAAAAACCACGCAGCTTTACAAAAAGCGCGCCTTTACGCCCGACCGGGTGGCGCGTGAAATCGTTGACGCCATCAAACACAATCGCCCGATCGTTACCGTGAGCCCGGAAGCCAAAGGCCTGCGCTTGCTATCACGATTTGCCCCTGGCGTGCTGCGCACCCTGGCGCGCTTTGATGTCACACCCGCTTGAAGGAGATCATCCCCATGGCCATCACCCTTTTGAAAAAAGAACTTGCCAGCAACACAGTCGGTTCTGGTATTGAAGCCCGCAAAGTGCGCTTTAACTGGGATAACACCCCGATACACTGGGTCGATAACGATCCTTATGCCACCCATTTATTGAATGTACTGCATTTATTATTACCTGCAGGCGAGCTCTGGTTCTGCCGTATTTACAATAAAGCCTTGCCTTTGGTCAGTGATCCGCATCTCGCCGCCGATGTGCGTGGGTTTATTCGCCAGGAGGCGGTGCATTCGCGCTCCCATGATGAGGTGCTACGCTTTCTGGAGCAACATCGAGTCTCGATTCGCACTTATACCGCCCGTGTTGAGTGGCTGTTTGAACGAGTGCTGGGCGATCGTCCCTTGGGAAATCGGTTTTGGCATCGTCGTCTAGATAAACCCTGGTTGAAACTTCGCGTGGGGCTGATTGGCGCCATCGAGCATTTCACTACGACCATGGGAGATTGGGTGCTCAACGCCAAAGGTCTGGATAGCGGTAACGTCGACCCTGTCATGCTGGACTTGTTGCGCTGGCACGGGGCAGAAGAGGTAGAGCACCGCTGTGTGGCACACGATCTTTACGCGCATCTGGGGGGTGGTTATGTCAGTCGTCAACTGTTGATGGCGCTGACCTTCACCGTTCTGTGGGTTTTGTGGGTGCAGGGAATTCGCCATTTGATGCGCAATGATCCGCAGATTCCCAACGATTATCGCTGGGGCTGGCAGGATTTTCGGCGGCTGGGACGTGAGGATAAAGTGCCGACTTTGGGCATGATATTACGTTCAACACTGCGTTATGTTCCGCCAGGATATCACCCGCGAGATGAAGCTGATACCGAGCAGGCACTGGCATATTTTCGTCGCTCGCCAGCCGCGCGGGCGGCGGCTGAGGCTGCATAATTTTGTGGGGGTAAGGGGGAAGAAGGCAACGCCAGGTTTAGCGTTGCCTTCCTGGTTCCATCCAACAAATCCATCAAAACGTCGCCAAAAATTCCCGCGTTCTCTCTATCACCACCTCCCGAATAAAATCCCGCTCCATATAGGATTCATGATAAGCATCGGGGAATTCCACAACATCAAAAGATGGCGCGTTAACTGCGTTCTGCTGCAGCAAATCAAAACCCTTGGCGCCCACAATCCGGTCATCGCCCGAACGGAACATCAAAACGGGAATGGAAATCTTGGCGGCTTCTGTGGCACTACGCGCCTTGAAAGTGGCTTCGTAAGATTCTTTGGCAAATTGATTGGTCACACCCCAGGTCGCACCGGGACCACCTGCGATCAATTCGGGTTGTTGCTCGATAATTTCGTTATAGACTTGCCAGCGTTTCCAGCTCTTGGTCAATAATTCATGCTCGAATTTATCCGGGCTTTTGGAATCAATCAACACCGCCGGCTCCTGCATGTCGAGCGAATACGCCTTGCCCTGTCCGGCACTTACCAAGGTTTTCGACACCGAATAACCAAACGCTTCACTGACCGGAAAGGGATGCGTCGTCATTACCTGCATCAAAGGCGATGACAATACTGCGCCGTCGAAATCCTCTGGATACTGTTGGATGTATTGTGTCGCGACGTTGCCACCCACTGAATGTGCGAAAAACAAATGCTTGTCATGCGGTGTTGCGTTCACCACGGTATCCACAAAAATCTTGGCGTCCTTGATATAGTCATCAAAGTCGTTGATATAGATTTTTCGGCGTTCTTTATCACTGCCATCGAGAATGCGGCCGGAATGGCCATGGCCACGGTGCTCCATTATGTAAATGGAGTAACCAGAATCACGCAGATCGTAGATCAGCTCGGCATATTTGTTATAGGTTTCATTCAAACCATGCAGAATAACCAAGGCACCCTTTTCGTTTTCCACTTCGAATTTTGCATAGGCAATACGAATGGCATCGGTACCGACAAACGAGCCGAATTCCCCTTGATTAAAGTAGGGCAGCACTTCACTGTGATAATACTGGCGATACGCCGCGACGACCTCGTCGGGATCGCGCTCAATACTGGGGACGCTGGTTTTGCAACCTGAAAGCACGCTCCCCAACAAAACGATTAAATATGTGACTATTAGGTTTCGCGTCCGGCTGTTGTTTCGTATCCGGTTAACGTGTTGTTTCAGGTTCATGCGTGCAGGCTCTTGCTTTTTCTCGTTATATGCCAGCGGCAGTATAGAGGATCAGCAAGAGTCGCGATTGTTACGATTGGTGAAGAATTTTATCTGGATGTTCTATAACGGTTTGTCTCGCTTATGGTTGTTATTGCTTTGACTGTTATAGCGTTGGCTATTATCACTTTGACTGAGTTAGTTCAAAGGGCATATTTTTTGCGATTGTTACCTTGTTGATTGCTTCTTTTGCGATTGCTTCTTTTGAGATTGTTACCCGCCTACTGCTGCAATACCGTGAGGATATGATGACGCAGTTCCTCCATATGCGAATCAATCGCGCTGCTTTCATCAAAAATTTCATCCAGCCTTGCGCGTCCGGCACGCAAAGGTTCAATCAAGGCATCCTCTTGCTCATCGGAAAGCATCATGGTCATGAACTGGCGCTCCATGTTCGCCATCATCACAGTGATAGTCTCATCAATCACGTGCTGAAAATGTCGCATGCGCTCATCAACTTTACGCAGCGAATCGCCCGCGTTATTCAGCGCTCGACACACTTCCGAGGTGCGGTATTGCGTGGCTGTCTGCTCGTTTACCAGCGAACGAACCCGCGCATCCGCAATGACCACCAGGCGCGCCACATGATCACGCAAGCGACCCCCGCGATCTTCATCCGCAGGCATGTCCTTTATCAGAATGGAAATCGTGTCCGCATTGAAAATGCAGCGCCTCCCCACCGATACAATCCGCTTGCCATCTTTGGCCATATCCAGCAATTGTGTTTCGAGGGGTGTCAACACCGTGTTGGAAAAATACAGAGGCTGCAATTCATCGCCCCTTACCACCAGACATCCGTTTACCTGGTATTGACTGAGCGCATCGAGCACGTGATCGGCCAATGTTGAAAAATCCGGGCAATTCAATGCGTTTTCGACAAACGACACGATGACACCCAGCTCTCCGCTGGTCGACATGGCCGTGTAAGCCACCTCACTGGCCGAGCGCAGGCGCGAATCAAGTTGCTGCAATGACCCCTGATACGCCAGCAAAATTTCTATTTTGCATTTCAGTTCGTGCAGGTTAATGGGCTTGCAGATGTAATCCTCTGCCCCGGCCTTATAACCGGTCAGACGGTCTTCGAGCGTATTCATGGCAGACACGAACAGCACCGGAATCTGGCTGGTGTCAGCATCCGCTTTGAGCCTGCGGCAGACTTCAATGCCGTTCATACCAGGCATGGCAATATCCAGCAGAATTACATCCGGCTTCAGCTCGGCCGCCATCGCCAGGCCCTCCTCCCCGGATAAGGCCACATGCAACGCCTTGTCTTCAAAAGTTTTTTTCAACAACTCCTGATTATTGGCATCGTCGTCGATCGAGAGAATTACCGGCGTACTGCGCATAAAATCTACCTCTTTTTTTATGCTATCAGTCAAACGATAGATCATTTTTTGACCTCTATCAGGATTCTTGTGTTCTCGCGCTGGCAAATTGCGAATCCCTACAAATAATGAATAAGCGTCCATACTTTTATGCTCCCGTCGATTCCACCGAGGCGCCATGCACAAACCCCTTCTTAAATACGTACTTGGTTGTGTGGCCTTGGCCCTTGCTTACACCCTGCTCGGTGTATGGTCGCTGCTCAACTTCGCCCCTGCTGGCGGTGCCTCGCTAATTTGGCCCGCCAGCGGGCTTGCGCTTGGCTCCTTGCTATTGGGAGGCCCTCGTTACTGGCCGGGCATATTTACTGGCGCCATGGTCGCCAATGGCATCGTTACTCAAAGCTGGGGACTGTCGGTAGGGATAGGGATCGGCAACACCCTGGGATGTCTGGCGGGCTATTACCTGCTGGACTGGTCGCAACAGGGCGCCCCCTTGAAACTTCTCAGGCCCAGCGAATATTTTCGCCTGCTGTTTACCTCAGCCGTGGCCGCCCTGGTCGCCGCACTCGTTGGTAATCTGATGCATTACCTGTTTGAGCGGCCCCCGCCGGTCTGGTTCACCAGTATTACCAATTGGTGGCAAGGGGATTTGCTGGGGATCATGATCGTCACGCCGTTCATGATCATGTGGTATCAGGGTAGCCCCATTGTCTGGCGGTTTAGCCTGATCCTCGAAGCATTGGCCATTACCGTGCTCACGGTGATACTGGTCCACCATGGCATAGCGGCGCGAGATCTTCAGGTCGTGATGCCAGAGCGCGAAACCGAGTTTTTCATCCTGATGGTGTGGACTGCCTTGCGCTTTGGCCTCAAGGGCAGCTTGCTGTTTATCTGCGGGCTGGTGATGCTTTTGTTTTGGCAGCATGCCGTTATGGAAGGTAAGTCGGGAACCACCTTGCATGCCAAAGACCTGAACCATTTCTGGCTATTTGTTTTTACCCTCACTCTGGTCGGTATAACGCTTGCCCTCAATGTCAAGGACTTGACCCTCAAGACTCATATGGCGCTCGATGCACTGGCTGCCGAAGAGGACACTACTTCCCGTTTCAAGCAAGCACAAACGCTTTCAAATACGGGCTGCTGGGAGCTTGATATCCAGAGCGGCGCGCTGACATGGTCAGACGAAATCTATCGTATCTTTGAGATAGACAAAAAGCAGTTTCAGGCCAGCTATCAGGCATTTCTTGAGGCTATTCACCCGGATGATCGGGCAATGGTGCAAGCCGCCTATGAAAATTCACTCAAGGATCACACTCGCTATAACATCACCCATCGGCTGCTGCTAGCGGATGGCCGCATTAAATGGGTCACCGAAAATTGCGAAACCTACTACGCAGAGAATGGTTTGCCCCTGCGTTCAATCGGCACCGTACAGGATGTCACCAAGCTCAAACAGCAGGAAGATTCTGCAATAATTGCCAACGAAGCCCGCCTGCGCACTGTTTTTAATGCCGTGAACGATGCCATGCTCATTACCGATGCCAAGGGCACCATCGAAATGATCAACGCGGCCTGCGAAACCGTTTTTGGCTACACCCAAACAGAATTGATCGGCCAAAACATTAAAGTATTGATGCCTCGCCGTTACGCTCGCAATCATGATGAGCAAATGTCACGTTTTAATAGCGACGAACGCTCCGGCGTCATTGGAATTGGCCGGGAACTCTCCGCCGTCGCTAAAAATGGCAAGACCTTCCCGATTGAACTTGCGGTCAATAGCACGCGCTTTAATGATCAGCAGGTATTTGTGGGCGTTATCAGCAATATTACCGAGCGCAAAAAAGTGGAAGCCGCCCTGCGTGAAGCCGTTTCCCAGGCCGAAGCCGCCAACCTTGCCAAGAGCCAGTTTCTGGCCACCATGTCTCATGAGCTGCGCACGCCCCTCAACAGCTTACTGGGCATGGTGCAACTGGTATTGATGGAAAACCCCACCGAACGCCAACGGGACTGCCTGCAAACAGCGCAGAATGCGGGGCGCCATTTGCTGGACATCATTAACAGCATTCTTGATTACACCAAAATCGAAGCCGGCAAAATTGAATTATCCCCCACCGAAATCGATCTACCTGACCTGTTACGCACGACCGTTGCCCTCATGCAACCTCACACCGAAAGCAAGGCACTCGCCCTTCGTCTGCATATCGACGATAACGTGCCACAGCATGTGCGTGCCGATGGATTGCGCTTAAAACAGGTGCTGATCAATCTGATACAAAATGCAGTGAAATTTACTTTGGCAGGGGAAGTGAATGTGCGCGTCAGTGATATCGACGATGGCAACGGCCACTGTAAGCTGCGCTGCGAAGTAGAAGATACCGGCATTGGTATTGCCGAGCGCGACCAGCACAAATTATTCCGCCAGTTTCAGCAAGTCGACAATTCGATTACCCGTAGTTTCGGTGGTACTGGCCTGGGTCTTGCCATCTGCAAGGAACTGGTGGAACGCATGGGGGGACAAATCGGTGTTGTTAGCGAACCTGGTAAAGGCAGCACTTTCTGGTTTGAAATTCCCTGCAGCCCGGTAGAAAAAATTGCTGCGCAGCCAACGCACATGCCCACTGGCGCCGGTTTGCATCCGTTACATGGCGTGCGCATTCTGTTGTTTGAAACCGACGTGCGCCAGCAAAAGGTGATTGCCCGCACCCTACTCGGGCGCGGCGCCTTGGTCAGCATCGCTACCACCCGCGACGCTTTGCACACGCAACTCGCGCATGCGCCCTGTCAATTATTGCTGCTGAGCCTGGCCGACGACGACCACCTGGATTCACTGTTGGCAGCGCTGCCAGCACAATTGCCATTCATTGTATTGCAGCCGTTGGGCACGCCCCCTGGGGCCGTGGCTGCCGCAGCAGCGCACCTGACCAAACCCGTCACGGCGCAAAATCTTTTGGTCGCCGTAGATCGAATTTTATTTGGTGGCAATGAATAGCACACTCAGGCGCGGGCCGCTTAAAACGTCTTTTCAATCGAGAGATACAGCGAGCGTGGCTCCCCGACGAAATAACGTGGCACCTCTTCTAACGTTGCTGTTGCGGGGCGCACATCTGCCCGTTCGGCGTAAGCCTTGTCGGCCAGATTCATCACGCGCAAGGTCAGTGTCGTATCCACCGCCAGCCAATATTGCCCACGCAGATTCATTAGCCGGTGGCCGTCATAGGCCCAATCCTGTTCCGGGTCGAGAAAATACGGGCCCATGTGTTTTAGTTCGAATTCCAGCAATCCCCAGTCAAAAGTTTTGCCCAGCTGCAGGCTACCCAGGTGTCGCGGCGCGGTATCAATGAGATTGCCATCGATCTCACCCACCACAGACAACAGGGGACGTTCGATATTCCGATAGCGGTGCTCGGCATAGGTAGCCGCCAGGTTCAGATATAGCGCCGGGGTCCACCAGTAATTAATGCTGAGTTCGATACCTTCGTGCTCGGTACTACCATTACCGCGATATTGACGATTGCTGTCTTGCAGAATCACATCGTCCTTACGCATGGTAAACAATGCAGTTTCATACCACAGTTGATCACCCCATAACGGCCATGCTTGGCCGCGCAATCCCAGTTCTATGCTGGTCATTTGCTCGCTGCCAGGCAACTCGCTCGGCAAGGCGCCTTGCAAACGATAGAGTTCAGCCACTTGTGGCAGGCGAAAGCCACGCGCTATTGTGAGGTAGGCATTGTGGCGTGGGTTGTATTGCCACAGCACCCCCGTCTGCGCCCCCCACTCACCCGCTTCGTCGTCACGACTGGGCACTGGCGTGTACAGGCTGCCGTCGATGGGCATGGCATGACTATGATAGTCATAATGCTGGTGGTCATAGCGTGCACTGCTGATCAGCCGCCAATTCGTGGCGAAGGCATAATCCCATTCTGTAAATACCGCCGCAGACAACAGATCCACGTCAAAATCATAGTGCTCACCAGCCGGGAACAAAGGGCTGGGTGGCGTTGCGGGCAATGCCTGCGATTGCTCAACAAACACCTGCGCCGCCTCCACATTGAAACCGCTTACCAATGTGTGGGTAGCAGCCCGCGTGTACGAAGCCGCCAGCGGATATTTAATTTTGGTATTCACACCCACTGCTTCATGCCCATTTTTTTCCAGCGGTGTGCCGCGAATAAAATGCTGCAAAAATTGCATGCGCGAGGCATTGGCGTAAGGCGTTATTTGCAACTCGCTGCCAGCGTCCAGTGCCGTGGTCCAACGCGAGTAACCGTGCATGGCTTGCGCATCTCGAAAGGCTTGCGGGTGTGGGTTGGCCTTTTTCAGCGCGTCTACTTTATATGTATCGGGCCCGTCGATATAACTGGCGGTTTCCTGGTTGAGGTTGGTCAATTCAAGCAGAGATTCCTGCCGCCATTGATCGCGTCGTTCGGCCAGTTTGAAGTTCACCTTTTGCTGATCAAATCCCGAGGCCTCTTTATAACCGCCATCGTGATCGATGTGGGCGTTGATACGCAAGGCATTGCCATCACTGTACGACGATAACAAACGCGTGTAATCATTGGGGCCGGCCTCAACGCGCACACTTCCCGAAGCAATGACATTCACTGTGGGCGTTATAACGTTGATAATGCCATGCAAGGCGTTACCCCCATTCACGCCACTGTTGGGGCCACGAAATACCTCGATGCGTTCCGCCTGCTCACTGTTGATTTCAAACAATTGGTTGACGTTGCAAAAGCCGGCCGGGCGCGTGGGTATACCATCCTGCAACACCAAAAACGCACCGCACGAACCCGGCCCGGTGAGGACCGGCGAGCGAATCGCCGTCAAGTGTTCCTGCCCATTGCCGCGGCTGATCCAGGTGCCGGCGATACGATCCGCCGCTTCGTTGATGTGGGTGGGCTGCACGATGCCTAGCACCTCACCCCCAACGTTACCAACGCTGCCCGGGTTTTCAGACAGTGGGGTTTCGGTGGCGCGGCCGGTCGATACCACCACCTGCAATTCCTGCTGGGGGGGCTCGACGGCGCCCGCGGCCGCAGCATGATTTGCCGGTACACTCACCACCGTCGTTAGCGTCACCCAGGCAAGCCATGCGCGAGCCCTGGGATCGCGTCTTCCGTGAAACATGCGATGTTCCTTATTTACTGCTCAAACCAATGCTGCTCAAACTAATGTCCCGCCTTACAAAAACGGATCGAGTCGCACCACCTGCCCTTCGGGGCCGTTTACCACCATATAGAGATAGCCGTCGGGCCCAAAGGCAAGATCACGCACCCGTCCATAGCCGGGAATCCGCACTGGTTGCTTGTCAATTACCTTGCTGCCATCCAGCTTCACCTGCATCAGCGTCTGCCCCCACAGGGTGCCTACCAGCATTTGCCCTTGTAACGCCGGGTATTTGGGGCTGTCGATATACTGCATTGCCGTCAGCGGAATACTGTTGGGGCCGAACCAGGTCACCGGCTGCTTCATGCCCGCTTTTTCAGTGCCTTCACCAATCTTGGCGCAAGTCACGTATTCACATCCGTAGGTAATGACGGGCCACCCATAGTTGGCACCCCGGCGCACGATATTGATCTCATCGCCACCGTTAGGGCCATGCTCGGTTGCCCACAGTTCCCCCGTTACCGGGTGTAGCATCATGCCCTGCACATTGCGATGGCCATAAGACCAGATCGCGGGGTTAGCACCCTCGACGTTATGAAACGGATTGTCGGCAGGAATTGAGCCGTCACGGTTCAGACGCAGGATTTTACCCACTGTGGTAGATAAAGATTGTGACTGCTCACGCACACCTCTATCCCCCAGACCGACGAACAGATAACCGTCCTTGTCGATCAGCAAACGCGAACCAAAGTGCGATTCATTGTCGCCGTTATTATCCTGGCGCAGCAAAATCTGAACGTTTTGCAGGCTGTCCTCGCTCAAGGTAGCACTGGCCACCACTGTCGCGGGGCTGGCGTCAGCACCCGCCGGGGGTTCGCTATAGGTAAAGAATATCCGCTTATTGCTGGCGAAATCGGTGTCGGGCAACACATCCATCAAACCGCCTTCACCGTGGTGATAAACCTCCGGCACCCCCTTGAGGCGCGGCCCTGGCGTACCATCTGCAGCCGCGATTCGCATATGACCCGGACGCTCGGTGACCAGTATGCGGCCATCGGGCAAAAACGCCATGGCCCACGGGATTTCCAACCCGGTTACGACCGGCACCACTTTCAACCCCAGCGGGAACAACCGCTGCGCACCCACCCAGCCACCACCCAAGGCAAGCCCCGCAGCCACCACACCACTGAGCAACCAGACTCGACGCGATTTCATGACACTCATACAACATCCTTTATAAATGGGAATCAGGCTTCTATTAAAGCGAGTCATCTCGCCAGTGGCGAAACGATTGAAATCCAGAAAGCGAGCGCGTAGGGTACGGTGATCACGCCATAACCACCCCGGGCCCCCATGCAGCGCACTGATTTTACCTACTTTTATGAGCTCCGCGTACGCTATGCCGAAGTCGATAGCCAAGGAATTGTCTTCAACGCCCACTATCTCACCTACTTCGATACCGCTCTGACCGAATACATGCGTTATCTCGACTACGACTACAAAGCCCTGGTGGCCGCACAGGGGCTGGATTTTCATCTGGTGAAGTCCACCGTCGAATATCGCGCGCCCATCGGCTTTGATGCCTTGCTGGAGATCGGCGTGAAGGCCGAAAAAATTGGTAATACCAGCCTGACCTGGCGCCTGGGTATTTTTGAAAAAGGGCAGGATACGCTAAAGGCCTTGGGCGAGATTGTTTGGGTGTGTTCAGCAATCGGGCAGCATAAGTCGCATCCCCTGCCAGAAGATTTGGTGAGGTTGCTGCGCGCAAAGGCAACGTAGCCTACCCCCACCAGTCGTCGACATTTCCGACGCTGAGATAGACATTGCAACAATTGCGGTGGCACCATCGTCCCAGGTCAATCCGTAGAAGGGAATCCCCATGTCTGTCTCGCGTCGCTCCTTACTCAAAGGTGCCGTCGGCACTGCCGTTCTGCCAGCCTTGTCTGGCTGCCGGGCCGCCAATGGCGGCGCCTTTCAGCATGGCGTTGCCTCAGGCGACCCGTTGAGCGATCGCGTGATAGTGTGGACCCGTGTCACCCCACAAACCTTGCCCGTCCTCACGCTGGAGGTGGCCTGGCGGATCGCCACCGATCCCCACCTGCTCGATGTCGTGCAAGAAGGCATCGCCACCACCCAAGACACTCGTGATTTTACAGTCAAACTCGATATAAGCGGATTGCAACCGGGCACCACGTACTACTACCAATTTACCCACGCCGGTTGGCACTCTGACATCGGTCGCACCAAAACCCTGCCCGCCGGGCCGACAGAACACCTGCGCATTGCCTTCACCTCTTGCTCGTGGTTCACCCAGGGCTATTTCAACGTATATAACGCCATAGCCAAGCGCCCCGACCTTGACGTAGTGCTGCATCTGGGCGATTACATTTATGAATACGGTGCCCTCACGCAAAACCCGCTGCTGATCAACCGCAGCCACCAACCCAATCGCCATATCGTGTCGCTGCAGGATTACCGCACTCGCCACGCACAATACAAAACCGATCCCGACTTGCGTGAAGCACACCGCCAGCACCCCTTCATCACGGTGTGGGACGATCACGAATCTGCAGACAATGCTTATCAAGACGGCGCCAACAACCACCATCCCGACACGCAAGGCGATTGGGCAACGCGTCGCGCTGCGGCCATACAAGCCTATTTCGAATGGATGCCGATTCGTGAAACCGGGTTGGACGCCGACGCTGATCAACTGGTGTATCGCAATTTCCGTTTCGGGGATTTGCTGAATCTCACCATGCTTGATACGCGTTTGGTGGGGCGCGACAAACAGGCCAGCATTGGCGATCTCACTACCATTGCTGACCCCGATCGCACTCTCCTGGGTGCACAACAGGAGCAATGGTTATTTGAACAATTAAGTGCCGCGCAGCAAGACAACATCACCTGGAAAATGCTGGGACAGCAAGTCATGATGGGGCAGTTACTGCTGGGCACCATTGCACTCAATATGGATCAGTGGGACGGTTACCCGGTGGCCCGCCAGCGCATTTACGATTACCTCAAACAGCATGACATCGAGAATTTCTGTGTATTGACAGGCGATATCCATTCCTCCTGGGCGAATGATTTGCAGGAAGACCCACTCGCCAGCAGCCCCATTCTTGGCGTCGAATTTGTAACGCCCGCCGTCACCTCTTTTAGTATTCCGGTAAAACCTGTTGCCGACAAACTGGCGCAGGCCATTCTGCAAACCATGCCCCACATGCACCACGTCGATTTGTATCACCGAGGCTATGTACTCATGGATATCACCCACGAGCGCACGCAGGCCGAATGGCATTATGTGAAAAGCGTGGATTTTCCGGCAGGGGACTATTTTGCACGCGCTTTTATCACTCTTGCAGGCGACCCTGGCCTCAAAGAATCTCCCAATCCCACACCCAGCAAATCCAGCAGCCCCCTTGCACCTGCACTGGGCCCACTGGAACGGGTTGTATAACGCTAGATATCAGCGGTATTACATCCTCCACCATGGCGAGATAAAAACATTAGGTAACACCATGAATAGGTTCGCCGATACCCACGTTCTTCAAAGGCCCGCTGGAAAATCGCTTACGCCCATCACCCTTACGTTTCGGGCAAGGTTTATCGCGAATGGTTTGAGCAAACCGCTTGTGGCAAGGTCGATGTATTCATAGCAGGCCATGATCATGATCTGCTACTGCTACTGCTACTGCTACTGCTAAACCATGGCACGTCGTCGTTGATCATTGGCCTGTTCAATTCTTACAAGCCGGGCCACACAATGCTGCGTTAGCATGCGTAACCATACGGTGATGTTAAGCAGAATTAGCCCAGGCGTTACCGGTTATGTGGTCAATCGGGAGAGCGGATTGAAACACGCAGGTAACCGGTAATTTTTTGTTGTTGGGAAAGGCAGAACACCGCTGCCTTTTATTTTTCCACGCTTGCTTCAACCATCCCCCTTCTAAACATCCCACTTTTAAATATCCGCCTTTCAAACCTCCGCCACCAATCCTTGTCCCACCCCTGAATTAAACTCACTGCGCACACCCGCATACACTTACACCTCCACACTGACGTGCTGTTCGTATACTTTCTTTGTTCAAGTATACGAACCCTCGGCCAATGAATATCTTATTGAGTTAACAGTCGTTTTTTAGCGCGCAAACTTACAAAAATCTACAAACATATACCTTGCAGATCTATACATCGCCCTGACGTGATTGTTATATATCCTGGCACTGACTTTTCAGTTTTGCCCGGCTTTTAGAGAAAGGCTATTTTGGGCGCTTTTGTATTCAAGGCATGACGTAATCAGTGCCTTGTTGAACGCAGGACATTGCATTAAGAAGTAGGTATCCAGGAAACCTTATGAAGCGCACATTAAAAGCATGCCTCATTGGCATGAAACAAGCGGAGAACTATAAATCCTGGAGCGACGCCGCCAAAGAATACGACCGGATTTCTGGCAACGATGAGTGGCGGGAAGACGATGCCTCGCCTCATTATGATTACAAAATGATACGTCTGCGCCTCACCGAGTTGCGACTGGCACGCAGACAAAACGATGTCATGCAGGCGGTGTTCTATATCAATGAAGGTTTGCATGGCAATCTGGGGCGAATCGCCAGCGCCGGCCTGTATGATCATTGTTTTTTCGGTACCAAAAAACTCGTCAACGACTATCTCGACGAAGTGTGTACCACGCTGAACTGGCTTTGCGATGTTGAATCCCCCCACTTTGATCTCAATCACAAGCTCGACTTCTTTTCGCGCACGCAAGCCGCCTTTGGCCAATCGGCCCTGATGCTGAGCGGCGGCGCCGCCTTGGGCCTTTTTCACATGGGCGTGCTAAAGGCCATGTGGGAAGAGAACCTTCTGCCCAAAGTCATTTCTGGATCAAGCACCGGCTCCATCATGGCCGCGATGCTGGCAACGCACACCGACAACGAACTGGATACCGTTTTCAATCCTGAATATCTTTACGTGGAAGCGTTTCGCACCATGGGCTGGCGCGGCACCATGAGAGGCAAGGGCCTGCTCGATCCATCGCAGTTGGAATTTTGTCTTGAACGCAACGTGAAAGATATGACGTTTGAAGAAGCGTTTGCCTACACGGGCCGCCAGGTGAATATCACCGTCTCCCCGGCCGACCCGCACCAAGAATCCCGCCTGCTGAATGCATTGACCTCCCCCCATGTGATCGTTAGCAAAGCATCGCTGGCGTCATGTGCCATTCCTTATGTGTACCCGCCTGTCATGCTGTGGGCCAAAAATATGAAGGGCGATAAAGTCCCCTATATTTCGTCACGCCAATGGGTAGATGGCTCCATTAAAAATGATTTGCCGTTTTTGCGTCTCGCGCGGTTGTACGGCGTTAATCACACGATCGTAAGCCAGGTAAACCCGCATGTGGTACCGTTCCTGTCACGCAAAGAATCCGAAAAACATATCGGCACCTATCTGGCAGATATGATCACCAGCAATGCCCAATACACGGTTGCCAAAACACTGGAATTTGCAAAAAACAAAATCCAGCACCAAAGCACCGCGTTATTGCTCGACAAAGCTCAGTCGATAGTCTCACAACGGTATTTGGGCGACGTCAACATCGTCCCCCCGCGCAGACCGACCAATATTTTCCGTTTGATCAGTAACGCCTCACCTGCAGGTGTCGCTGAATATATCCAGATGGGTGAAAGAAGCACATGGCCGAAAATGGAGTTGTTGAGAAACAGCACCTGCGTCAGTCGCACCATTGGCCAGTGTCTAGAGCGCCTGAAGCGTGTAGAGTCTGTTGAGTTGGAGCAATACGCACAATTGCGCAGCGCATGAAGCGCTCCTTTCAACCTTGCGTCAACAAGCGTTACCGCAAGGCTTGTTGACGCAAAGCTTGTTCGCGTAGTTGCGCATCATGCCAGCGTGACAAACACAACAATGCCAGGATCGCGCCCACCAGGGCAAACGCCATATCGGTCTGCGTATCCCATACAAAGCCCTGCGTTCCCAGGAATGCATCTGCCGCTTCTTCGGAGAGCAGGGCCACCCACCATTCAATCAATTCATAAAACGCACTGAACGCAAGACAAATACTCACCACGATATAATTGCACCAGCCCGAACCATTCACGACGTGCTTACGCAACAGAATTTCACGCGCCAGTATCGCCGGCACAAACCCCTGCATGAAATGCCCCAACTTATCGTAATTGTTACGCTCAAAGCCCAGCACCGGTTTCAACCAGTCAAACAGCGGTACTTCGGCATAGGTGTAGTGGCCGCCCACCATTAGCACGAGGCAATGTAGAAGTATCAACACATAGAGCAGCCCGCTTAAACGGAACGTTTTCCAGGTGAGCGCCATCAGGACTATGCCGATCAAGGCCGGTGCCACTTCCAACAACCAGGTCAACATGTCCTTGGGGTTGATGCCTGACCAGATCAATACCGCAAAAAAAATCACGTTCCAGACCAGTGGTTTCCACATGTTCGTTGCTCCCTAATGTCAGCGTTATGCATTCGATATCAGTCCAGCATCCCCGCTTAACGCAGGTAGGAACGTAATACTGCCACTACCTGATCAAGATCGTCTTGACGCTGCTCAGGTGACACATCCTCCGCCCCCAGATGATCGCGCAGGTGGCCTTCGAGCACTTCGGCCATCAAGCCGTTAACCGCGCCACGAATGGCAGCAAGTTGCTGCAACACGGCCATGCAATCAGCATCGCTTTCGAGTCGCGTCACCAGTGCGCCGACCTGCCCCTGGATACGCCGCGCACGCGTGAGCAGCGGCTTTTTTGCCTTGATCGTGTGAGCCATGGAAACCGTCCTTACATTGCCAACAAGGTATACTGGGGTATAGTATATGGCTATTCGGTTTTGAAAGTAAGCTGCTTTAACGGTAAGCGCGCTCAAGGTAAACAATATGACCACACACAACGATTCATGGCGTCATACCCACGATTTCGATGAAGGCAACCCGCTGGCCGAGCGCAATAGTCGGTGGGCCATGATGCTAACGCTGGTGATGATGGTGGCCGAAATCATTGGCGGATGGTATTACAATTCCATGGCCCTGCTGGCCGATGGCTGGCATATGAGTTCGCACGCCCTGGCGCTGGGCCTTGCGGTAGCCGCCTATGGCGCCGCCCGGCGCTTCAAGGAAGACAGGCGGTTTTCGTGGGGCACCTGGAAAATTGAAATTCTGGGCGGCTATACCAGCGCTGTGCTGCTAGTGGCCGTGGCGGGCATCATGCTGTTTGAATCGGTCGAACGCCTGCTGGACCCATCGCCGATTCATTATGACCAAGCCATTGGTATTGCCATCATCGGATTATTGGTCAACCTGGCCTGCGCCTGGCTGTTGAAAGATGACCACCAACACGAGCACCACCCCAAAGCGCATTCCCACCACGCTGGACATGCAGATGATCATGGTCACGCGCAGGAGCATAGTCACTCGCACGATCATGCGCATAACGTTCACGCTGCGACGCAAGCCCACGATCTCAATCAGCGTTCCGCTTATATCCATGTGCTTTCGGATGCGGCGACATCCGTGCTGGCCATTATTGCGTTACTGGGAGGCAAATTCTGGGGGTTTGATTGGCTTGACCCCGTCATGGGAATCGTCGGCGGTATTTTGGTGGGCATCTGGGCGGTGAGCCTGTTGCGCGATACCAGTCGCATTCTGCTGGACGCTGAAATGGATAAACCCGTGGTAGGAGAAATTCATTCCTCGCTGGCGCATAGTGAATTCAACGCTGACATCACCGATCTGCACGTATGGCGGGTGGGCAAAAACAAATACGCCTGCGTCGTTACCGTCGTCAGCGACACCCCCATCACCCCCGATGAAATTCGCGGATTGCTCAGCGCGCACGAAGAACTGGCACACGTATCGGTGGAGGTAAATCTGCGTGAGCCCACCACGAAGGGTGTCTGACGCCCGCAGATCCCTGCAGTGGCAGTCACGACTAGGGCTGATCCACCACCGGAACCTCCACATCTACTTCACTCGCCCCTCCCAGATCGGGCGGGTCGGGGTATTCGAAATTCGGTGAATCTATGCGTTCGATGGATTCAACTCGCTCAATGCGTTCCGGCATTTCAGGGCGCTCGATCAGCTCGGGTTTTTTAGGCGACGCAATCCCATGCCCAGTACCACCGATGCCGCCTTCATCGGGCTCGCTCGATAACGGCTTTTGTGCGTGGCACACATTGCCGGCCAACAGCAATAACACGCCTGCGACGGGTAAGATGCGCATTGATGCTAGCCCTCCTTGTCGCTTTGTTTTTCAAGATAGAAAAATATGCCGAAATTAAACCGATGTTTCGCGCGCTTGCTGCCCGCATCCTTTTTTTGCAACTCACGGGCCAGCCGATTGACTTCTTTGAGAGCCTGCATGCCTCGCTCATTGACCAAGGCCGAGAGTTTGGCAATCGAGGCATCCGAAAGGTTGTTGTAATACACGCTGCGATCGAATTGTGGTGCACCATCACCGGTCAGGTTGTGCGCGCCCACACTGATATGATCATGCAGATTTTTTCCGAAATAATAGAGTTTTTCATCAAACCCTTTTTCGGGAATAAACGCTTCAACCTGCAGCTGTACCCGATCATGGGCATCCATTTCTACCAAGCCCAGGCGCAACCATTCATCCAGCACCGAGCGCGCTCGCAGATCCTGCCGCGCTACACGATCCACCAGCGCTTCGAAACTGATATCGCCATCGCCTGCCTTGGCCAGCCGCGGCAGCGCGCGAGGTGTGCCATCGGGCGCCTGAAAGCCGGGTTCGCTCAACCACGCTGCCACAATTTGTGCACTCAACGGCAACGCACTGGGGGCTCTCAATTCATCGAGACCTTCTTCGCGAAATCGACGTACATCTTTTCGATGCACACCGGTGAGCATCGTGATGCGACTATCGGTCTGACGGGTGCCTTCGGCCTGAAATTCGTTACTGGCGACATCGATATAAATGCCTTTAAGCAACTGGCACAGGTAGGGGTAAGTGATTTGAAAATGCAAAAGCAGGCGCACCAGCGGTCGCAACAAGGTCGTGACCGCTTGCACCAGAGCTTTTGGGGGTTCAGAGGATAAGGGTGTATTCATAGTGAACAGTATATGCCAGGGCGGGATATTTTCCCACAATTTTGTCCAACCTGTGCGACGCTTCGCCCCAGGGTAGCAAACTGGACACTCATGGGTGCCAGCGCTTGAGCAGCAAGGCACTCGTCATCACGCTGACGCTGCTGAGTGCCATCGCCGCGCCCGCCAGCACCGGGTTCAAATACCCCAAGGCCGCCAGCGGAATCCCCAACACATTGTAAATAAAGGCCCAACCGAGGTTTTCAAGAATCTTGCGGTAGGTGCGCTTAGAGATGGCAATCGCCGCCGCCACCAATGCCGGGTCCCCGCGCATCAGCGTGATGCTGGCGGTATGCATCGCCACATCGGTACCGGTTGCCATGGCGATCCCCACATCGGCAGCGGCCAGCGCCGGGGCATCATTGATACCATCCCCCACCATGGCCACCACTTTATGCTCGCTCACCAGTCGCTGCACGATGGCGGCCTTCTGCTCGGGCAGCACATTGGCGATGACCTCATCCAGCCCAAGCCGGGCCGCAATATGCCGCGCACTGCCCGCGTTATCACCGGTAATCATCAAGGTGCGAATACCCAAGGCTTGCAGATCTGCTATGGCGGTCACGGCGGTTGCCTTGAGTTGATCACCAAAGGCGAACAGCGCCAACAATTGAGGCGCAGGGACAAATGTCGCCAGCCACGACAGGGTGTGACCTTGTGCTTCCAGTTCGCCAGCCAAGCCGATATGCGCACTCAGATCAATGCCGCGCGCCTGCATCAATGCTTGATTTCCCAGGGCATACGACACTCCATCCAGTTCGACTTCCACCCCGCGCCCGGCAACACTCAGGCTTTTCGTTACTGTGCGCAACGCCTGTGGTGCGGTTTGCGTGGCCGTGCGCAAGGCTCGCGCCAGGGGGTGCTCGCTGCCCCCCACCACGCTGGCCGCCAGCGCCAACGTGGCATCACGTGTGCCACCGGAAAAATCATGCCACGCCAACAGGGTTGGCTTGCCTTCGGTCAAGGTACCGGTTTTATCGAAGGCGACGGTATCCACGCGATGCACACGTTCCAGCGCCTCTGCATCCTTGATCAGAATGCCGTACCGCGCCGCCACGCCTGTGCCCACCATGATCGCCGTTGGCGTGGCCAAGCCGAGCGCACAGGGGCAGGCAATCACCAGCACCGTTACCGCATTGATGATGGCGGTTTCCAGGGGGGCGCCGGCCAGCCACCAGCCCAGCCAGGTTACCCCTGCAATCGCGATCACAACGGGGACGAATACCGCACTGACCTTATCGACAATGCGCTGCACCGGCGCTTTCGCGGCCTGCGCCTGTTCCACCCAACGGATAATTTTGGATAACGCCGACTCTACGCCTACCGCTGTTGCGTCCACCAACAACAAGCCATCGACATTGAGCGTACCCCCTGTCACTCGAGCGCCCAGGGTTTTACTTTGCGGCAGGCTTTCGCCCGTGAGCATGGATTCGTCGGCATGACTGCTGCCCTCCAATACCACACCATCCACCGGAATTCGCTCACCCGGAAACACCACCACGTGATCGCCTTTTTGCAACTGCGCAAGGGGCACTTCTACCTGTTGACCATCACGCATGATCCGAGCGACTGCCGGGCGTAAGGCTTGCAACGCGGCGATGGCCGCTGAGGTCTGCCGTTTGGCGCGCGCCTCCAGCGCCTTGCCCAACATTACCAAGGTGATGACCACGGCAGAGGATTCAAAGAAATAATGCGGTTCGTGAAGCTGGCTTGCTGTCACCGAAGCGGACTGCCACTGATAGAGGAGCCATTGATAGGTGCTCAATCCCCAGGCCGCGCTTGTGCCCAATGCGACCAGCAGATCCATATTACCCGTGGCCGCCTGCAAGGCCTTCCAGGCAGCACGATAAAAACGCGCCCCCAACCAAAACTGCACTAACGACGCCAGTACCCATTGCACACTGCCTGGCAGCATCCAGTGAATTCCCAAGGGCTGTAACAGCATGGGCAACATCAATGGCAACGATAATAACGCCGCCACTGCCAGCGGCCATAACGCGGCGCTATCGTGTGCACGCGAATCGCCCGGCGTTGGCAAACGCGCGTGATAACCGGCCTTTTCAATGGCCGCAATCAAAGGAGTCGCATCACTGGTCGTCGTCACCGCCGCGCACTCCGTTGCCAGATTCACTGTAGCTTCACGCACGCCGGGGACTTTTTTCAGCACTTTTTCCACGCGGTTGACGCAGGCTGCGCAGGTCATGCCTTCTATTTGCAGTATGATGTCTTGCGGAGTGTCAGCCATGGCGATAGGTCTTGTAAAAATGGCAGTGGATGCGCGTCATTTTACGAACAAATCAAGACTACTCTTTTAGAGTCAGTGAAAGCGAGGTCAATATGTGGCGGTTTCAGGTGGAGGGTATGAGCTGCGGACATTGCGAAAAAACAGTACGCGCGGCCATTCAGGCATTGCAAGCCGATGCCGATGTTCAGATTGATTTGGCAACGGGCAAGGTGCGGGTCGATGCAGCATTACTCACAGTGACCCAGGTAATGTCGGCTATCGAAGAGGCTGGTTACGACGTCAAACTGCATGAGGAGACCACTTGATGTCACCCTGGATCATGATGATTGCGGGCCTGGTGATACTTACCATTGGTGCCGACCTGTTGGTGCGAGGGGCATCGCGCATTGCGTTGCTGTTGGGGATCAGCCCCTTGGTGGTCGGCCTCACCATCGTCGCCTTTGGTACCAGTGCGCCAGAAATGGCCGTAAGTGTGGGCGCTGCGCTAGAGGGCAAGGCCGATATTGCATTGGGCAACGTGGTGGGATCTAACATATTCAACGTGCTATTTATTCTGGGTTTGTCGGCGGTGATTGCCCCGTTGGTGGTGCACCAGCAACTGATACGCCTGGATGTGCCCTTGATGATCTATGCATCGGTACTGGTGTGGTTGTTCGCCAAAGACGGGATGCTTTCATCATGGGAAGGCGGTTTTTTATCGTTATTGATTGTTGGCTACACCGCATTTTTGATAGTACAAAGCCGGCGCGAATCCGCCGAGGTGCAAAAGGAAATGGCAGGCGAAGTCGGCGATATTCCTAAACCCGAAACCAAAGAGTGGGTGCTGAACCCGATGTTGATTACCGTGGGCCTTGCCATGCTGGTATTCGGCGCAAACTGGCTGGTGGATGGCGCAATTACCGTGGCCCGCAACCTGGGCGTTAGCGAATTGGTGATCGGATTGACCATCGTCGCCGCCGGCACCTCGTTACCTGAACTCGCAACCTCGGTGGTCGCTGCCATCAAGGGTGAACGTGACATCGCGGTAGGTAATATTGTCGGCTCAAATATTTTCAATATTTTTGCGGTGCTGGGCTTTTCGACGGTCGTAGCAGGGGGCAGTGTGCCCGTCTCACCGAACTTGATGGCGGTGGATGTGCCGGTGATGATTGGCGTGGCGCTGTCCTGCTTGCCCGTTTTTGTCAGTGGCTATTTGATCACGCGCTGGAACGGCATTGTGTGGATTTTGATGTACTGTGTGTATGTGTTGTATCTGGTGTTGCACGCGCAAAGCAATCCGCAAGCCGATACAGTGGCCAACATTGCCCTTGAATATGTGCTGCCGGTAGTGGCGCTGTTGTGGGTGGTTGGATTGGTGAAATCGTTTAATCGTAGCGCTAATCCTACCTGAGCAGGGGAAAGCGCCGTGGGATGGCCAAGGGGCGATCCCACTACTCTGGCATCAATAACGTCACCCTTGCACCGCCTTCCGGTGATTTCCCCAGGCGGATGCCACCCACCTGCTCCCCTTCTCTATGATGCGCGAGCAGGGTATTGGCAAAATACAATCCCAACCCGGTCGAACCTTCATCCACCTTGAGCTTGCCAGCGAGAATCACGCCCTGCAGCATCTCATCAGGAAACCCGGGGCCATCGTCATCAACATGGATCTGCAAAAAGCCATCTGCAGACACGGCCCGGATGCAGAGTTTTTTCGCCCCAGCATTGATGGCGTTATAGATGCAGGTATCCAACACCACGGTGACGATGCCGACATCAAAAAAGCCCGTCAAATCACCATCACAATCAAAACCAATCTGACACCCCGTTGCATGTGATGTCGTGGCATGACGTGCTACCACTTCTTCAAGAAAATCTTCGAGAATCTGTTGATCGACATTGGCATTCATTTGCCCGCTCGCGGCTTTGAATACACTTAACACCCGCACCAGTTCACTCCCAATAAACTGCGCGTCATGGCGAATATGGGCAACGGCGTCTTGCTGCGTATTGGCGATCTGTGTATCAGCCAACACGGCCTCCAGTTGATTGAGCAAAAGCCCGAACCGATTCTTGATTTCGTGTATCGACGCTGCGAACAAGGTATTGGCGAGCGACGATGAAGGATTGGCAGGTGGCGTGCCGTTATTCGCAGAAGGGCCGTTATTCGCCGAGGGGTTGTTGGTGCTCACTGCTGGTGACCTCCTTCCAATCCTTTTGCAAACGCTCAAAGGTCGGATAACGTGGATCGGAATTGGGCAAATTAGAGAGCTGATTAACTAAATCGTCGACGACCGGCAGTTTATCGAGATCCTGACGACCGCTGATGAACATGTTAACGATGGCCTTGATGGCCCCCAGACGTACATCCGTATCGGCGTTTTTGAGCTGACAGGCGCGCAGGTAAATATCGGCAGCATCTTCCCAGTCGGCACGATTGATCAGCTCCTCGCCACGCTTTTTCATCAAGGCAAGGCGCTCTTCCGGCTGGCCGCTGTAGTGATTTTCGAGAATGCTGTAATACTTGTTTTCGAGGCGGCGATTGCCCTTTACCTGCGCCAGCACTTCTTCGCTATACGCCTTGGCTTTAGCTTGCTCTTCGAAACTAAGACGTACCACCAACACATCGAGCTTGTCATCCAGCGATAGATCCTGGGAGCTTTCCAGCTGGGTTTGGGCCACGCGATAGGCCAGTTGGCCTTCCGTCTGCTTGCCGGAATTGAACAGCGTTTGCGCTTCCACCAGCGAGGCTTTTATCGACGACACCACATCCAGGGTAAAATCCGTGCGTGCGGTTTCGAGCAAGCTGAAGGCTTCGGTGGTACACAGCTTTTGCTCGCGCATACTGCCGCCCTTTATCTTGGGCTGCAATGCTTTCGCCAAAGAGATATACATGTGCGGGTTACAGAAATACGAATTCTTGCCGAGACTGATCGCCTTGCGACAGGCCTTATACATCACCTCGTAATCGTTATTCAGCTCGGCCAGACGCGCCAGCGCTTGTTGCCGAACCACGGATTTGGCCGATTGGGTGACGGCAGTTTCCAGCACCTTCTGTGCCGCGACATATTTGCCTTGCACTTCCAGCACCTTGGCCAGCCAATCCAGCGCTTCCACATATTTGTTGTTGGTATTGGCCAGACTTTCCAGCAGTTTGCGCGCGTCTTCGTACTCTTCCATGTGGTAGTGCACTTTGGCCATGCCCAGCACCGCCCACGCCACCCGCTTGATGCCAAGCACGGTTTCGAAGATGTCACGCGCCTCATCATAACGCCCAGCATCGAGTAAAATCTTGCCCTTGATGCGATAGGCAGGCAGCGCGAATTTGGGCATTTCCACCGCGAGACGGTTACAGGCCTCGAGGGCGCCGACCAGATCCTTGCGATCAATCGCCTGATTGATCTCGCGATAGACGTCCTTGGTGCGAATGATTTTATTCAATCGCGTGCGCAGTATCTCCAGCGTTACCGGTTTGGTGATGTAGCCATCGGGTTCATATTCGAGTGCGCCCATCACCATCTCGACGGTTTGGGCGGCGGTCACCAGGATGTAGATCGTTTCTGCCTTGATCAGCTTGGCCGCCCGGCATTCTTCCAACACCTGCTGACCGTCTTTACCCCGACCTAATTCATAGTCAGAGAAGATAATGTCGTATTGGTTGCTGCGCAGCTTGGTCAGGGCTTCTTCACCGGTGTTGATGGTCTCGACATTTTGCACGCCCATATTGCCCAGCATGGACTTCATGGACGAGCGCATCTCGGCGAGATCCTCGATCACCAACACAGATTTTTTATGGTACGGAATCAGATCCATGGCGACTACGGTCTTGTCGTATTCCTGCGTGAATAGGAGTAAGCAGTTGAGTGCTAATAAGACAAGTGTAGGTGGGCTGTGGGGAATCGCAAAAAACGGTCGGTCTAGATGCTCGTAAAATCAATCGCTGCCGCCAACCGTCGGGTCTGCAATTGTAAAAAGCGATCGATTTCCTGCTGACGGCGAGGGCTGGGGGTGTGGGCGCCCTGGTGGTAGCAGAGCATTTCCTGCGCCAGACGCTGCGCTCGCACCTTCAAACCCGGTGGGCTGACCGTGTCCGCCAGCCGCAGCAATGCCAGCGCCGCCAGCTCGAATTGCGAATCGGCGCGATCGGTATCAATGCCTTCATTCCACAACTTGGCTTCCAGCGCGTTCGCAGGCGGCGCGCCCCTCTCGTTACAAGCTGCCTCGTTACGGGCGGCTTCGGTATAGCCGTTATTCCAGGCAGTGGAAAGCGCGTAATCGGTAAACGGGCTGCGAACAACAGAGACGTTGCGTTGAGTTCTGTGGTTGCATTGGTAGCTGTGCTGCCCGAGAGTGAAGGCGGCGGCTTCGGCGAGTTCGAGTTGTTCCAGATGGCGATGGGCATCGTCCCTGAACAGCCTGGCCAGCATCAACGCGCTCTCGGCATCGCTCTGCAGCTGTGCCTCACGCGCCTTTTGTTCAATGCCGGCGTCGATTCGCTTGTGGTCGTAGTCTGCTGTAGCGTGGCTGATCGGTAGATCGTTGGCCCTGTCGAAAAAGGCAAGATCCTCTTCTTCGACCGGCAATGCATAAATGCTGATTGGAGTGAATGTGCTGTCGTTCATCTGTACTGCTCTCCGTGCGTCGACACCCATCAACGCCAGAGATTGTACCTCAAGCGAACCAATAGCCGCCCGGCCCGCCGTAAAAAGACACCCATGTGACCGTTTTGCTCACAGCGTGAGAATGACTTTGCCTACGGTCGCATTGCCCTGCACCTCGGCAAAGGCCTGCTCCACCTGCTGAATGGGGTACTCGCGGTGAATGATGGGGCGTAGCTGCCCTTGTTCGAACAACGGCCACACCTGCTGGCGCAAATCGGCAATCAGCGCTGCTTTGCTCTTGTTGTCACGACTGCGCAAAGTAGATCCCCACACCCGCAGTCGCTTGATCAACAAGCGCCCCAAGTCGAGTTCTGAGGTGCGCCCGCCCATGATGCCGATGATTACCAAGCGGCCATCGGTATTGAGGGACTTGATATTGGCATCCAGATATTGCGCGCCGACGCAATCCAATATCAGGTCAACGCCCTGGCCACCACTCCACTCGCGTACCTTGTCGGCAAAATTGTCCTGATGGCGATCGCAACCGGCCGATGCGCCCAGTTTGAGGCAAATATCGAGTTTGTCCTGCCCGCCTACGGTGACAAAGCACGGATTGCCCATGGCCTTGCATAGCTGGATGGCGGCGGTGCCGACCCCACTGGCGCCCGCATGTATCAGCACGCGTTCGCCGGGTTTGACACCCCCTTCACGAAAAATATTGAGCCAGGCGGTCGCAAACACCTCGGCCAGCGCCGCGCCTTGACTGAACGAAAAGCCTTTGGGCAGGGGCAGCACATGATCCGCCGGGCACACGACCGTCTCGGCGTAACCCCCGCCCGCCAGCAGCGCACACACGGGGGTGCCTAGCAGCCATTGCGTTACCCCCGGCCCTACCGCACTGATGGTGCCGGCACATTCCAGCCCTAAAATCTCGCTGGCCCCGGGCGGTGGCGGGTATACCCCCAGGCGTTGCATCAGATCTGCACGATTGACGGCGGTGGCTTTCACCGAGATGGCCACTTCGCCGGCCTTGGGCAACAGCGTGGGCGTATCCCCCCAGGTCAGGGATTTATCGGTGCCGAGGAGTATCGCTTTCATGCAGTGTCCTTGCTGTGGGGAATTCAAACGGATTTCATGGTGCATAAATGGGGGCGTTATAGACTGATTGCAAGGGGCCTGCTCTCTATGGGGCACGCTATCGTCGGGGCTTTCCTTTGGCTTGGTGAGCATTTTGCTTTACGATCGAGCCGCAAGTGTTATCCATTGCCGCGGAGGCTGCATGCTCAATCACGAACGTCTGGAGAGGCGCGCATTTCTGGCGCTGCTCATGCTGGTATCGGTGCTGTTTCTGTTTGTGCTCAAACCGTTTTTTGGTGCCATTTTCTGGGCGATCGCCATTGCGCTGATCTTTTCCCCCGTACAACACTGGCTTACCCAGCGCTGGGGCAACAAGCCCAATCGCATTGCACTCATAACGCTTGTGCTGTGTGTCGTTTTGCTGGTGATTCCAGCCACCTTTATCACCGCATCGCTGATTGCCGAAGCGGTACATCTTTACCAGCGGATAGAAGCGGGCGATTTCAATCCCGGACAGTATCTGGAGCAGATTCGTCAGGCCTTTCCTGCCTTGCAGTCGCTGTTGGATCGATTCAATGTCGATTTCGAATCGCTGCGGCAAAAATTTGCTGAGCTGGCCATGGGCGGTAGCAAGTTGCTGGCCACCCAGGCCTTGGCGCTCGGGCAAGACACCTTTTCGTTAATGCTCAACGCAACCCTGACGTTATACCTGGCGTTTTTTCTGTTACGTGACGGCAATACCCTGGTGCATTTGCTGATACGTGCCCTGCCGATTGGCGATGAGCGCGAGCGCCTGCTGTTCTCAAAATTTGCCGAGGTCACCCGCGCCACCATCAAAGGCAGCCTGGTCGTAGCCATTGTACAGGGGGCACTGGGAGGGCTGATTTTCTGGCTATTGGACATCAACGGCGCGCTGTTGTGGGGCGTTGTCATGGTGGTGGTTTCGCTGATCCCGGCGGTGGGCGCAGCCCTGATATGGGCACCCGTTGCCTTGTATCTGTTTGCAACCGGGGAATGGATATCGGGAGCGATTCTTGTCGCGTTTGGCTTTGGTGTGATCGGTCTGGTCGATAATTTACTGCGCCCCATTCTGGTAGGACGCGACACCAAATTGCCGGACTATATCGTGCTGTTGTCAACGCTGGGGGGGTTGAGTCTGTTTGGCATGAACGGATTGATCATCGGCCCCTTGGTAGCAGCGTTATTCATCTCGTTCTGGGAAATTTTCATTCGCGAATTCAACAGCACAGCCGCTGATTCCAATGAGGTACTACCGCGCTGAGGGGTGGTTTGTCTCCCTCCTCAGAAAAAGGGGTTTGGAACAAATGCCGTGGCCGAACACGGGCGGGGAATGTCAGCATCGCCCCGCCATCAACCAGAATCGTTACACAGTTTCGCCGCGAATATATTGTTCGAGCTGCTGTATCATGAATTTCTGATCGGAAATAATGTTTTTCACCAAATCGCCAATCGACACCAGGCCAATCAACGCACCGTCTTCAATGACGGGCAAGTGACGCAAACGTTTTTCGGTCATCAGCTCCATGCAGTATTCCATGCTTTGCGTCGGGCTGACACAGATGACATCGGCGGTCATGATTTCACGCACTTCGGCGGTGTGGGAAGAACGCGCCATCAACACCACTTTGCGCGCATAATCACGCTCGCTCACAATGCCAGCAATTTTGTCGTTTTCGATGACAAGCAACGCTCCGACACTTTTTTCTGCCATCATTTTTACGGCATCCAGCACCTTGGTGTCTGGTTTAACGCTGTAAATCGGCGCCGCCGGCTTTGAGCGCAGAATATCCCTCACGTTCTTCATGCATGTCATCCTCTTGTTGTTGGTATGAATTGAGTATGCCTAGAGTCGAGCTTACTCGTTAACAAGGGCTTTGACAAATGTCTACTTTGGTGCACGAACACCGAAGCAGACAAGGGCTTGATAATCTTATAAGAACCCAATATGCGTCGTTTGACCTAACCCCACTCGCCCAGCGAAGGCGGGCGGGGCTAGCGCCTGCCGCTCAGGAAACGCAGGGTTGCGCTTTGGCCGCTTTCAGCGCTTCTTGCGAACGCATCCAGGTAAAAATGCGCCCGCCCAGGGTTTTCTGGGTGGCGCGCTCTGCGATGATAACGGCCGCCTTAAGGGCCTCAAGCTCGATGCCGGTATTGAAGCCCGATGCTTCGAGCATATACACCAGATCTTCTGTCGCCACGTTACCCGAGGCGCCAGGGGCAAACGGGCAACCGCCCAAGCCACCGACGGAACTGTCGAATTTGCGCACGCCACATTCAATGCCAGCCCACGCCATTGCCAGCGCCATACCGCGAGTGTCATGCAGATGCAGGTTGAACAGGTCGGCGCCGTAATGCGAGATCAAAGGGCGCAGAATATCTTTGATCTGCTTGGGGTTACCCGCACCGATCGTGTCTGCAATCGAAATCTCGTGGGCACCGCCATTGATCAGTTGCTCGGTCAGCTGATGCACCACATCGACTGGCGTGGTGCCCTCATAAGGGCAAGCCAGCGCGCCCGACACGTAGGCACGCACGGTAACGCCATCCTGACGCGCCTGGCGTATCACCGACAAACAGGTCTCCATGGCCTGAGCGACGGTCATGTTGATATTGCGCAGGTTGAACGTATCCGTGGTGGAAATCACCACCCCGACCTGCTTCACGCCATTGTCGCGCGCACGCTCGTAGCCTTTCATATTGGGCACCAGTGCCGTCACACTCAGCCCTTCAGGCTTGGGTAGCCCGGCCAGCACCTCGACGGCATCGGCCATTTGCGGCACAGCCTTGGGGTGCACGAAGCTGACCGCTTCAAGTTGCTGCACACCGGCCTTGATCAAGGCATCGGCCAACGCCAGTTTGTCAGCGGTAGAAACCGGAATCGGCTGGTTTTGCAGACCATCGCGCAAGCCGACTTCGGTGATGAGAACGCGTTCACCCATGATGTTTTCCTCTGTTGTATCAGCCCATTATAAGCACATCTGCAGCAGTGCCGGTGAGCGGTGATTCACTGGTTGAGCATTGCCGGCAGCGGCTTAAGGGCAAAAGGCAGGCGGACCGGGTAACGCAAGGCGTGAATCGTCTGGTGTATGGGCAGCCCTTGCTGGAGTCCTAGCAAAGCATGATGACCCATCGGTCACTAATGGTGTTATTGTATCAATCCAGACACCATCAGACAGCCATTGCATAAGCACCGGGGAGCCCAGCATGCAAACCACGACGACCACCACCTTCTGCCGGGTCTGCGAACCCTCCTGCGGTTTGCAGGCCGAATTGCAGGACGGGCGCGTGACCCGCTTGCGACCCGATACCCACCACCCGGTGACCCGAGGGTTTGCCTGCCACAAGGGGCTTTATTTCGTCGATATTCATCACGACCCCGATCGCCTCAATTACCCTTTGCGCCGACGTGGCGACAAGCAGTTTGACGCAGACGCCGAGTCGGTGACGGACTTTGAACGCATCGAGTGGGACACGGCATTACAGGAGATCGCAACCCGTTTGTCCGCCATTCAGGCACGCCATGGCCACCAGGCCATCGCCGGATATATTGGCAACCCGCTCGCGTTCAACACCTTTGGCAACCAAGCCGCTGAAGGCTTTTTCAAACTGCTGCAGACGCCCCATATTTTCAGCGCTGGCACCCAGGATTGTGCCAACAAGTTTGCCGGCAGCGAAGCCGTGTTCGGCACCAGCACCCTGCACCCGCTGCCCGATCTGGAACGTACCCATTTCGCCCTGATTTTCGGCGAGAACCCCAAGGTATCGCACATGAGTTTCGTGTCGATCGCCAACCCCATGGAAAAGCTGCGTGCGGCCCGCAAACGCGGCGCCACCATCACCTACATCAACCCGCGACGCATTGAATCCGCGACGCCAGCGACGGGCGACGTTATTCAAATCAAGCCTGATACCGACCTGTACCTGATGGCAGCATTATTAAACGAATTGGATCGGGCCGGTTTGTTTCGCGACGAAGTGATCGCGGCGCATGGCAAGCATATCGAAGGCTTGCGTGCGTTTATCCAGCCTTATTCTGCCGAATCCGTTGCCGCTGTCACGGGGATCGCCGCACAAGATATTCGGGCGCTGGCACTGGCGTTTGGGCAGGCGCCGTCAGCCTGCGTACACATGTCGACTGGCGTCAACATGGGGCGCCAGGGCACCCTCTGCTATTGGCTATTGCATATGCTGTCGTTTGTGACGGGCAACCTCGATCGCCCCGGTGGCAATCATTATTCACTAGGATTTTACCCGGCGGTGCGTGCGGGGCGCATTGCCCTTGATCAGGTGTTTTTCAACAGCGAATTCGGCGAACTTCGCCACATACGGGGCGCGTTACCCGGCAATTTGCTGGCCGACATGATCGAAAGCCCCACCCAACCGATTCGTGCGCTCGTGGTGCTGGCGGGCAACCCCTTATTGTCGATGGCGGGCGAGGAACGTTTGCGCGCTGCCTTTGCCAAACTGGATTTGTTGGTAGTGCTGGATCTCTATCGTAACGCGACCGGTGAGCTGGCCGAATATCTACTGCCCTGTACGGATATGCTGGAACGCAGCGATGTCAACATGTGCGGCCTCGGCATGCAGCACGAGCCGTTTGTACAATTTACCGAAGCGGTCACCGCGCCGCAATGCGAGCGCAAGCACGAGTGGTGGATCTTGAATCGCCTGCAACAAGAAATGGGGCTTCCGCATGTGTTTGATCAGGGCGGCGAGAACGCTTTGTATCAACGGCTCGATCACATGATGCGACATGTCTCGTTGACGGTGTCGGCGCTACGTGACGCACCACAGCAGGTGGCGGTGCTTCCTAACGTCGGACCTGGGCGGCTGTATTCGGATTGGCTGCAAACGCCTGATCGCAAGGTCGACTGCTGTCCGCCGCTATTTGCCGAAGCCATCCAGCGTGCACATGCCCTTTTTGATGAGCTGTGCACCGAAGATTCGCAGCAATTGAAGCTAATCAATTTGCGCACTCATTATATTCATAACAGCTGGTTTCAGAATTTGCCGGTGCTCAAACGTGCGGGCCAGCAAACCAATGCCTTGCATATGGCCCCTGAGGATGCCGAGCGACGCCAGCTGCAGAATGGGGTTTATGTGCAGATTGCCAGCGCCTGGGGTGAGATTGAGGCACCCGTGTATATCGATGACACGCTACGTTCGGGGGTGGTGGCCATGAGTCATGGTTGGGGTAATCAACGTTCGCGCGGGTTGTCGGTCGCGTCGCGGTTTCCTGGTAATAACGTCAACCGTCTGCTGCCCACTGGCCCTGGCAGCTATGAAAAACTCAGCAACCAGGCTTTTATGAGCGGGGTTCCGGTGCAGGTGCGGCGGGTTTGACGGGCGCTTCCAGCAAATTGACGATCATGTCGGTGAGGGTGTCGATCAGTTGCGCTTCTTTCACCATTGGGTTTTGCTGGTGAATGTAGCGAATGGCGGTGAACAAGGTGGAGTTAATCAATACATACAGCTTGGCTTCGAGATTCTGGATCGGGTAATTCTGATAATTACTGAGAAAATAGGGTTGCGCCATCACCAGAAAAAATTGTTCAAGCGGATCAAGCAATTTATCGATGGGCAGGCGATTCCAGTTTTTCACGATCTCGCTCACCAGCGGATCAGTGCGAATATTCTGTACCCCAAAACTGATCGCAAACCATACCACCTCACGCAAGCCTAACCGCTTGATGTCCACCCGTTCGGCGCGTTCGCGAAACACCTTGCTGATATCCCCGCCCATGCGCACCAGCAAGGCCTCGATCAATGCATCCTTATCCGGAAAATACTGATACAGCGAACCAATACTCACGCCCGCGCGTTCGGCCACGTGATTGGTGGTGGTGTTATCCAGGCCGCGCTCGGCCAGCAGCGTCGCCGTGGCATCCAATAGTCTTCCGACCATCTCCCGGGAACGCTTTTGTTGCGGAATCTTACGCATTGCAAGGGTACCAGCGAGTTCTAATGCGAGTTGAATACGAGCAATTACTCATAATAGAGTAGCTGAGCGCAAGTCAAAAGACGAGCGCAACCCACCACAGCCGCCGCAGGAAGGTGTTATGTCAGATGCAGTTACGCGTGCCCCGGCCCGCGCACACCCTTACACCATGGCCCGCATGAAGTGGCTGCCCGATTTCATTGCCCGACCGATATTCGGCAAACCGTTGGCCCCCACGGCCGAGGAATGGGCGCGCGTTGAACAGGCCCTCCTGCAGGGCGATGCACCTATGGACAGGGTGGTCGACTGGATGTTTGCCAACGGCCCCCGCCAGAGCAAGGCGCTGTTTGATCAGGCCCTCACCCAAGGCATTACGACGCTGCCCCACCCGCCCGCCGAGTTGCAGGCATTTTTTGCCTTGATCGATCAGCCGCCTGCCTGGCTTGATCGACAGGTGTTGGTGGACGGCGCCCGTCATTCGCGCCTGACCGGGAAAGTCGGTTTTTTTGTACTGCGTGATATGGCGTTGATGGGCGGATATGCCCTCTTCAATTCCATGAACCAAACCCTGGCAAGTTCGGGGGCTTTGCGCAAAGAGACCAGCATACGCCTGGGCGAAACAGGCAAGTGGACTAACGATGTCACTGAGCCGCACGGTATGGAACGCTTTGGCCCCGGTTTCATTACCACCGTGCGGGTGCGCATGGTGCATGCGCTGGTGCGGCGCAATTTGCGCTTGAAAGCTGATTGGGATGCCAGCCAATGGGGTTTGCCGATCAATCAGATCGATATGCTCGCTACCTATCTGGCATTTGGCCCTGTGTCGCTGCTGGGTGCGCGCCTGTTTGGCGTGCCGCTATTTAAAAAAGAATCCACCGCGATCATGCACCTGTGGCGTTATATCGGCTGGGTGATGGGCGTCGATGAGCACTGGCTAGCGGTGACCGAAGGCGATGGCCTGCGCAAGCTGTACCACACGTTTTTGACCCATCGCTTACCCGATGAAAAAATCGGGCAGCTGGGCCAGGCATTGAAAGACGAACCATTGCATCGGCCCATGCCTGAGCTTGCAAGTTACCCACGTCTTGCAAAATTAAAGCGCTGGTTTATCTATCAGCAACATATCAGTAATTCAGCGCTGATTCTGGGCCCGGTGCAACGTCAACAATTGGGGATTCCGATGTTTGCGCTCCCCTGGTACCCGCTGGTGAGTGCCCCTTTGCGCTTTGGCGTACTGAGCTATTTCAAGCTGCGAGGCGGTGATGCGCTTGAAAAATACCTGCAAAAAAGCCGCGAACGGCAAAAAGGTTTATTACAGGCATATTTCGGCAGCAGGGAGCAGGACATCATCAAACCCAAGCCGGATCACCCGGCGCATATCGCTTGAAGTAAACGCCTCCATATCCATTGAAATATTATGGGATTTTTGGGGGAAGGGGCAGCCCGATTTTTTCTGCAAAATCAGCCACTTTCTTTTTAGCTTGAGCCCTTCTCGCGCCAGATTCCGAGCGTCGATAGACATTCGGGGTCTGGCTGCATATGCTTTTTTTAAAGCCCCACGCGTATCTTTCAACCTACGACAATAAACCAGGCGCTGCATGGACGTTTTCCGACTCGATGTGCGCACCATTATGGTGGTGATGGTGGTAGGCAACCTGATCGCCGCCAGCCTGCTGGCGTTGTATCGTTATCGCGATCAGCGCCCCAAACTCTTTCTGGCGGCCACCCTTGGCCAGGCAATCGCCTGGACACTGCTTGGGCTGCGGGACATCATCGATTTTTTCTGGTCTTACATGATCGGCAATATTCTGTTGAATCTCGCCTTCATTGCCGAAGCCGTTGCCCTGCTGACGATTGATGGTCGCAAACAAAGGGTTGAACAATGGTATGTTCTGCTCGCCATAACGGCTACCCTGATGGTCATTTTTCATTATGTACAGGGATCGTCGTTAAATACCGTCGCGGCGGCGGGCTCTGTGCTGACCTTACTTATCTTTATTGCGCCGGCTTTCGAATTTTGTACGCAACCTGATGCGTCGCCGCTACGGCGCGCGCTGGGCAGTGTCTATGTGGCATATTGTGTGGCCGCCATCATTCGTGCGGGCTACATGCTCACCTCGCAAACCAACGAAGGCTTGATGACACCCTCGGCGGTACAAACACCCGTGTTCATGACACTCTTTGGCATGCTGATGTTTGGCAAGTTGGGTTATGTGTTACTGATCAATGAAAAAACCGATCACGAACTGAAAATGGCTGCCACGACCGATACACTGACGGGCATCAACAATCGGCGGGCATTTTTCAGTCATGCAGAAATGGCCGTGAATTTGGCGATTCGTCGCCACGACGCCATCACATTGTTAATTCTCGATCTTGATCACTTTAAAAATATCAACGATGAACGGGGGCATGCTGCGGGTGACGCCGTACTTCGCCATTTTGCCGCGACCACCCGCGATCTGATCAGGCCGCACGATATTTTCGGGCGGCTGGGCGGTGAGGAATTTGTCATTCTCTTGATCGGCGATGCCCGTGTCGCCAGCGACATCGCCGAACGCGTGCGCAGCACCATTGAACGCAAACCCTGCCCCTCTCAACCTGGGCTCAAATACACCGTCAGTATTGGCGGCGCAACGGTGGTGCCAAAGCAAATAGAGGAACTGCAGCCGTTGTTGCAACGTGCCGACGAAGCGCTTTACCTTGCCAAACGCGCTGGCCGTAATCGCGTGGTGATGGCAGAGCCAGAATAACGGTAAAATTAAGCGTCCGCCATCAGTGCTGACGCGAGACGGCTTTCCATTACCTGTGATTACTCTCTGTCTTTCGCCGTGCACTCCGCCAGCCCGGGTTTCATTTCACAACGCACGCGACTCAAGAAGGTCAGCATCTTGGCGTTGTAATACCCTTGATCACGCAATTTGATACGCGTCTGACGCGCCATTTCTTGATAGCCGGGAATATCTTTCTCGGGCAGTTTCATCCACATTTTGGGATCGATACCGTCGGTGGCTTTCTGTATTTCCGCCATGGTGCGACCGAATTGGCTCAGGATATATTCACGCGATTTTTGACCATAGCCGGGCGGAAACTTGCTATGGCGGGTAAGCACCTGCACGGTCAATTGCACCATGGCAAAATCGACGATGCCGCCCTTGGTGCCCACGCCCTTGTACAATTCCAGAGGCTGAAACGCCACCGCTGGCGCAGCGATCACATCAACACCGCCGTTATTGAACATGCTGCCAAAGGTGGCAATCGTCGCCGTCACCGGAGAGGCGCCAATCGATTCCACCATGGACGCTTGTGATTTGTCGAAATCCAACACCGCAATTCGCTTGCCCGATAGCTCGTTCACCGAATCAATGGTGCGGTCATTTACAATCAAATAAGCCGCCCCGGCTGGCCCGATGCCCACCACCTCGTAATCACCACTTTTCATCAAGGGCGCCAATGTCGGGGAGGCAAGTTTATCCAACACCACATGCAGCGTTTCATAATCAGGAATCGCGCCAATGGAATCCAGCGTGCCGGTAAATGCATTGAACGCCCGGCCACGTAACCCGGTAACTCCGACGGAGTCACAATGGCCCGCCTTGAACTCCTCAACTGTCACCTTTTCGTCGGTGTAGGGCTTGATTTCCAGATCCACGCCCCACTTGAGCGCTTCCAGGCGGTACTCCTGCATGGCGTTATAAATCGGGCCACTCTTGCCAATAATATCGAATACACAAAAGGCGCGTTTGGGCAGTTCCGCTGCCATCACGGTGGGCGTTGAAACGCTCAAGCCCAAAACGGTGGCCGCCATTACCTTGCGAAGATTAAAGATCGCCATAAGAAACTCCCTGTCAGATCGGATTAGCCAATATGCTTGTTATCACAGTCGCTTGTTATATTGCGATCGTTTCAAGCAGGCGGGCAATGGCAGAAATGACTGGCAACAACGTTCACCGGGCCAGTACCTGCACTATCGAGTGCAAGCACCGCTGCGCAGAAAACAGTAAAGCCCGGTGCACCTTGCTCTTGTGCACCTTGTTATTCAGCACATTGCTATTGTGCATTTGCCTTGCGTTTGATTGGCGTCGCACCGGTAGCGTTATCTATTGATCTGGCTGCATCACCGTTGACCGTTGGCACCACCTTGACTGGCGGCTGCTCATAGACCACTTGATAGCCCAAATTGACTATCGATTCCGAGGTTTTCGGCAACAGGTAGTACATGCTGAGGGCCGCTAATCCCATCGGCCCCACTTTGCGTTTGTTGCGCGTGATAATGACATCCAGCATCCAACTCACCGCTTTGGCCGGCGACATGGTGGGCGTGTATTCGTAAATTTTAGTGGGTGCGATCATGGGCGTACGCACCAGCGGGTAATTGATGGTCGACACGGTCACGCCGGTATGCGCCAACTCATTGGCTGCTACCCAGCTCCAACCTTCCAGTGCCCATTTTGACGACAGATAAGCAGAAAATCGCGCGGGGTTAGCCTGCACACCCACTGTCGATACATTGATGATGTGGCCTTCATTGCGTTCCAGCATGCCAGGTAACAAATTCAACGCCATGCGCACCGAACCGAAATAATTCAATTGCATGGTGCGCTCATAATCGTGAAAGCGATCCAGGGCGAATTTGATCGATCGGCGTATAGAACGACCGGCGTTATTGATTAGGATGTCTACTCGCCCATGATCGGCCAGTGCCTGCTGACACACGCGATCGCAATCTTCCATTACCGCCAGGTTGCCGTCATAGACGAAGGCTTTTCCGCCCTGTTGACGAATATCTTGCGCGATGAGTTCCAGCTTTTCGCGCGTACGTGCAACCAATAATACGGTAGCACCCGCAGCCGCCAGCTTGTGCGCAACTTCTGCCCCGATGCCGGAACTCGCCCCGGTCAACAACACCACCTTTCCATCAACGCGGTCATGCAAGGCGCGACTGGGTTCTACGATGCTTTTGTAGTTCCATTTCCAGTGATCTGCGGCACGTTTGAAATAAGGTGCAATTTTGGGTTTTCTGAAAAGAACCCGATCTGAGGTAGATGCGTCTGACATAATATTAATCCTGTAAGGCAAAGGAAAATGAGAACAACCTGATGAGGCAAGCAAGCTCAACGATCAAGATGTTCCTGCCAATAGCGCCACAACACATCGATATAGGATTCGAGCGGAGGTGGCGTCAATGAGGTACCGGCCAACGCCGCTACCGTGTTGGAACGATCATAAGTGGTCGGATAAGAGAGAAAGCCCAGAATCGATACCGGCAACCCCAGGCGTTTTAAAACACGTTCTATCAGCAATTTGACCGGTGCCCATTGCGCTAAGGCAACCACGACCTGCTTCGGGCCCTTATTCAGTGCGTTATTGCTGATATACCATTTGAACTGCGGCGCACCAGCGGCTTTTGCCAACACGTTGGCGAGTGCCGACACGTTGTAATCTTGATCTGCCGTCAAATGAAAACACTGCTGATCCAGGCCTGGTGTGTGGGCAATATGATCCATGGCTTTTACAACATAATCCACTGGCACAATATTGAACTTCCCGCCTTCAATACCTAACAGAGGTAACCAATCTGGCAACCATTGTTGAGCCCGCTGCATGATCTTGAATAAATAATACGGGCCATCCACTTTATCCATCGCGCCGGAGTGCGAATCCCCTACCACCATAGAAGGCCGATACACGCGCCACGGCACTCGCGTTTCATTGCGCACGCATTTTTCGGATTCATGCTTGGTATAAAAATAGGGATCGCTGAGCCCAACCGCTTCATCAAACATTTTTTCGGTAAAGCGCCCGGGGTACAAGCCGCCGGCAGCGATCGAACTGACATGATGAAAACAGCCTGCCCGTAAGTTTGCCGCTGCATCCAGGGCGTTACGAGTACCGTCGATATTGGTGCGCAATTGCGCCGCAGCATCGGCTTTGAGATCGTAGATGGCCGCCAGGTGAAAAAAATGATCGATACGCCCTGTCAGCGCATGCAAGGTCGCTGCCGACAATCCCAATTCTGCCTGAGTCAGATCCCCCGGTACCGCCACCACCTGCTCCTTGGTAGCACCACATTTTTGGCGCACATCATCGAGCCGCGCCTCTGAGCCTGGCCGCACCAACGCCAACACCTGTGCGCCAGGACGTTTCAATAGCTCAGCCACCAAAAATCGGCCGATAAAGCCCGTGGCGCCCGTGACGAAATACTGCATGCCTATCCCTCCATTAGACTAACAACTGTTAGTTAAATTAGACAGAATGAAGGCCCCTGTCAATAGCCCCGCGCCCACGGCAGACACCTTCGCCACATCGCACCCACCTGCAAGCCTTGCCGGGCAATCCAACAATAGGCTGATTTAGAGCGGCTTTTAGCGTAGAATACGATCAATATCGATGGAGTACCTCTATTGAACGGGTGACAACGATACCTATTGCAGGTGAAAGTTAGACGTACAAACGATCTCCAAGTAAACTTACATCTGTAATCAAATGGCGAGACTCCTCATGACACCCAGCAACGCCCGCCCGCTCCGCCGCGCCGACCGCAAACAGGAAACCCGGCGCCGCATTCTGGATGCTGCCTTGCATCTGGTTGAAACCGGTCGCTCACCCGATGCATTGGGCTTGCGTGAGGTCGCACGCGCGGCTGGAATGGCCGCGCCCTCGATTTATAACCATTTTGCCGACATGGATGCGCTGGGGCTCGCGCTGGTCGACGATGCATTGATTCGCTTGCGCGCGATTGCACGCTCTGCCCGCACAGAAATGGCTCAAAGTGATACGCAAGCTGTGCTTAAGCTACTGCTCAAGCAGTTTTTGCTCTATATGAATAAATACGAATCGGTATTGCGCTTGCTGATCATGCAATGGTTCAACCCCAACCCGGAATTTCGCAAAACCATTCGCCGCGAACTGGCCATGATGCAAGAAGATCTGGCAGAAAACATGCGGGAAGCAGCGGCAGAAAAAGGCATGACACGTTCGGATTACGATACCGAATCCGAAGCGGTGCTATCGCTGCTGATTGTCTACGTACTGGATGCGCTGGATCTGGACCGGCAAAAACGCGAGGAACGCCTGGAGAAAGTCGAGAAGCAACTGCTGATGCTGGTGAGGGGCAGCCGCGCCACGAAACTCTTATGAACAAACGTCATGAACAACATTCATCAACAAGCCTCATGAATAAGGCTCGCTGCCAGCAACACAGGTCTTGCAGAAAACATTAAACCGCGAACCTGCCTCCTAAATCATAACGTTAACACTGAGGGAACATTTCCCCAGCGATAGACCGGGTTAGTATTGCCCGGTTTTCAACATGACCAGTGTACAGCCTTCCACCACTTCGATGCCTGCGCCTTGCAGGGTTCGCGTTAGAACACTTGACTCCGTTCCCGGATTCATGATCACGCGACGAGGTTTTAGCGCCAACATTTGCCCAGCAAGGGGTTCGCCACGTTCCGGGCCGACGTAGAGGGTGAGCGTATCGACGGGCACCGTCACCTCGCTCAACGACGCTACCACCGGTATTCCTTCAATTTCCTTGAGGGTAGGATGCACCGGTATCACCGGATGACCATACGATTTGAGCAATCGAATGGCTTTATTGGAATAGCGGTCTGGATTGGCGCTGGCGCCCAGTACAACAGTGGTCGTCATGAAAGTAGCCTTAGATGTGAAAAGGTTGCTTGGGTGCAATAACAGGTGGATAATCCAATAACAGTTTACAAAAATCTACAATCGTTCTACCTGCAATGACTCCGTTATAGAGCAAAACAAAGTTTTTTTCTTTTACAGGCTGCAATTTTTACTTCATTGATCAGCGACATGCGCATTTATTCAGCAATGTCAGTGGCAAGAATTCCGACCCAACACAAAACAATCGTGTACTAATTTTCACCTACTGGCAACACTATCAGTCGCAAATAGCGCCCGAGCTTACTGTCGTGTCGCTGCATAATGGAATGCACGAATAAAAACTATAAAAAGTGAATTTCATCCACCTTGAATTGCGCTTGCGCCAACGATTGCAAAAAATGCCATGCGCAAGAAACAGCAAGGCGTCTGAAATGCCGAGGATAAATTTGTGGAGAATGGTGCCATGCAGTCGATCATGTTGATTGTGGATGCCGTACCCGGAGCCCCTACTGATTTGCGGGCGATATTGAAAACACTGTTACCTGCAAACCCGCTGCTAGTCGTCACGACTGCCAATGCAGCCGTTTCGATACTGCAGGCGCAATCTGAGATTGCATTGATCCTGCTGGATTGCCAATTCCGGGACTGTAATAGTCTGGAATTATTGCAGATCATTCATGCCCAATGCCCTCACCGTCCTGTCGCACTGTTTTCAAATGAAATCGATGCTGCATTGATAGATGCCGGGCTGGCAATGGGTGCCCAAGGGGTGATTCACAAAAGCGCCAGTGCGGAAGTAGTGCAAAGTGCACTGCAATTGATTATGGCGGGAGAAATTTATATTCCACGTTTGCGCCTGCAGGATATTTTGGCATCTCGCCCACGCACGCTTGCCGTTAGCTTCGCCACGCCAGTCACTGTACACGAATCAGAACAAGGAACAGAGCAATCGCAGTTAACCCGTCGCCAACGCGAAGTCCTGCGTTTGATGGTGGAAGGTTATTCCAACAAGGAAATCTGCGCGCGACTGAATCTGTCGATGGGAACGATCAAATCGCACTGCAATGCGATTTTTCGCGACCTCAACGTCAACAACCGCACGCAGGCAGCACAGGCGGCACGGCACGTCCTGTTGGTATAAGCCCCTATTGATCCTGAATACGTCGCCAAGGGGACGCCTGTTCCAATGCAAAGGCGATTTCAAGCAAAGTGCGCTCATCACCGTACCTGGCAGAGAAATGCGCACCAATCGGCAAACCCTGCGTTGATTGCCCCACGGGTAGCGATATTCCGGGGCCTCCCGATACATTGTTGAGTGGGGTGAAACTGACATAGCGCATCAAGCGATCGAATAACACATCAAACGGCATATCAGGTGCAAGGTAACCGAGCTTGGGCGTTGTATGGGCCAGCACTGGCGAGAGAACCACATCATAACGTGCGAACAAAGCGGCGTATTCCTGCTGGATTTTTTTCAATCGATACACAATCAGCGGCGTTTTTAGCAGGTTTTTTCGGTAAAGGTTTGCCAGCCCTTTGGTCAGGGTGTCAAGACTGCTTGCATCAAACTGTCGACTCATGATGTGCTTTCCGAATTTTTCAACCGCGAAAGACAACATGCCCCAATAGATACCAAAATCCTGGGCAAAGGTTTGGCGAATATTCAACGGCATGTCTTCTACTGCATGGCCCATATCCTCCAGCAGGGTCGCCGTGGTCAGGACCGCGGCACGGGTTTCAGCGTCAGTACGCTCCCCGGTGATGGAATCGACCACCAGGCCAACGCGCAGACGGCGATGTCCAGGCCCATCAATCAGGCCCAGGCGCGGCATTTTCGGGTTGTAGTAATAGCGTTCGGCTTCGGCAAAGAAGTGCGCAGTGTCCCTCACAGAGCGCGTTACCACCCCTTCACCGATGATGTTGACGGGTAACGCGCGCGATGCCTTGGAATCGATCAACCGCCCGCGCGAGGGCTTCAACCCAATCAAACCGCAACAGGCCGCAGGAATACGAATCGATCCGCCACCATCATTAGCGTGCGCAATCGGCACCACCCCTGCTGCCACCAAAGCGGCCGAGCCTCCCGACGATGCCCCACATGAATAGTCAATATGCCAGGGATTGCGGGTAGGCAAATGGCCGACGAATTCTGTTGTGGCATTCAAGCCAAATTCTGGCATGCGGCTTTTGCCCATGAGTACAAAGCCTTGCGCCATGTATTGCTGGGCAAACGAACCATGTGCTTTGGCAGGCTGCGCATTTACTGCATCAGAGCCATGGCTGGTCGGCAGCCCCTTAATGTCGG
>CAYYPW010000011.1:0-40686 GCA_964473645.1 uncultured Moraxellaceae bacterium
GGGTGCACAACTTTGCGTCCATTCGCACCGGCAAAATGGTAAAGATCGTGCCTACACAGGGTGCCAAGCAGGATAACGTTCCTGTTGAGCGGGCCGACAGCTCCAGCGACAAAATCATTACCCAGGTGATTCCTGTTTCGTTTTCCAGTGCGACGGAGTTGGTGCCTATTTTACGCCCCATGGTGCCCCAGTATGGGCATTTGGCGGCCGTAACGTCTGCGAATGCATTGATCATTTCAGATCACTCGGTCAACGTGCAGCGTATTCTGGATATCGTCAAACGCATTGATACGGCAGAAAACGAAGAATCAGACATTATTCAGCTCAAGCATGCTTGGGTCGGCGATCTGGTGAAATTGCTGGAGCAGCTGGCTGGTGGCGCGGGTGGCAAGGCCGGTGGCGCAGGGGGTGGTGGTTCCAGTCGTGTGAAAGCGGTTGCTGATGAGAGAACCAACCGTTTGATCTTGCGTGGTGAGAAATCAGCTCGCCAAAAATTGAAGGCTTTGGTTGCTGATCTGGATCGCCCGGCAGAGCATTCAATGTCGACACAAGTTATCTATTTGCGCTTTGCTGATGCAGTGCAAGTGTCAGAGGTATTGCGTGGCATTTTGACTGGCCAGGCCACTACGCCGTCATCGACATCGCAAGGTGGATTTGGAGCACAAGGCACCAGTCGTACTTCGGGTTCGTCAGGCTTTGGTTCAAGCTCCGGTGGGTTGGGCATGTCCTCGTCAATGGGCATGGGCAGCGCCGGATCGAGCACTGGCGGAACGAGGCAGCGTCAAGGAGCCGCGGCGGCTGTGCAGGCGGGCAACATTACTATTCAGGCGGATGACACGCTGAATGCGTTGGTGGTGCGTGCATCGCCTACCGAAATGTCTGAAGTTCGCTCGTTGATAAAGCAATTGGACATTCGTCGTGCGCAGGTGTTGATCGAAGCCGCTATCGTTGAAATCACCGGGGATGCAGGCAAATCTTTGGGCGTGCAATGGGCTGCTGTAGATGAAAACGTGGCGGTTGGTGGGTCCAACTTTGATAACGTAGGCAACAGTATCAGCGGTATTTTGCAGGCGGCGTTGGCTAGTGGCGGCAGTAGTGATTCAACCAGCAACACGACGCCCGACCTGCCATCGCTGGCTAATGGTCTGACACTGGCGGGTGGTAGCAGTGACTCTGAGGGCAACCCGGATTTCGCCTTGATTCTGCAAGCGATCAATACGGCGTCAAACACCAATGTGCTCTCGACACCCAGTATCATGACGCTGGATAACGAAGAAGCCGAAATCCTGGTCGGTCAGAACGTTCCCTTCATCACGGGTAGTCAGCTCAGTTCATCGGGCACTAATCCGTTCCAGACCGTTGAACGCAAAGATGTTGGTTTGAGTCTCAAAGTAACGCCGCAAGTGAATGAAGGCGATACCATCCGCCTGCGTGTCACGCAGGAGGCGAGCAACATCGCAACGTCAGCTACCAAGGAATCGACAGATCTCATCACCAACAAACGTTTAATCAATACGTCGATCATAGCCACCGATGGACAGGTCATCGTGCTTGGCGGCCTGATGGAAGACACCATTAATGATCGCGTCCAGAAAGTACCCTTGTTGGGTGATATCCCCTTGTTGGGGGCGTTGTTCCGAAGCACCAGCAAGGAACAGCAAAAGCGTAATCTTCTGTTGTTCTTGCGCCCGACCATTGTGCGCGATGATGCCATGTCTGCCAGCGTGACCAACCGGAAGTACAACCAGGTTCGTTCACAAGGGGTGAATGTCGATAACGTGGGTGAGATTGATATCGATACCAATGCACTCATGAATGCAAGCCCAGGCGACTATCTGGATCGTGGCATTGATATGCCGGTCAAGACGGAAGATTGATCAGCGGTTCCACGAATAAGAAAGGGGGCTTTTGCCCCCTTTTTTTATAAGCAAATCTTGCCGTCGAGTGATAAGTTCTAGCCTACGGTTACCAAGTCGATGTTCATCTTGGGGGGTGGAATGACGCGGTCTGAAGAAGTAAGCGAGCCTGCAGTCTGGCTGGTGAATGTCGACTCTGCCACCGCACAACATCTGTCGCGGGTGGCCTCTGGTTTGCGTCTGAAATTGCTGCTGGCACCAGCCCTGGCGGACGTGCCTTCAGGCGCGTTTGCCGTGGTGTTTTGCGACGGTACGGGCACTGCTCAGGATGAATTGCTACATGCATGGTTGTCGCGCATTGATCCCGCAAGCACCTTGGTGTGGGCGTTGCTGGCTGAGAGTGCTCCTACCCACTGGGTGGATCGCTTACTACAGGGCGGCGTTACCGATGTGATGGTTGTGCCATCGAGCAATCGTATGATCGTTCACCGATTTCGCCTGCTGCTGGAGTTGTGGCAGCGCCGTAGACTCGAAACACGGGAGCGGCATGCCCTCGCGGCGGCGTCTAATGAGCATGATCAGATTCTGGCGCACCTTGATGAAGGTGTTCTGCTGTTGGATCGCAATGGCACCATCATTGAGGTGAATGCTGCGGCAACGGAATGGCTGGTGTCGCCACGGGAGCGTCTTTTGGGCGGCCCTGTGTCTGGATTACTGGCAGGCCCATGGGCTGATGATCCCTTGCTCGATTGGTGTGAGCATCCTCTTTTCTTGCCTATTACACGAGCGCAAGCAGCGCAATTCGACGACACGCATTTTTGGCGTGCCGATGGTGAGATGTTGCCTGTCACCTGTCGATTGGTGCCGTTGGAGCATTCGCCAGAGGGTCGTTTGTTGTTGGTGTTCAGCGACATAACCGTTCGCAAAGCCGAAGAGGCGTTGGTAGATCAACTCACGCGTTATGATGCGGTTACTGGGCTCGCCAATGCGCCTTTAATGCGACACTTTTTGCTAAAGGCCATGGCGCGGGCTTTGCGCAATGATCGTTTGCTGGCCGTGTTATATATCGATCTTGATGATTTTACCTGCATAAATGAGAGCTTCGGCCGCAAGGCCGGCAACCAATTGCTGCGTAGTGTGGGGCGCCGCCTGCGTGGTTGTATTCGAACAGGGGATCTTGTCAGTCGCTATCATGAAGACACATTTATCATTGTGCTTGATGAGGTGCGTTCCCCAGAGGATGCGGCACGCATAGCCGAGCAGATCCTGTTGAAATTCAATACCCCGCACGATGTTGGCGCGCAAATTGTGGTGCACGCCAGCATTGGTCTTGCGTTTTATCCTTCTCAATCGATTGGCATCGATACCTTGCTTCAGCGTGCGGCGAATGCTGCGATGAAGGTCAAACAGCAAGGCAAAAATAACTATCAAATCCATGGCGACGAAGAACCGACACGGGTTCAGCGAATACCTTCGGAATTCCATTAGTCCTGGCACCTCCTGCATACCTATAATGGTATCGCCCGCTGCCTGAAACTCGCGGGTTCTTGCTGTTGTCGTTGCTGTCTGCTAGATTCGAAAAGTATCCCCTTAAAGATTGGGGAATTATAACGATAAGACATAAGAATCAGAACTTATAGGTTCTTTTAGCAGAGGGTGAAACGAGATGGCGACAAAAGAAGAGCTCAAGCGTTTGCGCCAGGGACCGAAAACACCGCAGGAGCGAATTTGGTGGGATAAGTATTCTCACGAAAAACTACAGGCCTGGCGTTATGTGTGTGATGAGGAGGCTGACGCGTGTGTGCGAGCCATTTTGCGTGGTCGCCCAACCAATATGCTGGAGGAGGTAGAGCGTCGCGCCAAGACCGAGGGCGGCGTGTTCAAAGCGTTTTTGGATCAATGCTTTACGGTGCCCAAATGGGTGGATTTTGAATTAATGGAACATGGGCGGCGTGTCTATTGCCGGTTTGCACCGCTGCAAGGGCTGGTGCTGCTATGCAGCAGTCTGGTGGAAGGCTACGCCTTTCAAAAGGCGGTGCAGGTGTTGGTACAAACCGGGCGGCTGGAAAAAGACGTGTCGCGGCGGATCTTTGAAACCGGCCAGATGCTACACAATATCGCCGGGCCTGAGGGGCTACGGCCGGGAGGTATCGGGCATCGCACACTGATGGAAGTGCGGCTATTGCATGCGGCCGTGAGGGAATTCATTGGTCGATCGGGCAAATGGGATGAGTCGCGTTTTGAAAAGCCGATCAATCAGGAAGATATGGCAGGCACTGTGCTTGAATTTGATTTCATGGTGGTGCGTGGCATGAAAGCGTTGGGATTGCGACTATCTGAAGAAGAACGCATTTCCATGCATTATTTTTGGCGTTATGCCGGTTATTTGCTGGGCGTGAAAGAAGAACTGTTGACCGAGTCGTATCAGGAGCAGGAGGTGATGGCGCTGCAGCTTCATTCACACCTCTACAGCCCGACCAAAGAAGGGGAGATACTGGCCAAGTCTTTGTTGCGGGATATGGCCAACAAGCCGCCATTCCGTTTTCCCTTGCCGGTACTGCATGCCTTTAGCCGCTATTTGATTGGTGATGAGTTGGCCGATACCTTTGATATTCGCAGTAATGTGTCAGGGCGTGCAGCGGTTCAAATGGTAAAAACGGCAACGTTGGGCATGAGCTATGGGCATCGCTTGTTTCCTGACTTTGCGTTGAAAGTATTGGAAAAAGGCGCGTTGGCGATGGGGCGCAATGCCTTGCAGGAAGGTTTGGGGAATGACCCCGCGCGCTGGGCTTTTAAAGCGATGGCGTGATTGCGTGTCTTCTGGTCATTCTGCGTGTTAGGAATAACGCCCTGTTTGATGGGCGTTATTCCTTTTGGGTTGATAAGCCTTTGTAAATTACTGTGAAATGACGACTCTATAGAACTAGTTGTGCTAAGCCGCAATTTTTTGATCCAGATCAGTTTCTTGTGAAGTAGGTATAGGCGTGCTTGAATCGAGAACATGCTGACATCACATTTGAGGGATCTATGCAAAAAGTTCTCATCGTAGGCGCAGGAGCAGTCGGACAGGTTTATGGGCATTTTTTACAGCGCGGCGGCGCCGAGGTGTCATATCTTGTAAAACCCTCACATTTTGAAGAGTGTGTTGACGGGTTCACCATCTATCGTTGTCGCCGCAATGGCTTGGGGGCCGGGGAACATTTCGTTCCGGTTCATGTGCTTACCGATATTGAGGATGTAGCGCTCACGGTGTGGGATCAAGTGTGGTTGGCCGTGCCGTCTGATGCCTTACGCAGTGGCTGGTTGCCATCGCTCAAGAAAGCGATCGGTGAATCTACGCTGGTGATGTTGCAGCCAGACATGGATGATCGTGATCTGGTATTGCAGTCGTTCGATGAATCACAAGTCATTTACGGTATGGTGAATTTTTTAAGCTATCAAACGCCTTTGCCTGGGATGCCGTTTCATCATCCTGATGTGGGAAAGGTGGGTACCGCCTTTTTGCCTATACCAATGATGGCAGCAGAGTTTTCTGGAAACTGGGAGCGTTTGCCGCCGGTAATGGAGGCGCTTTCCAACGGACGTTATGCTGCGCGCGTACAACAAAATGTGCCGCGTATTTATGCCGATCGGGCGGCGATGATGATGCCATTGGTAGCCTTGCTTGAAAAAGAAGGTTGGGTAATCAATCGTATGCTGAACAGCCCGGATCTAGCGTTGGCTGTGGATGCCGCCAACGAAGCGCTGATGGTGGTTGCGGCGAAATTTCATGCCAATCGAAATCTTACCGAGCGGATGTTTGGCGTTCTGTGGGTGCGGATGGTGTTGCCGATTTTGCGGTGGCTGGCGCCGATGGATGCCGAGTCTTACCTGAAATATCAATTTTTGAAAACACGCCGCCAGACGCGATTGATGCTGCAAACCTTCGTGGATGAGGGGCGCGCACACAATGTGCCTGTGGAATCTTTGCAGCGTTGGTTGCGCTCGCTTCCATACGTGGCGGATGAAGCACCCTCATCGCAGGAACACGTGGCGGCCTGACGGGGTCGGGGTGTGCATGGGCGTTTTTGCTAACGCCCATAGGCTTACGCTCGCTGCCCCTGCATTCAGCAAGCAATTTGCTATTTCTGCGCCAGTGGCGCCGGTTGTTACCACATCATCCACCAGTGCGATATGGTGTCCTTCTAACGTTGCCCCTGCAGCGCCTGTCGATGGATTGCCTTCCGATGCTGCAAAATCGGCGCTTGCAGTCACGCCATTGAATGGGCTGCGTGCCAATATTTTTCTCCAGCCCTGCATGGGATCCGTTACTTCAAATGCATTCTGCAGATTCTGGCGTCGCGCGGCAGCATTGAGGGTGCGCTGATGGGCTGTCGCTCGGGTTTTTCGCAAGAGATCTGAGCGGAATTCAAGGCGCTGCACTCTGGCAACTTCACGGGCGAGTAACAGGCTTTGGTTATAACCGCGTTGGCGTTGCCGTTGTGGATGCATGGGGATTCCCATGACCAGGGTGGGGCGTTTATGGGCGCGTCGATGGATTTCGTTGGCGAGAAGTTGTGCTAGCCAATGAGCCATGCCAGGGCGTTCCTGGTATTTGAGGGCGCCTACCCATTGATCCACAGGAAAGCCATAGCGCAACGGGATAATCACGTCAGTGAAAGGGAGGGGGAATTGTTCGCAGCGGGTGCAGAGCGAATCGGCGTGGGCGATTGGCTCGCCACAGGATGTACAGCCGTTCTTGATCCAGGGGAGTTGTGTGTAGCAGCCGGGGCAAAGTGGCAGTGTGTCGTCACCCTCTGACTGGCAAAGTTCGCAGGTTGGGCGAGGTTGCAGCCAGTGCTGGAGCCGTTTTGCGAGGTCCAAGTGTTTCATAAGGCTATGATAATAAAAGGAATAAATATCCCGTAAACTTTTTGCATGCCGCTTTGGTTGACAGGGCTGGCTGGCTTGGGGATGATGGCGACTACATAGACGAGATCGGTGCAAATTTGTGCAGGTTTGCGGCTGCGAGTTCGCCTCTTTACCTGCACATCGCGTACCCGACGCTCCGATAACGCAAGCTAAGCCAGACAAGTACCGGCCAGACCAGTCAAACACGGCGATTACAAGCTTGGCAATTACACACTTGGCAATTACAAATATGGCAAGTACGAACACGAAACGTACACGCTAGGCAAGCCTAAGAAGAGGTTGAAGATGACGTTGCGCCACGACTGGACTTTGAATGAAATCGAAGCGCTGTTTGCGCTGCCTTTTAATGATCTGCTGTTTCAGGCGCAGACCGTTCACCGTCAATACCATGACCCTAATGCCGTGCAGGTCAGCACGTTATTGAGCATCAAAACGGGCGCTTGCCCCGAAGATTGCAAATATTGCTCGCAAAGCGGTCATTACAACACCGGTCTTGAGAAAGAAAAACTACTCGAAATTGCCAAAGTGGTCGAAGAAGCGCGTGCGGCCAAAGCCTCGGGAGCCTCACGTTTTTGCATGGGGGCTGCGTGGCGTTCCCCACGTGAAAAGGACATGCCCTATGTGCTCGAAATGGTGAAACAGGTGAAATCGCTGGGCGTCGAAACTTGCATGACATTGGGGATGCTGAGCCGGGATCAAGCCTTCGCACTTTCTGAGGCGGGGCTGGATTATTACAACCATAACCTCGATACATCGCCTGAGCATTACAACTCGATTATCACCACCCGTAGTTACCAGGAGCGCCTGGATACGCTGGCCAACGTGCGCGATGCCGGTATGAAAGTGTGTTGTGGCGGCATTCTCGGGTTGGGAGAATCGCGCCGTGACCGTGCCGGTTTATTGAGACAATTGTCGAATTTGCCTGCACACCCTGACAGTGTCCCCATCAATATGCTGGTAAAAATTGCTGGTACCCCTTTGGAAGGCGTTGAGGATCTGGAACCGTTTGAATTTATTCGGACCATTGCCGTTGCTCGTATCATCATGCCGCAATCGTATGTGCGCTTGTCTGCTGGTCGCGAGAAAATGAACGAGCAGATGCAAGCGCTGTGTTTCTTTGCGGGGGCTAACTCGATTTTCTACGGCGAAAAGCTTTTGACCACGCCCAATGCCGAAGCCAGCAAAGACATGCAATTGTTCGAAACGCTCGGTATCAAACCTTTGCAACCGGTCGAGCAGGTCTCTGACGAAGCGCAATCGGCCGCGCTGGAAAGCGCCATTGAAAAGCAAAAATACCAGCATCTGGTGACAGACGCTGCTGCCAATCGCCAACCCGCCCTGAACTGAGTGCGGTTTCGTGGCCAAACCGTTTGCCCTGGAAGAAACGCTGGCGACGTTAGCTGAGCGTCAGCGTTATCGTCGCCGGCGCTTGTTGGAAACGCGTCAGCAACCCGATATGCAGGTGGATGGCCGCTCAGTACGGTCGTTTTGCAGCAATGATTATTTGGGGCTGGCGGCGCACCTGGATGTCGTTGATGCTTTTCAGAAAGCTGCGGCTCAATATGGGGTGGGGAGCGGCGCCTCACATTTGGTGATTGGCCATCATGCCTTGCATCATGCGCTGGAAGAAGCCTTGGCTGATTTTGTCGGTAAGCCGCGTGCATTATTGTTCTCCTCTGGATATGCGGCCAATTTTGGCGTGATAACGGCCTTGCTCAATCGCCATGATGTGTTGTTACAAGATAAATGGAATCATGCCTCGTTGCTGGATGCCGGCCAGCTGTGCGCCGCTGGTATGCAGCGTTACGCGCATAGGGACATGCAGGCACTGCAAGCGCGTTTGTCGGCGGTGTCTGATCAGCAGAGTTGTCTTGTCGTGACCGATGCGGTGTTCAGCATGGATGGGGATCTGGCGCCGCTCGATGAAATGAGTGTGTTATGCGCCCGGCAAAATGCCTGGCTTATGATCGATGATGCGCATGGTTTTGGTGTGTTGGGGCGGGAAGGTCGCGGCAGTGCGGATCATTTTGGCTGCACCGATACTGTTCCTGTGTATATGGCAACATTGGGTAAAGCTTTGGGAGTAGGCGGCGCGTTTGTGGCGGGCAGCGAAACTCTGATCGAATTTCTAATTCAAAAGGCACGCACCTATATTTATACCACGGCCTTACCACCTGCGATGGCTGCCGCAAGTTTGGCTAGTTTGCAGATTTTGCAAACGGAGCACTGGCGGCAAACGCATCTGCATGCATTGATTCAACGTTTTCGCCTGGGTGCACAGGCATTGGGCCTGGCGCTAACCCCTTCGATTACGCCAATTCAGCCTTTGATTTTGGGCACCGATGGTGCCGCCGTACAGGCGAGCGAATGGCTATGGCAGCAGGGGTTTCTGGTGTCTGCAATTCGGCCGCCAACGGTGCCGGAGGGCACTGCTCGTTTGCGAATTACCTTGTCGGCCGCTCATAGCGAGCGTGATATAGACGATTTACTGGACGCTCTCAGTCGCATGCCGCAGACTGGATTTCTTTCGTGTGATCAGGAGTGTGCATCGCCATGAGCTTGGGGCTTTATTTTGACGAATATGCCTGCACTGGGGCAGATCAAACCGCAGTGCCGGTGGTGTTGCTGCATGGCTGGGGGCTGCATTCACTGGTCTGGGATAGCATTATGCAGGCCTTGCTTGCGTTGCGCCCGGTGGTAGTGATTGATTTGCCGGGCATGGGGCGAAGCCCGTTGCCGGGTGGTGATTACACGCTGGATTTTTTGGTGGAGCAGGTGCTGAAGGTCGCGCCTGCACGTGCGGTTTGGATGGGCTGGTCGTTGGGGGGTATGGTCGCTGCACGCCTGGCGGAGCGTTACCCTGAGCGTGTTGCGGGCCTGATTACGGTGGCAACCAATCCTCGTTTTGTGGCGAGTGAATCGTGGCCCAATGCGGTGCCCGATTCAGTGCTTACCCACTTTCGCAGTTTGTTTGCTGAAGATTGGCAGGGAACTTTAATTCGTTTTCTGGCCTTGCAGTGCAAAGACGCCGTTCCCATGAAAGAGGATGTTCGCCTCTTGAAAGACATTGTTTTTCATCATGGGCTTCCGGCCACTAAGGCGCTGCGTTGTGGGTTGGAAATTTTGCACGATACGGATCTTCGAGCCGCTTATCGACAGTTGCAGATGCCTGTGTTGCACGTGCTCGGTGAGCGCGACAACTTGGTACCAGTTGCCGTGCAGGAGGACCTGAACGCATTGCAGCCTGCAGCGCGTGTTGCTGTTATTCCTGCGGTGGCGCATTTGCCTTTTCTCTCGGCGCCAGCAGCGTTTATGGCTGAGGTGCAGGCGTTTCTTGGTGATAGAAAAGTTGGTGATAGAAGCGTTGGTGATGAACGAGTTTGCCTGTGAAATCGGTCATTCTTGATCCGCAGGAACGCATCGACAAACGGGTAGTGGCAGAGTCCTTTAGCCGTGCAGCCTCACGTTACGACTCGGTGGCACATTTGCAGCGTCTGGTGGCCAGGCTCATGTTGGGCTGGTTACCGCAGGGGTTGTTTGAGACGCCTTCGCTTGAAAAACCTTTGCTGGATTTGGGATGCGGCACGGGGTATGTGCTTGAACAAGTGTTGCAGCGTCACCCCGGCGCCGAATGCATCGGCCTGGATATTGCCGAAGGCATGCTGCGCTATTCACGCCAGCATTTTGCGGCAGAACCGCGTATTCGTTGGCTTTGTGCCGATGCTGAAAACCTGCCACTAGAGAACGGCAGTATTTCGGTGGCGACCAGTAATTTTGCCCTTCAGTGGTGTGGGAATCTGAGTCGTGCCTTTGTTGAGGTGCATCGGGTATTGCAACCACAGGGACGTTTTTTATTGACGCTCCCTGCCGAAGATACATTATGGGAACTCAAGGAAAGTTGGCGTAACGCTGACCCTGCGCACTCGCACGTCAATCAGTTTATGGATGAAAGCGGGGTGCGTCATGCGGCGAAGAAGGCCGGACTGAAAATAAAGCGTGCCGCCTTGTTGTCTCGTTGTGTCTATTACCGCGATGTTAAGGGTTTGACTGACGAACTTAAAACCCTTGGCGCGCATAACGCGACGATTGGGCGCAGTCGCACGTTGACCCCCAAAGGCACTTACCAACGCATGCTTGCTGATTATGAAACTCGCCGCACCGTAGGGGGTAAATTGCCCGCGACGTGGCGCATGTTGATGCTGGATATGGTGAAAAATCATGATTAAAGGGGGCGTGTTCATTACGGGTACTGACACCGAAGTGGGTAAAACCTGGGTTGCTTGTGCAATGCTCTCGGCGCTTAAAACCGCCGGCTATTCTGCGTTTGGCGTGAAGCCTGTTGCCGCTGGCGCACACGAGATCCAGGGCGAATGGCGAAATGAAGATGCGCTAGCGTTACAGCAATATTCTTATCCTGCCATTGATTACACGCTGGTGAACCCTTGCCTGCTGCACACTGCGATAGCGCCGCATATCGCGGCGGAATGGGAGCGTAAACCAATTTCGCTGGCCGGATTGGAGAAGCATTGTCGTGCGTTGTTGAGTGAACGGGATGGCTTTGCGTTGGTTGAAGGGGCGGGCGGCTGGCGTGTCCCTCTCAATGATAATGAGTTGCTATCGGATTTGGCGAGAGCCTTGGGGCTGCCAGTGGTGATGGTAGTGCCCATTCGTCTGGGTTGTCTGAATCATGCCCTGCTGACAGCAGAATCGATTCGACGGGATGGTCTGCGCCTGGGCGGTTGGGTCGCAAACAGAGTGCGTAGCGATTACCCGCCGAGCGATGCGTTGGTGGCAAGCTTGACGCAGTGGTTGGAGGCGCCCTGTCTGGGCAAACTTTTCTGTTTGGAATCAACTGTTGAAGCGACGCCGACCGAGGCAGAGGCCGCTATTCTCGCGGCGCAACTGGATGTCCCCAGGTTATTAAAGGTCTTTGGTCCTATGAAAAAACAGTCTTAAAGTTTTTCGATCATTATTTGAGCTGTGCCGGGCGCGGGGATATACTGAATGTGTAGAAAAGTGTATCCCTCAAAAGCGCACGTTTAGGAGCCGACCGATGTCGAACTCAATCTCCGGTGCGGGTATGGAAGGAATCAACCGCGGTTATCAATTGATGAATCAGGCTTCAACCCGAATTGCAAAGGTTGCCACGTCTGAGACACCAACGTCCGATATCACTAAGTCCGCTGTAGAGCTGCAGCAGGCCAAAGTACAGACTCAAGCCTCTGCCAAAGTGCTCGAAACAGAGAACCGAGTGATTGGTTCTATGCTCGATATAACGGTGTAATCTGATGCAAATACCCGCCTCGTCGCAAACGCCACCTACCGCCACTGTGGATAACAGTGCAACGGTGGTGCGCGGCTTTTCGACGGAGGTGCGGTCGGATGTTCCCCCTGTTCAACAGGGAGAAGGCGTGCGCTATACGCGTGGACGCCCCTCTGATAACGAGACCTATAGCAGCCTGAGTGGCTCGCGCAAAAAGAATGATGCTGGCTCTGGTGCAGAGAGTGGTGCAGATGTCGTGTTATCGACACCTGCGCAAACCATTGATGAGGGGGCGGTGACAAGCGAACAAAAGCAACAAGCGCCCTTAAGTTCAAATGAACAACCCGCGTCGGGCGATTCTGACACTCTTGAGTCTTCAACTCAGGAATCGTCGTCACTTAAATCATCCTCAAAAGAACAGCAGTCGGTCACGCTGAGCCCCGAAGACCAGGCACTGGTTGAACAATTGCAGAAACGTGATCGTGAAGTCCGCTTGCATGAGCAGGCACATCAGTCTGCGGGTGGGCGCTATACCGGTAGTGCCGATTATGACTATCAACGCGGCCCCGACGGCAGAAATTATGCTGTAGGGGGCGAAGTGAGTATTGATGCAGGGTCGACCAGCAACCCTGCAGATACCATACAGAAGGCCAAGCAGATTCGTGCAGCAGCACTCGCGCCAGCGCAACCCTCTGCTCAGGATCGTCGTGTGGCTGCAGATGCTGAGCAAATGATTGCGGATGCACAACAACAGCTGCGCGCTGACGAGCAAGCTGCAGCGAAAGCCGAATTGAATGCGCGTAATGAAGCGCTCAAGAAGAAAGCGGAAGAGCGGGAAGCCGCTAATGCCGAACAGGCGTCGACGGTGCCGGAGCAGAAGACCGCAACGGTTGAGCGCCGCCCGACGGTGACGGTGAACAGTGCTTCAGAATCGAAGCCGGCAGAAATTCGTACTGAAGACACCGAGTCGTCTGATAAGGGCGATGAAGAAAATAAACCGGTCGAAAAAAAAGATAAAATAACGGCGCGTGAGGCTCTTGAAATCATTTTGTTGGCTGGCAAGACGCTGAACACGCAAGCCAATGTCTCTGGTTATGTCAGCCCCGAAGCTCCGGCAGGTGCGAGTGGGTTGCTTGATGTGGTGATTTGATACCTGTCACCGTCTACCCTCCGAACATTCATTCAAAGTCGATACTGCCGATAAATCCATAGTGATATGGCGGCAATTCAATTTGGTCACTGACAATAAAACCTGCCATCTTCATCCATTGCTTCACTTGCTCTGGGGCAGGACGAATATTCATCGGTGGACCTCTTGGGGTCTCAGGATCATGGTTCCAGTGCATGACGCCTACCCGTCCTTGTGGATTTAAAAGTCGACGGGATTCGTTTAACAGATGTAGTGGGTTTTCGGCGTGTAAAATATTGAAGAGCATGACATAGTCTGCGCTGCCATCAGGAAGTGCTATCGGCTTCGCCATGAAATCCAAGAGATGCGAGGTAACCTTGCCTCGCGTCATGTCGCTGGCCTTGCTCTGCGTAACGGACAACATGTCAGCCTCCATATCCAGCGCATGAATAACACCACCTGTCAGCTGCGCTGCGGGTACCGAAAAAGTACCGTATCCACAGCCGAAATCCACGATCACTCGATCGAGAGAAGAAAGCCCCAACATTTCAAGCGCCTGTAAAGGTGAAAAGAAACCGCTCCACATTGTTTCTGGCGGCATTCCGCTTTCACGTACTTTGGCCATATTGCACCTTATTGAAACCTGCTTTTTTCTGATGTTCCTGCCGTTGTGCGGCACGTTTTATGACTGCGAAAATGACCGCAATGGCTGTAACACATGCGATCCCAACGCAATTCTTTAGTGGCTCTAAAATCGCTTAAACCACGTCATATTGTCTCGTCGGTCCCAATTTGCTATCATTCAATCAATACATTGAATGATAGGTGGACGTGATGTCAAGCCCGACGCCCAAACATCAACTGATGATCCAGTTTGCTCGCATTGCCAAAGCCATGGCCCATGAGCATCGATTGGAGATTTTGGAATGCCTCGCCCAAGGGCAGCGCAGTGTCGACGCGCTGGCAGAACGGTGCGGTCTGCCCATCGCCAATATGTCGCAACACTTACAGCATTTACGCCGCGCTGGGTTGGTGAAAACCAGTCGTGAGGGCAAATACGTGTTCTATCAATTGGCCGATGACGAAATCGTTACGCTGCTGCGTTCCTTGCATAGAGTTGCTGAGCGTAACCTCGCTGAGGTGCAGCAGATTGTTGAACTATACCTCCATCGCCGCGACAATCTGGAACCCGTAGTCGCCGAGGAATTACTAAAGCGTATCCGCAGCGAAACAGTATTGGTGCTTGATGTGCGGCCGGCGGATGAATTTGTGCAAGGTCATTTGCCTGGTGCGATCAATATTCCCTTGAGCGTGCTCGAACAACGTTTGAAGGAGTTGCCATCCGACTGCGAAGTTGTGGCGTATTGTCGAGGCCCCTACTGTGTGCTGGCGTTTGAGGCAGTTGCGATGTTGCGTCAGCGTGGTTTTCAAGCGCGGCGTTTTGAAGCCGGTTTTCCCGAATGGAAGGCGGCGGGTTTACCAATTCAAATGTAAGGGGAATGAAGGTTCGCCTGCAAAAAATATTGACTCTGTAGTGGCTGTAGGGTGTTTACTTCCTGATTGGTTAGATCGCCCGTGAGGTAGATCGAAAATTAACGTGGAAGTAAAAAGAGCTCATGAAAATACTTGAAAACAAAGTTCCACCGCCGGTTGTGGCGTTGATGTTTGGCCTTGCTATGTGGGGCTTATCGATTGGCATTCCTGGGATTGAAATCGCAGTGCCGATTCGTATGATCGTTGCTGGTAGTGCTTTGATCGTTGGCATCGGTTTTTGCTTATCGGGAGTGCTATCTTTTCGACGCGCAAAAACCACTGTTAATCCGCTGAAGCCTGAAACCGCATCGTCGCTCGTGAGTTCCGGTATCTACCGCGTTTCCCGGAATCCGATGTATGTCGGATTTGCGCTATTTCTTACAGCTTGGGCTATTTATCTGGCGTCTCCCTGGTCGCTCCTCGGCGTTTTAGGGTTCGTGCTTTACATGAATCGTTTCCAGATTGTACCGGAAGAGCGCGCCATGGCCGTGCTTTTTGGCGAAGCATTTGTCATTTACAAGTCGAAAGTCCGTCGTTGGTTGTAAGGATCTGAAAGAGAACCAAAAGGTGGGTTGTAGCTTGTTTCATGCTCAGCCGATGACTGGGATGAAACAAGCTACAAACTAGGAGCTCCCTATTTTTCCTTTCTACCATGCACCATACGATAGAGCGCTGGCAAAACAAGCAAGGTAAGAAGGGTGGAGGACAATATACCGCCGATAACGACCGTTGCCAGTGGCCTTTGCACTTCGGCGCCTGTACCCGTATTGAGCGCCATGGGGATAAATCCAAGACTTGCCACCAGTGCCGTCATCAATACTGGTCTTAATCGTATCAACGCGCCATCGACAATGGCAGACAGCAAATCCCCTCGCTCATGCCAAAGATCACGAATGAACGCCAGCATGACCAGACCATTTAACACCGCGACGCCCGACAACGCGATAAAACCGACCCCTGCCGAAATCGACAATGGCATATCGCGCCACCACAGTGCCAATACGCCACCCGTCAATGCCAGGGGCACACCAGTGAAAATAATCAACGCATCCTTCCACGAACCAAATGCCATGACCAATAGCCCGATAATCGTGAGCAACGTAACGGGTACGACGATCATCAAACGTTGGCTGGCAGATTCAAGTTGCTCGAAGGTGCCACCATAGTCGAGCCAGTAACCGGGTGGAGGAGGGGCTTCTTCGGCGATGCGTTGCTGCGCTTCCTGCACGAATGAACCCAGATCACGGCCGCGTACATTGGCCGTTACCACAACCAGACGCTTGCCATTTTCACGGCTGATTTGGTTGGGAGCTGGTGCCAAAGAAAGCGATGCGATTTCCACAAGGGGGACGTGACCGCCGTTTGGTAAGGGCACCGGCAAGCGTTCCAGTTGATTTAAATCTTGTCGGAGTTTTTCAGGCAATCGCACCACCAGTTCAAAGCGACGGTCTCCCTTGAAAATCAATCCTGCCGATTCCCCGCCAATGGCGGTTGCCACCAGATCCTGAACATCAGATACATTTAAGCCGTAGCGTGCGATAGCAATGCGTTTGGGCAGTACAGACAGCACAGGCAATCCCGTCACTTGTTCAACGCGTGCATCTGCAACCCCTTCGATACTGTTTAATACCTTGAGAATCTCGTTGGCAGAAACCAGCAACTGATCCAGATCATCTCCCATGACTTTTACGCCAAGGTCTGAGCGTACGCCCGAGATCAACTCATTGAATCGCATCGCGATGGGTTGCGTAAATTCATAATTGTTGCCCGGGATTTCGCGCACAGCCGCTTCGAGTTGTTCAACGAACTCCTCTTTACTCAAATGAGGATCGGGCCATTCGCTCTGCGGTTTTAACATCACGAAATTATCGGCCACACTGGGCGGCATGGGATCAGTGGCAATTTCTGCCGTACCGATTTTTGCAAACACCTTGTCCACCTGCGGAAACTCGCTGATTCGCGCTTCCAACTGCTTTTGCATAGCCAATGCTTGCTCCAGGCTGGTGCCAGGAATGCGCAGAGCGTGCAACGCAATATCACCTTCATCCAGTTTCGGAATGAATTCTGATCCCAAGGTGGTTGCCAGCCAACCGCAATACGCAACCAGTACGGCGGCGCTGGCGATCACCAGCCAACACAGGCGGATCGCCAACAACAAAAGCGGTTTGTAAGCACTTTTTATACCCCGAATAATGGGGCTCTCTTTTTCGCTTACCTTGCCCGACATAAATATTGCAATAGCCGCAGGAACAACCGTCAACGACAATATCAACGCTGCGATCAATGCCATGACCACCGTAGCGGCCATCGGCTGAAACATCTTTCCTTCTACCCCAGTAAGTGTGAACAGGGGAAAATACACCACGGTAATAATGCCAACACCAAACAAACTGGGTCGAATCACTTCATTGGTGGCGTCAAAAACCACAGACAAGCGTTCTCTGAGCGCCAGTTTACCTGAATGAAGGTGTTGTGCTTCTGCGAGGCGGCGTATTGCATTTTCAACGATGATCACCGCACCATCGACAATAAGGCCGAAATCCAGCGCGCCCAGGCTCATCAAATTGGCAGAAACCCCGGTTTTTACCATGCCGGCGATCGTTGCCAGCATCGCTAACGGAATGACCAGTGCAGTGATTAAGGCGGCGCGTACATTGCCCAGCAACAGAAACAACACCACAATGACCAACAGCGCGCCTTCCAGTAAATTTTTCTGGACGGTGGCAATGGTCTTGTCAACCAATGTGGTTCGGTCATACACCGTTTCTGCCACTACACCTTCTGGCAGGCTGGCATTCACGGTTTCTAGTCGCTTTGCTAACGCTCGGGATACAGTGCGGGAATTTTCCCCCACCAACATGATTGCGGTGCCAATAACGGCTTCGCGGCCATCACGGGTTGCGGCTCCCGAGCGTAGCTCCTTGCCAATGGCGACTTCTGCGACTTCGGCAAGGCGCACCGGAATACCGTTTTTTGTCGACACGACGACGTTTTCAATATCCTCAATGGACTCAAGTTGGCCAGGCGAACGCACCAGCAGTTGTTGACCATTGAATTCAATATATCCCGCGCCTTTATTTTCGTTGTTCTGGCGAAGCGCTTCGGCAATTGTTTCCATCGTGACATCGTAGGAAAGCAATTTGGCCGGGTAGGGTGTCACGTGGTATTGCTTGGCGTAGCCGCCAATCGTGTTGATTTCTGTAACGCCCGGGGTTTGTACCAGTTGTGGGCGAATAATCCAGTCCTGAATTTCACGCAATGCAATCGCATCGTAAGGGCTGCCGTCGGCTTGCCGGGCATCGGGCTGGGCCTCCACTGTGTACATGAAGATTTCGCCCAAACCGGTAGCCAAGGGCCCCAGCTCTGGCTCCAATCCTGCAGGCAAACGACTTTTAATCTGCCCCAATCGTTCATTAATCAGATTGCGCGCGAAATAGATGTCGGTGCCATCCTCAAACACCACGGTGACTTGTGATAAACCATAGCGTGACAAAGAGCGGGTGTAGGCAAGTTTGGGCAATCCTGCCAGTGCTGTTTCAACAGTGAATGTGACACGTTGTTCGGCTTCCAGTGGTGAATAGCCCGGTGCCTCCGTATTGATTTGTACTTGAACATTGGTAATATCGGGCACCGCATCAATTGGCAGTTTTTGGTAGCTCCATGCCCCAACGCCCAGTAATACCAGCACCATCGACAACACCAACCAGCGGCGTTGTATAGAAAACTGCAATATCGCATGTATCATTTGATTGCTCCTCAGTGATCATGCGAGGCGCCGGATTTCTCCAGATCTGCCTTTAATAGATAGCTGTTTTCTACCACGTAACGATCACCTGGATTCAGACCTGCCAGCACTTCGGTGTGAACCCCATCGCTTTGGCCCAATTCCAGCGGACGAATTTCATAGGTATCACCTACCTGAATAAATACCACCTGCCCATCACGAAAAGGTTGCAGGGCGCGATTGTCAACCACCAATGGCACGCTAAACGTACCGACAATAACGTCGCTTTCCACAAAGGCTCCTGGCGACCATTGGCCTTTGGTATTTTCTACCGCGACACGCGCAACCAGATACGGGGCATCGCTGGGAGCGGGGGTAATATAGCTAATACGACTTTCAGTGGTGCCGCCGTCTCGACGCAGTGTGACTTTTTGCTCCGGTTGAATTAGTGCCGCATCTTGCGAAAATACATTTAACTCGACCCATACCTGCTCATAGTTGGCCAGGGTCATTAGTGCTTGTTCCCCCGAAAATTCTCCAACGTTTGCATGTTTTTCTATGATGGTTCCGCTGATAGGGGCGGTGATGGAATATCGCTTCAAGCTTTCATTGGATTCGATTTCCAGTAGAGGCTGGCCAGCTTTGATAGAATTGCCAAGTGAGGTATGCACCTGCGTGATAATGCCGGGAAATCGCGCACGAATATGACTTACCCGTTGCGAATCGGCGATAATTTTTCCATACAGGCGTCGGGTCTGGGTGAGTGTGCCTTTGCTTGCAACGGCAGTGGTAATGCCAGCTCTTTTGGCCATTTCAGGCGCAATGATGACGCGTTCCTCATGGCTTTCTTCGTGTTCGTCATGACCGTGTCCATGCCCATGGTCGCCGCTGGCTATGGCTGTATTAGCGGTTAAACCGATACTTAAAATCAGTGACATCCATACGGCATGCTTGATGAGTATAATGTTTTTCATAAGTGATTCGCTTTCTACTAAAGGGAGCGTTATGGGGCGCGCTTAAGGTTGGGCATGCGTGGTGCTTATTAGCGGTTCTGATGTGAGCTGCTCTATATCCGCGCGGTGTTTAAGGGCGTCAGCGGCTGCATCGATATATTGCCCGCGAGCCTCTATCAGCTCGGTTTTCGCGGCAACCCATTCCAGATAGCTGTAACGCCCACGTTCATACGCAAGCTTTGTTTCGTTTAAGGCTTTTTCCAGTGTGGGAATGACTTCACGATTTAAGGTGTGCGCTGTCGAAATGGCTTGTTTACGCCGTTCAAAGGCATCTATCAGTTGTGCACGCAACGATAGCAATTTTGCATCTCTTCTTTTTTCAACACTCTCCCGTTCTGCAAGTGCTGTTTTTAGCGCGCCTGTGGCTCTCGTCGTACTCTCCAGCGGCACGCTGATACCGGCAACCAATGCCGTGTCCTGCGTGGCTTGAAGACGTTTTATGCCCGCTGACCACTCGATATTGGTGTGTCGTTGACTGCGTGCGAGCCTGATTTCTGCCTCTTTGATCCGCGTTTCTTCCGTTAATACCGCGATTGCGGGATGCTGCTCCAACCGCTTGGACAGGTCATCGAGATCACCTGTTTGTCCGAGTGAAAACAGATTCCCCTCCGCACGTTGAAAATCGCCCTTCGCATCACCCCACATAACAGAAAGCGCATTTCGCGAACGTGAAAGCTCACTGTTGGCGACATCGACCAATACTTTGGCCTGGCTCTGGGCTGCTTTCGCTCGAAGAACCTCAGCATCCGGCGATAGGCCGGCAAGTGCCCGTTGCCGCACCGTATTCGTCATGTCGTTCGCCAGCGTGTAGCCATCGTTTGCAAGCAATAGCCGCTCTTGTGCCGACACCACATCGACATAGCGACGTGTAACCTCACCTAGTAGATCGACGGCCTCTACTTGTTGCTCGTTGGCCAGTTGTTCTCTTTGCGCTTCAACAACAGCAACGCGAGCCCGCTTTTGGCCACCTAATTCGATAACGGATGAAAGTGCCAATGTGACATCTGCACTTTCAACGTTATTGTAATCGCCACTGCCAAATGCATTTTCGAGATCGGCTGTAATAGATACGGGTGGCGAGAGATTTTTTGAATATTTTTCACCGAGCAGCGCTTGTTCTTTGAATCGATACACTTGTAACGCAGGATTTCTATTCAACGTATTTTTAAGGGCATCTTCTAAAGAAAGTGTGGCGGCAGAAGCATCGAAGGCCTTCACTTCAAGGCTTGCCAGCGGCATTAGAAGCAGCGATATCACTAACAAACCGCTTCGGCTTCGCAAAGCAGCAATGTCAATTCTCATGGAGGTATTCCCGATTGTTCATGGCGGGCAATTCAATACAACAAATCACCCGCCGTTGATCTCACCTTATTGCGCGACAGAACCCGCATGCGTGGGTTGGTGCGAAGTCAGCGAAACATCATTGCGATGAAAGGCAATTTTAATCACAGATCCTGGTGGCAGATCTTTGGGAAGGGTTGCTGAAAAACGCGCTCCCCCTTTTCTTTGTGTTTTGGGTGAGATCAATGCAGGCGAATAGTGTGTTGCGGTATCGGCTATGCGTTTTCCATCTGCTGTGTATGCAGCCAGATCAATGTGGCCTGAGGTGGCGCGATGTGTACTAACGGCGGTATTCACTCGCCCGGTAACGATCGTTCCTTGTGAAGATTGAGTCAGATTAAGGCGATGAATAGTCCAGCCGATGTCCGGTTGGCTTACGATATCGACACGTACTTGTTCTGACATGGCTGTGGAAGAAAGCAAAGCGAAAACGCCTGCAAAAATAGCAGATTTCATGGTTTGACACCCATAGTGAATTCAATCGATTAAACGAAATTTTCGTTACGGTTCTGTAGGCGAACGGAATCAGGCTATGGGAGGGCGAAATCTGGAAGACGGACGAGAGGACTTGAGAAGTGAGTTTTCTTCGGCAATGACGATGGGAGAGGCGGCTACATCGAAGCTTACAGCACCACCTGACAGACACGCGTTGCAACCAAAATGGAAGTGACAACAATGATCGGCGAGTACATCCGATGCCAGCGACGCGGTGTCATTCTTAACGGCTAACACCGCATGCGCATGTTGCGTTTCAGGGCTCCATACCAAATGGTGTGACGGCGTGTGCTGGTGGGGCAGGGTATCATGCAGCGGGTGCGCGACAACGCTTGCCAGCACTGACTGCATGGCAATAACGAAGGTCAATAATAGGCACACAACGATACGTAACACCTGATGATCCCGAAGTAATAACATGTAAAGAATAGCAGTTTACTCAAACTGCAAGCAAGCAAAGTCACGGTGGACAACATAGTCGAATTGAGAGCAAAGTCGCATTGCCAGCAACGTTGCCTTCAAAGAAAGTCACTCTAAGAGAAAGCCGCCGTGCGCTCCATACCCGACACGTAATTGAGGAATCAATGCGCATCACGGGGCGCGCGCAAAAGTCGTAGTCCATTGCCAACGACCAGCAAACTGGCGCCAACGTCTGCAAATACTGCCATCCAGAGCGTCGCTTCACCCATAAGCGTCAATACTATAAACACTGCTTTGATACCCAACGCCGCTGCAATATTTTGTTTGAGAATGGCAGCGGTGCGATGAGACAGGTGGATAAATTCCGATATTTTACGTAAATCGTCGTCCATCAACGCAACATCAGCTGTTTCGATGGCGGTATCTGTACCGGCAGCGCCCATCGCAAACGCAATGTCTGCGCGTGCCAGGGCCGGGGCGTCGTTAATACCGTCTCCTACCATGCCAACTCCTGTACCTTTGGCGTCAATCAGTGCGCTGATCATGTTCAGCTTGTCGTCTGGCATCTGGTTGCCGTGCACCGTTTCGATGGCTACCTGTTGTGCGATGTGCGCTGCAGTAGCAGCGTTATCCCCGGTGAGCATGATTGTTTCCACGCCTAATTCAGAGAGCGACTGAATGGCTTCAAGGCTGGTCGGTCGTATTGCATCAGCCACTGCGATTAACATCAACACGCGGGATGTGTCCGCAAGCATTACCACCGTTTTTCCTTGAAGCTCCCATTGCTCTAGTTGCTTTTCCACAACAGGAGAGCAGACACCCAATTGTTCAATCAAACGATGATTGCCCAAAAAAAGCTGACGCCCGGCAATTTGTCCTTGTATGCCTTGTCCGGGTAATGCAGAAAAGTCTGAAATTTCACTAACGATAAATGTGGGTGGCGCCGCGTTAACCAGTGAACGTGATACTGGATGATCTGAGCGTGCAGCCAAACTTAATGCATACGAATAAAGCGCGTCGTTATCTTCGCTCACCAGAAACGCCATATCTGTTTGTGTAGGTTTACCTTGCGTTACCGTCCCTGTTTTATCCAGTGCCAGAGTATGTAAAAAGCGCCCGTTCTCCAGATAAACACCGCCCTTGATCAGAATGCCACGTCGCGCCGCCGCAGCCAGACCACTGACAACTGTTACCGGAGTAGATATAACCAATGCGCAAGGGCAGGCGATCACCAGTAACACCAGGGCTTTATAAATCCAGTCATACCAGATGCCGCCGAATAGCAACGGCGGGATAATGGCTATCAAAATGGCGAGTCCAAAAACGATAGGCGTGTAGATTTTTGCAAATGCATCGACGAAACGTTGAGTTGGAGCACGCGCTCCTTGTGCGTTTTCAATGGCATGAATGATACGCGCGAGTGTTGTGTCCTGCGCTGTCGCCGTTACGCGAAACTCGAACGATCCGCTGTCGTTTATTGTGCCGGCAAAAACGGTATCCCCTGCATTTTTTTCAATGGGCAAGCTTTCACCGGTAATGGGCGCTTGGTTTACAGTGGATTGTCCCGCAGTGATCAGGCCGTCCAAACCAATGCGTTCGCCCGGACGAACCCGAACCAAATCGCCAATGCTCGCGTTGGAGACGTCCATTGAGTCCCAACTGCCATCGGCTTGTTTCACCGTGATGACTGTCGGCGTTAAATCCATCAAGCCACGAATGGCTTGGCGTGCACGTGCAATGGATTTGGCCTCAATCAGCTCAGCGATCGCGAACAGAAAAATCACCATGGCGGCTTCAGGAAATTGACCAATCAGCACGGCGCCGGTCACTGCGATACTCATCAAGGCATTAATGTTGAGGTTACGATTTTTGAGGGCGATCCAGCCTTTTTGATAAGTTTTCCAACCGCTTAGCGCGATGGCAAACAGAGCCAGAGCAGCAATCCATACAGGATGCCCGATGCCAAGGTAATCCAGCGCTTCCGCAGCGATAGCCGCGATGCCGGCTACTCCCAATAGAGCATACGATGGGGCGGGTTCAGTAACCGGAGCGGGGCCTGAAGGATTGCGCCCGATATCGATCTTTTCGGGAGTAAAGCCAAGTTCCCGAATTTCGGCTTCAATATGAGAGGCGTTCATTTCAGACCCGATTATGGTCAGAATCCGCTGGACGAGATTGAATTCAAGTTGCTGGATACCCGGAATTTTTTCGAGTTTGCTGCGAATCAATCCTTCCTCGGTGGGGCAGTCCATCTGTTGGATGCGATAGCGCAGAGTCGCCGACGCTGGCGCTAGACTATGGCTTGCCGGATGGGTCGCATCCCCCGATGTTGGTGTGGCGCACGTTTTGTTTGAGTCACAGCAGCTGGACATGGCAGCCTCCCTTTGCGTTTCTATTGCACAGTTAACACCCTATAGTTACTCTAAGGTCAAACGCTATTTGAGAGTCCGGCCATGAAAATTGGAGAACTGGCACAACAAGCCGAGTGCCCGGTTGAAACCATTCGCTACTACGAAAAGGAAGGCTTGTTGCCACCGCCATTTCGGGCTCCAAACAACTACCGTGCTTACACCGAATCGCATTTGGAGCGACTGCAGTTTATTCGTAATTGCCGCTCACTCGACATGAGCCATGATGAAATACGTTTGCTGTTGGAATGGCGAGATGATCCCGCGACGCATTGTGCAGAAGTAAATGATTTGATCGACAAACATATTCAGCACGTGTCTGCACGCATTCGCGCGTTGATGGGATTGGAGCAACAACTCATTGCCCTACGGAATCGCTGCACTTCAGAAGCAGAATCCGAGCAATGTAAAATTCTTGATCAGTTAAATGCTGCGGCAACCTTGCCACAACGAGAGGCGGGTGCGGGTTCGCATGTGTCTGCCACTACGCATTCCGCTCGCGGCCGAAAAGGGCGTGCTTCTGGGGCGAATTCTCGTTGAAATAGGTGCGGTTCATTGGTTGCGGCATTAACTAAATGCTTGAGTGCATAGACTGCAAACGCTCGCATCGTGTTGGTGCCATCTAAGATTTCGTCACCAGATGCATATCCCTCGTAGTGCCCTCACACAAAATAATCCCCACCTCCCTTGACTCATTCAAACGTTTGTTTGAAACTTGATGTAGGTATCCAATTTACCGGCAAGCGCCCAGAAACCGCAAGGTCACGAAATTTTCTAACGCTTGTTTGAAACTTGCGATACCATCGGGTCAAACCTGGACAGAGAGGTTTACTACTCCGATCGATGGCTTTTGGCCAAGCTGCCTATGATGAGAAGTCGTTAACGACCTGTTATAGCGGCAAAAAAGGCGAAGCACTCGAAACGAGTCAGGCAAGTCGGTGTCTGGTCGGCCAAGAAGCCGGGCAAAACCAGCTTGGGAACGCTATAAATAAACTTTTGGACTCCAACGGGTCGAGGGTACAAACAATGCCGCAATACAAAGCTCCCATTCGTGACATGCAGTTCCTGTTACATGAAGTCTTCAACGTTGAAGGCCATTACAAGGCGCTGCGTGGCAATGACGAAGTCAACCGCGAACTGATTGATGCGATCCTCGAAGAAGGCGCACGCTTCTCTGAAAATGAGCTGGCACCCCTCAACCGCAGTGGTGACGAAGAAGGCTGCCATTTTGAAAACGGCGTAGTAACCACGCCCAAAGGCTTCAAAGAGGCCTACCAGAAATACGTTGAAAACGGCTGGGGCGCGATGACCGCTCACGCTGACATGGGCGGACAAGGTTTGCCACCTTCCATGGGCACCATCATCAGTGAAATGAATGGCACCGCCAACTGGTCCTGGAGCATGTACCCCGGCCTCAGCCACGGCGCTATCCGCACCCTGGAAGCCCACGGTACTCCCGAACAGAAAAACACCTTTTTGACCAAGCTGGTGTCTGGCGAGTGGACAGGCACCATGTGCTTGACCGAGCCACACTGTGGTACTGACCTCGGTATCCTACGTACCAAGGCAGAGCCAAATGCTGATGGTTCTTACAGCATCACCGGCACCAAGATCTTTATCTCCGCTGGCGACCACGACATGGTCGACAATATCGTGCACATCGTATTGGCACGTTTGCCAGATGCCCCCAAAGGCACCAAGGGCATTTCGCTGTTCATCGTTCCGAAAGTGAATGTGAGCGCCGATGGCAGCCTGGGGGCACAAAACGGTGTTGTCTGTGGTTCTATCGAACACAAAATGGGTATCAAAGCGTCAGCTACCTGCGTACTGAACTTCGAAGGCGCCAAAGGCTTTTTGATTGGCCCCCCGAACCGTGGTTTGAACTGCATGTTCACCTTCATGAACGCTGCTCGCGTAGGCACGGCGATTCAGGGTGTGACGGCGGCTGAGCTGTCCTTCCAGGGCGCGCTGGCTTATGCCAAAGACCGTCTGGCGATGCGTTCGCTGACCGGCCCCAAGCGTCCAGAAAAAGAAGCTGACCCGATCATTGTTCACCCTGACGTTCGTCGCATGCTGCTGACCCAGAAAGCGTTTGCTGAAGGCGGTCGTGCGTTGATCTACTTCCTTGCACAACAGATCGACCTGGTGGAAGAAGGCGCTGACGAAACCACTCGCCAGTACGCTGACGACTTGATGGCGTTCTTGACCCCCATCGCCAAAGCCTTCTGCACCGAAGCTGGCCTTGAAGCCGCTAACCACGGTGTACAGGTATTCGGCGGACACGGTTTCATCCGTGAGTGGGGCATGGAGCAAATCGTACGTGACACCCGCATCGCGACCCTGTACGAAGGCACCACCGGCGTACAAGCACTCGACCTGCTGGGCCGCAAAGTGATGCTGACCCAAGGCCGCATGCTCAAGAACTTCACCAAGATCGTGCACAAGTTCTGCGTTGAAAACGAAGGCGATGCAGCACTCAAGGAGTTTGTTGAGCCGCTGAACCAGATGAACAAAGAGTGGGGCGATATCACCACGCAAATCGGCATGCGCGCCATGACTAATCAGGAAGAAGTAGGCGCTGCTGCCGTCGACTACCTGATGTACAGCGGCTACATCACGCTGGCGTACTTCTGGGCTCTGCAAGTTAAAGCCGCGCAGGCGCAGCTGGCTGCGGGCACTTCAGAAACCGGCTTCTACACGGCGAAAGTGCAAACCGGCCGTTTCTACTTCCAGCGCTTGCTGCCGCGTACCCGCGCGCACCTGAGCGCCATTCAGAGCGGTGTTGCCAACCTGCTCGATATGGAAGAAGAACATTTCGGCTTCTATTGATTAAGAGTTATTGATCAAAAGTTATTGATTAAAAACGCTTCCCTCTGTAGTCCTTTGCCCGCCTAATGGCGGGCTTTTTTTTGCCTGTACATTTGCTTGCCGGTACAAAGGATGCGATCGCAGACGGCATCAGCCGTGGAAGCGTGTCTTTAAGGTGCTAGCAGCAACGACCTGCGTTATTGCACCAGGTCAGTCCACGATTTGCGTATGGGTTTCTTGCCCTGAGTGTCGGGTTCTTCTGCTTCAGCGGGTTCGTCGGCGAGCTCCGTCCAATCACCCGTGTTACGGCGAGCGCCGGGGCTCTCTGGGCCGGCAGCTGTCGGCGCTTCGGATTGCAACTTGGAGGGGGAGAGTTCCTGCGTTTCTGCAACACTGTCGGATGTCGTTTCCGGTGCTGGTACGGCAAACGTGGGCTCATCGGTGGTCGCCGGGTCCGCTTCTGGTGGCGCTGTCATTTTGGTTGGGGCTTGCGTCGCTTTGGTGACGGCGTTGGCTTGGGCTAACGCAGCGGTCAGGTTCTGCTGGCATTTTCCGGTCTGCGCGCGAAGTTGTTGCCAGTTTTTGCTTTGCGGCCAGGTGGGGTGTCGCTTGGCGAGAGAGGCAATCGCGGGTGTATTGCCTTGCTGTATCAATTTGCGTACTTGTTGGTCGATGTTGCGGCCATCAGCGTTGGCGGCAGACTGCGACAGCAGCTTAACTCCGTTGTTACATTCACGCTTGGCCTGTTGCAGATTGGCAATCGCCGCGTCCAGCGTTTGTTCGCTCAGGCTGCGTTGTTTGCTCATGCTGCGAATCTGCGAGATTACTTCTGATTCGCAGCGCCCAGCAGCGGCTTCGAGTTGTCTGAGACTGGCTGTTTCTGCCGGTTGGGGTTCGCGTTTAAGCAAGGTGTTCGCGGTTGTGTTTCTCAAGGCTTGCTTACGGTATTGCTGGGCGTCTGCCAGCAAACGATTGGCCTGATCGATCGTGTCCACGGTGAACGTGTTCTGGCGCGTAAAGCTCAACGCCGTTTGGCACTTCTGGCTGTAGCTGGTGAGCTGTTGCTGCAACTGGGTGAGGGCCGCCGCTTCATTGGCGCTGGCTTCGCGGGCCTCCACCAGTTTTTCTTCAAGGCGAGCGCAGGCGCGAACCTGGCTGGCGAGGCTAAAGACGTCCATGATGCTGGCCGTGATAGCAAGTGCCTGGTCGCGTTGGACAGCATAGGCGTCAAAGGCTTGTTGGGCACCGGAAAAATCGTTGGCTGCCATGGAGGCTTTGGCTTTTTCGCAGTGGGCAAAACCGGCCTCAAGCACGGGTGCGGCCTCGGCCATTTTCAGGTTGTTGTTAACGCGCTCGCAATAGGTGAGGTTGGCATCCATATCGCGTTCGGTGGTTTTCAGAATGGATGGATCAATGGCGGCGGCCTGATCGAGGATTTTCAGGTAGTTATCAAAAAACTGGCGGGCCGCCTGAATGTCGTCGCTACGCAGGGTATTCGCTTCGCGGCAATCTGCGTAACCTTTCAGGTAAAGGTTGACGGCTTCATTGAAGGTGGCTTCGCTGGCGTAGGCCGATGTGCCCATCATCCAAAGCGATGCGGTGAGCGCGGCAAGCTTGTTCATGGGATACCCTGGTAATACGTCCTGACCATATAGATTACCTCATGCGTGACTCAAAGGTGTTGCCGAGAATGTTGCTTTTCTTATCTGCAGCCTCACCCCGTCTTTACAATCGCAAAACGTTTGTTTAATCAGTTTATCGACAGGGGGCTGGAATCCTGTACGCCTGTGGCATAATGCCTGCCCATATCATGAGCGCTCGCCCTGAGGTTCTGGTGGAGAGATGCGAAATTAAAGGGGATTTTGCGGAGCACGTTATGCAGGCTGTGGTTGCCCAGATTAAGGGCGTGAGTACTTTTTTACTGATTGTGCTGAATACTTTGATAACGATTGTGCCGTTATTGATAGTTACCTTTTTAAAACTGGTGATTCCGCAAAAGAACTGGCGAGTGTGGTGTTCCGCCATATTGGTGATCCTGGCCGAGAACTGGGTGGCAACCAATGCTATGATCCTGTCGTTGTTTCATCGCATCGAGTGGGATGTACAGGGATTGGAGCGGGTGTCGCGCAAAGGGTGGTACCTGATCACCTGCAATCACCAATCCTGGACGGATATTCTGGTGCTGCAATCGGTATTCAGCAGACGAGCCCCGTTTCTCAAGTTCTTTTTGAAGCAGGAGCTGATTTGGGTACCCATTATGGGCCTGGCTTGGTGGGCGCTGGATTTTCCGTTTATGAAGCGCTATTCGAAGGAGTATCTGGCCAAACACCCTGAAATGCGCGGCAAAGATACTGAAACCACGCGTAAAGCATGCGAGCGCTTTAAAGAGATTCCGGTGTCGGTCATGAATTTTCTGGAAGGCACCCGATACACCCAGGCCAAGCACGATCAACAGCAGTCGCCTTATCACTACTTGCTTAAACCCAAGGCCGGTGGCATTGCGTTTGTGTTGTCTTCGATGGGGGGCTTGTTGCATTCCATGCTGGATGTAACGATCGTGTATAACGAAAAAGCCATTGGTTTCTGGGATTTGATGTGTGGGCGCGTGCGTAGTGTAAAAGTACGTGTGACACAGAGAGAGATACCCGCCGAGTTTGCCGCCGGAGATTATGAAAACGATGCGGAATTCCGTGAGCGTTTTCAGGCCTGGGTGAGCGATCTTTGGTTGGAGAAAGATGCCTTGATTGGCAGTCTGCAATCATAAAACAGCAACAGCACTATAAACCGCCCCTGGCGTTTCGCCGCGCAAGCCTGTCACCGTGGAGGGTGAGTAATGTCGTCTCCCCTGTTTGAAGCAAAGGATACCAATATTGCGCAGTTATTCATGCGCGCGTTTTACTGGGTTGATGAGAGCTTGCAAAATCTCATCAGTGCCAAGGGCTGGCCGGCGATCACGCGGGCGCAATCCCTGGTATTCGTGAATATCGGCGAAGGGGTGACCCGGCCGTCTGATATTGCGGCACGCATCGGGGTAACGCGTCAGGCGATTCACCAAACCCTGAATGAGCTGATCGAAATGGGATACCTGCGATTGGAGCCCGACCCCACGGATAGGCGCGCCAAGGTGATTCGGTACACCGAAAAAGGGGCTCGCTTGGGGTTGGATGCGCTGGCGGCGCTGAAAGATATCGAGGCCGAGCTGGCAAAGCGGATCGGCCAGGGCAGCATGCTGAATCTGCGCCAAGCCTTGACAGCACCATGGGGCTCACCGGTCGGAGCTGAATCAAAGGATTAGTTTCTTTTTAAAAAGCGTGTATCCAAAAAAGCGTGCATCAATAATAGGAAGCCACCTGTCCTGGTGGCTTCCCCTCAATTGGTGTTGGGCCTCGCCGTCAGTTTTACCAGATCGTTCATGACACCCTCCAGGCCGCCATACACGTTGATTTGACCGACACGACCGACGACACGCTCAAGCGCTTCCAGTTCTTTCAAACGTAGCAGCACAGGATTGTTTTCCATCATTTTCGCCGTGTTATGCAAGGAACGCATGGCCTGCGTTTCTTCGCGTCTTTTGATCAGGTTGGCTTCGGCTTCTTTTTGCGCTTCTACTACCTGATTCAAAATGGCCTTCATGTCACCGGGCAGCACGATGTCTTTTACACCCACGCTCACCAGTCGAACCCCAAAGGTGGCGAGTTTATCCTTCACTCCGTTCAAGATCGCGATGTTGAGTGCATCTTTTTCTGCAAGCAGTTCATCCAGTGTTTTTTCACCGACCACTTCACGCAAACCAAATTGCAATTCGCGGTAAATGAACGCGGTGTAATCCTTCACCTTCAGCACCGCCTCCTGTGGTTGCGTTACCTGGTAGCTTGCGCTCAGGTTGATACGCAGGCTCACCCGATCCTTGGTGAGAATTTCCTGGCCGCTGACATCGGTTGCCTGTACACGCAGATCAACGGGGATCACTTGTACATGCCGGTTAAATTGCCAAAAACCATAACGTCCGGCTTGCAGTTCCCGTTCAAATTTACCGTTCATAAACAGCAAACCCACCTGACCATCTGCAATTTCCACGAACAGCATCATCGACAGTGCTTGTTGCTTTAATGCGACATTCGCGCCGCGCGCCAATACGCCCAACAGCGCATCCGGTACGGCCAATGTATCGTTTAATTCCACTGTCTCAACGCGCACGGTTTCTACGCCTTTCCAAAAAGCGAAAAAAGTGCCGGGCGGCAAAATGGTGACCAGACGTTCGTTTCTATAGATCAGGCCCACTTGCTGGTCGCCCATTTCTACGCCGGTCAGGTAGGGCGCCAACGCCTCGGCATATTGCTTGAGCAGAAACGGCGCACGCGCATGCTCAAAACCAAGCTGAGTGATATCGAACTTTTCTACACGCAATGCGCCTTGCAAACTTGCCAGGCGATGGCGGCCGGGCAACAGCACCCCGGCAAATTGTTCGCGGCGAAAAACAAGGGCGCGTTCGTTATCGGCAATATCAAACATTTTCCACAACATACATTACTTCCTACTTTAATCTGGGTGGGGCTCACCCGTTAACAGTGCGGCGACATTTATGACGATTGGGGCTTCACCTTGTTGTCCGCTGGCGCGTATCCCGACCTCTTCTGTCGAAGGGCCCTGTCGAGGTTTCCACGTCCTGTGGTGATACACGCATTCGGGCGTCTGGTGTCGACGCAATCGGCAAACCCATGTCGATGTCAGTTGTTAACGGCCTGCGTGATAGTGCTTGCACTCGCCACGCATCATGAGCCCCTGGTTGTTACGAGTGAGATTTGCAGTCTCATAAGAGGATTCGAACCTCAAGGCTTGCGCCTTTACCATGGAGGCTTGACGGGATTTGAACCCGCGTCCAATCGATTATCAGTCGATCGCTCTACCCACTGAGCTACAGGCCGGTGTTCGAGGCGTCACTGAACAGGTACACAATACGTGAGGCACGTTTGCGCCAGGCTGACCTATCGAATCAGCGCCGCTTGTTCGAGGCGTTTCTCAAACGCTTTTGAGTCTCGCGGCTTTCCGCCGAGAGGCTTCATTCGTTGTTTGCAATAGTGGATTGCGAATGCTGTGCCAACCCTTCACGCAGCAGCAAATTCTGCTGCGTGATATTCATAAGATATTGAAAGTAATGTAAAAATACTTTTCTCGGGTGTGGGTGGCGAAGGGGATTGATAACAGTGGTGGTCGCGCGAGGTATCCATTAAGATAGTATAAATATCTATTTGGATAGAGTTTGTGCATGGCAAAGAAATCCATCGTCTATGGCATCTTGGGCAGTGTTATGGATCGCGCCAGCCGCCGTCGTGGTCGTTGGGAGCAACGCTGGGAAAAATGGCGCCCTACCGTCGCGCTGTTTCAGCAGAATGACGTTGTCATTGATGAGTTCTATCTGCTCTATAACGATAATGATGCAGGGCTGGCACAAGATGTAGCGACAGATATTCAGGAGCTTTCACCTCATACACAGGTAAATTGCATCCCTTTGAACTTTGAAGCGCCTTGGGATCTGGCGTCGGTGTATCTGACGCTATCAACTTTTCTGAAACAGCAAGCTTTTAGTCAGACACATAACGACTATTACTTTCATATCACCACGGGATCGCATATTCAGCAAATTTGCGTGTTTTTGGTGACAGAGGCGCGATTGTTTCCTGGCAAGTTATTGCAAAGCTCCCCCAAAGTGGATGAACGGCAACAATACCCGGCGCAAATCATCGACCTGGATTTATCGCGTTACGATGAAATCGCCTCGCGATTCAAGCAGGAGCATCTCGAAGGCACTGCGTATTTGAAGGCGGGCATTCAAACTCGTAACAAATCCTTTAACGACATGATTGCGCAGATCGAGAAAGTGGCGATCCAATCGCGCGCGCCCATGTTGATTACAGGCCCTACCGGTGCAGGCAAATCGCATCTCGCACGACGTATTTATGAGCTGAAAAAATTGCGTTGCCAGGTGGAAGGGGCGTTTGTTGAAATCAATTGCGCCACTTTGCGTGGCGATAACGCCATGTCTACGTTGTTCGGTCACAGCAAGGGGGCATTTACAGGTGCAGCCAGCGCCCGCGACGGTTTGCTCAAGAGTGCGGATAGGGGGGTATTGTTTCTCGATGAAATCGGTGAGCTGGGTGCCGACGAACAAGCCATGCTGCTACGTGCCATTGAAGACAAACAATTTTTGCCTTTGGGGTCGGATCGTGCGGTGTATTCGGAATTTCAATTGATTGCAGGCACCAATCGCGATTTGCGCTTAGGGGTGCGCCAAGGCCTGTTTCGTGAAGATCTGTTGGCGCGAATCAATCTCTGGGTGTATCAACTGCCCGGCCTCAAGGAGCGCAAGGAAGATCTCGAACCCAATCTTGACTACGAGTTGGCATTGTATGCGCATCAATATGGCACGCATGTCACCTTCAGCAGTGAAGCTCGCCGCGAATATCTAACGTTTGCACTGAGTGCTAACGCCAAGTGGGCGGGCAATTTCCGGGATCTTAACGCTAGCGTTACGCGCATGGCTACCCTCTGTGATGGCGGGCGCATTACTTCTGATGTGGTAAAAAACGAGATTCGCACCTTGCAATACCACTGGGGGGAGGCGTTGGATCAGGGGGCTGGCGGCGTGCTGGATCAGCTGTTACCCGCGCATCGCTTGCAGCAACTTGATTACATCGAAAAAGTACAATTGGAAGGTGTTATTCAGGTGTGTCGTCAATGCTCGTCAGCCGCAGAGGCAGGGCGTCGCCTCTACGATGTCTCGCGTCTGCGGAAAGCCTCTGACAACGACAGCCATCGGCTATCAGTCTTTCTAAAAAAATACGGATTAAGTTTTGCGGAGATTGTGCAGACTTGAGTGATGCGCTCGGGCTTTTGGGTGGGGACTTTAGGTTTGGCGAACCGCCCCAAGCATAGCTTGGAGCGGGTGTAACGACATGCATGTGGTGCGATGTGTATTACTCGGCGATCAACTCAGGCAATTCTGCCAACAATTCCGGCTCGGGATGCGTGCACAGCACTTTCTCGCCCAGCAGGGTTTCGATGGCAGGAATCAAAAACGCATCTTCTTCGCAGGCGAAGCTCACTGAGGTCCCCGTCGCACCGGCACGACCGGTACGGCCAATGCGGTGAACGTAGTCTTCCGGGTCTTCGGGAAGGGTGTAGTTCACGACGTGGCTGATGCCTTCGATATGAATACCACGGCCTGCCACATCGGTCGCCACCATCACACGCAGGCGCCCGTTCCGGAAGTTCTCCAGCGTGCGCAAACGCTTATGCTGGGGAATTTCGCCCGACAGCATGGCCACGCGCAGGCCCAGCGCCTTGAGCTTGGTGGTAAGGTCGCGGGTTTCATCACGACGATTCACAAACACCATCACCCGATCCAGGTTTTGTTGCGTGATCAGGTTGTACAGCACGTTGATCTTTTGGTCGGCCATCACGATGTAGATCTTCTGGTCGACTGAGGCGTTAGCCACGCTTTCTGGCTCAATCTCAACGCGCACCGGGTCGGTGGTCCAGTTCTCTGACAGGTTCATGATGTCAGCGGTAAAGGTGGCGCTGAACAACAGGGTCTGACGGTAGGTTTTGTACGGGGTTTCGCGCACCAACCGCTTAACATCGGGAATGAAACCCATATCGAGCATGCGGTCGGCTTCGTCGATGACAACGATTTCAGTTTCGCTCAAGAACAGGTCTTTACCCCGTACGAAGTCGATCAGACGGCCGGGGGTGCCAACCACAATGTCGACGATCTCTTCTTGCAGGCGTTTTTGCTGTTTTTTGTAATCCATGCCGCCCACGATGCTGACCATGTTGAGCGGTGTATTTTTCAGCAATGGGCGCGCATCTTTCTCGATTTGCAGCGCCAATTCACGCGTCGGTGCCAATATCAGCGCCCGAGGTTCGCCGTTATAGCGTTCTTCCTGTTCGGGCGTCGTGAGCAGGTTCTGAATGATGGTGATCAGAAAGGCAGCCGTTTTGCCAGTGCCGGTCTGGGCCTTGCCAATGACATCCTTGCCAAGCAGGGTGTGGGGCAGGGCTTCGGACTGGATGGGGGTGCAAGTGCTGAAGCCTTGCTCGTCGATGCCTTTTTGCAAGCGTGAGTCTAGGTTGAGAAAGGCAAAGGGTAGACGCGGTTTTTCTTCAGCAACGACTTTTTCAACCTCGGCGTCGGTCGCAGCGACAGCGTTGATGACACTGGCGGTGACCAGAGGTGCGCTGTCGTTGGCGTCAACAGTAGCTTCGGTTTCGGCAGTGGTGTTTTCTGCAAGCTGGGTATCCGAAGGCGCAGCTTGTGCAGCAGTGGCTTGTGTAGAGGTGGTTTCTATGGATATCGCTTCTACAGGCTTAACTTCTGAAGGCTTAGCTTCTGGAAAGTTGGCTTCTGACGCAGTCGCTTCAACGGCATTCGTTTCTACAGGCGAAGTATCAGCGGCGATGTTGCCAGTGTGTTCAGCGGTTGTTGGCTCTGCGGGAACAATCGCCTCGATGGCTGCAAGCAATGCGTCGCCGGTGCTCTGGGTAGCCGTTGCTTCGGCAGTATCGGCGGCGGGTATATGGGTGGTTTCTGATTGGGCGGTGTCGCTGGTGTGCGCCTGCTCTTTCTTGGCAGGTGCGTCAGTCATTACCTGTATGCCTTCACTCGCAGTGAGGGCGGCGGTAGCGCTGTCGGATTCCTGGGAAGGTTTTGTAGTCTCCAGATCTGTCACGGAGGACCCCTTTAGTTATGATCGGCAAGATTGGTATTCGGCAATATGGTTTCTCTCTTCGTACTGCTTCTCTCTTCGTTCCAAAGAGTCGTACTAAAGAGTCGCACTAGAGTATGAGACGCCTATTTAAATCAGATGGGGTATCAATGTCCAGCGTAATACCCGGGTCTTCGACACTTAATAGTGCAAGATCGTCATTATATTGTGCTAACAGGTGGCGGGCGCCGGTATCTCCCTGCAAATTGCAGAGGGCTTGGCGAAAGCGTTGATCGATGCGAACAGGGTGCCCGCGTTGGCCTTGCCAACTTGGCGCCAGCAATCCATGAGGCGCAGGGTGGGTGAGAAGAGCATGGTAAGTGGCGGCGCTAATAGCTGGCATGTCTGCAAGACAGATGATCCAGCCAGGCCAGTTGGCATGGGCTGACACGCCATCGGCAAGGGTGCTGCCCATGCCGGCATCGGCGTGGGGGCAGCGGGTGAAGGCTTGGTCGCGGGCGCTCAGGTAGTCTGTTAGCGGCGTGGCGTTTGGGGCGACACAGACCACCACGCGATTGCGAGGCAGCGCAAGTTGCTGCAGTGTGTCCAGCACGTGCGCAATCAGCGGTTTTCCCTGTAGGGGGACCAACAACTTGTCCTCATTGCCAAAGCGTTGTGAACGACCTGCCGCCAGTATCAGAAATCCTGGCTGTGAATCAGACGGTGCGTAGCTGGTCATGGCGTTCATCTGGGGGCACGGCGTGCAACGCTTGGGCAGGATGCCGCTGATGCTCAAACGCAATTAGTTCAGCGGCGATGGCGATGGCAATTTCAATCGGTGTTTTGCTGCCGATATCCAGTCCGACCGGTGCGTGCAGACGGGCGAGGGCGGTATCGTCCAGCCCCAGTTCGCGCAGACGCAGCAAGCGCTGGGCTGTTGTTTTGCGGGAGCCAAGCGCACCAATGTAGGCGGCCGGGCCAGTGAGGGCTTCCATCAATGCCATGTCATCGACACGCGGGTCGTGTGCGAGGGTGATGATCATATCGTCCTGCCCCTGAAAATGATTGCGAATCAGGTCATCGGGGTAGGCGCTTGATGTCTGTACAAAGGGGATGTGCCACTGCTCGAAGGCGTTAGGGCGCGGATCGCACACCCACACCTCCAGATCCAGTGCATGGGCAAGCGTCGCCAATTGCTCGGCCACCAGATTGGCACCCACCAACAATAACCTTCGGGTGGGCCCGAGGTGGTGAGTGATGTGGTTTTGCGATTCTTGAATCGCTGCTTTAGGTGCTTGGCCGCGCAGGGCCGTGACCACCACGCTACCATCATGCAGGGCGACACTGCGGCTGCAGGCGTGGCGTTGTGCAAGGGTGGCCACCAGGGCTTGATAGGCTTCGTGTGCGGGGGTGTGTGGCTGGATCGGTTCGATAAGCAACTGCATTTGGCCACCACAGGGTAGGCGGTACTGGCGCGCTTGCTCCTGGCTTACGCCAATGCTGATGCGAGAGGGCTGTTGATGACTGTAGTGATGGTTGCGCAACTCTGTGAGCAGGTTTTCTTCGAGGCAGCCACCCGAGAGTGAGCCGCAATGCTGATGCGGGGCCACGGCCAGTAAACTCCCTGCTGGGCGGGGGGCGCTACCCCAGATGCTGAGCAACGTGATCAGCCACGCCGGTTGCCCGGCGTTTAGCGTACTCTCAAGAAATTCCAGGACAAGCTGGTTCTGGCTTTTCATGCGGGCGTTGCTCAGCTAGAAAGGCGCAAGGGCAAGGACCGTAGGCGTTGACCGGTGGCAGCAAATACCGCGTTGGCGACCGCTGGCGCAATCGGCGGAACGCCTGGTTCGCCTACCCCGGTGGGAGGTTCCTTGCTGGCAATGATATGGACATCGACGGTAGGCGCCTCTTGCATGCGCAGCAGTTGATAATCCTGAAAACCAGATTGATCCACCGCACCATTGCTGTGAGTGATCTCACCATAGAGTGCCGCAGACAACCCAAACTGCACACCGCCTTCCATTTGTGCGACGACGATATCGGGCGTGACCGTCATGCCACAATCCACCACGCAGGTGACATGATGGACGCGAATTTTACCGTTTTCGACGCTGATCTCGGCAATTTGGCCCACGTAGGACGCAAATGACATATGCACCGCCACCCCCTGGAAGCGACCAGGCGCCGGCTGTCCCCACCGGCCTTTGTCGGCCAGCACATTCAATACGTGCAACATGCGAGGGCTGTTGTTCAGCAAGCTGCGCCGGAACACCACCGGGTCTTGGCCCGCATGATGCGCCATCTCATCCATGAAACCTTCCATGAAGAAGGCGGTGTAGGAGTGGCCCACGCTACGCCAATAGCCCACTGGCACGCCAGGCTCACTAGCGATATGCCGCACTTCCAAGTGGTCGACGCCATAGGGAGTATCGGCAATGCCTTCTGTACAACTGGGATCTTCTAGCATGCTGCCGTAGAGGGGGCCCATGCTTCCCACGGCGCCGGCAGCCCAATCCGGGGCGGCGGCAGGCAGCACAGCGCCGGCCAGATGGCCGAGAATGTTGGCCATGATCGATGGCGTGACGATCTTGGCAGAGCAGGCACTCAATTGCTTGTTACTGTCAAAACCCGCCTGCATCCGAGCCAATGCCGCTGGACGATACACGTCATGCTGGATGTCATCCTGGCGCGACCAGATCAACTGAATGGGCAAGCCGCTGGCCTTCGCGATCTTGACCGCCTCAATGGCAAAATCCTGCGTGAGGCGGCGCCCGAAGCCACCGCCAATCAGCGTGGTATGCACTTCGATCTGACTGCGTGAGAGTCCGGTAATGTTCTCAGCCCAGGCGGCGACGACATCGGGCCCCTGGGTCGGTGCCCAGATCTCGCAGAAATCAGAGGAAAGCTCCACCGTGCAGTTCTGAGGTTCAAGCGTGGCGTGGGCCAGAAACGGTGCGCGGTATTCAACATCCAGAACGGTGGTTGCATCCTCGAGGGCGTCTGCGCCGTCACCTTCGCTACGCACCTTTTTGCCGCTGTCTTCTTTGGCGGCTTTGGCAAATGTCGCGAACACCCGATCGGTTGAAATGTTTTGCAGCTCGAGATCGTCCCACTCGATTTCAATCAGCGACAAGGCTTGTTGCGCCTGCCACCAGTTCTCGGCGATCACCGCGACCCCGGTGTCGATTGCGACCACGCGTTTCACCCCCGGGCGTTTGGTGGCGCCAGTATCGCGCCAGCTTTTCAGCGTCGCCCCCGGCACTGGGCAGCGCTTCAATGCGGCTTTGTAGAGCACCGGGCGTTGCACGTCGATGCCAAAGGTACCCGTGCCCATCACTTTCATTTGGGCATCGAGGCGGGTACCGGCTTTGCCGATGTAACGAAACTGATCTGGGGTCTTGAGTTCGATAGCCTCATCTTCTGGCAATCCGAGGCGTGCCGCTTCACCGATCAGCTCCCCATAACCCAGGCTGCGGTCGGCATAGATGACTCGCCCGGCTTCGGCAGTGATTTGCTTGGCATCGACTTGCCAGGTCGCGGCAGCGGCATTGATCAACGCCATACGCATGGCTGCGGCAGCTTTTCGCAGTGGCAGGTAGGCGGTCTTCAAGCTGGTGCTGCCACCGGTTAATTGAATGCCGAACACCGGGTTGGCATAGCGTCGATCTGCGCGGGCCGCAACCACTTTGATGCTGGCAGGGGTGACATTCAATTCTTCGGCGACCAGGGTGGTGAGGCCGGTCATGGTGCCCTGACCCATCTCAACGCTTGCGAGTACGAAGGTGATCTGGCCATTTTGATCCAGCGACAGCCAAGCGTCGGCTTCCCAATCGCTTGGGTTGGCGGTGACATGGGCAGTGGTAGCACAGCCCGGTAGAGTGAGTTCGACGACCAGCGCTGTGCCGAGCAGGGCGGTGGTTTTCAAAAAATGACGACGATTCAGGCGTGAGTTCTGTACGGTTTCCAGCGGAAATTTCATGATGGCAGCCCCTTACACCAGTTTGTCGTCGGGTTGGCTTTTGTCGACAGATTGACAATGCCACTCCGTAGGCAGGGGGTCAGTATCGGGGAAGGGGTGCTCGCCTCGCAGGTGAGCCGCCGCATCTTTGATGGCGGCATGAATGCGGGTATAGGTGCCACAGCGGCAGATATTACCGTTCATGGCCTGCTTGATTTGTTCGTCGTTGGGGGAGGGGTTGGTGGCCAATAGTGAGGCCGCTTGCATGATCTGGCCAGGTTGGCAGTAGCCGCATTGTGGAACATTGCGCGCCACCCAGGCCTTTTGCAATGCGTGCAAGCCGTTGGCAGACAGGCCTTCGATGGTGGTGATGTGGTGCCCAGCAACGCCTTTGATCGGCATGGCGCACGCCCGAACAGCCTGACCATCGATGTGAACAGTGCAAGCGCCACACAAGCCCTGGCCACAGCCAAATTTGGTGCCGGTCATCTTGAGTGTGTCACGCAGCGCCCATAACAAGGGCATTTCGTCTTCAGCGTCCACGCGCACGGGTTGGCCGTTGAGAATGAACTCTACCATGGCTTCTTGATATCCCAGTTGTTTTTGTTCTGAATGGCCTAGATTCTGCGCTAGTGCACGATATTGGCCAATAGCAAATTAGATGTTTGTTGAGGGATATTTTTGTACGGGTTGGTTTGCTAAACAGGCAGCACGGGATGCGGAATAAGTAACGAAGGATTTTGAAATAAAGCAGACCGAATGCGTTGGCAGAGATCGCAGATGCGGGAGGGATGGAGCGGCAAGAATCAGCGTTTGTTATCGAACCAGAATTCAATGACCAATGAATCGCTCAAATAACGCAGCGTGTATTCCTTGCGAGCGGGCAGTTCGAACCAGTCGCCCGCGCGCATGGTTTGGGATTTGCCCTGATATTCGAGAATGGCGGTTCCGGTAACGAGCAAGTTACGGGCGCGGGCCATATTGATAACGGGCCCCACTGTCTGACCGGCATCGTAGCGCGAAAAAATCGCGTCGCATCCCAGCTGGTGCAGCGGAACACTTTCGGCGATGGACTCGCCACAGGCTGTGTCGGCCTTGTGTTGAAACAGACTCATGTCGTGT
>CAYYPW010000011.1:40786-103788 GCA_964473645.1 uncultured Moraxellaceae bacterium
GATGGACTCGCCACAGGCTGTGTCGGCCTTGTGTTGAAACAGACTCATGTCGTGTGACCCCTATTCCTTTTGTGACATTCCTGCGGGTGGAGCTGTAACTAGCTGTAACCAGAGCTACCAGTCACCATGCGAAAGAAGTACCACATCGTTGTGTCATTAGGGTGACAGCAATAAAAACACCCGCCTTTGTTCAAGAATAGAGCATGTGGCGAAATTATGACAAAGTCGCTGTTGAAATAATCAGCAACCTGCTGAAAAGTAAATCAATTTATTTGCCCGATTAATGTGCAAACGACGAACGGTTCAGACCGGTTTGCACCCTTTCAGGTCAGTGGGTCAGGAGCGTGGGATCAACCGGGGGCATCGGGCAATCGAGCATTTCGCAGAACGCCCGTAGCAGTTCGATCTCGGTTAAATGAATCTGCTGATCGGCGATCACCATATCAATGGCGTTATCGATCAGGGACTGTTGGAGCACTGGCGAAAGGTGTGCCAGCGCATGCATGGATTCAATCAACTGATCGGCACTGGGTGGGCTGTCAAAGCTGGCAGTAGCATGAGTCAATCCCAGGCAGCGCATGGCATGTTCGAAATGTTTGCGTTGCGTGGCCTCGTCGGTGCGTGAGGCACGCGCGAGCGCCACAAAAACACGCGCCACTGGTTGCTCGATCTTGTGTATGGAGTTGACGGTCGCTCGCGGGCGCTTGCGTGGTTGCAGGTATTTTTCGGCAAGTAAAAAGTAGGCGCATTCCGACAGCGTGTAGCGTTTGTCGGCACCGATGACGCCATTCAGTGTGCTGAGCACGTTAGCTTGTTCGGCGCTGGGCAGATGTTGCAATGTGGGCATCAGCAGATCCAGCAGTGGTAATCGCAGCGCGATGGGCATCGCCATAATTTGCGAACGCAGGCTGATCAAACGCCCCAAAAAGGGCGGCGCGAACATCGATTTCAAGGCATTGTTGACTGTCGCATCCTGCTGGGGGGCTGCCAAAACCAGCGCATAGAGCAACAAGGGGGCTTGTTCGGCATCATGGGCTGCGGTTAACAAAAGGGCCGGAAACTGGGCATGAAAACGTTCGCCCAATTGAATCTGTGGTGTCGACAGCTGGCCGATGGACGCTTTCAGTGTCGCCGCAGAGGTTGCGGGTGCAAATCCGGTTGCCATCGCGGGGACGGTGGGCGTGGGCGTTGCCCCGGACGGGTGGGGCGTGTGCGTCAGGGATGCTCGCAGTTGCTTCTCCAGCTGAGGATCAATTGCGCGAAGGCGTGCGTCCAGCGGCGGGTGGGTGGCAAACAAGGCGTTGAAGCGATGCGTCATCACCTCACCAAAGCACATATGGCTGATGTCGTCCGCATGTTTGCCCGTCAAATGAGAATGCTGACTCGCATCGCGGATTTTCAGCAAGGCGCCACCAATGCCCAGGGGATTACGGGTGAATTGCACCGATGAGGCATCGGCCAGATATTCACGTTGGCGCGATAGCGCCGCCTTGATCAATTGGCCAAAAAACAAACCGATTGATCCAATTAACCAAAGAGCAGCACCTATAAGGGGGAGAGGGTTGCTGCCTTTCTTGCTGCGACTCGACATGCCATGGCTGCGGGTATCCAGCAGAATGCGACCGATTTGGCCAATCATTAAAATGCCGGCGAGTAATCCGATCATGCGCACATTGATGCGCATATCACTGTTGAGAATATGCGAATACTCATGTCCAATCACCCCTTGCAACTCGTCTCGGGTGAGCGTATCGAGGGCCCCCTGAGTCACGGCAAGCGCAGCATCGTTGGGGGTCAGCCCGGCGACGAATGCATTGATCCCTGCCTCCTCCCGTAACAAGTAGACGCGAGGTGGTTTGATGCCGGAGGCGATCGCCATCTCTTCGACGACATTGATCAATTGGCGTTCTTGGGCGTTTTGGGTATTGAGATCCACCCAGGTGCCGCCGGCCATAATGGCGACCTGATCGCCACCCTTACCTAGTTTGACGGTTTTTAGAACGCTGCCGGTCACCAGCACCAGCAAAGTGAGCACGCTGGCGGCAATGCCACGCGGTCCCAATAACCAATCCACAAAGTCTGTAAATGCACCGAGGTTGAAGGTGTGAGCCGGCCCCAGCACACTGCCAGATTCCAATGCATAACGATCGGTGAAAAACAGCACGAGATCGACGGCCAGAATGATCAGCACGACCGCGAGTCCAAAGTAGAAAGCCAAGAGGCCCGTCTTGCGACGAGCCTCTTGCTGATTTTCATAAAATGTAGCCATTAGCGAAAAGCCATCAGGTAAGAGTCATCAATTGAAGGACACTTTCACTGCCTGGCGTGCCGCAGGCTCCTGTATCTCAAGCTGTTCGGCGGGCTGAAAACTACCGAACCCGGCAACAAAATTGTTGGGAACCTGCTCGCGATAGGTGTTGTACTCAGTGACAGCATCATTAAACGCCTGACGCGCAAATCCCACCCGATTTTCGGTGGAAGTGAGCTCCTCCATCAACTGGTTCATGGTGGTATTCGCCTTCAGGTCGGGGTAGCTCTCAGCGAGCGCGAAGAACTTGCCCATGGCGCTGGTCAAACCTGCTTCTGCTTGTGAAAGTGCACGCATGGCCAGCCCGCTTTCGGGGTTGGCGGCTGCGTTCTTCTCGGCAGTGACAGCCTGATTGCGTGCGGCAATCACTGCGGTCAGCGTCTCTTTCTCATGCTGCATGTAGGCTTTGGCGGTTTCCACCAGATTGGGGATCAGGTCATAGCGGCGTTGCAGTTGCACGTCGATTTGGGAGAACGCGTTTTTAACGCGGTTTCTGAACGCCACCAGCTTGTTATAGATGCTGATCGCCCAGAACACGAGTGCAGCAATGACAGCCAGCGTAATCAGCGTTTTCATTTAGGCACCTTTTCAATCATTAGCGATAAAAATGTCGTGATAACTCGTGTAAGCCGTCAGCATCATCACCGGGAACAGTACGATAAGCCCCAGCCCCACTGGGATAACGGCCACCACGGCCAATACCAGCATAATCAAACTGTAGATCGTGAACGGCAGGATATTCTTGAGGCAGGCGCGAAAACTGCATTTCATGGCTTCAAACGCCCCCATCCCTTCAAACAACACCAGAGCGGGTGAAAACCACGTCATCATAATGACCGGCATGATCAGCGCGGCCACGATCAAACTGAGTAAAAGAATGGGTATCAGCGCGGGGGCGCCATTGGCAGGATCGACAAACGCAATGCCCAGAACACCCATGCCGATGCCCATACAGACCATGATAATGACTACAAAAAACACCAACGTGAGCACACCCAACAGAATCAGCGGACCCAGTCGTTCGCGAAAGCCGCTGAAGAGATCCTCCATTCGCACCACCCCTTCTTCGGCGGCGGTTTGGCTGGCGCGGTAATACCCCGCCATGAATACCGGTGTGAACAAATTGCCCGCAAAAGGCACGAAGCTGAGGACGATCATGCAAGCCGCATAAACAATGAACATGGCGATCCACAGCCCTGGTGATATCTTGAATAATCGCCAGGCATCGCCAATCCATTGCGTGCCATTGCCAGACGGCGTGGTGCGGGGTTCGTGAAACTCATTGCCATCCATGGTGGCAACATCGGCCTGCGGCATCTGATAGGGGTTGTCATCGGAACGAGGGCGATCTTGATTCAAAGGTGAATTCCTTGTGCTGGGGGCGGGCGGTGAGTTAGCTATCGCTCTGGCGCCGAGTTGATTGTCACTGTTGATTGATTGTCACTATGGCCGATATTGGTATTTGCCTATCGACCGCACCTCTTTATTTCTATGCAAGCCAGACGCTTGCGTCAATGAAATTCCTTGGTTTTGCGGGATATTGCCAATCTCTTCGCGAGGACGGGACAGTGTGTTCACCGCCTCGCGTTCCCCAGGCACGGCGATTGTTGTACAATTCACGCACTTTTTTAGTCATTGTTATCAGTACCGTGTTGTGGGTTAATACCGAAAACCCAGGCAGCAAGGGGCCTTCCATGAATTTTCTGGATTTGTCATCAATGGGCAGTAAGTCAATGCCGGACGTTGCGTCCATCTCTCAACCTAAAGCCACTGGCCTGTTGGACTGGGTAGGGATGAGCGAAATCGAAGTTCCCGTGAGTGTCCTGACGCGCAACGGGGGCACGGCCCATGCAGTAGCCAAAGCTCAGGCCTTCGTGAATCTGATCAACCCGCAGGCGAAGGGAATTCACATGTCTCGCCTGTACTTGCTGCTGGATGAAGCCTGCAATCAACCCATCACGCCCTCAAGCCTGCAGGAATTGCTGGGTCGCTTCCAGGAATCGCATCACGGTCTGAGCGACCAGGCGTATGTGGATTTCCGCTTTGAGTTTCTGGTGCGCCGCCCGGCGTTAAAGAGCGAATTCGCCGGCTGGAAAGCCTATCCTGCACGTATTATCGCCAAATATAACCAGGGCGCATTCAGTGCCGAGATGTCGGTAGAGATTCCGTATTCTTCTACCTGCCCGTGTTCGGCGGCCCTGGCCCGTCAGTTGATTCAGCAACAGTTCCGCAAAGACTTTGGCCAGCAGACTGCTGTGTCCGTCGATGATGTTCACGGCTGGTTGGGGTCGGAACAGGGCATTATGGCTACGCCGCATAGCCAGCGCAGCATTGCGCAGGTGAAAGTCGTGATGGAGGCGGGGGCCGGCGCGTTCCCGCTGGAAGACCTGATTGATGTGGTTGAAGGTTGTTTGAAAACCCCCGTACAAACCGCCGTCAAGCGTGAAGACGAGCAGGAATTTGCGCGTTTGAATGGACAAAACTTGATGTTCTGTGAAGATGCAGCGCGCAAGATTCAGTCAGCACTTAATAATGTCGACGCCTATGCCGATTTTTGGGTGCGCGTGAATCACTTGGAAAGCCTGCATGCGCATAACGCGGTGAGTGTGGTGACCAAGGGTGTGAAGGATGGGTATTTGCCGATTCCTTGAGTGTTTTCTGCGGGCTTCTTTGTTTTAAAGACCTGATTAGAATCCTGCGTAGAGCGAAGTCAACAAAAAGCCGAGGTGCTCACACATCTCGGCTTTTTTGTGCATATAAATTTTTGTAAGTTATTACTACGCTTATTGCTCGCAGGGCGTGTCGCTGTATTCGGTCAACTCTGTGACGTTGCGATACCCCAGCGCCTCCGCGTCGATTAGGTTGGGGCTGTGGATCGTATAAATATTGATTGCGCCGGTCCCTTGACCACAGCTGGCTGCGTACAATAATCCGTCGCTGCCTTTTTGAGAGCAGATCACATCGATACCAGCGTTTATCAGCTCTTGTCGCATCACCTCTGGTGCTATCCCTGCAACATCGCATTGCACCGATCCATCGTATTTATAGACTTTTATCTGCGCGATGGAGTCATGGCCTTCGTCGCCGCTACCGCACCCCTGAAGCGATAAGGCGAGAAGTAAAGCTGAATAAAATTGAAAGCTTTTCATGTGGATTCCCTGTTATGTCGTCTGTCTCTTTATGTTTGAAGCCATATAGACAGACGGTGGTTTACTCGATTTGTGTATAAACTGCCCTGTAATCCTAATTTTTGTGTGGCGCTTGTCTGATTCTAGCTTCTTGTCCAGCGATTGCCTTCTCTCGTGTCCTCCGGTTCAACCCCTTGGGTTTTAAGCAGACCACGAATCGTCAGTAAGATCGTCTTCAGTGGCATCATGATTTAGCGCAAAGGTTGCGGGCTGACATTCGCAGTCACCCAACTCGCAACGGCATTCATAAGGTGCGCCACCCCGTATACTGTCGGATAAATAACACGCGCCTCATTTTGTTCGTAAGCAACTTGAATTTTTGTGGCAATGACCTCTGGCTGGCCGGTGGGGATGAATTTGGAAATCATTCCCTGTTTGACTTGGCTGCGGGCATGGGCCTCCAATCCTGAATACACCGGCCCTGGGTAAACCGTAATCACATGGATGTTGCGCGATTTAAGCTCGCTGTGCGCAATTTCTGAAGCCATGGCAATGCCTGCTTTCGCACCACCGTAGTACGTACAGCCTTTGATGGGCACTCGCCCAGCCATGCTCGAAATATTAATAATGCAGCTACCCGCTGACATGTCTGACAGCGCCAGATCCATTAGGCGTAGCGGGCTGATCATGTTAACGGTCAGCAATTTCCAGCCGCGCTCCCAGCCCATGCCGCCAAATGACACGATATCCATAATGCCTGCGCAATTAATCAATAGATCCACTGCGCCTCGTTCAGCGGTCATGGATTGCCAGCGAGTAGGCAATTGGTCAGGTTGAAACAAATCCCACACATAGCCTTTAGCCCGTTCCCCCAAGGCATTGCAACAAGCTTGAAGCTTCTCCTGGTTGACATCCACTAACGTGAGAATCGCTTGTGGATAATGGTGGGCAAAGCAATCCACCAATGCTGAACCAATGGCACCGGCAGCACCGGTAATCAGAATATGGCGTGGTTGTTTCATTGAGGCTCCAATTGTGTAACTCGGTTGTATCGCCAGGTGGTTTAACTACGCGTCCATCGCGTGCCTTCTCTCGTGTCTTCCAGTTCGATGCCTTTGGCTTTCAATAGATCACGAATTTCGTCGGAGCGCGCAAAGTTTTTGGCTTTACGGGCATCGCGACGTTCGACGATCAGTGCTTCGATCGCATCGTCAGTAAGATCGTCGCCTGTTGTCGCACTGGGTGCTCGCCACTTGAACCAATGTTCAGGATCTTGTGTTAACAACCCAAGACGTTCACCTGCGGCGGTTAGCACGGCTTGCAGCTGCAGCTTGGCTTCGGCGTTATCGGCGCGATTGGCGTCACCGGCAATCTGGTGCAGCACTGCGAGCGCTTGCGGTGTTGAAAGATCGTCAGCGATGTATTGTTCCAACGTGTCTAGAAGTGGGTGCGCGCCAGCATTAACTGTGGTGCGACCGCGTAATGCACCATAAAGACGATCCAGACTGGCTTTTGCCTGTGTGAGCGCATCGTCTGACCAGTCGAGCGGCGATCGATAATGCGCTGACAACAGGGCATAACGCAGTACCTCACCGGGCCAATGCGCTAGCAGTTCATGCACTGTGGCAAAGTTGCCGAGCGATTTCGACATTTTCTCGCCATCAATGGTGAGATAGCCATTATGCAACCAATAATTAACGAAACGCTCACCATGATGGGCGCAGGTGCCTTGGGCGATTTCATTTTCATGATGCGGGAAAATAAGATCCTGACCACCGGCATGTATGTCGATGGTTTTACCCAGATGGGCATTGATCATTGCCGTACATTCGATATGCCACCCAGGGCGGCCGCGCCCCCAAGGGCTGTCCCAGCCGGGCAGGTCATCGCTAGAGGGTTTCCAGAGGACGAAGTCGAAGGGGTTTTTCTTGTAGGGGGCGACTTCGACGCGGGCGCCGGCGATCATGTCGTCTTGGTTGCGTTTGGAGAGGCAGCCGTAGTGTGGATCGCTGCTGACATTGAAGAGTACATGGCCTTCGGCTTCGTAGGCGTGCCCTTTTTCGATCAATGCGGTGATCAGTTCGATCATGGCTTCGATGTTGTCGGTGGCGCGTGGTTCGAGGGTTGGCGTCAGGTTGTACAGGTGTTGCATGTCGGCGTGGTAGGCGTCGGCATAACGGGTGCTGAGTTCGCGTATGGTTTCGTTGTTGTCTTTGGCGGCTTTGTTGATTTTGTCGTCGACGTCGGTGATGTTGCGTGCATAACGGACGTCGGGGTAGTGGCGTTTGAGCAGGCGATAGAGTGTGTCGAATACGACGACGGGGCGGGCGTTGCCGATATGGACGTAGTTGTAGACGGTGGGGCCGCAGACGTACATCGTGACACTGTTGGGATCTATCGGAGTGAAGAGTTCTTTCTTATTGGTCAGGGTGTTGTGGAGGTAGATATCCATGGTTTTCTTTGATTCTTTGTCTGCGTATTTGGGGGTTCTACCGTGATGTGCGCTGCAGTGGGTAGGGGGAGATGTTCGGAAAACGCCGTGAATACGTCCCTGTAGGCTCGACGGCGCCATCCATGGCGCCGACGTTTCCGAACATCTCCCCCTACCCACTACATCACCCATCAGGGCGCCTTCAGTGCGTATTAAACGCAGTGCAGTGGTGTAAATTGTTGATCAATGCGGCTTGATTCTGTTTGGTTTGAAACTGCCAGAGGCCATGTTCGGGGTGGAGGGATGGTTTCGGGAACGTCGCCGACATGGATGTCGGCGTCGAGCCTACAGGGACGTATTTACGGCGTTTCCAGAAACCATCCCTCCACCCCGAACATGGCCGACAAAAGAACCAAAATCAAAAATCGACCCAGAAAACAAAAGGGCCAACGTCATTAAACGCCAGCCCTAAGCTCCCGCACGAAAGATGCAAAATACTGCAAATTCACACGGATGAAATGATCTTCAACAGGGTGCCGTCGTCGCCTCACGCAAGGCGCTCAGGGCATCCGTCAGCGACATCACATCGTTTTGATTGCCGCCACCCAAGCGACGGATCGCCACGCTATGTTGCTCCGCTTCGCTCTTGCCGACCACCCAAATCTGCGGCACTTTCGCATTGCTGTGCTCGCGAATTTTGTAGCCGATTTTCTCATTGCGCAAATCCAGGTCGCAAGGAATACCGGCGGCCTTCAGCTGCTTCGATACTTCCAACGCCCAGTCGCGTGCGTCGTCGGTAATGGTCGCGATAACGACCGGCATGGGTGACAACCACATGGGCATGTGACCCGCCGTGCTCTCGATCAGAATGCCGAGAAAACGTTCCAAGCTGCCCAAAATCGCGCGGTGCAACATCACCGGGCGATGACGCTCAGAGTCAGTGCCCACGTATTCGGCATCCAGACGCTCAGGCAATACGAAATCTACTTGCAGCGTGCCGCATTGCCAGTCGCGACCGATCGCGTCCTTCAGCACGAACTCCAGTTTCGGGCCGTAGAAAGCACCTTCACCGGGGTTCATCACATAATCCATGCCCACCGCTTCAATCGCTGTGCGTAATGCGCCTTCTGCTTTATCCCACGTTTCGTCGGTGCCGGCGCGATTGGTCGGGCGGTCGGAGAATTTCACGCGGATTTCATGGAAACCAAAATCGGCATACACCTCTTTCAACAAATCGCAGAAATTGCGCGTTTCTTCGTTGATCTGCTCTTCGGTGCAGAAAATATGCGCGTCGTCCTGGCTGAACGAGCGGGCACGCATCAGGCCGTGCAGCGCCCCATGTGCCTCGTTACGATGCAGCGTGTGGAATTCGCAAAAACGTAACGGCAGGTCGCGGTAGCTCTTGAGACCCTGGTTGAAAATCTGCACGTGACCGGGGCAGTTCATGGGCTTGATCGCCATGTCCTTGTTCTCGGTGCAGGTCGTGAACATGTCGTCGGCGTATTTTTCCCAGTGGCCCGAGGCTTCCCAGAGTTTGCGATCCATCAGCTGAGGGGTGCAAACCTCTTGATAGCCGGTGCGCTCCATCTTGCGACGGATGTAGTTTTCGAGGTTTTTGCGCAAACGCCAACCGCGTGGGTGCCAGAAGACGCTGCCTTGTGCCTCTTCCTGGAAGTGGAACAATTGCATCTCTTTGCCGAGACGGCGGTGGTCGCGCTTTTCGGCTTCTTCCAAGCGAACCAGGTAGGCTTTCAGCTCTTTCGGATCGCGCCAGGCTGTGCCGTAAATGCGTTGCAATTGCGGATTTTTCGCATCGCCGCGCCAGTAAGCGCCAGCCAGTTTCATGATCTTGAAGGCTTTGCCCAGTTTGCCGGTGGAGGGCAGGTGAGGGCCGCGGCAGAGGTCGATGAATTCGCCTTGGCGATAGAGGGTGATGGTTTGATCTTCGGGTAGATCGCGAATGATTTCAGCTTTGAATTTTTCGCCGAGCCCTTCGAAAAACGCAATGGCGTCGTTGCGATCCCAGACTTCGCGCACGATCGGAATGTCACGGTCGACGATGTCCATCATCCGCTGTTCGATTTTTTCGAGATCTTCAGGCGTGAATGAGGTCGCGCGGAAAAAATCGTAGTAATAGCCGTTTTCGATGGCGGGGCCAATGGTGACCTGAGTTTCGGGGTAAAGCTCTTTTACTGCCTGTGCCATGACGTGGGCAGCATCGTGGCGCAACAACTCCAGCGCGTCGTCTTTGTCACGGGTGATAAAGGCCAGTTTGACGTCGCGGTCGATGGTGCGGGTGAGATCTTGCTGTTCGCCGTCGACCGTCATGGCGAGGCTGGCTTTGGCAAGACCAGGGCCGATGCTGGTGGCCACTTCTAGGCCGCTGACCGGGTGTTCAAATTGACGGACGCTACCGTCTGGAAGAGTGATTGCTATCGACATGAGTCTGAGTTCGCCGTTGCCGCAAAACTGATAAAAGGGCGCAAACGCCCACCCGCAAAAGGATTAATGGTAACTCAAACGTGCCGGATTGCTCCAGCTAGAGTTTCGGAAAGCTGGGGCATGGAACGAGGTGGGCGTTTTGAAGTGCATCTGTGTTTGAACAATTGAACCTTGGGCTTGGGGCCGTGGTAGCCAGCGGAGATCGCTCGCGATTCAGCGCTAGACCATAATCATGTTTTGCAGGTTTTCGTTCAATTGATCGACCAGCTTCATGATTTCGTGATCGGCGGCGAGGCTTAGGTCGAAGTTTTGTTGCAGGAACTTGAGGCTCTCCTCCAGACCCTGGGTGGTTTCGGCAATTTGAGCGTCGGGGATGGATTGTTGTTGCAATGAGCTGATCAGACGTATTTTACGCTTTTCTATCAGTGAGTTGCTGACATCGTGCAATACACGCCGGTCGACGGTGAGTTGGTGTATGGCCGTGAGCTGCTGCCTGGATTTGTTGACCATATCGATGATGGTGCACAGCAAGTGATTGTTGCGCAGTTCAAGATCCATTGCCTTGATGCGTGCGTCTGCGCTCTCCATCAGCAGGCACAGGCTATCGCGAAGACGGCCCAGCAGATTTTCGTCCTGGGGCATGCTTTTTACCAGCAGCGAACAACTGGGGAAGTTGATGATAAGACTGTGGTTGCGTTCGACCATTCTGCCGCGGTCTTTCATGCGGTTAAGCATATCAACCTCAAGTGGGGAGGTGGTGCCGTTGCTTGAGACGTGAAAGGTCGTTTGGGTGGCGCGCACTTGTAGGGTGCTTTCGAGTGAGTAACGTTGCACGGATTCAACGAGAAGTTTGGCGATGGCTTCCGGGTGCAGGAGCATGAAGCTTTGGCGCATGAAGTCCAACACAACGTTCAGTTCGCCCGCGCTGGAAATGGCCATCATGGCAGTTTGGGTGGCGCGTTGCTTGTCGGCCAATAAATAGGCGGTGGTGCGGCGTATCTGTATCGCCAGTTCAACTTTTTTGTGCAGAACTTCGAGGTCGATCGGCTTAACCAAAAAATCGTGTGCGCCTAATCCATAGCCTTTCAGCTTATCCATAGTGGTATCGGTGCTGGATACAAAAAGGATGGCCGAATCTTGGGTGGCTGGATCGCGTTTAAGTCGTTCGCAGATCTCTAAGCCGTCAGTGTCTTCAAGATTGAGATCCAGCAATATCACGTCAGGTCGTGGAGATTCTGCTGCGAGCAGCAAGGCCTTTTCACCGCTTTCCGCTGTCTTTATCTGGTAAGCATTGCTGAGAAAATCCGCGAATAATTCGAGCTCCAGGGGAGAGTCATCGACGATAAGCACACACGGTTTTTCGGTAGGTGTCGTTGGCATAAAGCGCTCCTAGCAGCTAGCGCTAAAGGCTTTTCGCTACGCTATGGTGGGCGGATTTAGAAAGCAGGATGTCTTCACTAGTAATAGCGTAGAACGCTTGTGAAAATGAGCAAGTTCATGCCTGGATGCGTAGGACGATTTATGGCCAGGTGCTCATTGAAGGACATTTTAATAATGTGCAGCATGATTGACGGTTGGCTTGCCAGTCACTAGGATGAGAACGCTTTTCAAGTGCGCGGCCAATGTCCTTTTGGCTGCGTTAAACGGGAATCCGGTGCGCGCCTCATTTTAAGGCGTAATGCCGGTACTGCCCCCGCAACAGTAGGCGAGTCAAGGGCAACACTACGGCCACTGTGCTTTCGAGCATGGGAAGGCGTTGTCTAGAGCACATCACTCGCGAGTCTGGATACCGGCTTGGAAGGCATATTGGGGTAGAGTTCTGCGGTGGGCAGGCTGGCCGGTGAGTGTTTTTGTGTTTTTATCACCTGTCATCTTTTCTCCTTGCGTTTACACATGCGTTGCTTTGTCGTGGCTAAATCGTGCTTGGCCTGGCAGCGCAAACCGTATGCTTCGATTGCAGATCGCCTCCCTTGTCTTTGTGCGAATTGTTGAATTATGTGAGGCAGACTATGCATATCGAACCTGAAATCGTGACGGGTGCCAAAATGTTGTTGAGTTATGGCACCGCTGCCGCAGCGCTGGGTGTCGTGACCAAATCAGTCGTAGATTTTATTAAAAAAGAAGGGGTTACCTCGTTGCTGGGGCGTAGCGCGTTGGCCTCGTTACTGGTGTTTTGCTTTTTCGAGGTGCTTCCACACCATCCGGTTGGGGTTTCTGAGGTGCATTTGATTCTGGGGTCGACCCTACTGCTGTTGTTTGGCGCTGCACCCGCTGCGTTAGGGCTGGCGTTGGGATTGTTGGTGCAAGGGGTGTTTTTCGCGCCCTTCGATATTCCGCAATACGGTATGAACATGACGACCTTGTTGGTGCCGCTGTTTGCCACGCACATGCTGGTGAAAACAATTGTTCCGGCCAATACAGCGTATGTCGATCTTAAATACAGCCATGTGCTGCGCTTGTCGCTGGCCTACCAGGGCGGCATAGTCACCTGGGTAACGTTCTGGGCGCTTTACGGGCAAGGCTTTGGCGCTGAAAACCTGATGAGCGTAGGTTCGTTCGGTTTGGCGTATATGACAGTTGTGCTGGTTGAACCCTTAATCGATCTTGCTGTTCTGGCGGGTGCAAAAGCGTTGAAACAATTGCACAACACTGGCTTGTTCGAGCGTCGTCTATATTCTGCCACGGCGTAAGCCATTTGCCTTGCAGCCGCTGCGCATTGGCGTTATGCGTAGCGGCCGCGCAGACTAACAGTTAATATTCACCCCCTCCACTGCGTCACGAATGTGGTTGTTGTTTTTCAGAAAAACTGAAAATGAAATAAAAAAAGAACCGAGAGCTGAAAAATCTAGATTCTAATAAATCTCAGGGTTAAAAAAAGAGGCTGCAATTGGTGGGTGGCTGGGAAAATACAAATGCAGATACGACGCCGTTATTGACCCGTGCCGATAAATGGCTTCACCGCTGGCAGAACCCCGTTGGCGACGGGCGTGCGTCCATGGCGTCAGCGTAATATTAGCAGTCGAATAGTGAAACGTGTGTCCGCGAATTTCTTCGTCTTTGTGTTGTAGTGCTTGCAAGCCCAATGCCGCCAGCTTTTGTTGCATGGTGGCACGGCCGGGTAATAGACCCAGCATGGGGGTTGTTTCCTGTTGCAGGGTTTGCAGATGTTCCAATAGATAAAGCATGCCGCCGCATTCTGCGTAAATGGGTTTTTCTGCCGCAAAATGGGCGCGTATAGCCGTATGCATGTGGTGATTGGCTGCCAGCGCTTGCGTATGTAGTTCAGGGTAACCGCCGGGTAAATACAGTGCATCACACTCAGGCAAGGCATTATCTGCAAGCGGTGAAAAAAAATGTAGTGTTGCGCCGAGCTGTTGTAACAACTCTAGATTGGCGCGATAAATGAACGCGAAGGCAGCGTCTTTGGCGATTGCAATGCGCATGCCTTGCAGGTGCGATGGCGGGGTGTCGCTTATATTGTCAGGTGATGTGAACGATGCGGCTGCTGGCAACTGCTTGAGATGTGTATCGGCAATCAGGGCGGCGCAACGCTCAATGCGCTCGTCAAGGTCTGCTATTTCGCTGGCTAACGTCAAGCCCAGGTGGCGCTCTGGCAGGCTCAGGGTGTTGTCGCGTGGCAGTCCGCCAAGATAGGCAAGCCCGGCAGGCATGCTTTCGGCCAGCAGCTGGCTGTGGTGCGCGCTGCCAATCTGGTTGGCAGCGATCCCGGCAAACGACAGTCCTGCGCGATAGTGGGCCAGGCCGAAGGCCAGCGCACCGAAAGTTTGGGCTTGTCCTTTGGCGTTCAACAACCCCAGCACCGGAATATTGAAATGCTGTGCGACGTCAGCCGCCGACGGTTGGCCATCAAACAGGCCCATCGCACTCTCAATCAGTATCAGGTCAGACGCTTGCGCGGCCGCATACAAAAGCGCTTGCGCGTGTGCCTCACCCCCCATCCATAAATCCAGGTTGTAGACGGGAGCGCCACAGGCCTGTTCCAGAATCATGGGGTCGAGAAAGTCCGGGCCCAGCTTGAAAATGCAGACACGACGCCCCTGGTTGCGGTGATAGCGCGCAAGCCCGGCGGTGAAGGTAGTCTTGCCGGTACCAGAGCCGGGACCGGCGATTAATAAGGCAGGGCAGTGTAGGGTGGTCACGACACTCTCATGTTAGTGAGGTAAAGCCTTCGACAAAGATCCTGGCGCGGTCGCAGTGAGTGAGAGTGCTAGGTGATAGCACTTGGCGATCGTACTGTTCGATAGTTTTAGGCGGTAGAATTTGGCGATAGTATTTGGCTGTAGCGTTTGACAGTCAATCGCCACAATCGTAGGATCGCAGCGAACCAAGGTCCTCGGCATTTTACCGAGGCTAAGAGGGAATGCGGTACTTTTACTAACGCCGCAGCTGCCCCCGCAACTGTATACAGTAACTGCGTTCAATACGCCACTTGCCCCGGCAGGGAAGGCGAACGCAGTGTTTGAACTGTGAGCCAGGAGACCTGCCTTGGAACTACCCACAATCAACCAGGCGGGGTGCCCTGGCAGCGATTTCGTTGACGCCACTATGTCAATGCATGCCTGCTGAGCGCTGCCCACACAGGGCCGTTTATGACGATTTCAACACCTGCAACGTTCAAACCTGCAAACGCTTCCAAGCTGCCCATTACGATTATTACCGGTTTTCTGGGCAGTGGTAAAACCACGTTGCTGCGCCATATTCTCAATAATGCCGAAGGTCGGCGTATTGCTGTTATCGTCAACGAGTTTGGCGAGTTAGGGATTGATGGCGAGATTCTCAAAGCCTGCACCATCGGTTGCAGCGAAGAAGAAGCCAAAGGGCGCGTTTACGAGCTGGCCAATGGTTGCCTGTGCTGCACGGTGCAGGAGGAATTTTTTCCGGTGATGCGTGAGTTGGTGGCGCGTCGTGCCGACCTCGATCATATTTTGATTGAGACCTCAGGATTGGCACTGCCAAAGCCGTTGGTGCAAGCCACGCAATGGCCAGAAATTCGTTCGGCCTGCACAGTCGATGCAGTGATAACTGTAGTGGACAGCCCGGCGGTGGCGGCAGGGCAATTTGCGGCGTTTCCGGAGCAGGTGGATGCGCAGCGGCGCGCTGATCCGAACCTCGATCATGAATCCCCCTTGCATGAATTATTCGAAGATCAATTGAGTGCCGCCGATCTGGTCATTCTGAATAAAACCGACAGCCTTGATGCGGATGCGCTGGCCTCGGTGCGCGCGTTGGTGGCCGAAGAATTGCCTGAGACAGTCCGTATTGTCGATGCTCATTATGGGCGTTTGCCACTTGAACTGCTGCTGGGGATTAACGCCGAAAGTGAGGTGCATATCGACACCCGCACCAGTCATCATGACGAAGAAGGCCATGAAGATCATGACCACGACGAGTTTGATTCCTTTCACATTGATTTGCCAGAACTGGAGGAGGCGCCGTTGCTGGCCGTGCTCGCCACGCTTGTGAAGCGTTATTCCATTCTGCGGGTGAAAGGGTTTGTTGCTGTGCCAAACAAACCATTGCGATTGCTGGTGCAGGGTGTTGGCACCCGGTTTGAGCATTACTATGATCGCCGTTGGGCGGCGGGCGAAGCACGGCAATCGCGGTTGGTGTTTATTGGCCAGGATCTGGAGGCGTCGGTGATACACGACGAACTCAGCACTGCATTGTTACGCTAGACGCGTCGCGTTAGCATTGCGTTAAGGTTACAATTGTGCATCTGTTACTCAGCAAACCCGGTGGCTATCAAGCAGAAGAAGGGATCACCCATCTTGCGCAGACGCCCGCCGACATCGTGATTTTGTCGACGGCGGATAATCATCTGGCATTGCTGGCAGGGATTGTCGAGACGCTGCCTGACGGATTCCCCAGTGTGCGTCTGGCGAATCCCATGTATCTGCAAAGCCATGCCTCGGTCGATCTTTATGTCGATGAAGTGTTGCGCCATGCCAAGCTGATTGTCTTGGCGTTATTGGGCGGTGCATCGTATTGGCGTTATGGCGTTGATCAACTCGCGTTGCTAGGCCAGCAGGGAATTACCGTTATATTTGTGCCGGGTGACGATCAACCGGATAGTCAACTATGTGATCTGAGTGCAGCCCCTACCCAGTCCGTTATGCGGGTGTGGCGTTATTTGCGCGAAGGCGGCCCGGCCAACGCGCGTGCCTTGTTTGAGTATTTGGGGGTCCACTATTTCGGGCGCACCGACGCGTGGCTCGAACCTGCCCCCTTGCCTAAAACCTCCCTTTATCACCCCTTGCAACCGACAGCACAGTTGTCACGTTGGCAAGCCGACTGGCGCGAAGATTGGCCAGTCGCGTTGATTGTGTTTTATCGTTCGCACCTGCAGGCTGGCAATACCGCCTTTATCGATGAGTTTTGTGCAGCCCTTCGTGTCGAAGGGTTAAATCCTCTGCCGGTAGCCGTCGCCTCACTCAAAGAGGCCGACTGCCTGAATGTCGTTGAGATGCTGTGCGAGCAGGCCGGCGTCGATGTGATTCTGAATTCCACCGGGTTTGCCATGTCCAGCGCAGACACACCGTTATCACGGCCGTTTCAGCGTGATATTCCCGTGTTGCAAGTCATTTTGTCGGGTGGCAATTACGACGATTGGCTGACATCGGCACAGGGTTTGTATCCGCGTGATCTGGCAATGCAGGTGGCGCTGCCTGAACTCGATGGGCGCATTATAACGCGCCCGGTCAGCTTTAAGGGGTTGCAACGTCGCAGCGAACGCACCCAAAGTGATGTCGTGGTGTATCAGGCAGTACCGGAACGCATGCGTTATGTCGCCGCACTGGCCCTGCGTTGGGCGCGCCTGGCACGCTTGCCTGCAAGCGAAAAACGTATTGCGTTGGTGCTGGCGAATTACCCGGCGCGTGATGGGCGTTTGGGTAATGGTGTGGGTCTGGATACTCCAGCGTCAGTGGTGAGAATCTTGCGTGCCATGGCCGAACATGGTTACCCGCTGGCAGATTTACCTGCTGATGGTGAACACTTGATGCGGGCGTTATTAGGGGGGGTGACCAACGACCTAGCGCAACTGGATAACAGGCCTTGCTATCAAAGTTTGTCGATGGATGATTATCTGTCTGCCTTTGACGCATTGCCCGCTGCAAATCAAGCCGCTGTGCTGGAACGTTGGGGCCCCCCCCACAATGATCCCATGTGCCGTGGTGGGCGCATGATGGTGGCCGGATTGCGGTTTGGTTTGACATTTGTAGGCATTCAACCCGCACGCGGATTTCATCTGGATGCGTCGGCGGTTTATCACGACCCCGATCTGGTGCCGCCGCACGGGTATCTGGCGTTTTATTTTTGGTTGCGCCTGCATTTTGGTGCCGACGCCATTGTGCATGTCGGCAAACACGGTAATCTGGAATGGCTGCCCGGTAAAAGCGTGGGCTTGTCGGCGACCTGCTGGCCCGATACCATTTTGGGCCCGATGCCCAATATCTACCCGTTCATTGTCAGTGATCCCGGCGAAGGGGCACAAGCCAAGCGGCGTACCCAGGCCGTTATTGTCGATCACCTGGTGCCACCTCTAACCCGCGCAGAAAGCTATGGCCCTTTACGGGATCTGGAACGGCTGGCGGATGAATATTATGACGCCATCGATATGGACCCGGTGCGCGCCAATTTATTGCGCACTGATATATTGCAGTTATTACGTGTATCGCATCTCGACCGGGAATTAAAAGTTACCGAAGGAGCCGATGCCGACACGCTGTTGCGTCAGGTCGATACCTACTTATGTGAATTGAAGGAATCGCAGATTCGCGACGGCTTGCATATCTTTGCGCAGTCACCCACTGGTACGCAGCGACTGGATACCCTGCTTGCACTCATACGTATGCCACGCAATGATGGCCGGGGCGAAAATGCCAGCCTGTTGCGCACATTGGCAAGCGCGTTCGCCTTGGGCATTGATCCGCTGGATTGTGATATGGCGGCAACATGGGAGGGGCCGCGCCCTAACGTGTTGCAACTGGTTTGTGATGACCCATGGCGCACTGCGGGCGACACGCGTGAGCGTCTGGAATTGTTCGCGCGCGATATTGTAGCGCAGTGGTTAGCTACGACTGATGATGGGACGGCATTTGCTGCGCTATTGCAGCCCTTAATGCTGTCGTCGCAAACGCCCTCATCACAAGCGCTCTCAGCACAGGATTTGACGCCATTAGGTTTGACACCGTTGAAAGTAACCAACGAACAACGCTGGCGTGTAGTGGCGCAGGTACTGGCGCAGCTTAGAAACAGCGTTGCGCCAGCGCTCGATGCGTGTGGTGCTAACGAAATCAATAGTGTAATGCTGGCTTTGAATGGTCGCTTCGTATCTGCAGGCCCCTCTGGAGCGCCTAGTCGGGGTCGTCTTGATGTGCTGCCAACGGGGCGTAATTTTTATTCGGTGGACACCCGTTCGGTGCCCACGCCCACCGCTTGGCGCATCGGCTTGCAATCAGCCTTGGCGCTATTGGAGCGTCACTTGCAGGATCACGGGGATTACCCGCGTTCTGTTGGCTTGTCGGTGTGGGGAACAGCGACCATGCGCACAGGTGGTGATGATATTGCGCAAGCGCTGGCATTGTTGGGCGTGCGCCCTGTATGGGCGCCGGGTAGCCAACGCGTTACTGATTTCGAGATTTTGCCACTGGACGCGCTGGATCGCCCGCGCATCGATGTGATCTTGCGAGTGTCGGGGTTTTTTCGGGATGCTTTCCCTGGGCTAATTCGCTTGTTTGATGCAGCGGTACAGGCGGTGGCAGCGCTCGATGAATCCGATGCCGATAACCCAGTGCGGGCGCGCATTCTGACGGAACAAAAACGTTTGCAACAGGCAGGCAAAAGCGAAGAGGATGCCCGCCGGCAGGCAGGGTGGCGGGTGTTTGGTTCCAAGCCCGGTGCTTATGGTGCGGGGTTGCAGGGCCCACTGGATGAGCGTTGCTGGCAAGATCGTAACGACCTGGCTGAGATATATCTTAACTGGGGTGGTTATGCTTATGGCGGGCAAGATTCGGGCACGCCTGCGCGCGATCAGTTTGCCGAGCAGATTCGCACTCTGGATGCGGTGATGCAAAACCAGGACAACCGTGAACACGATATTCTCGATTCTGATAATTATTATCAGTTTTTGGGTGGCATGGTTGCGGCGGTTGAGGCCGTGTCGGGACGTTCGGTGGCGTCGTATCACGGTGATACCAGTCAGGCGGGTCTGCCGCGTATTCGCACGTTGAAAGAAGAATTGAATCGCGTGATTCGATCGCGTGCGGTCAATCCCAAATGGATTACCGGCGTCAAACGTCATGGATACAAAGGCGCTTTTGAAATGGCCGCTACCATTGATTATTTATTTGCGTTCGATGCCACCACTTCGCTGGTGGATGATCACCAATATGCGCTACTGGCCGACGCCTACCTGCTCGATGCCGATACCCGCGAATTTTTGCAACGCCATAACGTAGAAGCGTTACGGGAAATGACAGAACGCTTGCTGGAAGCGCAGCAACGCGGGCTGTGGGTGGCACCAGGCGACTATGCGGCGGCGCTGGAAAATCTGTTACTCGATATAGAGGAGGGCGCATGAACCCACCGGTCTATCCCCTGACGGCGATTGTGGCTGCCGATGCGCTCAAGTTGGCGCTGTGTTTGACGGCCATCGACCCGCGCATTGGAGGTGTTCTTATCGCGGGTCCGCGTGGCATGGCGAAATCCACCCTGGCACGCGCAATGGTGGATATGTTGCCACAGGGGCAGTTTGTAACGCTACCACTGGGTGCCACCGAGGAACGCATAACAGGCACACTGGATCTTAGCGCTGCTTTGGGTGACGGGGAGGTAAAGTTCTCCCCCGGTTTGCTGGCGCGGGCCGATAGTGGCATTTTGTATGTGGATGAAGTCAATCTGCTGTCAGACCATTTGGTGGATTTGCTGCTGGATGTTGCGGCGAGCGGGGTGAATGTGGTTGAGCGCGATTGCGTTTCACATCAGCATGCGGCGCGCTTTATTTTGATAGGCACCATGAATCCTGATGAAGGCGAACTGCGACCGCAATTATTGGACCGTTTTGGTTTTTGCGTCCATTTGACCGGCAGCCCTGAGCCACAACAACGCGCTGAAATTACGCGTCGCCGCCTGGCATTTGATGCTGATCCCGTCGGGTTTCGTGCGCAATGGGCTGAGGCACAGGCGCACCTGGTGCAGCAATGCATGCAGGCGCGGGAGTGGCTTGACCGCATTCCGCTGGATGACACCAGTGTTATTGAAATTTCGCAACGGTGCTTTGCGGCAGGCGTGGATGGCATGCGTGCAGATCTGGTCTGGTTAAGGGCAGCTCGCGCGCATGCGGCTTGGCGTGGTGCTGAGCATATCGCTCGCACCGATATTGATGCCGTTGAAGATTTCGCTTTATTGCATCGTTTGCCTGCAAAGAAAAGAGTGCAATCGGCGACGTCGCCTTTGGCTTCATCTTCGAGGGAGCAAGAGGAGCGCCAGAACGCGAATGGTAATGCTCAGCCTGAGTCGCCTGAAACGCCCGCATCGTTAAATCGCACGGGTGCTTCGGCGGTGAAGAGTAATAGCGCTGAACCTAAATCGCAGAATCGACAGGATGACGCTGACTGGGGGGCGGTGCCGCCGCAAGCGACACGAACCGGGTCGGCACGACAGATTCGGGACTGGGTTCGCCCCAAGGGGCAGCCACCAAAAAAGTGGTGAAAACCCGCCCACTGTCGGCGCATGAAATGCACTGGCAGCGGGCGGGTAGGGCCGTAGCTGCAGGCGGTTATCGAGGTGCTGTAAGCCGTATGGGCGCAGGTGATGCTTATCGTTATGCCGGGCGCATACACTGGCCCCGTACACTGGCACAAGGGCGCCCGTTGTCGGAAAACGAGCTTGTGCACGCGTCGCGCCGACACGCTGCCAACGAGTTATGGCTGATCATGCTGGATGCCTCTGCATCCACTGCACGCCATGGTGCGTTAAGCAAAGCCAAGGGCGTGATGCGTTCGCTGTTGGCCATGGCATATCACGAGCGTATAGCGGTGGCATTGCTGGAAGCATCGGGCAATGGTCCGCAATGGCGCGCTAAAGCACAACGCCCACCCAAAGTGGCAGGCCACTGGGTTGACGATATTGGCGCGGGCGGCGGCACTCCCTTGCAAGACGCACTTGCAGACGCCAGTGCGTGGTTGGCACGTCGTTCGCACCGTTACCCGCAAGAAATACAACGTGTGTTTTTGCTGACAGACGGCCGTGTGCGCACCTTGCCTTCTGTGCAAATTGAGCAAGCGCATGTGCTTTTAATCGACATTGAATCTGGCGCATTGCGATTGGAAAAATCACGCGCTCTGGCGACATTGCTGGATGCGAATTATGTTCATATCGATCAGCTTACGGAATCTGAGTTAAGCCCAGAATTTCCCTGAATTTTATTGAAGGACACACGAATGTCTACTGACGCCATTGATCCTGAAATCACTGTTTCTGAAACCAGCAGTCATTAACGTATGACTGAGCGCCGAAAAGTCGGTTTTGAAAAGAAACAGGCGCAAGCCACGACGGAAAAAGGACTGCTCATTGTTAATACCGGCACGGGCAAAGGCAAATCGTCTTCTGCGTTTGGTGTCGGGTTGCGTGCCGTCGGTCATAAAATGAAGCTGGGTGTTGTGCAGTTTATTAAGGGCGCACAACATACGGCAGAGCGCGATATGTTTCAGCAGCTTCCTGGTGTTGATTGGCATACCATCGGCGATGGTTTCAGGTCGCCACGCACCAGAGGCACTGATTGAAATGGCAGACATGGTCAATGATATTCGACCGATTAAACACCCCTACCGCGAGCAGGGTGTGAAAGCACAGGCTGGCGTTGAATTTTAAACGGGCGAGTTATTTTATGGCGGAATCGCAATGACAGATGATCAACCTATTGATTCGAATGAACCCGTCAAACCGGTGATGGGATATTATAAGCGACATGTGCTTGTGTGTGTCGGTTCGCGTTGTACGGTGAATGGTGAATCCGAAGCCTTGTTTTCGTCATTCGGGGAAAAATTCAAAGCAGCGGGTATTGATCAGGGTGAGTTGCGCGTGAAGCGAACCCGTAGCCAATGTTTTGTCACGTGTAAGTCGGGGCCGATTCTGTGTGTGCAACCCGATGGCGTCTGGTATTACAACGTGACGCCGGAGAATCTGGATCGCATTATCAACGAGCATTTCGTTGCCGGGAAACCGGTGGAAGATTTGATCTTTCACCGGGGGCCGGGGTGATAAGCTTTGTACCCCCTAGTACCACCGAGGCGTATAAACCCAATCCCCACCATCTGCACGTGGAAATCGGCATGTTTTGGATGAACCAATAATCACCATGGTGCGCATATCCACCTGTTGTGGGTGTAACGCTCCTAGTGTAGTCGTCGCCAGTGTTTCGCCGGAGCGCCCAATATCCCGCCCCAATACCACCACCGTTTCTGGCGTTCGATGTCCCGCTACTATCTCAATCGCGCGTGACAGTTGCCAAGGACGAGCTTTCGAAATCGGATTGTAAAAAGCCAATACAAAATCCGCTTCTGCTGCAAGCGCCAGACGTTTTTCAATGACATCCCACGGCTTTAAATTGTCCGAAAGCGAAATCAGGCAGAAATCGTGACCTAACGGCGCACCTGCGCGGGCCGCGGTAGCCATTGCTGCTGTCACACCGGGAATGATGTTCAATGCCACCTGATGCCACTCAGAAGCGTCGGATGCTTGATGCAGTGCCTCCAGCACAGCCGCTGCCATCGCAAACACACCAGGGTCGCCCGATGACACCACCACCACCTTTCGCCCCTGTGCGGCCAGTTCAAATGCGTGCCTTGCACGTTGCATTTCTTCGCGGTTATCGGTGCAATGCAAAACCTGATGCGGTTTGAACGGGCCAGCCATATTGATATAGGTTTCATAACCTAGAAGGTCATCAGCATCGTCCAGCGCGCGACGTGTAGCCGGTACCAACAATTCCGCCGCACCGGGGCCGAGTCCAATAACGGTCAGGCTGCCACGCGCTTGGCCAATCGTGGCAATATCGACGGGCATTGCGGCAATGGCAATCGCCAGATGCTCGTCCGCGAGAAGGGTTTTCACAGCATGCGGCAGCGCTTTCGCTATGATTGCCTGAGCATCCAAATATTGTGCATTGCCGAAAAATCGTAGAGGAACATTCAATAGCTTTGAAACGTCTTGTAGTTCTGCATGAGCCATATGGCGATTTTCAGCAACGATACAGGCTACAGCTTTTTCAGCTAGCCCCGCATCATATAGAGCACGCTGTAATTTCTCGGTTAGTCCTGCATCTGGGTCTTTGACCGCAATGACGACGCAACGCGGGTGTATCAATAATTCCTCCTGACAGGGTGAACGCAATGTGGGCGTTACATATATGCAATGACGTGCGTTGTTATCCAGTGTCAGGTTAGCCAATTGCAGCCAGGGCGCGTCGCCCTCAATGTGTACGCGTTCACCGGCCAGCAGATCAGAGACAAACCGTTTGCCTTGTTCAATATCGTCGAGCACATAACCGAACGGTGGATTTAACAGGCATGTGCCGAAGCGCAATTCGCCGCTGGTAGTAATGGCAGGCGCAACCGATAACGTGTTACCCAGGTGGCGAGCCAGTGCATTTACGCCGCTTATTCCACCCAGTAGCGGGACAACCGCGCTACCGTCTTCAGCGACGGCAAGCACAGGGGGTTCATTGCCCTTTTTCTGTAACGCGGGTGCCAGGGTGCGAATGACGATGCCTGCAGCGCACAGTGCAATTAATGGCGTGTTGCGTTGGTAGAGCGCGCGTACTGTGTCACCAAAATTGTCGAATGCGGTGTCTGCACCGAGCACGCGCCCATGCAGGCCATAGATATGTGCATTGAGAAATACCTCCTGCACACGTCGGGCTGTGTTTAATCCAGATTGATTCAACACAATGATCGCTGGTGCTGCGTTTTGGGTCGCATCGAATGTCATGCTGCGCCACCTTGCCATTTTTCACCGGGCACCACGATCAACGAAAAATAGGGCGAGGCCATTGGGTCAACTTCATCAAGTGGAACGATGCGCTGGTTACGCATGGTGGCGCGTTCAACATAAAGCGCCCGCTGTGCCAGCCCCAGCTCGTCAAGCACTGCTCGCACTTTATGAAAATTTCGGCCCAGTTTCATAATGACTGCAGCATCAGAGGCACCCAGGCGGCGTTTCAACTCATCCTCAGACAAAACGCCTGATAACACGGTGAGTGTCTGGTTGCGATACACCAGTGGTGTGCTCAATACCGCAGTGCCTCCCAGCATCGAACATACACCGGGCACTACATCGGTTGCATACTGTGGTGCAAGGCGATCATGCAAATACATATAGGAACCGTAAAAAAACGGGTCACCTTCGCAAATGACCGCAACATCCCGGCCGTTGTCGAGGTGTTCGCCAAGCTTGACCGCAGCGGTATCATAGAAATCGCTGATGATGGTTTCATAGCAGAGCGGTGGTTCTAGTTTTTCGGTGGTAACGGGGTAGACGAGCGGCATAAGCTCCTGCTTGTCGTGCAGGAAATCCTCGATAATGGTAAACGAGTTGCTCTTTTTCCCTTTGGCAACGAAATAAGCCACGACAGGAGCAGCGCGTAGCAGGCGCAAGGCTTTCACTGTAATTAATTCCGGGTCACCGGGGCCGACCCCCAATCCGAAAACGCGTCCTTTGGGTTGCATGTGCAATATCTCCAATTATTCTGTTTCTGTGGCAAGGGCGTTGACTGCGGCGGCGGCCATCGCGCTGCCGCCTCGGCGCCCGCGCGCGATCACATAGGGTACGCCGCGTGAATCGGCAGCCAGCATGTCTTTGGATTCAGCCGCACCAATAAATCCAACCGGAAAGCCTAAAATCAACGCCGGCTTAGGGGCGCCTGCATCGAGCATTTCCAACAAATAGAACAAGGCTGTGGGCGCATTACCGATAACCACAATGCTGTCTTTGAGATGCTCTCTCCACAGTTCTAACGCCACTGCTGAGCGGGTGTTCGCGCGTTCGCGTGCCAGGGTCGGGACACGTTCATCGTGCAGCGTACAAATGATGCGGTTATCCGCGGGCAGGCGTGCGCGTGTAATGCCTTCTGCCACCATGCGGGCGTCGCATAAAATCGGTGCGCCTTGCGCAAGTGCTTGTCGCCCGGCAACACCGGCACCGGCAGAAAAGCGTAAATCCGCCACTACATCGACCATGCCGCATGCATGTATCACGCGAACAGCAAGCTTTTCGAGATCAGCGGGAATCGCAGATAAATCGGCTTCACGGCGGATGGTGGCAAAGGATTGGCGATAGATTTCCTGGCCGTCGCGAATATAGTCAATCATCGGTTGCGTTCCTGTGCCGCGTGGGTTTTGAATAAATCATTCAACAAGGTGGCTGCATGTTCTATGGATATGCTGCTCTCGATAAGCGTGCCAAATCCTTGCGTATTGCCTGAGTGCATCAACTCTTTTTGCATGAACTCTTTGTTCATGAATAATGAATAACAGCCGATTTCGGTGGCAAGTAGGGTAAAGGGGGCCGTGTGGGCAGCCGCGCAGGAGCGTTGGCAGCCGGTCAAATGAACGCCGGGAAGAGGGCTGACACTCTCAGGTCTTTCTACCTGCAAATAGCTTGCTAGGCGCAATGCATCCTGTTTGGTGTCTGCCAATCCTTTTGCGCAACCCACGCTGCCTGTGCAGGCAATAATTTGCGTTAGTGGATCAGTGGTGTCTGTATACAAGTGTAAGGCATGCAGATCACTTAATAGCACTGTGGCACGGGCGGCAGGAATATTTCGTAGCAATAGACTTTGCCACGGCGTTACCCTCAGGCTTGCTTCTTCAATCGTATCAACAAGCGCGAGTATGCCGCGCATCTGATGGGTGCTGAGGCGGCCCAATGCAGGCGTTATGCCAATCTGGACACACCCATCGTTGTGTTGTGGCAATATCCCCAAGGGGGTGTCCTGGGTGACGCTACGGCGTCTCCAATGGCTAATCTCCGCATCCGTTGACAATGAAAAATCCAGACGCCGCTGAACCGATTGTAAAAAATCCGCGATTGGCAGCTGCGTTTCAATATTATCGCCCAGCAAATGACGCATGCGCGTTTGCCCCGGCTGAACCAAATCTAAAAATGTGTGCAGTAACGCGTCCACCAATAACGGTACCTGTGTGGGCGTCACGGTGCCGAGCGCTGCATCGTCATGTGTAGTCGTCTGGGGTGGGCACCCTGCCAATCCGAATGCAAATAGAACCCCTTGCGAAGAGGGCAGTGCTGAAAGCCAGATGTCATGCGGATGTTGCAGCATGGCAATACGCTCACCGCCATCAAGCAGCACGGCAAACTTGGCGGACAGAGCATGAAAACGTGGTTGCTGCTGTAGCTGCATCAGGAGTTGTCTGGCGAGTGGCGTAACATCAAATATCGCATCGGGATCTACGCCAGCCGCTGGGCTAATCATCAAATTGCGAATATCATCGGCACCGCTGATGATATCCGTGGGCAGGTGTTCACCCGCGAGGTCGGGGCCAAGGCCTGCGGCCAACAATCCCTGTACCATGGCATCGACATCTGGCAGGCGTACCGCACGAATTTGTATATTGGCGCGGTTGGTAAGTTCGAGCGCGGCATTGGCGAATTGGTCGGCAGCATCGGCCAAGGCGAGTGCCTGCGTGGAGTTCAACGCGCCACCGGCCAGTTTGATGCGGCAAATACCGCCATCGAGGGCGGGCACGATGCGCAGTAAGCCGGGGCAGGCCGATGCAGGTTTCTCGCGGGTCGTTAACGGGTGGCTGGCAATGTCGATGCACGATGGGTCTTTGCTAGAAAGACTATTGCTCGAAAGATCTTTGCACGAAGGTTGCGTATTGAATTCGGTATTCACGGAGTCATCCACGACAATATCGCAAAGACCCGTTTCCAATCGTCAGCAATTAGCGATGCGATGACGATCTGGCACCGGTGCACCCCGCCCGATGTTGGATTTGCGACTGGTGTCGGCGACAGGTTTCCTGGCTGGCAGGTTGTCGTTTATCGCGGCCTTCCCGGCGCGTGGTGACACGTCTGCCAGTGGCCAGTCTGCGATAAACTCGCTGCATACAGTTGCGGGGGCAGCTACGGTAGACCGTATTCCCTCTTCGGCCCGGCAGTGGCTGGGCATCGTCGACGGCGGGATTATACCTGTTTTACCAGAGCGTATTGACTCTTTTTTCTACGAGCACCGGCACGAGAACAAATTGATGGAACAGTGGTTGACCATAGTAGGCATAGGCGAGGACGGTTTAGCGGGGCTGAGTGATTTTGCTCGACAGGTGTTGAACGATGCGCATCTGATTATTGGCAGCCCGCGTCAATTGGCATTTCTACCTCAGCGTCTGCAGGTTCACTATCAACCATGGCCGAGCCCCTTTTCACTGGCACCTGTGTTGGCTGCACGGGGCACACCCGTGTGTGTGCTGGCCAGTGGCGATCCGATGTTTTTCGGTGTTGGCGCCACCTTGACCCAGCAATTTTCGCCCGCTGAGATGCGTGTGATACCGGCAGTGTCGTCTTGCAGCTGGGCGGCTGCCCGCTTGGGGTGGGCGTTACAAGATGTGCAAATTTTATCGTTGGTGGCGCGCCCATTGGCGGTTTTGCACCGTTATTTGTATGCTGGCGCGCGCATATTGCTACTGGCCAATGATGGTCGCAGTGCCGCCGCAGTGGCGTCGCTGTTAAATGAACGCGGGTTTGGCGCAAGCAAAATAACAGTATTATCGCATCTGGGTGGGCCGCAAGAACAACGGTGTGACGTAGTGGCGCAGCAATGGGCAATGACAGCTACACCTGATCTTAGCGTGATTGCGGTCGAGGTTGCGACTGCCAGTGTGAATGATTCGGATAACGCTAATGCGCACGGTGGCTATGCCCGCGGCGGCGATGCAGGCTTGACGTTATCAGGCGGATTGCCATTGACGCCAGGGCTGCCTGATAGCGCCTACCGTCATGATGGACAACTCACCAAGCGGGATGTGCGTGCGATTACACTAGCACGCTTGTCGCCGCATCCCGGTGCATTGCTGTGGGATGTCGGGGCGGGCTGCGGCTCGATTGGTATCGAGTGGATGCGCAGCCATCCGCTGTGTCGTGCCATTGCCATCGAGGCTAACGCAGATCGGCAAGCCTTGATTGAATACAACAGTGTTGCACTGGGCGCACCGGGCTTACAGTTGGTGCGAGGTGCCGCGCCAGAGGCGTTGATCGGACTCGCTCCGCCAGATGCGATTTTTATTGGCGGAGGGGTAACGGTGCCCGGCGTGCTGGACGCCTGTTGGTCGCAGTTGCGCAGCGGCGGTCGATTGGTGGCAAACGCGGTGACCGTGCAAAGTGAAATGGCATTGTGTGCCTGGCGTGATCGTCATGGTGGTGAGCTGCTACGCATCGATGTGTCACACACGCAGCCACTCGGTAAATTCGATGTCTGGCGCAGCGCGTTACCCATTACGCTGCTCGAAGTCTGCAAGCTGTGATAGCCTAGAACCTCTGAATAACAGCTACGCTTGCACGTACAAGTGATCGGCGATCCTGTAAAAATCGGCTCAAAATCCTCATGCGCGACGAAACCCCGGAACAAGCAAGCCCTTTACGCAGTGGATACACGACGGGTAGCTGTGCAACCGCGACCAGTTTGGCGGCGGCTCGCTATTTGTTGAGTGGCATCGCGAGTGATTGCGTTGAAATCATTTTACCCAAAGGGCAACGTGTTCTGTTTGCATTGGAATTTTGCCGTCGCACCGATGCCGGTGCAGAAGCATCGACACGCAAGGATGCGGGCGATGACCCCGATGTAACCCATGGTGCGCTGGTGTTTGCGCGTGTTTTATTATCGACAATGCCGGGCATTCGATTTTACGCGGGCCCTGGTGTGGGAACGGTTACCTTGCCCGGATTATCGTTGCCGGTGGGTGAACCGGCCATCAACCCGGTTCCGCGTCGTATGATCAGCGATCACCTCACGGCACTTGCCAGCGAGTTTGCGTATAACGGTGGCTTTGAGGTAAGCATCGGCATCGAAAACGGCGAAGCTCTGGCGCTTAAAACCATGAATGGGCGCCTGGGCATTCAGGGTGGCTTGTCGATTCTCGGAACAACCGGCATTGTGCGGCCGTTTTCATGTTCGGCCTATATTGCCTCAATACAACAAGGCATCGACGTGGCCAAAGCCAATGGTTTCACCCATCTTGCCGCATGTACCGGTAACGCCAGTGAAGATGCCATGCGTGCACGCTATCATCTTGCTGACACTGCCTTGATTGAAATGGGTGACTTCGTCGGCGCGGTGTTAAAGCATGTGCGCAAAGCGCCGGTACAAAAACTCAGTGTGTGTGGCGGTTTCGGCAAAATCAGTAAATTGGCAGCCGGGCACCTTGATTTGCACAGTCGGCATTCCAGTATCGATTTGCCTTTGTTGGCGCAGTGGGCGGCGTCACTTGGTGCGTCAAAACAACTGCAAACAGAGATTAGCGCGGCCAATACCAGTCAACAGGCGCTGGTGATGGCGCGCGACGCCGGGATTAATCTGGGCAATGAGGTGTGTCGGTACGCGTTGACGTTTGCGCGTAGCATTGTGCCCGCCGCTGTTGAGCTGGAAGTCTTTGCCATTGATCGGCAAGGTACTATTGTTGGCGAAGCGAGCGAATCATGACACACCGTATTCTGCTGTTGGGCGGTACAACCGAGGCGTTAGGCATCGCACGCACCTTATCTGCACCGCATATATACAGCCTGGCGGGTTTGGGCAAAACACCTCAGGATCTAGCGTGCCAGGTGCGTGTGGGCGGCTACGGCGGGGCTACTGGGCTTGCCAATTTTATGGTGCAGGAGGGTATAACGCTGCTGCTGGATGTTACCCACCCTTATGCCGCGCAGATCAGCCATAACGCTGCCTATGCATCGCAAATCACCGGAGTGCCGTGTTGGGCGTTGCGACGCGATGAATGGCAGGTTCAAGCGGGCGATCAATGGCAATTTGTGGATAATTGGGAATCGCTCACCCACGCGTTGCAGCCGTTTCGTCGACCTTTTTTTACCTCAGGGCGCGAGCCCTTGGCGCATCTTGACGACATTCCTGCCCATCAATATTGGATCGTGCGCTGTCTTGATACGCAACCCGCCTTAGCAAATGCCACCATTATTGGTGCTCGCGGGCCATTCACGCTGGAAGGCGAACGTGCATTGTTCAGCGAGCATGACGTCGATGTGTTGATCAGCAAAAACAGTGGCAGCGTTGCCACCGAACCCAAATTGCAGGTGGCGCGGGAGCGACAGATTCCTGTGCTGATCATGAAACGCCCCGTATTGCCGGCGGTGACGCGTGAGTTTACCTCCATCAATGCGTTGCAGGCGACACTGCAATCGGCACTACTGAGCGTTTTGCAATGACTGCGATTTACATTGCGGGCATGGGTTGTCGCCGTGGCTGCGATCACGCCACATTGCAATCACTGTTGGCCTTGGTGCTTGAAGAGGCACAGCTATCACTGACTTGTTTGTCAGCCCTTGCCACGCTGGAAACCAAAAAAGACGAAGCTGGCATTACCTGGTTGGCGCAATACCTGGCGCTTCCGGTTCATTATTTTTCTGCGGCGCAGCTGGCCGCTTATCATGAACGTTTGCAGCAGCCGTCGCAGAAAGTATGGGATGCAACCGGCAGCGCAGGCATTGCCGAAGCGGCAGCCCTCGCGCTGGCTGAAAGCATGAGTGGTGGGCAAGCTCGATTGATTATTCCCAAACGTAGTAACGCGTTGGCCACTATTGCCATCGCACGTGTTGACACTCAAGACAGTCGTTTATAGAGAGTCGTTTATGACGGTTTATTTTATTGGTGCCGGGCCGGGCGCAGCAGATTTGATTACCGTGCGTGGACAGCGCCTGATACAGACTTGCCCCGTTATTTTATATGCGGGTTCGTTGGTGCCCGAAGCAGTTCTGAAAGGTCATCATGCCGAACAGGTGATCAATTCAGCCGATCTTGAATTAACTGAAATTGTCGAACTGCTGCGGGCTGCGCATGCACGCGGTCATGATGTTGCGCGTGTACATTCTGGTGATCCCTCTTTGTATGGTGCCATTGGTGAACAGATGCATGAATTGCGCGCACTGGGGATTCCTTATGAAATTGTGCCCGGCGTGACCTCCACGGCGACCAGCGCTGCCATGCTGGGAGTTGAGCTGACGTTGCCGGGGGTATCGCAAACGGTGATTCTCACCCGGTATGCGCACAAAACATCGATGCCCGCAGGGGAGTCGCTACGAGAACTGGCGCAGCACAGGGCAACGCTGGCGATCCATTTGGGAGTAAGTCATTTGTCGGCGATTGTCGAGGAGCTGTTACCGTTCTATGGCGAAGAATGTCCGGTGGCGGTCGTGTATCGCGCCAGTTGGCCCGATCAGGATGCAGTGCAGGGTACCTTGGCCAACATTGTGGGGCTTGTCGACGCAAAAGGCTTTCAGCGCACGGCGTTGATCCTGGTTGGGCGTGTGCTCAACGCTAGTGATTTTACGAATTCGACCTTATATTCAGCAAATTCAAAAAACACCATAAATTCAGGTGGTGCTACCGATTTATAACGTAGGGTTTCGCTGGCCGTTAGGGTTGGGAGTTAGCGTCTGGCAATGGCACCTTTCCAAACGCCTTCAAATGCTTTTACTTCAATTGTGTGTCCTGGATGGCTGGCGACAATTTGCTGGGCAAGATGATCGGCCAATAGTTCGACGGTGGAGTCGCATTCGATAAAATATACGTTTTCGGAGGGTAAGGTCAGTGAGAAGGCGCCTTGGCTACTGTGGTAGGCAAAGGTGACATAATCATGATTGTTTTCGCGGAATTGTTCGACCATATCCTCAAGGGTGCCAAGGTAAATATCGCGCCAGCGTTCAGCCCATTGCTGCTCGATGTCGCGATTGCGTTTGTCATCCACGAAAACTTCAATTCTTGAGCGGTGACCGTGAGCGATGCGCTGGCAATTACCCAAGTGTTTTTTCAGGCCGTGGCTGTAGTGGTAATAAGCGCCATCGATTGCTTCGTTGCGTAAACGAATTTTAATGGTTTCAACATTTGCCGGTAAAAAACGGCGCAGCAATTCGGCGAGCCATTTTGCGCTGGTGTCGGCGGCAATAACGTCGACAGGGAGTAGCACGACAGCTTCGTCGGGGGAGGTGTGCTGCCATTCGCGCCCCGCACTGTCGCTCCAGCGCAGAATCAAGGTGTCACCCTGATCCTCTCTTGTCAGTGTTGGCATTTGAGCCGGCACAACAAATTTGTGGTCAAACGCATCGTCGATCGCGCGCTTGATCTGCTTTTTTACATCCCCAAAATCAAACACCATGCCTTGATCATCGAGCCCGCCTTCAAGCACCACGTCAACGATCCAGCTTTCGCCCACCAGGCCGCGTTCGCGATCAAGATAGGTGAAATCCATGACGGTCAAATGGTCTACAAAAAGTGCTGGCATTGTTGATGGCATTAGCGGGAGCGCCTGTTTTTACTCTTGGGGGTGATAATCCGATATAATTGCCGGCTATTCTACACGACCCACTCTACACAACCGATAGGCGAGACGTGGCATGACTTCAATTTTCATCGCCAATGGCAAACTGGTAAACGAAGGCCGTATTTTTGATGCGGACATCCTGGTTGAGAACGGGCGTATTGCCCGCATTGGCACCGGCTTGAGCGCGCCTGCCAATGCCCAAGTGATTGATGCTAAAGGCAAGTTGGTGATTCCTGGCATGATCGATGACCAGGTGCATTTTCGAGAGCCGGGGCTGACCCACAAGGGAGAGATCGCGACCGAATCGGCTGCGGCGGTCGCCGGGGGAATCACCAGCTACATGGAGATGCCCAACGTCAACCCGGTCACCACCAATGAAGGCGCTCTGCGCGACAAGCTGGCGCTGGCCGCACAAAAGTCCCGTGCCAACTTCGCCTTTTATCTGGGAGGCTCAAACGATAACCTCGAAGATATCAAACGGCTCGATCCACAACTGGCGTGTGGCGTGAAAGTGTTTATGGGAGCCTCCACTGGCAATATGCTGGTCGACAACCCGGTGGTGCTGGAAGGCATTTTTACCCACAGCCCTGTCATCGTGGTGACACATTGCGAAGATACACCGATGATTGCGGCCAACGAAGAAAAGTACCGCGCACAATATGGCGAAGATGTGCCCATGGCCATGCACCCGCTGATTCGCTCGGTGGAGGCCTGCTATAAATCATCATCAATGGCCGTAGGGTTGGCCAAGAAATTCGGTACGCGGTTGCATGTCTTGCATATTACGACAGCGAAAGAGCTGGAGTTGTTTGCCGTGGGCGATATGGCGAATAAACGTATTACGGCTGAAGCCTGTGTTCACCACTTGTTCTTTTCGGAAGAAGATTACGCCACCAAGGGTGCATTGATTAAATGTAACCCCTCCGTTAAATCGGCTGCAGACCGCGCTGCGCTGATTAACGCGGTGCGCGAGGGGCGTATCGATGTGATTGCCACCGACCATGCGCCTCACACCTGGGAAGAAAAACAGCGAAGCTATTTCAAGGCGCCCTCAGGATTACCGTTAGTGCAGCATGCTCTGTTATCCTTGTTTGAGCATCATCATGCTGGCACGTTCAGCCTGGAATTGATTGTTGAAAAAACCAGCCACGCACCGGCACGTTTGTTCCAGGTGAAAGAGCGTGGGTTCTTGCGCGAAGGCTACTGGGCAGACATCGTGCTGGTGGACATCAACGGTTCCACGGTGGTGGATAAAGAGCCGGTGCTGTCTAAGTGTGGTTGGACGCCTTTTGGCGGTTACACGTTTAATTCGCGAATTGACACCACCCTCGTCAACGGAGAAGTAGTATATCGAAACGGGCTCGTTGTGCCCGGTACGCTGGGCAAGCGGTTGGAATTCAATCGTGCATGATTCGCAGTCTCGCTTAATAACGTGCCTTTCGTGCTGGATAACCTATAGGGATTGATGGATCGCTCATGGCGCTTTTTCGTAGCACCCCCAAAAAGAAGTTTAGTATTTGTATCGTTGGTGCCGGTTTTGCCGGGCTGCATGCAGCGCAGTATCTGAAGCCTGAAAAATTTGATGTTACCGTGGTCGATCCGCAGCCCTTTATCGAATGGTTGCCCAACCTGCATGAGATACTTTCCGGGGTAAAAAAAGGGGATGAGTTGCGTCTGCCTCGGCAGCCGATTATCGAGCGCTTGGGTCACAAATTTCGCATGGAAAAAGTGACCGACATCAGTGCCAACGCCATCACGACCGAGTGGGGCAAGGTGATTCCGTTTGATGCCTGTATCGTTTGTACAGGGGCATCAAACGATCTGGGTAAAATTCCGGGGGCGAATCAATATACGTTTCCGTTCAAGTCGGTAGAAAACTGCCAGGAAATTGCCAAACGCTTGCATCGCGGCACCTTGTCCAGTCGTACGACCCGTGTAACGGTTGTAGGTGGTGGCCTGGGCGGTGTCGAAGCGTTGGGCGAAATGTTGCGCACGTACCGTTATCGCCCGCAATTCGAATTTCAGGTGATTGATTCATCCCCCAAGATTTTGTCAGGTACGCCGGGGGATATTGATGCAGCCATTCGCCGCCACACCAAAAAGTTGCAAGTGGATTACCACATGGGCTCGCAGGTGGATTCGGTGGTGCGGGAAGGCTTGATCCTCACCAATGGCCGTGAGCTGGAAAGCGATATCACTATTTGGACGGGCGGCGTGAAACCACGTCCGGCGGGTGGTAGTGCTCCAGCAGAAGAGACTAGCGCTTGGGGTAAGGTGAATTTGTTTTTGCAGAGCCAGCACCCGAACGTATTCGTGGTGGGTGATGCAGCGCTGCTGGATGATAAAGTTACCAAACAGGCGTTTCATGCCATTGAAATGGGGCGCATGGCGGCAGAGAATACGGAGCGTTTGCTTGAGGGCAAACCCATGAAGCCCTACAAACCATCAAATCGGCCGCAGTTGGTCACGTTTGGGGATATGGACGCCTTCATGATTTTCGATGGCTTTGCTATCTCGTCGTCGTTGCTGGGTGCCGCCAAGGAGGTGTTATTCACCATGGGCGTTCTGCAAATGAGCCCGCCGCGTAACGCCAAGGATGTGGTGCGGCACCTGGATATTCTGCAACGCAGTGTGCGCAATGTGTATCTGCCTACCATTAATCCATTTGCGATTATCGATAAATTGCCAAAGACCAAATTGTTTCGGGGGTGATGGGCGCAAGGCTCGCCCCGAAACGGTTGGTACATCTTTCTTCCCTCGCTTGTATCACTCAATGCCCCAATGCACTTTTCTGATGCCCTGATAAGCAACAGACGAGGGCATTTTCTTGCCTTTGACCCGCCTGTGAATAGCGCCTGATGTGTCGATAGTCGGATTTTTTCGAAAGCCGGGCAAGTGCACTATCTAAGCGTCTATTCTTACTAACATTGGTCGGTTTTTGCAGGCATGTAACTATGTCCAGGTGCTGCATCGTTGGCACAGATCATTGTGTGGCAACGGCATTCCCGGCAATCATCAAGAAAAATAAAGGAATTAGCGGGTGAACAACTTCGCAACGCTATCGCAGTGGCAGGCTTTTTCGTCAGGTCTGGTGCAGGTACAGCTGGCGCAGGATCAGGCGGCCCTGGTCATGCAGTATGACTTTGGGGGCGCAGGTGGTTTTGTGGTGGCGCGGCGTTTGCTGCCTCTGCAACTGCCGGAACGCTTCCGGTTTCGCCTGCGTTTGCGCGGCGAAGGCTTGCCCAACCGGCTGGAATTCAAATTGGTGGACCCCTCTGGCGACAACGTCTGGTGGTATCGCAAAGCTGCCGTCGTGTGGTCGGGCGAGTGGGAAGAATGGCTGATCGAAAGTCGTGACTTTGAATTCGCCTGGGGCCCTGCAGGCGGTGGCCAGCCCAGCATTGTGGCGGCAGTCGAGATGGCCATTGTGGCCGAGGCCGGAGGGGCAGGGCGACTATGGCTGGCGGATCTGCAGGTAGAAGACTTGTCTGCTCGCGAAGCCTGTGTGATGACCAGCTCAGGCACACGACCCGGCTTTACAACGGACATCACGCAGGGCGCCTGGCGCAGTGATCGCATGCCCGCCTGGCTTCAGCTCGATTTATTGGAACAGCGTGCATTTGCAGCTCTGCGAATCGAGTGGGAGCCATTCGCTACGGCATTGGCATTTGATGTGGCGATTTCTAACGATGGCGTACAGTGGCAAACCCTGCAAACGATAGCGGAGGCGGGTGGGCGTTGCAGCGATATTTATCTTGGCTCGCAGTTGGCAAGGTTTGTCCGACTGCAGTTGCAGCGTTCAACACACGCTGACTATGTGGGCATTACCTCGTTGGAGGTGATCTCGGTAGAACGAGCGCGGTCGTTGGTGGAATTTTTACATGAGGTGGCACAACGCCACCCTTGCGGGGCGTTCCCCAAATACTTGCGGCGTCAGCAATCGTATTGGACCGTGTTTGGTTTGCCTGAATGCCCGGTTCAGGGCTTGGTCAACGAAGAAGGAATGGTGGAGGTTCAGCGTGCAGGCTTTGCGCTGGAACCATTTGTTCGCTGCGATGGTCGTTGGCTGACATGGGCTGACGCGCAGCATTCACAATCGTTGGCAGAGGGCTACTTGCCGATTCCGTTAGTGCGCGCTGACTATGGCGCGTTGGATTTGCAGGTAATGGCGACGGCGGCGAAGATCAATGATGTATGGTGTGCCTGGTTAAGTTACACGCTGACCAACACCTCAATGCAGGCGTTATCGTGTGAATTCGTGCTGGCGGCACGACCTTTTCAGGTGGTGCCGCCTTGGCAGGCCTATCGTGAATTTGGGGGTATCCATCCCATTAAGCAGATGGCTTGGCAGGATCAGCGTTTGTGTGTCGATCAAATTTATTGGGTGTTTTCGCAAGTGGAGGCTCGGGGTAACGTGCGTGCATGGCTGCAACCGGGCTTGCTGGAGGACGGCCTTGAGAATGCTCGCACCCAGGTACGGGATTGTTTTGGTTTGACGCAGGGGGAGTTGGTTTGGTCAGCCTCGCTGGCGGTAGGGGAGTCACGTCAATTCTGTGTGGCGGTGCCCTTTGAGGTCATCACGGCAGAGGAGGTGACGGGTATTTCAAAGGCCTTGCCGACCTGTTTCAGTGATGCATTGTTTTCTAACGCCAGACAGCAATGGCGAGAGGTGCTGGATCTTCAGGCGTTGCGCGTCCCTGATGCGCTGTCGGTGGCGGCGGCTGTTAGTAAAACTTCGGTTGCGCATATTCTGTTAAACCGCGATGGCGCTGCGATACAACCAGGGCCGCGTCGTTACGCACGTTCGTGGATACGCGATGGTGCCACGATGTGTGCGGCGTTATTACGCACGGGCAATAATGAGCCTGTGCGGGATTTTCTGCAGTGGTATGCCTCGTATTTGCGATCTGATGGGTTTGTTCCCTGCTGTGTGGATCGCCATGGGGTGGATTGGCTGGTCGAGCATGATAGCCATGGGCAGTGGATGCATGTGGTGGCGGAGTATTTGCTGTTTTCTGGTGATCGTTCACTGGTTGAGGCATTGCTGCCTTCGGTGATCAAGGCCGGACAATTTATCATCGCCCTACGTGCAAGTCGTTATACGTCGGAGTATGACACGCCGACATTATTGACGCGGCGCGGGTTGATTCCTGAATCAGTGAGTCATGAGGGGTATTTGGCGCAGCCGGTGCATTCGTATTGGGATTCGTTTTGGGCGATTCGTGGTTTGGCCGATGCGGCGGCATTGTGTCGGGTCTTGCAAAATGATGTTTGGGCAGACACGTTTGCCCGCGAGGAGAAAGCGCTGCGAGCGGATGTGAAAGCGTCCATCGCGCTTGTGATTGCGGAGCGGGGGATTCCGCATATCCCAGGATCGGTGGAGTGGGCGGATTCTGATCCCACTGCGTCGGCGTGTGCGGTGGGGCAGTTGGGGGAGAGTGATTGTTATCCCGCTGAGGCTTTGCGTTATACCTTTGATGGTTTCATGCAGCATTGGCGCACGCGCATGGCCGATATCGCCACTCGCACGAAATACAGCGCCTACGATATTCGCGTCATCAATGCCCTGGTCAAGTTGGGGCGCCGCGAAGACGCATGGGAAATCGCCCGATTTTATCTGCAAGACCGTCGCCCTTGCGCCTGGAACCAATGGCCAGAGATTACCTGGCCCGATCCACAAAGCCCTGGCCATCTTGGCGACCTGCCCCATAGCTGGATCGGTGCGGAATATGTGCTGGCGTTTCGTTGTCTGTTTGTCGATGAATATCATGATAGTTTAGTCATCGGCCAAGGATTACTGGCTGAGTGGTTGCAAGCCCCAGGAGTTGCCATTCACGCATGGCCCACGGCTTGGGGAGCGATCAGTTACGAAGTTGTTGCCCATGATGCGCACACGATAACATTAACTATTAGTGGCGATGTGGCTCCCCCAGGCGGGTTAGACATACAGTTGCCTTTTAACGCGGATATCGAGCGACTGGAAATCGAACCGTTGGCTATTGATGAGCTGGCTACTGAAAAACGGAATAGCGCACCCCACCTGCTGTCGCAGTCTGCACGCCGGGTATGCGTGCGACGAAGTCCGACGCGGCTTGTATTCAAATTACAAAAAAGCTCACCTGACCAAAGGAAGAATACCTGATGAGTTCACCGTCTTCATTTTCGCTGGAGGCAATTCCCGCCATACGGATTCTCAGCAATGGACGTTATACCGTGATGGTGCATGGTCAATGCGGTGGTTTTTCGCGCTTTGATGGCTGGGCCTTGAATGACTGGAATGGAGATCGTCTGCAAGAACAAGGGGGCTGGATCATCTATGTGCGTGATCTGGATAGCGGCGCGATTACGGCCTTTGGCGCGCAACCTCGACTGTCTTTATCGTCACCACTGGGCGAGGATGCTGCGAGTGCGCAATTTTCGCAGCGCATTGATGATTTAACGCTGAACATGCATGTCCACGTAGCCGCTGCCCACCCGTGTGAAGTGCGCCAGCTCACACTGACCAATCACTCTGGGCGTGTGAGACGTTTGCAGGTAAGCGCCTTTTTGCCGATTGCGCTCAATCACCCGGCGGCACATGCTGCGCATCCAGCTTTCTCAAAATTGTTTGTGCAAACCGAATACTTGCCCGCAGCACAAGCGTTATTGGCCCGTCGTCGCCCGCGAGCCGCCGGGGAGCGCGCGCCCTGCATGGCCGCTCGCCTGATTGGCCCGGGCGAGTTGCGTTGGGACACGGATCGAGCGCGTTTTCTCGGGCGTGGGTGGGGTTTGCAATCCCCTCAAGGCGTTGTGGAAGGCTTGGCTGCGCACCACACCAATGTGCTTGACCCGGCGTTTGTGTTGCAGCGGAGTGTTGTGATCAACGCGTCGGAATCGCAATCGCTAACGCTCGTGATGGGCGCCGCCGAGTCGCGCGATGAGGTCGCTGCGCTCATGCAATTGCCGTTGGCAGCATTGGCTTCAGCAACGCCTATATCATCATCGATAGGAGTTGAGGCCAAAACGGCCTGTCGCTTGCAGGCGCTGGCCGGTGCCATGTTTTACGGTTGGCCAGCCATTGCCGCACCCGCAGTGGAACGACAGAGCGCAAAGGGGCATCCTGGCATTGTATGGGGTTATGGCATGCCCACCGATAAGCCTTTTGTGCTTGTGACAAGCAAACAACCGGCAGTGATCGAATGGGCCTTGCAAGCTAAGCGTTACTGGCAATCGCTTGCATTGGATATACCCATGCTGGTGCTGGTTGAAGAGCTGGCTGAAGATAGTGCAGGAATTAATGGGCCCGGCTTGGTAGTACGTAAGCGTAGTGAAGTTTCGGACACCGATCTTGCCGGTTTGCGTGCTGTGGCCGCCTGTATCGTAGATGATTCGGCGCCGTCTGCAGTAAACGTTATTGCGGAAGATTTGATTGCACAGTCACACCAGAGCCGCTCGGCGCCATTTAATTTACCACAGGGCAATGCTCAGCCAAATTGTGCTCAACCAGGTAATGATCAGCTCTATAATAGTCAAGCAAGTGCAAAAGAAGTGCTGCAATTCGATAATGGCTACGGCGGTTTTTCAGCCGATGGCTGTGAATATGTGGTGCGCATGCCCTCAACAGGGCAACGCTTGGTATTGCCGCCAGTGCCGTGGGTGAACGTATTGGCGAACCCAGATTTCGGTTGCCTGGTAAGTGAAACCGGTGCCGGTAGCACCTGGTCGGTGAACAGCCGCGAACGGCGTATCACGCCCTGGTCGAACGACCCGGTGCTCGACCCCCATGATGAAGCCTTCTATCTGCGCGATAACGTGAGTGGTGAGTGTTGGTCGCCGTTGCCCGGCCCTGCCTTATCCGGCGCGGATTATGAAGCCCGCCATGGTTTTGGATACACCCGCTTTGCGCATGTCAGCCATCAACTTGATCAGCAAACCACAGTGTTTGTTCATCGAACGCTGCCCGTAAAAATCACGCGATTGCAACTGCGTAATCTCTCCTCCCAATCGCGCAGAATGACGGTGGTGGCTTATCAGCGTTTGGTGCTGGGTTTTGTGCCGACACAAAGCAGCGCTTTCGTTGCGACAAAAATTCAGACCGATGCTCGCACGCTGACGGCTACGAATCGTATGGGCGGTGAGTTCGCTCAGCAGTTTGCATTTGCCAGTTGCGTGAGTAACACCGATACCAAGTGGCAAGCCGGTACTGATCGGGCTGCGTTTCTGGGTGAACAACGCGATATAGGGATTCCTGTTGGGCTTTATAGCGATGATGCTTTTGCCTCTGCGTCGGTGAGCAGTCACCCTTGTTTTGCGCAAAAGATTGAACTGGAGATTCCACCGCAGGGCGAATTGGCGGTGAGTTTTCTGCTGGGCGATGTTGCCTCAGAGGCGCAATTGCAGGAATGTTTGCAGGCACTGAACACTGATGCCAAAGTGCAGGCAGCCCTTGCGGATATCAAGCATTTTTGGCAAGACACATTGACGGCAGTGCAGGTAGAAACTCCCTCCACAGCGCTGAATTTCATGCTCAATGGCTGGTTTCTATATCAAACGTTAGTGTGTCGTGTCTGGGGGCGTACGGCGTTTTATCAGAGTTCGGGCGCTTTTGGTTTTCGTGATCAATTGCAAGATTCTGGTGCGTTGATTTATGCGCGTCCTGATTTAACGCGGCGACAGATTTTACTGCATGCTTCTCGCCAATTTGTCGAAGGGGATGTGCAACATTGGTGGCATGAACCGCCGGTCGATCGAGGCTTGCGCACACGTTTTTCGGATGATTTGAACTGGTTGCCACTACTGACTGCGTTTTACATTAAAACGACGGGTGATGCGGCTCTGCTCGATGAGCAGGCGCCATTTCTTACTGCACCCCTACTTGCACCAGGTGAAGACGAAGTCTATTTGCAGGCAAATCTGTCGGGGCAATCTGCCGATATTTACGAACACTGTTGTCGCGCGCTGGACATTTCCCTCACCAAAGGTGTTCACGGTTTACCGTTGATGGGTACCGGTGACTGGAACGACGGCATGAACCGGGTCGGACGTGAAGGCAAAGGCGAAAGCGTATGGATGGGGTTTTTCCTGTACCACATTATTGGGGAATTTCTACCGTTTTGCGAAAAGCGCCAGGATGCCGTCCGTGTGCAGCGTTATCGAGAATACCGCGACCATCTTGCCGTGGCTCTCAATAGCGAAGGCTGGGATGGTGAATGGTACCGGCGTGCCTGGTATGATAACGGCAATCCTGTGGGGTCGAAAGACAGTGACGAATGCCAGATCGATGCGCTGGCACAGGCCTGGGCGGTGATTTCAGGCGTGGCACCGGCGCAGCGTGCAGATCAGGCGTTGCAATCCTTGGAGCACCGACTGGTTGATCCCGTCGGTAAATTGATTCGCCTTTTGGCGCCATCTTTCATCAATACGCCCAACGATCCTGGCTATATAAAAGGTTATGTGGCAGGCGTGCGAGAAAACGGTGGTCAATACACGCATGCCGCCAGTTGGGTGGTGCGTGCCATGGCAGAGCGCGGCAATACCGAGCGCGCCTTGGCGTTACTTGAAATGATATTGCCCGTTGCACACACCAGTACACGTGAAGACACCGATTGCTACAAAACCGAGCCTTATGTCGCGGTCGCCGATATTTATGGAGAAGCCCCCCATGTCGGGCGCGGCGGCTGGACCTGGTATACCGGTTCCTCGGGTTGGCTCTATCGGGTAGGGTTGGAATCGGTGCTGGGGATTACCCTTCGTGAGGGCAATACATTACTGTTTCAACCGTGTGTGCCCAATGACTGGGACGCTTATGCTGTGCGTTATCGTCTGCCGCAGGGCGGGGTGGTGGATATCAAACTTAAGCGCCACCCAGACAGCCCACAAGTAATGCTCAATGGTCAACGTCAATCGTTGCCCGCAGATGGGTCGTTATGCGTGCGCATCCAGCATCCCGAGCAGAACCAAACGGTAGAGGTCTATTGGTCAGCCTGATGGATGCGCTTACTGGCGTATCCACAAAAACAACCATAGCATGTGGAGCGTGAAGAGTGCTGCACTGAACGCCTGCCAGAACCGTAATGGATTGCGTTCTACCCAGGGTTGGGATTTACCCTGGATCAGTTCTTTATTCGGGTGCTCGAGATCGAATAGAAATTCAGACAATTCTTGATAGCGCTGTTGCGGGTCAATTTGCAGCGCCTTTTTCAATGCGCCATCCAGCCAGACTGGCACCAGTGGGTTGTGTGACCAGGCCGGGCGGTATTCCAGGCGTTTGAAATCATCGATGGTTTTGCAGCGTGCATAAGCCTCGCCGTATGGATGCTTACCGGTAAGCATTTCATAGGCAATGATTGCCAACGAATAAATGTCACAGGCGCGCGTGGGCGGGTTGAGCGTGAGCACTTCGGGTGCAGAATAATCCAATGTACCCAGAACGGTATCGCGCTCAATGGGCGTGTGAATTTCCTGAATGCCTGCAACACGGCAAGAACCAAAATCGATGATGACGGGATTGCCCTGTTTGTCGATCAGAATATTGTCGGGTTTGAGATCCTGGTGCAGGGTTTCACGACGGTGAATGGCCCCCAAACCTCGGCCAATATTCTTGATAATACGAATGGCAGTGTTGATCTCACGCGAATTGAATTCCTTTAACCAGCGCCCCAAGGGTTGGCCATCGATATTCTGCACCAGATAGTAGAGAAATTTTCGTGGTTTGGGGGGCGTAATCACCTTGACGACGTTGGCAGAATCAATGCGTGAACCAATCCATTCCTCTAATACGAAGCGCTCAATATAAGCAGGATCGTCTTCAAAATTGGGGGAGGGCGTTTTCATCACATAGAGGGCGTTACTGCTCTCATCGCGAACACGGTAAACCTGGCTACGCTTGCTGGCGTGCAGTTCTTCCAGAATGCGCAGGCCATCCAGCATGGCGCCAGGCTGCAAGGCGGGCGGGAATGACAATTCGGACAGCTTTTGATAAATATCCTGATCATTGGCGTTGGAGAGCTGATCAATACGCAACAACTGGCAGCTGGTATTGTCATCGCTGCCGTTGGCCAGCGCTGCTTCATTGATCGCGATGCAGGCTTGCTCGATATCGTGCTTGTTATTGGCAATCAGGGATTCCAGTTGTGAACGATTGACAAATTGGTGCACACCATCGGTGCAGGTTAGGAAAACATCGCCTTCCTGCAGATCGACCTGACGAAAATCGATGTCCAGACGTACATCAATACCCACCGCTCGGGCAAGATATTCTTTGGACGGGGAGATGCGGGTGACATGATCGGTGGTGAGTTGTTCCAGTGTGCCCTCGCGAAAACGATAAATTCGCGAATCACCCACATGAAACACATATCCCACTTGTGACTTGATCACGAGCACACTGAGGGTCGTGACATAGCCCCGATGCGGGGCCAATGACGAGACACCTTGCGAATACAACCAGCGGTTCAGCGCTGTCAGCACGCGTTGAACCGAGGTTTTCACCGACCAGGCGTCGGGGGTGGAGTAATAATCACTGAGAAAATTTTGCACGCAGATGTCGCTGGCCTCCTTGCCGTGTTCGGCATCGGTAACACCGTCTGCAATGGCCAGGGCGATGCCCTTGGTCGTCAGTAGGGGATCAGAAGGAATTCTGATCCCCACGGCATCTTCGTTTGCGGTTTTGCGCCCCGCCAGTGAGCTTTGCCCAGCGTTGACGCGCAACGCGCTACGAAGATGAGTGGCATGAACCGGTGTTGCCCCAGAAGCGTTTTTCATCAATACGTGCGGGCTTTAGCCGACCTCAATCAGTTGAACGGTACCGTCCTCCAGCGTTTCTGCCATGTGGCCTTTGGGTTCGTCAAGAAATTGCGAGATGATAAAGGTGAAAGCCGATACCCCCGCCAGCACCATGAAGAACACCGGTGCCGTGACAAACGTCAACAACGTCAGAAACACTACACTGCCGACGTTACCATAAGCGCCTACCATGCCGGCGATTTGTCCGGTCATACGGCGTTGTACCAGCGGAACGACCGAGTACACCGCGCCGCACGCAGCTTGCACCGACAACGAGCAAATCAATGTGACCACAATGGCCCACCCGATCCACCAGCTGCTATCGATCTGCGCCAGGAACAAATAACCTACGCCCTGTCCGACCAGCGTTATCGCCAATACTTTTTTGCGGCCGAATTTGTCAGACAGCAAGCCACCGGCCGGACGGGCCAACAGATTCGCCACTGTAAAACAGCCCGCCATCATGCCCGCCTGCACGGCGCTGATACTAAAGGTGCTCATGAAGTAAAGTGGCAGCATCGACACAACTGCAATTTCCGAGCCGAAAGAAGCGAGATACGCCATATTCAACACGGCCACCTGTTTAAATTTGTAACGCTGCATCACAGGGACTTCTTTATGAAAGATTTCGCGGTTGACGCGGAAGATCTGTGCATATTGATAGATGGCGATCAAGGTAATGCAGACATAAGCAATCTGGGCACCGTTGGCAGAGAGCAGTGCCGTGCCAGCGGGCGACAAGCGCCAGGTCAACAAATAGAGTGCGCCAAACAAAGGCACCGTCATGATCATATAAAACCACAGATCCATCTTGGTGGTGATTTCGAGTCCGCCAAGCTTTTTAGGTTTGAAATAATGCGAGCCTTTGGGAGTGTTGCGTGCGTAACGATAGAAAACAAAACTGTATGCGAGTGCAATCATGCCGACCGTGCCAATGGCCCAGCGCCAGCCATTTTCACCGCCGTAAATGCCGGCAAGCACAGGCAGCACACCACTGGCGACAGCGGCACCAAAATTACCCCAACCGCCATAAATACCCTCGGCAAAACCCACTTCTTTGGCCGGGAACCATTCGGAGACCAGGCGAATTCCGATCACAAAGCCTGCGCCTACGAAGCCCAGCAAGAAGCGCATGATGGCGAGCATTTCGAATGTATCAGCCAGTGCGTAACCAAAACAAAACAACGAAGAGATCGCAAGCAAGAGACTGTAAGCGGCGCGTGGCCCATACTTGTCTACCAGAATGCCCACCAGAATACGGGCAGGAATGGTGATGGCAACGTTAAGTATCAACAATGCCTTAATCTGGGCATCGGTCAGGTGAAAGGCTTCTTTGATAAAAGGCATCATGGGCGCCTGGCTGAACCAGACGATGAAAGTGACAAAGAAGGCAAACCAGGTCAGATGCAGGATGCGAATCTTTTCCTGCTTCAGATCGGTGAGTTTGATCGGCAATAGCATATTGAGAGTCTCTTCGCTGGAGGTGTTGCAGATGCTAAGCAGGTTTTGTGCCGTGCCTGATAAGTTATTGATATATAACAACATAGATGCTATTTGCACCGGTTTGGTGCGGGATTTTTCATATATCTTTGGTGGTATATGGGCAAAGGTGGTGCATGCGGCGCCCTAAAAGTGCAAAGTGCGAAATTGACGTCTGACAAGGTTGAAAAATGGTGCATGAATATTTTTGAGCATACCGCCACCCACTCGCGTGTTCCGGGGTTAATGCCGAAAGCTGAGCGTGTTCCGCTGGAGCGTTTGCCCCCGCAGATGCAGCTATTTACCTTTTTGGAGGGGCGAGCGGTGCAACAGGCAGACCCTGATTTCGTGTTGCTGCAGCAATGGCGTGAGTCAGGGGAATTGATTTGGCTGAATGTCGAAGGCTTGGGCGATGCCAGCTTTCTTGAGCGTATCGCCAACTTATTCGATTTGCATCATCTGGCAATGGAAGATGTGCAAGTGTTGAACCATCGTCCCAAAGTGGAGCGCTATGAACATGGGCTCTTCATTATTATGCGTACGATCATTCCGGAAGGGCGGGCGACGACCGAACAGCTTTCGATGTTTTTTGGGCACAATTTTTTCATAACGTTGCAGGAGCGCCCCAGTACAGTAATGCAAGAGGTGGTACAACGCCTCAATCGTCGGCGTAATAAAGTTGCGCTGGGCGCTGACGAACTTGCCTATGAAACCTTGGATGCCCTGCTTGATGAATATTTTCCGGCGTTTGAAACCTATGGCGAATGGCTGGAGCGCATTGAAGATGATTTGATAGAGGGCCACCTGCATAACACGCTGGAAAACATTCGCACCATCAAACGCGAAATTCTCAGTATGCGCAAAGCGTTGTGGCCCATGCGTGAAGTTTTCAGCGCTTTGATACACGATGAATACGACGTTATCAGTGATCGTGTACGCTTGTACTTGCGTGATTGTAACGATCATGTTTTTCACTTGATGGATCTTGCTGAAACCTACCGCGAAATAACCGCTGAAATTTCGGACATTTATGTCAGTGCCGTAAGTGCGCGTTTGAATGAGACCATGAAGGTCTTAACGATCATCGCTACCATCTTTATGCCGTTGGGATTTATCGCCAGCCTGTATGGTATGAATTTCGATACCACCTCACCTTACAATATGCCAGAACTGAAATGGCGTTTCGGTTACTGGTTTGCGCTGGGTCTCATGGGAATCACAACAGCGGCTTTATTCTGGTTTTTTTGGCGACGCGGATGGGTAGGGCGAGGCAACAAGAAGCCTGCATTGCTGCGGGGTGACGATTATGAATGACGAACGCCTTCCATTGTACAGGCAAGGCGCAAGAACATTTTCAACTAACGCCTGGAATGCGGCACCAAAGCCAGCTATAAGATGTGCGCCAGACGGTTGACTGTTTTTGCCAAGGCAATGAAAACGAGCAAAGTTTTGTGATTTTTTTTGCCTTATACCCCATTAAGTGAGATTGCCTTGATGTGCGCCGTTACGCGTCTTGGTAAAATGAATAATTACCCCCTCTATCCGTCGCACATTTTTTGCGCGAAGATTGGCGTTATTGGAGACTTGCAATATATTTATATGCTAGAGGGTGGGTCTTTTCTCTTCCGGAGTAACTACTTTGCGTAACTTTTTGAACAATCACATGACGTTGGTTGCTGCAACGCGTGCCTGGGCGGCGGCAATTGTGCTGCTGGTCGGCGCGACCGGCATCAGCGAGGCAACGGCAGCACAACCTGCCAAGGCCAAAGCCGTGGTTGAAACCCGTTCCACCGCGATGGTCGGCAAGCCCGGCCTGCATTCCCGTGCGGCGCTGGTGATGAATGCGGACACGGGCGAGGTCCTGTACGGCAAGAACATGAATGAAACCGTGCCGATTGCGTCCATCACCAAATTGATGACGTCCATTATCGTGCTCGATGCCCGGCAGAACATGAACGAGATGCTGACGATTACTCAGGCCGATGTCGATCGCCTGAAAAACTCGCACTCGCGTCTTCGCGTCGGTAGCCGTTTGCCGCGCCAAGAGATGATGCTGCTGGCATTAATGTCTTCTGAAAACCGCGCCGCGTCTGCCTTGGCCCGAAACTATCCCGGTGGGCTGCAAGCGGCGATTCGAGCCATGAACCGCAAGGCCGCCGAGCTGGGTATGAAGCACAGCCGCTTTGCCGATGGCACCGGTTTGAATGCGCAGAACAAAGCCTCGCTGGTCGATCTCGCTAAACTGGTGAAAGCTGCCAATGCCTACCCGTTGATACATGAATTCTCAACGACCAAGTCGCATCTGGTGGCGGTATCGGGGCAGCGCTACAAGCTCAAGTACAACAACACCAATCCTTTGGTAAATAGCAAGACCTGGAGCATTGGTGTCACCAAGACCGGTTATATCCGCGAAGCCGGCATGTGCTTGGTGATGCAAGCGCGAATTGCATCCACCAATACCGTGCTGGTGTTGATGGATTCCTGGGGTAAAAACACCCGCGTGGGTGATGCCAACCGGGTGAAGCAATGGATGGAATCTTCCATGCGTCTTGCCGCTAATAGTTCACGTCGAGTGGCTTCAAATCAACGTATGTAATGTGCTTGTGGGCGCAGGTAAAAATCATCTGCGCCCACAAGGCTTTACCGCTGCGTTCCTACCGTAAATCCCGCATTTTCCCCGCTTCCTTGACCCGTTTAACTTGCGTTTTACGGGGGATCGTTAAACGCTTTTCGAATCAACCGTCACGCTTTCTGTAAGTGTCGCGTATCCAGCTGTTGAATGCATCAACCACATTGCCCTTGAACTGAATGTCCCGATACGCATTGATTTCGGTAATGGCCCGCATCAGGGATTTTTTGTAACTGCGATCAGAGCGTTCGTTGGTTAACGAGAAAAAAGTATCGGCGATGGCAATGATTTGGGCGCCGTCGTTGATGGCGTCGGCTTTCAGGCCCTGAGGGTAGCCGTTACCGTCAGGGCGTTCATGATGTTGTTCTACCATGGTGGCGGCCTGCTGCCAGTTGGGCATGCGTTTCAGCCACTCGTGACTCCAGCGAACGTGCTCCCGCAAGCGCTTTTCTTCTAACGGATTGAATCGCTGGTTTTTATTTACCAGATCCTGGGGCAGAAACTTCATGCCCAGGTCATGCAAATAGATGGCGGCCGTGAGCTGCTGGAGGTCGACCGGTTGCCCCAGATGCTGATGGATGCCGATAGCGATGCTCAATTGCACTTCGCTGCGGTTCTCCCAGTGGGGGGTGGTGCTGTCTATCAGTGTTGCCATTTCGGCAAAGAAGCTGATGTCGCGGTCGGGCGCGATACGAATGCCACCGCTGTCGGGTGAGGGGGCTGTGGCCAGCTGGTGGGAATGCAGCGGCAAGTTTTCGATCACTTCGCCTGCGTACACGCGCATGACGGCTTCCATCAAAACGTCGGTATCGGCAATCGAGGCTGTTTTTGCCTTGGCAAACAGCGGAATCGAATTCTGTAGCAAGCCGATGTCGGTTTTGCGGCAGCGCAACAAGTCTTCTGCGCGCATTTTGAGGTGGTCGAGCGACAGCGAGATCGCCTCCGCCAAGGTTGAGGTGAAGGGTAGGCGCCCGGAGCGCACCTCCGACATGACCTCTTCGATCGCGTGCACAAAATTCGAAAAAGGCTCTAGAAAACACATGCGGCAATTGCCCTTGACCGAATGCACAGAGCGAAACAGCGCATTGATCATGTCTTTGTTGCCCGGTTCACGTTCCAGGCTTAAAAGTTGGGCGCTGATGTCTTCGAGCTCATCGCGCAAGCTGTCAACGAAATCACTGATGGTATCATCGTCGAGATCGGCGGGATGGTAAGGAACGCTGCTCATGGGTGAGGTCCGGTGGCTCGCATTAGCAATAAGCGTAGCAGGCCAAATCTTCACAGGGGTGCGACAAATACGCCTTGGCGTGGTCTTACCAGGTGTCTGAACGCAAAAAGGAGATGGATGTGTCAGGCCTGTGGGTTCGCATGCGCACGCAGGGTGTGCGCTGGTTGGTGGTGTTGGTGCTGCTGTTGGCGGCGAGCGGGTGTGCTGTCCGGTTGGTGTATAACCAGCTGGATTGGGCGATTCCGTGGTATCTCAACGACTACCTCGCGCTGGAGGGGGAGCAAAAGGACCAGTTCAAACGGCAACTGGATGACTACCTGTATTGGCATCGGGTGGATCAGTTGCCGCAATATGCCTCGTTCCTGCGGGAGGTCGCGGTGCAGGCGCAAAATGGGCTTGATCGCAACGAGATTGCTGTCATACAGTCGCGCACCGAAAGTTTCGCCAATACGCTGATTGTGCAAATGACGCCTCATGTGGTGGATTTGTTTGCCAGCGTGAGTGATCAACAGGTTGAACAGTTCTATAAAGCGTTGAAAAAAGGCAACGCAGAGTTTCGTGTTGAGTACATCGAAATCTCTGAGCGTGCCAAACGCAAACAAGCAGCCAACGATGCGCGGGATTATGTGGAGCGTTGGGTGGGTGGGTTAAGTGATAAACAAGATGACATCATTCGTCACTGGAGTCAGACCTACCAGCCTATGGGCGAAGAAATTCTGCAAGGGCGACTGGCTTGGCAGACCCGTTTTCGCGAGATTTTGGCATTACGCAAAAACCAGACCGCGCAATATGAACAACAGATGAGTGCGCTGCTGATCGACCGCAATTTTGGGCGTTCCGAGTCCTTCAACAGTAAATTCGAACATAACCGAGAGGCGTTGATTTCCTTGTATCAAATGCTCGATGCATCGCTCTCGCGTGATCAGCGCAAACGGTTAATTAAGCAATTGAACAGTTACGCAGACGATTTTGTGGTGCTTTCCAAACAAGTCGACAAAGCCAAACCAGTAGACAAAGCAAGACAAACCGACAAAGCATTGCAAATGGACGATGCCATGAAAATAGACGATGGCAGCCAAGCAGGTAGGCCCCGACAAGCTGATCAAGCAGAGCAGGACAGCAAGAAAAATGGATAACGGCGTACTTATGGTGCAGGGCACCACGTCTGATGCAGGCAAGTCGTTTTTGGTGGCTGCGCTGTGTCGGTGGTTGGTGCGACAAGGCGTAAAAGTTGCGCCTTTCAAACCCCAGAACATGGCCCTTAACAGTGCCGTTAGCAGCGATGGGGGGGAAATTGGCCGCGCACAGGCGGTGCAGGCAGAGGCCTGTCGCATTGTCGCACATTCTGATATGAATCCGGTGTTGCTCAAACCCTCGAGCGATCGGCGAGCGCAAGTCATCATCCAGGGGCGGGTGCGCACTGAACTGGATGCCATGGAATACCATGCCTATAAAAAAGTGGCGCGTGAAGCGGTACTGGAATCCTACGCTCGCCTGCGTGAGCAATACGATGCAGTCATTGTAGAAGGTGCCGGTAGCCCGGCAGAAATCAATCTGCGCGCTGGCGACATTGCCAATATGGGGTTTGCCGAAGCCGTGGATTGCCCCGTTATTCTGGTTGCCGACATTGATCGGGGAGGCGTGTTTGCACATCTGGTGGGAACGCTTGATTTGCTGGCGCCGACGGAGCAGGCCCGCATTGTGGGTACGGTGATCAATCGCTTTCGTGGTGATATCGCGTTGTTGCAACCGGGCGTGGATTGGTTGGTTCAACGACTACAAAAGCCAAATTGGGGGGTGTTGCCCTATCTCATGGGTTTGCACCTCGATGCCGAAGATGCAGTGACCGATGTGAATGCCCGTAAGCGTGGGGCTAGCCTTAAAGTGGTGGTGCCAGTGTTTCCGCGTATCAGCAACCATACTGATTTCGATGCGTTGCGCCTGCATCCCGATGTCGATCTTTGCCTGCTTGGGCCAGGTGCGCGTTGGCCTGAGGCCGATCTGGTGGTGTTGCCGGGCAGTAAGCATGTGATCGACGATTTGGCGTGGTTTCGCGCACAAGGTTGGGCACCCGCCTTGGCGCGTCACTTGCGCTATGGCGGCAAAGTGCTTGGGATTTGTGGCGGTTTTCAAATGTTGGGGCATCAGATCAGCGATCCTCATGGGGTAGAGGCGGCCGCAGGCAGTGTGGTCAAGGGCCTGGGTTATCTCAATGTGCGCACAGCCATGGCGCGCGACAAAACACTAAAAAATGTCAGCGGACAATTGGCTTGGGGCGATCAGGGCGCGGTTACCGGGTATGAGATTCATCTTGGGCAAACCGAGGGGCCAGATACTGGCCGACCGTTTGCTCTGGTGCGTAAGACCCATGCCGTCGTTGAGTCGCCACAACCGGCCAGTAGAGCGGATGGCGCTGTGAGTGACGACGGCCAGGTGATGGGGACTTATCTGCATGGGGTGTTCGATCATGTCGATAGTGCGCAGGCGATTTTGCGCTGGGCGGGTGCCAAAGAGGCGGTCGGACTGGATATCAAGCAGGCGCGCGAGCAAGGATTCGAGCGTCTGGCGGATTGCATCGCCGATCATCTCGATACGCGAGCATTGATGGAGACACTGGGTTTGTAAAGTGGCGTCAGGCTTACAAGCTTATGTCGGGCTTGTCACTTGGCGGTATTGAAAATTGGCATCGGCACCACCATCTCTATTGCATAGCGATAAATGGGGTGTTGTATGCCATCCACTGATTATTACTCTACTCTAGGCGTGGCGCGAACAGCCACGGCCGAAGACATCAAAAAAGCCTACCGCCGATTGGCGCGGCAATATCATCCGGATAAAAACAAAGATCCAAAGGCCGAGGAGCGTTTCAAAGTCATCGGCGAAGCCTATGAAGTGCTGAGCGATCCTGAAAAACGCGCCGCCTATGACCAATTTGGTCGTGCAGACGGGTTTTCTGGCGGCGGCGCTCAAGGCTGGAACTTTGACGCGGCCGGCGCCGGATTTGATCCGAGTGCGTTTTCGGATATTTTTGAAAATTTGTTTCGCGGTAAGCGTTCACCTTTCGGGGACGGCTTAGGGGATGCCTTCGGTAAAAAATCCCGTTCCGGAAAAGGCGGGTTTCATTTTGACGGATTCGATAACGCCGAGGGTGGGTTTCATCCTGATGTCGAGCATGGTCGCGACTTGCACATGAAACTTGACCTGACGCTGGACGAAGCCTTTCATGGGTGTTCCCGTAAAGTGCGCGTTAATTTGCCAGTACGAGAGGCATCTGGGCGAGTCACCGACAAGCTCAAAACCTTGCAGGTACAGGTGCCGGCGGGCGTAAAACAGGGGCAACGTATTCGCATGAAACATCAGGGTGCCCCCGGCCCCAAGGGCACCGAAAATGGTCATCTCTACCTTGAGGTGAATCTGTTACCGCATACCCTGTTTACGCTGGATGGCCAGGACATCAGTGTGCGTTTGCCGGTTGCCCCCTGGGAAGCGATATTGGGGGCTGAACTCACCATACCCACGCTGAACGGTGAGTTGAAATTGAAAGTGCCGCCGAATTCGCAAAACGGCAAACGTTTTCGCTTAAAAGGGCGTGGCATGCCAGGAAACCCGGCGGGCGATTTTTATGTGGTGCTGGATGTGGTGTTGCCTACCCCCACCGATGAAAAGTCGCGGGCTTTGTACGCGGAAATGGCTAAAACCATGGCGTTTGACCCACGTGCCAAGTGGAGGGCGGGTGCGCATAAGGCTGCTGGGAAACCTGCACATTGATAGGCCGTAGTTGCCTGTCAATGTGCAGTATTCAGTGTGATTGCTTATGGGGACACATTTCAGATAAAACGTTTACGTATCACATAGCTACTGTAATCGCCCTTTAAAATACGCCAACACCTTGTCATAGGCCGCCCGTGTCGGGTGGCCCTGCGCATCCACCAGATCGCGCGTGATGACGCTGTGCGCCTTAGGACGCAAGTTATTGGGGTTGCCTGGGCTGGAATCGATTTCAATACATTCTATGGCATTGCCAAATTCCTGCTGCAAGCGTTGCATGCGTTCACCCGGACACAGTTTGTCATGACTGAAACGCATGGTCAGCAGTGGAATATTCTCCTCTTTCACCCGCTGCTTGATACGTACAAGATCCGCCGGATTAACGTGTAAGTCGCTGCGTTTTTCTGGGGCTGATCCCATTGGTAAAGATGGCTGGCACATGACCGCAGCCGTTATTGCGGGTTCAACCAGGCTGGCAAGCGCGAAGTTGCCAGCGAAACACATGCCTAAAATGCCTACCGGTTTTCCATTTTGCTGCGATTGCAGGTCACGAGCGAGGGCGCGCAGCCAGTCGACGATCGGGCCTGAATCACCTGCTTGCAGCGCTGAAAATTCCTTGCTGATGCAGATGCGGGCAATATTGATAAGGGTGCCTACTGCGCCTGGTGTGTTCCCCACCGAGCCAAAGAAGAGGGGGCTAACGACATGAAAACCTTCCGCCGCCAGTTTGCCTATAAAGCCGAGAAACGCAGGCGTCATTCCACGTAGTTCGTGCATGACGATGAGCGCCGGTCCGCTGCCTGTTTCGATGACAGGAAAGGTATATGCGCCATGAGCGAAATCGCGTTGTGAAAAGTTCGAGGGGAGCATGAGGGGTCTATTCCGCTTCCAAAAGGTCATTTTACAGCATTTGCATCGATAAGGCATACCCGCAATCAACCGGTCGTGAATGTGTTCGCCACACCTCCGCACTTTTTGGCATGGCAATTGTGTTGGCGTTAACACTTCGCACGCCGAAGCGTGAGCTATCCATTATTTCTCCACACTGTTTTTCTAGAGTACCCGTTATCTGTTCAAGCATCTTTTCAATCCTCGTGGCGGTTGTGCCAGCTTTTGGTTAAAAGGGCGCATATGAAAAAGTGGTCGTTTGCCGATGGAGTAGTGTTGCCTTGGTTGGCAACCGCTACATTAAGCATTTTATGTGTTTTTTTACTGCATGATCGCGCACAACTTCAAGCGCGCCTGACATCGTTTGAACACAGTGCCAATGAAAACGTCATGCCTTATGTTGGCGGAGGTGCTCACGTTGGGTTAGATGTGGCAAGGGAACGTTCGGCAAATTCAATTCAAGCGATCGAAAAAGCAGGTTTAATTTCGAAGGGGACAGACTGCAGTACCCTCAAAACCAACATTGACACCGACGATCTGGAGCGAATTGCCCACGATACATCCCAATCGTTGGCGCTGCAAAAATTTGCGTTGTTGTTCTCTGACCCGAATTTAAACTCAGAATCTGAACAACAGTTGGCGGCCATGCTGGCGCAACGCGAACGCATATTGGTTCAGCCAGTCGCCAGTCATTATATGAGCGTAGAGGCGATTGAGCGCAATATCGATGTTCAGCAAGAAGCGTTGGCTGCAATCGATGACAAAATAAAAGCACTCCTGGGCCCCAGCGCCGTTTATACCTTCGAACTCTTGAAAAATTCTGACACGGAACAGCAGCAACTGCGTGAGTTGATGACAAATCTTGATACGGTGTCCCCCTTCAGTGATGAACAAGTAAAAACCTTGTTGCTCTCGAAATTGACGCACAAAAAAATATTTGAAGAAACGCTGAGCACCTATAAAAGCCGTGCGATTAGTGCTGAAAAAAGTGATCGAAAAGTCATTTATGATGCAATAAACGATAGTTTGCAGCGCTATCGCGATAGCTATTTAGAGGAGGCTGCACAATATGTGGATGAGCAGCAGCTAGCGGGATTACTAAATTACGAGGCTATACAATTTGAAGAAATGGAGGCCAGTTTGCGTATCGGATTACAAATCAATTAATAAGTCGAAACACATCAATTTCTGATGCCGAATGCGTCAATGAAAAAAAACATCATGGGGGATAATTATGTTAAGAAAAATAAGTTTGGGCGTTGCGCTCCTGGCGTCCGCGACTAGCGTGTTTGCGGCAACCAACCGGCCCAGTGGATACACCACAATATGCTACTCCGGTGAGACTTGCAGCGTCTTGCGTACGACCAATGTGGCATTTGGTGCAGCAGGAACATTTGCCTATAAGACGCTCTCTGGCACTTTCAAGTGTAGTGTGGCAACGTTTGGCTATGATCCGAATCCGCACAAAGAGGTGAAAGAGTGCTCCATTCCATCAGGTGCAGACGGCGGCGGTGATCCATCGGATGGATCTTTTGCTAGTGTGAGTTTAAATGCAGCAGGCGGCAAAGGCCTTGTAGATCTAGCTTGGACAGTGAAGGGCAACATCACCAACGTTCAGGTGATGCGCGATACTGATTCCAACCCGGTGGGACGCAGCAGGATCGCCACCTTGGGAACGACGACCCAGCGCTATAGCGATACCAGTGTTAAAAATGGCACAACCTATTGGTATTGGATCAAGTTTGGAAAGGCAGACGGCAGTTCTGACAGCTCTAACGCCGCGTCTGCAACACCCATTGCACCGGGTATTCCAGGTAACAGCAACGAGTGTGTGGCTGGCGCCACCATCAAGAACAAAACGGTGGATTGTGGTGGTAAGACGATAGGGCTTTCCTGCAATGCAGATAGCGAGTCACAACCCCCCGTATTAACCCTGATTAACGCAACGGTAAAAAATCTGCGTATTGCCAAGAATGGCGGGTCTGATGGTATTCATTGCACAGCGGGCAATTGTACGCTTGAAAATGTGGTATGGGAGGATATCTGCGAAGATGCTGCCACCCACAAATCTGAAGGCGGCACGCTCACCGTAATTGGGGGCTCTGCCTATAACGACACAACCGGGCCTGGCGGAAAGCCCGACAAAGTTTTCCAGCATAACTCTAAAAATAGCACCACCCTCCTGACCGGCGGTTTTACGCTATTAGGGCAGCATGGAAAGCTGTGGCGATCATGTGGGGATTGTTCAAATAATGGCGGACCACGTAATCTGATTATCGATAACGTGAAGGTCAATGCGACCGTCGGCAGCATCGCAGGTGTCAATCGAAACTATGGTGATAAGGCAACTATACGTAACCTGCAAATCAAAAATTACAAAATGGGATCACCAAAAATTTGTGAAGAATGGAAAGGGATATCAAAGGGAGAGGGCAGCACACAAAAATATGGCGAATTCTGGAACACGCCGAATTGTAATGTGAGCCCGTCAAATGTAACAGCGTTTTAAGGTGATAATGCACACCATGACCTTTTTTCGTTATGGTGTGCATGGCTGTCTGAGTTTGTGCTGAAATTAAGAAAATAAATATGTTTGGCCAGCTCACGCCGCACAATAAGCCGCAGATCGCCGCCAATCCCTCAATCGCATAAACGGGCGCTCAATAAGCAAATAAGTAAACACCCCCCACAACATACTCATCAAAACCAACAAAGCAAACACGATCAACAGCCAATCGTGATGTATCCGTTCGTCCACGTGCAGAATGCCCATGTACTGCAAATTGAAAAACAAGTTCAAAGTGATCAGCGGAATAAACATATAGTGAAACAGATACATCGAATACGACAGCTGCGCGACAGGAAACCAAAGTCGTGCGCTCAACACTGTCTTCAGCGCGCGTGCAATGCCCACGGGATACAGACAAGCCAGCAATAGCCATGCAAGTGCAATGCTGAACAGATTGCGACTGCAAATCATGTAAAAACGGTTATAGGGAAGCAGGTCAGCCGAAGCAGGCATGACATAAATTTCGCTAAAAAAGGCGGACACGATAAAGGCCAATGCCATCAGTGACAACAGGGGTGAAAGGCGATTCCCTTGTACCCATTGGCTGACACGCTCTTTTTGGAATACCTCCAGATAAGCCACAGCAATGCCACAGACGAATCCACCAAAACGGGTGTGCAGGTCATTGTAATACACATCAAAAAAATGTTTGAAAAGTGCATTTTCGAAAAATATTTCACTATAGGTGTGGTTCCATAGCAAGGTGTCGCTGCTAAGCATCGTCAGATTAATAATAAACGACAAGACCAATAGCATGCCGATACATATCAATGGAGAGCTTGCACGCATAATCCAGAACATGAGCAACAGAGGAAAAATGAGGTAAAACTGTTCCTCCACCGCCAAGCTCCATGTCCACGACATTGACGCCTGATCGAAGGGCAGCAAGTTATTGACGTATAAAATGTTGGCCCAGAGGTTGGGCGTATTGCCGGTTTGCACCAACCAATAAATGGCAATGGCAAATACATAAAGCGGTGTCAATCGCAGGTAGCGGCGCCAGTAAAAGCGCTTCAGATCAATGCGTTTCTGTGTTTTGTATTCCTGAAACAAGAGGCGTGCGATCAAAAATCCGCTGATTACAAAAAATATTTCCAGACTTTTTTCCAGGTTCCACACCCAAGCCAGATAGACCGGTGTTTCAAGCAAAAAGCGCTTGAATTCATCTGCAGGCATTGCCAGCCTGATGATGTAAAAACTGTGATACATGAGAATCATCAAAACCGCGATTGCACGCAGCCCATCAATAAAGCCGTAGTTATCGTTGGGGCGATGTATCAAACTATAAAAATTTTCACGTAGAGAAAAGGCTGAGCGTAACTGCATGGTTGGCATTCCTTGCCCCAAAAATGCTGATTGGGACTCGGTAGAGAATTAATGTTCTTGTTTTTTGGCATATCACTGCGGCCGCCCCATTCCTGGTGCGGAGGGTCGAGTTCGGTACTTTAGGATTGCGGGTGCAATGTTGTATTGATAGGCACAGCCAGAAATTTGAGAATTGTCGCCAATGCGACTCAGCGGGCAGATGCAATATGCAGCAGCACTTCATTTCCAGATACTATGTCGACTGGCTTTATGACTATGTGCGTGAACAGGGCGTGTCACCTGAGTCCGTATTCGACTCCGGTGGGCGTAGACGAGGGTCAAGCTGCATCTCAGCAAATGAATGGGCACACAAGTTGAACCTTGCAGCAGCGCTACTGCAAGATCCGGCGCTGGGGATTCATTTGGGTAGCAGCTTTACACCGCAGCGCTTTGGCATATTGGGCTACCTGTTTCACCATTGTGAAAATCTGGGCGATGTTTATCGGCGCATGCAACATTACCAGCGGTTGCACCTGCATTTACGCAATAGTCGTGTCACGCGCAATGGCGATCTTTATACGCTGGGTTGGCATCTTGGAATGGCTAGGCCGAGTTATCACGAAGAGACATTTACGCTGGCCTGCGCGTTGCAGTTTGCGCGTAAGCTGACCCAACAAACCATTGAGCTGAATGCAGTGGGGATGATGAATTCAGCGCCGGTGGATGCTCTCGTGCTGGATCAGTTTTTCGGTTGCCCGGTGCACTACGATCAAAGCATGACGTATCTATCGAGTGATCGTGCTTTGCTGGCGGTACCTAATATTCATTCAGACCGGGCGTTGCGTGGCGTGCTTGAAGAGCAGGTCGGCGCCTTACTGTCAGCGTTACCCTGTCAGAAGGATTTGTTGCTTGAGCTTCGCTCTGTCCTCGTCGATCTATTGCAAGAAGGCGAGCCTACCCTTGACCGAGCTGCCTCCATGCTTAATCTTTCCAGCCGAACCTTGCATCGGCGTTTGGCTGCGCGGGGATTTCGCTTTCGTGAAATATTAGAAAAAACGCGGTGGGAACAGGCAGAGATTTATTTGCGTGACACCCGATTGAGTCTGGCCGAAGTGGCACTACTGCTGGGATATGCAGAACAAAGCCCGTTTACGCATGCATTCAAACGTTGGAGTGGGCTCACACCGATTCACTGGCGCAAGCAATACGCCTGAATTAAGTGAGGACCTTCAAAACAAAAACGCCCCTTTCGGGGCGTTTTGAGTCTGCACTTTTTTCAGCGCAGGCGATACTAACGTTACAGCTTAGTGCGACAGACCTTTAATCATGTCCTCAACCACTTTCTTCGCATCGCCGAAGATCATCATGGTCTTGTCCATATAGAACAGGTCATTGTCCAGACCAGCGTAGCCTGCAGCCATCGAACGCTTGACCACCAGAACGGTGCGCGCTTTGTTGGCTTCAAGAATCGGCATGCCATAAATCGGGCTAGCCGGGTCGTTCTTCGCTGCAGGGTTCACAACGTCGTTTGCACCAATAACCAGTACCACGTCGGTGGTGGCGAAATCGCTGTTGATTTCCTCCATCTCCAACACGTTTTCGTACGGTACTTCGGCTTCTGCCAGCAGAACGTTCATATGGCCAGGCATACGACCCGCTACCGGGTGAATGGCGTAGCGCACTTTCACGCCTTTCTGCTCAAGCAGGCTGGCGAACTCTTGCAGGGCGTGTTGTGCACGCGCTACGGCCAAACCGTAACCCGGAACAATCACCACACTGTCAGCGTTAGACATCAGGAACGACGCATCATCCGGTGAACCAGACTTGTAGTTCTTCTCCACGCCTGATGCATCGCCACCGGCAACTGCCGCATCACCACCCATGCCGCCGAAGATCACGTTCAGCAGTGAGCGGTTCATGGCTTTACACATGATGTAAGAGAGAATGGCACCCGACGAACCAACCAAGCTACCGCAGATGATCAGTACAGAGTTATTCAGCGTAAAGCCGATACCTGCCGCCGCCCAGCCGGAGTAAGAGTTCAGCATGGACACAACCACCGGCATGTCGCCACCACCGATCGGTGCGATCAGGTAATAACCCAACACCAGCGCAATCGCGGTCATCAGTAGGAATGCGGTATGCGATTCGGTAGTGAAGTAGGTGAGACCAGAAAGCAGCATGGCAATGGCCAGACCGGCTTGTAACGGCTTCACCCAGGTGCCCTTGAGCGGCTTGGAACCGGCTTTGCCCGCCAGTTTCAAATACGCAACCACAGAAGCAGTAAAAGTGATGGCACCGATAAAGCAGCCCAGGAACAGTTCGAAGCGGTGAATGGCATCGTGTTCAACACCGGTGTGATACACCGCCGCCAACGCGATCAATACCGCTGCCAGACCGACCAGCGAGTGCATCAATGCGACCGTTTCGGGCATCTGTGTCATTTCAACGGTTTTTGCGCGGTAAAGACCAATACCTGCACCGGCCGCGAGGGCGAGCAGCATGATGATATCCGCGGTATTCGGCGCCATGATGTAGGTAATCACGACCGAAATGCCCATACCGATCATACCGTAGACGTTACCCATGCGGGCGCCTAGCGGTGATGACAGGCCTCTCAGGGCCAGAATAAACAGAATTGCAGCAACGAGGTAAAACCAATCAGCGTAGTGTGACATGTGTGTGCCCCGTTACTTCTTTTTCTTTTTGAACATTTCGAGCATGCGTTCAGTCACCATGAAACCACCAAATATATTGATGGAAGCAAGGAAGACCGCAAGCGCGCCCAGCCAGGTGTTCAGCCCGTACGACAGATCGTCGCCGGTGCCTACTTCAACGGTTTGCAGCATCGCGCCGACCACGATAATGCCGGAAATCGCGTTGGTAACCGCCATCAGCGGGGTATGCAGAGCAGGCGTTACGTTCCACACCACGTGGTAACCCACGAAGATCGCCAGAACGAACACAGTAAATATGGTGACAAATGGAATCTCGGCCATGGTCGTCTCCTTAAGGTTTCTTGTAAACGACTTGCCCGCCGGCAACGATGATGGTGGGGCCCACTACATCGTCTTGCGCGCTAAGTTTGAAAGCTTTGGCTTCTTTGTCGTACATCGGCTGCAAGAAGTTGAACAGGTTGCGAGCGTACAGCGCAGAAGCTTCGGCGGCGACAGTGGCGGGAATGTTGGTATGGCCGAGGATTTTTACACCATTGGCCGTGACCACATTTTCGTTTGGCTTGGAGCCTTCGACGTTGCCACCGGATTCCACCGCCATGTCAACGATGACCGAGCCGGGTTTCATTTTGGCAACCGTTTCACCCGTGACCAAACGCGGCGCCGGGCGACCCGGGATCAACGCAGTGGTAATCACAAGATCGGCTTGCGAAACATGTTTGGCGACCAATTCGATCTGGCGACGCTTGTAGTCGTCAGACATTTCGCGGGCGTAACCGCCAGCGGTTTCGGCGCCTTTTTTCTCTTCTTCGGTCATTTGCACTTCGATGTACTTGGCGCCCAGCGATTCCACCTGCTCTTTAACCGCAGGGCGAACATCATTGGCTTCAACCACCGCGCCCAGGCGCTTGGCGGTTGCGATCGCCTGCAGGCCCGCAACGCCCACGCCGAGAATTACCACGCGTGCAGGCTTAACCGTACCGGCAGCCGTCATCAACATGGGGAACAGGCGTTGGTATTCGTTCGCGGCCATCAGTACGGCTTTGTAACCGGCCAGGTTGGCTTGTGAGGACAACACGTCAGCGCTCTGAGCGCGCGTAATACGTGGTACCAGCTCCATCGCGTAGCAAGAAATGCCTTGCGCGGCGTAGGCATCGAGATGGGGGTTGCTATGGGGCGCATAGATCCCGAGAACTTCGGCGCCTTGCTTGAGCAGACCTATCTCATCCGCCTGGGGAGCACGGACTTTGAGGACCAGATCTGCGTCCTTTAATGTGTCAGCCGCCGTGGCTGCAATGGTGGCGCCTGCTTGTTGATAGGCGTCATCAGTACAGCTGGATGCTACCCCCGCACCGGATTGTACGACCACGGAATACCCGAGTTGGACGTACTTTTTAACGGTTTCGGGGGTGGCTGCCACACGCGTTTCGCCAGCGACGATTTCCGCTGGAATCCCGATTTGCATGGTTTACCCTCACCTGTTTGTTGGTTACATAAGCCTGAGGCCCAACCGCAGACGCCGCCATGGTAGAAGCGGGCGCGCGAAAACGCCTACGGGGCGGTCTGGATCGCAGACCACCAGGTGGGCGATGATGGGCTTGAATTTATGATCAGTGCGTGTTGTATAGCCACTTATTAGTAGACGCTGTGGCGTGCCTTCACGCAGAAAAACAGCTAGGCCGAGTATGGCTTTGGCCGAGCGAAGGCGTAGGGTAGCTAGCTTTTGGGGGGGTTGCAACCCTGGTGGTGGGTATTATTTGTCAGGGTTATGAAGAAAATTTTTTATATAAGTTTCGTGAATATGAAATT
>CAYYPW010000011.1:103888-186322 GCA_964473645.1 uncultured Moraxellaceae bacterium
TATTTGTCAGGGTTATGAAGAAAATTTTTTATATAAGTTTCGTGAATATGAAATTGGCCCATTTCTGGTGTCGTTTGCTAGGCTTTAGTGGAATGTCACAATATCAAGGCGGGCTGGAATGAGAAAGCAGGGATCTGATTCGGTGCACACGAACAGTGCAAATGTATCCCCTTGTGTGCGTAATTGTTGCCTCGATGATCACGACGTTTGCATAGGTTGTGGCCGTACGCTCGATGAGATACGCGCCTGGAGTGTGGTCGACGATGAAACGCGTCTACGCATTCGTGTGCAGGCCGATGAACGTGTACGGGAGCGCCGTCAACGATTTCCCATGTAAAGCTATGCCCATGCTCTCTGCTCGTGTAGAGCACTCCCTATCTAAAGCCTTACTCTGTAAACCCTTTTTAAGTACACGCCTTCTGGCGCAATTGTAGGTGGCCGGTCGCTGTCACAATTAAATCGCCAAGTTGTCATAATTCGGTCTTACCGCATCATTATCGTGAGCGAAAATATCCAGAAGAAAACGATGAGGTGAGACGATGGATATCTCCCGCTACCGAACGCTTTTTATCTCTGACGTGCATTTGGGCACGAGCGATTGTCAGGCGCGTTATCTGCTTGATTTGTTAAATAAAACCTCAGCCGAACAGATATACCTGGTTGGCGACATTCTTGATTTTCTGCAAATGCGTCGCTTTGTACTGCCCCCAGATCATGAGGCGGTGATCAGTAAATTACTGGCCATGGCCGAGGCGGGCGTGCGGGTGACGTATATACCGGGCAACCACGATGCGGTGCTCAAGCGTTTCAGCGGGCACCGTATCGGCCGCATTGAGGTGCGCAATTCCTGTGTGCATTACACGCGGGATGGCAAGCGATTGCTGGTGGCGCATGGTGATGAATTTGACGGTGCGCTGAATGCCGGTGTGTTCTGGTGGTGGGTGGGCAATTGGTCGCACGCGGCCCTGTTGCGTCTCAATACAGTTATCAACGGCGCACGCCAGCGTTTGGGTTTGCCGTTCTGGTCGCTGGCACGCTTTTTGAAGTCAAAAGTGGGAAGCGCGATGCGTTTTATCCACCGATTTGAGCTGCTGGTGGCGCATCGGGCAAAAGAGCTAGAAGTGGATGGCTTTGTGTGTGGCCATGTTCATCACCCTGACATGAAGTGGGTCGACGATGTGCTTTATGTCAATGACGGTGATTGGGTGGAGCACTGTACGTTTGTTGCTGAAGATTACGAGGGAAAACTGGCGTTGGTACATTGGGCCGACAAAAAGGAAGTGGTCATGAAGGAGCCCGCTCACGCCCCGACAGCTAAACCGGCCACTGGGTTGACGCCCGTTGCGGCCAGCTAATAAGGAGGTAAGCTCATGTCTGCACGTGGTAATGCATTGCGCATGAAGCACCTGAAAATCAGGTTGGATGTTTTGGATGTGCGTTTGTGTGAGCAGGGCAATCGTTTGCTCGATAACCCGACAGTTCATTTGTTTTTCAAGATTATCAGTCGTATGGGGGATGGCCCGTTCTGGTATGGCATGATGTTGGCGTTGCCTTTGTTCGCGGGTGGTATTGGCCTGGCGGCGAGCTTTTTAATGGCGACGTCGGCGTGGATTGGGGTGACGATTTATCGTCGTATCAAGTTGCGATTGCAGCGTCCACGGCCGTTTGCGTTGCATCCGCATATAACGGCGGGGGCGAGGGTGCTGGATGAATATAGTTTCCCCTCAGGGCATACGTTACATGCCGTGGCGTTCATGATTCTACTGGGCGGGATTTTTCCGTGGATGTTGACGGTGTTGGTGCCGTTTGCGGTGTTGACTGGGGTGGCGCGGGTGATTTTGGGGCTGCATTATCCGTCTGATGTGGTGGCGGGGGCGCTGCTGGGGTCGGTGATTGGGTCGGTGGTTTATTCTGTTTCTGGTTGGGTGATTTGAGGGTTGTAATCCTCTGCGATAAACCTCTTACTTTGGCACTTGGACTTTGATTTGTGTCGAGTAAATCGCTGTGTGAGGTGTGTTAGGCTGCAAATTCCATGGCCTTGCATTCAGGATAATAACAATGACCAGCAGCCTGCTTTCTCACGGTGAACATGAAAACATCGCCGACAATGACAAGCTTCACCTCGCCCGTCGTTACCACGCGCTACTTACCAATCGTGTCGATACCATGCGTGCTCGTATCGGGCCTTCGCATGAAGTCGGTTTGCGTTTGATCGGGGTGGGTAGCAGTGAGGTGTTCTACCTCGATGAGATTCATCACGCCGATCCTGCATTGCTGGCGTTTTGTGGCATTACCCTCGATGGAATGCCTATCGAGGTGATACAGGATGTTTCGATGGTAAACGTCATTCTGCAAGCCTTGCCGCAGCGTGCTGGCAAACTTTGATGGCCGCTCAGGAAGCATCCTGAGCGTTGCTGGTTCTCCTTTGGCTTTGCTTGTTCAACTTCGTCGTTAGTTGCTGGTCTTGGTTAGTTGCTCACCTTTAGCGCAAGCTCATTTTTAAAGCCATAAATGATGCGGCGCAGTGCTTCTTCGGGGGTGATTTTGTGATTCTTGCCGTGGACGGCGGCGCTGTGTATCGCCAGTTGTGCCAGGGCTGCGCCAAAATTTTCCGGGCTGCCTTCCAGTTTGGGGTTCAGCGATACATGGTGCTGGGTGCCCGCCTGCCACAAGCGCAGCACCTCAATAGCGTCGGGTTCGTGGTCGATCTGTGGGGGCAGTGGCAGTTGGTTGGAATGGAATTTCATCAGCGGGTTCCGGTGGTATACAGTCAAATTCTTCGGTGATTACCGCAGCGCAGGATAACCCGGCGCTTCTGGTTCGTGCACGTTTTTGGGTGCGACGCTCTTAGCAAAGTAGCAGCAAAGCGAGCTTGATGCTTGGGATTCCGGGGGAGATTAACGGAAGGTTGCAAGGAGCGGGTGGGCGATGTTATTGCTGAGATCGATGGGGTAGATTGGTGTTAACCGCTGGCAGGAATTTAGTACGCAAGGGGCTGCCATTGATTAATCAATTAGGGAAAAACCATGCTTGAAATGAAAAAACACTGCGAAAAATGTGGTGCAAACACAGATTTTGAACAACTCGCATTCATCTGTTCGTATGAATGCACGTTTTGTGAAGCGTGTACTTCAAGTATGGGGCACGTGTGCCCCAACTGTCAGGGGAATCTCGTGACGAGGCCCACGCGAAAGCGTGCTGCAGGTGTTGTGTCACAGCCACCGGTTGGTGTGGATGATCGGTAGCCGTGGTGGGTGGATAGCCCCTACAAACTTATGACCGGGGCGTATCAGCTTTTGATACGGTAATGCCGTGTTGCATCAATTTGGTCTGGCCCGTTGCACCTTTCGGGATTTGCTGGATCTGCCCACCCAGCTTAATGAACGCTTCGGTTTTTTCAGCAATGATGCGCTGAGCATCTGCGTTAGTGCCTCTGCTGTCCTTGGAAGGGGAGTCTTTTGGCGAGAATCGTTTTTCTACTTGTTTCATGGACCTGTCTCCAGAATGGGAGTCGTCTGCCACTCTAACCTAAACAAGTCAAGATTGCGCGTATAATTTGGTTTATTTTTTGCACCGCTCAACGTGACACTCTCAGCAAGGTCGACGCGAACCGCTCCAGTTGCTTAAGGTTCTGGCATTCACTGGCCTGCGTGATCCAGGGTAGGTAGCGCAGCATCTCCGAGTCACCGCTGCCCCAGCGGTTGCGTGCTTCGGGGTTGAGCCAATACACCCGTCCGGCACGGCGGAACAGGGTTTCCCAGAGTGCTAGCTTGGGGTCGCCATAGTTATTGCGGGCGTCTCCCAGCATGATGATGGTGGTGCGACGGTCGATATCGTTTCCGGCCAGGGCCATGAAGTCTTCTAATGCGCGGCCATAGTCGGTGCTGCCCATGCCATAACGGTCAAGGGTGTGGGCGATGGCTTTTTCTACCGGTAGGGCATCAAAAACGTCGCTCACTTCCCCCAGTGAAGATGAAAACGCAAAGGCGCGTACTTTCGGGATCACGTCCACCATGCCGTACAAAAACATCAGGAGAAAGCGGGCGGCAGCGCTGACCGAGCCGCTGACGTCACACAGAACCATCACGCGGGGGCGATCGATTTTGCGGGTTTTCCAGTGCAGGGTGAGAATGCTGCCGTCATGCGGAATCGAGTGGCGTAGGGTTTTGCGAAAATCCAGTCGCCCACGCACAGCTTCGCGGCGGCGACGGCTGTGCATGGTCACTAGCTTTTTCGCCAATTTTTGCACCAGCGGCATGACCCTGCGAAATTCGTGCAGGTTGTTCAGCGACAAATTCATGAGGGTTTCTTCGCGCAGTTCGCGTTGGGCGGCTGCGGCCTGCAGCACGAATTGGCGTTCCACCCATTGGCGTGTTTGCGCGCGTAATCTTTCGCGTGCTTGCAGCAATTGTGCGGCCAGGGCTTGTTGGGCAAGATCTTCGCTCGATTGCGCGTTCCAGAGTTCCTGTTCGAGATCTGCGAGGCCCATGGCCATCATCATGCGGCGTCCATACAAGCCTTTTTGTGTGATCATGCGGATGCCGGAGACTTGAGCTGCATCACCCGCTTGCGCAAACGCGGCTTGAATCGCGCCCTGATCGCCACTCAATAACAGTTGGCCTAAGGGGCTTTGCGGTAAGGCCGGAGGTATTTGCCGAGCCATGGCATCAGCAGGGTTTTGCGGCGAATTGGCGGGGGCGGCGTTGTTCTGATCAGGCTTTTTTTGATTAGCGTCGTTTTGATCAGAGTCGCTAAGAGTGGAGCTGCTGGGGGAAGGGCTCCCCGTATCAGACTCAAATGCAGGCAATCCCGCAAAAAATCGCTGAAAACACTGCGTAAACGCTAATTTTTCTGGCTGCGATTTTGCCAGTGTTAGCGCCAGCGCGTCATGCAGGTCGTTACGGTTGGCGTAGCCGAGTTGCTGTACCACGCGCGCCGCATCAAGCGATTCTGCCGTCGAAATGCGCACATCTGCACCGCGCAGGGCGTGTATGAACTCTGTCAGCACTTTATCCATGCGTCGACCTTACCCCTAGCCGGGTGGGCTCAATTAGTTGGGGCGTCTGTCGATGGGCGGTATTTCAACTGCATGCCGTGTAAGAAATTACGTAATACCTGCGCTTGGCATTCGCGATAATGCTTGTGATCCGGCTTGCGGAAAAACGCAGATAATTCGTGGGCGCTCATGCGAAAATCCGCAAGCTTCAAGATCGCCAACACATCTTCGCTCTTTAGATCCAGCGCGATTTTCAGCTTGCGAAAAATAATATTATTATTCAAACGTGTTTCAGGCTCTGGCACACCGCCTTCTTTTGCGCCACGTTTTTCAATGATCAGCCCGTTCAGAAACATCGCGAGGTTGACATCGCGGCAGTCTACAAACGCCGGATCATCGTCCTTTTTCAGCCAGTCATTTAACGCGGCCCGGGTGACGGTGGCACCGCCGTGGGCAAATATCTCCAGCATTTTGTTGTCGCTGAAATCGAAGGTATAACGCAGACGGCGTAAAATATCGTTGTTAGTCACAGCAAGCCCTGAGTTGGGGGCACGCGTCGTTTTGACGCATCCCGAATTGGTATCTTTTTTAAATGCCCGTATGTTCGAACCCTGCCAGGAGTGGGGCAGGCGGTGGTGATCGCCGTGATGGGCAGTGTCGTATGGTATAGTCGTCGTTCGTTGACTGCATACCACTTTTTTAGCCCAGACGGCAGGCACATGAAAAGAATCGCCATTTTTGCCGACGTGCAAAATATCTATTACACCACGCGTCAGGCTTATGCCCGCCAGTTCAATTATCGGGCGCTGTGGCAGCAGATCAGCGCCCAGGGCGAGATTGTCAATGCGTATGCCTATGCGATCAAACGCCAGGATGACAAACAAATCAAATTTCAGGATGCGCTCAAGAATGTGGGTTTTGAGGTCAAGTTGAAACCCTTCATTCAACGCAGCGATGGCAGTGCCAAGGGCGATTGGGATGTGGGTATCACTATCGATATTATGGAGCATGCGCCTTTGGTAGATTGCATAGTGTTGTTGTCGGGCGATGGTGATTTTGATTTGTTGCTACGTAGAATTGCTGCCAAGCATGGCGTCGAAACGCGGGTGTATGGTGTGCCGGGGTTAACGGCCAATTCGCTGATCGATGCCGCCAGTCAATATTGTCCCATTACCGAGGCGCTGCTGCAGTAGTCGAGACACTTGCGGGCGAAATGGGGCGTGTCGTGATAACATGGCGAGCTTACGCGACAACACCAGCTACAAACCTACACCCTAAACCGAACACAGGTAGTCCATGAAGAAGACGTTCAAGCTCCACATCGAAGGCAAGAATAGCGACCGGGTGCTGGATGCGATCAAGAATGAAGTGCGCAAATACATACGTCGCGAGCGTGGTAAAGCACTCCCCGAAGGCGTCGATTATTGGGATTTTGACTGCCGGTTTGGTTTGACCGAAGCCACTGCCGACGTCGTACATCTGGCCGAAATCACCAAAAAAATGAGTGAAGTGGCGCGTGATGGCGGGGAATCGTTCTATGTTGAGATCCTGGCCAAGCACGGTATTCGCAAACCTCGCACTCCCGCAGTTCCCGATCAAGAATAATCGCTAACTCAGGTGAGTCGCCCAAGGCGACCCACCTCCGTGCTGACGCAGCGCAATCGCTAGCGCTGGCGTCCGCCGCTCTTACCACCGCGACCAGAGCGTGCGCCTGTGTTGCCTCTCCGAGCCCCAGAGCCTGTCTCTGTGCCACGAGAAGCTCCGCCGCTTACTGTCTTGCTACGTGATGGCTTGCCCGGAGTGGAAGTAGCGCGTGCTGGTTTGCCTGCCTTGGAGGAGGGTGCCTTGCCCGCACGTGTGCCGGGTGCGGCAGTTGAATTTTTTACGGCTCGATTGGTTTTGGCCGGACGCTCTGGCGTTGCAATTCGGTTGTCTTTGCGCCCCGCAGCGGTTTTCTCGGTTTGAATCCGCGTGGCGGTTGCTTTGTTGGTGCGCTTGGCGCGACCAGGCTTGCTCGCCAAGGTTTTCAACAGTGGCGAGCGATCGCTTACCTCAAAGCCTTCCACCACGACACGGCGGATCTTGGCGCCAATCAGCGCCTCGATATTGCCCAGTGCGCGTTCTTCTTCCCGGCTGACAAACGAGATGGCTTGGCCCTTGGCCCCGGCACGTCCGGTGCGACCAATGCGATGCACATAATCTTCGGGCAGATAGGGCAGATTAACGTTGACGACGTGATCAAGACCTTCAATATCCAAGCCACGGGCGGCGACTTCGGTGGCGACCAATACCTGGATCTTGTCATCCTTGAATTCTTGCAAGGCACGGCGACGGGCACCTTGCGATTTATCGCCGTGGCACACGCCAGCAGAGATATTGTCTTCTTTAAGAGAGGCAATCAGTTTGTCAGCCTGCTCTTTGGTACTCGTGAATGCCAACACCTTATACCAGTTGTGCTCGTTCAAGAGTGTCTTGAACAAATCGTGTTTGCGACGCTCTTCCACCGGGTACACCACATGCTCAACGGTGTCAGCCGTGGCATTTTGTTTTGATGTAGCAACAGTCACCGGGTTTTTAAGCAGCGTGTGCGCGAGTACCGACACGGCATGTGACACCGTGGCAGAGAACAACAAGGTCTGATGCTGATGTGTGGCTCCGCGCAATACCGTTTGAATATCGGTGACAAAGCCCATATCGAGCATACGATCGGCTTCGTCGAGCACCACAAACTCGGTTTTGGCCAGATGCACGTTGCAGAGTTTTATGTGTTCCAGCAAGCGGCCGGGCGTCGCGACCAGAATATCGACGCCTGCTTTCAATTTGTTGGTTTGGCCCGTGAGCTTGACGCCACCGTAGATCGACACAATCTGCAGCGATAGAAATTGCGCGAACTGTTTCAGGTGGTTGGCCACTTGCTCTACCAGTTCGCGGGTGGGCGCCAGAATCAATACGCGTGGCGCACTGGGCGTGCGTTCGGTCGGGCGATCAAGCAGCTGCTGCAGTATGGGCAGCGCGTAGGCGGCGGTTTTACCGGTGCCGGTCTGCGCGGTGGCCAGCAGGTCGCGACCGCGTCGGGCGAGCGGGATCGCTTGTTCCTGAATGGGGGTGAGTGTTTGGTAGCCGCAGGCCTTGATGCCGCGCAGCAGGTCAGGGGCAAAACCCAGGGATGAAAAATTCATAAGTGTGCGTTAACCGTAAACCAAGACATGGCACCTGCACGATGGCAGGCGGCGGAGCGACAGGGATATGCGTATTGAGTATAGGCCAGATGCCTGGGTGCCCCTGTGCAACCGGGATCGGGCGTGGATAGTATGCGCTGTTGGCGCCCGTTGCAACCTGGCAAGGCACCTGTTCGTGTTGCTGGGACAGGTGGCTTGCAATGGTCGGCGGGTTTGCGTATGCGGGCTCAGGCGTGGACGCTGTTGATGATTTTGATATAGCCGGGCAGCTCGGTGGCGGGGATGTTGGTGAGATCTTTGTGGAGTTCGCCAGCGATATGTTTCTCGACGTTGGGTGACATCTTATTGCGTAAAATGCCGAGAAAACGTGGCCCGGCGATCAGGTACAGGCTGGTTCTGGGAGCGCTGAGTAAAATGCTTTCAAGCTCGGTCACGATGTTTTTGGCGAATTGGTCAAGCGCATGCAGGTGCGCTTCATTTTCGTTGCTAATGACGTGGGGGAAGGCACCGGCCGGGCTGCTGGCACGTCCTGGCGCATCGGAAACTAGATCCTGCTCGCGGCGCTTGCCCGCCACGTTGGAAAAACCTTCAATTTCAACCGGTGTCGCATGTACGGTTTCTGTACCATACAAACGCGCACGTGATTGATCAGCCACAAGAATGAGAATGTTGTACATAGGGGCGTCCCTTCAATGGAATCGGTAACGGGGGTATTTCCGTTGGAAGACAGCCGGTTCGTCCGTGTAGCCGCAACTCCACAAGTTTAGGACGGGGATTGGCGTTTGTCGTGAATATTGCCAATTATTCGCTGCGAAGTTGCACCGTATGGCTGCTTGTTGACATGGGACAGTCTTGCAGACGCTATCGCTACCAAGCCAACAAATTCACCTGCTGGCTGGGTAGCGATGGCTTTATTCGCAGAAGGGCGTGGTTAACTACTGCGTGATGTAAAGTGCATGCGTTGTTGTAAACATGAGTCTGTTTTTTCCATTCTCGTCAGTAAATGTGCGCAGATCATTTTTGGCTACATCACCCAGCAGGCTTGGCGTTTCCCACAGGATGGCGCCGTTGTCTGCCGACACTTCGACGATGAGGCTTTGATAATACGCGTAATTCGATTGTCCATCCTCGTAACGCTTGATATTGGCGTAGACCGATGACTTTCCTTCGATCGGGGTCATTACGGTAAAATCGTTGACTTTGTCTCCCAGCTGATAGGTGCGCAGTAAATCCAGGTTGGCTGAATAAATATTCAATGTTGAATCTTCGTAGAAATACGCGAGGGGTGCACATAGAATCTCGGCAGAACTATCGCCAATGACATCGGCCACTTCGAGTCGTCCACAGGTTAATGCGCGTGTGCTTTGCTGCTGGTAAGTCGTGCCTGATTTTTTCCAGATTGAAGTGTTGGAATTGTCGGAGACAACGATTTCGTCGATGCCATCACCATCCAGGTCGCCCATGGCCAGATCACCGTCGTAGCTGTTTTGGAGCCTGTGCGTCCAGAGCGTGTTCTGATTAGCCAAATCAACTACTGCAATAGCGCCAGTAGGATTTTTTACGATGGCCTCCATGAACTGGTCACCGTTGAGGTCTTTAGCGAGCACCTTGCCATGGCGATATCCATATTGGCCATTCGTATCGTTCAGATTCCAGATCGGTGTGAATTCTTCGATGCTAAAGGCGGACAAAATGGTACCGCTGCTCGTCGCGAACAAATCGCCGTATCCATCGCCATTAAAATCCGTGGTGAAACCACTCACATAGGAAAAAGTGCGAGTGGTTTCACTGCCGGAGACTTCGAAGCTGCCATCGTCAGACAGCATCACGAAGCCGTTGTTATTAATAAAACTCGCACGATGATTGCCCGGGCTGACCTGCACGTAGCCAGTGGTACGCAAATTCGATGTTTCCAATGGAAACGTAGCAATGCTGTTGTTATCGCTTGTGAATAGCGGCATCACCAGCGCATTGTGATAAGAACGGTTGAACTCGACCAGATCCAGTACCTGGTTGGCGTCAATATCTGCGACAAGCAATTGGGATGAGTAACCCAAGTTATCGTCGTAGGGTGCTGTTCTAGTCCACAATGTTACCGGTTGGGGATCGCTTAAATCGACGACATGCAGATTGTCGCCTTCGCCCCAGTTGTTGAAACGAAGCACCACCTCTTCGGCAGCATCGTTGTTCAGGTTGGCTGCAGTGAGTGCGAGTACATTGGTGATATCGACCGAACGTGTTGTTTTCGATACGACATTGTGAATTTGCAGGTTGTTGTTTTCCCCGCTGTTGGCGACGATTTCCTTGCGTCCATTGCCATCGACATCTGCGGCGATAAAGCGCAAGCCGAAGCCGCCACTATATACCCATTGATTGGCGCCGGTTTTGCCGTCATAGACATAGCCGGAGCCGGTGATGATCTCTTTGGCTGTATCATTATCGACATTGGCGACAGCGATTTGCCCGTAGCTGTCTGGCAACGTTATGCGCAATTCAAGTTCACCCGTAAGCAAATCAATCTCGCGAATTTCATGGTGTTCTGACAATCCGCCATAAAAGCTTGTATCTTGCGTTTTAATGATAGCCTCCAGTGCACCGTCATTGTCGACATCCTCAACAATGAATTGCTGGATTTGCACGTCTTCCACCAGATAGATTAATTCGGGGGCTGCTTGCATGCTTCTGAAGCGATAAATACCCCGCTCGGTGGCGGCAATGATATCCAGGCTACCATTGTTATCAATATCGCGGGCTGCGGCGGCAAACAAGGTTGCGTTGTTCGATATGCGGTACGGATACACCCATTCTTGTTCAAGGTTATTACCTTTTCTTTCAGCCGTGTAAAGCACGCCGTTCTCGACGGTCAGCAGCTCAAGTGCAGGATCATCATCCAACTGTGCCACTTCGAGGCTGGTGGGCATATTATTATTGGTTGCGCTAGCGATGGATCGCACAAGCGGTGCCGCGCCACTGGGGTCGCGCACGGTAATGGCGATATCTTTTACCGGGGACGTGCGATCGCTATTTTGAAATCCAAAATGAAATACCTGTTCGTTTCCAAATAACAGGTTGCCGGGTGTCCACGACACTGTGCCATCGCTTGAAAAGCTGGCACCGGTGGGCCCATAAACCATGTGGGTGTTGCCTGATGCGACCGGATCACCATCGGGGTCGGTGTATTCGGTAGTGAAGGTAATGGTTTCACCGACACTTGCATCTGCAGGCGCATCGCTAACGGCAACACTGGGTTGAGCATCGCCAATACGCACGTAAATTGACTCTGAATCAATCACGCTGCTGCCGCCACTTATTACCGCCGTTGCTCTTACCACGTCGTCTTTGGTCGCAATACCGGCAGGAAACCGGCGACCGGTTTCGCTCTCGATAATCCTGCCATTGACACTCCATCGATAACGGATGACCACAGTGTCGCCGTCCGGATCAGTCCCACCGTTTAAAAGTACGACAATGTCGTCCTCGTACGTGTAAACCTCTTTGAAGCCGTCGTAGATAAAATTATCGAATGCAGGGGCTTGTCCGAGTGTGTCGATGGATTGAAAATTCACCGCCGAAAATGGCCCCGACTCGAAGAGTGTTGCCATTGATACATAGCCAGCTTCGCCCGCTTTAATTTCGACGCGTGCCACTTGGTCAAGGAAAGTCAACGAAGCGGAAAGATTGCTAGCGCCTAAAATTCGCAGGTGTCCTTCGGAAAGGGTAGAGAACTCTTGACGCCTGTGCTCACCGGCAACATCCACATAACCTAAAGTGGGGTGATACAGCCTGCCAGAAACGATTTCAGTTTGACCATACTTACCAAATTCGCCATAGGATTCGTCGAGATTGATCGATTGAAAGGTCATCCCGCTGGGTTCATCTTTTACGGTCAGGTTGGTGAGGGTATGGCCGTTTCTGCGATAGGAAATCGAACCGGTGATTGTCGTTGTGTAGCTGCCGATTGTGGAGCGAAATGCATTGTAAAAATAGACATCGCCTTGGGCTTCATCGCTCGCAACCCAAATAGCCGAGCCATTCGCCACTGATCCGTCGTCCATTTCACAGTTGTAATACGTGAAATCTACCTGTGCAGAGACAGTGGTTTCTGTGCCATTAACATCACCCTGCATGGTGAAGTAGCCATCAGAGTTATTGCAAGCGACGCGCTCATCAACGCGTTCCCGTGTGCTAACGGCACGGCTGCGTGGCTGGGCTTGCTTCAGCTTTTGGAGGGTGTCGGCCATGGCAGAACGGAGTTGCTTGTCGCGTGCGACGGGGCGGCTTTCGATGGGTAGCTCGTCGCCTAGATGGAGGCGTGCGAGGGTAACAACGTTGTCCTCGTTGATTGACGCGGCACCCGTTGCGCCAACATAAGCCTGCTGCTGCAGTTTGGCATATTCTGAAACCAGGTCACTGAAGGAACGGCTGGGCGTAGCGCCACCCCCACCGCCACCGCCGCCCCCACAGGCTGACAACAGGCTAATGCTGGTAGACAAAAAGAGGACATGGAGTGTATGCGGTCTGTTCATCAGAAATCCTTTTGGTACTAATCAATTCCACTTTGAACCGATGGCAGCGCCTGGAACGTGCGGTCTGTCAGGGCAATACACGCTTGCCAAGACTGGCGAAATAGGGGTTACAAGAGGGCGCCGGTACAAAAAACGCCCGAAACGATCAAAACGTGTGCATTGTTACCAATGCGCACGAAATAGTCAACGGCGGTACCAACATTTCAGGCGAGGATTTGGAGATAGGATGAACAAAGCCTCCTTTTACGGAGGCTAAGCAGAGGCAGGTGCACATCAGTCAGAAAGACAGGAATTTGATAACACTGCCCGATGGCCCCTCCCAAAAAGGCTAGGTGTTTTAGAAATTGCCAGGTGTCAGTGAATACGCGCCTGTGTAGTAGCCTTCCCCTTGTCGCACACCCGCTACAGCAATGCGATCACCACCAACAAACGCGACTGAGCGCCATATATCACCGTGGGTGCGTGGAATATAGCAGCCAGGCAACCCGCAGACGGTCACCACGTTGGTGGCGCCATGAAATGTTTGCTGCAACGTCAGCGATTCATCGTAAACAAGAATATCGTGGCGTCCATACACCGTCGCTGATTTGTAATCTTCACGCTCTTGAATAAAGGCGATTTGGCGCCGCGTAGGCTGCCACTGTAAATTGCTGACAATAGGCGTGTATCCGGTCGCTTGTGAATCAATGGGTAAATTCAGGCTGTGCAATACATTGGTTTGCCTGTCCATCGCGAGCAATTGTGTTTCAGTGGGCACGTACAGGGTGCTTTCATTGTTCCATAACGGCGCACGTGTCAGTTGCAAAGTTTGTGCGCCAAGTAATGTGCCATTGCCTGCATAGGTGCGCAGGGTATCACCTCCCCATAACACCGTCGTGTCGCCTGCCGGTGTGAGGTAATAGGTATGGCCGGTGCCATCAAATGATTGTTGCCAGCGGCTATTCCCCGCGTTGTCGAGTGCAACCAATGTATGGCCGACCGCCTGACGTCGCAGATAAACCGGTTGTTGATTGACGATTTCGATGTCTTCGAAACACTGGTTCGGGCAGTCGGTCAGTGATTTTGTCCATTCAACAGTGCCTTGTGCATTCACCTTGAACAGCGACATTTCTGTGCTTTCACTTGTTCCTGCGGATTCGGCGATATAGGTGTTGCCTTGTAGATCTGCCGTTATCATGTTGGGGTTGAACAGATTGCCGTGAAAATCATTGAACGTCGTTTTCCATTGCGTTGTGCCGTCGAAATGGATGCGCGTAAGTGTAACGTTATTCAGTGCTGGCACCTCCATGACAGCCAATAGGCCATTATGGGTGGCAAAAAGATGCAAATTCACCACAAAACTGGTATCGATGGATGTCTCGTTGAAGGGCGCTTCCCACGCGGTTTTGCCGGTGTTATCGATTTTTCGCAACCAGACTTGGCCTGCGCGCAAATAACCACGATAAGTATTGCCATCGGCATCCGTGATCAAGGTTTCATTTTCGATGATGTCGCTTCCGAGCGAGTTTTGCCAAAGAAAGGGCGTGCGTGCATCCCCACCCCCACATGCCGCCAGCATCAATGCAAGCCCTGAAAATATTGCTGCTTTTAGCGGGGATGCAGAGAATAAGTGTGCTGGAATTTTCATCAATGGCTGCGCTTTTGCCTGCATCAGAGGGTTCCTTGTTTTTCGTTTATGTTTGAAAGCGCGCATTGTAACGCGTGGTTTCATAACGAAAGTCGCCAGACTTGTGTGTTTGTGTGTGGGAATTGTTGCAAGTGTTTCAATGCGTTATGACTCTGTAACAGATCAGCCTGCATCCTGATGAAGAGTGCTATTCGCCCTGATAGATCAAGTAACACTTTGCGCAAATTTCTCCTACGCTTAAACCTCTGGCCTGTATCCCGTGCCCAGAAGGAATTTGACGATTCGCGCTCAGAGGGAGAAGAACTTATGAAGACGAAGTGGTCTTGCGCGTATGTAGTGCTGTCATTACTACCTGCACTAAGCCCGATTGCCTGGGCAAGCGGAATTTATGTTGATAGCCAAAACGCGGTAGGGGTAGGTAACGCCAACAGTGGGACCTCTGCACTCGCAGAAGATGCCAGCACCGTTTTTTATAATCCTGCGGGCATGACACAACTTGGTAAAGGTCAGCATTTCTCGGGCATCGTTACTTATGCACAAGTGGATTCCACCTTTGAAAATGAAGGCTCTACCCAAATTGATCCGATGGTGCCACTGGGCGCACAAGAATCCGAAGTGAGCCGCGATGCCTGGATACCCGCTTTTTATTATGTGGCGGGCATGTCCAGCGGCGTGCATGTTGGGCTTGGACTTTCACCTACCTTTGGTAACGCAGGCGAGTGGGATGCTGATTTTATCGGGCGTTACCAAGGCAGTGATACCACCATAGAGGGATTAAACTTTAACCCTTCGTTGTCTGTAAAACTGAACCCGCAAGTGTCACTTGGTTTTGGCGTTAATTATTTGCGACTGGAGGCAGAGCTGGTGAGCAAAACCCCGGTGCTTGTCGGTGGTGCTTACCTGGGTGATGGTGAACTCATCATGGAGGGCAGTGATGGCGGCTGGGGGTATAACGTCGGTTTTCTGGTGCAGGCAACACCGCAAACGAGACTAGGGCTCACCTACCGTTCGACGATCAAGCTGGATGTCAGGGGAACGGTTGCAGTGAAAACGTCGCTGTTCAATGTGACTATTCCTGGGCAACTGGATATTGTCATGCCCGATATGGCAGCACTTGGATTGGTGCATCAGCTCAATTCACAGTGGGATCTGTTGGCTGATTTAAGCTGGTTCGGTTGGTCAACGGTTCCTGGTATCGAGGTGCGGCAACGTCCGTCGGGAACGGTGCTGCAATATGATGAACTGCGCTTTGATAACGGCGTCCGTGCGGGGCTTGGATTGACCTGGCGAATGGCACCGCAAACGACATTGCGCGCTGGGGTCGCTCTGGATACCACGGTCGCGGATCAGCCCGAATATCTTTCGGTGCGCTTCCCGGATAATGATCGAAAGTGGGTGGCAGTGGGCGGTACTTTTCAGTTGTCACCCACGGCAAGTATTGATGTTGGTTATTCGCACGCCTTTGTTGATGACGCACGTATCAACAGGGTAACGCCGCTGAATAATGCCCCCACTTCGCAAACCGTGAGTGGCACATTCAGTAGTGATGCGGATCTGCTTTCCGTACAGTGGAATCAACGTTTCTGACGTACCTTGAAGCGTATGCCATTTCGGGTTGACCATGATGTGCGTAAAAACGGCTGCACATTTTGGTCTGGTACTAATTCGAAATCAAACTGACGCAACAAAGGTACAACCAACATGGCCGCTTCCATCATGGTGAAACGGTTGCCAACACACAAGCGCGGGCCGATGCCAAACGGTGCGAATGCATTTGGCGTGCGCTGAGCTTCGTTTTCGGGAGAAAAATGTTCAGGATCAAAACGCTCAGGGTGAGGGCCCCAGTAGCGACTATCCACGTGCACGGCGCCAATCATCAATAATATTGCCGCTCCTTTCGGATAGAAATAGCCGTTCAAGACGGTATCTTCCGCAACACTGCGCACCAGTAGCGGAAACGGTGGGCGAATCCGCATGGCTTCATTGAACACCTGTTCGAAGCAACGCAGGCGTTTGACATCTTCAAACTCAAGCGCAGTGCGTTCACCTAAAATGGTGTCGGCTTCTTCTCTCACGCGTGCCAACCATTGCGGGTGTTGGGTAAGATAATACAGTGTCCACTGCATGGCTGACCCGGTCGTTTCATGGCCTGCCGCCATTAATTGCTGACACATGTGCAGGAGTTCTGTGTCACTCATCCGCTCACCTTTATCATCGCGTGCACGAATGAAATCGTTCAATAGCATCCGCGCTTCTGGTGCGTGATCGTCTTGCTTGTGAATGATGTCTTCCAATAAGCGTTGCTGTTCGGCGAGCAGGCGTGCAAATCGGATATTGGAGGGTATGGGAAGTTTTTTCCAGTAACGGGTGCGTTGCACACGCTTCACTAATTCGAGAGCGGCCATTTCCTGTGCTTCGAGCAGAGGGTCATGCTGGCCGTTACTGACGGCATCTACCGCGTAATCAAAACCCACCTGACAAATGGTGGCGAAAGCAGCCCGGTTTAATAATTCCAGTGCATCGATGGTGTCGCACTGAGCCACATGCTCCTGGGTGCGACGGGCGACGGCATTCATCGCTGTCACCATGTTTTTCATTTGTTCATGGCGAAACGCGGGCATGCACATACGACGTTGCCGCAGCCAATCAGCGCCTTCACTGACCAGAATGCCGGTGTCGCCAAATACCGATTTCATTTCTTCAACCGCCGCACCTGCTTTGGGAAACGCATCGCGCTCGGTCACCAGGATTTTATAGATGCTGTCCAGATCGGCGACACAGATCCAGTCTTCACCCAGTACACTCAGCTGAAAGACATCCCCCAGCTGCGTCTGCAGCTTGGTTAGCGCGTTATAAGCGCAACCGTTTTCCCCTTGCATCGCATAGCTGAGATGCCCCGTAAAGCGACGTTTGGGTTGTGGTACTGGTTGCCCGCCCAGCGCCTTGGCGCGAGCAGCCTGTGATTGTTGCCGACGGTGCGCGCGCCGCCAGCTTTCGAAAACGCCAAACCCGCCCACGGCCAACCCTGTGCCGAGCGCCCATAGTGATGCCACCATTCCTTTGTAACTCCCGCATTTGACTTTGGTATACCCCTCGCGCCCCAGGAGCCACACAACGTGGGCCTTCTGGGGGCAGAGGCAACAACACCTGGCTAACCTATTCTTCAGATTAGCCAATGCGCACGCAGTGCGGCGCAAACGCTGCGGATTTTCGTTTATGTTCGAAAATATTCGTGTTGGAGTTTTGTAACGTTTTGAAAGTTGATGCTACTTTGGGTTGGTACTGCTTCGCCGCACCGTGACAGATTCGCCGCCAATCCCCCAGTTATCGGTGTCGACCTCATCAATGATGACGAAGGTAGTGGCGGGATTTTTCCCTAACACATTTTGCAGCAGATCTGTAACGCCAGCGATGAGCTGCTGTTTCTGTTCGGCAGTGACCTGCTCGCGAGTGATACGAATATTGACGTAGGGCATGAGATGATTCTCGTGTGTATATGAGGTTGGTTTTGGGAGGTTGTTTGTTTAGACCGCTTAAATAGATGGATTATGAAGTTTGCTTGTGGCGATAGCCTATGAATATGGTCTGGGAGTTCGCGCTGCCCGGCCACGATCCCGTATCAGCCCGGAGGCTAATACCGATCCCATGCTGGCAAAAAGCAATGCTGCTCCAGCTTGTGGTGAAATGGGTTCCTGTAACAAAGGTACGGCCAGCAGTGCGCTAACGACGGGCACCAATGCCATCAGCGCGCCCATCGCAGCCGGACCAATGGCTACCACCGCACGTAAATACAGCAGCATGGCCACCACGGTCGCTATCACACCCTGATAAAACGCTTGCAATAAAATATCAGGCCAGCCCGTCGATGTGATCTGCTTTGGCAGCCATAGCAGATAGAGGGGCAAATAAAGCAACATTGAACCCCAGGCAACAGTAACGGCACCGCTCATGGGCGGTATATTCCAGCGTTTGATAAGTACGGTGTAAAGCGTCCATGCCAACACCGCCAGGAGTAGCCAGGCATCACCCCGCAACTGATTCGGCTGGCCGGAATCCATCAACATCAACGCCGCCGCAATGCCAATGCACAGCAGCCCAAACACGCGCACCGGGCCAGGACGATCCCCCAGCAACAGCGCACTGAAAAGCGCGGCACCAAAGGGAATCGCGCCCGATAACAATACCGAGCCATGCAGGGCGGAGGTGTGCTGAAAACCGTGATATACCGCCACGGCGTAACCAAGACCGCCAATCAGCACGAGTGCCAGGCCTTGCAAATTCAGCAGCCCCCAGCGCTGCAAAAATGGCAATAGCAGCAGGCTCCCCACGGAGAAACGCAGCGCCATCACATCGTAAGGTGTAAGTGGGCTCAAACCACCTCGACGCGTCACAATAATAAAGCCTGACCAGCAACCTACGGCCAACAGACCGGCAATGATTCCCCAGGTGTGTTGCTTTTGCACGCCACGCCCCCTGCCATAAATTGGCGTCGAGTGAACGACTGACTTCGAGTGAGTTATTGGTTTCTAGTGAGCTATTGGTTTCTAATGAACAGTGGTTTCTAGTGAACTATTGGACTCGAGTGTACTTGGGGGGATGATTCATATAAAGTGAATAAAGGTGAATAGATGCTTCATGAAATATGAATTGGAGGCGGCATGGATCTGCGTGATCTTGAATGCTTTGTTGCCATTGCCGAAAGCGGATCAATTGCGGCTGCGAGCCAGCGCCTGAGTCGAGTCCAGTCGGGCATTTCAACACGCCTGAAAAATCTGGAGGACGATCTGGGGCATGCACTTTTCGAACGCCAGGGAAAACGTTTGGCTTTGAATCGCACAGGCGAGCAGTTTCTGGTGGCTGCACGGGATTTGTTAGTGCGAGCCGAACAGGCCAAAAGCTTGTTGCAGACGAATATTCCTGGAGGACGTTTTCGAATTGCCACCATGGAATGCACCGCAGCCACCCATCTGCCCGTTTTGCTCAGCCGTTTTCATCGCGAATTCCCTACAGTGCAACTCGAAATCAAAACCATGCCCTCGTGGCGCTCGCTGGAGGCCATCGAGAAAGGCAGTTTCGATGCGGCTTTCGTGTCGAGTGATGTGGTAAGGGGCGCAGCGGTTTCCAGTCAGCCTGCCTATGGCGAAGAATTGTCGCTGGTGAGCGCCGTCGGGCACAAACCCATTCGTTCCCCTGAGGATATTCACGAGCAGCCCTTGCTGGTTTTTCCCTCGGGATGCGCCTATCGCCTCCGGCTGGAACGTTGGGCTCAGCGCGATACTCCGTTGGTGCGAGTTGAACTAGATTCCTACCATGCCTTGTTGGGGTGTGCGGCTGCCGGAATGGGCGTAGGACTTGTACCCCGCTCGTTATTGCAAGATTATGCTCAGCAGAAATGTTTACGCGTTCACCGGTTGCCCGCAGATTTTTCAAAAGACTATACCTGCGTGATCTGGAAGGGCACCGCATCAGCCAATGTGAGCGCCTTGTTGACACTGCTGGAGAAATAAAGCCGAAAATCATACCCCCTTGGTGTTGGTAACTCAGAATACAACGCATTCGTCAAAGCGCATCAGGAATGCTGGCCAATCAAAGTGGCACTAATCAGCGCCGCATTGGGCAAAACAGCGCCAGCCAAAACAGAAGCAAAAAGCAGGAAAAAAAGCAGAAGCAAAAAGCAGAAGCACAAAGCAGAAACAAAAAAGCGAAAAAACAGAACCTACGAAAAAAGGAACTACCTCCATGAGCACCAAAAGGCGCGTATGGTTAACAGTACTGCCCATCAGCATTCTCATGGTGATTGGTGTAACACTATTTCTACAGAGTAAAACGCCCACCAGCCACCCGGTGCAATCCGCGACACTGGGCGTTGCCCGCAGCAGTGCTGATATGGAACGTCTGATCGACACCCCAGGCCCCATTACCCTGCAAACCTACACCAACGCAGATTGGGCTGTTCCACTGGCCGGACTGGTCAACCTGAAACGCCCACAAGCAGCAAGCCTCACCGATCGCGATGAGCCTGTCCATGTCTACGCACATCTGCTAAAGCACCCGCAATTTGGTAACTTTCTCGTGGACTCCGGTATATCTCGCCCCTTAGTGGAATCGCCAGGTGATTTTGGCGTGAACAAGTTGATCACCATCGCGATGAAATTTGACCGTATACAGCTCAAAACCACCACCGCAGAAATCGTGAAAGACCTCGACAGCCCACTCAAAGGTGTTTTCATTACCCATCTGCACATGGACCATATCTTTGGCCTGCCCGATATCGCCCAAGCAACACCGCTCTATATTGGAAAAAACGAAGCGGCATTCAAAGACTTCAAGCACGTCGCCATCCAGCCTGCCATCGATCATCTAATGCAAGGGCGCCCCCCATTTCAGGAATGGCCATTTACCCCCGAAGGTGCGCAGCCTTTTGCCGGCGTTATCGATGTATTGGGTGACGGCTCATTATTCGCCATCAGCTCCCCCGGTCACACCCCCGGAAGCACTGCCTATCTTGCGAGAACCACACAAGGCCCCGTGTTGCTCACCGGCGATGTTTGCCATACGCGCTGGGGATGGGATAACGGCGTCGAGCCCGGTGATTTCACCCACGACCACGACATGAATCTGGAAAGTCTGAAACAACTGAAAGCACTTGTAGAAAGGCATCCGACTATCGAAGTCAAATTAGGACATCAACCGTAACGAGCGAGAATGAAACGAAATCAAAACCTGTTAAACGTTATAGAGAAAACATCTGCAGATACTGATGCTTAGAGGGGGTTCGTGGGGTGTTGTTACTGGAACGTCGCCGACATGGATGTCGGGGGGCGCCTAGCTGCGTCGAGCCTACAGGGACGTATTCGTGGGGGGCGCCTAGCCCGTTTCCAGAAACAACACCCCACGAATACCCGGTGGTTAAACTTAAATGCAGATGTTTTTTACAACGTAAGATTCGTGCACATCGTTCAAGCTATCTCCGCCCCGATGTCGACCCACCCGGCATCAACAAACGATTAATCTCCGATTTCACCTGATTCATATCCTCCTCATGCTTCAGCAACACATTCAACGTATCCGCCACCCACTGCACCTCAAACTTATCCGCATGCAACAACACCAACGCCCGCGCCCAATCCAACGTCTCACTAATCGCCGGCTGCTTACGCAAATCCATCTCCCGAATCTTGTGCACAAACTCCACCAACTGCAGACGTAAATCCTCCCGTAAATTCGGCACCCGCGACCGCACAATCGCGTTCTCCAACACCACATCAGGAAACGGAATATACAAATGCAAACACCGACGTTTCAGCGCGTCACTTAATTCCCGCGTATTGTTACTCGTCAAAAACACCAACGGAATGCTGCGTGCCTTCACCGTCCCAATCTCTGGCACACTGATCTGATAATCAGAAAGCAACTCCAACAAAAACGACTCAAACTCATGATCCGATTTGTCGATTTCATCAATCAGCAAAACACAACCATTTTCCTCCCGCAACGCTTTGAGCAAGGGGCGAGGCTCAAGAAAATCCTCCGAATAAAAAATATCGCCAAACTCATGCAGCCGCGACACCGATTCAGCCAGTGTATGCGTGCCCTTCATCAAATCGCCAAGCTTATCCTTGAGGATCTGCGTGTACAGCAATTGCTTGCCGTATTTCCATTCGTACAAAGCTTTTGATTCGTCCAACCCCTCATAGCATTGCAAACGGATCAACGGCACATTCAGTACGCTGGCGCTGGCTTTGGCCAACTCGGTTTTGCCGACCCCGGGCGGGCCTTCTACCAGAATGGGTTTTTGCAGTGCATGCCCGAGATAAACGGCCATCGCTATGGCATTGGTCGCCATATAACCCTGTTCGGCAAAACGCTCGCGAAGTGTTTCGTGTGAGAGTGCGGTCATGCGTCAATTATCCTGCTGTTAAGGGTTGGCGCGAGGGGTTTCGCTGCGGGTATCAAGTGTTGCCAAGCGTTGGCCGTGCGTTGCTGACGCGCTTTTTCAGCCACTTTTAATAAAGGCAAATCGCGCACCCAGTGAGCGCCAAAAGCAGTATTTTGTGCCAGCAAAGGAGTAACTGTGTCTATCAGCTGCGTTTGTTGCGTCATGAGTCCCGCCAGGGCCAGATGCGTTGCCGGTGCACTGGCGGAGGCTTGTGCCAGCGTATGCCAGCCCACCGCCAGGCTGATCAGCGCTTCGGTGTGGGCATGTGGCCAGGCATGACGCAGCGCTTGTCCGAGCAATAAGCCGCAGGTGGCGGCACAAACATGGATGTCTTCAATGGTGCGAAACGGTTTAACGTACTCGCTGTAGCCATCGCCCGGTAAAATGGCGTTTTCAGAAATCAAAACGTTGTCGAAGGTGACTTTGGCGTGGCCGATCTCCGGTACAAATTTCATGGCGGGGAGGGGGTGCAGCGTAATGCCTGGCAGGTTGACCGGTATTCCCACCAGCTTGATGTGCTTGCGTCCCTCTCGCTCACCAGCGCAGGCGGCGACCCACAACCATTCGGCGCGATCGGCCAGCGTGACAAAGGCTTTCTCACCTTGCAAACACCAACCGCTATCGGTGAGGGTCAGCGTGGTCTTGATATGGCGTGGCTGGTTGCCTTCGGATTCGGTCACGCACAGGGCGCTCAATCGAGGGGACGCCGTGTTCAGCAAGCGTTGCAGCGCTGCACCATAGCCGCCTGCAAACGCGTGCCCGAGGCGATCGGCCAGCGCTCCGGCCAGCAGCGCGCGTTCGCCACTGGCTGTGGTATGCGCCCAGGCTTGTCGGGTTTGGGTGTGCCAATCGTCCAGCGATTCCGGCAGGTGAGGGGCGTGGCACAGGGTGATCAAACGATTCAGTAACGCATTGAAATCCATGGGCTGTCGTTTTGCCTCGGGTTGTTGGTACAATCGGTTGCTTTGCGGGCTGGTGTCAGGCCCGATACTTTGACTGGGAGTCTTAACAATGAAGCGTTTTGCGTTGATGATGTCTGTTGCTGCCTCTGTCACTGTGGCAGCTGGGTGTACCTGGGTTAAACCTACCATGAGTGGCGAGCGCGTGTCAGTAGTGGTGCCCGAGCAAGCCAACCACTGCGAAAAATTGGGGCAAACCCGCGTCACTACTCAATCCAAGGTCGGGATTTTTGAGCGTGACGACAGTAAAGTGAAAGATGAGCTGATCACCATGGCGCGCAATTCTGCCGCAGACATGGGTGGCAATGCGGTGATTGCACTCACCGAAGTGAGCCCCGAAGGTAAGCAGACGTTTGCGATTTTGCGTTGCAGCAATCTTTGATCGGTTGCCTGTTGCGCTAGGTGTTGCTTTTCGATTAGCCCACTCCGTCAGTTCAAATCATGCGAGCCGTGATATCACCAGTGAAAACACAAGCGCTGGTGATATCACGCCCATCGCTGCCCACTCGTACCCATTAAGTTGTTTTAAGAAAAGATGAATCTTGGCACTGTTGTGCCGTTCATCACAATTCATGGCTTGGTGGTTAAGTTTTTACCAGATATTATCGATCTTGTTGTGGTCATGGGTATGCTGGGATAGGGAGCGCAACAGCCAGGGATACGCAGGCGTCTGTCGTCTTTCTTCTGTTTTCACTCTTTCTTTCGACCCGACCTCAATAGGGTGCAGGGGCGCGCATGTGTCGCGCAAAAATAAAAATGTATTCGTTGGGGTAACGTCTTGTTATGCGTGAATTATTGACGCGTCAGCTATTTATTGTTTTTAACCTGGTGTTGGCATTGGCGCTTGCCGGTTGTGGTGGCGCAAGCCCACTTGGCAATGGCGAGATAAAAACAGGGTTGACGGGGAAAGCCGGTTCAGAAAAGAAATTCTCGATAGTCATTCCTGAAAACACCGAAGCTGTAATGGTGCAGGCTGCCGGTAGCGAGAACGTTTCGCTACAGGTAGTAGACAAAGACGATCAGCTCGTGGCGTTTTGCTCGCAGCCTACCCTGTGTTCCGCTTTCCAATTGGCGCGTGGCACCTACACGGTAAAATTGCAGGGCTTGGCCAGCTATAGCAATGTTAGCTTGACGGCTGCATGGGGTGGCCCTTCACTCGCGTCGATGCAGAATAATACCCCTCGCGTATTGCCAGTGGGCCTGGCGAATACAGTGGGGCTGAATTCATTTTACATAAACAACGCAAATGTTCCGGTCAAGCTGCAGCGGACTGGGGTGGATCGTGCCAATGTCACAACGGAAATTATTGATGCCAATGACAACCAACGGGTGGCGTGCCCGACCAACGGTGACTGCTTGGTGGGCGGTTTGTCCAGAGGTCTTTATTTTGTGCGCCATACCGCATCTGCTGACTACACCGATATTAGTTTGACCGTGTCCTGGGGTGGCGCAGATAGTGCGACTCTGCGCAACGGCGTGCCGTTGACCCAATTGTCAGGGGCTGCGGGTAGTGTGGTTTGGCACAGTTTTTATATTCCAGCGAATACCAGTGCATTTATGGTGCAGGGGTCGCAGTCAAACGATTTCTCGATTGACGTTTACGACATCGATGGGATGCCTGTTGATACCTGTACTGAGTACGATCCATGCAGCAGAGAGCAACCTGCAGAAGGCTTGTATTCGGTGGCTGTACGCTTTCATGCAAATGTGAGTTCGATGAGTTTGGTGGCTGCCTGGGGTGGCCCTGCTGTTGCGACGTTAGGGAATGGCGTGCCGGTCACCGGTCTGTCTGGTGTGGCTGGTCAGCGACTTTTGCATTCCTTGTATATTCCGGAAGGAATGGAACATTTGGCAGTCCAGATTTCTGGGATGGATTTTTATGGGCATGTCGAATTATTGGAAGGCAATGGCCAAGTGGTGGATTGGTGTAGTGTGGGAGATTTGTGCACTTTGTCCGCACCCAGGCCAGGGGTCTACTTTGTGCGCGTGTTCTTTGTAGAAGCAACAGCGGGTGCGAACCTGGTCGCTGCCTGGGCAGGACCAGCCGTGTCGACGTTGTCCAATAGTCTGCCCGTTACCGGTCTGTCTGGTGTAGCAGGACAGCATTTGTTGCATTCCATGTATGTTCCGGAAGGAATTGAACATTTGGCAGTCCAGATTTCAGGGATGGATTTTTATGGGCATGTCGAATTATTGGAAGGCAATGGCCAAGTGGTGGATTGGTGTAGCGTGGGAGATTTGTGTACTTTGTCCGCACCCAGGTCAGGGGCCTACTTTGTGCGTGTGTTCTTTGTAGAAGCAACAGCGGGCGTGAACCTGGTGGCTGCTTGGGCAGGGCCAGCTGTGTCGACGTTGTCCAATAGTGTGCCCGTTACCGGTCTGACTGGAGTAGCTGGACAGCATTTGTTGCACTCCATGTATGTTCCGGAAGGAATTGAACATTTGGCAGTCCAGATTTCTGGTTGGAATTTTTATGGGCATGTTGAACTACTGGAAGGCAATGGCCAAACAGTGGAATGGTGTGGTGTCGGGGATTTGTGCACTTTGTCTGCACCCAGGCCAGGCGTCTATTTTGTGCGGGTGTGGTTCGCAGAAGCAAGAGCGGGTGTAAACCTTGTGGCTGCTTGGGCAGGGCCCGCTGTGTCGACGTTGTCCTCTGGTGTGCCCGTTACCGGCCTGACAGGAGCGGCTGGACAGCATTTGTTGCACGCCATGTATGTTCCGGAAGGAATTGAACACGTGGCAGTCCAGATTTCAGGAATGGATTTTTTGGGGCATGTGGAACTATTGGAAAATGATGGCCGAGCGGTGGGTTGGTGTGGTGCGCAGGATATGTGCCATTTATCCGCACCCCGTCCAGGCGTCTACTTTGTGCGTATATGGTTCGGAGATGCGATATCGGGTATAAACCTGGTCGCTGCCTGGGCAGGGCCAGCCGTGTCGACGTTGTCCAATGGTGTACCCGTTACCGGCCTGTCCGGTGTGGCAAGGCAGCAATTGTTGCACTCCATTTATGTTCCGCAGGGAACTGAGCAATTGGCAGTCCAGATTTCAGGGATGGACTTTAATGGGCATGTCGAACTACTTGAGGACACTGGCCATGCAGTGGATTGGTGTAGTGTGGGGGATTTGTGCACTTTGTCCGCACCCAGGCCAGGCGTCTATTTTGTGCGGGTATGGTTTGGTGAAGCAGCCTCAGGCGTGAGCCTGGTCGCCGCCTGGGCAGGGCCTGACAACGCAACGCTTACCAATGGTGTGCCACTCATCGATCTTTCAGGAGAGGCTGACCAGCAGTTGCTGCAGTCTTTGTATATTCCGATGAATGTAGAACGATTGGTAGTTCAGCCTGCTGGAATGATGAATGGATTTGCGGAGCTATTGGATAGCAGTGGTCGCTATGTTCGTAGTTGTGACAATTACAGTCCATGCGAACTTGATTTTCCTGCACCTGGTGCGTATTTCGTTCGGTTACGGCTTTTTCAGGCGCAGTCTGGTATGAGTGTGCTGGCATCCTGGTAGGTAACACTTCTTTGATTGAATCACCCTTACCGTTAGGTGTTGGGTGATTCATCGTTTTGCAAAAACTTACTCGAAATTGAAAGAACGGAAGAAACAATAACTACAAGGGTGTATTCATGAAAGAAATATTTAATATGGCCGGTGATATCGCAGCACACTCGGTATGGGGAGTATCAAGTGGCGAGACGTTAATCCCTATTCTGGGTTCTGTGGATCAAAATAATCAGTCGCTTTTTCGACGCATTGCCTTCGATAGCGCCGAAGAGGCCCATCAGTTCGGTCAAACCAGTCTCGATAAAAATGAGAGCGGAGCCAAAGGAGGCGCATTTTCCGTTGATGGTTATATTACGCTCAAAAGCGGGAAAACCGATGCCCTGATTTTAGATGTCCGCGTTTATGGTGACGCACCCGGTAAAGCCACCATTGCTATCCCGTACCGACACGCTAAAAGTCCGCAAGGATTCGCGTTGTTTCGTCCAAAACTGATTTCACTGGAGGCCATTGATCAGTCCCAAGTAGACACCATCATGAATGCATTTTATGAGGGATTGGAAGCTCACGAGCAGGGCTACGAAATTTGGAAAAAACACTATGTGGATGAAGGCGATGCATCAGCAAATGAGCCGTTTTCGAACACGGAATGGAATAGCTTGTTGAATGCACCCTTTGTGGTTTTTTTCGCAGTCGCCGCTTCGGACGGAAAGATTGACGACAAGGAAGCAAAAAAACTCGTCAGCATTATCGCTGCTTCGAAACAGCAAGCGAATGGGCTTTTCCAAAAGATATTGCTGGAAGGCTCTGCACACATTCCTCAATTTTTAAGCAAGCTTTCTCGCGGTGGTATAAACGTTATTGAAGAATTGACGCTGGTAAGTGAACTTGTAGACAGTAAACTAAGCCAGGAGAGTGCTGGTGAGTTCAAGCAGAGCTTGTACGCATTCGCCAAGCAAATCGCTGAATCTTCGGGTGGCTTATTCGGGTTTGGAAGTAAAATCAGTAAAGAAGAAAAGGCTGCATTGGCGGCCATTGCGCTGCTGTTGGAAATAAAACCGTAATTGTGTAGCCGCCTTGCGCCGGGCACAACCATGCCTGGCGCATACCGTGTGCTGGCGGTTGGTTTCTTTAGTGCAGGTGTAAAAATATTGCTGGGCATTCTCGATGCGGAGTATCAATAAAACCATCAGAGATTCGCAATATAGAAAAGGCGATAGAACATTGCTGGATTCGGATTTTCTGATTTGCAGTGGGGGTAGGCTCCAGATGTTTTTAGTCTCATGAAATCGGGATCCGGTCAGCGAATAATGTTTAAAATGTTGAAAAACTCGATAGTTAAATTGTTTGATCTATAAGAGGAAGGTTGAGTTCTGGAAGATGCCTCAAATGGATTAAAAAGCTGTTAATCCTAGTTTTATCATATATACGGAAGTGTGTTGTCATTTTTAATGGGTGGCATTGATCTGAGAAATGAAATAAAAACGAGTTATAAATGAATAGATTTTCGCTTTTTATCATGTTGCTTGTTTCGCTAATTGGATGTGAAAAGCAAGACCCCCGTTCAGCTGCAGAACATTTTTGGGATGCGGTTTATTTAAATGATTGGAGGGAGGTAAAGGACTATGCTTCTGAATCAAGCGCGTCTTCGATCATCGTGACCGATGAGGTTTTGCCGTTGTCTGAGCTCAAAAAAATTCGTATACATCATTTAAAGCTTCAGCAGATGGACGACGAAACCACAGATTCTGGTTATGAGTCTCAGGGTGGGCTTAGTGAATATACGCCCAACAAAAGGAATTTTGCGTTGGGCGACCCAATTGTGAAGCCAGATCAAATCATTATTCCGACTACGTTGTTTGCTGATTGGGAGGGCGGTAGATTAACCTGGCACCTTAATACTCGTCTGATAAATGAATCTGGAAAATGGAAAGTCGACTTCATTTCTTTGAAATATAATCTTCTTCAGCAAATGGAGTCAGAAACAAGAGAGGTGTTAATGTCTGAAGCGCGAAATTTTAGCAGGACAGTTCGAGAAACCATTAGTGATTCTGTGGAGTCGATGACAGAGCAATTTAGGTGAGCGCCAGTCTGTATTTTTGAGGGAGGCTGCTGCGATGGGCTTTTCTTCTCGCGTTCATCCTTTTGCGGGAGCCCCATTTACAGTGGGTAATAAAGTTTGGACAGGGGCGGGTAGCTCGGGAGTTGGGCCCATGCCCGCCGTCAGTGGTAGTTTGGCGCTTTCGCCACAGCCACCGAGACACACCATGATTAACGTTGGTATCGAAATTTTGCGCATGTATTTGACATCCTATTCACTGATTTTATCTGGATTACACCTCAATGCCTTAATGTTGGATTAACGAGAAGGTTGAGCTATGAGTCTAAGCCTTGGTGTCTATTCTCCGCTACTGAAATATAAATTGAAAAATGTACATGGAGGTTGCATAAATTTTACAAAAAATTGAAACCAAAGGCAGATTATTACTAATAAATCTAGTTTCGTTTGGATCCAAATATTTTCTCCGCTTGGTATTGTGATGATCTCAGTGTGCTGGCATGGAATTTGTAAGTGCCAAGGGGCGTTCGCATAACTGAAAGGAGTAATTTATGGTAAGGCTTAAAATTCTGGGGTTTACAGGCCTCATTGTTGCTCTAACGAGTGGTGTGTTTGCTTCAATGGAGGGTAGCTATGATCGTGATACAAAGCATGGTTACGTGCAAAGGGATACCATTCGTGACGATGTGCTGAAAAATGAAGTATCGAGAAAAAATGAGAATTTCAATACCAGCATCCCTGATGTCGATGACGGAGATGAAATAGTAAACGTTGTGAAACGCAAAGGGTCGGAAAGAGCTTCCAGCGATTGATTCTCAAAGTGATCGAAACTATGTTCGCTCTTTATTTGCTTAGGTGTTTGTGAATACCGAGTGGTTTTGATTAAAATTTGTAGAACCTTTATTAAGATTACTGTTTCAACAATTGATCGTTATATTGCCAATATAGTGCACTCGGTGTGTAAAGCGCTAATTTTTCTGTAAAATCGGTGTCAAACTCTGGAGACTCTGGAGGAGCGTATCATGCAGAAGTTAGCGGTTACTATTTTTGCGATTCTGGCATTCACCGTTATGGGGTTTGGGGTTTGGTCGCTTGTAGAATTACAGCCTCAACCTCGCCCGCTAATGCGAGATCCCGAAACGGGCCGACTTTTCTCACCCGAAGTTCGTCCTGAAACCTATCCTGTCCGGCGTGAGACGCCGAAATCCTATGTTAACCTTCCTGAGGTGAGCGTTAGTGGTGACATTGAGCCACCTGCAGTGCTTGCGCCTGTGCAGCTTGATAAGAGCGATGAGGCTGTGCTGAGTGCGGCGCGTGATCTCGATCCTGAATTAGCCCAGTGGCTTTTGTCAAAGGAACAGGTGCGAAAATGGGTCACTCTTGTCAATCTCGCTGCCGATGGCCATATTCCGTTAAAAAATCGACCATTAGAGTATCCGTTAGCGCCTTTCAAGGTCGCGGAAAGAGATGGTAGGCAGTGGATGGATGCTGCTAATTTTCAACGAGCAAATAGGCTGATTGATAATGTGGTATTGATTTCACCTGAAAAGCTAGCAGGTTACCTTCACGCGTGGGGGCCTTTGTTGCAGCAAGCGCAGAACGAACTGGGGGTTAACAAACCGTTTCGCGACCAACTATTGCGCGCAATCGATCGAGTGCTAACAGTACAACCGAGAAAGGAAGAATTTGAATTGGTGCAAGGTGAGCGCCGTTATCTCTACGCAGACCCGGCATTGGAAAAGGCCACAGGTGTTGAACGGTTGATGTGGAGGTTGGGTTCTGAAAATACCTTGAAGATTCAGGCTTATCTTTCTGAACTCAAAGCCCTGTTGTAAAAGAGCGTATTTGCAAGTGTCCTAAATCTACAGATGGGATGATTACTGGGGAAATTTTCTTTCGCCCAGATGCTTCCCGTTTTCTGAATGGCGCTCAATTACCACATTTATTTCGGCGCCAAATAAGAAGACTGCGGCGGAAAGGTAGAAGTAAAACAGTAAAATAATAATGGCGCCGATGCTGCCATAGGTGGCGTTATAATCTGCAAAATTATGTACATACCAATTGAAACCCAGCGATGCAGTGATCCATCCTGTGACTGAAATCAAGGCGCCTGGAACGATAAATTTAATTTTTTGTTCAACATCCGGCATTATTCCATACACGATAATGAAGGTGACCACCATGAATAGGCTTGCGATCGGCCAGCGCAACCACGTCCAAAGAATGATAATGTACTGTTCCATGCCCACTTGTCGCGCGATCCAATTTAATACGGACGGCCCCGTCACCATTAGGGCCGCAGCAGATAACATTAATATTGCCAATCCAATGGTGTAAAAAACCGAGAGTGATATAACCTTCCAAGCTGGTCGGCTTTCAATCACGTCATAGGCATTGTTTAGTGCCGTCATCGTAGATCGAATTCCAGCCGATGCCGACCATAGTGAAATAATAATGCCTGTTGAAAGTAGTCCAGCCTGACTTTTTTGCAGCTGAAGAATAACATTGTTTACTTCATCCAAGGCTTGTAAGGGCATTAGGACAGCTGCTTGTTGCTGTAGCCAAGAGATAAAATCGGGAAGATGTAAAAACCCAATCAAAGCCATCAGGAAAATCAAGAAGGGAAACAGTGAGAATAAGGCCTGGTAGGCTAAAGCCGACGCGTAGGAAGGCATATCATCATCTAAAAATTCTTTGATTGCCTGTTTTACCAATTCGATAAAGGAAAGGCCCTGCAAGTATTGCGACAATTTCTGTGCTCCATTGCGCGTGTGCGCGTGCTTGTCTCATTTCTATCCGCTTTTTTTTCACGATATAGAGTTTAGACCGAAATTTGCCATTTTAGTGTCGAGAGCACTGTTGCCAACGTTTGTTGTCTAATGTCATTGGTGCCTTCGTGGTCGCGTTGTATTCGGTAAGTGCAGGAGATGCGACGAATATTATGATAAATAATAACTTATCTTCTTCTAACGGTAGGGCTATTGCAACTGGTATTACCTTGTTGTTTGTGGTGGTTGTAGCCGTTGGAACGTGTGAAGCCATTGGCTGGCCATTCTTGCGAGAGCCGCTGCGCAAACAGATGAGTATGATGCTGAATCGACCTGTTGTGCTAAGCGATGCGTTCAGAATTCGCTTTTTTGGTTCAATTCGTGTGGATTCCAATTTGGTAAGAATTCGTGATCTCGCGAAAGATAGACGGGAATCAACAGAAGAGAAGTCTATTGATTATAAAGAAGTCGCCAAGGGGGCTGGCATTCCTGCTGAGGTTTCACCTGATCTTTTTAAAGCCAAGAATCTGCACATTGCTCTATCTTATGGTGCTGTTTTTAGTTTTATCCGCTCACCTGGTACGTCAGGCATTGATATCGAGGCGTTTGAAGTGGAGACGTTGAATGCCTATCTCGTGCGAGATAATGACGGCAACTCAAATTGGAATATTAAAGAGAAAACGACAAAGGACACTCCATCAGCACCGGTAAGAATTCCTAATTTTGACAAATTATTGATTGAAGAAGGTAAAATTATATTCGACGATAAATTGGAGAAAATTAGAGTTGCTGTTGATATTAGCACCCATGAAGGTGGCCAATCGGCTGGGAGAAAGGGGATGCGAGTCAATGCCAAAGGCAGCTATAAAGATCGATCCTTTGCAATGAGATTGACTTCCTCGGGGATATTACCACTGATAGCACCTCCCAATGCTGCTATGCCTGTGCCCATCAATGTAACGCTCACGTCCAGTAGTGCCACGCTTAAGTTTGATGGTACGGTCATTGATTTACTTATACTCAAAGGGCTTGATGGCCAACTATCCGTGGCGGGCCCCTCGCTTGCGACGGTAGGTGACCTTGTCGGCATAACATTGCCTGCTACCACCAATTTTTCATTGGGAGGTCAGCTGAAGAGGACTGATGACGTTTGGTCACTAGAAAAAGCTCGGCTCGATGTAGGAGAAAGTCATTTGCGTGGTAATTTCACTTTCGATCGACATCCGAAAGTGCCTTTGCTGAGCGGTGAACTCAACGGGAATCCATTAGTGCTGGCTGATCTTGCACCGGCATTTGGTGCCCCGGCCCAGGAAGAAGCGGGCACTGAAGTGACGACTGGGCAAGTGCTGCCGCAGCGTGAATTCGACATCCCCTCACTGCGTGCAATGAATGCCAATATCAAGCTTCGCTTGCAGAAAGTCAGCCTCGGGCGCCTTTTTGCACGCCCCCTACAGCCGCTCGAAGGGGATTTGAAAATGCATGACGGTGTGCTGAGCATTTCTCATTTGCTTGCACGAACGGCAGATGGGCAGTTGAGTGGCAGTTTCTCAATCGATAGCAATGCGTCTCCCGCGTTGTGGAAAACAGATCTCAGCTGGGCCGACATATTGATTGAGAAATGGTTTGTTTCTAATAAGGAACTAACTTCCAACGCCGAAGCGTCGAGTGAAGCGAAAATGACCAATTATGTAACCGGTACATTGCATGGGAACGCTAAGTTTGACGGCGCAGGAAATTCCACCGCAAGTATGTTGGGTTCACTGAATGGAAACGCACGCACCTGGATCAAGGACGGTAAAATATCAAATTTGACAGTAGAGCTGATGGGGCTGGATGTCGCCCAAGGATTGGGTGTTTTTATTTCTGGCGATCAGCTCTTAAGCATGCGCTGCGCCATTTTTAGCTTGAATGCGCATCATGGTCAATTAACGCCTGATGTTGCAATTATCGATACCGCAGATACCACGATACTTCTCACGGGTGCTTTGTCTCTTGCCAGTGAAGAAATGAATTTAAGACTGGTGGCTCAGCCCAAAGATGTCAGTCCGCTGACCCTGCGTGTGCCATTGAAGCTAGAAGGTAAACTGTCTGATCCCAGTATACGGCCAGAGTCAAAACCACTGGGTAGAAAAATTTTACGCTCAGTGGTACTTGGGCTGATTCAACCACTTGCTGCGATTATTCCAATGATAGATATGGGTGAAGACAATATTAAATATAATTGTAAGAATGCCTTGGACGAATTAAATCTATACAAAGAATAGACTTAAACATGAATAATTCGCTTTATTAGTAAAGCTGCACCGCCCGTTCTATGGCGGAGCTTGTAGCCAATGCAAACTGAAAAGGCCTTCTTTATCGCACCATATGGGGCCAGGGATGAATCCTGCAGCTTGCGCCATACGGCGAATTCCCTTTAAGGTGAATTTATAGGAATTTTCTGTATGCAAGGTTTCTCCTTCATCAATATCATACCATTCATTCTGAATGCGTATTTGTTGCTGGCACCTGCTCATCAAATGCATCTCAATGCGTTGCATAGGTGCATTGTAGAAGGCGTAATGCGAGAATTTATTGATATCGAAGTTTGCAGCTAACTCTCTATTGGCTCTCTCCAGCAAATTCAAATTGAATTGTGCCGTAATTCCTTGAGAATCGTTATAGGCGGCGTGCAATAGATGGGGTGCCTTGATCAGGTCGACACCCAATATGAGTGCGCCACCTCTTAAGACATTCGCGGCCATACGCAAAAATGCATTCGCTTCGCGAGGTGTAAAGTTTCCGATGGTCGATCCTGGAAAGAATCCAATTCTTTTGGATTGGGTGGAACACGGCGCTGGTAAAGTAAGAGGGCGTGTATAATCGGCTATAAGCGGGTGGATATCCAGTGAGGGATGGTCGCCTTGCAAGAGAGCGCAAGAAGCATGAAGGTGGTCACCTGATATATCAATAGGAATATAGCGTGATGGCGCTTGCATGGCATCCAATAACATTCTTACTTTATGCAAGGAGCCGGCACCGAATTCCACCAGTTCTGCCCGTGGCCCCATCAGTTCAGCCATCTCATGGGCTTTTCGGCGTAAAATACTTAATTCGGTACGCGTTGGATAATACTCTGGCAAACTGCAAATTTGATCAAAGAGAGCTGAGCCTTTAGCGTCGTAAAAATATTTGGGGGAAATGCTACGCGGCCTGGATCGCAACGCCGTTGCGAGGTCACAAGCGAAATCGTCACTATTCGGTGTTATTTTTAAATGCAGGTTGGTTTTCAGTTTCATCGGTCCCTCGCTAGTCGAATACCTGAGAACTGCCATCTCGCTGCAGGCGGAAAAAAGTTTCTGTAAGTAACGCGTGTGTGCCCTTCTGGTGTCGCAAAACTACCGCCTCTCAATACTAACTGCCCCACCATAAACTTGCCGTTATATTCACTCGCAACCCCATCGAGGGGTTTAAAACCGGGGTATGGGTCGTAGGAAGAGCGCGTCCATTGCCAAGCGTGTGATGTTAGTTGGGTTATGTCGTGATGCTGGCTGGCCGCTTCCCATTCAAATTCAGTAGGCAAGCGCACACCTGACCATTCAGCAAAAGCGGCGGCTTCATAAAAACTTAGATTCATCACCGGCTGATCGGGTTCCAAAACATGCACACCGTCTAGCCCGTATACCTGCCATGCCTGTGCCGGCGCTCGCCAATCGCCAGGCGGGAGCCAGTACAAGGGGGCTCGCCATTGTTGCGATTGAACAGCGGCCCAACCCTCTGATAACCAAAATTCGGCGCGCTGATAACCCCCGTCCATGATGAACTCAAGATATTCTCCACAAGTGACCAATCGGTGGGCTATTTCGAATGACGAAAGTAACACGTCATGCGTGGGCTTCTCATTATCGAAAGCGAAGCTGTCGCCTTTATGTCCGATTTGCTTTATGCCCTTGGGAATTTCCAACCAATGTATATTTGAAGGTTTATTTGGCTGGGAGGGTGGCTTTATTGTGGCTCTATAGGCAGGCAATAGAGGATTGCAGGAAAAAGCGTGCACTATGTCAGTCACCATCAATTCTTGGTGTTGTTGTTCATGATGGATGCCCAGGGTAATCAGCGGTTCCAATTTAGCTAACAGTGCGCTGCTGCATGTCGCCAGCAGCTCCTTCATTGCTATATCGATCTGTTCTCGATAATTGCGAATATCTTCAATTGTCGGCCGAGTTAGTAACCCTCTTTGGGGGCGAGGGTGCCTCTCTCCCAACGACTCATAGTAAGAGTTAAATAAATAATGATACCGAGGATTGAAAGGTTCAAACGATTTCAAAAAGGGTTTAAGTACCAGGGTCTCGAAAAACCAGGTGGTATGTGCCAAATGCCATTTGATTGGGCTGGCATCAGGCATGGATTGAACATTTTGATCCTCAGCGGAGAGATGTTCTGTCAGAAATAAGCTATAGCGTCTAACTGCTTCATATTGCTTTGCTAGTTCATGCTGAGTGATGCGACAGGCTTTGGTTGTATCCATAGTTAGCATCGACTTATTTGTAGTTGATTTCAGCCCCGTTGACTACTCGATTGCTTGATGCTTTGATGAATGCAGCGTATGTGCATCGTTATAATCGCTGAAGCGATACGCCAGCGAATTTGATTTCTTTTACTCTATGGGATGCTTGATGCTTAGTCTATTAAAATGTATGACCGTTTAACATTTTTAAAGTTCGCAGGGGTTGATTTTTGAGCAGTTCGCAATATTCTCTGCTTGTGACGACGATTGCAGCCAGCGAGCGCAGCTGTAGATTGCTGCTGTAGATTGCTGCTGGAGATTGCTGCTGGAGATTACCGCTGGAAAGTGCGATGCTCCGCGAAAGATTAGGTAACCCTCATCTGAGGTGGTAAAATTATAACTTTAGATCTTATGCGGTGGGTAATGACTACCTTCCCATTCCGTTCTTAATAATCTCCCGCGCCTGCTGCATTAACGCTTCAACATCGGTACTCTCATCCACCTTAATCGGTGCATGAATCTGTAATTCTGCTGTACCGGGCGACAAATTCATGGAATTCGCAGGCAAAATGTCATGGGTGCCGCGAATACTGATCGGCAATACTGGCAAACCCAATTCTTTTGCCAGATGAAACGCACCTTTCTTGAACGGTAGCATTTCGCCACTCACACTGCGCGTTCCTTCTGGAAAAAAGAAAATGGACGTGCCGTTCACTAGCTGATGTTTGGCGCTATCGATAGACCGTTTGGCTGTGTCAGGATTGGAACGATCAATATACACATGTCCCAGCATCACACAGGCGTAACCCAGTGCCGGCACCTTGCGCAGTTCCTGTTTCATCACCCAGCGAAAATCGATGCCCAACCACCCGTACACTGCCAGTATGTCGAAATGGCTCAAATGGTTCGCCACGACCACATAGGATTGGCCGGGAGTTATGTTTTCGCGGCCAGCCACGGTGACTTTTACCGGCGTGACCCACGTGTTAATGCGCGCCCATAACATAGGTAGCAGCCACAAGCGTTTGCTTTTTAATGGTATTGGATCAGGCCCTGGCCCGAAAAGATCAACCCTGTAGCAGTATGTGTCTGAACGTTACAAAAACGAAAGTGACGGATGGGGTGGGATTGGCGCGCACATAATAGCGAATTGAGAGGAGGCTGGCGATTGCCGCCTCCTGAATTTAGAGATCAATTAATGGGGTGGGATGCCATGGACTGGGTTAGTACCATACGGACAAAATCCAACGAGCAACTATGGCATTAAAGTCGTACATCGGTTCGGTACCTGGGGTGCCGTTTAGTTTACGGGCATCGCGGAAATCTGAATAATCAAACATGAAGTAGTCCAACATCAACCCTGCGCGGGCTTTGTTGATCGGCCAATGCTCGGGCGCCTTGTACTCAAAGCTTGCACTCACCCCGACGCTGTTGTTTTCGAACGTGCTGAGCTCTTTGTCCCGGGCGTAGAAGTTTAGGTTAGTTGTTTCCAGCAGGTCACTATAGAAGTCGGCTGACGTTTGCTCGTAGTGGCGGGCACGTACTTCGAACAACCATTTCGGCTCGATAGGATAGATATAGCCAATTTGTGCATGCCAGGCATCAATGCCCCAGGAGTCAGTGAACTGGCGATGCTCGCCAAATATTACGCTCTTATTCTCCAGAGAATGTCGTAACTTTATGGCCCAGGCGTCGCTGTTGCGGGTGGTGGGGTAGCGCTCAGAGTCGAAGCTATATATCCCACTGTCGGGATCAAACACCCGTACTGATCGGTAGGGGTTGCCCAATGCGCGATTATCACTGCCTTCATCGACAATGCTCTCAAATGCGAAATTGAGAATGGTATCCTTGCTGACAACTTGACTCAGACTTGCGCGATAGTTGCGTCGATCGATTTCGCGGTCGACCCAGTTCTCATCCTTGTTTTTGCCGACGGTGTCCCAACCTTGTGAGAACCCGAGCGAAAGCGTCGTCAAATCGCCAAAAAAATCATGGCTGATATCTGCATGGGCCGATTCTGCGTCGTAATCGTTTTCTGTGCTTGTGGTGTAATTGAGGCTATAGGTGGTCTTGTCATTTAAAGCGTCGACACCGACACTGTATTCAGTGCGTTCCTCGCTATAACGGCTGGCGGTGGTTTGCACATCAATCGAAGCGCTGGACACAGAATCTATGTAATACTTGGCATTCACCGAATATTTGTCTTTTAGTTTTTTGCGCACCAACACGGCGGGGCCATCAATGGTGACGCCACCACCGCTATAACGATGATAGAGAACGTCCGCACGATCTTCAGGTAAAACCGCAGCATGCAGTGGCAATGCTGAGATCATGAGAAGCCCGCCGCTGATTGCCAGCGTTAATCTCTTTGGGCAGGGTATAAAGTGTCGATTAGTTGCAGCCACATCCGCCTCCGCTGCCACCTTCGGCGCCGCGTGCAGATTCGCGCGCCTGATACACGTGATGCATATAACCATCCGACAATCCGTCGCGGCTCCAGGCCATAGCCGGGGTAGCAAGGTTTTGTCGCTCATAGGGCTTGACCCACGGCGTTAGACCTGCGCAGCCACCCAGTGCCCATGCTGCACTCAGAAGCAACACGCATCGCCACTGACGACGGGCGTTGTGAGACAGGATGGCTGCAAAAGAGGCACCTAACTGAAAGGCGTCTTGAAAAAAAGTTCGCTTATTCACGAAGCAATGCTCTTATGTTTTTTTCGTATTCAGCTTCATAACCCGGTTGATAGCCACGGTGCAGAAAACGCATGTTGCCAGCGCGATCGACCAATACCGTGGTGGGCATGGCATCGACCTTGTAACTTTCGCTGACGCTGTTTTTGGCGTCGAGCAATACCGGGAACGACACGGGCGTATTTTTCAAAAAGCCCTGTGCCGCTTTTGCATCGGGTTCGATATTCACTGCCAACACGGTAAACCCGAGTTTTTTGTATTTCTTGTAGAGGCCATCCAGCAGCGGAAACTCGGTCCGGCACGGCTCACACCATGACGCCCAGAAGTTAAGCATCACCACCTCGCCTGCGTGATTGGCGAGGCTATCACTGGCCCCCGTGCTGGAAGGCAGCGTAAAAGCCGGTGCCTTGCCAGAAAGCGCCGTCGCTGGGCCTGCGAAACCTTCGCTTGGCACCACCAATAAGGTTGATCCGAGTAACAACGCGGACGCTGTCACTGCCGCCATCAACCTGCCTTTACCAAAAAACCGCTGAAAACCACTAACGCCAAGACGCAGATGCTTGCTCATAACTCACCTCTTGCTAGAAGAATGCGCTCTTCAGAAAAAGACACGCTCCTCAAAAAAGGACACTCTCTTCAGAAAAAGACAGACACTCCAGCCCGGAACTCAAGAAGGTTGTAGGTGTTGTCGCTGCCCAGTGCATCACTGTCGAAAACATATTCGCGCCCGTCGAGATGCACGGCGAGCCAATCGGTCAGCAAAACACGAACCCCCGCGCCACCGTTGATAGTGAATTCCTTGTCACCCAGAAAATCGGTCGCACCGGCACCGGCAATCACATAGATCGCTGTATTGAACGCGCGGTTTTTACCGAAGAACACTTCCCCTGGCAACGCGTTCCAGCCGATGGAAAGATTGTAGTAAGTCAATTCGCGATCATCATCTATGCCCAGGTCGAGCAGGGGGTTGATACGCTCGGCGCTCGTCAGTTGCGTGTCGGATTTTCCGCCGGCTAGTTCGAAGAAAAAGTCTTCGGTGGCGTGAAAGGTGAGGGTGCCGCCAATCACATCATTGGTGCCGAAATCCTCAGTCGACAAATGTCCGTAAAACAAACCTGCTTCGAAATGCTCGGTGTCGATCTCGTCTTCTTGCAAATCGGTGCGCACGATGCGCGGTTCGAGGCCGGGGTCTTGGGCGGTGGCGAGGCTGCGCTCAGCCCAGGTGGTGGTGCTGAACGACGCCATCAGGCTGGCCGAAGCAGCGGTCAGTAGAAAACGGCGAATCCGGCTTTCCATTCGTCTATCTCTTGGTTGATGTCTCGGTTGGTGAGCACCAGATGGTGGCGGTAATCGAGGCGGAACATAAAGCGTTCCAGCACATGCACGCTCAGGCCGCCCTGGGCATAACGGGTGACGTCACGGCGGTCTTCGGATTCGACCAGCGTGGCCGTGGGCTCAACGTCGAGTGAGCCAAGGCCGACCCCTACATAGGGCGATACACGCCATTCCGGTTTGAAATAGTGTTGCACACCGAAGGTTGTGAGGCGATTGTCTGAGACTTCCCCCAGTGCCTGCAAATACGTGATTTCGGTGGCGAAATGCGGGGTAATGAAAAAGTCTGCGTGTATGCCAATGGCGTTGGCACCTTCAAAACGCCCGGCCATTACACCGAATTCCATGTCGCGTTTGCCAAAGGCGTCGAGCCCGTATTCCGCAATTGAAATAGGTTCACCACGGGTATTCAAGGTGCGAACCAATTGTGTGCGATGCACCCAACCTTCATAGCCGCGTTCGGTGCGCACCTGAAACCAGTCGGTACGGCGTTTCATGACTTCAATCACGCCACCCCGTTCGACACTTTGCAAAATCGGATAGCCGCGACCGGGGCCGGTACGAATATCAACATAGGCATCGGCGACTTCGGTGGACGGGAACAGTTCGTCTTCGGAACCGAACAGGTCAAAACTGAATAGATCGCTGCCAAACCATTCGGCCTGCACAGGAGCAGTGAACAGCAGCGGGGTGAGGCAAAGCGCGATTATTGTTTTTCTCATCGGTCTACTGCCGGGCGGGAGGCAGCCGCCCCAATGGGCGGCGTTAAGTAAAGGGCCGAGTATTCTATAAAGACTGGCAAAGTTCAACCTTGCGGTATCACAAACGGGTCGTTGTAGTACTGGGCGCCGATATCCAGCCACTCAGAGATCATTTTTAACTCAGCGGGGGTGAGCCAGCCGTCATGCGTGCCACCGTCTTCGAAGGGGGCGAAAAAGTTGCTGCTGGCGCGGGCGCCACTGCCGGTCATGGTGGGGGGGACCGTTTCGAGAACAGGCGCTGTACAGACGCCGTTTGCGTCCACGATGGGCTCGCCCTCTTCATTGGTTTGGCAAATCACTTCACCCAATGCATCACGGCGGGGCTTATCCACCAATGCATCATTCGCGTCACGCTCTTGGGCGGTTTGAGTAAGAAATAAATACCGAAACGAGGTGTAGTGGTTGGCCTGATCTTCTGACGGCTCGTTGGTGAGATCCAATTGAGTGCGATCTTCCTCTGCAACCTCTCCAAACAGTGGATCACCAAACAGCGCGCTGGTACGACTGTGGCAATCCGTACATTGATCGATGACTTCTTCGTTTTCATCTTCGATCGGGTTGCCATCCCCATCCCGTATCGTACTGCGCGGGTGGTCCCACAATGGCGCAATGTTAATGGGGTAATGGATCGTTACCCGGCACAGCGCAGTCCACACCGGCTCACACGAGGCGTTAGTGGGTGCCTCAAGGCTATCGTTATCAGGATCATCGTCATCATCCAGATCGCTGTAACGCCAGTTGAAGGATGCGGCGGGTGACAACGACCAAATATCGGTGAACTTGATATCGGCACTCGGCAGGCTGGCATCCACTGGCGTCGGGGTGCGTGCCGCATCGACGCGAACGTGGGTCTCGGCCATGGTTTCACCCGCCAGTGCTGAATACTCGGGGTTCAAGCCCGCATAAGAGCCAGCGGCACTCGCGCCGGTATTGAGCGCATCGGGGCGGGCATCGGGGCGGCCGTGTGGCGTGGTGCTGTCCGCCTCATGGCAGCCGTTACACGTCAGGATCTCGCCCGGCGCCAACTGCAACCAGTATTGATGGCGCGGGCTAATGCTTTGGCCGGCGTCATCCAGCACGCTGATGGTAAACGGTACGTTGGCGGTAACTTTTACCTTCACCGAGCCATCGGGTTCGATCGGCGCATAGCCGATGATGTCGCGCATCAGTTGCGCGCCTGCGCCACCCAGCTCTACACCTGTGACGCGACGCACGTCGTTATCGGGCATCAACACGGCTTTTTCCAGACGCAAAAAGCGAGCGGGGCGTTGTGCAGGGGGCAATAAGCGCATTTGCTCCAATGACGTTGGGCCTGAGTTACCGGCAAAAAATACACCATCAAGATCGTACACGCTGCGAATATGCAAAATGCCAAGCTTGTCGTCGACCAATGAGCTGTCAAACGTGGCGTCATCGGCATTTTTGGCGGCCAATTGAGGTGGGGCAGTGCGTTCCTGCATCACGACGACATCGGTGTAGAGGCGATCTGCTGCGGGCAAAATCAATGGACGCAAAGTTTCTTCTTCGGCTTGATACATCCACAGGCCATAGGCGGGCGGAAGCACGACCGCACCTTCCATGGCAACGCGTTCCGCTGTGCAGGGCAGCGTTTGCGTGGTCAGTTGCACTAGACATTCGCTCCAACTGATAACCATGCGGTCGGTGTCATCCCATAATGGATACGCCGCCGAAATATAGCCCCCTAATGAAATCTCGTCATCGCTGCGAATCGGAAAATGCGTGGCATCGGTTTGTGCCGTTGCCGCACTGCTTGTACTGTTCGGTACGGGCTGTTCATTGTCTGAAAAATTTTCGGGATCGAGATAAATCAGTTGCCCGCCATACACGCTTTGCTCGCGCGGCCCCATCAATGCAAGCAAGCGACCATCAGGAGCTGCCTGCAAACGGCGGTATTCAATGGCTGCACCATCGGTACCGCTGTTATGCGAATTGCGCCCATAAAGATGCTGATGCTCGGTACCATCGGGCCGTAATTTGTATAAATCAATTTCATTGTGCGAGCCGATATCATCCCAACGCAGATACACAATTTCGCCGTTATTATTCACCACCGGCTCAATTTCGTGGCTGGAATTAAAGGTGATCTGGGTGATGTTGCTGCCATCGCTATTCATGACGTGCAACGCACACATATCGCGATCACGTGACTCGCCTTGCGGATTGTATTGTGGTTTGCCTTCGTCGAGCATGTTGGCTTTTGCCAGAATTTGCCGTGTCGATGAAAATACAATGCGACCATCGGGCAAATAATGTGGATGAACGTCTTGCCCCTGTGCTTCGGCAACATCCGATTCAATTATGCGACGAAGGGTATCGGTGTTCAGGTTGTATTCCCAAATATCCCAGGTGGGTTGATCTTCGGGTTCTGCATCTTCAATCTCGGGCGCACGCGCGGCAAATAATAATTTGCTGCCGTCATACGATACTTCGAGATCTTTCACATCGTATTCGGCATCTGCACCAAAAATACGATCCGAAATTATTTGTTCCTGCGCACCAGGGGTTGCGCGTGCGCGTACGACCAGGCGTGCACCCGGGCGAAACGCGATGGGGTCTAAAAGATCTTCTTCGACCAGCGTGGGCAATTCGCTAGCGTTGGTCATCTCGGTGGGCAGACCACGCACGATATACGCAATGGCAATATCTTGCTGCACAGGATCAGCAGGCTGGTCACCACCGGTGCCACTACCACCATCGCCTTTGCAGGCGCTCAGCACGGTTGCCAGCACGCCTATTGCAAGCATGTTGGTAGCCACCTGGCCGAAACGAACCGGTGATCTTTGTGTGTCATGGCAGCGCATGTCTGTGTGCTCCAAAGTCATAACTCTCAAAAAAGGTGTGAGCCACATACCAATTCAAGTACGGATTTCATTATGGGCAAACTGTGATGATCGATTCTGCGCGACTTTTCACGAAAGCAAATGAATGCGGTTGCTAGACTGAAACAACAGGCAAAAAGGATGTTGCATTTTTAAAACGCTAAGGCCGCAAGGAGAATTTTGGCTAGCGCTTGAAATAACAGGAAATTTCAATGTAGTGGGCAGTGCAGATTTGTCGTGTCAGTCACTATGTGACGCGAAGTGGCAACATCTGACGTTATAGGCATTCGTCATGAAAAACATGGTTTCCAGAAGTAAGGGTTATAGCATGCGGCTGCTAACGCTGGCACTGGCAGGCCTTTTGTCGGTTTCCTCTTTTATTCCTGCATTATCGTATGCGGGGTCCAGAGAGCAGGCGTTGCGCATTCATGACCGTATTGCCGGTGTGCCACCTTCTGCGAGCGTCCTTGATGATATGGCCAGTGATATTGCAGGTGGCGACGCACTCGGCGCTGCCATGACGGCCACCGAAGATGCTGCGTTTTACACCGTGACCCTCAAGAATTTTGCAACACCCTGGACCAATCGCGATTTCGATAAATTTGCCCCACTAAATGATTACACAGCCACTGTGATTGGCATGGTGCGCGATGAAACCGATTTTCGCCAACTGCTCTCGGCCGATGTGTTGTATGTCGGTGCCGATAGTTTGGGGTTGCCCGGCTACTCCATTGAAAATAACGAGCATTATGTGGCAATGGAGAACGCAGGCGTCAATCTCAAAACCGGATTGGAATCACGCGCGCAGTCATCGGTTACTGGCATTCCTTCGTCAGCAACGGCCGGGGTAATGACCAGCCGCGCCGCCGCCAAAGCTTTCTTTTATGAAGGCACCAATCGCGCAATGTTTCGATTTACCCTCGTCAATCATTTATGTACCGATCTGGAACAACTTAAAGATATTACGCGCGCACCCGATCGCATTCGCCAGGATGTTTCGCGTAGCCCTGGTGGCGACAGTCGCATCTTTCTGAACAACTGCATCGGTTGTCACAGCGGCATGGACCCGATGGCGCAAGCCTTTGCTTATTATGATTTTTCAGGCACGGAAGAAGAACTGGATGCCCCCGGCCATATTATTTATCACGCGGGTACGGTGGCAGAGAAATACACCATAAATTCCAACAATTTCGAATACGGGTTTGTGACCCCCAATGATCAGTGGGACAACTACTGGCGCAAAGGGCAAAACACCTATTTGGGTTGGGACAGTGGTCTTGCAGGCTCAGGCACGGGCGCCAAATCGCTGGGGCAGGAGCTTGCCAACAGTGAAGCATTCGCCAAATGTCAGGTGGAAAAAGTCTTTAAAGCCGTATGCTTACGCGCACCAGCGGACAGCACCGATCGTGCACAAGTCAGCGGCATGCTGACCAGCTTTAAAAGTAATGGTTATCGGTTGAAGCGCACCTTTGCCGAAGCCGCCGTTTACTGTATGGGCGATTGAGGTAACGTTATGAAAAAACAACAACGCATCCTCAGTTTTCCTTTGGCGCTGCCCCTATCAATAGTGATTGGCTGCATTTTTTTACTGGCGGCGTGTGGTGGTGGCAGTGGTGCTAAAACCAAGGCCTTGCCCCCCACCGGCACAGAAACCACCGATGTCGTCAATTACACCGGCCCGGTGGCGGCCAATGCCAGTGTGCAGGCGTTTAAAACCAATCTATGGGATAACCTGGTCGAAAATGATCGTTGCAGTGCCTGCCACGGTGTCAGTGGGCAAACACCCACATTTGCGCGCAATGATGATATCAATGCAGCCTATAACGATGCGTTGGGCGTGGTTGATCTCGCTACTCCCTCGCAATCCCGTTTGGTATTGAAAGTATCAGGTGGTCATAATTGTTGGGTCGCCGACAATGCAACGTGTGGCGAAATCATGACGCGTTGGATTTCCGAATGGGCGGCGGCAACTGGTGGTGTGACTGCACGCGTCATAGTGCTTGAAGCCCCTGAAATAAGGGATATCGGCCAAAGCAAAACGTTTCCGGAGGATGGGGGTAATTTCTCATCGACGGTCTATCCATTGCTGACGCAATATTGTATAGATTGCCACAGTGAAAATGCGCGCGTACCTCAGTCTCCGTTTTTTGCATCGTCAGATGTCGATACCGCCTACAGTGCAGCAAAAAGTAAAATCAATTTAAATACCCCTGCTGATTCGCGTTTCGTGGTGCGTTTAGGTGAGGAATTCCATAACTGTTGGAGCGACTGTACCGGCAATGCCAACAGTATGCTCGCTGCTATTCAGGCGTTTGCTGACAGTATTCCTACCGCGCAGGTTGATCCCGATCTTATCACCAGCAAAGCACTTTATTTGTTGAGTGATGGCTTGGTGGCAAACTCAGGGGGACGTCACGAAAATGATGTGATCGCACTCTTTGAATTTAAAACCGGTAGCGGCGATATCGCTTATGACACCAGCGGCGTGAGCCCGGCACTTAACCTTACCATTAGTGGTGATGTTGATTGGGTGGGTGGCTGGGGGCTGCGATTCAATGGTGGTACCGCAAAAGCGCAAGGGCAAGTGGCATCCAGTGAAAAATTGGCAACGGCCATCAAACGTTCTAGCGAATATTCGATTGAAGCCTGGGTTGTGCCGGGCAATGTTACCCAAGATGATTCAGCACGCATTGTCAGTTATTCGGCCAGCAGCAGTCAGCGCAATTTCACACTGGGACAAACGCTTTACAGCTATGACTTTTTGCATCGGTCGTCGTCCACCAGTGTGAATGGTATGCCAGCGTTTTCGACTGACAATGAACGAGAAGTGCTGCAAGCTTCTCAACAGCATGTAGTGGCAACCTATGATGTGCAAAATGGGCGGCGCATCTATGTCAATGGCGAGTTGATTCCCGATGCCGAAACGGCTTCCCCGGGTTCGCTTAACGATTGGGATGAAAATTTTGCTTTGGTGCTTGGTAATGAAACCTCTAGCGACCAACCCTGGCAAGGGGTGATTCGCATGTTGGCGATTCATGATCGGGCCCTGTCGCTTGCGCAAATTCAGCAGAATTTTGAAGTGGGTGTCGGTCAGAAATATTACCTGTTGTTCAATGTGGAAGACCTCACGAATATAAATGACGCGTACATTGTTTTTCAGGTCAGCCAATTCGACGACTATAGCTACTTGTTCACCGATCCGTTCTTCATCAGTCTTGATAGCAGTGCCACCATCACAAGCACCGCCATCCGTGGTATGCGCATCGGTATCAATGGCAAAGAAGCCACCGTCGGCCAAGCCTATCGCAATCTCGACTTTACGCTGACCAACGCTAACTACATTGCTTCAGGCACTCCATTATCCACGGTGGGCACCATCGTCGCAGTGGAAAAAGGCGCTGAAAACGATGAGTTTTTCCTGAGTTTCGAACAATTCGGCAGCCACTCACACGTGGTCGTCGAAGCGGATGGTGTCGCTCCCACACCGGTTGATCAAGATCCTTCACCCGATATCGGCTTGCGCACCTTTGACGAAATCAATGCCACCCTGGCGAAGCTCACCACCGTCAGCACACAAAATGCCGATGTAAGCACGACGTTCACCACTATCAAGCAGCAGCTACCGACGGTTGAAAATATCGATACCTTTATTTCCGCGCAGCAAGTCGGTGTCGCGCAACTGGCGATTGCCTATTGCGATGCCTTGGTGGAAGACACGACGTTACGCAGTGCTTATTTCCCCGGGTTTAATTTTGGTGCTGCGGCCAATACAGCCTTCGACACCACCGGCAGAAATCAAATCATCGCCCCGTTGCTCACTAATATGTTGGGCAGCAATTTAACTACACAACCGGATAACGACGAGGTAACGGAAGAGGTGAACGGCTTGATCGACACGCTCACCCAATGCGGTGGCAGTTGCGCCAGTGATCGCACCGAAACCGTTGTCAAAGCCGCCTGTGCTGCCGTGCTTGGCAGCGCCACCAGTTTGCTTCAGTAAGCGAGGGCCGTACGCCATGAGTAAATTTCGTAAAACCTTGCATCCTGATGCGCCACTGCTTCTGAACGATCACGCCCGCCCGCGCACCCGTCGCGAATTGTTGCGGCAAGGGTTTCTCGGCGGCTCAGCGGTCGTGTTATCTGGCGGGTTGACAGGCTTGTTGGGCGTACGTGATGCCCATGCGCGGCTTGCTGAATGCGGTGATTTCAATACGTTGATCAGCCAGTGCGGCATTGCGACGCAAGGCGCGGGCATGGTGCCGTTTATTTGTTTTGATCTGGCTGGCGGGGCCAATATCGCCGGCTCTAATGTGCTGGTGGGCAAGCAGGGCGGGCAGATGGATTTTCTGTCCACCGCCGGTTACAGTCGGCTTGGCTTGCCCGGCGATATGATCCCGCCTATTGCCAATGCACAAACGGGCGTGAGTGATTTTGTCGATAGCCGCTTGGGGCTGGCGTTTCACACCGACAGTGCGTTTCTGCGTGGCATGATGACACGCATGTCAGCGAGCACTGCGTCGCTTGTCGATGGTGTTGTGTTGCCTGCCCGCTCAGATAACGACACAGGTAATAACCCCCTCAACCCTTTGTATGGCATCAACCGTGCTGGCGCCAACGGTGAGTTGATGGCGCTCATCGGGTCGCGTACCTCCGATTCAGGGGGAAACTCGATGGCGCCGCCTGACCTGATCAATCTCGAAGTACGCCCCACCAAAGTCGATCGTCCCTCCGATGTGACAGGTTTGGTCGATACCGGTAAATTGGTCGGTTTGCTCAGCCAGGCCGATGCCGTCGAGGTCATGCGGTCCATGCAGTGCATCAGTGCCCGCAAACTGGGGCGTGTGGATACCAAGCTCTCATCACGCGATGCCGCCATTAAAGAAGCCGCCAATTGCGCGTATGTCAAAAGCGCCATACTGGCGGAACGTTATGGCGACCCCAGTCAGATTGATCCGCTGCAGGACGTTAATATCATCGGTGGAGGTGGCGCTGCCGCCATCTTTTCACCAGCTGAAATAAACGCCGACGGCGAGTTCGCCAAAACTGCTGCGGTCATGAAACTGGTCGTGAATGGTTTTGCCGGTGCAGGCTGCATCACTATGGGCGGTTTTGACTACCACACGGGCGATCGCTCAACCGGTGAGGTACGTGATTTTCGCGCCGGGCAATGCATGGGGGCTTGCATCGAATACGCGGCGCGTATTGGTGTGCCACTGATGCTGTACGTTTTCAGTGATGGTTCGCTCTCCAGCAACGGAATGATCGATAATTCGGTGGATGGTCGCGGCAAAGGCGTGTGGACAGGCGATAACGACTCCACTGCGGCGGCATTCTTCCTGGTGTTTCACCCCAACGCGAAACCGACCCTGGTCGCCGCGCAAACCAACAAGCGTCAAATCGGCTACTTCCGTACTGACGGATCGGTTGAAACCGGTTCGAGCCCAGCGGCCAACAACCCCAACCTACTCACCAAAACCGTTATTCTCAACTACATGGCATTACACGGCGAGCAGGGGAATTTCGCTAACCTCTTTGGTAGCGGTCTTGGCAATATCGATAATCTGATTGCCTTTGAACAGATCCATGAGCGGCCAGGCTAACGGTCAACCGACAATCCAGCACAAAAAACAATCCAGCACAAAAAAAAGCCTGCGTGGTGCAGGCTTACGTGATGAGTACTATGCGTATTTTTTTAATTGACCGTCTTTGAAACCTTGCTTGAATAATCACTGTATACACCCGTGGTGTCCACGGCTGCAATACTGAAATAGTAAGTGCCCGTGCCACTCAGTGCGATGGTGGTGGTAGTGGTTGACCCACTTACGCTCTTGACCTGAACGGTGCTGGTGCCCTGCTTTTCGATACGAATGCGATAGCCGGTAATTTCACCCACATAAATCGGGTCGCCGTTCTCGCGCGCCAACGGGGCTTTCCAGCTCAGCTTGGCCGAGGCAGGAGGCGGCGGGGTCACGGGTGGCGGTGGTGTGGTGGTAGGTGGGCGATCCACTTCGCCGGATTGGTCATCACCGCCTGGGCCTGTAATCACGTCACCGCCGCCCGATTGGCCACCATTCGAATAGGCCACATAGTTGGCTGCTGCCAGTGCTATTGCAAGCATCGCAAGAAACAACTTTAAGAGTGCCATTGAACGATTCACCTTTTACTGTCTACGTGGCGGACTGTATCTCGGCAAATAGATCTATAAACGGGTGATTTTTCACAGTTTTCCCCCCATCTTTAAGTTTCGTGACTGTAATCACATACTTTCCTTCAATCTTTCGAATTCAAATCAATGCGTCGCCGTGAACCCCGGCGTTGTGTTTCAATCGTCATTGCCGCTAAAAAGTTGACTAAACTGAAAAAAAGCCGGCCCGCACCCACTCGGGCAATCAACAGGAATCGAGAATGGCAATTCACCTTGGCGCGCGCCCCCTTCTGACTCTGTGCCTGATGCTCACAGGATGGTTGGCGCTATTCGGGTATGGACAAGCGGCCTATGCCGTCAATGACAAAGGCGTCATCGTGATTGATCGGGACGATTATCGCGCACGACTCGCCAAAGACATTTACTACCTCGAAGATGCTGAAGGCACGGCCACCCTGGACGACATTCGTGAAGCCGCTGCGCGCGGCGCATTTTCGCGCTTTCGCAACGACACGCTGCAATTCGGCTACAGCAACAGCACTTACTGGCTGAAATTTACGGTTGAAAACCGCCTAACGGAGCGGGTAGGGGAATCGCCAGCCGATCGGTTTTTTCTATCGGTGCGTTACCCGCTGCTGGATGACGTGCGCTTTTATTCGGTACACGCAAGCCCCTATGGCACGCGGGTAAATGAACAGACCCTGGGCGATCTGCGCGCGTTCCCCGAGCGGATGTTTCGTGCCAGCGATTTGATTTTCCCGTTTTCGTTGGCACCCGGTGCACGCGCTGAAATATTTTTGAAAGTTTCCAGCGAAAGTTCGCTGTCGCTACCGATCTACCTGGAGCCAGAACGATCCTTTGTTTCTTCGCGCTTTAACATCGATGTGCTGGATGGCATTTATCTCGGCATAACGATCGGGCTGTGTCTGTATAATTTCTTTTTATGGATCGGCGTTCGCCAGCGCAGTTATTTCTATTATGTCGTGTTCGTTTCGGTTTATCTGGTGTTCAACGCCACCATGTCTGGGCATACATTTCGCTTCTGGCCCACGGCCATTGGTTTTCAGCAAATTGCCATTTATTTTTTCAGTATTGGCTCGGCGCTGGCGGTTGCTCTGTTTGGCATGGAGTTTCTCAAAACGCGTAAACACCTGCCACGCTTGCATCAACTGTTACGTGGCTACATTGTCCTGTGTTGCCTTGGGTTATTGGCGACCTTCGTCCTCGAGGTGCATGTTGCTGCCAAACTCAATGTGTTTCTGACATTGAGCGGCTCGTTGCTGCTGTTCGCAGCAGCCATTGTGCGTATCGTACAGCATAGCCGCCCGGCGTATTATTATTTGATCGGGCAGGGTGCCGTCCTGTTGGGAGTGTTGTTTACGATACTCACTTCCAGCAATATTTTGCCTTATTACTATATCGCGCCCGATGTGCTGAAATGGGCAGGCGCATTTGAAATGCTGTTTTTCTCCATTGGTCTTGCCGATCTGATCAATGATCTCAAATTCCAGCAGGTAAGGGCGGCAGCCGAGACCGAAGTTGCCAAAGCCGAATCACGTGCGCGTCAAACCTATATTCAGCAGTTGGATCAATCCAACCAGGAACTCGCTGAGGCGTTAAAATCGCGCTCCGAATTCTTGGCCAACATGAGCCATGAAATCCGCACCCCCATGAACGGTGTATTGGGCATGCTTGACCTGGTTGAAGACGCCAATCTTCAACCCAGCCAAAAGCAACAACTCGAAATTGCCCGCCGCTCAGGGCAAACGTTGCTGGCGTTGATCAACGACATTCTTGATCTCTCCAAGATCGAATCAGGCAAACTCGAATTAGAGCAACAACCGTTTAACCTGCAGGATTTTCTACAAGATCTGCAACAACTCTATGGCAAACAATTGCGAGACAAGCAACTCTCTTTCACCCTTCATCTTGATCCTGAAATACCGGTGTGGATCGAAGGCGATCGCACGCGGTTATGGCAAATTCTTACCAATCTCGTGAGCAACGCCATCAAGTTTACCCACCAGGGTGGTATTACCGTTGCGCTGACGATCGTGACACAGGCCGATGCCGAATTGCTGCAAATTGAAGTCAGAGATACCGGAATTGGCATCCCACCCGAAGCGCAGGCCAAAATTTTTGACAGCTTTTCGCAGGCAGACGGCTCTACCACCCGCAAATATGGCGGTACCGGTCTTGGCCTTACCATCGCCCAGAATCTTGTTAAAATCATGGGTGGACGTATCACGGTCACCTCCGAAGTGGGCAAGGGCAGTGCCTTTGCGTTTGCCTTCCCCTTGCGGCGTGCCGCCAGCCAAACGGCACCCGTTAGCGAAAATAATGGCGAACACAATGCAGTCTTTCTGAGCCATCTGCGCGTGCTGGTGGCCGAAGATAACGCCGTCAACCGCCAGGTAGTGCAGGGCATGCTTAAAAGCCTGGGTATCACCCTGGTCGAGTTGGTTGAGGACGGTTCGCACGCTGTCGATCTGCTGCAACGTCAACCCTTCGATGTGATTTTGATGGATGTGCAAATGCCCGTCATGGATGGCTACGAGGCGACCCACAGAATCCGTGCCCTCGAGGATACTGCCAAAGCTGCGATCCCCATCATTGCGCTTACCGCCAGTGCCAGTAACGAGGAGCGCAAGCGCGCCCACGATGAAGGCATGAACGACTATCTGACCAAACCCATGCAGCGAACAGCACTGCGGGACGCGCTACGCAAGTACGCCGAGATGTCGACAGACACGGCGGCGGAGCCGATTCGAGCCAGTGCCGGCTAAGCGGTTTGCGTTTTCAATAAACGATCCGCCCGGTTTTATTCAATCTTCTCGATCGCTTCGGGCGACGGTCTTACCACAAAATAGAGCGCAACAATGCCCGCCAGTATGGCGGTGGCCGTCATGATTTCAGGTGCCTTGGCCTGGCTCAGCATCGCAAGGCAAACCAACGCACCAAGCACTGGCACGATTAAGGGGACATCGAAATGCCCCGTACTTTTCTCCCGCAGCTTCAGCACCACCAATGCCATATTGACCAGAATAAAGCAGCACAACAACAGCACACTGGTTGATCGTGCCAGCGATGAAATATCGCCACTGAGTATCAATACAAAGAAAATCACCCACACTGCAACAATCGCCACATGAGGCGTTTGACGCCCGGCATGAATACGCGCAAGTGCGGTGGGCACCAACCCCTGATTCGCCATACCGTATAGCAACCGTGAACCCATCAAAAAATTAAGCAATGCAGTATTGGCGACTGCAAAGAGGGCAATCAGACTGAACGCGCTCGACGGAAACCAGGGCGCCGCCTTGGCCACCACATCGACTAACGGCTGCCCTGAGGCACCCAGCACTGTTGGACTCAATACTGACACCGCTACCACTGCAATGGTCATATAAATGATTGACGCAATGAGCAACGCCATCAGTAAGGCGCGCGGCAGCGTTTTATGCGGCTCTTTGACTTCCTCGGCGACATTGAGCATATCCTCAAAACCGACAAAGGAGTAAAACGTAAGCACGGCGCCGGTCAGCACCAGCGTCACGGTAATATCGCCGCTCAGATTGGCCGCTGTGGTGGCATCAAGATAATTAACGTCACCAATGTAGGGCAGGCCGACCACGATCACCAGAAACAAGCCGCTCACCTCAATCAAGGTGCACACGCCGTTGGCCATCAACGATTCCCGAATCCCGCGAAAAACGATGCCCGCGATCAACAGTGAAAACCCCACCGCGATCGCCAAAGGAGGCAATGCCGGGAACATCCCGTTCAAATACCCCCCAAACACCCGCGCCGCCGTCGCCATGGATGTCAGCCCCGACGCCAACACCGCTAAACCCACTGCATACGACAAAAACGGCAATCGATAAGCCCGCAACGTGACATAGGCCGCGCCCCCCGCCCGCGGAAACCGCGATCCCAGGCTCGCATAGGACAATCCGGTCAATCCGGCAGCCACCATGCTCATCAGAAAGGCGAGCCACACCGCATTGCCCATTTCGTTGGCGGCTTTGCCAATCAACCCATACACACCTGCGCCGAGAATGTCGCCAACACCGAATAAAGTGAGGGCGATAAGACCAATGTTACGTTTGAGAGTAGGGGCGTTGGCTTCTGACATATGGAATGCTCAGGCGGTAATGAATGCCCCAACATTACTGGCTGCCTCGGCGCTTAACAAGGCTTTTACCAGGCGGGTTTTGCTGCGCGGATTTTACTATGCTGGTTCTACTGTGCAGATTCTGCTCTGCCGCTGAGCTTATCGACGCAGGGCGTCATACACAGCCTTCGAAAGCAACACTGTCCGCTTGTCACCCATAAAGTTGATTGCGCCCTTATTCATTGCGTAACCCATGCTCAGATTATTTTCGACATCGGCGGAGAGAAAAGAGCCCCCGTAACCTCCCCAGAACAAACTACCCGATCTGCCCGCATAAGACGGCACCCGCTGTAGTGCGAAGCCAAGCCCCCATTGTAGGGGAACGCGCAGCACGCCATCTGTACCGGCGTACTGCGGCGTCATTGCTTTTTGCAGCGTATCTTTTGAAATAAAAGACTGTCCCTTCCAGGTGCCACCCCCTGCCAAAATAGCGCCGGTTTGAGCCAGCGAGCGTCCATTACCGTAACCGTTACTGCCGGGAATCTCTGCGTCCATAAACCCCTTGGTGCGAGTATCCTTGGCTTTGATGAGAGGGTTGAGGAATACGTCTGGCGTATGGCGCAACACTTTTTCAGCAATAGAAATGAAAGGGTAAGGAACGGATGCAAACGGATACTCCCGAGGGAAATAAAGATCCGCCACCCGATTGCGATGTTCTGCCGGCAAACCGTAATAGAAATCCATATCCAGCGGTTGACCGATGCGTTCACGAAAGAATGTGCCGATACTAACGCCTGATATACGGCGAACCAATTCACCCACCAGATAGCCATAAGTAATCGAGTGATAACCGCTTTTGGTGCCGGGTGTCCAGCGTGGGGATTGTGCACTCAGGATGCCAACCGTTTTATTCCAATCATAGAGAGTGTCGGTTGACATGTGCTGATCAAAGCCCGGCAACGCTGCCGAATGACTTAATAAATGCTTCACCAATATCGAGGCTTTGCCTCGTTGTCCGAACTCAGGCCAATATTGCGCAACAGGTGCTTCCAGATCGACTTTTCCCTCATCCACCAACATGTGTAAGCAGAGGGCCGTCGGTACTTTAGTCGAAGAAAATACACACACCAGCGTGTTTTCGGTCCACGGACGTGTTTTCTCTTTGTCCTCGAATCCGGCCCAAAGATCCACAACGGTTTCGCCATTCAAGGTCACGGCGAACGATGCACCTATCTCACGATCACGATGAAAATTTTCTGCAAAGGCTTTCTTGACCCCAGCGAATTTTTTATCGCAATCACCATAAACAGTTATACGAGCATTTTGCATTACTACGGTTTCCGTTTTGCGGTATTACACGAAATCAGGGTGTCGCGGCGCAAACACCGGCCCACCTTTTTACAGATCGAATCTCTCACTCCCCACAATTAGCACTTGAAATAGGGACGCTTGCAGCGAAACCCGTGATCAAACACGAAACCGAAAGAAAAAAGCGGGTCAGGTTCGGTACCATGCGTGAACCCGCTGCTTAGATAAACTCGCCGGCCAGCGCTTCGCATATCGCACGCTTTTGTTCCGCGCTCATCGTGTGGGCCAGCAATCCCTCAATCGTGAAGATCCAGATCTTCATCAACGTGTTGCGTCGCTCCGCGTCGATGCCACTTTGGGCCATTTCTTGGCTGAGCAGGCCTTCCGTCAGCAGATGAAACCGCTCATGCCACGCGTTAATCGGGGCAGAAAGTTGAACCCGTGCATGGACCGTATTGATCAAGCGGCTCGCATGTTCCAACTGTTCAATGAACCATAACAGTTTGTCTGCAGGGCGAATGAGCGGGCACTGCTGGTAGGTTTGCCAGCGCTCAGCGAACTCTGCATTTAATACCGCCACCAGCACATCATCCTTATCCTTGAAATACCAGTAGATGGTGTTGGCGGCGATGCCGGTTTCAGCCGCCAGGCGGTTCATCGAAGTGGCTTCGTAGCCGGTGTCGAGAAACATTCGTCGCGCAACCTTAATGATTTCGGCACATTTCTCGTCGCGATCTTGCAAGCGTTTATTGCGGGGCACGGGGAGAACTCACTTGGCCTTCTGAACAACCCCAGGGGCTGTGCAATTGATGAACAATCTTAGCCTATATCTTGAATATCGATCAAGAAAAGCGTTAGACTATTTTTATCTTGAATGGCATTCAATGCCCAGCTGGAAGAGGGGGTGGGCATGTCGCAAGATTCCTTACCACACCTATTCCCGGAGATTTTCTGCATGAGCACGACAGTTCGTACCGCACTGATTACAGGGGCTTCCGCCGGTATTGGCGAAAGCTTTGCGCGATATCTTGCCGCCGAAGGCTATTCGTTGTTGCTGGTTGCCCGCCGCGCCGATCGATTGAACCAGCTGGCCCAGGCGCTTAGCCGCGAACACGGCATTCGCTGCAGCATATTGGCAGCGGATTTGACTGATCCCGGTGCGCCAGCCGCCATTGTCAAACATGCGCAGGAAGAGGGGATAGCGATAGACATACTCATAAATAACGCCGGACTTGGCAGTAGCACCGCTTTCGCAAAAGCCTCATGGGGTAGCCTGAACGATGAAATTCAGCTCATGATCACCACGCTCACAGAATTAACGCATCGCGTGTTGCCCGGGATGTTGGAGCGTCAATGGGGACGGATCATCAATTTGTCGTCGCTGGCGGCGTTGTCACCCCCGGGAGCGAGCCTGCTGTATAGCGCGATCAAAAGTTACGTGCTGGTGCTTTCACAGTCATTGAACATGGAACTGAAACCTCAAGGCGTTCATGTCAGCGCCCTTTGCCCTGGCTTTACCCGGAGTGAATTTCACGACGTAATGGGAGTGCGCGATAGCGCAAATCGCTTGCCCGGTATTTTGTGGCAGGCACCGGAAGACGTGGTGCGCGAAGGTTGGGCCGCTGTCATGAAAGGCAAACCTGTGTGCGTTCCGGGCAGCGTGAATAAACTCATCGCGGGAAGCTTAAGGCCTTTGCCGCTTGGGGTGCAGTATTTTCTAAGTGAGGCAATGAACCCGTTAGAACTGTCATGAATAAAGCATGACGGTATAGCACGTTCCACTACATCATGTTGCTTTCGAGCACGTCACATTTGAGTAGTTTACATTCGAGCTCACCACGCCCGAGCACACTACACTAAAGCGCGGCAATTGTATCAACGGCAGCTAAATCAAGGGCACCTTGAGCCTCAGGTGCCCTTGATTCAGGCGTTAAGTGGAATGCAAAACGCTTTTACACATTTGCCGGATTCCAATGCGTTGACCGCTGGGTGATTTAATACCGGCTCAGTTCGAGACTAACTCTGGCATCATCCACATTAGGCAGCATTGAAATTTTCAGACCAATTTCCGGCATGCAAAAATCGCCTTTGTCTTGGGTCACGAGCTGTCTTGTCGCTTGCTTCTGTCTTAAATAATGGACGGTAAAACACTTGTTTTGTCCTTTGCTTTTGCAATACCCCTCAGACGGCCAAGAAATGAAAAGTGTTGGATAGTTTTTCGGTGTAACAATGACCGTTGACAGGTCGCTGCCATCAAAATCGCTCAGTTGCGAGAGCGTATAGGTGGATGCAAAAGCACCGTCATACTGTTCAACCTCATCTTTAGCAAGCCAGCCCTTCAGGTAATGCTGTACAGCATTAAGATGCTTGCTGCCGATCGCATGCCCATTCAATACCGTGCTCACATCGTAATGAAATTTATTATCGCTACCCAGACGACCGGTTTCTGTTCGCGAGGAGTGTCCTAAACCTATTTTATGTCCAAATTCGTGATTGGCGACATTGCCTATGAACTGTGATTGCCAGGTCATATTGTTGTTATGCCTTGCAGGATCTACCTGAAATTTATAATGAGCGCCCCCGCCCGCTTTGTAGGATAGATTCAACTGATTGCGGGAATTTCTGCCATAAAATTCCGCGACACGATTAATCATCTTTTCACACTTGTCTTGGAGTTCCGGTGTGTTGGGTACAGTCGTACATGAAATGGTCTTGTTGCCTTTGACGGGCTTGATGGTTGGAAGCAAGCCCGTAAAAAGTTCAGAATCATTGCCACTGGCAGAGCCATCACATTTGCCGTTGTAATTGTTCGGGTATTCCGTGTGAGTGGTTGCATTTTCTGCCTCAGCCTGCCGGGCCAATGACGGCTCAGATAATAGTAGGGAGATGGGCATTATTAATAGAAAAGCAGATTTTTTGAAGCCTGAAAAAGAAACCGCTTTTTTAACTGATACCGCATTTTTTGTTTTCATAATCAGTCTCCTGAATTGTTCTTATAGATGATCATGTTGCCTGAAAAACTGAGTCGCACACGGTCTTGCCTTTTTTCAAAAATATTGGCGCAGGCGTTTTCTTTCCATGGGGCGAGCAGGGCAAATCGGAGTCAACCTGAAAATCTGGTTGCCGGGTGCAAGTTCATTCTATGGCTATCACTTGGGGTGGGCATGTCTTGACGCGATAATCACCTATCCTTCGGCGCCAAAAAATCGCGTAGAGCGAAGCCTGATTTGATCGCTACGGTTTTAAGTTAATCTACGGAACGGTGTGATGAGGCGAAGGGGTATAACGCTGTTGTTAATGGCCAAGTAAATAGCCCGCTGTCCTCCAGCCAATTTGATCCGCCCGCCGCTGCGGGGAATGTCCTATCCAGCCGTATCCAGCGAGCATGGAAGAAATGGGTCTACTTCCGAGATCCTGAGGTGTGACACCTTTCGCGAGCGGATGAGGGAACCGTACAAGCTACGAGTTCGGGGTCTGAAGGAATAGCAGGTTTGCGACTGAACAGCCCTGCCGGTGTGCACACCGTGGGGCGGTTAAGGCTTCTGTTCTTAGAAAACAACAAAGGGCTACAGTTTTCACTGTAACCCTTTGATTTATATGGTGGGCCCACCAGGACTTGAACCTGGGACCGGCCGATTATGAGTCGGACGCTCTAACCAACTGAGCTATGGGCCCTAAGAGGCGCCAGATTATACCGGCAAAGACAAAGTCCGGTAAAGCTAAGCCAACGCCACATCTAACATTTTAAGCGCCGCTATCATTGTCCAAGAAGCTACGCAAATGCTCCGACCGGCTCGGGTGGCGCAGTTTACGCAGTGCTTTGGCTTCAATCTGACGAATCCGCTCGCGCGTTACATCAAACTGTTTGCCCACTTCTTCCAGCGTGTGGTCCGTGTTCATGTCGATACCAAAGCGCATCGCCAAGACTTTCGCCTCACGCGCTGTCAGGCTCGCCAATACTTCACGGGTCGCTTCACGCAAGCTCTCGGCCGTAGCCGCATCCACAGGTGATTGCATGGTCGTATCCTCGATGAAATCCCCCAAATGTGAATCTTCATCGTCACCAATCGGTGTCTCCATCGAGATGGGCTCTTTGGCGATTTTCAGCACTTTACGTACCTTGTCTTCCGGCATCTCCAGGCGCACGCCCAGTTCTTCCGGCGTCGGCTCGCGGCCCATCTCCTGCAGCATCTGCCGTGATACACGGTTCAGCTTGTTGATGGTCTCAATCATGTGCACGGGGATACGAATGGTACGCGCCTGATCGGCGATCGAACGCGTAATCGCCTGACGTATCCACCACGTCGCATAGGTCGAGAACTTGTAACCACGACGATATTCAAACTTGTCGACCGCTTTCATCAAACCAATGTTGCCTTCCTGGATCAGATCGAGGAACTGCAAACCACGGTTGGTATATTTTTTCGCGATCGAAATAACCAGACGCAGGTTGGCCTCAACCATCTCTTTCTTGGCGCGGCGGGCTTTCGCTTCGCCGATAGAAATGCGACGGTTGATTTCCTTGATTTCCGGAATCGACAAAAACAGCGCTTCTTCAAGTTGCACCAGTTTTTGCTGTGACTTCAATACTTCAGCTTTCAACGCGCCAACACGCTCGGCATACGCAGCCTTGCGACCGGAAATCTCGTCAACCCACCCCAGATTGGTTTCATTGCCCGGGAACAACTTGATGAAATCCTTACGCGGCATTTTTGCGATACGAATACATTGCGTCATGATGGCGCGCTCGTTTTCACGAATGCTTTCCAGCGTGAGGCGAACGTTTTCTACCAGCGTATCAAACAGGCGTGGCACCAGTTTGAATGTCACAAAATTGGTAGCAAGATCTTCGAGTGCCTTGTCAGTATTCTTGGATTCGCGGCCTTCACGACCGCGCACCTTGTTCAGTTCGGCCAACAAATCTCGCAGCGTTGTAAAACGAATGCGCGCTTCTTCGGGGTCGAGGTTGCCGTCTTCTTCGTCATCGGTGGCTTCGGCGCCTTCAGCCGCAGCTTCTTCCCCTTCGGGGGCATCGGCCAGATCTTCGTCTTTGACGGCCGCCACTTCTGCTTCGGGGGCTTCGGCTTCAAAGTCGACCGGCTCAAGCACTTCGGCTTCCAGCATGTCCAGATAGCCGCTGATAATGTCACCCAGACGACGCTCTTGCGTGCCCACCTTGTCGTATTCGCCCAGCACGTGATCTACCGATCCGGGCCAGTAGGCGAGGGCGCTCATGACTTCCCGAATGCCTTCCTCTATGCGTTTGGCGATAACGATTTCGCCTTCGCGGGTCAGCAGTTCGACCGAACCCATTTCGCGCATATACATGCGCACAGGGTCAGTGGTGCGGCCGGGTTCGGCATCGATCACCACGTTGCTGGGGCCTTCGTCATCCACCGCTTCTTCGGGGGAGGCAGCGGCCTCACCGCGCAGTAAATCTTCAACGCCGGGCGCGGTTTCATGCACCGGGATGCCCATGTCGTTGATCATCGCAATGATGTCTTCAATCTGTTCCGGATCGGTAATATCCGGTGGCAGATGGTCGTTCACATCTGCAAAGGTCAAAAAGCCTTGCTCTTTACCACGGGCAATCAGCTGCTTTAGCTGGGACTTCTGTTGCTCGGTATCGCTCATGGAGTGCCCATTCCTCAATCAAGGTGCGCGAAAGAAACCGCGCATTATACAAATAAGGGCGTCCCCAGGCCACTTAAAGCCCGGAAACAGATGAAATTTGCTGTCAGAAAGGTGCAATGTCAGTGTTTCACGCGTGACAGTTCCTGTTTTAAGTGTAGTAGTTCTCTAAAGCGCGTCTTGTCTGGGATGTTGGCACTGATAAGTGCATCCAGTTCTTGCTCCACTCGAATCAGGTGGAGTTTACGTAGGGCGTCGCCCAATTCGCTTTGCAAAGGCCCATTGGCCTGCAGAAATTCTTTTGCTGCCAGAGCGGCCAGATGTTCGCCATCGTCGGTGGCGTGCCATCGGCCCAACAGCGCGGCAGTCGAAGCGCTGGGGTGCTGCGACAGGTACTCCAGCAAATCAATCAGTAGACTCATATGCGGCAAGGTAAGTTCATACACCTCGCGCGGGATTTGTATATCGCTGGCCTGTCGCGGGCTTTGCAGCAGGCTGCGAATGGTGGCGTCCACCAACGATGTCACTGGCGCGGGTGGCGGCAGGGGGCGCTTGGGTTGAAAGCCCTTATTGCGCGGCTCGAAGCGGCGCTTTTTAGGATCGGTCACGCCCCAAGGTGGAGGTGTTTCTTCTTCATAATTGTACTCTTGCGGCGCAGACGCTTTTCCCTGCCGATCTGCGTTGCGCCACTCGTCGCGCCGCCCCTCGTTACGGGGATCGCTTGGATTTTGCCGATCTCCAAAGGGTGCATGACGCGATGAGTCACCTCTGTCGTCAATGGGTCGATGGTCATTGGGGCGATAGTCAGTTTGCTCAAAGTGAGCACCCTCCATGTCCATGAGGCCGAAGTCCGCCCAAGGCGCGTCATGGGGAGGCGCAAAATCCGCATAGTCTGCGGCATTTTCGGTCGGGGAGGGCTGCCCCATTGCAGGATAGGGAGCCGCCGTTTTTGTGGCCGATTTTGCGGTTGCTGGCGCTGCAGTGGGTGTTGAAGAAGGTATTGCACCCTGAGTTGGGCTGGGCATTGTGCCGCTTGTCTGCAATCTGGGTGGTGCTGCGGATGCGTGAGTTGCAGGTGTCGCTGCTGCGGCCGCTGCTTGCGCAATGCTCCACAAGCTGGCTTTTTCCAGCTTCGTCAGTTCGGCCAGGCGATTGATCATCAACTCTTGCAGAATGCCTTTGGGCAATCGGTCGATCAGTGGCAATGCCATGCTCACCAGTCGCGCCCGCCCATCCAGCATATTCATATCGACCTGCGCCATCAGATGGTCAAACAGGTACTCTGGCAGTGGCTGCGCTTTTTGCAATCCGGCCAGAAACAACTCTGGCCCATCTTTGCGTACCTGCGTGTCAGGGTCTTCGCCGTCTGGCAGAAAATGAAACTTCACGCTGCGGCCTTCCCTCATGGCGGACAGCGTATTCTCAAGTGCTCGCCAGGCGGCTGCTCGCCCGGCACGATCGCCGTCAAAACAGAACACCACCTCGTTCACCACCCGGAACAAGGCTTCAATATGTTCACGTGTGCAGGCAGTGCCCAGCGTCGCCACCGCAAAAGAAATCCCATGTTGGGCGAGGGCAATGACATCCATATAGCCTTCAACCACCACAAAGCGGTCGAGCTTGCTGGTGGCGATGCGGGCTTCATAAAAGCCGTATAGCGTTTCGCCTTTATGAAAAATCTCGGTTTCAGGCGAGTTCAGATATTTGGGCTTTTCATCACCCAGCACGCGTCCACCAAAGGCCACTGTGCGCCCTTTACCATCGCGAATCGGGAACATGATGCGATCGCGAAAGCGATCATAAATACGGCCTTGATCCGATTTGATGGCCATGCCGGTTTGCTGCAGCAACTGCATGCCTTTGCCGTCCTGGCCCAACGTTGAGACCAGATTGTCCCAGCCGGGAGGTGCAAACCCCAGGCTAAAACGCTCAATAATGTCCTGACTCAGCTGCCGCTTGCGCAGGTAGGCAAGCGCACGCTCACGTGTGCGCGGGTTTTTTAATTGCGCATTATAAAACTGGCGGGCTTTATCCAGTGTGTCATACAGAGGACGTCGGTCAGGCCCCTTGGGTTGGTCGTTACCTTCGCGCTGGACTTCAATGCCCAGTGTTTTAGCGAGGGATTCAATCGCCTCAACAAAACTCAGATGACCGTGATCCATCAAAAAGCTGACGGCATTGCCGCTGGCGCCGCAGCCGAAACAATAATAAAACTGCTTTTCCGGGCTGACGGTGAAGGAGGGGGATTTTTCCTGATGAAAAGGACAGCAGCAGGTATAGTTTTTACCTGCCCTTTTTAGCGGCACATGGCGATCGATCAGCTCTACCAGGTCAACCCGGGACAGCAGATCTTCGATAAAGTGATCAGGAATCCGGCCAGCCATGGGGCTAGACCTGCTGTCAGGACAGCAGGGATTTGATCTGTTGGCTTAGCACGCTCATGTCGGCGCGGCCTTGCACTTTGGGCTTGATGGCGTTCATCACCTTGCCCATGTCTTTTGCAGATTGCGCACCGGTCTCGGCGATGGTATCGCGAATGATCTGCTCAAGTTCTGCAGGTGATAACGCTTCCGGCAGAAACTCCTGCAGCACGACAATTTCGGCGCGCTCTTTGTTGGCCAGATCGTCGCGACCGCCCTTGGTAAACTGCTCGATAGATTCCTTGCGCTGTTTGATCAGTTTTTCGATCACTGCCAGCACGCGGGTATCATCCAGTTCGATACGCTCATCGACTTCGATCTGTTTGAGGGCAGAGGTCGCCATGCGTAACACGGTTAGGCGATCCTTGTCTTTGGCCTTCATGGCCTCTTTGACAGCGTCATTGAGCCTTTCTTTGATGGCGGAACTCATGGTGTCTATCCTCTCTTAACGGCGTTGAGCGGCTTTTTCAAGGCGTTCAATCAGGGTCCACGGGCAGGGCGGGCAACAGAAAAGAGAAAAACGCCGAAGCCGGTCGCCCGGTCGGCGTCTTCAAATTTTAACGCAGGAAGCGAGAAATTAAGCAGTACGCTTGCGACGCAGTGACTCGCGAGCCAGCTTCTTCGCATGACGCTTTACAGCAGCAGCCATTTTGCGCTTGCGCTCTTGGGTGGGCTTTTCGTAGAACTCGCGACGACGAACTTCAGCCAATACACCCGCTTTTTCGCAAGAACGCTTGAAGCGACGCAGAGCCACGTCAAATGGCTCGTTTTCTTTAACTTTTACCTGCGGCATTAAACTTACCTTTAACAATTTTCAATGAACCGAACCGTTTGCCGATGAACCTGCATGGAACGCCGACGCTTAAAAGCGACCGGGCTGACCCTTGTTTATTACAAGCTGTCTATCACAAGCTGTCTATCACCTGCTTTCAGACTCGCTAGAGACAAGAGCAAAAAGTGTAGCGCCTTGAGCCGGGTCGACAAGGAGTGACTCATGAATCTCCTTCGGGGGCCGCAATTGTACTGTCTAAAACTTTAGATTGCAAAGCGAAAACGAGGCGTTGCCATGCAAAAACTGTTGACCCAATCACTGGATTGCAAAGTTTGGCAGGGGCGTTATGATGCGGCCAACCTTAGAGGACAGACCCATGATTGTACTCGGAATTGAGACATCTTGCGACGAAACCGGGCTGGCTTTGTACGATGGCGCCCAGCACCGCTTGTTGGGCGACGTGCTACACAGTCAGATAGCGCTGCACGCGCAATACGGTGGCGTGGTGCCCGAACTGGCGTCACGCGATCACGTAAGCCGCCTGATTCCGCTTTTAAATCAACTGCTTGTTGAGTCTGGTGTCAATGCGGGTGATATCGATGCCATCGCCTACACCGCCGGGCCCGGCCTGATGGGGGCCTTGCTGGTGGGGGCGTGTTTTGCGCAGGGGCTGGCATTCTCATGGGGGGTGCCAGCAATTCCGGTGCATCATATGGAAGGGCATCTGCTCGCTCCCATGCTGGAAGCGGAGCGCCCGGATTTTCCGTTTGTTGCTTTGCTGGTCAGCGGTGGGCATACCCAGCTCATGGCGGTCGAGGGTGTTGGGCAATATCAAATGTTGGGGGAATCGGTCGATGATGCCGCCGGTGAAGCCTTCGATAAAGCGGCCAAGATGATGGGGCTTGGGTATCCGGGTGGGCCGCGTATAGCTGAATGGGCTGAGCGCGGCACGCCGGGGCGGTTTAAGTTTCCTCGTCCGATGGTAGACAGACCGGGGCTTGATTTCAGTTTCAGCGGATTGAAAACGTTTTGTTTGACCACGCTGGAGCGTTTGCAACGTGAGCAGGGGCCGCTATCTGAGCAGGGACTGGCCGAGCAGGATAAAGCCGATGTGGCCTGGGCGTTTCAGGATGCAGTGGTCGATACTTTGCTTATTAAATGCAAGCGGGCGCTCACGCAAACGGGCATGAAACAACTGGTGATGGCGGGCGGTGTGAGTGCCAATCGCGAATTGCGCACACGCCTGCAAAACTACGCCAAAGGGCGGGGGATTCAGGTGTTTTATCCGCGCCCTGCCTTTTGTACGGATAACGGTGCAATGATAGCGCTGGCGGGATATGAGCGCTTAAAGCTGGGCGCCCAGGGCGATCTCAAAATCACCACCCGCGCGCGTTGGCCGCTCGCACAACTCGGTTAACCTGGGCGCCAGCTCAAGCCAAATAACTATCCCAGGCGTGGCTCTTTGCCTTCTTTCAGGTTCTGCAGGTTTTGGCGGTGTTTATAGAGAATCATGGCAGTCAGGAGCATGATGGGCTCCACCCAATGCGGCGTGAATATCGCGGCATACAGTGACGCCACCAGAAAGCTCAGCATGCTGGCGAGCGAGGAATAGCGTGTAACAGCCGCCACCAGCAACCAGCTGACCAGCAACACGACACAAGTGGGCCAGTGCCACACTGCTAAAACACCAATGCCAGTAGCGACACCTTTGCCCCCCTGAAAGCGAAAGTACACGGGCAACAGGTGCCCGGTGACGGCAGCAATACCGGCACCGACAATGGCAGGATGGGATTTGTCATAGTAAATGCAGATGAGGGGGGGCAGTACACCCTTGAGGATATCGCCGATCAGCGTCAGTAGGCCGGCCCAGCGCCCACCCAGACGCAATACATTGGTCGCTCCCGCGTTGTGGGAGCCCGCCTCGCGTGGGTCAGAAAAACCCAGCAGACGCGACACCAATACAGCCGTCGAAATGGAGCCAACCAGATATCCCAGCAGCCAAAGCAGCGCGGTATCAATGTAAGGGTGCTGAATGACACTGACTCCATTTTTTTCTGGGCGGCTTTTCGCGGTTTGTTTATCTGAAAAACCGTGTGGTCTTTTTGTTGTTCCCGGTCGTCGATGTCCCTTCGACGCGGTATGATGCGCCCCCTGATGATACAACCTTTTTTGATGAGTTGCAGGTTCTATGGATACAGTCTCGATTCAAGAACTGAAAGTGTCTGCTGTTGTAGGGGCGCATGCCTGGGAGCGCCACATCAAGCAAACGCTGCTGGTGGATCTGGAGTTTGCTGCGCCGGTCACTCAGCCCGCCCAGACCGATGCGTTGGCGGATGCCATTGATTACGATGCAGTGTCGACCCAGGTGTCGAGCTGGATCGAATCTCGTCAGGCGCAGCTGATCGAAACGCTGGCAGAAGGCGTGGCGCAGTTGGTGCGGGAGCGCTTTTCTGTGCCCTGGGTAAAAGTCAGTATCTGGAAACCGGGCGCCGTGCCCGCGGCCCGCAGGGTGGGCGTTACCATTGTCCGCGGAAACCCGACATGACCGAAGTGTTTTTGGGCCTGGGGTCAAACGTCAAGCGTGAGTGGCATTTGCGCGAAGGTATCAGGGCCCTACGGGAGCGTTTTGGCCCCCTACAGGTTTCGCCGATCTTTGAGAGCGAATCGGTGGGTTTTGCCGGTTCCCCCTTTTTTAATCTGGTTGTGAGCCTGCAGACCGATTTATCGGTGGGAGTCTTGCAGCAGGAACTGCGTGCAATTGAGTTCAGCTTGGGGCGTACGCCAGATCAGCGAAAATATAGCCCTCGCACGCTGGATATCGATATTCTCACCTATGGTGATGTGGTGGGTGAGATCGATGGCGTCATCTTGCCGCGGGGTGAAATCCTCGAAAACGCCTTTGTGTTGTGGCCATTGGCCTGCTTGGCGCCTGACAGCAAACATCCCGAGGTAAAAATCAGTTACGGGCAATTATGGGCAGCCTATGACAAGGCTCGACAAAAATTGGAGCAGGTCGCTGTTGCCCTGGATTTGTAGATGTCTTGCAACTGCAGTTGCCCTCGCGCAGTAATTGCCTTGCAGGCATGAGCGTTTTATCGCTGCATCATGAATCCATTTCGCCTTCATTCTCATTCTGTTCTGTACCCAGGCTGGACGCCCGGTTTTCGCTGCGACCAATGAAGGGCAAATCCACCACAAAATCCTTTTTGACACTGGCAACGGCGCGAATGCGACGTTTGCGAAGTTCTTCGCCCAGTGTTTTGCCGTTGTAACCGAAAGCGTTTTGCAGTTCTTCGGCCTTCACGCGACGGCAGGCTTCGGCAGCTGTCATGAAAAAATCTGCTTGTGGATACGGGCGATCTTCAAAGCCGGTGCGACCACGGGCGTCGGCTTCGCAGGCCAGCAGAAACAGCGTCAAAAACTGGGGACGACGCAAGTAGTCGAGTGCTTCCAACACGCGCATGGCGGTGGCGGGGCGCAGCTCAAAGGCTCGATGGCAGTGCGTATGGTATTCCGCTGTTTTGGTGGCTAATTGTCGACAAAGAGTGGGCACTCGCAGGCGATCACTGATGTTGTTGGCCAGGTAGGCAGAAAGCGCTTCGTGGCCGTGGTGGGTCGGCCAGTCTTCTTGCGGCGTCAACGCCTTGCCCAGATCGTGGGTCAAAACAGCATAGAACAGGGCGGTATTGGCTTGCGCCTCAGTAATGTCGTTATCGGGTGTGAACGTTTCCTGCAGTTGGGGGCGTAGCTGGCACGCCTGTTGTAACGCCATCATTACGTGCACGCCAGTGTCGATCTCCGGGTGATGTTTGGCGAGTTGAGGAATTCCCCACAGGGCATCGAGTTCGGGCAGCAAAATAGCCAGTGCGTGGGTTTCGCGTAGCGCTTCGAAATACAGGTGTGGTGCAGGTTCGGAAAGCGCTTTTTCGGTTTCCTGCCAGACCCGCTCCGGGGTTAGATGCTGCAATTCGCCCGCTGCGGCAATTTCGCGCATCAGCGTGAGCGTTTCCTCGGCGATGCGAAACCCATCATTGCCATAGCGTGCGTAAAAACGTGCCACTCGCAATACACGTAGCGGGTCTTCACTGAAAGCCTCGGAAACATGGCGTAACCATTTTTCTTGCAGGTCGCGCTGCCCGCCATAAGGGTCGACGAGTGTACCGTCGCTGTCTTCGGCCATGGCGTTGATGGTAAGGTCACGACGACGCAAATCATCTTCAAGCGTGACATCCTGACCGGCATAGCAGGTAAAGCCGCCATAACCACTCCCGGTTTTGCGTTCGGTGCGGGCGAGAGCATATTCCTCTCTGGTTTGCGGGTGCAGGAAAACAGGAAAATCCCGCCCCACTTGTTGGTAACCGAGTTGCAACAGTTGTGCGGGGGACGCGCCTACTACGACCCAATCGCGATCTTTGGTCGCCTTGCCTAGCCTTTTGTCGCGTATGGCGCCACCCACCAGATAAACTTTCATTTTTGTTACAACTCTCCTGTTATTTCAACCTGCCCAGCTGTTTCGCCCAGATTCCCAACAAAATCACATTTGCGCTATTGACCCACCCTCACGAGCTTGCCTATATTGAAAAGATGATAACGCAAAAATCCTTCGTCTCCCATGTTCCCGCCGTGTCAGTCCTGCATAAGGTCTGTGCGGTCTGGTGCGCGCGAATTAAACGCGTAGCGGGCAGGGCGGCGGTGGGGTAGCGTACTCACCTTCTTTTGCAAAAAAGGCCGCAGCTTGAAAACTGCGGCCTTTTTTGTTTCTGCCGCAGATACAAGCCTCACGCCTGCAAAACCTCGCCGGCAGGATGCTGGTATAACACGAAGTAGGATATGAAAATGTCGGTGCCTGTGGCGTATATTGTGATGATACTGGTGTGGGCAACCACGCCGTTGACGATAAAAATGAGTTCGGAATCGGTTGAGCTAATGCTGGCGGCTTTGTCGCGCGTGGTCATTGGCGCGGCGCTGGGAGTGGTGTTGGCGGCGCTGTTGAAGGTGCGCGTGCCGTGGAATCAAGCTGCCTGGCGTACTTATTTTCTTGGCAACATCAATATCTTTGTTGGCGTGTTTTGCACGTTTAAGGGCGCGCAACATTTGCCGTCGGGCATGGTGTCGGTGATGTTCGGGTTATCGCCAGTGTTGTCGCCAATTTTTGCGCGCTGGTTTCTCAAAGAACAACGTTTGAGTTTGATGCAGTGGTTGGCAGCATTGCTGGGGCTGTTCGGGCTGGTGCTTGTGTTTCGTGAGCAGGTGCAGATTTCGCACGCGCATTTAACAGCGCTCTTGTATGTATTGGGGGCTGTGTTGTGCTTTTGCTCCAGCAATGTATTTCTCAAGCGTTGGCCGGGCGATATGACGGCCCTGGCGCAAACCACGGGCACGTTGATTATTGGGATTCCATTGTATGTGGGGTCGGCATTTGTGATGGGCGTGCTTGATTCCGCAGACATCTTTGCACTTTTTTCGCCGAGCGGTGTGAACTCTATGGTGAGCGCTTTGGCGCACATCAGTGATCGTTCTTTCTATGCAATTCTATATCTCGGCGTTTTTGGTTCGCTGGTGGGGGTAATGTGCTATTTTCATGCGCTCACGCATTTGTCGGCGAGCACAGTGGCGTTGGCAACGTTGATTACGCCATTAATGGCGCTTAGCTTGGGGCGTTGGCTCAATAATGAATTGTTGACCGCTGGTGAAATGTTGGGGGCTGTCTGCATTATTGGTGCGCTGGCACTTTATTACTGGGGCGGTGTAGTGGCCTGGCGGTTGCTTGAACGAAATAATGAGGTAAAGCATGGCGTTTTATGAAGATCGCATATTTCCGCACATGATGGAATGGGGAACGAAACCTTTCCGGCGTTCGTGTCAGCAGGCGTTAAGCCATGCGCATGGCAAGGTGCTGGAAGTTGGCGTGGGTACCGGCGCCAACATGCAGTACTACACGCCGGCCGTTACAGAAGTTGTCGGTATCGAGCCGGTGGAAGCCATGCTGTCGAAAGCGCGTGAAAGACTGGAAGACACACCACCGCCTTTTTTATGGCAATTGCAGCAAGCGGATGCGCGCGAGTTGCCGTTTGAGGATGCCAGTTTTGATAGCGTGGTCGCGGTGTTGGTGTTTTGCACCATACCCGACCCGCAGCGTGCAGCGGCAGAAGCCTTTCGTGTGTTGAAACCCGGTGGAAAGCTGGTGTTTTTCGAGCACGTAGTGGCCCCGCATGCAGGTGTGGCGCGTTGGCAGCATCGTTTGAATCCTGCCTGGCGAAAGATGGCGTGTGGTTGTGAAATCAATCGCGACACGCGGCGTTTGTTCGAACAGGCGGGCTTTCACTTCGAAAAATTACGCGAATGGAATCACGAAAAGGCCATCAGTCTGGTGGCACCGGTGATTTCCGGGGTTGGTGTGCGGCCGTAAGAGTTATACCAGCATCAACTGTCGTTCCACGTGCTGCGTTCGCGCTATCGTTTCGGCGCCGACATATATCGCGCGAATGTGATGCATCAAGCGCTTTTCTGCTTCGCGTTGTGCGGCGTAGGGCAAATCTATGCTCGCGACCCCCATGTAGAACGTTATGGTGCTTATCGCTTCTGCGACCAGTGCCGGATCCGTCAGCTGGCGGTGTATCACGCGGCTTTCGCGCTTGATGGCGCGTGCCAGTTCGCGATTGATGACAGCCAGCTGCAATTGAATGGCACGACGCATCAAGGGTGAGCTGCCCGTCGCTTCGTGCGCCAACAGACGAAACAGTTTTCCATTCTGATGAAAGTGTTCCATGCATACATGCACGGCATGTTGCACGATGTCATCGCTTTGCCCGCGTGCGTATCGCACATCCTTGACGATTTTCAGCAACGCCTCGCCAGCTTCTTTCACTAGCGCCATTCCCAATGCTTCCAGGTTTTCAAAGTGCCGGTAAAACGAGGCTGGCGCAATGCCTGCTTCTTTGGCGACTTCACGCAAGCTCATGCTGGCAATGCCGCGATCCTCGCTCATGATGGCAAGCGCGGCATTAATAATGTTTTGACGAGTCTGTGCTTTCTGTTCTTGGCGGATCGACATGGCGGTTATTCAAGACGTGATGGTGTGCAGTAAGTGCGCGAATGTAGATAAACGACTAATAATTTGTCTATTCCACAACTAGGCTTCATGAAGATGTCATGACGCTAGTGCATGATGTTAAGCGTACACCTGTTCGCTGGAATTTCAAGTAACATTCTGTAACGCCGCCCGGAATGCACCCGTTTCCGCAGTATACGTGGCGTTGACGATGTTCGTGTGACGCGATGGTCGCACAAAAGGGTTCACAATGTTTATCTCTCTGGGTATCATGGCGTACATGTGTTAGCTGAAAGGCGGACGCAGGGGGGGCGCTACAGGTTGCTGCTGCCGTGAGGGTGTTGCAGGGCCTTGGGTGAGTTCTCAGTGGTTTGAAAAAAGACAATCGTGTGGGACGTTTGTCGGCTAAGGGAAGAAATTATGAGGTCATTACTTGATACAGTGCGCCAACCCATGTCGGTCGTCGATACGGCATGGTTGCGCATGGATACGGCTGAGAACCTGATGGTGATCAACGGGGTAATGGAGTTTGAAAGCCCCCTCACGCGTGCTGATCTGGTGCGCTTGCTGGCGGAGCGACTGGTGATCAAGGCGCCGCGGTTTGGCTCGCGGCCCGTTACTGAGCAAGGGCGCTATTTTTGGGAAAAAGTGCCTGCGCTTGAGTGGGATTACCACGCGTCTTTACTGCAATTGCCGGCGGGCGAATCCCCCGATCAGCAATTACAGGAAGTATGCGGTCGCATCGTTGCTGAAACACTCGATCCAGGTCGACCCTTGTGGCGCTTTTACCTGATCGAATCCTTCCGGGGAGGTTGTGCCCTGGTGTTCAAGGTGCATCACAGTTACGCCGATGGCATCGCGCTGATTTCCACGCTGGATGCCATTGCCGATCGATCCGTGCTGCATAGTTCTCCTGCGGCTAGAGCCGGTTTCAAGACGCCGCTTGCCAAAGGCCGCGAATGGTATCACCAAGTGCAACACGCCTTGCATCAGGGTGTGTTCTACACCGTTTTTGCCGCCGCCTGGTTGTTCGAAGCGTTGCGCGTCGCCAGCTTGCCTGCCGATACCAAAACACATTTCAAACAGCCATTGTCGTCGCACAAGCGGGTAGCGTGGGCGCCTTCACTGTCTGTCGATGATGTCAAACGTGTTGGCCGTGCGATGGGTGGAACTGTTAATGATGTCGTGATGGCCTGTGCGGCCGGTAGTTTGCGCCGTTATTTGGAGAGCACCGGGCAGCGGGTGGATGGCGTTACCGTGAGGGCAACTGTGCCGGTCAATCTGCGGCCTCTTTCTGAGGCAATGGAGCTGGGTAATTGTTTTGGTCTCGTGTATCTGCCGTTGCCTGTAGCTGAATCCACCCCGTTGGGGCGGGTGCGGGCGGTGCAGAAGTCCATGAAAAGCCTGAAAAACGGTGCACAGGCCATGATGAGTTATGGCGTGTTGTCGATCCTTGGGCATTTCCCGACAGCGGTGCAACGCGTGGCCCTGAACTTCTTCAGTGGTAAAGCCTCGGCGGTCATGACCAATGTGCCTGGCCCAACCGAAGCCGTCTATCTGATGGGCGCGAAACTCAGACGGTCGATGTTCTGGGTGCCGCAATCCGGAGGTATCGGAATTGGGATCAGCATACTGAGCTACGCCCATCGGGTGGAGTTCGGTGTGGTGGCCGATACGTCGTTAGTCACAGATCCACAAGTGCTGGTGGACGGTTTTGTCGCGGAGTTTGAAGCGCTGCGGCAGGGGCTGGCGATGCAAGACGTGCAGGGTGCCAAATCCTGCGCGGTTTAACTTTCGCTTCTACACTTTTCTTTTCTGCTTGGGCTAAGGGAACCTGAAAGAGGATATTGACATGACTTATTTTGTAACGGGCGCAACCGGCTTTATTGGGCGTTTTCTGGTAGGCAACCTGTTGAAGCGTGAAGGCACCATCTATGTGCTGGCACGTGAATCATCACTCGACAAGGTTGAGGCCCTGGCCAACAAATGGAATGCGCCTGCAGGCCGCATTGTGGCGATCAAGGGCGATCTGACGCAGCCCATGTTGGGCATTAGCGAATCAGACATGGCCAAGCTGAAAGGCAAGATCAAACACTTTTTTCATTTGGCGGCCATTTATGACCTGACCGCGAAAGAGGATGTACAGGTCAAAACCAATATTGACGGCACTATTCATGCGCTGCGTGCTGCCGAGGCGATGCAGGCAGGATGCTTCCATCATACCAGTTCGATTGCGGCTGCCGGTTTGTATCAGGGCACCTTCCGTGAAGACATGTTTGAAGAAGCGGGCAAGCTGGTAGATGCCTACTTGCGTACCAAGCATGAATCCGAAGGGTTGGTGCGTAATGAATGCAAAATCCCGTGGCGCATATACCGCCCGGCGATGGTGGTGGGGCATTCCAAAACCGGTGAAATCGACAAGATCGATGGCCCGTATTATTTCTTCACCATGCTGAAAAAATTGCGTCAGATGTTGCCACCGTGGATGCCCGTTGTGGGTATCGAAGGCGGGCGCCTGAATATTGTGCCAGTGGATTTTGTGGCAGATGCCATGGATCACATTGCGCATAAAGAAGGGTTGGATGGCAAGTGCTTCCACCTGACGGATAACGAGCACCATAAGGTGGGTGAGGTTATCAATATTTTTGCGCGTGCTGGCAGTGCTCCGCAATTGACCATGCGTGTTGATACCCGCATGTTCAACTTTGTACCCCCTTTCATGCGCCAGGCAGTGACGTCGTTGCCACCGGTGCGCCGCATCAGCAATATGCTGCTGTCGGATTTAGGGATTCCACGTCAGGTGATGGATTTTATCGACTATCACACCAAGTTTGATAATCGTGAAACGCGCAAAGCGTTGGAAGGATCGAATATTTCCTGCCCGAAACTGGAAAGCTACTCCCCTGTGATTTGGGATTTCTGGGCACGCCATCTTGACCCGGACAATTTTATCGATCGCACGCTGGAAGGCTGTGTAAAAGACAAAGTTGTCATCGTGACCGGTGGATCCTCGGGTATTGGTCTGGCCACGGCACAACGATTGGCTGAAGCCGGTGCGAAAGTCATTCTGGCGGCAAGAACCATTGAAAAACTGCAAGAAGCCTACGACAGTATTACGGCCAAGGGTGGTTCCGCGTATATGTACACCGTCGATATTGCAGATATCGATGACTGTGATCGTTTCAGTCAGAAAGTGCTGCAGGATTTTGGGCAAGTTGACATATTGATCAATAACGCGGGCCGTTCGATTCGTCGTTCGATTTCACTGTCGTATGACCGTTTCCACGACTATACGCGCACCATGCAGCTCAATTATTTTGGTGCACTGCGTTTGATGATGAATTTCTTGCCCGCCATGGAAAAACGTCGCAGCGGCCAGATTATCAATATCTCGTCGATTGGTGTGTTAACCAATGCACCAAGGTTCTCTGCGTATGTGGCATCCAAGGCTGCACTTGATGCGTTCTCGCGTTGTGCTGCGTCGGAATATTCCGATCTGGGTGTGAAATTTACCACCATCAACATGCCGTTGGTGCGTACACCGATGATCGCGCCTACCAAGATTTACGACAACGTGCCGACCATCAGCCCTGAAGAAGCGGCGGATATGGTGTGCGAAGCGATCATCTACAAACCGAAACGCATTGCAACACGTCTGGGGGTATTTGCCCAGGTATTGAATGCGGTCGCACCGAAGATGACGGAAATCATCATGAACACCGGCTTCCGCATGTTTGGTGATTCGGCCGCTGCACAAGGCAAGACCGATGAGAAAGCACCAGCGGTATCCAGCGAACAAGTGGCCTTTGCCTATCTGATGCGCGGGATTCACTGGTAATTGATCTGAGATAACGAATAACGTCTTGGAGAAAGGGCGCAGCATCTCTGTCTTTAGCTGCGCTCATTTTTTCCGACCTGCCCGGCTAGCAGGTGATGTCATGGGGAGGGATTCCCCGTTCCCGAAAGCCATCCCTCCTGTATTTCTACTCTCCTGTTTTTCTAAACGCCTGTTTTTCCGATCAATAGCGTTGTAAAAAAACGTTATGGAACAAACTCGCCGATAATAGGGATTCCTTTCATGAGGGGCTTGGCAGCCTCAAGCAAAGGTTTGCGCGGCGTGGTTGCATCGTTTAACGCGGTGGCAGCATCGGGGCGTTTGTTGGAAAGCCTGAAAATACCTTGTTCCAGTTTTGATGCGGGTTCAGACATGGCCTGAGTATCGAGCAGGGTTGCCGAAAATCGCCCTGAAATCCAGCCGTTATTTTCCTCTTCGATCTGAATACTGTCGCCCGCGCTTTCCTGCAATTGATAGGTACGGCCATCTTTGAGCAGCGCTACCTCGTACTGGTCGCCTGTGTAATTGCCGGGGCCTTTGTAGGAATGCACGGTAATTTCCAATTGATCGCGACCGCGCATCAGCGTCATCTTGAGATTATCACTGAACAGGGCAGTATTTTTGCTCCACCAGCTGAAACTTGGTGGTTGCGCCAGTGCAAGTTTTTCAAAGGAATGCGAAAAATACATGCCAGAACCGACTTTGTTGAGCTGCTCTGAGGGCGTCAACGCAATTTTTTGTTTGGCAACTGCGAGATCGTTTTTGAACGTTTGCGCCGTGGCATCTGCGCTAGCACTTGTTGCGGAGGTTGCTGCGTTTCCTGCTGTAGTTGCAGTCTGAGCCACTGTAACGGCGACATTATTGGCTGCTGCGGCGATTGGGGCAGCAACACTGGCCGCGACTGCTGCTGGCTTGGTGAGGGCGGCTACTTGTGGGCGCGTATCGTTTTGCCTACGCCCGTACTCATAAAAACAAGGGGTGGAACTGCCGTTTTCGGCGCAGGTGCCACGGCCGTGTGGTTTGTCGTTCACAAAGGGGCCCGAATAAATACTGCCGTTCGCGCTGACCCACTCACCCTTGCCGTTACGCAGGCCGCTTTTCCATTGGCCGTTATAAGAGCCGCCTTGCGCATAGCGCAACATGCCTTTGCCTGAAAGCGTGCCCTTTTCCCATTGGCCGGAATAATGGTCGCCATTGGCGTAGGTCAGCTCTCCTTTGCCGTGTGGCTGTCCTTGTTTGAAATCGCCTTTGTAAACGCCGCCATCGGGAAACAGCAGGGTGCCTTTGCCTTCCTGCATGTCATGGCTCCAATGGCCTTCATAACGCGTATTGTCAGCGAATAAATAGGTGCCCCAACCGCTGCGCACCCCTTTGCTGAAATGGCCATCGTATTGGGTGTTGTCAGCGAAGCGCTTGCTGCCTTCGCCTTCCATCTGATCGTTTTTCCATTCGCCGCTGTATTCCATGCCATTGGTCCAGCGCATGGTGCCTTTGCCTTCGCGCAAGCCCTGACGAAAATCACCGGTGTATTGCGCGCCGCCCTTGTAGGTTTTGATGCCTTTGCCATGCGGCTGGTTGTTACGCCATTCCCCTTCATAGCGGGAGCCATCGGGCCAGTCACGGCGACCTACGCCATCTTTCTGCCCATATTGCCATTCACCCTCGTATTTGCCGCCGGCGAGATAGGTATAAACCCCCCAGCCATGAAAGCGGTTATCGGTATCGCGATCACCTGTGTAACCGGCCTCTTTTGCGGATAAAGGGGTAGCCACTACCAAATACGAAGTTGAGAGAAAGAGTGCGCACGCTACTGAAGCTTTGAGCGAGATCTTCTTGTTTTTCATGGCCAATTCCGTGTCGGCTTGTTTTTATTGTAGATCGATGCGTTTTATTGCTTCGATAATTGTGGCTCTATCTTAGTACCGTTGAGTTTCTGCGGCTAGCGATGAAAGGGGTTTCGTAGTTTTTTTGTGCGAGAAAAAACAGGCTTGTCTGCAATAAACTCGTGCTTTGCTTGTAGATGACCTTGATGTTTGAGTTGAACTTGCGAGTTCTGCGGGTGCGTTAATTTCGAGGGGTGTTTATCAGAACACGGGGGTGGGCGGCACGCTGCAGCATTGTTCGCATTTTTTAAATTGATTGGCTAAACCAATTCACTTAATGGGATTCTTGTTAGTGCTTGCTAACCATCGCGAGGCCGGTCTTAATCGGATTTTTGTGGTGGTTATAAGACAGCAACGTCGACGTCATAGATCGTCTAACTTCCAACTCACATTAGGCTGCTTACTCTTCTATTTATTCTGTGTGTGATGAGTCCTGTGACGAGTCTGTTGTCTGTCTGTGAAGGAAACAGCATTTTGAAAACGCATGAAAAGAAACTCGGTCTTACTGCCCAATGGGTGGCGGTATTGTTGGTGGGCGCGCTGACCGCGGGCTTTGCACACGGGGGAAGTAATTGGGTCATCAAGCGTGATGACAAGATCGATAGTCCCATTTTCAAGCAACGCCCCATGATTGCCCACCAGGACATGGCTCCGACGGTTGAACAATCCTATATTGCTGAACGCTATGCAGCAGCACTGCAAGATTACCAATCAAAAATTCGACGACAGTGGCCAAATGCTGAAGTGTCGTCCGCGACGCGATGGGTGAGTTATAGCGACGATTTCAATACCAGACGCGTGGTGGATTTCAAGAGCAATCACATTGAGATTTCTCTTGAAAACCCCTACGAAAATACACAGAACAGGTCTGCTTTTACGCCTGCTACGGCCACGCGAGCATCGGCCAAAGATCAGGTGAGAGACTTGCTCGCCATGCATGAACGTGAGGCGATGCAGCAAGATCCCGTTGCGGTTGCCCTTGCCAGCACCTTTGAAGAACGTGGCGCAGAAGGCGCTGACTCTGACGCCAGTCCATTGATTTTTTCGGAATTATTTTCAACCGATCAACCTGATCCGGCAGCAATAGACGCGGTGGCCGATGGATTAATGCAGAAAGCTCGCATCCGATTCCAGGCGTTATCAGCAGCGAGCGAAAATGTCCCTGTATTTGATAAAAAACGCGTGACGTATCTGGTGCCATTGCCTGAAGCACGCTTACGCCTTAAAGCCATGCAGTATCGCTCGCTGGTACGCCGATATTCAGAAAAATCTGGCTTGCCTGTCGACGGTGTCATGGCCATGATACATACCGAAAGTGCGTTTAATCCACTGGCGCGCTCACATGTGCCTGCTTTTGGATTGATGCAGGTCGTGCCCTCTACCATGGGGCGTGATGCGGCAGCAGCGCTCTTCGGCAACCCACGCTTGTTTTCTCCCGATTATTTGCTGGATGCGGAGAAGAACATAGAAATAGGCACAGCCTATCTTTCCCGCTTGTATAACGAGGAAACCGCTGCAATCAGTGATCCAAAAAGTCGCTGGTATTTCGTGCAAGCCGTTTATATGGTCGGGCTGGTCAAAGCGGCGCACATGTTCGATAGCCGGGGCGATGCAACGCGCGCCATGGCCGCCATCAATCAATTGCAGCCTTCGCAAGTGCTACAACGCCTGATGCAGCAGGATGGCACCAATCCTTTGCGGGACTATCTGGCACAAACCCAACAGCATCAGTCGTCGTATCAATCGTTCTAGCAGCGATTTAATTTGCCGCCAATCAGGTTTGTTTGTGTAGCACAATGCGTTCGATCAAGGGTCGAAAGGCGGCGTGTACGCCCATTTCCATCAGTGTCCAGTAATGTCCGGTCAATACACGATCCACATACATGGTGTCGGGTGAGGGCTGAAATTGTCCGATGTATTTCATCGCATCTGCCTGTGCCTTTTTAGCGGCGCGTTTGTGAATACGCGAGTGACCAAAATCAAACGGGCGATCATCTTTGAAGGGTTCCATTACGATGTCGAGCCACTCTTTGTAGTAGCTGGAGGGAATATCCGGAGAGTCTGGCTGACGCACGCCGATGCGACGCAAGTGCGCGTCAATGGTTTCTACGCGGCCATTGATGGCGTCCCCGATCAGGGCGCGAAGTTTTTCTATCGTTTCTGGCTCAATGCGTTTTACTGCACCGAAATCATAAATAATCATCGTGCCATCGGGGCGAAACGCAAAATTGCCCGGATGCGGATCGGAATGCACCGCATGCAATTCATAGATTTGTTTGCCAAAGGTTTCGAAAATCAAATACCCGATATCGTTGATGGTTTCCTGGGTGTAGCGGGGTGGTTTGACATCTGCAACAGAATCCCCGGGCACATAGGTAAGTGTGAGGATCGTTTCCGCAGATAATTCTTTGACGAGATCAGGCACGATGACTTTGGGGTGATTGCGATAATGGTCAGCGAAAAATATCAAATTTTCGCCTTCATGCACGTAGTCGAGTTCTTCATGCAGGGTGCGGCGAATTTCGTTGAACGTCGCATCGATCACCTCGCTGCTGACTTTCACCAACCCGGCCAGCTTCAACAGGCGCTTCAAATGTCGCAGATCGGAATCGCAGGATTCCTTGACGCCAGGGTATTGGATTTTTACGACCACATCGCGTCCGTCTTTGGTTTTGGCGCGATGCACCTGACCAATCGAAGCGGCCGCAAACGGAGTTTCGTTGAATTCGGCAAACAGCGTTTCTGGCGGTTCACCCAGGGCTTTTATCAGCTGGCGGCGAATCAGGTTGTAGGGCATCGGAGGCGAGGCTTTCTGCAATACTTCCAGCGCTTGTGACACCTCTTCTGGCAGAATGTCTTTAACCTGCGAGGCAATCTGGCCCACCTTCATCACGGCGCCTTTCATTTCGCCGAGCGTTTCGGCGATCTGCTTGCCAATGTCGGCGTAGAGTTGCTCCTGCGATTTCTGCTTGGCCTTTTCGTCAGCAAACAGGCCTTTTACCTTTTGCGCTGCGATATTGCCGGTGATCGAAGCCGACATGCCGGCCAGCTTGAAAAAGCGCTTTGCCGGTGTGGTGGCTTTGAAGCGCTTTTCATTCTTTTTGTCATCATCTGTCACGTTTTAACCCTCTGTCGACAGCTAAGGTCTGTAGATCTTGCTCACGTTCAACAATGCGGACGCTACACCCCAAAAGCCGTCGTTCAAAAACCGTCGTTCAAAAACAATCGTCCAAAAGCTAGCGTCCAAAAGCTACCCCAGTTATACATTAAACAGAAGCCCGCGAAGGCGCATCTTAATAAAAAGTTCGCCACTCACTGGCGCCGATTGTCATGTTCTCTACACGAAATTTTCGGTAGAATGAGTCCGCTTGCGCCGGTTTACACCTGTGCGTCCAAAGCAAGGTAGAGCAGCATCAGATTGCTCACCCCCATCTTCTTCTCCTGATTTTACGCACCAAGTGTCTGATTTTCAGACGTTTGCGTGTGTTTTATTGCGATTTTCTCTTGTGGCTGCGCTAATTTGTTTGGCCATTAACAGTTCGAGAGTCGTACTCATCAGTAGTACACGTTTTGCTAAGGCGGTATCAGATGGCATTAAGGGATTTGCTCAAGAAGTATCTGGTTTCGGACGAAACCGATGCAGTTGTCAACAGGATTCCAAAGCCTGTCGGTTCTTTTGGTTATGATCCATGGGGTTATAACAGCGAGACATTCAAAATCGGATTGGGGTTGTTCAAACCCATTTACGAAAAATATTTCAGGGTAGAGGCGTTTGGCCTCGAGAACATCCCGAAACAAGGCCGTGTGCTGGTGATCGCCAATCATAGCGGCCAGCTTCCCTTCGATGGCGCCCTGGTCGGTTATGCCCTGGCGACCAACCCCCATGCGCCACGTGCCGTGCGCGCCATGATCGAGCGTTTCTTCCCGACCATGCCGTTTGTCGGCAACCTGCTGAATGAATGGGGGGCCGTCCTCGGTGACCCGGAAAACTGCGTCAAGATGCTACGCAACGAAGAATGCATCATCGTTTTTCCCGAGGGGGTGCGAGGGGCCGGTAAACCGTGGAGTGAGCGTTACAAACTGCAACGCTTCGGTCTCGGCTTCATGCACTTGGCCATGACCGAAAACACCCCCGTTATACCGGTGGGAATCGTCGGCTGCGAAGAAACCATGCCCACTCCCTTTCACCTGAATGGCCTGGCCAAACTGTTGGGCATCCCATACCTGCCCGTGACCAGCCCCGTGCCGCTGCCGGCCAAGGTGCGTCTCTACTTCGGCAAGCCCATGTATTTTGAAGGCCCCGTCAAAAGCGAAGACGACACCGCCGTCAAAGTCGAGCGCGTAAAAGACGAAATACGTGCACTCATCCAGAAAGGACTCAGCGAGAGAAAAGGGTGGTTCGAATGACAACAGCACGCAAACCAGAAGTTCTGATCACCGGTGCCGGTGGCGCCCTGGCCCAAACCGTTATTGCCCGCCTCAAAGAACACTACCAGTTAGTGCTGGTAGATTTTCGTCGCCGCGTTCGCATCGACGAAGGCATGGCTACCTACCAGGTTGAATACAACAAACGCGGTTTCGAAGACATTTTTCGTCATCACAAAATTGAAGCCGTCATTCATCTCGGTCGCATGGGCGTTTACGAATCCACGCACCGCAACCGTTACAATCACAACGTGCTGGGCACTCAACGGCTACTCGATCTGTGCTTGAAATACGGCGTGCACCAAGTCATCGTGCTCTCTACTTATTTCGTCTACGGCGCCAGCCCCTACAACCCGGCGTTACTCACCGAAGACGCCCCGTTGAAAGCCTCCGAGCTGACCATGGATCTGGTGGATTCCGTCGAACTGGAAAATCTTGCGTCGATTTATCTCTGGAAATACCCAGAGTTGAATATCACCATTTTACGCCCAACCAACATCGCCGGCCCAGGCGTGCTTAACAGCATGAGCCTCATGCTCTCGAGCAAATTCGCTCCGGCATTGATGGGCTTCTCTCCGATGATGCAGTTTATTCACGTTGAAGATATGGCCGATGCCATCGTGCTGTCATTTGAACAGAATAAGCCTGGCATCTATAACGTGGCGACGGAAGACTGGGTCAGCTTCCGCGAAGCGCTGGTACAGTGTGGCTGCACACCGATCCCCATCCCGTCAGTGCCTGAGCGCCTGCCACACCGCATCAGCAAGTCCCTGGGCTGGAAAGCATGGCCGGCGTATTTGTTGAATTACTACAAATATCCGGTAATTCTCGACAGCTCGCTGTTCAAGAACACGTTCGGATTTAAACCGCGCCGCAGTCTCGACGATATTTTCTCGCATTATCGAGAAAAGAAAGAAATGGGGATTTTGTAGCAACAAAAAAGCCCTGGATTTCCAGGGCTTTTTTAAATTTTTTGCATCCGCTTTTGTGGGCTTTCGTGGCGGGTTGGTTTGGGCGGTTTTTTGGTCAAGCAACATCGATGGTTCGGTAGCGTTGCTGGGTGGGATTGCGTTGAAGGACCGTCGCCGACATGGTGGTCGGCGTCGAGCCTACAGGTACGTATTCACGGCGGGTCCTGCAACGCAATCCCACCCAGCAACGCTTTTCCACGAATCAT
>CAYYPW010000012.1:0-170373 GCA_964473645.1 uncultured Moraxellaceae bacterium
AGCGCCAGCCGCTTTTCCGACACGGCTGGCCGGGAAATGTAGCGGCACAGCCTTTCCAGTACATCGCGTTGGTGGGGTTCGGCCATCACGCCAGCGTGCAAGGAAAAACCTGCTTGTTTGGCCGCCCGATCCGAGTCTCAGGGTGTGTTCAGGCTGGGTGGAAGGCTTTGCAGGAATGCCTATATAGAAATGAACTCCCGTTTCGTGTAGAGCACCAGCGTTTGGTTAAAGACATAATGATCGTCGAGGCTGGACGCAACTGGATACTGCGAGCCAAGACAGGCTGGGATGGGCGAATGGGTTGGTGGGTCGGATGGGTCGGGTGGCCCGGGCTTCTTTGCACTGAATGTCGACACACCCAATAGTCTGGCCGATTTCCAGAAGAGAGAGGCTATTGCGTGCACCATTCTTCGCTCCATCGAGGCATTGCCGCACAACCCGGCAGCCCACACGGACGCTACGCGATAAAGGCGCGCAGTGTCGCCCGTAAAAAATTGAACGCGTACGTCCGTTTACGGGCTGGATGCAATATTGATGGGGTGGCTCGGGCTAAGCAACGGGTTGTGCTAGTGCTGCGAGCATATACGCGGTGAATAAATGTGCGTCAATTTGGGGGGTGAGCATAGAACTCTGTAGTTTATAATCATTTTGCCGTAAGAATTAGTGGAAGGCTGCTTTTTGAGCGTTAAATACAGTAGGGTATTTGGTGATGACTAACCTATTCTGGGAAAGCGACGAGTTCAAACAAATAACCCAACATGCCAAATCGTACTTGGGGGGTATAAAGACGCGAAGCTGCCTAGTAGATGACTACAGTTGGAAATATCTTGAAATAGGGAAAGGGGATGTCATCCTCTGTCTGCACGGCATTGGTAGCTCCAAATCACAGTGGAGAACCTTTATGACAAGCATGGCACCCAAATACCGCCTGATATGTCCTGACATTCCCGCTTTGTCGCTTAGGGTAGAACTACCCATTGGACAACCTACCAAACGAAAACTTGTCGAATGGTTGATAGGATATTTGAATAGCATCGACGTCGGCCAGGTGCATATTGCTGCGCACGGTTCGGGTGGAATTTTGGCCTCACACTTTGTACAAGAGCAATCAGAGCGCGTGAAAACCTTCGCCTGGTTCAACCCACCAGATCTTGAAAGAATCAAAGCTGGAGACATGGCTGTTTGGGAAAAAGCAAAATCTGGATTCGGATCAATTCAAGAAGCCACTTATCATTTGGATCAGTTTTACTATAGAGCCCCCCAATATCCTGAGGTTTTCAAGCGGCTATTCATGGCTAGAGTTAAAAAAGCATTTAGCGACGGAAAATTCGTGGAATTAATGGAAAAGGAACTCGAATTAATTCCTGTGTTATTGACAAAGCTGCGGGCGATCAAACAACCAACGCTATTGGTGGCTGCCGATCACGACGTTATGAGCACTATTGCCTGGGTGGAAAAATTAGTGGCTCTTATCCCTAATTGCGATATGCAAGTTCTGAAAAAATGCGGTCAATTCAGCTTGCATGAAAAAACAGACGAGCTTGTGGATATCTACGCCTCGTTTTTAGCGCGCAATTAATGCTGCTTTGGCAGGTTACACTCCCAATAATACAAAGACCGAAGCATATGCCCAGCCATTCTTTTTATGTGCATCAATGGATCGTTTTCCTCGTGGATGGCGTTCGTTCATCTGGGGGAGCCCTTCGTCGATGTTGGATTGACTCTTCATTATCTAAGGGAATAACGTTGTTCAATGTTTTCAATTGGTCACAGAACGAGAAATGGGTAATGCACCTCTTTGGGCGGGACGTTTTATTGCAGCATTTTTATCCGTAAAAAGGTGAGCGCGGATGCCCGTATGTAGTACGCGGCGTTGAGTTTTGCAGTTGATTGAAATGGTTCCTGGGTGTAAGGCCGGACGTGCTGAGGTAGCAGTTTTCAACTGCCGCACGTCGGCTCGCTTTTGGTGTAATGCATCAGCACATTTAACAATAGGAGAGACACAATGAAAGGCAATCCAGTTGTTCATTTCGAGATTTATGTACAAGACATGACGCGAGCAAAAGCGTTCTATGAAGCAGTGCTTGAAGTTACGCTTGAAAAAATATCGTCCCCGACTCCAGAGATGGAAATGGACACGTGGCTTTTTCCAATGGACAAAGAGGCTCCCATGAGTAGTTACGGTGCGGGAGGCATGCTTGTTAAAATGGAAGGATTCGCATCAGGTGGTAGCGGAACACTTGTCTATTTTGGCTGTGATGACTGCGCAGTGCAAGCAGCCCGAGCAGCAAAGTTTGGGGGCAGTGTATTCCAAGAAAAAACTTCCATCGGTGAACATGGTTTCTGTGCGCTTGCCCGAGATACTGAAGGCAATTTGATTGGCTTTCACTCAATGAAATAGGGTCTAGCTAAAATGGCCAAACATAGGCCGGACGTTAGAATATTGTTGTTGTCTGTTAATGTTGATCACGGGCGTTCGTATGCAGGTCGGATGTAATTTGCGGCATCGTATTCTGCAGTACAGAGCGGGATGCTTCGAATAGCTCAATACGTAACGTGCGGTATTGGCGCTCGCTGAAAAGCAAGGCAACCGAAAAAGTTGGGATGCCACGACACGGCTCAGGTGGCCCGCCCCGTCACATAACAAACCACGTCGAGCGGATTTCGCTACGCTCATCCGCTCACCTGTCGCGTTAGCCCTATAGTTTGGAGAGTCTTTAAATCTCAGGAGTACCGCATTCTACTCAAGCAGCCATAGCAAAAATTCCACCCCTAATAGGGGTCCAGCCTTTCCGTGATGAATTGCGCAAGGTCAGTGTTTTTTCCTGCAACCAGGAGAAACTGGGCAAATCCATTTCGTAGTGCGGTCGCCACCACTAATTCGGATGGCGCCACACCGGGTCGAATAGTGCGAAGCCATGAACAAAAAGATTTCCATACGAGTTCCGAGTGGCAATATGTGGCCGTTCCACGGTGGAAAACTAAAATGCTCGATCTGGTTTTCGAGATAAAACGCTTCTTCGCTAAAAATATAGTCCCTTGTGTCTAAGACGTTGGCGGACGTCAATAGTTCACAAGTTTTTCAGAATGTTCGAAAGAGGGATTGCGCCGACATGTTGTCTGAAAACATTACACCAATCGCTGTTTGGGTTTTCATCCCGCACTTCGTTAGGAATATTGCTAAACTCCCAAGCAAAGACCGTCAGCGTTGGGCAGTGCAAATGGATAGGTGCGAGGTCTGCTGGGGTGTGGTGAGGCTAATAATTGAACACGGCTGTTGCCGCGGAGCGCACTTTTGAATATGTCAAATCCTCAAGCTGTTCGGGTGCCGGCGTAGGTGGACGAAAAACGACGAGAGCCTGTGATAAGCTTGAGACGTCAGTTTTGGTGTGGGTAACCGCGACTGTCCAGGCTGAACTCGATGGCAATAAACACCCTTAATTTAGAGCTCCTTGATGAAGAAAAATATTTATTTCGTGCTTGGTCCATTGGGAATAGGTATAGCGGCACTATGCAATTTGTTTATAAATGCTATCACCATTCCTGAACTGGGGGACGGTAAGCTCATTGCGTTAATACTAGCCAGCCACGAACTTTTCCCCGCCGCCAAGTATCTGGCAGGTATTGAGACACTAAGAGTGTTGCACGCAGCAATTTGGCAGTTTCCGCCGCTCGAAAGTATGTTGCCTGAACGTATCGAGAGCCATGCTGGATTTTTGCGCGTTATGGGCGTTGTAATCATGGCGGTTACCACCATTTTTCTGTTGCGCGCTTACCCGTACAAGTATCGGGTCATTCTCGTTGCGACGACCCCTATCTGGTGGCTATTTTCTTTGGGCTATCTCGAATACTACCCGTTTGTCGCCGGAATTTTCTTGATGCTACTCTGTTGGCTTTTTCAAGGAAATCTCGAAGAAAAACCTGAAGTGGCTGTCGGGCTGGTGTGTGGCGCACTTCCACTTGTTTATCTGGGGTTCGCTCCATTCTGCTTAATAGTGCTCGCTATTTACCTGTGGGGTGAGAAGGGACGAAAAATCGGCAAGACTTTAACGGCGGCTATATTGGGATTCCTTTTCGTGCTTAGGCTCTTCTGGTCGAAAAGCCTATCCCAGTATTTTGTATCGCTCTATCAAGATCTCAATTTTGGCGAAAAAAATACCATTTACGAAGGCTACAAAGGTTACGCCGCCAGCAATACCTCAATTTTTTTTAAAAGCGAGTACGTTTTTTCGGGACAGCATTTTACTGAAACACTGCATATGTTGCTGTTAGGCCTTGGCGTGGCCCCACTTTTTTTACTGTTCTATGCCTTGAGTACCAACCTGCGGGAAATTGGCCGCCTCTCTAGGAAGATGGTATTAGCAATGACGCTCTTGGGCTGGTCGATTTTCTATTTGATTTTTACTATTCCCAAGCTTGGCCCTGTTCGCGACGTCGACATGTTCTTTCTGACATATATTATTATCGCATTTATGGTGGGCGCTGGGTTGGAATCCAACGCGAGGTTAAAGCCGACGGTGATTTTACCGCTTTGGATTCTAAGCTCCGCTTATTCGTTTTCGAAGCTTTTGGCGTTGAGTGTTTGATTGCCATGGAAATCAGTAAAAAGAATGTCGAGATTGAGGCGTTGAGAGCCGTCGCTACATTGTTTGTAATATTTCATCACTCAGTCCGGTACGATTTGGTTTGAGTCGGATTTCGCACATGGTGTCGGATGTAATCAAGTGGCACCGAGACCCGCAAGAAGGGGGGGAGGACGCCGGTATCCAGCCGAGATGTTCTGCAGTTGGCACATAGACTGTAAAAAGGCGACATCTATCCTGACACTGGGGAGTGTGGCAGGATTAGATGCGTCTATGGGGTGTTCCTTCCACGAAAATTGATGCAAAACCGAACTGTCGACGCTTGGGCAGTCGAAGTTCGCTCACTTTTAATAGCTATTCAGGTTATATGTCTAGTTGATTGGATCAAACTTAATGTCAGGTGGCATGGGTCGGGATGCTTGTTCCGGTCTGGAAGTTGTGACCAATAGATCATCTATCCACGTTGTTTGATCCACAGGTGAACCATCCATCCATGGTCCGATCAAGATACAGTTAAATTTGATATTTGCATTGGCCGCTGTTCGCATAATCAAGTTCTGCTTATCAACAACGAGTTCACCATTTTGCCATACCTGCATTATCCCATTTGCTTGGCCTTTGCCATTGGTCACAGTGTTGAATTTGAAAAATGCTTCAATCTCATGCCAGCTGCCCTTGTAATATGGGCCAGTAATATCATCAAAATTCTTCTTTGATGAACGATAGAATTTTCCATTTCGATAGGTTGAAGCCTTGTAACAGTCTGAACCCACTCCATCGGGGTTACCATTGCATCCTGCTACAGCTCTATTTTCTGTGATATTCGTAAGATCTACACCTATTTTGCTTGCATCAATATTCAAGCTATCTTGCATTCCTATCTGTAGGCGACCTTCATTTTGCTCAAGGTAGCCCGTGAAATGGGTATTACTGGGGCCGATCCATCGATCATCCGCAGTGGTTAGTAAATAGAATTCATGCGGATGATAGGATCTGTTTGAGCCCTCCCAGTTGTCGCTATATTTCACGTAGTAACGAATATAAACGGAATCAGTGGCAGTAAATGTTCGTCTCATTGGTGTAGACAATTTGGGTGGTGTAAATGCGCCGTGTGGATACCGGACTTCCAGGGACGAAGTGCTTCCATCTACGAACTGTGCAGTGGATATAGGCGGACTGGCAGAGTCGAACCGGCCCCTTGCGCTAAAGTTGGCGTCGTCGAATTTTTCTTCCAGTAGCGTGGTTGCATGTAAATGTTCGACTTGCGTGATCAACAATAAAACCGACAGGAATTTCATTGATAGCATTGATTTGTGATGAACCATATTCTCCTCGCTCGCTAAGACTAGCTCAATCCATTTTTAGATTTCGTCTCTAATTCATTGTTGTCATTAGAAATTGCAAAGAGACGATGAGGTTCACGTAACGACTACCTCACTAAACAATAGATCAAAACTACCGCTTATTCTTGTTTTGCAAGGATGGGTAATACCTGAATTGTGTAACAGCAAGTCACCACACTGTTTTCATCCTGCTTTATAGGTTCTGTGAGCTTGCAAATTATTGATTGTGTTGTACCTAGCCTTAAATGATTGCCTAACAAGACGTTGCAGTGGATGTCCAGAGCTCCCCAGGCTTTGCGCAATGTGTTGCGCACATTTTATTGCGCCAAGCCGGCTCCTTTGGGTATCACTGACCTTGGTGTTTTGGTGTCTTGCATGAGGCGGCTATTGGCTTGGGTGAGGTTGTAAAAAGCAAAGCGCTATTTTACTGGTTCGCTTGGGGCTGGATACCAGTGCGTCACAAACTATACACCCGTGAAAAGTCGTTGATAATGAGAGAGATCCACTTGTGCTTCCTGTGCGAGGGCCATGATCTGGCCTCCTAATACCGGGCCTTCCTTTATCGCTAGTTTTGACCCCGCTTCCGCAAAGGCTTGCCTGACAGCCGTGATTTTTCCGGCAGTTGCCAATCCTTTGATCAGTGACCAGATTGGTAGCCATTTGAGCGTATTCAAATTTGTGGGTGTTACCGGAAAACCGACCTGCTCCAGCATGGCAAAGCTTTCTTTGATCGCAAAAAATACGGTTTTTTGCAGATCTGGCGTGGCGAGGAACCGATCGACATCTCCTCCGGCTTTTGCAATTCCGAGAAAAAAAGCGCTGATATAAGCGGCATGATAACGTTGCCAGGCATCCATATTGTTGCTGATATCCACATTAAATCCTGCCTTCGACAAGGCAGTGGCAAGTGACTCCGCGCGGGGCGAGGCATGACCATCCAATTCGCCCAGGGTAGTGCATTGAATAAATTTGGGCGTAATACTGTAGCTTACCGCGTTTCCTTCAAAGGCAGCACCTGCACCAGGAAAACCGACCAACAAGCGATTTTTGCCGATCTTTTCCGCCCAGGAGGAAAACCCCGCTGCATGATTCACCATGGGTACGATGGTGCCCGATGAAAGTGTTTTTACATGTGACAAGGCACTTTCAATCTGGTCGGCGCGCACACACAGTAATATGAAATCGTAGCGGTCTTCGGAGGCTATCTGGCTTACGATGGCGGGTTGTGCGTGAAGAACCTTGCGAGTTCTGTTATCGATGAGCGTAACGCCTTGCATCTGTAATTGTTTCAAGCGCTCGCCTCGCGCCAACAGTGAAACTTCGTAGCCAGCCGCTGCCAGCTTACCGGCGTATAACGTGCCTATGGCGCCTGCGCCGAAAATCAAAATAGTCATGAAATGCTCCTTATTTGCAGATTTTTTTCCTTCCGCGATTACTATTCGGCTGATCCGGTGCGGGTTCAAGTTCAGCGAAGTGCGCTGGAATTAGACTAAAGGCTGTATTCGAAAAAATGCACTTTATATGCTTATCAATGTCCAGGCCAATGCGTCCGATGTTTCGGTAACGTCATCTCTACGTTGCAAAAAATTATCCAAGTTAACACCCAATAGGCGCATATTATCCTCCCTCATTACTGCAGTAAGACTAGTGCCCGATGCGTGCTGAACGACGGAAGGCTGCCCCGTACGCTGAAATCCAGCGAATCGAAAAACACATGGGTGGTACCATACCCAAAACACTCGCTGTGCTCCAGCCGCTTTTCTGACACCGCAGACCGGGCAATGTAGCGTCACAGCCATTTCAGCAAATCACGTTGGTGATGTTCGGCAATCACACCAGCAAACAGAGAAAAGCCCGCTTGTTTGGCCCTCAGTGTGACTCTTCGTGCGGGTCCAAGCTCGGCTGAAGGCTTTGCAGAGTAAGAACCGTTCATCCTTTCTGCGGCCCAATCACAGTCCGGTACGTAATGGAATGCCCATCAACTGGTGAAGAACGGCATCCTCCTGGTCAATGGAATCCAGCTGCAAGTAGGTGATTACGGCAGCTGCTCCTGCGTTGCGCCACCTCCTGCATCCAGCAGTCGTTCGTCGTCGCGTTGCGGCCTCAATGATGAAGGTATTATCAAGTGCGGCCTCAACAAAAAACAGGATCGTGCTGTGCGCGCCGCTTCATTTTGGCGTTATGGTGCGCTCACATCAGGCGTTCTTGAGTTGGGGGAGATCGCAAAAGCAAATATTTAGTTGGGATGCAATTATTGATCTGAACGTAGCGACTGAGTATTGAGGCCGGACGTAAATAAGCAGCAAGCGTTAGCCAAGATATGAACTCTATTTTTTTTGTTGCAAAGGGCCGGACGTTCCGAAGCAGCAGAAGACGTGTCGTATGGGTTCAATGTACGCAAAAAACAAGACGCCCGCAAATGGTGTGATGCCGCTATGCAACATAGGTGGCCAGCACCGCCACATAACAAAGCGCGTCGAGCGGATTTCGCAACGCTCATTGTCGGGAAAGCGATAGGCGACGGACAAGTCAAAGTAGTCTCATGCAATGAAGCCCCCGAACTGATAGGGGGCTTTATTGCTACGAGATTTCACGTCAATCAGCTGGGTTTTATAACCTCAAAAGGGTTCTTCAGAATTGGAAAGCTGGACTTCGCTCAATACTGCTATTTCTTGAACTAGTAATAAGGTGCTACACTTAGAGTGCTTCTCTGCTTTTTTGCAGGCACTGTTTTGCTGTCTGCGCATTTGAAAAATTAAATGGAACTGTTTTAACCCACTGAAAGGATTCGACCCCATGAACAACAAAAAAATTCTAAAATCGAAACTGTCTCTCCTTTTTGTACCCGTATTAATTGCTGCCTGCGGCAGCATCACGCCTACTGCCGTGCTCTGGAAAAGCTACATAACGGAGGATGCTGCAGCAGCTCAGCACCTTCATGCAGCGGTGCTTGATCCGGCTGGAAACACATATAATACTTTCTCGCTTAACGGCGAAGAATTTTTGCGGAAGCTGTCCCAGACAGGAGAAGAACTGTGGCGCATGAATTTACCAGAGTCTGCCGATCATCTGGATGCGACAGAGCATGGTGTTGTCGTTACTCATAAATACAAAGGCGCGCGAACGATTTTAATTAGTCCCGAGGGAGTTGAGCTGTGGTCCAAGACTTTTGAGGGTGCAGGAATGTTTGTTAGAAATGTGAACTTAACGGCTTCCGGTAATGTGTACTTGAATTATTCGACTGATGACCATTCTGTCGGTAATCTACTTTCTTTGGCTGCGGATGGAAGTGAAAAGTGGCGATACACTTATGCTCTTCGTGATACTGCTGTTGCCCCGGATGATTCTGAAGAGCTGTCCAACGGAAATGTAATTATGTTGGCATCCTCTGAGACCTCTATTTTTGTTCGTATCATCGCTGTCGACGGGCAGGAACTTGCCACACACGGTCTTCCCGAGTTAAATGTTTATTCTACGCCCAAGCTAATGGTCAAGGACGACCAAGCCTACATTACTTGGCGCAAGAACCAAACTGACAACTTGTCGGCGTTAAACCCTGATGGTTCCATCCGTTGGTCGCATTCAGCGTCGTATTATGGCAGTGTGCTTAATTGTAGCGAACCTACGGTGGATCGGATCGCCTGTGTTGAGAGCTTTGGCTCTAGTACTAGCCATCTGACTTTCATAAGTTTGGATGGGGAGCAGTTATCATCGACCCTATTAAATTTCGTTCCCGTGCATATCAATGGAAGCGATACCATTCTCTCTAACGGAGATAGTAAGTGGGTTGCACGAGAATATGTCGGCCCCACTTCGGCGGCCAATTTAGTTGATGCGCAATTACCGAAGCCGTTTCATTACAGATATCACATTTTTGATGTGAATGGTACGGAGACATCCTCAGTCGTGATGTCTCCGGGTGCGGTAGCATTCAAGATGAATTGGGACGGAAAATTCACAGTGCCAAACATTACAAAGGGTGCAGATGTAACTACCATAGGGATCGTGACGTCTGACCGTTTGATCCTTGCGGGATGGTTTGGAAAAGAGCAATTTGCCAGTAATAATTATGTCACTGCTTATGAGTTGAAGGACGCTCCGATGCGGTTCAGTCAGTAATCTGCTAGGGATCCAATTCGTAGGCTCTTACCCAGGTTTGAGTTTCTCCAACCACTTCGCGATGTTGTGTATGGTAATGTTGTGTGTGGCCAGAGACTATTAGTTGGCCGCTTGCCACGCCAACATGCCTAACAGCATCAGCAGGGCTTATCCCTACATCATAATTACAATACTGGCATTCGAATTCGGTACCCATCTGAACCCTGCCTGGGTGCAGAGTAATAGTCTTGATCGTGTCACCCTGCGGAGAAAAAACATGCATGCGATAGAAAAACTGACCCGGTGTGAGCGATTTCAAGAAATTCAGCGCAACATTTTGCGGCGCATAAGGCGGTAGATGTCGTTCGTTCAATATCACATGTCCATCCGACGTAGCCATTACCGGCAGCGCTCGAAAAAAATCGCCGCCCCCTTCTAATCGACCCAAATCCAGCTTGCGCGTGAACAAGGTTTCTCCATTGACGGGATCTATCCAGAACACTGTGTCCTGAGCATCGTTCGAGGCGCGGCTAGCACAAACAAGGACACTATCGGTGGGCATCGCACAGGGTTGGTAACCGCGCAAATTTTGCAGAGGCTTCTTCCATTTCACAGTGCCATCTGGTTCCAGAGCAACGAGCTGCTGGTTTGACCACCGGGATTCCACTAGAACAGCATGTATGCCGTTGCGGGAGGGAATTGAAATCAGACTATCAAAACTTTCGAAACTCCCTTCATGCTCCAAATGAGACAAAAGGTTCCCTCCTGCATCCATCACGAAGGTATGGATTTCGGTTTGAGAAGTATCACTATTTGATTCAAGCGCGGCAGAAAACAAAACGCTGCCATCGGCCAACGTTATGGGATTCGCGACCATGCTCAGTCTGAAGCTTGCCGGAATAGGTTGCTCATAGGTCCATACCGTACCCAAGTTTGCATCAAATGCCGTGAACCGAAAGGCTGTCGACTCTGAAAGCATCGGTGCGCCAGATCGGGTTGTGATGTAAAGCCTGTCTGTACCCACGCCACTACAGTTCATAATGGTCGCGTGGTTTACGGAGGGGTTGACTACTTGCACTGGTTCAGCAGCATCCCCGTCTGCAGATATGACGCGAGCACTGCCAAACTGATCAACAAGAACATATCCGTCGAGCAGGGGTTCGATGCATTTAACATGCTCAAATGGGGATTCCATACTCCACAGCTCGTTCCCGGATGAGTCGACTTTGCGAACCCAATTCTTAGATGGGAGAGATGTGTCAACGTACTGGAAGGTATTGCCTGAGGAATCCGTATTTGAATAACGTAACGATTCAACTTTTGGATCAAAGTCGACGGCGTTGGACCACAGGGACGGTGTCGCAATCACCGAATAACAAGCGATAAGACAGAAGCTCAGCGTTGTGATAGCCAGCGATTTTCTAGCGAAGGGCTTTATAGGCATATGACATCATCCTGATGAACGGAAGGCTTCCCTGATAAATGAATGGCCCACTGAAAGGCCATTCAAAAACGGTACCATCATTCCGTTTTCGACGCAAGAATGTAGCGAAATTTTCGCCAGATAAACCCCGGCCCAGGCCAACGCGTTCGAAGTATCGATAGCTCCGTTTCTAAGTTGAAAAAAATATCCATTTAAGCACTCAACAGGCGCATCTCATTCTCCCTCATCGCTGCAGTAAGACCAGTGCCCCATGGGTGCTGTTCAACAGAAGCCCGCTCGCGTAATGAAATCCAGCACATCGAAAAATACATGGGGTGCCATCATACCCAAAACACTCCACGTTCTGTGAGAGGGATGAGACGTGAGCCTCTCCCTACTCGATATGCAGAATCCGTGGGGTGTCAGAGGTCGAAGTAGAAGAGGGCGAGGTCGCTGCTTTGATCGTCGTCGCAGATGGCGGAATGAGTAAGCGCATTTCCAGACGGGAATATATGCGTGGTTATTGATTTGCAGACGCCCGCTGTCGTGCTTACGTCTTCCCAGGCTTCGGTTCTAGGGTTTTCGATAATGGTGGTGGAAAATGTAGGTTCCTTGAAGACCTTTTGCGGTTTGCCATCAAAGGAAATCAAATGATGATACGGCGTCTCGGTATCCGTCACATACAGGCTGAATTCCTGCGAACCACTTGCCCCGCTATCGTCGAAGGCTAGCCCCCACGAGTAACTTGTGGTTCTCAGGTTCGACGTTGCCAATACGCGGCCATCGGCTTGCACGTACAAGGCGCGATAGATGTCGACCTCGCCGTATTTCGCCGCGATCGTGGCCGATTGCAGCACAACGCCGTCGCGATCCAACAGGTATAGGGCATTTTTGCAACCCACGACACTGCGCTCGCCGTCTGGCGTAGTGTCAACTCTTGCATTGCTGATACCGCATGTAATCTCAGGCGTTTCCGTGCCATCAAGATTGATTCGAACGACTTTCTCGTAATCCTTCGTCACCCATAATCCATTCTGGTCTCCGTATACCATGCGCCCTGTCGTGGTCGGCATGGCCAGTATTTTCTCGCCATTCGAAAGCAAGTAGGTGCGAGCGCTACCGTTAGGCGATGACGTGACGCCGCGGGGTAGCACCTCATCGGCTAATACTCCGGTCGATCGTGCATGGGATTCCGCTTCCCAGTAAAGATCAAAAGGAGAGCCCGACGCATCGGACCTATAGTAAAAATCGCTACTGATCCATTCCGTCTGGAAAATACCGTCTTTGCTGATGGAAAATGCCGCTGCGCGGGCTTGAGCGGCATCGCCGCTAGGGTCGTCGAGATTGGCGTAGATGAACAGCTTATCGCCAGCGGAATTCCGAAATTTATCTGTCTGCGCGGAGTGTGACGTCACCATCGCAAATTCCGGGGGAATTTCAATGACACGCACGCTGCCTGCGTCGAAGTTTATCAATGCGTACTGCATTGCATTTTCCAGGGTAATGGTGGCTAGGCCGGTATTGTCGGATAGCAAGGTCAAAACGATACCTGATGCATTCGCCGGCAATGCCACTTCTTTCTTCCAGGCTTGCTGCCCGTTCTCGTTGAAGCTCTCCAGTATGGCGACGTTGTCCTTGCTGAAGAAGGCAAGCTTGAACTCGCTGTCGCTTTCCGCAAGTGTCGAGCTTCGGCTGACGTTGGCGGTAAAGTATTTGGATTTGCTGGGTTTGATCTCACCACAGCCGGCGGTGATAAGTGTCAATGTGGTAAGGGTTGATAGAGCAAGCAGTTTCCGTTGCATGATGCAGTCCTTTTCTTTTAAACGCTGGTGTTTTCTTGGATTTATAATTCTATTGCCAGCCTGCCCCCCCCCCCAGCAGTGCGACTTGTGGTGTGCCGGTGTTGACAACGTAAGCGATGGCGCCACTATGGATTAACATTCGCTGAGTGGCTGCGCAACAGAAGGGGGTTCAAAATGCGTTCTGCGTCACATGCTTTGCATAACTGTTGGCTATCATGCTCGCACATCAGAATTGAACATAAGTCCATCAGTTCGCTAATAGATATCTAAATTGAAAAATAGAACATTTTTAAAAATGCGTTTTAATTTTGTGTGGTTCTGTATCTTGACGTAAGTTTTTGTGAATACTTCTGGCTGTAAAGATACAAGACTTAATCTCGCGTTGAATTAAGTAGGAGAGAAATCGAAGCATCACGCTATTGTGTACACTAAAGCATCGCATTTTGTATAGTGTAATTAGCGCCATTGCGTTAGTATGAGCGCCCAACGCACGATCACATTTCTGTCTTGGCTGAATACCGTATCAGGAATATACGCGGCAGTATTTTGCGGATTTTTTATTCCGTTGAGGGATTAGTAACGAATGAATTCGACGAGAATCACAGCCTTCTCTGATGGAAAATTAAGCGGTTTAAAAATATTTCGTCGGCCCTACGACGCGATTATTGGCTTTATTATTCTAGCGGCCATTACGCATCTGCCTTTCGTTCCAGTAAACTTTTTTTACGATGATTTTCTTTTGAAGGCGGTTCTACAGGGGGATCCCGCCCTTGTAGCGGCAGGCGTTGCTAATGTCGATGTAGATCGTTCACTCACTGACCGACTCATTAATACCTTTCATTTTTTCCGTTCAGACATTGGAACCCTGTCGGCGCAGCGGGCGTATGGGAATGTGCCATGGTGGTCGGTAACTGAAGGGGCTATGCATCCTTTTCGACCGTTAGCGGCTTTTACACACTGGATAGATTTTAACTGGTGGCCTGATAGTCGTAGCCTAATGCAGGCACATAGCTTCTTTTATTATCTCTTTTTTGTTATTGCGGGACTTGCTCTTTATAGAAAGCTTATGCCCTCTTGGCAACTGACATTCGTGGCGGCTGGCTTGCTCGCGTTTGACGCCAGTGTCGGGTTGAATTTCAACTGGTTGTCAGCCCGTAATTCTTATCTTTCTACGATGTTTGGATTACTGTCGATTTATGGCTATTTGCAGTGGCAAGATCATAAACAATGGAGATACTGGTATTGTGCAGTGATCAGCTTTGCGTGTGCGCTCCTTTCTGCCGAAGCAGGGTTGGCAACGGCCGGTTACCTGGGAGCCTATGCGTTGGTGTATGACAGGCGTGGCTGGCTTCGTGGTCTGGTTTCGCTTATTCCATTTTTCTTGATCGTTCTGGCGTGGCGATTTTATTACTTCGCAATGGGTTTCGGCGCAGAAAACAATGGATTGTATCTTGATCCAGGTCGCGATCCGATTGGCATGATCGATCGAATCCTCTCAGTATTTCCTTTGCTCGTCGTATCCGTTGCAACTGGGGTTGATGGATTAATTTCCACGGTTGATCTTGCCTATCGATCATGGCTGATTGGTTTTTGCTGGGTTTCGGTTGCGATCTTCGTTTTCGCTGCACGCGGTTTGCTAAGGACGAATCGTGCAGCACGCTTTATGTTTTTGGGATCTGTATTTGCTGCCATTCCGCATTGCAGCCTGTTGACCGGAGGAAGTCGCAGCAATGCATTTATCGCGATAGGCTTTTTTTATGTGTTCGCACTTTGGCTGATGGATTTGCTGCGCGAGGGAAATCCTCGTTTTATGCGTTTTGCGGGTGCCGCATTAGTGGTGATTCATCTCGTTATTCCAACAGTCATTCAGACGGGGCTTACGATTCGTTTGATTCCTATCGAGTTTGAGGAATCAACGGACTATCCGAATGGAATGTATTCATCCGAGGCGTCGACAACGTCAATTGTTTACCTAAATGCGGCTGCTACCAATCAACTCTTCTACCTGCCTTATCGGTGGAGCAGTGACGCAAGGCCGCTCCCCAAACGCATTCAAGCATTGGCGCCAGGATTGAGTTCGCTCTATATCATGCGAAAGTCTGAATACGAACTCGAGTTGTTCAGCCCTGCCGGCTTGGTGCTGCATCAGAATTCTCCGGTACTGCGAGAGGATTTACAGCCTGCTCCTGCGATTTCTGGCGTGCATGCCGCGCGAATGGTCGGAGGATTGCTTACCTCATCTGCAGACGATTATTCGCCAGGTCGCGTCTTTCAAGGCGCTGGAATGCAAGTGATGCTTTCAGAGGTGAAGAACAATCGCGTAACGCGGGTAATCATTACAATGGATGACGACGAGGCATTGGAACATAAACAGTGGATGGCTTATGACTGGAACACCAAGCAGTATCGTTCGATTCCTTCTCCTGAAATCGGGCAGACACTATATTATCCAGGACCACTTGATCAAGCGCCCACCCAAAGTCTGTTTTGAAGGTATTTCGGATGCTCGGATGAGGGGGTGATGCCAGGGTGACGCAGTGTTCGCACGTAGCGCAGATGTTGGGCTGGACGCAGAACTGCGTCATTTTTTTTGTGTGGGTGAGATCGTAAAATCAACGTTACCTTGTGTTGTTGTAGTGTATTCATCGCTTAGGCCATCCAGACGATGCCAGAGCAATTATTCCTCTCCTACTATCCGCGCAATTCAATAGCAACAGAAGTAGGTGATGGGACTATGCATTTCCCGAAAAAGCGAATGGCGCTACTTATAGCTGCCTTAGTAACATATACAAACGTCAATGCGGCGACCACTTCGTCGTCTATTGACAATACGCGGCTGGTATCAGGCCATGACAGCAAGCTTTGCCTTGCCGTTATGGGCAATTTCGCCAATACAACGGTGCCGGTAGGTGTCACCACGTGCGACGGTAGTGCTGCAACGCAACGATGGCGTTTGAGTGGCGGCCAGCTAATTAGCCAAGCCAACGCTGCCTATTGCCTAAGCGCAAGCAATTTGATGAACTATGGCCAACTGTCGATGAAACGATGCGGCAGCGCGGCCAATCAACAATGGCAGTACCAATCTGGCGTGCTGGTGACGGGTAGCTATGCAATCGACCTTAACCGCTCCAATAACAGCATCATTCTTTACAGCCGACACGGTGGCGTTAACCAGCAGTGGCGTCCCCCTGCAGACATCGGCACCAATCCGCAAGCCGGTGGGCAGATGCTCACGTCGGGCTACAACAATCAGTTATGTTTAACGGTTAAAGGCAATGATCTTACCTCGGGCATGTTGCCGGTAGGTTCTGCCGCCTGCGACAGCAATGCCAGCCAACGCTGGGTACGCGAGACTGATAATCGCATCAAGAGCCAATTAAATCCCGCTTACTGCCTCACTGCCGACGCACTGAATAATTACGGCAATGTGAGCATTCGCCGCTGCGCCAGCGCCGCCAACCAACAATGGCAATATGACAATCAGGTGCTGAGCATCAACGGCTATGCCGTCGATTTGGCGAGAGAATCCGGTGCGGTCATTATGTACTCCAAGCACGGTGGCAATAACCAGCAATGGCTTGGCTTAAGCGCCGGTACATCCACTGAAAATCCCGCCAAATATGAAGTAGTCAATGCGCTGGGCTTTTATGATCTCAACGCCCAGGGTAAGCCGCGTACCTTACGCAACGATTTGCAAGGTACCTTGGCGGCACAAGTACAGTTTGCTCAAAGCCATACGGTTGACCCCGCTGGCAACACGGCGCGCAACATGCCTAGCATAGTGGCCGAACGTGAAGCCTTACTGTTGTTGATGCCTTCTGATAGCAAAGCCGAATTTATTTCTGTAAGCGTTTACAGCAATGGCATGCTTCTGGGCAAGCTCGAGATGCAGCATCCTAACCGTTTGATGGCATCTGACTACGCCAACGGCGATAATCGCACTGATGTGATTTATTCACGCCGTGCATGGAGCGCGGTATTGCCCTGGAACTGGGTGAAACCCGGCCTCAGCCTCGAGTTTGAAGCCAATAACGGCGACCATGGTGAACTACCTTCAACCGCTATCGAATATGCAGCACCAGCAGAACTGGTACTGCATTCGCTTCGCCTTGGCATGTTAACCAATCCACCAAAATCTGAAGGCCACCGCCTGCTACTGGCACCGGAAGATGCCACCACCGATTATTTTCAGACGATTCCTGTCGCACGACTGGTAAACGCGTATTACCAGGATATGCAACTCGATGAAGTCATTGTGCAAAACGGACGCGTATACACCAGCGTTAGCGATGACGAAGGCGGTACCTACGACGGCGACATGCGTGAAGACGTCGCCAAGGGCCAGATCAGCACCGGTATCAACCTCGCCAACTTCGGCATCAGCAGTAGCGACAATGATCAGAATAATCCTCATCTGACAGCGCGCATTACCATCCACCACGCTGCCGGCAACTACCGCAATGGCGTACAAGGGCACGGGCTCTCTGGTGGTAACGGCATTGCTACACTGTACGATTCTGAGGGCAACGAACTATCGCATGAACTGGGCCATAACTATGGTTTAGGCCATTACCCGGGCAGCGTCGGCAATGATTATTTCTGGTCGGCCCATCATGCGGATTCTGGTTGGGGCTATATCGCACATCGCCAACGCATGCGCGCAAATCTGGATTGGACTGCCAAAGGTGATGGTGCTGAAATTAATGGGGTCAAAACCAACATTACGTTCAAAGGCATCTATTCTTATAACGCCGATGCTATGTCAGGTGGTTCAGTTGTTAGTGCGCTCTCGCATTACACGCACCATACCGGCTACAGTGCGCTGCGCATTCAGCAATTCCTCGATAAGCCAATTGCTGATCTCGCTTATGCCAGCGGCTACAAAAAGTGGGATCGCACGCAGCAGAAGTTTGTGGAATATCGTCCTGGCAGTAACTACCCCGTACCGCAGAAAATTGGGGTTCCGGTCATTACCTTATTGGGTGGTTACGATCCGCTGAACAACCGCGCTGTCATTTACCCGGCATTTCGATCCAATTATGGCAACGTGTTCGATCTGGATATCGGTTCAGTCGGAAGCAACGATTGCGCGCTGGAGGTGTTTTTCGCTGATGGCAGCCGCGACATTGTGAAGCTGGCAGGTAAGCGCTACAACAGCAGCATCATTAATCAATTTCAGCTTAACATAGAAGAAGCGCGTCAACCCTCGCAAGCCAACTTGGTGTGTTACCGGAATGGTTCGCGCTATCCGTTGGCGCAACTGGCCATTCCGACCCACCTGACGTCATTGAAAGCGCCCGTGATTGTCGGTAAGGCACAGCGTTTCAAACAGTTGCAAGCCAAGGAACTGGCTGCCATCAAGCCGAAATTGTTGGCGCAAGCCAATAACGCCGCACCTGTATTGGATGCTCAAACAGCGCTGATCGTGCAAAGTTATGCAGGCGACCTCTCGGCACTGGATGCCAGCGCAAAAGCTGTTGCTGAACGTTACCTGGCGCTGCAGCGTAATCTGAAAGTCTTGCAGGGATGGATCGCCGCGAATGCAGCCGCGCTTTCACAAAACCAGCGTGTCGCCATCGATGCCCTTCGCCAGCAGCTCATTGCCATGAGCCTGAATGTCAACGGTCTTTATCCACTGGCAGGCAGCATGATTCGCGGTGCCAGCAGCGATCGCTGTATGGCGGTGTCTACGGGCAATGCGGTAAAAATGCTCGACACCACCCAGTGCACTAACGTCGCAACTCAGCGGTGGAGCATGGATCTTCGTGGTGCCCTGCACCCGCTGTCTGATCCTGCGCGTTGCCTGCAAGTAAGCTCGGACGGTGCAGTGATCGGTGATTGCGCGCCGGGAGCAGTGGGCCAAAGCTGGCGCGTGGAGGCCGACGGCACCCTGCGCAATAACGCCAGCAGTAAGTGTATGGATGTAGCCGACGGTGTCGATGTGATCACTTACGGCTGCCATGCTGGTAGCAACCAGCGTTTCACTGGCGTAACCCGCAATGACAACGTGTTGTTCAGTAACTTACCGACTACTGCGCTACAGCGTCTGTTGCAGGTGGTGTCGCAGTTGAAATAGCTGCGCCGCCCCGGTGGCTGGGTAACATCATGGCAGCCCACATTGTTGAGTACAACGTCGATGCGCCCATGATCAATAGGGTTTGTGCCATGGTTTTCCCCACAAAAAATCCTATCAGGAACGCGATGTGCGTTCCTGGTAGGCGCGTGTTATCTCGTTGACCACCGAAATGCGTTTCTGTGCGCCGGCAAGACGTTTGACGAATTCACCAATACGTTCAGGCAGCACATGTTCCACCGCGCCAATGGGCGTCAGCCAGCGTGGTAACGTGACCTCTTCGCGGCCATGCTTGCATGAGGCAACAATCTCGTTAGCGACCATTTCAGGGCTGCACTTGGGAATGCCACGAATATCCAGCCCTGCCGTCAGTTCGGTCTGCACCGCTGATGGCAAGAGGGTGGTAATGGTCACTTTGGTGCCCGCAATTTCGGAACGCACAGCACGCGACAAGCTGGCGACGCCAAATTTACTGGCGGTATACACCGCCGCGCCGGGGACGCTCATCTTTCCCGCCATCGACGAAATATTCACGATGTGTCCGTGATTTCGGGTGAGCATGTCTGGCAGCACGAGGCGCATCCCGGTAATCACGCCGCCCAGATTGATGGCGATTTCCCGATGCTGGCTTTCTAGACTTTGCTCGACAAACGGACCGGTACGCTGAATACCTGCGTTATTGACCAGCAAGGATATTGGTCCGATTAGTTTGGCGGTATCAATAAAAGCGATGAAAGATGCAGGATCGGCGACATCGAGCTGGACCGCGACAGCGCTCTTTCCGATGCTTTTTGCAACCTCTGTCGCGACGTCAAGGTCGATATCACCGATAACGACACGTGCTCCTTTGGCTGCAAGTGCTTTGGCGGTAGCGGCGCCAATACCTCTGCCTCCACCTGTCACACATGCCACGGCATTGTTGAGCAAGATTGCCATGTCACTTGCCTCCCAGCGGAAAGCGTAAGCCAAAATACCCGACGACGCGCCAGTCGTGGGCGTTGCGTATCAGCGCACGCCCGAGATAAATGTTGGGAACGATTTCGACCAATTCGTCTCTTGTGCGTGGCAGCACGAGGGGATTGGCATGAATGGGGGCATCGTATTTGATGGCGCGAACCTGGGCATGCGGCGGCAGCGGCGAGGGCTCAATGGCATGGAAAAAATGAAAGCCGGTCAGTTCGCCGTTGATGGTCGTAAATGGGTAACGGGGCATGACAAGCATTGCCGCTATGCGGGTTCCGGGCGTCAAGCGGTTGTATCCGGTGCCGTCCTGCTTGAAGGTTTTTCCGGTCCATCCAATACCGCCCAACCGTTGGCCCAGTCTTACCAGGCGATCCATGGCCGTGAGCCAGGGCGCGCCATAGAGATTCATGACGATCCCCTCGCAGTCGCCGGCGGGAGCCTCGGGGGCGGTGCCCTGGCCAAACAGCCATGACAGACGATGGTGCTCCGAGGGCTTTTGCAGTTCACGTAGCCAGTCCCATGCCATTTGCTTGGCTTGCCCCGGGTGCTTTGCCGCTAGCGCTTGCAAGTGCAGCAGGCGTTCGGTGTCGGATTCGGGGCGGGCTACGTTGGAACGAATTTCCTTCGCAGAAACAACAGATTGGGCAGTGCTCACAGGCGTTCTCCTTAGGGTGACAGCATCGCATTTATTGATTTCTGGTACAGACCAGTACCAAGAATATGGGCGGAATGACTTTGGAGTCAAGCCCGGGTTGCAAGCCCGCTTGCAAATCGATACTCTCGCCGCACTTGCTGCCATTGGGGTGTTGTCATGCCACAACCCGTGAGACCGTTTTTGGGTGAATCCGCCGAAAGCCGAATCAAGGCTCGTCGACGTCTGCTGCTTGACCGGGCATTTGTATTGATGGCCACTAACCTGTGGCGTGACTGTTCCATAGCGCAATTGTGTCGCGACGTTGAGCTCAACAAACGCTATTTTTACGAAAGCTTTCAAAGTCTCGATGAGCTTGAGAACGCCGTGGTCGATGATCTGACTGCGGCATTACTCAATACGGGATGGCAAACGGTAGCCGAAGCGCAGCAGCTCAACATGGATACGCCAGCACTAGCGCGTCATGTGCTCAAAGCGTGTATCTCGTGGTTGGTGGAAGATACGAGCCGGGCAACAGTCTTGTTCGGAAAAATCAGTGATAATCCGCGCGCCAAAATGCATCGGGATCAAGTCATCGGGCAGTTGGCGCAGGCCTTGTCGAGTTTTGCACTTGTCTACCACCACCCCCGCCAGCCTCAAATAGAACTGACGCCCAAGCATCATGCGCTGGCAAAACTAGGCTCGGCGTTATTGATCGGTGGCACCATCGAAAGCATTCTGACCTGGGTCAACGGTGGTATTGCCTTGTCGCTCGATGACCTTACCGACTATATCGCGCGCTTCTGGGTAGCGTTGGGGGAATCGGCAGTCACGATCGCTGTTAGTTGATCACCGTACCGGTGATTAGTCTGGTGGTGTTGGTGCAAGCGCGAGTTGTTGCGTGCTGATGATTTTTTTCATGCCGATTTTAACTGGCGCGCAGGATTGTATATTGTTTTTTTAGCAGGCTGGCTGCCCAGAGCATTGCGGTGATCATGAGGATGCTTCCTATCGCGAAACAGGACGTGGCGATGCCGGGCGCGTGTTCGACCAGCGACAACATGGTCAGTAAATTCCCCCAGTCGTGGGATTCTTCGCCACGCCCGCCCACTAAAGGCAGCGTTCTATATTTTGCATCGGCAATATAAGGTGCAAGATCCACAAAGCTTTGGCCGCACCACCACAATGTGACGCTGGCTGCAAAGGTATCTCGCTGATGAAAAACAAAACCCAGCATCAAACCCAAGGGCAATAAGAGTTGAAACAAACTCCCACCGGCGATGCTTAGAAAGGTGCCAAAAGGTGCAAAAAAGACGTGCCCAAACTCATGAAAGGGCAGATTAATATTGTGCATGAATGAGCTGCCCACTACCTCCCAGTCCACGCCGGCCTGTATGAAATAAATCCCCCACAAACTCAATGCCACAGCCAGGCAGGCACGCCCCCAAAACGCAACCGGTTCTATTGGCGTGTGTACATAATTAAACGCATTAAAAACCCACTGACGAAAGGTTTCGTCGGTGTCATTGTGATAGGTGATCTGACTGGCGGTCGCCTCCACAGGCGCATTCTGGGGTAATACATCCTGATGCTTTGCCCGCCATTTGCTGTAGGAAATTCCACAGGCGGGACAAAGATCCGGGTGCACCGTTGCATCCTTCGGTAGGCGTTGATGTTGGCATTTAGGACAGGTCATCGAGTTCACGGATGGCTTTCTTCACAGAAACGAGCGTATTTCTGTAGTTTAGCTGAGCGCTAGCCAGTCTGATGGAAAAGCCAATCAAAGCCCATTGCGTGGATGGACCTCTTTATATCAATAAACCTTCGGCTTTTAACGCACGTCGCACTGTCATTCCAGTATTGCAGTGTTTCTCAGAATGAATGCGATCTTGGCTCAATTCAGGGTAAATTTCGGAATTTGCTCATTTTTCTTGACCATTATATCAGCCGCAGCACTGATTCTTGGGTTATCCAGGCGCGAACGCACTTCCTGATATGCCTGCATAAAAAGTACTGCCGATGTCGTCATTTTTCTCTTCACATCATTAAAATATTCCGGGTCCCCCTTCAGATCTATCCTGGAAGGCGGTTGAGTCAACGACTTCGAATCAACAATGAGTTTTTCCAAGGCTTGATTGTATTGCTCGATGGCAGCAGCAATATCGTCATCCGTCTTGGCCGTTTTAATTTGTTGGGCAAACGCTTCCATGGAAGCCATGGAAAACGCCAACGATTGACGCGCCCTAGTAACGTCTTCACTAAATGGCGATGGTTGCTCTTTGCATGCCAGCAAAACGAATGTCAAAATGAAGGCGACAAAAAACTTCACCAGGGTATCTCCTCAAACGGAACTAAATATTTCATGTATTACACTATAAAAAACCGGCGCTGGTGAGTGGCGCCGGTTTTAAGCGTCCACGGTAACGCTACTGCTCACGATCATATGCCCTTCATGCGCCTGGGGTGGCGGCAACAAGCGCCGGAGGATTATCGCAGGGATAAGGCTCAACCAGGTCAGGAATGAAGTACGCAAATGGAATTCGAGCTGTCGCGATTTCCACCCACATTATGCCCAGATAAGTGGACTGGTTCAGTTCTGAAGCCCAGTTGGCCAAGCGAATCTCGTCGTGTATAAATGCGAGTGCTGGCGTGGGCTCATAATCAATAACGATCGTTGGGTTCCCATCGCCAATCCAGGCATCATTGGAATAGTAAACGTTTGCGCGTCCACCACCTGGAATATTCTCTATCCATTTAAAGAGGCCTTTGACTCGATTATCCAACCAGAAAGATCCGCCTTGTTCTGGATTACACTCCACGTTCGTGTCGATATTGAACACTTTGCCGGCCCAGATAACATCATAGGCAATGTTTTGTTGGGTCTTAGACCATCCAGGACCAGGACCTGCCCACACGAATAGTCCTGCTTTTCCTTCTGACCGGCCAACAGGAATAGGCCCAGGCGCACCTTCGAGAGAACCTAGGCGAATGAACTCTGCCATTAATTCGTCATCGGTCATTTCGCCTAAAGCTAAGGCCGTTTCGCTCCACTTCACGTTTCCACCACAGGCACTCAACACCGCCACTAGCGGTAGAACGCTTAGCATTTTTAAATAATTATTCATCTTTTCGTTGCTCCGAAAATAAAAAAGGAAAACATAAATAACAAGCCCCGCCGAGATAGTAACAAGCACTGTCAGTGACGAAGCCCTCCGCAGGAGGGGGAAGGTAGCATTCGATCGAAAAGTGAAAAGTAGGACGGCAGCAATGAGGCGGGCGCCACGACGCGGCTCAGTGAGCGCGTTGTGGTGTGCTCACATCAGGCATTTTGTTTTGGGTGAGATCGTAAAAGATAGTGTGAGGGGCGGCAGATTTACGCATCGGGCCCGACGTAAAAAGTGAAGTCAAGTCGTCTTGGTTTGACCGGACGCCACGTATAGCGCCGGATGCAACCAAGGGGTGCCAATGCTTGTAAATTGGGCGCATTCACTGCATCTTGTACAAACGTGCAATTTTGTATCGTTATGTTACGGAAAATGCAGGTTAACACCGAAATATTATATGTTTCATCCCACTGGCAGACCCCAACGTCAGGGATCGACGCACCTCTACAACGGGCTCGGCGGTCCGCGACAAAGCACTGTGGAAGCTAATCTGATGCTCACCCCTTATCCTCTCTATCGTCATTTAATCCCGTGTCTGTCGATGGTCGTATTGGCTTTGGTGTTGGTAGGGTGTGGTGCCAGTTTCGATCCCACCAAACCGCGCGCCTCTGGCGATCGCCATGTCAAGTTGACCGTCAACCGCGAGCCGCACTGGATTGCAGGTATTGCCATCGATTCGCTGGCCCGGCGAATTCTGGGATTGAATTGGAATGTCCAGCAATTCAAGGATCGCCCCAACGAATTTGAAATCTGGCCGGTGCCCTCGCTGAAAGTGTCTGACGCTCGCCTTTATCAGGTCGCGAAAATGTTCGCGACCGACCCGTGGGTGGTCGAGGCACAGCCCCACTATGACAACCCGGAATTCGTTCCGGTTGATGACCACGACGGCACCTTGCCTCACGACGATCCCCAGTGGTATATGGGCCCGCTGGGGATTAATGCCTATGAAGCCTGGGAGATGTTTCGCGTCATCGGCAAACGACCGGGGGAGGGGGTGCTGGTGGCGCAACCCGACACCGGGTATTTTGATCACCCCGAACTGTATCGCGCCGACGGCAGCACTCAGTTACGCCTGGATTTGCAGCGGAATTTTTTTGACATCGATAAGCCCAATGACGCCCACGATTATTGCAATACCTGGTGCGGGCTTACGCTGAATAAAACCTACAAACTGGCCTATGCCGGTCACGGCACCACCACCGCGTCGATGATCATCAGTCCCTCCGAAAAGCATCCAGACACGGTGGGCGTTTATAACGCTGAAGGTGCAGCGCCCTACGCAGACCTGATTCCCTTACGAATTTCCAGCACGGTACTGCTTAATCCCCGCACGGTGAGCAATATGGCCAAAGCTATACGTTATGGTGTCAGCCAAGGGGCGAAAGTGGTATCGATTTCCATGGGGGGATTTTTTGACGATACCGAGGAGATTACCAGCGCAGTACGCGATGCGCATCAGCAAGGCGTGATCATCGTGGCGGCAGCAGGTAATGGGCCATGGGGCGTGGGCCTGCCGCTGCTTTACCCTGTATCGAAACCAGCCTCCTACCCTGAAGTGGTCGCCGTGTGCGGTTCCAATGCAGAGGAAAAACCCTGGCGGGACAGCTCCAATGGTGCCGAGGCCGATGTCTGTGCACCCGCGGAAAACATTCGACGTGCCCGCGCCGGCTGGATCAATCTGACCGAACATGTCCAAGACACCGATCAAAGTGAAGGAACCTCGATGTCAGCCGCCCTCGCGGCAAGTGTGGCGGCGCTTTGGGTCAGTTATCACGGCTGGGATAAGCTGCTCGCCCACTACCAGAACGATGCCGTGAAAATTCCGCAAGCATTTCACAAGATCATTGCCACAACCGGGCACCGCCGTCCTGACGACTGGAATACGTCACGCTATGGTGCAGGCCTTCTGGATGCGGCCAGGGTGTTACGTGCACCGCTTCCAGCGCTTTAACCTGCGCGGATGCAAGAAATAAAAACAACATAATAAAAAAGCCTAATAAAAACCACGCAATAAAAACAGGAGATCATTTCGATGCGCATTCTCATGGCCGCCTTGTGCGGCGCTGCCATTTTTTCTGCCGAGGCCCTCGCCTGTGTGGGCGCCTATGTCGATACCGCCTATCGCGGCAATGTCAGCCAACTATGTCCGGGCAGCGGCACCATCACCACGTTCAGCCACCAAAATGCATTTCCCAACGATGCAATTTCGTCGTTTTCGATTCCGGCCGGTTATGCCGTTGAGGCCTGTGAACACGGCGATGGTTCCGGCACGTGCCAGACCTATTTCTCGTCGGTAAGCAATGTCGGCACGTTGTTCAATGACAAGTTTTCGCTGGTGAGGGTGATACGTTTCAATTTCGATGATTTCTACCTGGCGATTTCCTCCGACCCGCAGTATCCATGGTCGTGCAAAACCAGCGGCGAATATTGCGACGATACTTCGATTGCCAGCGCCGACAATCAGCTACAGGTCAACAGCATGAATGCACTGCTGAGCAATTATGGCAAGCACCGCTTTGCGGGCAGTATTATTAACGGCGATCTGACTGCGTTTGGACACGATTGGCAGTTTGAAAAATTTGTCGAGCTGTATGAGCACGGGCTCAATATGAACATGTACCTGGGCCTGGGCAACCACGACTATGCCAACAACGTCAATGATTGCTTCGAAAACAACTGCGCCACACGCATGGCGTTATATCTGAAGGATCAGGTCAGAACCCTGAATCCGGTGCGTTTTGATTATGGCGAAAGCGGTGTGTATTACTCGTTCCCCTCGTTGCGCAAGGACTATCGCGGCAGCTTTGGTTACTCGTGGGATGTCGGTGGCGTGCATTTTGTGCAGTTGAACAATTACCCGACCTATACCGTGAACTGGAACGGCTGGAATTTTGGCAGTGCGCGTCGAGATCAGTTCTATATCAACCCGGCATTGGCTTGGTTGCGCACGGATCTGGCCAGCGCACGCAGTCAAGGCAAGAAAATCGTGTTGAATTTCCACGATTTTGGTGATCACTGGAATGCCCAGCAGAGTGATTTCGTGCAGATTTTGAAAGACTTCCAGGTATCGGCCATTTTTGCGGGCCATATTCATTCGCATGCCGGTCAGGTTTACCGTTACGACAACCTGCATGGCACTGGCAAACACCTGCCCGTGTTTCGTAGCGGAGCGGCGGTGTTTCACAATTACCTGCTGGTGCGATTCAACAATGGGCAGATGCAGGTACAAAAGGTCGACAGCACCAATGGTGCCAGCTATGTGCTGAGCAATGTGGGGAGCTATCCTTTATATTGAGTGGCCTTTACAGTGGGGGAAAGAGACACACTCGCGGCCATCATGCTCACGCGTATTTCTTTGCAGCCGTGCTCGGTTGTCAGTGCATGGGTCGGCAGGATGCAGTTGTGCAACGATGGGGTGGCTTCGAGCCACCCCATCGTTGGCGTGTTCACATCCATCGAAATCAGGTCGAACGGGTTTTCATGGTGGTTCTGTAGATTTGCAGCCGAGCAACCCGGTTGAAACCCTGCGGCATTCATTTCCACGCAAGTAATAGCAGTGCAGACAGATAGAGACCAATACCGAACACGCCGTGGGAGACCAGACTTTTCAGCCGAGCCTGCGATGGGTTCGGCGTTTTCGATGCTGCAATCCCAAGCCCAAGCGCTGGTTGCATGATGAAATAAGGCATGACCACCGTTCCCAGTCCGACCAGCAATGCTGGCGTTATACTCGGTGCAGCAAGCCACTGGTCTGGCGCGATCACAACCAGCACCAGTGCAAACGTGATGCCGATGACGTAATGGGCGATCCAGCCGATGGTGCATTCCCCCGGTTGTGGTGCTGCTTTTCCGATGGCGGTGTGGGCAAATCTGCCAAACCGCATGTGGCCTATCCAGCGTCCCACCAGACAGAAATTGAGGGACGGAATATTGAACGCTCTGCGCAGCACCACCGACCACACATCCATCAGGGCGGTTGCGCCGATGCCGATCAGGACGATGCCAGCAATGTTATGTAAGATGGAATTCATGCGTTTGCTCCTGAAAAATAGAGGTCAGTCCGACACACACATCAACCCTGGGCAGGCTCAATGGTGGGGTGATACCACCATGGCAACCAGTTTCCTCACGAGGGGCGTTATAAGCACAATAGTGGGAAAAGCAACGGCGAACGCGAGCGACCAGGCCCGCAGCCAGATGAGTGCGATCCCGTCGACCCACCCCACATTGAATGCGGAGATCACGAACGACATGATGCCGGACATCAACAACGCCATGAAGAATGAAAACACCTGTGGGGTAAAGCGATTGGATATCATGTTGAAAATCCTCAATTGTTGGAACGGGCCGTACAAGCATCACCACCTGGGTGGGCGTGTTGCGTTGAGCGGGCGATAAAGAGATGGTAACGTCTTTCATCTAGTGAAAAAATAGCCAGTTCTTGAATCACCAATTGCAAAAATGGAATCATGATCGACGATATCGCACTGTTCATTCATGTGGTTCGACATGGCGGTTTGGCCGGTGCCGCGCGGCACCTGTCGATGCCCACGGCGACCGTGACACGCCGCATCCAGAAGCTGGAACAGCAAGTGGGTAGGCAGCTCTTGCATCGTTCGGCACGACGCTTTGTGTTGACGCAGGAGGGCGAGGTTTACTATCAGGCGTATGCCGACCTGGTGGATCAATTTGAGGTGACGCGACAGCAACTCAGCGAGGACATGCAACAATTGCGTGGCAAGCTGCGCGTGCTGGCACCCACCAATCTTTCGCATGGATTTCTACGTGCGATGTGGTTGGGCTTTACCCGTACTTATCCCGATATCCAGCTGGATCTAAGTCTTAGCAATCAGGTGCAGGATATTATCAAGAGCAAAGCGGATATTGCCTTGCGCATTGGGCCGCAGCCCGATTCCAACTTGTATCAGCAAAAACTCGGCGCTATCGAGAAGGTGCTGGTCGCGTCACCGGATTATATTGCGAAGAGCGGCGTTCCCTTGGAGCCGACGGCGATTCGCGATTTTCGTGTGGTGGGTACCAGCCTGTCGACGAAATGGACGCTGACGCATGAGCCGTCGGGGCAGGTACAGGAGGTGTTTCCAAAGTTCTCTGCAACGTTTGACGACACCAGTTTCGTGAAATACATGGTCTGTGATGGGCAAGGACTCTCCTTGCTGCCCCTCACCGAAGTGCAGAGCGAACTGCAATCAGGCCAGCTCGTTCGGTTATTACCAGAATGGCGCGGCGAAATGCGCGAGATTTTTGTGGTGTGGCCGAGCGGTAAATTATTGAATGCGAAAGCGAAATGCTTGCGTGAATACCTGCGCGAATACATCCGTGCTGGGCTTGTGAGTGCGAAGGCTGCGGGTGGTTCGGGATAGCTGATGGTGGAGCACTTACCAATGACATGGTTTAAACCCTTGATACTGCTAATACATACAGTTTGGCGAATGCCAAGGGAGATAGACCGAATACAGAACTGGGTTACCAAGGTGCGTGCCCACAACCTCACATAACTTGCAACTCGATACTGCAACCAGAGGCGCGCAAATAAGAAAACGCGTTCGTGATTGTTCGGGCAATTTTGCTCGTGTGTGCGTGTTTGATTTGGATACAGGAGAGCAGCCAAACCTGTTTAGATTGGGTTTTGATTCAGTTCACGAGGTGACAAACCCGATTGGAGATGTTGTCGCTTCTAAGGGGACGCTACATTGTGGTACGGTATTGCCAGCTTTCCCAATGCATGGATGCGCCACCTAACTAAACAAACCACCTCATAATAGGTTGCTGAGGATATCCAGCGTGATGTTCTTTTGTGAGAACGGCGTCCGTTATTGACCCAATGCGCAGAGGGCGAAAGCATGCAAATATTCAAGAGAAGGCAAATGTGCCCCTGTTGAGCATTTAGCGAAAACAATTAAAAATGTTACGGGTGATACATGCGCTTTTCTGTTTTTCAAATTAAATGTCTGATCATTTTGTTACTTGTGGGCATCAGCGGGTGCGCCACTCAACCTTACACCTATAACTACACGCTCTCCGGGCAACCGCCTAGTTTTGCACTGCAGGATTTGCGTCCTGACGAAGATAAGCGGTCTCAAAACTTAGCGGGTATTGCCGGGGTATACAGCAGCACGCTTGGCAAATCTGTAGTTGGAGATGACAAGCTCAGCCCGAGCAGCGTCGCATACTTCAAAGATAGATTACAAATACGTGCAGGGCATAAACTCACGGGAAAAACGCTCGTAGTTAAACGATTGACATTACTTGACAACCGCCGTGATTTTGAATTGGCGAGAGCTCGTGGTGAAACACCGAGATCTCAGAATGCTATCCAGAACGGTACTTTGCCTGCACCAAAAACGCTTCAGATGGCCGGAATAAACGCCATTGGAGAAGCATTGGGCACACTTATACTCCAGGGGATTGTTGAAGTACCGAATGATCCTGCGCACGCAATAATGCTGGCTGATCTTTCGATATTAATTGAAGACCGCTCCTTTAGAGTGAGGGCACGCCATCGATACGATTACATGGCTGAATCGATTGGAATCGCTGCAAAAAAAGCCATGGATTTGACAATTAATTACGTGGTGGATGCCATTGATGCTGGTGGCCTGGAGCAACAGGGAAATATAAGCTCAAGAGATGCCTACGTCATCGATGATCGAGCCGGTCTCCCCAATGTTACGCGTATCGATGTCGCATCGCTGATAGCCTTGGAAGACGAAAACAGTACCAAAAGTGCGGCCAACGAAGAAGTCGTAATGCCACCGACACCACCCGCAGACAATCCGTCGGTGAATCCAGTAGCGTCTGTTGAACCGGTACCTAAAGAGTCACTAGTGTTGACTTCGCCAATAAACGAAGAGACAACGTCGACCATACAAGATACCCAAATCAGCAAGGGGCCAATTGAAGAATTCGCAAGTAATCCTAATGCAAAGGATGCGCATGTGGAGGAGCCGTTTGAAGGATTCGCAAGTAATCCCGATTCAACCAAAGCGCACGCCGCTGAATCTGATTCTCGTGAATTCAAAAGCAGCACAATTGCCTGTGACCCCAAGCATAGACATTTGTTTTTTGACTGCGATTAAGCAATATGTGGTTGTCTGTAGCACAGTATCGACTGCGCTACAGACTGAAACATTCGCGTTGACGGATAGCAAGTACAAAGCTCCGATATTTCCAAAATCCTACTTTTTCATCCGACTTCCGAGCATTGGTCGTCCAGTTTTTTCAGCGTTTTTCGTGCAGGGAATACCCAGCACGATTGCAATGAGATGCATAAGGTGCTGGGTACGGGGTGGACGCGAGAACTGTCAATTCGCCGGTTCTAATTTCCACTGCTGATTCGCGCCGCCATGGAATGTCCACTGATGAACATTGGCGCCGTCCGCTGTGGAGGATCCTGCAACATCCAGATACTTGCCGCTGTGTCTCGATTTCAAATAATAATTCCCGTTCCCTGCGCTTTGGAGTTGCCATTGCTGGTTCGCGCCGCCATGGAACGTCCACTGATGAACATTGCCGCCGTCCGCTGTGGACGATCCTGCAACATCCAGATACTTGCCACTGTGTCTCGATTTCAAATAATAATTTCCGTTTCCAGCGCTTTGGAGTTGCCACTGCTGATTGGCGGCTCCCGTGTAAGCCCATTGATGGACGTTGCCACCATCGGCCGTGGAGTATCCTGAAACATCCAGGTACTTGCCGCTATGCCTGGCACGAAGGACATAGTATCCGTCCGTCCTTACCTTGTAATAACCGGCTTTTGCAACGCCAGGGTTGGGGTCTCCGAATGTTGCGTTGTTAAAATTGATCGTACCAGAGACGCCATACTGATAATTGAATTTAGCATTCGCGCCGTACGCGACGTCTACTATGTTGGCAAACCAGCAGGATCCTCCTTCAGCGGCGCACCGGGTGTATCCGGCTGGCCCCGTCGTAGAACTGATCTTCTTGTAAAATCCAGCCTTTGGCACGCCAGGAATGGGATCTCCGAAGGTCGCGTTGTTAATAGAAACCGATCCAGTGACATTGTATCTGTAATTGAATTTCCCGTTTGCTCCGTACGCAACATCGACGTTATCTGTGAATGAACACGATCCCCCTTCAGCCGCGCACCACGTGTATCCGGCTGGCCCCACAGGGGCAGCATTACCAATCGTCAGTGATATTGAACTGCCGCCGATACTTCCTATGTTGCTGATGTTCAATCCGGAGCTTGCACCATTCCACCATTTACTATTGGGGCCGGTGGAGTCATTGAAGGTCGTCCGATAACCGGCGTGAAAGAGATCACCATCTGATCCGCCCCGCAAATTCCTTTCCAGTTCGAACAAGCCATCGGCCTGTTCTACTGAATGCTGGTAATGTTTTGCCGACGTCATGTCCTGCGCGCTGTTGTTGCCATTTTTATCTACGTGCCAGATCAAAAGCCCCTCATCAGGCGCGTTACTTCTCCAGCCCGACTTTCTCATATACTCAATCATGAAATATTCATTGGGATTGGCAGGATTGTTATATCTCAACGCCGTGTTCGCATTATCGGGAAGCGAGTAAGTCTGGTTCGCACCATTTACCGTAATCACATTGATCCAACCATGCTGGGCGCGGAAAGGTGCACATGGAATATCGGTCTCCATCGCAAATCCGCCTGCACTGTGTGAATCTCCTTGATAGTCATAGGTATCCGGCCACTTGAAGATGCTATGTCCCAGCTCATGCCTCAATGTTCCCAAATTCAGCGGCAAATTGTTCCCCAGGTTAGACATGAAATAGGCGCCAGTGCTAACCCCATCGTTAGTCTGATACCCATAACCACCCGCATGGGGCCAGAGTGAATTTGCCCATCCGTTTGCGATGGTATCGCCGGCGTACAGAATATTGAACGACCGCACACTCTCTCCATCGCGCGTGAGAGTGGCAAAATTGAAGTTGGCGTCCGCCCATGGCATGACTTCGCCCAGGAGTTCTTGGGAGGCTGAATAATCATGGGTTCCACCTCTCAAGTAATGTGACGTGCTGTACTTGGCCGTGTAATAACCGATTACGACGGTGTTCAACGTCACATTATTGTTGGACATGGTCGTAACCCATGACTTGATTGAACCTCTATTGCCTGCATAGGTGCCGTTATAGGCGCTGTTGATTTCGCTTTTGGCGATATTGGCCCTTCTGTCCGGGAAATCGACCAGAATCGCGAGTTGAGTGATCGTTCCGACGACGGGCGATTGAGCAGTGCTGATCAGCGGTGCATTACTATTCGCTATCCGGGTGGTTAATTGTCCTTGTGAATTCGATCGAATTTCCCTGATTTGCGCGTCACTGTATTTCAGGCGTTTCGGAATACTGTTTGAGTCGAGTGATTGTATTCGTAGCGACTGGTTCATCGGTTCCAGGTCATGGTTTAAATAGGGAATACCAGACGAAACAAGGCGGTCATCGGTAGCAGATCGTTTGGCATAGGAAATCCAACCGGTCTGATCATCTCGAATCAACGTATACCCATCGGGGCTTTCCGCCAGCATAAAGTACGGGTCGCCGGTGAGAAGGACTTCTACCTTGCTGCCGTCTGGCTGGCTGAATCTCATTTTTTCTTGGTTCAGGTGTGAAATGAAGCGCTCCATTCCACCGCAGGTGTTGTCTGGATTATCAGGACAGGGATCACATACATTTCCGGTACCGTCAGTGTCATTGTCGGCCTGATCAGAATTTGCAATCGTCGGGCAGTTGTCGTTCGTGTCGATGATCCCGTCATTGTCCATGTCCAAGGTGCAGCCGGCCTGCAACAGCACCATTAGCATGATGACAAGGATTTGGGAGAACCTGAGATTGAATCTTTTCATTACGAATTCTCGATTATTCTTTTTTTATAGCTTGAAAGAAAGGCCTGGCAGATCGATAAGTGCTGCTGAATAGTCACTCGTGGATCTGCGATTGGGCTTTTAGAGGGGACTATTACAGTCAGCAAGATATGTTAATGTTTTTTGGATTTCAGTTAGTGCATTGTTATCTATTGTTAATGTTGAGTTAACAATTAGACTGCATGTTCTATCAGGATTCACGCTTCAACGTCGCGGATATCCTCCGTATGGAGGTCGCGAGCCGCGTAATAATGTGTATGGGTTCAAAAAAGCCATCACGAAATCCCACGCTAATGCCGTCATGCATTTATGCCTTGATATGGTAGCCAGTCTTGAAAATCCAGCGTACCGCCAACAAACACGCTATCAGAAAGGCCGTAATCATGCCGGCACTGAGTACGACGTCAACGTCGGCAACGCCGTAGAAACTCCAGCGGAAGGCACTGATCAGGTATACCACTGGATTGAATAATGAAATGGTCTGCCAGAGCGGCGGTAGCATATCGATGGAATAGAATGCACCACCCAGAAAAGTGAGCGGCGTGATCACCATAAGCGGCACTAATTGCAGCTTTTGAAAATCGTTGGCCCAGATGCCGATGATAAATCCGAGCATGCTGAAGGTGATCGAGGTGAGTGCGAGGAAAAATATCATCCAGAAGGGATGTGCAATATGGTAATCCACGAAACAGCGCGCGGTCACCAGAATAAGTATTCCCAGCATGACGGATTTACTGGCCGCCGCACCTACGTAGCCGATAATGGCTTCGACATAGGAGACCGGTGCTGACAGCAATTCGTAAATCGTGCCCGACCATTTTGGCAAGTAAATGCCGAAGGAGGCATTGGAAATACTTTCACCCAGCAGTGTCAGCATAACGAGGCCTGGAATGATAAAAGCGCCGTAACTGATGCCGTCGATGGCACCCATGCGATTTCCTATCGCCGAACCGAAAACAATGAAATAGAGAGAGGTCGACAAGACAGGCGACGCAATGCTCTGCATAAGGGTGCGGAGCGTGCGTGAAATTTCGAAAATGTAAATGGCACGTATGGCATACAGATTAAGTTTGTTCATGTCTTTTTCCTTGAATGAATGATGGACCCCTTTAACCAGGAGAAGGGGGCATTCAACCCGCGCGTTATACTCTCTCGCTCACCAGACTCACAAAAATGTCTTCCAGCGAGCTTTCGCTGGACTGCAGTTCTTTAAAATCAATGCCGTGCTCATCGAGCTTGCGCAACAACACGGCGATGCCAGTGTCATCGCTACGACTGTCGAAAGTATAGGTGAGAGCCTTCCCGTCGGATGAGAGCTCCAGTGTGTAATCATTGAGGTTGCGCGGCACCTCGGCCAGGGGTGTTTTCAATTTCAGCGTTAGTTGTTTTTTTCCCATTTTCTCCATCAGCGTCCGCTTTTCCTCCACCAGAATCAGTTTGCCTTTACTGATCACGCCGACACGGTCTGCCATTTGCTCGGCTTCTTCAATATAGTGGGTGGTAAGAATGATGGTGACGCCACTATCGCGCAAACGTCGTACCATCTCCCACATGTCGTGGCGCAGTTCGACATCCACGCCAGCGGTGGGTTCATCTAGAAACAGAATCGTGGGTTCATGTGAGAGCGCTTTCGCAATCATGACGCGGCGTTTCATGCCACCAGAGAGGGTCATGATCTTGGCGTCGCGTTTATCCCAGAGCGAGAGGTCGCGCAGGATTTTCTCAATGAATTGTGGGTTTGGTGCTTTGCCGAACAAGCCGCGACTAAAGTTGACGGTAGCCCATACAGTTTCAAAGGCATCGGTATGCAACTCCTGAGGCACAAGACCGATTTTGGTTCGTGCGGCGCGAAACTCCTTAGCGATGTCATGGCCATCGGCAATAACGGTCCCCGTGCTTGGATTAACAATCCCGCAGATGATGGAGATCAACGTGGTCTTGCCAGCCCCATTGGGGCCGAGTAAGGCGAAAATTTCACCACGACGGATGTCGAGGTTGATATTCTTGAGCGCCTGATGACCGCTGGCGTAGGTCTTTGTCAGGTCCTGCACTGAAATGATGGACGACACGTGTTTCTCCCTATCACTGAAAGTCGAGATTTGAAAATCGAGAGTCGAAAATCGAGTGTAGCGTCAACGCAAGGAAAAATGAAAGAAATGCGCAGAAACCCAGTGTTGCAACCATGCATCGATGAGCTTGAGTCATAATTTGACTGAGTAGAGCTTTTGACCGTGGCTGCTATTATTCAGTGTAAAATACATCTTACGAAATTAACGCCAGAAAAGCCGTTTATTTCCTATGTCAATCCGTCCATGGGAAATACCTTGTAGCCGTGCTGAACGGTATAATCCTTAATCTCATCGGAGTGATGACATGAAAAAGATTGCAAAGAACACGATCTGCCTTTGGTACGACAACGATGCTGAGGGTGCCGCGCGATTTTATGCTGACACTTTTCCGAATTCGTCAGTCGATGCCGTGCATCGCGCACCTGGGGATTACCCGTCAGGAACAGAAGGGGACGTATTAACGGTCGAGTTCACCGTACTTGGAGTTGCGTGCCTGGGGCTTAACGGCGGACCTGCATTCAAGCACAGCGAAGCGTTCTCGTTTCAGGTCGCGACCGAAGACCAAGTGGAAACAGATCGCTACTGGAACGCAATTGTCGGTAACGGCGGTCAGGAGAGTGAGTGCGGCTGGTGCAAAGACAAGTGGGGGATTTCTTGGCAAATTACGCCAGTCGCTCTAACGAAAGCATACACCAGTCCCGATCGCGCAGCCGCCAAGCGGGCGTTTGATGCGATGATGACGATGAGAAAGATCGACATCGCCGCAATCGAGGCAGCCCTTCGCGGCTGAGTGTGGGTAGGTCGACAATGAGTTAAGCCGACTCCGCGACACGTCGCGGAGTCGGCTTAACTCATTCGCTATGGCGCCTGGCAATTGGTATTTGAATTCGTATCATTCGGATTACTCCAAATGACCGGAAATCTCGGTTGCCCTGAATTTTCTGGCGAATCCATTTCAAGCTTCCGAACGATATTCAGCACTGATTTTCCGTGCCGGTGACGCGCAGCCGGTATTTCGGTTTGGATATATCGGTCACTGCTACACGGAATGGCACTCCTCACCGCGTAATGCACCGTGAATGCTTTCCGCTCCAGGCCTGGATAGACTTCTGAAACCGCAGTGTTGAAAGCTTCCAGTGAAAGTGGCCGACGTGGGCCTGAATACGACAAAAATCTACTGGTATCTGCCATGCCATGCATGTTTATGAAAAAGGGTTTGTTTCCAATTTCATTGACTGAAAGTCGATTGAACTCCTGAAAAAAGGAGTATCCCCAATTGCTCGTTTCATGCGACCAGTCGTTGACGCGTCCACCAAAGGGTTTTCTTGAATTGGAATTTGACATAAATCCAAAGGCTTTACTCTCCGAGAACCCTTGTTTGCCCGTTGCAGCGTAACCATCTGAGTCATCGTGCGGTAAAAGAATGACGATTCTGGAGGATTTAGTTTCGCGGACGCCAAAAAATGCACCCGTATTATCGGTTACGCCTGGTTTTGAGTAGAACAAGAGAAATGAATCATTCTTTGACGTGTCGGTAGAGCGGCACACCTGAAGACCGAGAGCCTCTGACTTGTCGAGTATGGTGTCTGCATTGCCTGCATAAGGGTTATGTGAAAAATTATCAATTTCCCTTGATGTGTTGACATGCGTCTGTATTGCGTTAAACAGTCCTTTAAGGTTGCTTTTATCTTCTGATCTGACATTTTTTAAGGTTGTAGATTGATTGTAGGAGCATCGCAATACGCTCCAAACTGAATTTCTTCGAACTTCATTCGGACACATTGCAATGTTATCACTGAATCTTTGATCGGGGTCTATCTGGGGACAAGGCGTTGATTGGTTTGATCGCAAGCCAGAATCGATTTCGTTAGCCAGCGCCATGGGGTTTACAAAAATTAGTAGTGAGGCGCAGGCTGACCATAGTGCGGATGAAATTTTCATAAAATTTTCCCCAAGTGATCTCAATAAGGTAAATCCCTTTTGAGTCATGTTGTAATTGAAATATTTATTGTGATTTTTGTTGCAACCAGCCTTCACGCGTGCAGTGCGCAGCGTGGTGAGTGAAAGGCGGGTTGTGAGGTGAAGACATTTTTAGAGTAAAGCGTTGCAGACAGGTTTGCATGTCCGCAACTGCCAAAGCTTTGTCTTGAGCTGCCATTGGTATGACTGCAGGCTCCCCGACAAAGCTGGGAGGGGCTCAATGGAGGCACCGCCTCCATCTTCTAAAACGAAAGGCTTTGCCGCGTTGAAAGCGCGCTTTCCATGCCGGCAATATCACGCGTTCTGACGGCGAAATAGTGGGTGCCTGCTGCCAGCGAACTCACTAAATAGCTCAAGGTAGTGGCACTGGTCGAGCCGAGCAGAGTCATGCTGCCGGTACTGCTCGACGCGTAGTAAACCAGGTAGCTCGCAATATCAGTGCTGGCGAGGGCGGTGCCATCTTCACGTAGCGTGGGCTGCGTCCAGGTTAGCCTGGCTGACCAGGTTTTAGGGATGCTCAACACCGACAAGGTTGCTGTAGTCGATGTGGCAGACGAGCTGGCGTTACGCACCACCGCATAGTAATTACCCGCGTTGGCCATGCTCGTGCTGGCAAAACTCAGCACACTGCTGGTGGCGCCTGTAATGGCTTGCCCATTGAAGTACCATTGGTAGGTCAGGGTGCCACTGCCCGTTGCCGTTACGCTCATGCTGGTGGAGCTGCCCTCGTTGACAATCGCGCTGGACGGTTGTTGTGTGATGCTCACGGGCAGTGTCGACTCGGTGACTTTCAGCGAAAAAGATCGACATTTATAAGTCGAAGCCGAATCTTTCACAATACAACGATAGGTGCCGGCGTCGCTGGTCTTCGCACTGGCAATCGTATAGGTGCTGCTGGCCGCACCGCTTATCACCACGTTATTTTTATACCACGTATAGCTAATGGTGCTGCCATTGCTGCTACTGGCAACCAGTTTAAAAGTGACAGACTGGCCTGCTTTAACGGTAACACTGGAGGGCTGTGAGCTGACTGTGACTGCGTTTGCGGATACTTGAAAAAAAAGCGTCACTACAAAAACTGCTAAAAATAACAGCCATTTTGTACTGACGGCCTCTTTTACTGCCTGAGGACCGTGCATCATTTAACACCTTGAATGACGTTAGTGAGCGCGGAGCTTTGCACGTCGAACCTGAACGCAGGCTGAAAGCGGAGCGCGGCTGATGTTGCTCGTGATTAAAAAGCGAGCAATTCTGGGTGGTTGTGCACGGTAATAATAACAATCCCCTTTGATTACCCGTGTGTTGAGGTAATCAAAGGGGAGTAATAAGGCGGGAACAAAAATGACGTAGCTCAGGCGTTACCCTGAATTATTTATAGGCAATGCTGCTATCGTTTGATCAACAGCTTACGCCATGCAGGCAGGTCATCTTTGGCGCGCAGGGATTTGAGCGTCTCGATTTCGTTTTCCAGTGCATCCATGACACGCTTGCGCAGTTTCCACTGTACTTCAAGATTGTTTTCCTTGCCGGCGTACTCCATAGGATCAATCGGTTCGCCAAACGAAAAGTAAAAGCGTTCGGGGCGAGGAATCGGCGTAATGCCAACGCCCTTACTGACGGGGAAGAACACATCACCGCCACGCAGTTGTTCCGATACGGTCTTGTTCTTCATCAACAGTTTGCCCAGCATGGATTTTTGAAAATCGTAGGCATCGAACACCACGTCATAGGCATCATCGGCGCCTACCGATGCAACCGGGATAATCGGGTATTGGTATTTGATGGCCATATGGGCAAATCCGGTACGGGTTTTCCAGGTGAGTTTGTATTGCTCACCTTTGCGTTTCGCGACTTCCCGCCCGCCGCCTGGAAACACCAGAATATGTTCACCGGCCTCCATCAAGCGGGCGCAGTTCTCGCGGGTGCCAGGGACAGCGCCGCCATCGGTCATGAGGTCGCGCCAAAGGGGGACTTTCCAGTGAAAGGAGTCGCCCAAGCTGCGCAAAACGATATTTTTTTCGCGATACAGCATGGCATAAATCAGTGGAGCATCGAGCGATCCGTAAATCGTATGGTTCCCGACATACAGGGCGGGGCGCTCACGATCAACGTTATCCAGGCCGTAAAAACGTGGATCAAAGTACATGGATTGTAGTTTGAGTGCGCGTTCGACGGTGGCGAGGGTTGGCGGCGTAAAATCGAGAATGTCTTTTTCCATAGCGGCTTTGTGCGTCATCGAGCAAGCGTCCTTAACCGATGTCTTTCGAGGTTATAGGGGAATCGTCAAGTTTAGACAAGTTTCTGGCGATCGATAGTAGCGTTAAGACGATAGTAGCGTTAAGGCGATGTGCGATCCATGACCTGTTTGTTCAAGGCAACGATTTGTCTTGCCATGTTCTCCATCAGGTTCAAGCAGATGCGCGGATGCGTCTTGATGAGGGTTTCAAACTGGTTGCGCGGTACTACCAGACACAGACAATTTTTGGTGGCGGTAACGGTCGCCGTGCGTGGGCTGTGGGTCAACAATGAAAGTGCGCCGAAAATCTCGTCTTCAAGAATTTCACCCACCTTGAAACCATTGATCGTCACTTCGGCATGCCCTTCGACAATCGAATACACGGTATCGGAGGGAGTGCCTTCTTGAATGATGATTTCACCGGGGGCAAAATGCGCAAATCCGAGCGACGCCTTGTCGACACCTTCTTCGATCAGACTGGAAATCAGTGTGCGGCGTGCCACGTCGGCCATCAGGTAGTTCGCCAGCGCCTGCGCCTGTGCGGGGGTTTGCGTCAACGTCGCGAGCAAGGTTTGCTTGTTGTAAGGGCGAAGCGTAACGGTGCTTTCTGCCATGAAACGGTTGGCGGGCAAGGTGGCCCAGTCTTCGAGGCCGAGTATGTCACCGGCATCATAAAAGAACAGGGGGCCACCGGTTTGGCCCAGGCCAATCGCACCTTCTTCAATCAGAAAGACGCGCTCGCCATTGCCGGCGGCGGCAAACAGGTCATCGATCAGTTCATACGACAATGCCGCGCCTTCAGCAGCCACGCCATCCAGCAGGGTTTCTGCGAGGGCTTTGCAGTGGCTGTCGATGCGTTCGAAAACTTCAGTGAAATTGGATTCGATAAACATGGTGTATTCAGCGCCCGGCGGCTGTTAATAGGTCATTCACCTTCAGTGTAGATGGTTTTCGCCGCACGGAAGGGGTCGGCATGTGACGGCCGTCAGGAAAGCGTTAGATGGTGACTATTGATCTGCCTAGGCGGATTAGGTTGTCGCTAATGCCCGTGGCGAGCACTCAGGACGCTAAGTTTGCCAACATCGTCAACCGGCAGGCTGCCTTCGACCAGCTCGCAGACCGATAGCTCCTGCTCGTTTTCGCCCGCGTGCGCCACCACGCGCAAGGTGGCCAAAAACGGTGAGCCCGTTGCGGGGGCCGCAAGTGCATTGACGGTCAGCGCATGCTCGCTGGCGACAACATAAAATTCATCACCAATTTGAATGCCTTGCCCGGCGCCACTGTTAACCAAAACAAACCCTTGTTGTGTCGACAGAATCTGACCGCGCCAACGGCGTTGCAGCAGGTGTTGTGTAAGCGCAGGTAGCGCGTTATTCAATGCCATTGAAAGTGCCGCGTCTTGCATGGCATGCATGCCCGCATTATCCATTGGTGTCTTGTCGTGAATTTCGCGTGTGATTTCCCCTTGGCTCGTGTGGGCCAACACCTCTTGCCCGGAATGCGCATCAATGACCCGCAATAACACTATGCTGCGCGCTCGTGCTGTTTTCGGGCTGCGCCAGCCATCAAACATGCCAGGCAGGGTGACATCGTGGCGCTGTATTTCGCCTGCCACCAAATAATCGGCACCGAGAATGTCATCGTTCACTGCCAGCAAATCAGGGGTTTGCAGCGGGATCTGCAAGCGCTCATGTGTCAGAAGCATAAAATGCTGTGTTTGCTGCAATCGGGTATCCAGAAACACTTTTGTTTGTCTGGAGGCCTGGGCCATGGCATCGCTGGGTGCATCGTCATCATCGGAGAAGCCAAACTGGGCGATGGCGACTTTATGTTTCAGACTATTGGGTGCGGGTGAAACAGAGGTGGCTGGCACATGCAATGGCGCAGTGACCGTGCTCACGGTAGGCATGGCGGGCTGGCTGGAGCAGCCATTTAGCAGCATGATGACTGACAGAAAAGTAACAGCGCTCAGTGCTACGCTGCAAAGCGTTACCCCTTTACGCGAAGATCGTACGTTGTTGTAAGCCTGCGTGCAGAACGGCATGAAACACACATCGCCTTGAGTGGAGGAATTCGTACGACATTTTCTATCTCGACGGGATAGCGATAGTATGAGCGCTGCTCAGCATTGGTCAAGTTGGCAGCAGTGCGGTGATGAGATCAACGCGCAATTTTGTGAGCGCTCTCGCGGGCAATGGCTATCTGTTCCGGGGTGAGCTGATACCCCTGTTGTCTTCCGCCCATCAATAAGCCTGTGGTGACTTGGGTTTTCTTATCCGGGTGTTCAAGCCCCAGAATATGGCCAATTTCGTGGGCAACCGTGCGGCTTAACGAACCGTTGCGAAAAGGGGGCGGTTCTGTGAGTTGAAAACGGTGAGGGGCTGCGCCAGACGGCTTTCCTTTGTCGGTCCATTGCGCGATAAAAATTCGTTTGTCTTTGCGTTTGGCATTTCCTTGTGAGGTTTCGCCCAGATAGGGTACAAAATAAAGATTGATGGCGTTGGCGTGGTGTCGTGAGCGGTCGACCATTTTGGAGAGTTTTTTGATGCGACGAGGATCAGCCTTCCCGGTCGCATCTCGCTGCGCCTTGACAATGTAATCGAGCAAGGCGGTTTTATTCGGTACATCCAGTGCGCGTTCGATGAGTATCGTATTGATGTTGAACTGGATGTTGGCGGGCTTCCAAATGCGATTGATCTCTGGCAACACTGTTGTTTTTACGGTGGAAGCATCGAGCCATTCGCGCATCTGTACACCGTTTTTTTGCATGATCAGGCCTTCGACCAGATGGATCTGCAAAGGCACTACAAGGGTATCCTGTGCCGGTACTACTCCACAGATACCTGATGCCCAGAGAAAAATGATAACACCCGCGATCTTTTTTCTTCGTGTCGGCGTGGTACCCATGTTCAGCCTCGCGATGTCCAAACCATCCATAACGCTACGCATACCAGTAACAATGCGAAGCCTTGTTGCAAACGTGGCCCCGCAATGTGGGGCGCAATTTTACGCCCCATCAGCATGCCGCCAATGGCGCCCAACGCAAAGGGGAGCGCGATCAGCCAGGGGAGTACATGGCCAGAGGCGACATGCATGAGCACAGTATAGGCACTGGTAATTGCAATCGTCATCAGCGAGGTGGCCACCGCGCCATGCATGGGCAGCGTTGTCACTGCGCGTAACGCTGGTACCATAACAAATCCACCGCCCACACCAAGCAAGCCCGCCAAAAATCCGCTGCCGGCACCGCTGGCAATAATGGCGCGCAGGCAGGGTATATCCCAGCGCAAGCGCCCGTCAGGCTTCAACTGGCACGGCACATCATTTTGCGAGACCGCATCCCCTGGCATGTGGGCGGACACAGCCTTCGTTTCATCAGGGCGCTGCCGGGCGTGTTGCCACAAACGCAGGGCAACGATGCCCAACACAACGGCGAAGATAAGGGTCAAACCCTGTGCGGGTGCGCGTGCAGCAACGAGCAAACCAAGTGGCGCAGTCAGCAGCCCGGTAAAGGCCATTAGCAGGGCTGCGCGGTAACGCACAATGCGGTGTTTCCATGCGATCAGCGTGCCGAGGGTGGCTGATGCGCAGACAGCCAACAATGCCACCGGTGCAGCTTGTGGCAGTGTCCAACCCAGCCCAAGCATCAGCAGCGGCAGGGCAATCACCGAGCCTCCCGCGCCTGTCAGGCCCAGGATCAATCCCGTCACCAATCCCAGCAGTGTGGCTAGCATGGTTTATTGTGCGGCCAGTGCCGCATTGTTTAACAAACGCCATACCTCGGGCTCCAGGGCTTTGAGGCCGGCGGCTCGACCCGCCTCTAGCGCTTGTTGCGGGGTGGCGCCATCGACATAAAAGGCTTTCATCGCCAGCAATGCACCGACACGGTTGCCGCTCATGCAATGGATCAACACGGGGTGATGAGCACATTCGTTAACGATATCGCCCAACGCGCGGGCTTTTTCTTCGGTCAGATCCATTGCGCCTGACACTGGGATGTTGAAATACCCCATACCCAATTGCTGCACGAACGCGGCCTCACCCTGGGTTTCATGTGCACCGCATAGATTGATGATGGTCTTGATGCCGGCCGCCTGGGCATTTTGCAAATCTTGCGGGCTGGGCATGCCGCTGCTGATCAGATCCGGGGTGGGAGAGCACTGGTTGGGCAGGCTGAGGGGAGTACCTTTAAACATGTAGAGAATTCCTGAGTTTTTTTGGGAGCGTTGCTACTTTTTGGGAGCATTGCTACAAGTGACCAGAGGCCTACGGCCAAGACGGGTTCACCCGCCTCGGCACAATGGGGTGGCGCAGTCGCGCGCTGTGGGGCAGAAACTATTTGACGGGCAGCAATGCCTGGTAATCCTGGGGCGGTAAACGCGGGCCAAAATACGTGACGACTTTGGCAGCGGCACGCACGGCGAAATTACCGGCCTCAAGTGGCGTGAATCCATGCGTAACCGCATACAGATACGCCCCGGCAAACATGTCGCCTGCGCCGTTGGTGTCAATCGCTTTTACTGGCGTGGCGGCTATGTGGTGTTGTTGCTCGCCGTCAAACACTAATGCGCCGTCTTTGCCCAGCGTTATCACATATTGTTTGGCGAGGCCCCTCAGGGCGCCCGTTGCTGTTTGCAGGTCATCGCAATCGGCCCAGGTCATCGCTTCCTGTTGGTTGCAGAACAGCAGATCGACACCGCCGCCCACCATCTCTTTCAATCCATCACGAAAGAACTTCACCATGTTGGGATCAGAAAACGTCAGCGCTGTTTTTACGCCTTGTGCCGCGGCTTTTTCACGCAGAGAAATGGCAGCCTGGCGTCCCGTTTGGGAGGTGACCAGATAGCCTTCGAGATAGGTGTAGTGCGCCGCTGCGATTGCATCCACATGCAAATCTGCATCGGATACATGCTCTGAAATCCCTAAAAAGGTGTGCATGGTGCGCTCGGCATCGGGGGTGACCATGACAATGCACTTGCCGCTGACACCCTCATCGCGTTGGCGATGCAGGTTGGTATCCACGCCCGCCTTTTGCAGGTCGGAGACATAGAAATCGCCGGTATCATCGTTGGCGACTTTGCAGGAATAGAACGATTTGCCACCAAAATTGGCGACGGCAATGATCGTGTTGGCCGCTGAACCGCCACTGGCGCGTTTACCTTGGGAATCTTTAAGGGCGCTGTAAAGTTTGTGTTGTTGCGCCTGATCCACCAGGGTCATGACCCCTTTGTCGATCCCCATTTGCGCCAGAAACGCATCATCGACGTGGAACTCCATATCCACCAGGGCGTTACCAATCGCATACACGTGATATTTCTTCATCAAGATCTCCATCCGGGGTTGTCGAAGGTGGGTCGTTGACCGGTTTGGTACAACTACCACTTCATAAAGGGCATTGATTCGTGAAAGCGTCAATGCGAAAGCCATCGATTTTAGGTGATAATACCGCGCCTTAACAGCCATGCCAGGGACAGCTACTCCCGCAGGAAGTCGTTTACGTGAGTCGTCAAAGCAATAAGCGCCCCGCGCGCAATCCGCAACAACCGCCATCCCGCCGCGCCCGTCGTCGTAAAAGCGACTGGTTTGCCTACTTATTGCTGGCCCTGGTGCCCGTGATGGTGCTGGGCGGTATCGGTCTGATCTACCTCGATAAGCAGGTGGTGCAAAAGTTCGAGGGCAAGCGATGGGCGATTCCGGCCAAGGTTTACGCGCGCCCGCTGGAAATGTATGCCGGGCAGAGCCTGAGCAAAGCACAGATCGATTGGGAGCTGGCGGGCTTGGCGTATCGCCCCATTCGCTCGGGTGAGCCGGGCCCCGGCGAGTTCCGCTGGAAGGGTACGACGCTGCAGATTCATACGCGTGGTTTTGAATTTTGGGATGGCGTCGAAGCCGCCCAGCTGGCCGAGGTAAAACTGTCAGGCAAGCAGATTGCCGAGGTGGCGCTGTCCGATAACGACACCGGCCTGATGCGTCTGGAGCCCAAGCTGATCGGGGGCATTTACCCTGCGCATAATGAAGACCGTGCATTGGTAACCTTGGCGCAAGTGCCCGATCAACTGGTGGCAGCCCTGATTGCCACTGAAGATCGTGATTTCTACGAACATTTTGGTATGTCGCCGCGAGGCATTCTGCGGGCGATAGTCACCAACGTGCGCGCGGGTGGAATGCGCCAAGGTGGCTCGACATTGACGCAACAGCTGGTGAAAAACTTTTACCTCACCAGCGAACGCACGCTTACACGCAAACTTACCGAAGCCGTCATGGCCGTATTGCTGGAGCGCCATGCCACCAAAGACCAGATTCTCGAAGCCTATTTAAACGAAGTCTATCTTGGCCAGGCGGGTGCAAAAGCCATTCATGGGGTTGGATTAGCGAGCCTGTTTTATTTTGGTCAGCCCCTGAGTGAACTCAAGCTCGATCAATTGGCCCTGATAGTGGGCGTTATTCGCGGCCCTTCTTACTATGACCCGCGCCGTCATCCGCAGCGCGGCACCGATCGTCGCAATCAAGTACTGGCGCTGATGGCCGAGCAGGGCATGATCACCGAAGAAGAATATAAGACTGCCGCCGCGCGCCCCTTGGGGGTAAGCACCAAACCGCTGTATGAGGATAATCGTTATCCTGCCTTTATGAATCTGGTACAGCGCAACCTCAAACGCGAGTACAACGACGAAGACCTGCAATCGGAAGGCCTGCGTATTTTCACCACGCTTGATCCGTGGGTGCAGGAACAGCTTGAAAAAGCATTGGATAAACGACTGGGAGAAATCCAGAAGGGGTACCCGAAGGCCCCTACACTGGAAGGCGCCGGTGTTGTAACGAGCACGGTGACGGGCGAAGTGGTGGCCCTGCTGGGCGGGCGTGATCCCAAGTTTCAAGGATTTAACCGTGCGACAGACATCGTGCGTCCCATCGGCTCGCTGGTGAAGCCGCCGGTGTATCTCACCGCGATTGAAAAAGGCTACACGCTGGCACGTCGCATTGACGACATACCGTTCAGCCTGTCGCTGGATAACGGCCAAACCTGGAGCCCAGCCAACTACGACAACAAGAGTCATGGCAGCGTGACCCTGCTTGAAGCGCTGTCAAACTCCTATAACCTGGCTACCGCCAAACTCGCACTGGATGTCGGCATCGACAACGTGGCTGGCGTCATTCAACGCCTGGGCGTTGAGAAAAAAGTACCGCGCGTTCCCTCCCTTTCTTTGGGCGTGCTTGAATTGGCACCGCTGGAGGTCGCCGGCATGTACCAAACGATTGCTGCTCAGGGCTTTAACACTCAACTGCGCGCTATTCGGTCGGTGCTTGATAGCGCCGGGCAACCCTTGCAGCGCTACCAAATGGATGTGGATCAGCGTTTTGACAGCGCCGATACTTACGTGCTCACCCGTGCCATGCAGCAGACCTTTATCAGTGGCACTGCGCGTGGAGTGGCGGGGCGGTTTCCCGATATCCATCTGGCGGGTAAGACGGGTACCACCAATGATCAACGCGATAGCTGGTTTGCCGGTTTCTCGGGTAATTTTCTTGGTGTTGTCTGGGTCGGCAACGATGAAAACAAGCCGACTCCGCTGACCGGTGCCAGTGGTGCATTGGCCGTTTGGGCCGAAATGTTCTCGCATCTGCCGCTCGAACCCCTGCAACCGGTGCAGCCTGATAACATCCGCTGGGAGTATTTCAGTGGGACGCTGGACGCACTTTCGGATGCCGAATGTCCGGGTGCTTTGTATTTGCCCGCTAGAATCGATACATTACCCGGCGAACGGGAGTCGTGCGGCCTGATCGATAAGGCGACCGACTGGTTTGATGAACTGTTTCCTGGCGAATGATGCGCCTTTGTGAGGATTGAATACCATGGCAGCCCCCATCAACAGAGCTTTGTGTCTCAGCGTTGGCTTGATCGTCAGCGGGTGCGCCACCTATACACCGGTAGCGCCGGAGGTTACCCGCGAACCAACGCGGGAAGTGACCCTGCCACAACCGATTCCACAGACCTCGACCACAATGCCCTCCTATACACCGGAGGTCGAAGTTCCCCGCCCCAAGCCGCAATCCCATTACCTGCCCACGCCCCCCGCACCGCAACCTCAGCCGGTGCTTGCCACTGCGGTACCCGCAGCCAAGGCGTTATTGGACAAAGCTCGTCTGGCGCGTAAACGGGGCTTGCTGGCAGAAGCCGACGCCTTGCTGGAACGCGCCATGCGTTTAGCGCCCTCAGAACCCATGTTATACCTGGAAACCGCTGAAGTGCGCCTGGCACAAGGCAATTACGCCGCTGCCGCCCAGTTTGCACAGAAATCGCTGTCATTGCTGGGCAGTCGCGACGCTTTCAGCAGCCGCGACCAGCGTGCACAAGCCTGGAATGTAATTGCCGAAGCCAAAAAAGGGCAGGGCGATGAGCGGGGCGCCGCGCAGGCGCAGCGTGAAATGGAACGCTGGTATTAAGGGGCGTGGCGCGGCGGATGTACTTAAAGCATTCGATCCTTTAAGAGCAATGTATGCTCTTAAAGTAATGCAAGCTTCTAAAGTAATGCAAAGTATAGCGCCGAGCCTGCCACATACCCCATTAACGCTAACCCCCCAATATTCTTTGCATACCAGAAGAAATTGATCCTCTCCATGCCCATCGCGGCCACACCTGCGGCTGAGCCAATGATCAGACAACTGCCACCTGTGCCGGCAGCAAACGCCAGGTACTCCCACATAGGAGAATCCGTGGGGTAGGTTTGCAGGTCGTACATGCCCATCGCGGCGGCCACCAACGGTACGTTATCAACCACTGCCGAAAGCAAACCGATCAGAAACACAATGGCATTGATATTACCGACCTTGTCATCGAGCATGGCCGCCACGGTTGAAAGAATACCGGTCGCTTCGAGTGAGGCGACCGCGATCAGAATACCGAGAAAGAACAGTACGCTGGGTGTGTCGATACGTTTCAACACTTTTAAAATATGCAAGCCGGAATCCATCGCCTGATCGCGATCTTCGTGCATCAGTTCGCTGATGATCCAAACGACGGCCAAGCTCAATAGAATCCCCATAAAAGGGGGCAAATGCGTAATGGTTTTGAACACAGGAACAAATAGCAAGCCTCCCATACCAAAGACAAAAATAATCGCACGCTGGCGTGGGGTTACCACATGACTATCACCATTTGAGTCAGGCGTGGGGGCATTAATGGTTTTACCTTTCAGCCGATAGGTGAGATAGAACAGTGGGATGGCAAGGCAAATCAATGCGGGTAGAAATACTGACTTGATAATACTCAGTGTTGTGATTTGGCCGCCGATCCAAAGCATGGTGGTGGTGACATCGCCAATCGGTGACCACGCACCCCCGGCGTTAGCAGCGATCACAATGATACCGGCAAAAAACCAGCGATCTGCCTGGTCGTTAATCAGTTTGCGTACCAGCGAGATCATGACGATCGTGGTGGTAAGGTTATCGAGAACAGCCGACAGAAAGAAGGCAATGAAACCGATTGTCCACAACAGCGTGACGGTACTTTTGGAGTGGATACGATTAGTGATGATCTGAAAGCCGCCGTACGAATCCACCAACTCAACGATGGTCATCGCACCGAGCAGAAAAAACAGAATGCTCGATATTTCCCCCAGAAAATGCAGTAACTGGTGGTGCCCCACCCAGGTTTGCAGCAGTTCCTCTACCGTCTTGCCTGCATGTTGCTCTTGAAACCAGGCAGGGATACTGCTGACATCGACCAGTGCCTGTGCATTCATAATATAGAGGGTCCAGCAGACGACCCCCGTAAGAATGGCGGAGGCTGTTTTATCGATATGAATATTGTGTTCGATGGCAATGGCTAGATAGCCAAGACAGAAAACGACACTAATGGCGATAAGCGCGACAGACATGAGGTATCCCTGTGGAGGGTGGGCTGGAAAACGTTGCTGCTAAGGCATGGTATGGCGGAGTGTGGATGATTTGAGTATCGATTTCAATTTGAACACGCACTCGTGCTGAGTGGTAGGGAGATATTGCAGGGGTGTTGCACCCCTGCGGTTTTACTTCCTGTGCTTAGGGGTGCTATTGGCGAACGCTGATTTGATCGAAAATGGCCCCTTCGTTGAAGTGTTCTTGCTGTGCCTTCTCCCAGTTGCCGAAATAGTCTTCCAGCTTGAACAATTTAATGTTGGGAAAGTGCTGCGCGCTGGCCGCGAGTACCGCTGGGTCTGAGGGGCGGTAACCGTGTTTAGCGCCCAACGCTTGTGCCTCAGGGGTATAAAGGAATTTCAGATACGCTTCGGCGGCAGCGCGGGTGCCATGGCGATCGACGACTTTATCTACCACGGTGACCGGGGGTTGCGCGAGAATCGACACCGATGGGTAAACCACCTCGAATTTGTCGGCACCGAATTCCTGCAAGGTTAATGCAGCCTCATTCTCCCATGTTAAAAGTACATCGCCCAGGCCACGTTCGGTAAAGGTGGTGGTGGCACCGCGTGCGCCTGCATCCAGTACGGGCACATTGGCATACAGTTTTTTGACAAACTCCCGCGCCTTGCTGGCGTCGTTATTGTTTTGTTGCAGAGCGTATCCCCAGGCCGCCAGATAGGTCCAGCGTGCACCGCCTGAGGTTTTAGGGTTGGCAGTAATAGCGCCCACGCCTTCGCGAACCAGATCACCCCAGTCTTTGATTTGCTTGGGATTGCCCTTGTGCACCACAAATACGATGGTCGAGTTGAAGGGGGTGCTGTTGTTCGGCAGGCGTGATTGCCAATCTGAATGGATCAAACCGTTCTTGGCGATGGCATCGATATCTTGTGCCAGGGCCAGTGTCACGACATCGGCATCCAGGCCGTCGATAACGGCGCGCGCCTGCTTGCCCGAACCCCCGTGCGACTGGCGCAGGGTAAGGGTAGCTTTGTGGTCACGCTGCCATTGGGCGCTGAACTGCTTGTTAATGTCGGCATACAGTTCGCGGGTGGGGTCGTAGGACACATTCAACAATTGTTGATCATCAGCCGCCCACGTCAGCGTGCTGCCAAGGATCAGCGCCGAGGCGGTAAAAAAACGGCGAAGCTGGGACAAGAAAGGCATAAGTACTCCTGAATTCGGTGATAACACGTCGCCATTTTGGCCACGGCTAGACGCAAACAAGGCTATCAACGCTTTCAACCCACTGCATACGAATTAGAAATGCTTTGCATATAAGGAATAAGCTCATGCCATTTGTAGTTATAAAGTAAGAAAAACAAGTTCGTTAGCGCCTTTGCAATCCCCCTGTAGAGTCGGGGCCAATATTCGGGCTGGCCGACAAAGGTGGTAGTCAATGCGGCGTAGAGTTTTACCGGGGTTCGGCTTAAGCCTCGGATTTACCATGTTTTATCTCAGTGTGATCGTATTGATTCCGCTTGGCGGGCTGTTTGCCAAGGCCTTTACACTGGGTTTCGATCAGTTCTGGGCATCGGCAACGGCGCCACGGGTATTGGCTTCGTACGAGCTGAGTTTCTCGGCGGCGTTGTTTGCCGCGCTGGTGAATGCCGTGTTTGGCTTTTTAGTGGCCTGGGTGTTGGTGCGCTATTCCTTTCCTGGCAAGCGCATCGTCGATTCTTTTGTTGATATGCCTTTTGCGCTACCGACTGCAGTTGCCGGTATTTCGCTGTCGGCGATCTACGCACAAAACGGTTGGGTAGGGCAGTTCTTTGCGCCTTATGGCATCAAGATCGCCTACGCCCCCCCCGGTATTGTCATTGCACTCATATTTATTGGTTTACCGTTTGTGGTGCGCACAGTACAGCCAGTGCTGGAAGACCTTGATGCAGAGCTTGAGGAGGCCGCCGCCTGCTTGGGGGCTAGCCGTTGGCAAACGTTTCGCCATGTGATTTTTCCGGCCGTATGGCCGGCGTTATTGACCGGGTTCACCTTGGCGTTTGCGCGTGCAGTGGGCGAATATGGGTCGGTGGTCTTTATTGCCGGCAATATTCCGTTTGTGTCTGAAATTACGCCCCTGATCATTATTTCCAAGCTTGAACAATACGATTATGCCGGTGCGACTTCGGTCGGCGCAGTCATGCTGCTCCTGTCGTTCGTGATGTTGCTGGTGATCAATTTGATGCAGCGCTGGATACAAACGCGCGGCAAAGGAGTAAGAGCATGAGCACCAATCGCAAGACACATTTAGCCACCACCGAGCCGCGGTGGGTTCGCAATACGCTGCTGACGCTTGCGTTTTCTTATATGGCTTTCTTTCTGTTGATGCCACTATTGTCGGTATTTGTAAATGCTTTATCGAAGGGCCTTGGGCCCTATCTGGATGCCTGGCAAGACCCCGATGCGATCTCTGCCATTCAATTAACCCTGATCACCACCATTATTGTGGTGCCCTTGAATGTTGTGTTTGGTATTGCGGCCGCGTGGAGCATTACCAAGTTCGAATTTCGTGGCAAAGGGTTTTTGATCACCTTGATTGATTTACCTTTCTCTGTATCACCGGTAATTTCGGGATTGATCTATGTGTTGATTTTCGGTTTGCAGGGCTGGTTTGGACATTGGTTGCAAGAAAACGATATCAAAATCATTTTTGCGGTACCGGGTATTGTGTTAGCGACATTGTTTGTCACCTTTCCATTTGTGGCGCGCGAATTGATTCCTTTGATGGAGGCGCAGGGCACTGACGAAGAGCAAGCTGCTATTGTGCTGGGAGCCAACGGCTGGCAAACCTTTTTCATGGTAACACTGCCGAACATAAAATGGGGCTTGATACACGGGGTTGTACTGTGTAACGCCCGCGCTATGGGGGAGTTTGGCGCGGTATCAGTGGTTTCGGGGCATATACGCGGATTGACCAATACAATGCCCTTGCACGTTGAAATTCTCTATAACGAATACAACACAGTGGCTGCATTTTCGATAGCGTCAATTTTGTCTTTGCTAGGGTTGGTGACACTGGGGCTTAAAACGTTTGCTGAACGCAAGAAATCAGAGTCTACAAATTTGCTCGGCGCCGAATAGAGATTCGGCCTGGCGGGCACGCACGAACAGAAAAATTTCGGAGTGATTATGAGTATCCGTATTGAACAAGTAAGCAAACGTTTTGGCAATTTCTCGGCATTGAATAAAATTTCGCTTGATATCCATTCGGGTGAACTGGTGGCACTCGTCGGCCCCAGCGGCTGCGGAAAGACCACGTTGTTACGCATTATCGCCGGCTTGGAAGCCCCCGATGCCGGTGAGGTGCATTTCAACGGTGAAAATGCAACCGATGTCTATGTGCGGGATCGTCAAGTAGGATTTGTTTTTCAACACTACGCATTGTTTCGCCACATGACGGTGTTTGACAATATCGCCTTTGGCCTACGGGTAAAACCTGCCAAGAGTCGGCCCTCGGAAACCGAGATCAAAAAACGTGTGTTTGACCTGTTGAAAATGGTGCAACTCGATTGGTTGGCAGATAGATACCCTGCGCAATTATCGGGGGGGCAACGTCAGCGAATTGCCTTGGCACGTGCGCTGGCGGTAGAGCCCAAAGTATTGTTGTTGGATGAACCCTTCGGCGCTCTTGATGCGCAGGTGCGTAAAGAACTGCGCCGCTGGTTGCGTCGCTTGCACGACGAGTTGCATGTAACGAGCGTGTTCGTAACCCATGACCAGGAAGAAGCTTTGGAAGTGGCTGATCGCGTGGTCGTAATGAATAAGGGGGTGGTTGAGCAGATTGGCACGCCAGAAGAAGTTTTCGAGGCTCCCGCAACGCCGTTCGTATTTCACTTTCTCGGTAGCGTAAACGTATTTCATAGCCGAGTGCATGATGGGTGGGCCCACATTGGGGATCGTCAGGTAGCGACACCGGAATATTCTACAGCGAATCATGCCGATGCCATTGCTTATGTGCGTCCGCACGAAATCGATATCTCCCGAGTGGCTAGCGATGGCGTAGAAGCGTCTGTTGTGCATGTGCGTGGTGCAGGTACGTCCGTGCGTCTGGAGCTAAAAGAAACCAAAGCCGGTGAAATTATCGAAGTGGAAATGACACGAGATAAATACCAGGCGTCCAAGTTTGTGGTGGGGGAGACGGTCTATTTTGCTCCGAAAAGCGCGAAGGTGTTTTTGCAAGCTAAGGCATAAAGTAGGTGCCGCTTGAAAGAGCATAAGCATAGACAATCATATTATTTTGCTGATCCGGTCAATTCACGTATAAATCGAAGTGATTTTTAGGTGATAAGGTAAATTATGAATTTGCAACAACTGCGTTATGTACAGGCCGCCCTGCGGTTTAATCTCAATTTGACCGAAGCAGCCAATGCGCTATATACCTCGCAACCTGGCGTAAGTAAACAGATTCGGGATCTGGAAGAAGAGCTTGGCGTCGAAATCTTTGAGCGTAAGGGCAAACGTTTGACGGGCATTACGCCACCCGGCAAAGAAGTTATCGAAATCATCGGGCGGGTAGTGCGAGAACTCGATACCTTGCGTAAAGTGGCTGATCACTTTTCCATGCGTGATCAGGGGCACTTTGTTGTTGCTACGACCCATACGCAGGCGCGTTATGCCTTGCCGCCGGTTATTAAAAAGTTCAAAGAGGCGTTCCCTAAGGTTCACTTGGCGTTGCATCAGGCGAGCCCCATGCAGATTGCCAAAATGCTGAGCGATGGCGAAGCCGATATCGGCATAGCAACAGAAGTGCTGGAGGGGCAACCCGATCTGGTGTCGTTCCCCTGCTATCAATGGTCGCATGTGGCCTTGTTTCCTAAAGATCACCCGTTAGCGCAGGTGGAACAGCTCAGCTTGGATGATCTGGCGAAGTACCCGTTGATCACCTATGACCGAGCGTTTTCAGGTCGTTCGCATATCGATGAGGCGTTTGACAAACATCGTATTGTGCCGGATGTGATATTGACGGCGATGGATGCTGATGTCATCAAGACCTATGTTGAACTAGGGATGGGGGTGGGCATTGTTGCATCGATGGCGTTTAATGCGCAGCGAGACTTGGAATTGGCGTCACGTGATGTCAGTCATTTGTTTGGTGCCAATATCACGCGGTTGGCATTCCGAAAATCCAGCTATTTACGTGCTTTTGTGCTGCAGTTCATTGAGATGTTTGCGCCCGACATAGACCTGTCTAAGGTAACAACAACGCCGTCAGAATAAACCTCGTTCAAACGCCTCTTTAAACACCTTCTCCGTCAAGGCTTGGCTCCATTGCCAGGCCTTTTTGTGCGTATCTTTGCTCGACATTTGCTGGCCAATCATGGATGACGTGGTGGAATAAGCTTAGTGCTTGGGTAAGCATATCGATAGAAAATGTAATTCCTTCCTTCTGTTTGATCGGTGATTTATAAATACAGGAACAGGAGGGCAGTATCATGAATAACGACGTACACGTGCTTATCGTACCCGGTTGGAACAATTCAGGGCCAACGCATTGGCAAAGCCGGTGGGAAGCCTATCTACCACATGCTTCACGCGTGCAGCAAAGTAACTGGACTTCACCCACGAAAGAGCGGTGGGTAGAAACACTGGAAAAGCATGTGCGGCGTTTGCCAGGCCCCGTGGTTTTGGTGGCACACAGTCTTGGTTGCATCACGGTGGCGCACTGGGCAGAAAACTACGATACGTCGAAAGTGCTGGGCGCTTTGCTGGTAGCCCCTGCCGATGTGGAACGTAGTAATGCGCCAGACTGCTTACGCGATTTTGCACCGATTCCTCGTCAGCGTTTGCCTTTTGGCGCGCACGTCATTGCCAGCGATAATGATCCTTACTGCCGTTCAAGTCGGGCGCTAGAACTTGCCAGTGATTGGCGAACCGACTACATGCTGCTGAAAAATGCCGGGCATATCAATGCAGACACACCCTTGGGTTTGTGGTCCGACGGGTTAAATATTTTGTCGCGTTATACGGGCAATTTTAATTCGCAAGCGGTAGCCTGATTTTTTTGTGTCCTCGCCTAATCTTCAATTTTTGAAAAACTAAATTTTCTTCTGTCGTGCTGGTTTTGCATCCAATATTGGATGCGAAGACCAGCATCACGATTTCACCGTGCCTGGCGTTGCTTGGATGCGTTTTATCAAGTGCTATTAATCCGGCAATAAAGAACATCTGCTTTTACATTTGTGTGCCAGGGCTGTTCGTGGTGTTTTGTTTCTGGAAACGCCGCAAGTACGTCCCTGTAGGCTCGACGCGGCTAGGCGCCCCCCCGACATCCCTGCGGCCGACGTTCCATAAACAAAACACCACGAACATCCTTCAATCGTCAGTGCGGCAGATATTCTCTATTGCCGGATTAATAATTGGGTGTTGATATTTCAGCAGTGCTGCTGCTTTGGCAGCAGTACTGTGGGTTGTGTAGTGACCGTATTTCGCTATTCATTGGGTGTGGGCTCAATGGATTCGTGGCTTTACCTTAGGTGGCATAGCAATTGCTCTCATAGCAGTAATGATCCCATATTCCATTGAAAGGAACGCTAATGAAATCGCTTCTGTATGTTTGTGAGCAGTGGCCAAACCCCTACAAACCCACTTGGGATTTTCAAATTCAATCCTTGATTGATCTCGGGTTTAAAGTTTCTGTGGTTCAGTGTGGAGGTGAATCACCACAATATTCTCCATCGATGAAAAAACACCTGGAATCTGGCGCGGTAACCAGGCACAACTATCCTGCTACGCTAAAGGATCTTCCACGCCAATTTCTAAATCCTCTGTTTGTACTTAACATCATAGTGAGAGTGGCCTTGCTGGCTACCGTTTTTCGTCAAACGAAGTCTTTGAAAGATAAAGTGATGGACTATTTGAGATTGTGTTCCCTTCCAGGCCTCAAATATGACTATGTGCTGGTGAAAAATCTCAATTGCGCTGCGGATTATGTAACGCTTCCCGCTGTCGTTTCCAGTCGAACAGCGCCCACTGTTTACTACCATGGTGGCGCGGTCGAGGGGGTGCCGGCTTTGTATATGACACAACGAGATAACATTTTTGCCAATTATGGATTGTTATTTACCAATACCCGCTACAGCAAAGGTGAGTTGGAAAGTTTGGGCGCTCCCTCTGCCAAGGTGCATGCGGTGCCCGTTGGTTTGAATATTGAAGCGACCGATAGACAATCTAAAGAATATCGACGCGACGGCATTTTGCGTATTCTTTCCTCGTGCCGCCTATCTGCAGAAAAGGGTGTCATTTATGCGATTAAGGCAGTGGAGTCACTGGTGCATGCTGGGGTAACGAATATCAAGTACGATATTGTCGGTAACGGGTCAGAAGAGCAAAGTTTGAGGAAGTATGTGGAGGAAAATGGACTGGGTCAGTGGATTGAATTTCATGGCAGACAGCCTAATGATCGAGTGAATTCTGTGTTTATGGTGAATGCAGATGTATTGTTGAATACGTGCTACCCGACAAAAACCTGGGCAGAAACGCAGTGTGTTGCCATTCAGGAAGCGGGTCTTGCTCTTGTGCCGTCCATTGCAAGTAACTGTGGCGGTTTACCGGAAGTGATTGCCAATGGAGAGACTGGATTGCTGGTTGAAACAAAATCGATAGAGTCGATAGCAGAGGCTATAAAATACATGGCTCAGGTAGATATAGCCATGCTGGAAAATATGGGACGGGCCGCAGAACAATTGGTCAAGGAAAAATTTGATGTGAATATTGTGACCAAAACCATGATTGATATCATCGCAAGCGAAGAAAGACCCACAAGGCATGACGTAAAGGTGGAAGGTGCTCGGGCAGTCGGCGCAGTGAGCTATTTGCGGTAATTTGCCGATCGGGTTTTATGTTCTGTTTGTTTCATTCAAAGCCACCGCATTGGCTAGCACCAACATGCTAGCCAATGCGGTGGCTTTTTTGTTCGCTAGAGGAACTGATATTTTGGATGTCTGTTGTTGTATCACCATGATTGCTTCCGTAGCAGCAGTCATGGTGATTATGTAAGTGCAGCGTGTCTCCGTGTGATTCTGCATTTTTCGAAAAAATGCGCTTTCTTTCTCTATGAGCCCTTCTAATAAGCATCGAGATTTCATAACAATAAACCTGGCACGCCATTTGCTGATGAAGATTGGGCCTGTCTTGTTATATCAGGACAATACAAGTTAAAAACATTTCACTGCCAGAAAGAGAACTCCCATGTTTTCACGAAAACTACTTGCCGGCGCGTTGTTGTCGCTGGGCGTTTCGATGAGTGCCACAGCGGCCGAAACGATTCGTATCGCTATCGGTACTCAAGACTCCACGATCAATTGCGCGACGGGCGGACTACTTATTCGAGAATTAAATCTGCTGGATAAATATTTGCCTCGTGATGGCAAATACAAAGATGCCAAATACGATATCCAGTGGAAAAACTTTACCTCTGGGCCGCCGTTGACTAACGAAATGGTGGCAGAAAAGCTGGATATTGGTTCAATGGCTGATTTTCCTGGTTCGTTGAATGCTGCGACCTTCAAGCAGGCCGGAGGAAAAAGCTTCTTCATTACGGCGTTGTCAGGTAGCACCAGCGGCTCCGGTAATGGCATTGTGGTGCCGGCGGAATCATCACTGCAAACCCTGGTGGATCTGAAAGGAAAGCAGGTATCGGTGCCCTTTGGTTCCACCGCACATGGTATGCTGCTTCGCGCACTGTCGAATGCGGGTATCGATCCAGACAAAGATTTAACGCTGGTATCGCAGGCCCCAGAAGTCGGTGGCACATCATTGCAAACCAATAAAATAGACGCACATGCTGATTTTGTGCCGTTTGCCGAATTGTTCCCGTTCCGCGGGTTCGCGCGCAAGATTTATGATGGTGCTGAGGCGAAAACGCCGACGTTTCATGGCTCGTTGGTGAACGCGGTGTTTGCTGAGAAGTATCCTGAATTGGTGGTAGCGTTTTTGAAAGCGTCCATTGAGGCGGATCGCCTGATCGCAGAAGAACCGGAGAAATACAGTGAACTGATCTCCAAAGTGACCGGTATCGAAGCTGAGGTGAATTATCTGTTTCATGGGCCGTTGGGTATTCAAACCCGTGATCAAACCTGGAAGCCAGAATATAAAGCAGCGCTTTCTACTGCAGTATCAACATTAAAGCTGCTCAAACGAACCGAAGTGGATTTGTCAGTTGATGAGTTGGTAAACGATCGCTTTATTCGTCAGGCGTTTGCTGAGTCAGGTAAGAACTACGATGCGCAGTTGCAGAATTACGCCAAGTTGCCATTAAATGCAAGCGATGCGAGCAGTGGTGCGGCCATTTCTGATGCAAAATCGGCGGCGCAGATCTGGATCAATGGTGAGCCGAAAGTTCGTCATTATGCAACACCGCAGTCAGCCTTTGCGGCGCTGAAAACGTTTGAATCAAGCGGTAAAAAAGCACGGGTTGTTTATGTTCACGATCAGAATACCGGATTGAAACTGTTCGCCAAGCAGGCGTGGTTTGCGCAGGATGGCAAAGGCAACGTGAGCGCCTTTTTGCAGAAAGCAGCTGCGGAGCAATGGGCAGGGGAGCATCAAGGAAAAACGCTGAGTTTTGCCGAGGTGAAAGCGCTTTCGGTTAATCTGGCGGCGAACTAAAAGGGGTGTTGGCAACCATGTCGGACAGCGTTATAACCACCGTGCCGAAAGTCTTTGTGTCATTGGGGCAGCTCAAGCACTGGTTCAATGCACTTGATTGGCAGCGTGTCATCGTAAGATCAGCGGCCCTGGTAGTGTGCGTGTTGTTTTGGCAGTTTGCATCCAGTCACCGTCTGCATCTGGGGATCGTGACGTTTGCAAATGTGCCCGCGCCAACCGACGTGGTGGCAGCTGCCTGGCAATTGCTGCAGTCGCCCAAGTTGCTTAACCATTTGAGCAACAGCCTTATGCGTGTGTTTGCCGGTTTTTTTGCGGCGGCATTCGCAGGCATAGGGTTGGGCCTGTTAATTGGTCGTTACAAGCTGGCGGCAGATTCCTTATTGACGCCTTTGGAAGTGCTAAGGCCTATTCCGGGTGTCGCATGGATACCGCTTGCCATATTGATGTTTCCATCGTCTGAACTGAGTATGATTTACATCACTTTCATGGGTGCGTTGTTTCCCATTTTACTTAGCACCATTCATGGCGTGGAAAGCCTCGACAAGCGGCTGATCGCGACGGCCAGCAGTCTGGGATGCAAAGGGTTGGCACTTTTCCGGGAAGTCATTTTACCAGGTGCGGCACCCAGTATCGTCACGGGGCTTGCCATCGGCATGGGAACATCGTGGTTTTGTCTGGTAACGGCAGAGATGATTGCCGGTCAATACGGTATTGGCTACTACACCTGGGAATCCTATAACTTGCAAAATTACGCAGATATTGTCGTGGGCATGTTGTTGATCGGGACGTTTGGCATGGCTAGCAGTGCCTTGGTACGAAAATTCGGCAGTACAGTCACGCCTTGGTATCAAATACAGAAAATTAAATCGACTCAAGGAAACGCTAATGTCTAGCATCGAAAGCATTTCGTCGCTTGCCAGGGAAGCAGTCGTTGAAACCCGAGACAACGTAATTGATACCAAACACATCGCTAAAAACGCCTCGCATGGTTGGGTAGATATTGAAAACGTATCCATTGAACTGGGGGGAACGTTGACACCTTTTGTAGCCGTGAATGATGTGTCGTTCAGTGTTCGCCCCGGTGAGCTGGTTTGTCTGCTGGGGCCGTCAGGGTGTGGAAAATCGACGTTACTGAGCGCATTGGCTGGTCATATAACGCCGGTATCGGGTGCCATTAAACTCGATGGACGCCCCGTGTCTGGACCGAGCCCGGAGCGCGGTATCGTGTTTCAGCAACACACCTTGTTTCCGTGGAAGCGGGTCAACGACAACGTGGCGTTCGGTTTAAAAATGAAAGCTGTGGACCGAAAAAGCCGACAGCAACAGGCAGATGAATACTTGCGGTTAGTGGGGCTGGCCGGATTCGAACGACGCTTTCCGTCGCAGCTGTCGGGTGGAATGCAGCAACGTGTCGAGATAGCACGTGCCTTGATCAATTTGCCCCGTGTCCTGTTGATGGATGAACCGTTTAGTGCGCTCGATGCCCAAACACGCCTGAATATGCAAGAAATGTTGTTGGATATTTGGGAGAAATTCAATATCACTGTGGTGTTCGTCACGCATGATATTGACGAATCCCTGTTTTTGGCAGATCGCATTCTGGTCATGAGTTCGCGACCGGGGCGTATCATTGAACAAATTCATGTGCCATTTTCTCGTCCACGCATGAGAGATGTTATGACACAGCCGGAGTTTGTGTTGTTGAAAAGGCATTGCCTGGGGTTATTACGTGACCACTCTCTCTAAAAAGCTACACAATGATAAGCATGGCGATAAAAATAGTAGCCAAAAACATGCGCAACCGCTCTATCAACAAATTCGCGATGAATTGCGCCAGCGCATTTTGTCCGGTGTTTACGGGGTGCACGATAAGCTTCCTTCTGAAGCTAACTTGATGCAGGAATTTGGTGTCAGCCGAATTACTGTGCGGCAAGCGCTACGAGACATGCACCGCGAAGGGTATCTTTTCAGTACCCAAGGTAAGGGCACTTTTGTGCGTAAACCCAAAGCGATTCAGGATGTGCAATCGCTACAAGGTTTTGATGAGGCCATGCGCAGGCAAGGTTATACCACCAGCGCACGCGTTTTGAATATCGCCGAGGTCACACCCAATAACGATGTGGCTGTGGCCCTGCAGCTATCGCAAACCCAAACCGTTGTTGAAGTGCGACGGGTGCGCTACTTGAACCATAAACCGGTGTCGGTCGATGTATCGTATTTTCCGCGTGAGATCGGTGCGCGATTGTGGGGGCGTGATTTATCTGTGGATATTTTCCCAATGCTTGAAAATGAACTCGATATACCGCTTGGACATGCCAGCCTCACGCTGGGTGCCGCCGCGTGCACGCCAGAACTTGCATTATTGCTCGATCTGGAAGCGCAGTCGCCGATTTTGCAGGTGCAGCGATTGACCCACGACAAGAACAACACGCCTATCGATTTCGAATACCTTTCGTATCGTGGTGATGCCTTCCAATACCATTTTCGAATTGATCGTCAAAGAGATTGATGCCATGTCACTGACCGAAACCCCTGAGCCCACTGTGTACGATGTTGATGTGTTAGTCATTGGCGGTGGTACCGCAGGCCCGATGGCTGCCATTGCGGCGAAAGAGCGCAATCCCGAGTTGAAAGTATTGTTGCTTGAAAAAGCCAATGTCAAACGGAGTGGTGCCATCAGTATGGGCATGGATGGCCTTAATAACGCCATTATTCCAGGGCATGCGACACCCGAAGAGTATGTGCGGGAAATCACCATTGCCAATGACGGTATCGTTGATCAGAGCGGCGTCATGGCCTATGCCACCCGCAGCTTCAGCATGATTGAACAGTTGGATAACTGGGGCGTGCACTTTCAGAAAACGGCCACCGGCGATTTCGATGTCAAAAAAGTGCATCACCTGGGTACCTATGTATTGCCCATGCCGGAAGGGCACAATGTAAAAAAAATCTTGTATCGCCGTCTCAGAAAATGGCGGGTCGAGATTGAAAACCGCTATCAGGCCAGTCGTTTGCTGGTAGACAGGCAGGGTAATGCCAGCGGCTGCGTAGCCTTGAACACTCGTACCGCCGAAGTCATCGTGATTCGAGCTAAAGCGGTAGTGTTGTGTACCGGGGCCGCCGGGCGACTGGGATTACCTGCGTCGGGTTATTTATTTGGCACCTATGAAAATCCTGCCAATTGTGGCGATGGGCATGCCATGGCATTGCATGCGGGTGCTGAATTGAACAATCTTGAATGTTATCAAATCAACCCGTTGCTGAAAGACTATAACGGCCCGGCGTGCGCTTATGTTACCGGTCCCTTGGGTGGCTATACCGCCAATGCTAAGGGGCAGCGATTTATCGAGTGCGATTATTGGAGCGGCCAGATGATGCTGGAGTTCTTCCGTGAACTCGAAGGCGGGAACGGCCCCGTGTTTTTGAAGCTCGATCATCTGGCCAGTGAAACGATTGCCGAAATTGAAGCCATTTTGCATTCGAACGAGCGACCCAGTCGCGGCCGTTTTCATGAAGGCCGAGGTAACGACTATCGTAAGCGACCGATAGAAATGCACATCTCTGAGGTAGGTTTCTGCAGTGGTCACAGTGCGTCGGGCGTGTATGTGAATGCACAAGGTGAAACCACGGTGCCCGGGCTGTTTGGGGCGGGCGACATGGCGTCGGTACCGCACAACTATATGCTTGGTGCGTTCGTGTACGGAAAAATATGTGGTGAAAACGCAGCGGAATTCGCCAACTTGCGTTCGCAACCTACAATTGATTCCGGTTTTGTCCTACAGGAACAAAGGCGACTTCTAGCCCCCTTGCAGCGTAAAGATGGAATCCCCGCCAATCAGATGGAATATAAAATCAGGCGCATTGTGAACGATTACTTGCAGCCGCCCAAAGTAACGCGAAAAATGGAAATCGGTTGGCAGCGCTTAAAGGAAATTCGCGCCGATCTTGCTTATTTGTACGCTAGAGATCCGCACGAATTGCTACGCGCAGTAGAAACGCAACACATTCTCGACTGTGCTGAAATGGCGGCGGCTGCCTCTCTGTTTCGTACGGAAAGCCGCTGGGGTTTGTATCACTACTGTGTCGATTACCCGGAGCGGGATGATGCCAATTGGTTTTACCATGTCCGGCTGACACATGACGGCAACGGTGGCATTCACTGCTATAAAAAATCAGTTGAAGATTACATCGTGCCCTTGAGCGATAGCGAAAAAAATACCTATCGAAAATTGCGAGTCGCGCAAACTGCGGCAGCATAAAGTAAATGACATCACTTGATTAAATGACAATTTTTAGTTAATAAATGCTGGAGAAATTTATGCCGCTCGCAGAGCAAGCTTCGCTGATTCCGGTCATTGTGGATGTAGATAAATGTATTGCACATAAAGGTTGCACCGGGTGTATCGATGTGTGCCCTTTGGATGTGTTGAGAATCGATGAAAATACTGGTAAGGCACATATGCGGTATGACGAATGCTGGTATTGCCTACCTTGCGAAGTCGATTGCCCAACGGGGGCGATACGGGTTGAAATCCCCTATTTATTACGTTAAACCGCAGCAGGTGGGTCGCAATGACATTGCATGATAATAGATTAGCAGAGGTACAAAGACGCCTGGTCTCCGAAGATCCTACGATACGTCGTGTTGCAGTGAGAGATCTGGCCGATTTGGGGGTTGGCGGGGTAGCGCCGTTGTTGGCCAACGCATTGCAGGATGAGGACGCTTCCGTTAGAAAGGAGGCGGCAGGATCAATCGATGAATTTGAACCCAGCGAAATTGCCCACGTATTGATTGATGCGCTGGCAAGTCAGGATCATGCCGTGCGTTCTGCGGCAGCGCAGGCGCTGGCGAATATCAAAGATGCGTCAACCGTGTCGGCCTTGTCGCAGGCCGTGGAAAGCAGTGATCCGTTTGTTATTGCGTCTGCATTAAGTGCGCTCAAGAATTTTCGTCCGCTTGCGCTGCGGCAGAGAGCGCTGGATTTGCTTGGCCACCCAGAGGCATCGGTACGACGAGAAGCCGCCATTTTTCTGGGCTATTTGCGGGATGAAAGTGCAATTCATGGTCTGTTGCAATTGGCAAATCATGACGCCGTGGATGAGGTGCGAAAAGCAGCGTTGGGTGCCATCCAGTTTTCGAGTTCGGAGCGAACGATCAACGCATTGATTCTCGCACTGGAGGATTCTCAATGGTGGGTGCGAAGTGAAGCTGCCGTCGGTTTGGGGCGATTGAAATGTCGCGCGGCGATTCCTGCATTGCAAAAGGTGGCCGCGAACGATATATGGCAAGTGCAGGAAAAAGCAGTATTGACGCTGGGAACCCTGCGCGCAGTCGAATCGCTGGAGGTCTTGATCACTTGCTTTAAATCAGAGGTGAGTAATTTGCGCAAAGCAGTGATCGCTGCTGCTGGCGAAATTGCACACCCCTCCTTTCGCTCACTGATCATGGCGGCAGAGTTTGATAACGATCCAGATGTGCGAAAAATAGCGAAATGGGCATTGAGTCAGTTGGCTGAATATAGTGGCGATTTTGTTTCAGGCTAGTGTGTGACGTAGGTTAGTTCGTATGGCCTTCTGCCAGTAGTGCACCTTGTCGCCATAATTTCCACTGACCGGCCTCCAGCGGAGTCCACGCCTCGTTCGGGGTTAATGGCTCCGTGGCCACTACGGTAGCGACGGTTTCAGAAGTGGCCATGGTTGCCTTGGTATCCGCACCTTCGCCAACGATATCATGATGGCCAGGCAGGCGCATACGGCGTGTGACGCTGGCCAGTTTTGTGGAGCAGTACGCAAACAGCCATTCGCTGTTACTGATCAAGCAGTTCAGCGGGCCTTGCGCTCGGTAGCGTGCGCACGCGGCCGCGATAAAAGGAATCACCCGTTCATGATGTGCACGGTTCTCAAATTGCAGGCGAAGCTGGTTTAGCAAATCGCAAAAAATGGATTCGCTATCAGTCTCTCCAACGGGGTTATAGAATCCTGGCGTTGAGGTAAACCCCTGCAGCTGCCCGTTGTGGGCGAACGTCCAGTGTTGTCCCCATAGCTCACGGGTAAAGGGGTGCGTATTAGGAAGACTCACCTTGCCCACGTTCGCATGACGAATGTGAGCAATCACGGTTTGGCTTTTTATCGGGTGATTTTGCAAGAGGTTGGCAATGGCCGAATCGGCAATGCACGCCGGATCGCGAAAGATCTGTACATCAGCATCCTCATAGAACGCAATGCCCCAGCCATCACGGTGCGGACTGCCGTCGCTGCCGCGTTTGGCTAACGCCTTCAGGCTCATCAGGATATCGGTGGGCATATTGGCATTCATGCCAAGCAATTCACACATGGGAGGACGCTGGACCTCTCAAGACTACTATTTTCGACAAGACTGTCGCTTTTAAAAGACAGCATTGTAGTAATAGTAGTACAAGCTGCACTACGCGCGTAGCGTAATTTTGTTTAGAAAGTGGTTGTGTTGATCGCTGCCGGTTTCGTCGCTGTTATCGTCGTCTTCAAGACCAACACTGCCAGCATGTGGTTCCTCTGCGTCGATAAAGCCCGCCGGTCTGCCCAGCAGATAGCCTTGTACTTTATCGATGCCCAGCTGGCGCACGAAATCCAGTTGTGACGGCGTTTCAATGCCGGTTGCGATGATCTCAAAACCTTGCCGTTCAGATTGCCGTATAAGGGCTTTCAATGCTTCGTGATGAGTAGTGCTTTTTTCTGTTGTAATCAGAAAGTTACGATCAATTTTGACGGTGTCCGGGCGCAGGTCTTCAAGGCGGCTGCTGTCGTGGTGATCGCGACCGAAATTGTCGATGGCAATACGGTAGCCCTTTTCCTGCCAGGCGCGAAGGGCGTCTTGCAGCAAGGATTTGTCGTGAACGGCATACTCCGGCACTTCCAGGGTGATTTGGGAGGTGTCGATTCCGCACTGACGCAAAATGCCTTCAAACACCTTTCCATGATCCCCGCTCACGGCTCGCAGGTGATTGGGGTGCACGTTGAGATGCAATTGGTGTTTGCCATCCTGGGCGAGAAAATTCAGGGTGTTCACAGTACGAGCCAGACGGTCAATGTAGGTGATTCCCGCCTGATCAAATGGCAGCAGAAAAATTGCATTGGGGGAAAGCGGTTCGATAGGGGCGCTGCCGGTGATGGGCTTGATGCTGATGAACGCTTCATGCGCCTCCGTCAAACCCGTGCGAATATTGCGTACCGGTTGAAAGGTGGAGCTGAGCTTGTAATTGAAATAAGTCGCTTTCACTTTTAGCGCAGTGACATACAGCGGATGAAATTGTGCATTTCTGTGTGAAGCCTGATGAAACTCATGCAGATTGAGATAGTGCACGATCTCGTGCAGGGCTTCGATTTGTGAACTGGAAAGCATGACAGCTCCTGACAATATAAAGTTAGCGAATGTGGGGCAGGGTGTGTTCATTGGATACCTATGCAATTTCCACCGGTACCGTTCACTTGTGCTGAGTTGGAAGAAGTGTATGTCAGCCTTCTGTTCGTCAGAAGGAATTTAATCTGCTTTGTATATAAGCATGATTGCCCGGCAACATCATTGGTCATAAGCTGTTGCGGATGCAACAGTTGGCCAACAGTGAACTTGATGGCAGATTGCATGGGTTGAAAATCTGCGTGACTGGCTGGCGTTTTTTCCCTTTCTCGCCGCGCATGATGAGTGGTGCGTGGGTTGGCATGCATTCTGCTATCTTCGGTCGAGACGAAAGTACACATACGATGGCGATATCATGGCACGATCTGCATTTCAGCTTTTACTGTTTGTACTATTTGTCGGTGTGCCGCAAATCAGCGCCGCATTCGGCGCCTTAAACCAGGCATCCACCGAACAAGTTACTGCGACCTTGCTGGCATCGCATGATAGTGTGAGGCCCGGTGATGAAATTTGGTTGGGGTTGCATCAGAAAATCATTCCACACTGGCATACGTATTGGTTAAACCCGGGAGACTCAGGTACTGCCACACAAATAGAATGGACACTGCCGACAGGCGTTACTGTCGGGGATATTCATTGGCCTGCGCCCGCGAAACACCAATTGGGTACCATCACCAATTATGGATATTCCGATCAGGTGATGCTGCTGGTGCCATTACGCATTCCCGTCAATATGCCTGTGGCGCAGCCGTTGACGATCAACGCGCTGGCAAAATGGCTAGTATGCGAAGAAACCTGCTTGCCGCAATCTGAAACGTTGTCATTGTCGTTATCGGTTGTTGCCAAGGGCGAATCGGTTGGCAGGCAAAACCCTTTGATCGCACAAGCGATTGCACAGTTACCAAAGCAAAGTCTCTGGCCATTAAAAGCAACGCTACTTGACGGTGTTGTGGAACTGCGCTTGCAGGAAGCAGCCACGCAATTACAGTCAGCAACGGAGGTGTTTTTCTACGCGGATACGTGGGGGCGTGTCGTGCATGGCGCAGAACAGCCGCTCCGGGTGGAAGGCAATGATGTGTTGCTGACGCTTCGCCACGGAGACAATCCGTTACGTGCGGGTGAGATTCTTTCAGGTGTTCTCGTGGTCACTGAAGGCTCCGGCAATAATAAGGTTTCGACCAGCTTTTCCGTTGCTTCACCCGTGACGGTAGCTGAGACCTCTTTCGGCACGCTTGAATCGTTGTTGGCGTTAGTCACCGCCGCAGGGTTGGCGTTACTCGGGGGCATCATACTCAATTTGATGCCTTGCGTATTTCCTGTTTTGTCGATCAAGGCCATTTCCCTGTTAAAACACTCGAATTTTTCTGTGCGGCAAAAACGTCTGCATGGCTTTGCTTACACAGGGGGTGTTCTGATCAGCTTTACTGCGCTAGCCGCTGTGCTGATTTTGCTCAAGGCTGCAGGTACGCATATTGGTTGGGGTTTTCAGTATCAATCGCCAGTTTTTGTGTTTTTGGTGGCGCTGCTGATGTTTGCCGTCGGCTTGAGCCTGTCAGGGGTGGTAACGCTCGGTGCTTCAATGGTGGGGATTGGTTCGTCATTGGTCGAGCGTTCGGGTTATGTCAGCAGCTTTTTCACCGGCGTTTTAGCGGCGATCGTCGCGACGCCATGCACGGCGCCGTTTATGGGGGCCGCGATTGGGTATGCGCTGTCACAACCTGCTTTGCATATGCTGGTGGTGTTTTGGAGCTTGGGCCTGGGCCTGGCGCTACCGTATTTGCTGTTGACCTGGTGGCCACTGTTACAGCGCCGCTTACCCAAACCGGGTATCTGGATGGAGTGGTTAAAGCAAACAATGGCTTTTCCAATGTATTTCGCGGCGGTGTGGTTGGTCTGGGTTTTGGGGCAGCAGGCGAATAGTGATGGCATCGCCTATACCCTGGCCAGCATGGTGATAATCGCCCTTGCCGCGTGGATCTATCAAATTACACGGACACGTAAATCCACCGTTATACACGCAGGTAACGTTGCAGCCAGTCTGTTAGTGCTGGTGGCGGTGGTGGGCGGTTATGGTGGTGTGCAGAGTTCGGCAAGTACCTCGGAAGCACTAGCGAATACGTCGACAGAAAAACATTGGGAGGCGTATTCCGCTGAGAAATTGCAAGCATTGCGTGCGGAAGGCAAACCGGTATTTTTAAATTTCACTGCTGCCTGGTGCATCAGTTGTCTCGTCAACGAGCGGGTGGCGTTGTCGCAGACGTCCGTAAAAGATGTGTTTGCGCAACACAATATTACCTATCTGAAAGGTGACTGGACTAATCAGGACAAAGAAATCTCCGCCAAGCTTGCTGAATTTGGCCGTAGTGGCGTACCTCTTTATGTGTTCTATCAGGCCGGTGTGGAATCTAAACCCGAGGTGCTGCCGCAAATTCTCACCCCTGACATTGTTATTTCCGCCGTTCAATCGACTCTGGTTTCAACCCTGAACGTTCCTTAAGGAGGAGCTCTATGTCCATAAAACGCTTGACAAAAGCTGCACTGATAGGCTTTACGCTGGCGTCACCGCTGGTGTTCGCCGAAGCTAATCTAAACCAACCTGCACCGCTATTTTCAGCGCCCGGCGCAGATGGCAACACCATTAGTCTCGAATCGTATCGTGGTAAAACAGTGGTTTTGGAATGGACCAATGCGGATTGCCCGTTCGTAAAAAAACACTATGAAAGTAGCAATATTCCAGCGCTGCAAGCAGACGCGCAAAAGGACGGTGTGGTCTGGTTGCAGGTAATTTCATCGGCGCCTGGCAAACAAGGGTATGTCGATGGTTCACAAGCACTGAAACTAAATGAATATCGTGGCGCGAAGCCTGCAGGAACAGTGCTGGATGCCGACGGCAAGATTGGCAAGCTCTATGGTGCGCAAACCACCCCGCATATCTATATTGTCGATACAAAAGGTACGCTGGTCTATAAAGGCGGAATCGATAGTATCGCTTCTTCCGACAAGGGCGATATCGCCAAAGCTGAAAATTACGTCACCAGCGCGCTTTCTGCTTTAGAGCAAGGCAAACCGATTGCTAATGCCAGCACCAAACCCTACGGTTGTTCAGTAAAATACGACGGCTAACCGAAAGCGTTATTCTTATCTTTGCTAGTAGTGGGCGATTCAGTGAAAGCTGTCTCGCCCTTTACGATTAGCGAGACTAAAATCAAGTCGCCCACCCCCCACCCAGTGCTTTCACCAACGTGATTTGATTGAGCCAGCGTTGTCCCAGCAGTTGCCGCTCGATACGCTGTGATTCGAGGGCATTTTGTTGTGCGGTGTAACGCTCCACTGCACTGGTCAATCCAGCCTGATAGCGTTTTTCGGTAATGTCGGCGATTTTCTCTGCTGCCAAGCGTGCCTGTGTTGCCTGTTGGTAGGCATTGTCGAGATGACGTTGCCCGGCGAGAGCGTCTTCCACTTCCTGCCATGCAATCAATACGCTGTTGCGATAATTCGCCGTCGCCTCATGCAGCGTAGCATGGGCGTTAACTTCGAGCGCTTGTGTCCGCCCACCATCCCATAACGGTTGTGCGAGGGCAACGCCTAACGACCAGGCTGTGCTGGGGGCATCGAGCAGGGTGCTGAGGGATCGGGAGGACTTGCCAAGCTGGGCGGCTACGGTAAATTGTGGATACCAGCCAGCATGTGCAATCCCGACCTGTTGATGTGCGGCCGCGAGGGCGCGTTCACGGCTGGCAATGTCGGGCCGGCGTTCCAGCAATTCGCCTGGCAATACCTCTGGCACTGCGGGTAAGCGCTCGGGTAGCAGCGTGGTGCTCCAGGCTATTGATAATGATGTATCGCCAGTTAACGTTGCAAGCAGGTGGCGTAATCGGGCATGGCGAAGTTGCAATTGTTGCTGCTCTGCCTGCGTTGCACTTACGATCAGTGTTTGTTGCGCGAGATCAATACCGGTAGCGACGCCATCGCGGTGACGTGCGCGGGTAATGTCGAGCACACGGGTTTGCGCATCGAGAAACTGATCGAGAATACCCGATTCTTCGCTGAGTGAACGCAGCTGAAAATAGGTGGCAGCGATATCTGCCGCAACGATCAGGCGCAAACTTTCGAGATCTGCTGAAGATTGCTGCTCACGCAGGGATGCCAGCGTCACTTGATCGCGTACCCGGTTCACGACATCGACTTCATAGGCAACGCCGATACCCAGTGCATGTTCATTGCGCGTCCTGGGGACGTCGTTATTCTCCCCTTGCGAGCGTCGTCGTTCGCTATTGATAATCCCCGTAACTTGCGGCCAACGTGAGGCATCGGCCGCGCGATAAAGTGCGCGGGCTTGTTCCAGGCGGGCGAGGGCGGCTTGCAACGACAGGTTGTCAGAATTGGCCTTGGTTTGTAGTGCGTCCAGAGTGGTATCACCAAATAGCCTCCACCACGAGCCTCTCGCCGCATGGTCGGCCGGTTCAGCGGGTTTCCATCCGGCCGGTGCCTCTGACCATTGCAAGGGTGCCTTTACGTCGGGTGGGGTGGGCAGTGGTGAGGTGCTACATGCGGCCGCCAGGGCACTGCAGAGTATCGTTACTGTAGCAATGGGTTTCATGGCGCCGCTGCCTCTTTTGCTGCGACTGCTTTTTCAGGAGCGACCGGCTTTTCAGAAGAAACTGCTTTTTGGGGGGAGGATGCAGCGACAGGCGTGTTGATTTTACCCGTCCACGCCAGTGTCTTTACGATTTCGCCCTCCGTCAGCAAATCGGAGGGGCTGACAACCAGTGTATCGCCCTCATTGATGCCGGCAAGCACTTCCACTTCGCGTCCGAGATCACGCCCGAGCTTCACATTCGGAAAACTAATGCGTTGGTTGTTGTCGACGACACCAATTTTAACGCCTTCGTCGGTAATTTTGAGAACGCTGGCAGGGACTATCAAGGCTTTCTGGCCGCTGGAGAGCGTCAAGTCAACTTCTGCATACGCGCCTGGAAGCAGCTTGAGCGCATCATTATCAATCACCAAATCGACCTGACGCGCGCGTGTGCGAGGATCAATGCTGCCAGCGATGCGGTCGATTCTGGCTTCAATAGGGGAGTTAGTGCTTTCATTGAGCCGCACAGTGGTGGTGGAACCGGCAATGAGGTCGTTGGCATAAAGCTGTGGCACCCACACCGACAGTCGTATGGGGTTGATTTGCACCAGGGTGAATAGCGACTCACCTGAGGCGCTGATAAGGTCACCCACCTCGATATCGCGACGGGTAACGACGCCCTCGAAGGGCGCAACGATGCGGCGAAAACTTTCCAGTTGTTGCAGGCGGCTGACACTGGCATCGACAGCAGCGAGATCAGCATTGGCCTGTGCAAGCGCACTGCGCTTTTCTTCAAGATCCTGCTGGGTGACGCCGTCGTGCTGGCGCAGTGATTCCCAGCGGGTCAACGTCAGTTGTGCCAGATCGCGGCGCGCCAGAATCTGTTGACGGGTGGCGCGAACCTGAGTGAGTTCTTGGGTTTGTTCTGGCGCATCGATCAAAGCCATCAGTTCACCTTTTTTTACCGGATCGCCGATATCCTTATACCAATGCGCCAAGTAACCGCTGCTGCGTGCATGGATCGAGGTTTCAGTGTTTCCCCGCAGGGTCGTAGGCAGTACCACTTTACGGGTGAGATTGCCTGGTGAGGCTTTCGCGATCAATACCGTGCGTTGCAGACTCTGCTGGTTATCCGCAGCCAGTGCAGCCGCCTGTTGATCGTTGTCGATATAACGATAGCTTGCCCCCAGCGTTATAAACGCCAGGGCAGCAAACGCCAGGCGTTTGGCTTTAACCAGACTACCATGCGGTTGTTGGGTGACAGCCGCGTCAGGAAGTGGCGGAAGATGCAAATTCGTCATGTCGGGCTCGCGTGTGTAAGGTGGGTGAATCCGGCGTGGGGTTTGCGCTGGTAGGCGCGTGCGCGATAAACGCGTGCAAACACCACAGGGACAAATAACAGGGTGGAGAGGGTGGCGAAGAGCAATCCGCCGATAACGGCTTGACCTAACGGCGCGTTTTGTTCCGCTCCTTCGCCGCTGCCCATCGCCATGGGTAACATCCCCATGATCATGGCAAAGGCCGTCATCAAGACTGGGCGCAGACGTGTTGACGCGGCTTCCAGGGCTGCGGACAGAGGGGGAATGCCTTCGTGGAGGCGACTGCGGGCAAAGGAGATCAGCAGAATGCTGTTGGCGGTGGCGACCCCCACGGCCATGATGGTTCCCATGATGGCCGGGATGCTCAGCGTGGTGCCGCAGAGATATAACGTCCAGCCAATGCCGGCTAACGTCGCTGGTAAGCCGCTCAGAATAATGAGAGGGTCAAGCCAGGATTGAAAATTGACTACCATCAGCAGGTAAACCAAAAGAATTGCAACTGCCAGACCAATGCCCAAGCCCGTGAAGGAGTCATGCAATGTTTGAATCTGCCCTCTTACTGTCAGCTCTGCGCCGCGAGGCAGCTTGGTACGTGCTTCTGCCAGTACTTTGTCGATTTCCCGGCTGATCGATCCGAGATCGCGCCCCTCAATGTTGGCGTGAATATTAATCATCATATAGCGGTTGTAGAGGGTAACGGCTGCCGGTTGAGTGGTGCGACTGACGTTGACCACGCTACCCAATACCTGTGGCATGCCTGTATTGCCGGGGCCGATGGGGGTGTGAAGCAACGCATCGATGCTGTCCAGATCCGTTTCCAGACTACGCGCACCGATGTTGTAACTGTTGCCGTTGACAGGATTCACCCAGTTGGTCGGTGAGGTTTGCATGCTGCCGCTGAGTGAAATCAGCGTGTTTCGAGCGACATCTTCGGCGGTGAGCCCCAGCTGTTGCAGTTGCACACGATTCATTTCCAGTGACAGCGATGGTTTGTTCCAGCGTTGGTAGATACGTGCATCGACAATGCCGGGGATCTTGCGTAGCGCGTTATTGACATCGATAGCCAGCGGCATGATTTCTTCGGGTTTGCCGCCAATGAATTGCACATCGATAGGGGCCGGAATGCCAAAGTTCAAGGTTTGGCTGACTTGATCCGGTGGCTGAAAATAAAACTCCGTATCTGGAAAGCGGTGAGGCAATTCTTTGCGTAGTTCGCGCATCAGATCATTGGTTTGCAAACGGCCAGGTTTGATCGAAACCATGATTTCCGTGTCGGCGGTTTCGACGGTGCCTGAATTGCCGTAGAGGGTATTCAGCGTGCTGTAAGGGCCACCAATAATATCCAGAATATCGCCTCGTTGTTCCGCGGGAATCCGTTCACGAATGACTTGTTCAATGCGATCGATCAGCGGTGGCATTTGTTCCAGCCGCGTCCCTGAAGGCGCACGCACATGCAAACGCAGTTGATGCGTATCCATTGACGGAAATAAATCTTGTCCCAACATCGGGAATATTGCTAATGACCCAACACATACCAACATGAATACGCTAAGGAAACGTTGCGGTTGGTTGAGCAGACTGGCAAGCACGATCACATAGTGTTCGCGAAAGCGTTCGAATTGACGGTTGAAATTCGCATGCAATCGCGCAAGCAGCCCCGGACTTTTTTGGTTAGCTGCTTTTCGCTGCTGCTCACCCATCATCATATACATGACCAACGTCGGTATTAGGGTGCGTGAAAACAGGTACGATGCCAACATGGCAAAGATAACCGCTTCAGCGAGTGGCACAAACAGCGACTTCACGACCCCAGTAAGAAAAAACATGGGGACAAAGACGATGGAAATGCACAAGGTCGACACAAAGGCGGGAACCGCGACTTCCTCCGCGCCATCCAGAATTGCCTGCACGGGCGACTTGCCCAAGGCCATTTGTCGCTCGATGTTTTCAATCTCTACGGTTGCATCATCGACCAGAATCCCGACAGCAAGGGCTAGCCCACCCAAGGTCATCAAATTGATATTCTCGCCAATGAGATAAAGCATGATCAATGACGTCATGATCGACAAGGGAATGGAAACAGCAATGATACAGGTACTGCGCCAGTTGCCGAGAAATAGCAGTATCATGGCGGCTGTCAGCGAGGCCGCTATCAGTGCCTCATAAACGACATTTTGTATGGCAGCTTTTACAAACAGTGACTGATCGAACATTAATTTAATATTCACGTCCTCCGGCATTTTTTCGAGAATGGCGGGAATGCTGTTCTTCACATGCTCGACCACTTCAAGTGTCGAAATATCACCGAATTTGAGCACCGAACTCAGCACACTCCGTTCACCGTTCTGGCGTGCAATGGTGGTAGCGGGTTGAAATCCGTCTCGCACATTGGCTACGTCGCGCAATCGAATAGTGTGGCTATTTTCAGTGCGAATAGGGATGTCGCCAATGGCATCGAGCGACGGAACCGCACCGTTAAGCAAGATATCGTATTCGCTGTCGGCAATTTTCATGGTCCCGGTGGGCAGCACGAGATTCTGTTTAGCCAGTGCATTAACGAGATCGGTAGGCGTCAGATTGTTGGCCAGGAGTGCGTTGGCATTGAGATCGATGGAGACCTGTCTGTTCTTGGAGCCGTACGGGTAGGTCATGGCGACCCCCTTTTTCGTGCTTAATAACGGACGAACTACGCTCCCAACCAGATCGCCGATCTCTGTATCGGAAAGGGTGCTGCTGGATATGCCCAGCTGCACCAAAGGTAATTCAGACGCTGAATAAGCGCGCACGCGACCGATCTGCGTGCCGGGTGGCATTCCCCGCGAAGCAGAGTTGACGCTCATCGTGACTTGGTTCATGGCCGTGCGAATGTCGGTGCCCGGCTGAAAAAACACCTTTACCAGGGCGGCGCCGGCCATGGTGAGCGATTCTGTGTGTTCGATACCGTCAACTGCTTGCGATAAATCACGTTCTGCACCACTGGTGATGCGATCGACCATGTCCTTGGTGGTCAGCCCCCGATATTCCCAAATTTCTGCCACCACAGGAATGTCGATACTGGGCAGTATATCGGTCGACATATTACGCAGCACATACGGCAAGCTCAGTACAATCAGCAGGGCGGCAACGATAAACGTGTAAGGCCGACGTAAAGCGATATTGACGATCCACATTCTATTCTCTCGACAACGACGTGAAGAACGAAAAAAGCAGGTAGTGCTGCTGTTGATAAAATCCGTTGGGATGCGCACCCATTCGAAATGCAGATCAGCAAAAAACAAGCCATCTATGAGATGCAAAGAATTACGGGCTATTTGGCAGGTCTGTCTGACCAAAGTGTTGAAATTTCAACAGTAGGAGGCGCCTTTGTGAACGCTGAGCATCAGCGGCATCCAGACAATAAATCGATACCTGTATCCCTTGCGTTGGGTCGCTGCCCGGTGGGCAGCAAATGTTCGTGCCTGCTGCTGCCTTGGCAGCAGCAGGATCGTCGTAATGTGGGTAGAATTAAATTAAAACCATTAAAAACAATGGATTGAAGAGGTTGGTATGAGCCATGCAGAGGTGGTGTCGTGAATTAATTTTTTGATGTGAGGTTTTTCTAATGAAGTCGATGGGGAAGAAAAAATTAACGCTTGCATTCGCGCTGTGGGGTTCGCTGGCATGTGGAGCCGCATTTGCAAAGGACGTAACCTTGTTAAATGTGTCATACGACCCGACGCGCGAACTTTATGATGCCTATAACCCGGTGTTCGCACACTATTGGAAATCCAAAACCGGTGATGTGGTGAAAATCAATCAGTCACATGGTGGCTCAGGCAAACAGGCGCGCGCTGTCATTGATGGTCTGGATGCCGATGTAGTAACGCTTGCCTTGGCGGACGACATCAACGCAATTGTTAATCTTTCGAAAAAGTTACCCGCCGATTGGCAAAGCAAGCTGCCCAACAACAGCTCACCGTATACGTCGACCATTGTGTTTCTCGTGCGTAAAGGCAATCCAAAAGGAATAAAGGATTGGGGGGATCTTGTAAAACCAGGCGTGGCTGTCATCACGCCTAATCCGAAAACATCGGGCGGTGCGCGTTGGAACTATCTCGCCGCCTGGGGGTGGTCACTCAAGAAAGAGTTGGGGGATCTGGGTACATTGAAGAATCCAGGCGATGCCAAAATCGTTGCTGCGCAGAAAAAAGCACAGGAATTCATAGCCGAACTTTACAAGCATGTTCCCGTTTTGGATTCTGGCGCGCGGGGTTCCACCGTAACGTTTGCCGAGCGTAGTCAAGGTGATGTGTTGATCACCTGGGAAAATGAAGCCTTTCTCGCGTTGAAGGAATTCGGCGCAGATAAATTCGATATTGTTGCGCCTTCTATCAGTATTCATGCTGAGCCGCCAGTGGCAGTGGTAGATGCAAACGCTAAAGCCAATGGTACCGAAGTGGTGGCCAAAGCTTACCTTGAGTATCTCTATTCGCCCGAAGCACAAAAAATCGCAGCGAAAAATTACTATCGTCCCTCCAAGCCGGAACACGCTGACAAGGCTGATCTGAATCGTCTTCAAAAAATTCCGCTGTTTACCCTGGGCGAGGTATTTGGAACGTGGCCGCAAACCACCGCCAAACACTTTGCTGATGGGGGTGTATTCGATCAAATCTATACACAGAAATAGCGCACCCACATTTGGCCTGGGTTGGCGCAAAAGCTGGGTTGCGCGCTGGCCCATGGCCAAATATGTCTCGTCCTCCGAAAGCCATCAGGAATCTGCCGTGTTCAAGAGAAGACCCTCAGCGCGTATCGCGCAAGCAATCGTTTCCATTGTTGCCTTAAGTGGTGTTGCCAGCGTCGTTCAGGCGGCCGACACCGTAACGCCTTCTATTAGTGGTGTTGTTGCTGCCGGTACGCCCATTAAATTTATTAAGGAAGGATTTACGGGTACCGAAGGCCCGGTAACACTTCCTGACGGAAGTCTGATTTTTACCGAAACACAGGCCAATCGTATTATCAAGGTGAGCGCTGACGACAGTACGTCTGTTTATCTCGAAAACACCAATGGCTCCAACGGGCTTGGCTTCAACGCGCAAGGTGATCTTATCAGCGTGCAGGTGCTCGATACCCGCGTTGGTGTCGTTGCTCCCGCTGCGCGTGTAAAAGTGCTGGCGTCAAATTTTGAAGGCGTTCCTTTTGTGCGACCGAACGACCTGGTGGTTCACAGCAAGGGCGGTGTTTACTTTACCGATTCAGGGCTACCGCGACTCGATCCCAATGCGCCACCGCCGGCCGTTGCACCCACACCGCGTCCAGGTTTATTTTACATCTCACCTGAAGGCAAACTCACGCGTCTCGACAAGGATATTCAGCGCCCCAACGGGATTCAATTGAGCCGTGATGAAAAGGTGCTGTATGTTGCCAACACGGCGGGTGAATATATTCTTGCCTACGATATTGCACCCGATAGTACGGTCAATAACCGTCGGAACTTTGCCAAGTTGCAGGGCTTTACCCAAACTGAAACGGGCCCCTCAAGTGGCGCTGATGGCCTTGCCATTGATGACGCCGGGCGTTTGTACGTGGCGTCGCTTTTGGGAATTCAGGTATTCAGCGACAAAGGTGAGGCGTTGGGCATTATCGCACTGCCCAAACAGCCACAGAATATTGCCTTTGCTGGTAAAGACAAGAAAACCTTGTACGCGGTTGGACGTGGCGCTGTTTACAAAATTGCTACCTTGACCAGCGGCTTTAAAGGTCGTGCCAAATAGCCGCCAATTGGCGGCGGCAACGCTAGCCTGGAATAGACCACTGATTTCTTCAATGGGCACCTTTGTGCGTGAACATGCGTAACATCCCACTAATAACGTAGGTAAACCTTGCGTTATTAGTGGTGCACCCCTCTAGTGCTATTCCCGTCCCGCTTCCCAATTTTCCAAGCTTCCTATTTTCTATGCTCCCTTTGTTTTTAGTGCAGCCAATGCTGGCATTACTATTTTCTCAGGAAAAATGTGGTTGGGCTGCTGATCACGCAGCATTGGGTGATGACTCTCAAACACTTATCCACTTAATTTTATAGGTGTATATCTCGCAGATAAAATTTCGCGCTGTCCCATGCAGGGGTATGGGCTAATTATGATCTCGTGCACGATAAGAAGTTTTCACGACATTCTATAAATAGGGCATTTAGTGAATAAAATAGCGAATGGCATGCCGGTTGCAAATTAGCGAAGGAATCCATATGCATTCCGCTGTGGAGATGCATTCCATTTGCAATGAAGGTGTAAGATGTTTTTTGAAAATGCTGTAAATAACCGCTTGCTCAAGCGGAAATTACTTTCCACGGCGATCATTGCTGCTAGCGTCTCAATCTCGTGGCCCGTGATCGGGTGGGCCGCAGAAGGCGATGATGACACGTCGGCCGATAATGTTCAGCATCTCGAACGGGTCATTGTCACGTCAAGAAACCGCGAAGAAGTGGCGCAAAACGTACCTTTGCCGGTGTCGGTTTTGGGCGGCAAGCAGCTGGATCGAGACGGCACGGTGACGGTCGATGATTTGACCCGCAAAGCCCCCGGCCTGACTGCGACAACCCCCAATGCCCGTCGCACCGGCATTTCGATTCGCGGTATTGGTAAAGCCAGTGGTAACGATAGTATGGAGCCTGCAGTCGGCGTTATCGTCGATGGTGTGCCGCTTACCCATGTCGGTATGTCCTATCAGGATTTTACGGATCTCGACCGGGTTGAAATCCTGCGCGGCCCCCAGGGTACTTTGCTGGGCAAAAATACCACCATGGGCGCTCTTAATTATGTCAGCAAGTCCCCCAGCTTTAAACCACAAGGCGGCCTTGAGGTGGAAACCGGCGTCACTGCCGATGCACTCAAGTTAAAAGCTTCACGTTCTAATGCCTTGGTGAAAGAGGTGCTGGCATATCGTGCGTCGTTTCATATTGATACGCACGAGGGCGATCTGGAAAACATTCATCCTGAGGGCGAAACCTACCATGAACGCAATCGGTTTGGCGGTCGACTACAATTGCAGCTTAATGCCAGCGATACGGTGACGGCCAAACTTAATCTTGATTCCGCCAAGGGCAAAGAAAACAGCAACACTAAACCGTGGATTGTCGATCCTGATACCTTTGCCAATGGCGATTCACGTACTGCCGCGGGTGGTAGAACCTTTACTTCACGCTTGGAGCGCGAATATTTTGGCGGTTATGAGCCCATTGTAGGGGATCGCGCCTGGAAGGAAATCGATAATGGGCAGGCCAAACCCTTGATCACCGAAAATTCCGGTGAAGCGTTAACTGTGGACTGGGATCTGGGGGCTGTCACTCTGACCTCGATTTCTGCTCATCGGGATTTGTTGTTCGATGCAAAGAACGATTCTGATCAAACCAAATTCGATATAAACAGAGGTGGCACCCTGGTTGAACACGAGCAAATCTCCCAGGAATTCCGCATTACCTCAAATGATGCCGAGGTACTGGAATATCAGGCCGGTTTGTACTGGTTGCAAAGCGAAACCGATTCAACATCAAGAACACTGTTTGGTGAGGATGCCGGTGCGTTTTATGCGCGTAATGGCGAATACAATACCTTGTATGCGACGGAAGCCGGTAGAGCATTGCTCAGACAGTCGCTTGATAATGTCTATTTGACGACGTTAACGACACCAGAAACAGAAAGCGTTGCTGCGTTTGGACAAGCCAACTGGCATTTTTCTGAAAAAGGTACATTCACCTTTGGCTTGCGTGAAACCAAGGAGGATAAATCCAGTGGCACACTCAAAGAGGCCACTTATTACGATGGTAGCGCATTGGTGAGCACGGGTGATGCCACCGCAGATGCTATTCGTGCTGCACAGTTGGGTAATGTGTATGGCGAAAAAAAGGGTGAAGACATTAGTGACAGTTCGATCTCCTGGTTGTTGAGCCCTAGCTATCAGCTTACCGACGACATTATGCTGTACGCCTCTACAGCGGCAGGAGAAAAATCAGGCTCAGTACAGTTCAACAATCGTGGGGACGCACAAAACGTAGATCCTGAGAAATCTTTCGATATTGAAGCCGGGTTCAAGAGTTTGTTGCTCGATCGCAATTTGCTACTCAACGTGAACCTGTATCAGACCGTGGTGAAAGATTACCAAGCCACCACCAGTATTCCTGATACCACGTCGGCAACGGGCTTTTCCTCCGTATTGGGTAACATTCCCGAGATTCGGGCCAGAGGTATTGAGGTGGAGGGGGCGTATGCACTTTCAGACACGTTCAGTCTGAATTTCGCAACGGCCTTTAACCGCGCTATTTATGCCGATTGGGGAACGGCTACCTGTCCGACCGAAATAACCACCAGTGTCGTGTGTGACAACACCGGCAAACAAATCGTGGGCGCTCCCAAGTGGACGGGTATTTTGGGTGCCGATTATCACGCTCCCCTTGGCTTTGGTGGATTGGGGCTGCATGCCTATCTGAACTCGGTCGTACGTTCAGAACAAAACCTCGAAGCGCAATTGTCTGAATACGGGGCACAGAGCGGCTACGGTATTGTGGATGGTGGTATTGGAATTACTGGCAGCACACAGGAAAAATATGAAGTTAGCCTGATTGGCAAAAACCTGTTCGACAAGCAATACACTACCAGCATCAACAATTTCACAAATTCTGCGCCAGTGGGTTACGACGGATTGGGTGCCAGACGCTATGTAGGTCTGGCGCTTAAAACGACGTACTAGCCAACAACGCCTCACCTCCAGCGCGCTGGCGTGTCGTTGGAGGTTCTTTGTCATTCACCCATAAGCCACCAATAGGAAGTTATCATGAAACTAAAATCAGTTGTTGTAGGCCTCGTCAGCCTCACATGTGTAGGGCAGCTTTACGCCGAATCCAAACCTGAAGATATTATCAAGGCGCGTCAGGCCGCGTATTCATTTGCGGCCTGGAATAACGGAAAAATTAAAGCGGAACTGGAATCTGGCAAGCCGCTCAACAAAGAAGAAATCATTCGCTCGGCGAATGCCATTGCTTCGGTGGCAAATTCAGGCTTGGGAACGTTGTTCGTAAAAGGAACCGACAAGGGCGTGGGTTTTCATGATTCGAAATTGAAGGCCGAAGCGTTCGATCCCGCCTTTGCCAATAAACTGGCAGAGGCTGGCCGCAATTTCAATAAAGAAGCCAATGCCTTGGCGGCGATTGCACCCAGCGGTGATAAAGATGCCATCAAGACGCAGTTTGCCAAACTTGGCGAAACCTGCAAGGGGTGCCACGATACCTTTCCCATCAAGAATAACTAGTGTGTAGAGAATAGTAAGCACATAAAGAATGGCTGGTGGTATTGCCATAAATGTTGTGGAGCGCCGTTGTTGCGCTCCACAATTTTTTAGAAATCGGGTGTGTCGGCTTGCTCTGCCAAATCTTTTTCAAGGGCTATCCACTCGCCGCTGACAAAATACACGGCGACACAGGTCACGATAATAGCGACTGATAACGCGATCGGATTAACCGCCACCTGCCGAATGTGTCTGCTGTTGGAGTGTTTCCAGCCGGTGATCATCGGGATAAGGATATTGTGCTTTTTGACGCTGATATAAAAAAGAATAGTGACTACATGCAAACCGACCCAACTCAAAATAATCCACTCCATTTGGCGATGAAGCCCCGTCATATTGTCGCTTAATGCCTTGGATACCAAGTCGCTCAGAGGGCCACTGAATACGCTGTCATCATTGGCGAAAAGACCGGTGATAACCTGGGTCGTCATCACCACCAATATCGCCCATACCGAAAGTGCTCCTAGCGGGTTATGACCTTCGCGCTGCCAGCGACCACCAATGTAATCGCAGATATTCCTGAGGGACGGCAAAAATGCATTAAAGCGCGCGTAGGCTGACCCAGAGATTCCCCATACCAGTCGAAACACCAACAGCCCCGCAATTTCAATGCCGAAATACTCATGCCAATGCATGGCATCGAATTCTTCGCTGAGGTATGCGCCTGCAACAGCGATCGCTAGCCCCCAATGAAAGAGGCGCGTTGGAAAATCCCATATTTTAACTTTCTTCATCGGTTTCCCTGCTTGATAAACGTAATTGACCCAATGGCTTTTCATGTTTTGATTGCACCAGCAAGTGCAATTTTGATTCCATCGATAGATACCAAATACCACCGTTTATCACGCCATCAAATGACGGTGTGTAGACCAAAGAATGGCAATGCTCTGCTGATATCGGAGCAGGGTGAATTCGTCGTGTGTTGATAGGCCAGCAGTTTCAGGTTGGCCGTGTGTTTGGCAGTGTCAGAACTGACTGATGAAATGCATTATCGTGCAATGACGACCCCCATTTATCATGCTTATTCTCATTTGGCAGTATTGTTAGCCAGTTGGCATGTCTTGTGCAGATTTACGTTCGACACTTGATAATTGGGTGTCGCATCAGAATGACTACCCCTGATGAACGGGATAGCGTTTGCGTCAATGAATAAAGAAGAGAACCCCTATGAGTCACTGGAAATTTATTGCTGTTGCCGTTGTGATTGGATTGTCGAGCGGATCGGTGATGGCCGCCGATAACACAGCAGCTAAGGCGCCGCAAAATGCAGAACGAGTATACTCTGCTAAAACACCCAAATTGACGCGGGCACAATTTGATGTGTTGCTGGCCAAACCTGAAGGACTCACCGTGATTGATGTACGTCGCCCCGACGAGCTGATCTCTAACGGTAGTTTCCCGGCCTTTTTGAGTATTCAAACCAGCGATATTGAAAAGAACGCAGCGTATATTCCACGTGATCGTTCGATTGTGACGGTATCGAATCATGCTCACCGTGCCGGCGCTGCGGGCGACTTATTGGTGAGCAAAGGTTTTAAAGTGGTCGGAGCCGTGGGTTCGCTGGACTATGAAGCGGAGGGTGGTGCCATTTCCAGAATCACCAAGCCATCACCGGTTGCACAACTTTCTTCTACACAAAAATAGTCGTCTACAAAAAATAGTCTGCCGGCTACCGACCCAATAAAGGATAGAGGCTATGTCGCAATTACTGGAAATAGCACAGGCGCTGGAAGACTCATCGCTTGCCATTGCGCTGCATGAATCGTTGTTCGCCTATCCTCTGCTGGAAGGAACCCATTTGCTTGGGCTTGCGCTTTCGGTAGGGCTATTGGCCATTATTGACTTGCGGCTGTTGGGTGTTGTGTTCACAACGATACCCAAGCAGGCCCTATTGTTCGCGCTTCGCCCGTGGATGCTGTGGGGGTTTGTTGTAACGTTTGTCACTGGTGTCGTGCTGTTTGCTACGTCAGCGACCTCCCACATTCAAAGCCCGGCGTTTTTGTGCAAGCTTGTGTTTATCGTGTTTGCCGGTATCAATGCATTGTGGTTTGAGCTAAGAGTGGTCCGACGTTGGTCGAAAAATGAAACGGATGCAGGTAGGTTTTTGCTTCGTGAAAAATGGGCAGGCAGTATTTCTCTGCTGTTGTGGTTGCTGGTAATCGTCACTGGAAGACTGATTGCCTACTACCCCGGCGCACCCGTCTAAATATTGGAGAATTTAACCATGAGTGCGCTCGACATTGTAAAGGCGTTTGAAGCAAGCCAGATCGGACAGTTTTTTGTGACGGTTGATCCACTGTTCGTAGTGCTGTTTCAACTGCTGCATATCCTTGGATTCTTGTTGATTTTAACCAGTATCGTGCTGCTGTTGTTGAAGGTGTTGGGTGCGTTTCGCGTTAGCAATGATCCGCGTGATCTGATCCGATGGGTCTATCGATCCATTGCTTTGGGGTTGGGGATAGCCATTCTCAGTGGCGCCGCACTTTTTTTGACGAGTGCTACCCACTATTTTTCCAACGCTGCGATGCCCATTAAGTTGTTGCTATTGTTGACTGCTTCTGTGCTTAGTTTTTTTCTTTTCAACCGTTGGTTGTTGCATAACACGCAATCGAAAAGATCAGAAGCAATTGCAACGGGCATATTGGTGACGTTGTGGTTTGCGACTGGTTTTGCGGGACGTGCCATTGGTTTTGTGTAGTGTAAGGTGTTGGTAATGAATATTGGGAAATCGAATTTACGTTGTATAGTGCTGAGTTCCATTGTGATACTGAGTTGCGGATGCAAAGCATCTTCGACGCAAGAATTGCCATTTAAACCCATCGCCAGCTTGCATGGCATGATGGTCAATATTATTGATCCCGCCGTAGATGAAGTATGGGAATCAGTGAGTACGACCGTTAGTGCTGACGGAATTGAGGAGAATAAGCCTGTAACAGATGAAGATTGGCAACGGGTAAGGGGCAGTGCGCTGCGACTAGTGGAAGCATCGAATTTGCTGCTGATCAAGGGTCGCAGCGTGGTCAACGCAGGTGAAGTGACGAGTGATACGGATACGGAGGGTGTTAATGATGCTGATGAAATTGCCCAAGCCATTAACAGAAATTTCGAGGCATTTACAGCCAACACATTAGCGTTTCGGTCGGCAAGCGAAAAAGTCCTGGATGCCATTGAAAAGAAAGATGTTGCTTTGCTTGAACAGGCTGGCGGTGACATTGAACATAGCTGCGAAGGATGTCACACCGCATTTTGGTATCCCAATGCGGCTAAACCTGACTTCAGTGCGGTCACTGCTGGAAATAAATAAGGCTTAAAAAAGCTATCGAGTTCACCCAATCGTGATGACAACAGTAGCCTTTACTCACCATGGATATTGATATTGATAGGCTCATTGCTGTTGTTGCGAATGTTCAATTTTTAGGAGATTTATCATGCCAAGCAGAACGCACAAAGCGTTTTCGATAAAGCCATATGTTTTTTTATCCGGTATTTGTGCGGTTGTGTACACATCAACTGCAACCGCCCATCATGCGTTTGCTGCGGAGTTTGATGGAAATCAGCCAGTGTCACTCAAAGGTACCGTTACTAAAGCGCGCTGGGTGAATCCTCATAGTTGGCTCTTTCTTGATGTAAAACAACCCGATGGTAGCACAACGAACTGGGGTTTTGAGTTTGGTGCTCCCTTTGCGCTAAAAGAAAAGGGATTGACGAAAGCCACTTTGCCTTTGGGCACAGAAGTATCGGTCAATGGTTTCAAATCGAAAAATGGCAAACCCTATGGTTATGCGGTTACGGTTACCTTGCCTGATGGGCGTTCCTTTCAGACGGGGGGCGCTCAAGATGCTCCGGCAGCAGGAGCGAGATAATGAATTTTTCGCATCAGGATAGTATTTATAGGTATAAAAATAGTCGTTCTCACCGGGCGAAAAAGCTGATTCCTTTATTGGCAATGCTTTGTATTGGAATAGTGGGGCTTGCCAGCTTGCTTCTGGCGCCCAGCATGTCACTTGCAGCGGGAGAGAAAAGCGCTGTTAAAGCACAGACCAAAGGCGCTATTCCGCGATTGACCAATGGGAAACCGGATTTTTCCGGTATTTGGCAAACCACCAGTGCTGCCGACTATGATTTGGAGCCTCATGCTGCACGTAAGGATGCGCCACCTGGGGCGGGCGTCATTGAGGGGGATGGATTGATTCCCTATCTTCCTGCTGCATTAGAGAAGAAGAAAAAGAATTTTGCGGCGCGTGCTACCGATGACCCGCGTCTTAAATGCTTTTCTCTCGGTGTGCCGCGCGGTGTGTATTACCCGGAGCCCTTCCAGATTTTTCAACAACCCCGTGATCTGGCATTGGTGCATCAGTTCGGGCATCAGGTACGAACGATTCATACTAATAATACCGACCACCCCGATGACCCCAATGATTGGTGGTTGGGGGATTCTCGCGGTCAGTGGGAAGGCGATACGCTAGTAGTCGATGTGCGATACCTCTATGACGAAACCTGGCTGGATCGCGCCGGCAATTTTCACAGCGATCAATTGCATGTCGTTGAGCGCTGGCGCTATCTGGATGAAAACACCATTGAATACAAGGCGACGCTAGAAGATCCCCTTGTTTACGCTAAGCCGTGGACACTGGGCGTTATCCTGCATCGTCATCGGGAACCGAACTTTCAATTGATTGAGAATTACTGTTACACACTGGACTATGAAGATGCCTATCCATTCCCGAAGAAGTGAAGAGAGGCGGGCACCCGTTCGTAAGGACACCAGGGTAATTACCATTGAAAATTTACTGTTGGCATTGACATCATGAAAGCAGAGTTCAATTTAAAAGCGATCAGCGTTTTGATCGGATGCGCAATACTACTCCCTTTATCAGCTGTCGCGGCGGATGAAAAAAAACAGGCGAGTTCCACCCAGCAGCAACCTCAGGCATTGGCACCGCAAGGTCAGACAACCGGCATCGGCGGTTGGGAATCTACCGTTTACAAAGTGGAATCCGGTAAATGGACGGGGCCACGTCTTGCAGATGGGCAACCCGATGTAGAAGGGCACTGGTCCAACACGATTTCCAACCATGCCAATTTTACAGATCCGCAAGGTGGAATTCCTGGCGATCTTGTTGCACGCAATCGACCGCAAGGGCCACGTCATGAGCGTGCGCCCAGTCGTGTCAGTGACCCCGTCAATGGTCAGATTCCATTTCAGCCGTGGGCTCAGGCGAAGCAACAAGAATTCTTGCAAAACTTCTTTGATCCGAAAAGGCCCGAATATATAGAACCCTACGCGCGTTGCGCACCGGGTGGCGTACCCAAATCACTGTATTGGCATGGCTATGAGATTCGTCAGTATCCGGGCTACGTCGTTTTTTTCTTTGATTCGGGAACTCGCATTATTCACCTGGATGGCAAGCCTCACCTGCATCCCAACATCAAGCTTTGGAACGCAGATTCCCGTGGTCGCTGGGAAGGCAATACCCTGATCGTTGATGTTGCCAATAACAACGCAAAAGCCCGTTTTGGACGGACGGGGGAGTTCGCCAGCGAGAATGTAAAAATCACCGAAAAATATGTCTTTGCCAGTGATAAGTCACGTTATACCTATCAGGCTGACATTAGCGATCCTACTGTCTACACCCAACCTTGGACAGTCACCGTACCAGCAAAACGCTATACCGAAAAAGACAAACCCCATGGTTGGCATTTCGCCGTTAACTACGCCAAGCATGAGGGAAAGAACGTCATCATTGAAAGAGACGAGCGTATTTGCGTCGAAAATAATGGCGGTTTTGGTGATGTTGCAGTAGGGGCACGCTAACTACATAAGTGTAGTGTGCTGGTGTCAGGGCGGCAGTTGCAGGGTTGGGCTGCTGCTACAGCAACACCCAATAGCCAAAATGTGTACCTTATTTTGTAAAAATGCTGCTATTTCAATGGTTTTCAGTCTTGGCATAAAGCCTGCTTTATAAAAAAGAAATTCGGCAATGGATTTCATAGAAAAGCGGGCGAGCTTGGGAGGTAATGATGAGTGTAGGACTATCGTGGCAGACAGACGACGAGCACCGAATTAGGCGTGCGACGCGTCAACGTGCTGTTGCAAAGTTGAGTCTGGTACCGCCTGTTGTAAAATCGCAGGAAGCTGCCTCCGTCCCCGTCATACCTGCCGACTATTTGCAGTCACGTTTGAACCCGCCTTCACGTCTACGCATGGGCGCGCTGGCACTGATTGTCTCTTCCGTAGGCGCACACGCAGGGCTTGCCTGGTGGTTGTTGCAGCCCGTGCCAGGCGAGCCTGTCAAACTTCCGGTAGTGCCACCGATTGAAGTCGTTTTAACGCCACCGGAAGTTCCACCCATGGTCGAGCCGCCGCCTCCTCCGCCACCACCACCGCCTCCTAAGCCTGTGGTACCGAAACCGAAAGCAGAAGTGCCAAAACCCAAACCCAAGCCCGTGGTACCAAAGCCGGTGCCGAAAATCGAACCCTTGGTACCGCCACCGGTAACGCCACCCCCTGCGCCCGTTACACCCACGCCAGTCGTTCAGAAATACACGGGAGCGAAGGCCTATGCCGCCTATTTGAGTAATCCACCACCCAAGTATCCGCCTGCAGCAATGCGCAAAGGCTGGGAAGGAACAGTATTGCTAAAAGTATTGGTCACACCCACGGGACAGCCGAGCACGATTCAGCTAGCGAAATCCAGCGGTCGTCACGTGTTGGATGATGCAGCGATCGCAGCCGTGAAAAAATGGCGTTTTGCACCCGCCAAACGTGGAGATACCCCCGTCGAAGGCTGGGTGAGTTTTCCTATCGAATTTAATCTGGATAATTGAGGAAGTATAAATGTTGAATTTCAATCTTACTTATATCGTAGATGGCACACTCTGGGCGTTAGTCCTGTTCTCCGTTGCTACCTGGGCATTGATATTCGTTAAAGGCATTCAAAATCTGCGCATCGGCTTTTTCAGTCGACGCTTCAAGCGTGCATTCTGGCGTGCCAGCGATCTGTCTACCGCCGCTGCAATAAAAGATGATCGAGCCCCCACTGCACGACTTGCACAAGCCGGTTTCAGTGCACTGCGAGAAGCAGACGGCGCCGCACACGATCTTGAACACGAAGGTGATCGACAATACGTGCTCGAACGCTACCTGCGCCAACAATTGCAAAAAGAACGCCACGGCCTGGAAAGCGGCCTCGCCATCCTTGCCAGCATAGGCAGCACCTCACCCTTCGTCGGCCTATTTGGCACCGTCTGGGGCATCATGCACGCCCTGCACGACATTGGCAAAAACGGCTCCGCCAGCCTCGAAACCGTCGCCGGCCCCATAGGTGAGGCATTACTTGCAACAGGCGTCGGCATCGCCGTCGCAGTGCCTGCTGTATTGGCGTACAACTATTTCGTCAGACGCGTCAAACTGGTCTCTGCCGATCTGGAAGATTTTGCCACGGATCTAATTAATATTGCCCAACGCAATAATTTTCGTGTCACCACGATTGCTGCACCCACACAGCCTACTGTCACTGAACCCAGCAGTAATGCAAAAGAACCCAGAGACATCACCGGCACTCTGAAACCCGTTTCCACCTCATCAAAGGTATATGCATAATGGCTTTCTCGACCTCAAGCGACAATGATACCGTACTGAGCGAAATCAATATAACGCCACTGGTAGATGTCATGCTGGTGTTGCTGGTGGCGTTTATCGTCACCGCACCTCTCATGACCAATGCGGTAAAAGTCAATCTTCCAGAGGCTGCTGAAACCTCACCCCCCGAAGACCCCAAAGCGCATACACTCACGGTAAACGCCGATGGCGTACTCTACCTTAACAAAGAAGTGGTGACAGAAGAAAACGTCGAACCCACCTTGATTGGACTGCACAATCAAAGCCCCGACATGCTACTGCAGTTACAAGCGGACGATGCTGTCAACTATGGCAGAGTAGCCAAGGTTATGGCCTCCATTGAACGCGCAGGTATCACCCGATTATCGGTATTAACCACACCAAAAACATGATGTTTTTGATGTATCCGCATAGCCCCTCACTTGTGACATTAAGTGCAGGGGCTTTTTGTTATGCGACAATGGTTAACAACGTACGGTCCGCACTGATGGTGGAAGGTCTTGCGTGGTATTGGGTTTGTGGAACGTCGCCCGCAGGGATGCGGGCGTCGAGCCTACAGGGAAGTATTAACGGGGGGGGCGCCTAGCCCGTTTCCACAAACCCAATACCACGCAAGGCCAGAGGTAGAATCTGAATTCCAAACAAAAAAGCCACCTCCAAACGAACTCTATATTCGAACTCGCTTGAAGATGGCTTCTAAGTAACCTCAACAACTAAAAGAGAAACTACAAACTCCCCTTATTATTTGAGAGACGCCGCAACACCGACACCAACGTATCCACCTCCTGACAAGTGTTATAAAACGCCAGCGACGGCCGCACCGTAGATTCCAGACCAAAACGGCGCAAAATCGGCTGCGCACAATGATGACCCGAACGCACCGCAATTCCCTCACGGTTCAACGCCTCACCCACCTGCTGAGTACTATAACCCTCCAGCACAAAAGACAATACACTCGCCTTGTTAGCCGCAGTACCAATTAACGTCAGCCCTTTGATCGTCTTCAAGCCGTAAGTAGCATACTCCAGCAAATCATGCTCATAACGCGCAATGTTTTCGATACCAATACGCTGAACATAATCAATGGCCGCACCCAACCCGACAGCATCCGCAATATTCCCGGTACCCGCCTCAAACTTCGACGGTGCAGGCTGATAGAGAATACGATCAAACGTCACATCCTCAATCATATTGCCACCGCCTTGCCAAGCTGGAATCGCCTCCAGTAGCTCAGCTTTGCCGTAAAGCACACCAATACCCGTTGGTGCAAACACTTTGTGCCCCGAAAACACATAGAAATCCGCATCCAGTGCTTTCACATCGACCCGCATATGCGACACAGCCTGAGCCCCATCCACCAGCACTTTCGCACCGACACGATGAGCCAACGCAATGATCTCGGCCACCGGCGTCACCGTACCCAAAGCGTTAGAGACCTGAGTAATGGCCACCAATTTCGTGCGATCATTAAGCAATTTTTGATATTCGCTCAATAGAATCTGACCACTATCGTCGACAGGAATCACACGTAACCTAGCACCTGTCTCTGATGCGAGCCGATGCCACGGTACGATGTTGGCATGATGCTCCAATACCGACACGATAATCTCATCCTCTTCACCAATGAATTGTTTGCCAAAGGTGTTGGCGACGAGATTAATTGCCTCAGTTGCTCCGCGCACAAACACGATCTCATTGACCGAGCCCGCCCCCAAAAACGCAGCTGTTTTATTGCGTGCGTCTTCATAGGCATCGGTAGCACGGGCTGCGAGTTCGTGAGCAGCGCGATGAATATTAGAGTTTTCATGCTGATAGAAGTAGCTCAACCGGTCGATAACAGCCTGCGGCTTTTGCGTCGTCGCAGCGTTATCGAACCATATCAGCGAACGCCCATTAACACGCTCGTTAAGGATCGGAAAATCCCTGCGAACTGCATTTACGTCAAACGGCACTCGCGTTGTCACCGTTTCGGTAGGCGTTGGCGCGCTTCCAAACGGTTGGCTGGTAAAGGGACCGCTAGCCGCTTCCAGAAAATAAAAGCTATTGGAAGGGCCGGCCGCACGCACAGGTAGAGCCTGACTATCAGGGGAGTAGTTGCGATCGTTTTCTTGCACAATTTTGCGCACGATCGACTGCAAGTCTACACCTCCAGGCAAACCGAAAGATTGTGCATTGACACGATTTTCCCTGCTGGGTTGAGCCCCCTGCGACGCCACCGAAGATGCGTGCAAGGGGTGTTCATCCGACAGCGAGGTGGGCAATCGTTCCGGTTTGGTCGCTACTGGTCGCGCTGAAGCTTGTTCCGGTGCTTGGGTAAAGGGGATTGAACTGGGCACTGAGACTCCATGCGCGCCGACCCAACCTTGTAACGCCGATGGTAAGGGTAAGTCGGTCGCTGAATGCAAGCCGTTCGAGCCTGGTAACGCTGCTGTTGAGCCAGCGCCGTTGGGCAATGCCGTTGCTGTCGATTGCCCTGGCAAGGCAGAAAACAGATCGTTGGCCAGTTTTGCCAGCACATTCAGATCCGGTAGGCCCGTCGCACCCGCATCCGGTGTATCACTTGTAAGTGTCTGGATAGTCATGATACTTATCAATCTCCACGTCTTCGAGGATTGCAAGCGCATCTTCAGTCAATACGGCCAGAGAGCAGTAAAGCGAAATCAGATACGAAGCGATGGCGTTACGATTGATCCCCATGAAACGCACCGACAAGCCGGGGCTTTGTTCACCGGCCAAACCCGGTTGAAACAAGCCGACCACGCCTTGGCGTTTTTCGCCCACGCGCAACAGCAAAATTTTGGTTTTGCCATCAACCACCGGCACTTTGTCGGAGGGCACCAGTGGCAGACCACGCCAGGTCAGAAACTGGGAACCAAACAGACTCACGGTGGGCGGTGGCACGCCACGACGTGTGCACTCGCGACCAAACGCGGCGATCGCTAACGGGTGCGCAAGAAAGAAAGCAGGCTCTTTCCATACTCGTGCAATCAGTTCGTCCAGATCGTCTGGTGTCGGTGCGCCAGTCAGGGTTGTGATACGTTGAGATTCATCGACACTCGCCAAAAGCCCGTATTCCGGGTTGTTGATCAGTTCGCTTTCCTGGCGTTCCTTAATGATCTCAATAGTCAGGCGCAATTGCTCCTGAATCTGGTCATAAGGGCTACTGTAAAGATCCGAGACGCGTGTATGCACATCGAGAATGGTGGTGACCGCATTCAAAAAATACTCACGCGGTTTTTCATCATAATCGACAAAGGTCTGCGGCAATTCGGACTCGTCACGCTTGGCGCAGGCGACTTGAACACTTCTGGGGTTTTTAACTTTGTTTAGCCGATATATACCGGCTTCAACGGGTAGCCATTGGAGCAGATGCACCAGCCAGCGAGGCGAAATCGTCGAAAGCTGTGGTGCGGTTTTTGTGGTATTGGCCAGCTGACGGGCAGCGTTATCGCTTAACGCCAACTGGATTTCCTGGGTATCGGCCATGCATGACTCCAAACGCGAGTGGCTTATGATTCAAAGTCATGAAAAAGAGCCTGGGTGGCTCTATTCAATGACTTCGTGACGTGAATTGGCCTGCGTAACGTGACTGCCCGGAGGAACGCTCCGTGTCAGCCAGACATTACCGCCAATCGTTGACCCTTGGCCGACCGTAATGCGGCCAAGAATGGTGGCTCCTGCGTAGAGCACGACATCGTCCTCTACGATGGGATGACGAGGCAGGCCTTTTTTCAAAGCACCGTCCGCATCAGTAGGAAAGTGTTTTGCTCCCAGCGTTACCGCTTGATACATGCGCACGCCGCGGCCGATAATGGTCGTTTCACCGATAACGACGCCCGTGCCGTGATCGATAAAAAAGCCCGGGCCAATAGTTGCGCCCGGGTGAATGTCCACACCGGTGATTGAATGTGCGATTTCAGCGAGAATTCTAGGGATCAGTGTCAGTCCGAGTTCGAAAAGCTGGTGTGCCAAACGATGATGAATGATCGCCAGAATGCCGGGATAGCAAAGTAAAACTTCGTCCACGCTGTGGGCCGCAGGATCGCCTCTAAATGCCGCAAGTATGTCGAGATCCAGCACATCACGTATGCCGGGCAATGCCTTGGCAAAGTCGCGTACCAATCTGGCCGATTTGTTGCTGGCATCAGCAGCATCCTGATCGGTCGTCACTCTGGCGTTATACTGAAGCTCTAGTTTTACTTGTTCGAATAGCGCATTTAGAACGTAATCCAGGGTGTAACCGACATAGTAGTCTTCGCATTCCTGTCTTAAATCGGGAGGGCCTAAACGCATCGGGAATAGAATGCCGCAAAGATCATTGGAAACTTTGTGCAAAATATCCCGCGAAGGCAGCTCACGACGCCCGTAATCTCGATTGCGGTTTTGCGAGCTGCGCCAACGTTCACGCGACGTACGCAGTCCATTGACGACGCTCTCCAGTTCCCAGCTGGGCTCACTTGCTGAACCAGGGAGTCCTGATAGGTAATGTGCGCTGGTCATACGAGTGTCCTTAACGTTTCGCCAAAGAATAGAGGCAATCAGGATTAATCTTGCACCCAAGGTAGCCCGTTATGTCGCCAGCCACCGTTGCCTCGTTGTAGATTTTCATCGAGATCACCTTCGAATCCTTCCAGCACATTAAATGCGTTTACGAAGCCTGCCTTGTGAGCTGCAGCCGCCGCATCGGCAGAGCGTTTGCCACTGCGGCAGAGAAATACGATGGTGTCCCGTTTTTGCGCTTTGCTACTTAGTTCTTTGATAAAGCGAGGATTTTTGACCATGGCGGTACCCGTCATCCAGGCGACATGTAACGTACCTGGTACGTGGCCGACAAACTTGCGTTCTTCGATGGTGCGCACGTCGATCAAGATGGCAGTGCCCAACGAAAACAGATCCCAGGCTTCGATGGGGGTCACACTACCGGCGTAGATCAAGCCGTTGACGGTGCCACGCGCACGAGCCTGCTGCAGGATGCGTTCAATCGTTTCGTCGCCTGCATCCGCCGTAGCGGGCGAGGACACGGGCAAGATGGCGGTGGTGGGCGAACTGGTAGCGAGCGACATGGTGTAACCCTCGTGTTTCAGGATATGGCGTGTGCTTGATCCATGATGGATGCAACGGTGGAGTAACGGAACGAAACGTTTCTTATATGTAAATGAGGCCAAAACTTATATACAAATAACGTTGGCATCTATGGCACTTCAGAGCATGCCGTAAAGTTTCATGCGATGGCGCAGGATGTTACGGCTGATGCCCAGCATTTTCGCAGTCTGGACCTGGTTTTCATTGCAGTACTCGAACGCAGAGCGAAACACCTGCTCTTCGATCTGTTCGAACAGGGCTGGCTGATCCTTGTCAAATACATTGAACAGAAAGTGGTGAAGTCGGGATTTCCAGTCGCTCTCTGTTGCGACACTTGAGCGCGCCGGTTCGTTTTCGACAGCAGCAAAGTTCTGCTGCATATAGTCTTGTAGGTTAAGGTCTTCGGGCTGGATGATGCCGTCATTCATCAACACCAGTGAGTGGTGAATGACGTTTTCGAGTTCGCGAATATTTCCAGGCCACGGATAGCTTTGCAAGGCGCGACGGGCGCGTTCAGAAATAACGACTTGATCAATGCCCAAATGACGTCGATAAACATCTACAAAGTGGTCTGCCAACGGCAGAATGTCACCCGGCCGCTGTCGTAATGCAGGTAACTGTAGGCGCGCCACGTTCAGGCGATAATAAAGATCTTCGCGGAAACGCCCAGATTTTACCGCTTGCTCCAGGTTGACGTGAGTAGCGGCCACCAGACGTATGTCAATTGGAATCGCGCTGCGACCCCCAATACGATTGATTTCACGCTCCTGTAATACGCGGAGCAGTTTTACTTGCGTTGAGTGAGGGAGATCGCCGATTTCATCCAGGAAGAGGGTGCCGCCGTTGGCGATTTCAAACCAACCTTTCTTTTGCGTGATGGCACCCGTGAAAGAGCCTTTTTCGTGGCCAAACAGTTCGCTTTCAACCAATTGTTCAGGAAGCGCTGCGCAGTTGACAGCAATAAATGGTCGGCTGACGCGATCACTCCACTTATGAATCTGGCGTGCAATCAATTCCTTACCGGTGCCGGTTTCGCCGATGACCAATACACTGGCATTGGAGGAGGCTACGCGCTTGAGCCTTACAAACAATGCTTTCGACAATGGGTCTTCAAAGACAGACGCGGTAGCTCGCTGACTGGTGGCATAGTGGCGCGCATCATCAAATGCAACCACCTGTGGTGGCTGGCTATCGATGTCGCGATAGTGAGATGCACCTGCACTATTTATTTCTATATAGTCAGCTACTTCGCTTTCCATTGTGTGGTCTCGCTCGAAAGGGATGAAACGGTTTATGGCCATTTATCGTGGTGCCTGCTGTGATCGTGCAATTTATTTGAATAAAAACTGCTGCGTTAGCAACAGTAAGCTAACACCAGTTAACCACACATCAAACGAGTGATTTGTTATTTGCTTATGGGTCTATCCGTGGGTTAGCCTCATATAAGCAAAGAAGCAGCCGTTATAAGGTGAAGCGCGAGGATTTATAGGCAACAAATTAACTACCATGCGTGCATTGTGTAGGCATTTGTTTCGTCATAATAACGACTACATTAAGTGAAAAAATTAATTCTCAGTCCAACGGTAATTTGGGCGCAAGCAATTCGGCACAGCAATTGCAACAACTCAGACAATGCGTTATCTGCGTATGTTAAGCTTCCTTCCAACAGTCTGTTTGATCTGGGGGTGGGAGTGGAATTCACTGGAAAAATGTAAGGTTGGTAGAAAAGAGCGCACATTGTGCGCTCTTGCTTTTGGTGTTTCCGACAAAATTTAATGGAATGTATTATAAGAAAATTTATTTACCGATGAACTTTTCCAGATCCGCCAAGGTGACAAGCCCGGGGCCATGCAGTGCTGCGATATGTTGAACATCAAGATTCAGCCGCTTGATATTGTCATACAAATTCACACTGAACGGATTGATGCTGGCAGGTGGTGGAGCACCGGCAGGAAGCGGGGTGTAAGCATCTGCCTCCACCAGTATTTTAGCTTCTGGTAAATAAACAAACGCGAACGCATCGTTATGACCATTGCCTTTCAAGGTATGTACCTCGACAGTGTGTGTTCCACCGTTCAGCGTGTAACTGTCGGAAAACGCCTCTATGACTGGTTTTTTGTTGGACTTCGCTAACCGGTCGGGGCTAATGCCGCGTGGGAACGACCATGCAGTGTCATAAAATTTCTTATTCAGTTCATGTGTAACAATGGTAGCGCCTTCGTCAGCGAACGTGCGCAAACCACCAGAGTGATCGAAATGCTGATGCGTATTGATGACAAAGCGAATCGGTTTGTTTGGAATGATTTCTTTGATCTTGTCGATAAGCGCATTGGAGCGGGCTTCATTGAGCGGTGCTTCGATCAGCACAACGTGATCCTGCTGCTCGATGGCAACACTATGATGCGTCCCGCCACGCAAGTAGAAAACGCCTGGCGCCACCACGTCAGGTGTTACAACCACTGGGGGTTTCCCGGCATCGATGATCGGTTTGGGAATATCGACAGAAGCGCTGGCCGGAGCACTGGCGCTGGCGATGTTCAACTCCAACACTGGGTAGCCAGCTTGATAGCGTACAATTTTCTCAGGAAAACTGACGCCGTTGAAATCCTTGTAATGACTGTATTGATATTCCACCAGGGTATCACCCAGTATTGGGTTGTCGATCCAGGCTTTAACGTTCTCGACTTGATGTGATTGGTTGATGTGCCCCTCATATTTAATGTTATTGATGGTGAAGCTGACCTGGGTGCCGGTGTCAGTTTTTTTCAGAACGGCCTTCTGTTGTTCGGCCGCTCTCAGAAAGCCTTGCGGTGTTGCCCAGATCTCACTCTGCCTTTCTTGTACAGTAGCGGGTTGCGGTTGTGCAACGGGTGGTGTGGTGGGTGGTTGGCCTTGCGGTGGGGCAAGGTTCCATGCCACATCGCCATTGATCAGTTGTTCCAGTTTTTGCTCGACGGGGGTAGGGCGCTCGCGATTGGGTTCAACGATTTGCTTGCGCGTGATTTGCACGCGTGCCGCCGGTGCCTGGTAGTCGAAACTTGCAATATAACGACTGAGTTCAAAGGCGGGCCAGGCTTTACCTGGTGCCGGGGCTTGGCCGAATTGATACCAACGTCCCGTGCCTGAAAATTCGAGCGCAAGAATTTCATCAGCATTCAATGCCTCTATGGATGCCTTAAGGGGGTCATTGGTGGCGCATCCAAATAATAGAGTGGCAATCGCCACGGATGCCGACGCTCCCCCTAGATACCGCAATCGTCCCTTTTTAGACAACGAAAAATGGGTTTTCATTCTGCTTAACTCCTATGGTTACCTGTTTGGCTTTTCAATCTTGGGACAACGCTAGCAGCAGTTAACGTGCCAGTTGCACGCGCAATTTTGTGGAGCAGTTATTGCTGCCCCTTGTTGTATGGAGAGTTGTATGGAGAGTTGTATGGAGAGTTGCAAGGAGAGCTGTAAAGAGCGATGTAGAGAGAGCTTTCATTAAAGATAGTTTTCTTTAAGTCTGGGGGAGTGAGTGATAAAGGTGTTAGCACACTGCTGCTCCAGCAACAGTGTGCTAACACCTTTATCTATAGTCTCCAACTAAGGGATTTTTATTAGCTCATTATTGTTTTGAATTTTGCTGCCCCGTTTTTAGCTAAGCCTGACAAAAAACGGCTTTTTTCCATCGTGATGTGGCGCCTTATAACTTGGGTACACTTGTAAATAGCGGATTGCTGTGTCGGCTGCGTTTGTCTGAGCGAAAAACGCGCCTGTTTTTTTGGCCTGTAAGTTGCACTGAGTGTTATGCATTTGTTCTATAGCAGTATTGCACGATTTAAATGTAGAGAATTTTCATGCGCTCAATTAAGCCTGTAATAAGTGGTTGGAAAGCGGCCCTCGTGAGCTTGGGGCTTGTCGGGTTTATTTCATCGGCGACGGCGCAATTGGCCGCACCGCCTGCGCGTAGTGGCGGCGTGTTGCAAGCGCGGCAGATCATTGCTGAGAGAAAAGCAGTCTTTACTCTGCTTGAACGCAATTTCAAGCCAGTGGGCGAGGTGCTGAAGGGTCACGCCGCCTATGACCCGGTTGAAATGCGAAAAAGAGTTGAACGGTTGGAATATCTGGCGACTTTTTTGGATGAGACATTTCCAGCGTCCACAAACTTGGGTGCACCTGATACTGATGCATCAGCAGAGATATGGGAGGATCAGGAAGCCTTCAATACGCAATTGAAGGCATTTGGTGAGCACCTGAAAACGTTGAAAGACATCAGCCTCAAAGAAACGACAGCGAGTGCAGACTTCAAACGTGCTGCACTTACCGTGGCACAGGATTGCAAGGCCTGTCACGATGATTTCAAGCAAGATTAATCTTTGTGATTGAGAGTGGCTTTATTTGAAGGTTGGTTTTAATCCGGGAGTGGAGCATGAGCATAAAGTATAAAACGCCTGATGAAGGAAGCGCCGCATTGGTGTGGGATTTTTCTGTGCGTCTCTTTCACTGGGCATTAGCGCTTTCGGTGGCGGGTGCGTATATCACGCACGAGCTAGGTATCGATTATTTTAACTATCACCAATGGTTCGGTTATGTGGTCATCGTACTGGTTCTTTTTCGCTTGGTGTGGGGCTTTATTGGTAGTTATCACGCCCGGTTCGCCAACTTTGTGCGTAGCCCGACGAATGCCTGGCACTACCTGCGCGACCAATTGGCGGGGCACCATCGCTTTTATACAGGCCACAATCCCTTGGGCGCCTATATGGTAGTGTTTTTGTTATTGGCCGTATTTATTCAGGCCACCACCGGTTTGTTTGCAACGGATGACATTATCAATGCTGGGCCACTTAATTCACTCGCTTCTGAAAAATTGGCGTCGACACTGACATCGATTCATCATCAACTATTCAATATTTTGCTCATTGCCATCGGGGTTCACGTACTAGCGGTCATTTTGCATAGCGTGGTACATGGCGACAACTTGATTGCGGCCATGTTGCATGGTCGCAAGAAGACCGTTTTCAAGGCAGCTGAGCAGCCCCTTCGTTCCTCACGAACCAACCACAAGGAATCCACTGAATGAAATTCAGTTTGAAATCGAACGGAAAACCGAATCTGCTTATTGCGTTTGGCTTTATTGCCGTGACTGCACTGATCATCGGCGATCTATCAGGCAATACCGCTGCTGCTGAAGAGCCAACGGCCGGTGCAGCGCTCAAAGCGGCACCGCCTAAATTGGCGATCAAACCGCATTGGGCGTATCAGCAAGTGAAGGCGCAAGACATCCCCACCATTAACCGCCAGGATTGGGTAAAAGATCCTATCGATGCCTTTATTCTGGCCAAGCTTGAAGAGAAAGGCCTGGAGCCTTCACCTGAGGCTGATCGTGCGACCTTTATCCGTCGTACAACGCTGGATGTATTGGGTTTTATTCCTTCACCTGAAGAGGTGAAGGAATTCGAAAACGATACATCGCCTGATGCCTATGAAAAATTGATCGATCGGTTGCTGGAATCCCCACACTATGGTGAACGTCAGGCCAGACGTTGGCTTGACCTTGCCCGCTATGCTGACAGCACCGGCTTTCAAAATGACCCGACGCGCCCTAACATCTGGCGTTATCGCGACTACGTCATCAATGCTTTCAACCAGGATAAGCCTTTCAATCAGTTCATTCGCGAGCAGATAGCCGCAGACGAATTGGCGCCAGATGATCCCGCTATACTCCCAGCGACAGGTTTTCTGGCAGGTTATCCTGACAACTATAACTCCCGCGATTTGGTGCAGCGTAAGTACCAGATTACAACCGATATGACCGATACAGTAGGGGAAGTGTTTCTTGCGCAAACGGTAGCGTGTGCACGTTGCCATGACCACAAGTTCGACAAAATCTCCGCCAAGGAATACTTCCAGCTACAAGCGTTCTTCGCCAATACCAGCGAAGTGAATACCGTTGAAGCACCCATAGGCGAACATGAAAAGGCCTACCGCGAGCAACAGGCCAAATGGGAGGCAGCCACCAAAGAAATACGCGAAAAGCGTTCTGCCATTCTCGCCACCGTCAAGGATAAAGCCATTAAATTCCACAAGGAACGCTATCTCACCGATAGTCGTGCCTCTATTTTTAAACCGGAAAGCGAGTGGACTCCGCACGACCGTTGGGTTAATCACCGCTTGAAAAACGTATCTACCGAAGAGGATCAGATTAATTATCTGCAATCGTCTGCATTACAAAAAGAATCGCCCGAGTACGATCCGAGCAATCTCTCAAAATTCTATGAAGTCAAACAACTGACCGATGAGCTCAAAAAATTCGATAATTTGAAACCAGGCAAGGGTTCCGACAAAATTACTGTGATGACCGAGCTTGGGCAGCCCGACGCACCACCCACCTTTAATTTGTTCGGTGGTGATCATGAACGTCCGCTCGAAGAAGTGGAACCCGGTTTTCCTGCAGCGATTGCTCAAGGTGAAAAACCAAATATTGTCCCCTCGGCCACATCATCAGGTAGACGCACGGCCTTGGCTGACTGGATTGCCAGCGACAAAAACCCGCTCACGGCGCGCGTTTATGTAAATCGTATTTGGCACGAATATTTTGGAAAAGGCATCGTGGGTACCGTAAGCGATTTCGGTCGTGTGGGCGACCGTCCAACGCATCCTGAGTTGCTTGATCATCTGGCGTACCAGTTCGTCAACGAAGGCTGGAGCGTCAAGAAACTACATCGGCATATTCTGCTTTCCAACGTCTATCGCCAATCCTCTGTGCATCGCGATGATGCTTACGCTGCCGATCCGGAAAATCGTCTGCTTGCCGTGTTCCCACACAAACGCCTCGACGCTGAACAAATCCGCGATTCTTTGTTGGAGGCCGCCGGCCTGCTCGACAAAACCCTGGGTGGCCCCAGCGTGTTTCCGCCGGTACCTGGCAATTTGAACGCGGGGCCGTTGTGGCAAGTCTCGACGGACAAGAAGGATTTCAATCGTCGGAGCCTCTATGTTTTCACCCGCCGTAGTATTGCTTACCCCTTGTTGGAATCCTTTGATATGGCATCACCACAGCAAGTGCACAGTCAGCGCGCTGTAACAACGACGCCCCTGCAGGCCCTGACACTTTCAAACAGCGAACTGGTGTACGAGTGGGTCCAAAATCTGGCAGGACGTGTCATCAATGAAACGCCTGTACAACCTCAGACCACATCGAGTATTGGCAAACTTGTAGAAATCGTGTTTCCGCCGAAAGCGGATATCGATGATGCACGTATCGCGAAACTGTATGAAATTCTATTTGCTCGTGCACCAGATGCTACAGAAAAACAATGGCTAAAAGAATTTCTGACCAGCCACCAAACTACTATCAAGGCAAAAGCGGCAGAGGGTTCTTTCAATGTGGCGGTGCCAGTCGGTGTTGAAGATGCCAGCCGATTGGGAGACCCCATCAAAGAAGCCGCATTCGTCGATCTCGTACATGCCGTCGCAAATTCCAACGAATTTGCCTACAGAAACTGAAGCTACTTATCGAAATTGAAGCTACTCAACGTTCTCAACGAAAAGGGAAATACACATGTGCAAGAATTCGCATGATAGTGCTTACTCGCGACGCAATTTTCTCACCTCGACCGGTGTAGGTCTGGGTGGGCTTGCGCTCAGTGGAATGCTGCCACTGGGCATTAACGCTGCCTTTGCCTCTGAACTGGCAGACCCACTGGCACCCAAGCAACCCCACCATCCGGCACGCGCAAAATCTGTCATCTGGTTACATCAGAGTGGTGCGCCAGCCTCGGTGGATTTGTATGACTACAAACCCGAACTGATTAAACTGGCAGGAAAAGAGGTTCCTTCCTCGTTTATGCAAGGCATCAAAACCAGCACGCAGGGCGGCGTGGGGAAATTGTTCGCCTCGAATCGGACCTGGAAACAACATGGTGAGAGTGGCGCCTGGTTTTCTGATCTGTTGCCCCATCTTGCACAACACGCCGATGATCTGGCGTTCATCAAGTCAAGCGTTACGATTGGTGCCACCCACGATATATCCATTCTGAAACTCAACACGGGTGATCTCAACCCTGGGCGCCCCACGTTGGGTTCCTGGGTGTCGTATGCCCTGGGCACTGCCAACCCCGACCTACCCCCCTATGTTGTGCTTTGCAGCGGCAAGAAGGAGCCGAGAGGTGGCGTTACCAACTGGGCTTCGGGATTTCTGCCTGCTGTTCACCAGGGGGTTGCATTCCGACCCGGTGATTCTCCCATCCTGCACCTCGATCGTCTCGATGCAGTGGCCGCTGAGCAGCAGCGTGAAAACTTTGATTTACTGCAACGCTTAAGCAAACATGGTTCTTCACGCTATCCGAAAGATACCGAGCTACAAGCCCGTATTCGTGCTTACGATCTTGCCTATCGCATGGAAACGACGGCACCCGAAGCGATCGATCTCAAAAAAGAATCTGATGCCACCAAGTCGTTGTACGGTCTTGACCAGGAGATTACCAAGGATTACGGGACGCAATTGTTGCGCGCTCGTCGTCTGGTCGAGCGGGGCGTTCGCTTCGTGCAGGTGGTAACAGGGCAGTTGGACATTGCCGGCGAAGCTCGCGACTGGGATGCCCACGAAAGTCTTGAGTTGAATCACGGCACGCATGCGCGCGCCGTTGATAAACCCATTGCCGGTCTCCTGTCTGATCTTAAGGCATTGGGTCTTCTGGACACTACGCTGGTCGTGTGGACCTCGGAATTCGGTCGCACTGCCTATGGAGAAAGTGGATCAGGTCGTGACCATAACCCCTGGGGTTACACGCAATGGATGGCAGGTGGCGGTTCAAAAGCCGGCCTTACCTTTGGCCAAACTGACGACATTGGCTTGCAGGCGGTGGGTAAAAAAGTCGACACCTATGATTTGCATGCCACTGTTTTATATCTGCTCGGATTGGATCATTTGAAAACAACGTTCCATACCCGGGGTCGTGCAGAACGCCCCACCGTAGTGTATGGCGATGTGGTCCATGAATTGATCGCCTGACACTATCACCAACTCGCGCTATCGGGTGTCATCCAGCCAAAAATTCGTCCATCATGGCCACTTGTGGCCGTGATGGAGAAAAATAGTGCTGGACGATAATGGCGAATGCCGCTTAAGGATTTGTTCATGCATAGTTTTTCCATGCATAGCTTGTTCATGCATAGTAAGTGTACCGTGGTTGCTTTTGTTATATTTTTTATGGCGACATCGTTGGCGCACGCTGAGTTGGATCTCAGTGGGTTTGACAATGATTTGATGAAAATGATGGAGGAAACCAATAAATATCTCGAACCCGATATTGTCGGCGGTAACATCGATAACTCGATCGAAGGGGTTCAGTTTTTGCGAGAGGGCCTTAAGTGGACGGAAGACTATTTTGCCAGTAAAGGCACGGCAAAGGACGGGGAGAAAATTGCCAAAGAGGGACAGGTGCTCGCAGATCAAGTGCTAAAAGCGCTTGAAAGCAAGGATAAGGACACTGCTGCGGCCAGCGCGCGTCTGCTGACCAAGAACTGCAAGGCCTGTCATGATATTTACAAGTTAAAAAAGTGATTTCGAGTTCCTCATATTGTTGTCTGATTTTATTCAACTTTATGGCTTAAAGTTTGCCTCCATGAATAAAACATTTGCAATGGGTATCGTCATGGCGCTTTGCGTGGCGTTGCCATTGATCATGGCCTGACAGAACGAGTGACTTATGTCGTCAAACAAGATGGCATGGTGGACGCCACCGTTAGTGGTTTCGCTCCAGTTGACAACGTACAGAAAGCGCTGGAAACGGTGCAATCGTTAACAAAGAAAGCACAATAATGCCTTCTAACTGAGAGTTATTTGCTTGCTTGTATATGTTATATGAGTGGGTGGTTCTGGTGGATTGCTCTTTACTATATGCTGTCGCGTATTGACTTATTTTGAATGTATTTACATGCTCGCTAGTGGGCATGTCGCTTGCTGCATGGTTGTGTTTTTGACGAGTAACCTATGTTTTCATCTGATCCGTCCACTCCCGACAGCAGCATGTGCGCCAATGTTGCCGCACAACTTGAATCTGACGATGCAGATGTTCGTCGCCATGCTGCCACGCTGTTGGAATCCATTAATCCTGCTAGCGCAATCGATATATTGATTGCCTCGCTGGAGCACAACGATGTATTGGTGCGCCTGTCAGCAGCAAAAGCGCTGGCAGCCACCAAAGATTTGTCACTGTATTCAGCGCTACTTCACCTGCTCGACAGTCATGATCCCTTCGTGCTGGCAACAGGCTTGACAGCACTCAAGAATTTTCGTCGAACCAAAGCACGTGCTCAGGCGTTACGCCTTCTGCATCATGTGGATGTTGACGTGCGCAAACAAGCGGTACTTCTATTGGGTGCGATGCGGGAACCCCACTTGCTCGAAACGCTACTAAATGTTGCGCGGCAAGATCTTGCCGAAACGGTACGCCTGGCTGCCCTTGATGCCATTCAATATTGCGAAGATGCTCGCATCAACGACACCTTGCTCGTGGCGCTTACCGATTCCTCTGCAGCCGTACGAATGACCGCTGCGACCTGGTTGGGGCGAAACAAAGTGCATCGCGCCATTCTGCCATTGATTGAAACCACTCACGATGATTGCTGGCAAGTGCAACAACAGGCGGTGCTTGCACTGGGCACGTTACACGCACTGGATGCGATTGAAGCCATTCATCGTTGTTCGCGATCCAACGAGGTTGAGTTAAGAAAGGCTGCAATCGTCGCATTGGGTGAAATTGCGCATTCATCTTGTTTGCCATTGATTGAATTACTTTTGAACGACAGCGATCCTGCCGTGCGAAAAGCGGCACGCATGGCGGCCAAAAAAGTAGTCCGCGTTTAAGTAGCGTGAAAAAAAGACACAAAAAAGCCGGTGAGGAGCTGCATCCTCACCGGCAGGCTGTTACCGCATTGGTCTTTATAGTTATCTTGTAGCGATATCCCTTAGAAGAAATATTTACTGATAAATTTGATCGAAGATGCCGCCATCGCCAAAATGCTGAGGTTGGGCTTTTACCCAGCCACCAAAATCTTCAATGGTAATGAGTTTGATCGATGGAAAATATTGTGCATATTTAGCTGCGATTTCAGCATCACGTGGGCGATAGAAATGTTTGCCCGCGATATCCTGACCTTCTTTGGTATAGAGATACTTCAGATAGGACTCTGCCACTTCACGCGTGCCGTGTGCATCGACATTGCGGTCGACCACTGATACAGGCGGCTCAGCCAAAATAGACAATGAAGGGTAAACGATATCGACTTCGTTAGGCCCCAGTTCCTTTTGTGCCAAATAGGCTTCGTTTTCCCAGGTAATCAACACATCACCGATTTCTCGCTGCAGGAACGTCGTCGTTGAACCGCGAGCACCGGTATCCAATACCGGAACATTTTTATAGAGTTTGGCGACAAATTCCTGAGCAGCAGTATCCGATCCTAATTTCTGCTTGGCAAAGCCCCAGGCCGCCAGGTAGTTCCAGCGAGCGCCACCTGAGGTTTTTGGATTCGGTGTAATCACCTCAATGCCCTTTTTTACCAGATCATCCCAATCCTTGATTTGCTTGGGGTTACCCTTGCGCACCAGAAAGACGATGGTAGAGGTATAAGGCGCGCTGCTTTGTGGCAGGCGACTTTGCCAGTTTTCAGGGATCAACTTACCGTTTTTGTACAGCGGGTCAATGTCGCCGGCTAATGCCAGCGTTACGACATCGGCCTGCAATCCATCCACCACCGCACGTGATTGCGCACCCGATCCGCCGTGTGATTGGTCAACGATCACATCGTCACCCGTCTTGGCTTTCCAGTGTTTGGCAAAGGCTGCGTTGTATTCTTTGTAAAGCTCACGTGTCGGGTCATACGAAACGTTGAGCAAATTGATTTCTTTCGCCAGAACCGACGTAGACAGGGTGAGCGCGCTCACCACTGCCAGCAGCTGTCCAGCGCGACCTTTCAAGGTGCGTGACATGTTTAAATCCTCTTAATTTAAAATGGCTTGACTCTAATCAAATAGATAGTCTGTGAAAAAATTAGAACGTCAGATCAAAGCCGATGGACGCGACTTTGTCAGTGACTGTTTCAGTGCTGACAAGTACATCGCCTTCAGTTTCCAGCGTGGCGTAATAGCCATACAATTTTGCAGTGTCGTTGAGCTTGTAGTCAGCGCCAACAGCGATAGCGGTGGCTTCAACGTCGTCATACTGAGTCGCACCGGCAGCAGCAAAGGGCGTAGACTCTGAAAATCCGTATTGCGCTTTCGCCGTCCAGGGCCCGGCAATTTTCCAGGCAGCGTTAAGCACATAGCCATCTTGCTCTTTGTATGAGCTGCCTGATGCGCCATCCCACTCGTTCAACGGGTTAGCACCATTCGATGCACCTTTGGTCGATGCCGTAGAGCCATAAGCAGAAGAGAAGGGTGCTATTTTGTCGAAGCTTTCATGTTGCTCTGCTGTTTGATAGATGGCACCGATTTTTACTGGGCCGAATCCAACTTCGCCAACGGCACGTATTGCATCAGTGGTAGATACGTTGCTGTCTGCACCCAAACCGACAAACCAGCTAGCTTTGCCATAGGTAACAGAGACCGAAGAACCTGCACCTATGCCGTTATCATCCTGCTTATCGGTGGCACTGTTTTCAACACCGGTTTCTTCGTTTTGAATGGCGGCCAGCTTGACTTCAACGCCACCTGCGAACAAGGGCGACGTATAAAGAAGCACGTTGTCGGCACGGTTTTCGCCTACCAGGTAGGCCTGAATATCGGCAAGCGCCAAGTCATTGAAGCGATCGATATCGCCGCGCACAATACTGTTGGTTTGAATGGTTTTGAGCGGCGTATCGATTTTGCCTGCAGCCAACGTACCCCAGTTACCCTGCAGCCCCGCCCAGATATTACGTTGGCTGAAGGTCTGTCCACCGGAAGAACCATTGTCTACATCCACACCGAATTCAAGCACATAAAGTGCTTTCAACGAAGACGACAAATCTGCGTCTCCTCTCACGCCAAGGCGTGACGAATTGCTTTCAATCGCCCATTGATCGAGTTCTGATGCCGTGGCCGTGGCGCCACTATTGCGATAGGTTGCTGCTACAGCAGCACGCCCAGGGTCAGTCGCAGTAGGGGCAACCGCAGGAAAGGCGGGTGTTCTTTCTGCGAAGTCGATTTTCTCAAGATCATATTGGTTGGCCGACACGTTGATCTTGCCATAAACCGTTGGGAAACCCGCTTGCGCAGGGGATGCGGCGCCCAACACCAAACCGGCGCCTAAGAGGCTGGCAGTGCTTAAATTCGAAATATTGCGTTTCATGTAAAGTCTCCACTCACATCATTTTGATAGGAGGCTCATCAACGAGGCATTGATCTTGCCAGCGACTGATTTGCCGGGTTGCGAGTGAAATTTACTGAGCGGAGCTGCATTGCAGAACGATTCATTTCTTCTTTGAATATGGGCGTTCGCCTTATATCGATATACGTCGGCACCTTTTTTACAAAGCAGTTTGGCCTGTTATGACCTGTAAATGGCATCTTTTGCGGTGTGCACTTTGGTTCCAGTTTCGCCATACTGGTGAAACACTTAGGTGAACACAGGAGCACTTCCATGGCCACTTCCACGCAGTCCCCTACCGATCGTATTGGTACACCCGAGATTCCGGTGCGTCGTATGGATTTCGAGTTTGACGACACTATTCCAGAACTGTGGTTTGGCGGTGATCCTGTTCGCACGATGCTGCTTACCGCGTTGTCGTGCACCTTTCCCGAAGGCGAGCGTATGTTCATGCGCTCGGTGCGACATTTTCAGGACCGCATCCAAGATCCCGCGTTACAAAAGCAGGTAAAAGCGTTCATCGGCCAAGAAGCGCATCATGGCAAAGAGCATCAAGCCTTCAACGACATGATGGCGCGCAAAGGTTTACCCATTGCGAATATTGAGCGCATCACCAAAGTGGGATTGTCTCGCGAAGAGTCGTTCTTTTCACCCGAGCGCATGCTTGCGAAAACCTGTGCGTTGGAGCATTTCACTGCAATGTTTGCCGAGATGCTGCTGGAATATCCCGAACTTATCGATGACATTGATGAGCGTCTGAAACCGCTGTGGATGTGGCATGCGGTAGAGGAGAGCGAACACAAGGCGGTCGCGTTTGATGTGTACAAAGAGCAAGTCGATAGCTACTGGATACGCACCAGCGAGATGGCGTTAACCACAGTGCTATTCAGCTTTTTCTCGACGTTGCATACAGTGCAATTGTTACGTTCGAGCAAGGGTGCAAAGGCCGCTCAAAACAAACGTTATTCTCCAGGACGCCAACTAAGCGAACTCTGGAAACACCGTGAAATTTTCGGCAAGCTGGGCAAACACTATTTGGCCTACTATCGCCCGGATTTTCATCCTTCACAGAAAGACAGCAGTTTTTTGCGTAAAAAAGGCTTAAAGATGCTCAAGCGTTACGTTGGTGAGCGGGCGTTGCAGGCGGCATGAGAGCGCGGCGTCATAACGCGATGTGAGAACTCGGTGTGAGATTGCTGTGTGAGAACATAGGCATCCTGCGCCACTCATGTGTCTGCATTATCCTTTGTTGAAAACCGGGTACTCCATTGCGGAGTACCCGGTTTTCAACAATACAGTATCCACAATCTTCACCCCGTAACCATCGCCCTCAAAAACAACGCCCCGCAATAGGGCGTTATCGTCCCACTAGAATCATTAGGGTCTTTCACGACAGCATTTCTTACGTCAACATCTTGTTGAGACAAGCAAAGCGTATGCCTGACACCAATAAATCTATTTTGGACTATCCGCTTGCAAGTCTGCTCGTTTGGTTGAAACTACAAATATCAAAAGCAACAACGGTTTAACCCATTTTTCACGCCAATTAACGCAATGGATTGGGATCAATCCTGCCATGCGACAGACTTTTGACAAGCATCGGCACGGCTTCTAGCCTTTTATTTCGTTACCATTTTTATCACTGTACGCGTGAGCAAGTATTTTTGCGCGCGACATCAACGGGATAACTTGTGCCATGAAATTCAAGAGAAAACTGATATCTGCCGCTGTTGCCGTTGCATTGGCCGGTCTAGTGGTTGGCTGCGGTGACTCCAAGAAAAAACACCCCGTGACTGATACCGGATCAACCACGGAACAATCGGTGTCGGGCGTCGCGGTGAAAGGTATTTTCAAAAACGCAAACGTCACCATCAACGAAATTGTCGACGGCACGCGCAATCAGTTAGGCACTGCCGTCACTGACGATCAAGGAAACTACGAAGTCTCCCTAGATCGAGGCGCATCGTCGGGCATTCTTGAAATTATTGTATCCCCCGGCACCAACTCCAGTATTGTCTGCGACGTCGTGGATGGTTGCGGCTCCGTACCTTTCGGCGGAAGCATCGCCGTCGCCGCCGGCAGTGGATTGGTCATGAAAGCGATCGTCGCGGCGTCCGCTGATCAAACCACTGTCAACACTGCCGTGTCACCCTTAACCAACATGGCCGCAGCACGGGTGGAAGCACTTGGCACCTTCAATGAAGCCAATATCAATACCGCAGCTAATGAGGTGCTTGCGATTACCGGCATTGATGTGCGTACCTCTGTTCCCATTGATATCACCAGTGAAGCCAGTCTTGCTTCCGCATCCACTGCAGAAAAACAACAGGCATTGTATCTTGCCGGTTTGGCGGATCTGTTGATCACATCCGACGGCAGCATTGATGCAGGCGCGCTTGATGATTTGGCAGAATCATTTTCCGATGGCGAATTTTCAAATGAAGACGAAATTTCTCTGGGCGAAATTCTCGACGCTGTTGAGAATGCGGCTGAAAATGTCCCCTCAAGTATCGCCGATGACCTAACCGAAGCGATCACCGCCATCGAAAATAAGGTTACTGCGATTAAAGATGACCCTAATTTTTCTGACGACTTGGAGGCGCATGCACAATTAACGGCAGTTGCACGTGCAAAGGCGCTGGTCGGCAATACGCGCGCCTGGCTGAGTGCCATTAAGGATTTCAAGGAAGATTTCAATGACGGTAGCTATGAGTCCAGTGTCAACCTGTTCTTTGATGAAGAAGCCATTAAAGACACATTGGATGATGATGCGCAACGAGCCGCACAGCTTTCGGGGGAAATTCTTAATCAAACGCTGGATGCTCTTGAACTGCCCGTGGTGCGAGCCACACTGGAATCTGGCGAATCGTATCCGGTTCCCATTTTCAACGATAGCGGCGATGAGGTCGGCACCCTTGATGTGCGGGTTGATGACACTAACGGCATTGCCATTATTTTGAGTGGCACACTGGATGCTGAAAATAATGTTGTCGTTAACGATCTCACCCTGAGCAGCAATTTAACGCTGGATAGTTTCAACGAAGACTACACGCTTTTCGAAACGTTCACGTCAAACGCCGTCAATCTTCTGCTGACAGGTAGTATTGTGGTGGGCAGCTCAAGCCTGACGTTCAATTCAGTCGCCGTCGATATTACAGCCACCGAAGACTTCACAGTCGGCGGTGACGGTCAGACCGCTGACGAAGACGCTGAAGCCATTTTTGATTCCATGACACTGGAGGGCAATATTGTCATTAGCACCAATCAAGGCGCGAATAGTTTTAACGGGCTTGTCGCGTTGGAGTTGGATGCGTTGCAACCCGATGTAGTGGCGGAATCTGTGCTGAGCTTGAAATCCGTCGATTTGGAGGGCGCATTTACGTCGCCAACCGGCACGTTCGATATTGCCACCAGTTTGCTGATCAGCAATGCAGATCGGTTTGATACCTTTGGGTTTGCCGAGCACGATGATGTTGTGTATGAATCGATATATGTACCGGGTAATCAGTTTGGCCTGAATAGCGAGACGCTTGCGGACCAAATAGAAGAAGATCTTGCCAGTGGTGTCAGCGGCATCAACCTGTATTATTCCTACTACGATGAATTCTTTGATTCCACCTACTTGAATGTTCAGGTGTATTTCGCCGCTGATACATTGAGGAGTATGTACCTTTCTCTTGATCTGCCAGGCGATATGACGGCCGCTTCTGATTCAGAAATTATTGCTGCAATCGTAGCTGAATTCGAAGAAGGACTGTTTGATGTCAGTGTGAGCTATGCCGATTACGATGCAGCGCAAGATGAAACCTTTGTCGGCGTCTCTGTCTTGTTTGCAAGTGATGTTATTGGCTATCAATTTGTTGATATCACCATGCCTGGATCATATTTTTCGATTTCCCAAGAAGAATTGCTTGCTCAGATTCAGGAAGAAACGCAACTTGATGTTTTTGGTTTCGACATTGAGTATGCATACTACCTTTCTGAAAGCGACGAAACCTATTTCAATATTGCTGGCTTTGTTCCCGACTTTGAAAGCGAAGACTACTTCCTGCAAGGTGTGCTCACTGTCTCCACCGACATTGAAGTTGAAGGCTTGCCCGCTGCAGATGCTATAGTCTCTGTCGGCCGCACCGCACTCAACGGCGCCTATGCTGAAATCAACCTGAGCTGGGAAGGCGAGCGCTACCTCTTTGCCATTGATGCGCCCAACCTTGACGGTGAAAGTGACGATCGCACGGCAACACTGACCGTCACCGATCAGGCCGGCACCGCTATGATCCTCAACCTGAGTGAAGTCAACGAGTCCATCAGTGGCACCGTTATTGTCGATGGCAGAGAAGTGGGCACCATCTCTGACAGCTCTGGTGTACCCATTGTTCGATACAGCGATGGTAACGAAACCTCCTTCGAATCCCTGTTCTGAGTAGGGGTTGTTACAAACCAAGGGGGCGCGAGCCCCCTTTCTTATGTCATTCTGACGCGGATCTTCCGATACAGGCTTTGCGATACAGACTTTTCGATACAGGATGAGTGCAATGATAGGGTTGGGTTTTCTTTGCAATGACGAATAGTTCAGCGTTTTCTCACAGCCGTAAAACCATCCCTTCACTCGCAATGGTGATCCTCACCACAGGCAGCCCGTTATCCCAGGCAAATACCCGCATCAGCACCGAATTCTCCAGTTTCAGTGTCGCCGAAGCGCAATCGGTTTATCAAACCATGAAAGACTGGGAGGGCAAACAACACCGGGGCAACTATGCAGCCACCTTCGATAAATTTTCCGTATCAGCCCATTGGAACGCGTGGACGTTGTCTCTGTTTTCGCGCTTTGATTACCGGCTGAAATTCAGCAACGATACCGCGCGCCTGTTTTACGAAGACAAGAATAAAATTTCACCCCAACAAGCCAGACAATACAAAGTCGATCTGGATGTCGTGCACCACGTCAGCAAAGGCGCAGGTTTTGCCTATACGTTCCAACCCCACACCTCGCTGACCCTTACCCCGCAATTCAGTCTGTTTGAGTCAGGTGATCTGCTGGATGGCCGATTAAAAGGCACCGCCAGTTATTCCGACGAAGGCGAATCCAGCGCCGAACTCGCACTGGATTACTACTACGAAGAAGACAAAATTTTTGATCGCCCCCTCGATGATGTCCCTCAGGGACGTGGTTATGCGCTTGATCTGGGCCTGACATGGAACATCGATAAACAATGGACGCTTGCGCTCCAAACCTCTGACCTGTACGCCCGCATCGACTGGAAAGAAGCACCGTTCACCACGGCAAGAAGTCGAGCCGCCCCCTTGGCGACCGATGATCCGTTTGAATACTACAAACAGGCCACGATCTCGGGCGTCGAATCCTTCGAACGCTTTCGGCAACATTTACCCATGCGTCTGGAATCCCGCATCAGCTACGCGCTGCCACAGGCAGAATTGGCGTTGGAAACCTGGGGAGAACCGCAACAAACCTATTTCGCGCCTTCGATCAGTCGCAGCATTGGCGCATGGACACTCACAGGGTTGGCGGAAGTCAGAACCCAGGCCCTGGGTGTGCGTCTAAAGCATTCAAATTTTGGCCTCGAACTGATCAGCAATTCGCTGGATTATCAAAAGTCCGACCTGCTCAGATTTAATATCGGGGCAGCCATACCGCTCTAATAAGCGAAAAAAAGGGGCATAAGCCCCTTTTTTATTGTCAGAGAAATGTCGCTTTGAAAATACCCTCAAAGCTTTGCAAAACACCTACCTGCCGCCGCCACTGACGCATCAATCAGTGCCTCTGTATGCGCACTTGACACAAACCCCGCCTCAAACGCGCTCGGTGCCAAATAAACCCCTTCCTCCAACATCAGGTGATAAAACCGCTTAAACCGCTCCACATCACAACTCATCACCTGCTCAAAAAAATCCACGCGTGGCAACGCCGTAAAGAAAAATCCAAACATGCCCCCCACAACGGCCGTCGTCAGTGGCACACCAGCCTTCTTCGCCTCCGCCTCAAACCCTGCCATCAACCGCGTACTTAACTGCTCCAGCCGCGCATAAAACCCTATCGCACTCACCAGCGACAACATCGTCAAACCTGCTGCCATCGCCACCGGGTTGCCTGACAATGTCCCCGCCTGATACACCGGCCCCGCTGGCGCCAAATGCTGCATGATATCCCGACGCCCACCAAAGGCACCCACCGGCATACCGCCGCCGATGACTTTGCCCAAGGTCGTCAGATCCGGCTTCACCCCATACAGTGCCTGCGCACCGCCCAATGCCACCCGAAATCCTGTCATCACCTCATCAAAAATCAACACCGCGCCATACTGATCGCAAACCTCTCGCAGACCCTGCAAAAACCCAGGCAGCGGCGGAATGCAATTCATATTGCCCGCCACCGGCTCCACAATAATGGCCGCAATCTGATCCCCATTCTCACGAAACGCCTCGCGCACGTTATCCAGATCGTTAAACCGCAGCGTGATCGTATGCTCGGCCACCGATGCCGGCACCCCCGGCGAACTCGGCACCCCCAAGGTCAACGCTCCCGACCCGGCCTTCACCAGCAATGAATCCGCATGCCCGTGATAGCAACCCTCAAACTTCACGATTTTGTCCCGCCCGGTAAACCCACGCGCCAAACGGATTGCGCTCATGGTCGCCTCCGTCCCCGAGCTCACCATGCGCACAGACTCGATCGACGGCACCAAAGCACATACGCGTTCAGCCATCTCGATCTCGATCGCGGTTGGCGCCCCAAAGCTCAAGCCTTTCGCCGCCGCCATTTGAACGGCTTCAACGATTTGCGGGTGGCAATGCCCCAGAATCATCGGCCCCCACGACCCGACATAGTCGATATACCGCTTGCCATCCTCGTCCACCAGGTGGGCGCCCTCAGCGCTCTTGAAGAAAAGCGGCGTACCGCCCACCCCTTTAAATGCACGTACCGGGCTATTCACCCCGCCAGGAATCAAGTGGCGGGCCTTTTCAAACAGGATTTCAGAGCGACTCATGCGAACACCATGTCAGTTGGAAAACAAATCGAAGGCTAATCAAACCGGAGGCACCTTAAACCCGAGGAAGGTTCAACCAGAGCAACGTCAAACCACCGTTAAATCAACGTAGTTGTAAAGCAACCCGTACCGAAATGCGGTCAATGGTATCAGGAAAACACTGTTCCATCTAAAGCGCTGACCGGCGAGACACAAATCATTAGACTATGCAGCGCCATTAGGCTTTGCAGCGACAGTAGCCCGTGCAGCGACATTAGACCCAGCAGCAACAGTAGATTGAGCCGCAGTAGGCTAAGCTGTTTATGGGATTGCCTAAAAATTTTTCACCGCATTGGCTTGGCTCAAAGCCGCTTGACTCGTTTTTGTGTACCGTCGGTACACCGGTAGTATCGTTCTGAGGATCATCATGTCGTCCACGTTGTACGCCCCCTCCACATTGCGCAGCGCCCGTCGGTGGCTTGTCGCCAGCCTGCTGCTCACTCTGAGCGCCTGCGGAGGCAAGCAGGATACTGCAGCTCCTGCTACGGCTCCCACCACCCAACCCCCTGTCGACGTAGAAATTATCACGGTCCAATCCAACGATCTGCGGCGCACCCTGCAAATGCCGGGGCGAGTGATGTCGGTGCGTACCGCTCAAGTACGAGCCCGTGTGGAGGGCATCGTCGAAAAGCGTGTCTACCAGGAAGGCAGCGATGTAAATGCAGGGGATGTACTGTTTCGCATCGATCCCGAGGTGATGGCTGCTAACGTTGCCGTTGCACGGGCCGCAGTCGCCGAGAAGCAGGCTGACGCTCAGGTGGCCGAACAAACCCTGGCACGTATGCGCACACTGCTGAAAACCAACGCCATCAGCACCCAGCAATATGATGAGGCGGTTGCCCGCCAGGGGCAGGCCGAAGCTGCCGTGGCAGCAGCGCAAGCCGCATTGGCACGCGCCCAGATTGATCTCGATCACGCGACCGTACGCGCCCCCATTGCCGGGCGAATCGGGCGTGCCCTGGTCACCGAAGGCGCCCTGGTCAGTAAAGACGACGCCACACATATGGCAACCATTGAGCAGGTCAATCCCATCCAGGTGAATTTCGCGCAATCCAGCGCGGATTATCTGCGGTTTCGTCAGCAGATCTTTGGTCAAGCCGCCGTAAAAGAAAGCAACCCCGTACAGCAACACATTGACGTCGATCTGATCCTGGAGGATGGCTCGGTATTCCCGCGCAAAGGCAAGTTGCTGTGGGCAGACTTCGCCGTTGATGTGAACACGGGGTCTATTTTTATGCGCGCCGAGTTTCCCAACCCGGATGCTGCTTTGTTGCCGGGCCAGTTTGTGGGGGTGAGGCTGCCATTCGCCACCAGCGAGAGTACCTTGTCGGTGCCACAGCGTTCGGTCATGGCCTCATCGCAAGGGCAGTATGTTTATCGGGTGGGAGAGGGCAACAAGGTAGAATCGGTAACGATCGAGGTCGGTGGCCTCTCTGGCTCCGATTGGCTGATTCGCAAAGGTCTGGAAGCAGGCGATCGCATCATCGTAAACGGGTTGCAGAAAGTGCGCCCGGGGGCAGAAGTAAACCCCGTTGCGGCCCCCGTTGCAGCGCAGCCTGTGGCTGCCAGCGATACCGCACAGACACCCAATTATGTGCACGCCGAGGCAAAATCAGAAGCGCAAGCACCCGTGCCAACATCTGCCTCAACGTCGGGCAATGTGCAAGCATCGCCCCCGCCAGCGTCGGCTGATGCCAACACCAGCAAGGGTCGCTGAACATGCTGCCACAGTTTTTTATCAGTCGTCCTATTTTTGCCTGGGTCATTGCGCTGGCCGTGGTGCTAGGCGGCTTGCTGTCCATTCGCTCACTTCCCGTATCGCAATATCCCGAAGTCGCGCCGCCTACCATTAACGTTACTGCCAATTATCCCGGAGCAAGCGCTCAGGTGATGGAAGAAACCGTCACCAACCTGATCGAGCAGGAAATGAATGGCCTCGACGATTTGCTCTACATGGAATCCGCCACCGATTCCAACGGCCTCATGAACACCTCGTTAACCTTCAGCACCGGTACATCACTCGATCTCGCCTCAGTGGAAGTGCAAAACCGCATCAAACGCGTCGAAGCCCGCCTGCCCGAAGAAGTGCGTCGGCAAGGCATCACGGTGGCGAAATTCCGCCGCAATTTCATGATGATCGTAACCTTCGCCTCACCCGATAAAAGCCTGGATGGCGTCGGTATCGGCAGTTTTGTTGCCTCCAATGTGCTCGAAAATGTGCGACGCGTGCGTGGTGTGGGTGAAACCCAATTGCTCGGCACCGAATATTCGATGCGTATCTGGCTCAACCACTACAAGTTGGCGGCATTCAAACTGAGCCCGGCCGAAGTATTGCGTACCGTACGCGCCCAGAACGTGCAAATCGCAACCGGCGAACTCGGTCAAGCCCCCGCGTTACCCGGTCAAGAAATCGCAGCCACCGTGCTCACGCGTGGCCGGCTTTCTACGCCTGAAGAATTTGGCGATATCATTCTGCGTGCGAATACTGATGGCGCATCCGTACGCCTGAAAGACGTTGCCCGCATCGAACTCGGTGCACAAGATTATATTCTGCGTACCCGCCTGAACGGCCAACCGTCCGCCGGTATCGGTATCAAATTGGCGCCCGGTGAAAACGCACTCGACACCTCACGACGTGTGCGCGAACGGCTCGAAGAAATGAGCGCCTATTTTCCCAAGAGCATTGCCTGGGATGTTTCCTACGACACCTCCCGTTTTGTCGATATCTCGATTCGTGAAGTCGTCAAAACCCTCGCCGAAGCCTTTGTGCTGGTATTTTTGGTGATGTGGCTGTTTTTGGGCAGCTTCCGGGCGGCGTTAATTCCGGCGCTGGTGGTGCCAGTGTCGTTGATCGGCACCTTGTGCGGATTGTATTTATTGGGCTATTCCATCAACGTACTCACGCTGTTCGCGATGGTGCTGGCAATTGGCGTGGTCGTTGACGACGCCATCGTCGTGGTAGAAAACGTCGAACGCATCATGCATGAAGAAAATCTCGATCCATTGCCCGCTACACGAAAAGCCATGGCCCAAACCTTTGGTGCCATCGTGGGGATCACGGTGGTGCTCTCCGCCGTGTTCGTGCCGATGGCCTTTTTCGGCGGCAGCGTAGGCACTATCTACCAGCAATTTTCGGTCACGCTGGTGTTAACGATGTTGTTCTCAGCCTTGATGGCGATGTCGTTGTCTCCGGCCTTATGTGCGTCCATCCTGCGCCGACATGAAGGCCACGAAGGCTTTTTGGCTTGGTTCAACGATCGATTTTCCGCACTTAATCGCCGGTATGGGCGCTGGGTTCGCTGGGTAGTGCAGAGGCCGCTGCGTTTTCTGTTGGTCTATCTAATCATCGCCGTTGCAGCCTGCGTTATGTTTTTGCGCCTACCCAGTGGGTTTTTGCCAGCAGAAGATCAGGGCTATCTGATATCAGTGATACAAATGCCAGCGGGTTCCACGCAGGAGCGCACGCTCAAAGTGCTGTCAGAAGTCGAAGATTATTTTCTACAACAGCCCGAAGTGACCAAAGTGGTCGCCATTGGTGGTTTCAGCTTTCTGGGTCGAGGGCAGGATGCGGCCATCGCCTTTATTCGCCTCAAGAGTTGGGATGAACGTAAAGATCCTTCGCAGCATTCCCTCTCGATCATGCAACGCGCCAATATGGCATTTTTCGCAATCAAACAGGCATTTGTGTTTGTCGTAAATCCACCGCCCATTCCTGAGCTGGCGGCGCTAGGCGGATTTGATTTCCGCATGGTGGATCGCGCGGTGGTCGGCCGCGACAAACTCATTGAAGCGCGCAATATGGCGTTGGGACTGGCGGCGCAGCATCCTGCGTTATCGGGGGTTCGTTTCGAAGGCAAAGAGTCTGGCACCCAGCTCATGCTGGATATCGATCGCTTGCGCGCACAATCGCTCGGCATCGACATTGCCGAACTCAATGATGCGCTCTCTGTCACCTTGGGGTCTGCCTACGTCAACGATTTTTTCCGTGCCGGGCGAGTGCTCAAGGTCAATATGCAACTCGATTCTGCCTCGCGTGCTACCCCCGAGCAAATCCTGGCAATGCGTATCAAAACCAGCAACGGTTCGCTGGTGCCGCTTTCCGAAATCGCAACACCGCGCTGGATCGTCGGTGCCCCACGTCTTGACCGTTATAACGGCATGCCTGTAATGAAAATCGCTGGCAATGCTTCCGCAGGTCACAGCACCGGCGAGGCCATGCAAGCCATGGAAGAAATCGCCAGGCAACTGCCACAAGGCATCGGTTTCGAATGGTCCACCACCTCCTTCGAAGAAAAGCTCTCAGGCGCGCAGACGCCCTTGCTGTTTGGTCTGTCGATCCTGGTTGTTTTCATGTGCTTGGCCGCGCTTTATGAAAGCTGGTCGATTCCGCTGGCGGTGCTGCTGGTCGTCCCATTGGGTCTGTTCGGCGCTGTATTGGCCGTGATGTTGCGAGACATGCCCAATGATGTGTACTTCAAAGTAGGTATGGTCACCATTATTGGTTTATCAGCCAAAAACTCGATTTTGATCGTTGAGTTTGCGCGTCAACTCGAAGCGCAAGGTCGCACCGCGATGCAAGCCGTCATTGAGGCGGCGGGATTGCGATTGCGCCCCATCATCATGACCTCGATCGCCTTTATTTGTGGTGTGCTGCCGTTGGTGCTTTCCAGCGGGGCAGGGGCCTCAAGCCGTCATGCGATCGGCACTGGCGTCATGGGGGGCATGGTCAGCGCAACGTTGCTGGCCATCATTTTGGTACCCGTGCTCTACGTGACCATCCGTCGTCTTTTTCCTGGGGGAACGACGCCCGCCGAAGTCGAAAAATCGATGACCAACTCGCCGGAATCCGGCTCGACACTGGCTTCGGTGAATACTCCCAATACAAAATGAAATCAAAGGCTTAGTTTGCTTAGAAGCAAAATATACGGCGTTATTAACTTATAGTTCTTTATGGAATTATCGTCTCGTCGTATTCTTGCGGGCGTATTAATTTGCAGTAGTCTTGTGAGGCTGTAATCGCTATGTCATCGAATGTCGACAAAATTGACGTCGCCGAGATCACCAATTCGGCCGGGTTATCACCGCAGCAAATCGCCGAGCTCAATACCCGCTATCGCGCGATGAACTTTGCTGAGCGTCTTCATCAGGTCTATAAGGATTTCGACCCTGCCAAAATTCTGGTGACTTCCTCCTTTGCGGCCACTTCTGCTTATTTCCTGCATATCGTGTCGACGATTCGCCCCGATCAGGTTATTCATTTCATCGATACCGGTTACCACTTTCCCGAGACACTGGAATACCGCCAGTACCTCATCGACCTGTTCAAATTGAAAGTGGTGGATGTACGCGCCGAAGAATGGAAGCACGACTACACCGCGAAAGAGAAAGTCTATGAATCCGACCCGGATTTCTGCTGCTCGATCAATAAGGTAGAGCCGCTGGATGAGATCAAGCCCAATTTCCATTTGTGGGTGTCGAGCCTGATGAGCTGGCAAACCGATCACCGCGCCGGCATGGAAATCTTTGAAGAGCGTCGTGGCATCATCAAATTCAATCCGATGATCGACGTGACCGAAGCCGAACGCGAAGCCTATATCAAGGAACACAATCTGCCGTTCCACCCGTTGGTGGCGCAGGGCTATACCTCGATTGGTTGCACCCACTGCACGGCGCCAGGCCAGAGTCGCGCTGGCAGATGGCTGGGCAAACCGAAAACCGAATGCGGCTTGCACATGTAGGTCAAGACGCCTCATTCACTCGCTATGCTACAAAGCAAATCGCCCCGCTACATGGGTAGCCGGGGCGATCTATAAAAGCCGCTATTTCGCAGTTCTACCGAACCAATCAAACCGCTTTTTTCTTTGCCCGCTCGGCCAAATAGTGGCGCACAAAAGCAATCAGTGCGGGCAAGGCTGACACCAATACGATCCCCATTATCATTACCGTAAAATGCTCTTTCACAACGGGAATGTTACCGAAAAAGTAACCTGCTCCCATAAAGCCCGGCACCCACAAAACCGATGCTACAAAACTATATGCCATGTAGGTGCCATACGGCATTTTGCCAATGCCTGCAACAAACGGCACAAAGGTGCGAAAAATTGGCAGGAAGCGCGCCATGATAATCGCGCGGGGGCCATAGACCTTATAAAAAACCTGGGTTTTTTCCAGATAGTCACGATTGAATATTTTTGAGTCTGACGAGGCAAATACCTTGGGCCCGATGGTGCGTCCAAACCAATAATTGGTATTGTCCCCAAGAAAGGCCGCCAACATAATCAGCGCCCCCATCAGCACGGGGTCAAACGCGCCCGTGGCGGCGAGGGCACCGGCGGCAAACAGCAGCGAATCACCGGGCAAAAAAGGTGTTACCACCAAGCCGGTTTCACAGAACACAATCAAAAACAAAATGCCGTAAAGCCAGGTGCCGTAATCGCGGGCCAGCTCGAACAGGTGTTGGTCAATATGCAGAATAAAATCGATGATAAACACGACAGGCATCTCATGTCAGCGACGGTGGCTGCATTCTAATGACTGCCGTGCTCAATGGCGAGTGAACGTTTTTGCGGGCTGAGCGTTTTGTGAGAAAGTTACTTTCAATTCGTTGCTGCTGGGATGCGTTATTGCTGGGGCACGATTTTCAACTTGCCCCGTCCGACCACAATATCCACCGGCATGGTCGCCAGTAGCTTTTGGCGGGGATCACTTTCATCCAGCCGGTAAACCGGCATTTGCTCCAACAACTTCGCCAGCGTGCCCATGACCATGTCGACCACCGGCTTCACCTGCTTTTCGGCATCGCCACGCAAAAAAGGCGATTTCATCTGGCTGTCGATCAACTGTAGCCGTCTGATATAAACCGCCTTGTCTTTGCCGGAATACACAGGCGTCCCTTCAATTTTCAGGGTCACATCCACCGGAATTTTGGCAAGTACGGCATTGAGCGCCGCCTGTCCTGTGACATCCAACACCACCACATCACGATCATCCGGCCCGACATCAATATGGGCCGTTTCAAGAGAGACGCTCAACGGCGACCCAGAATTGGCTTGCTGCCGGTCAAAATCCTTCACCGCTTTTTGCAGATATTGTTCTAACTCCGCCTCATTCACTTCGTAAGTGGCCAAGGTGGTACAGCCAACATTGAACAGGGCGAGTACCGCCAATAGCAAAATGCGAATAGACATAACGACTCCTGTGGTGGTCAAAACGCGTAATGGTTAAAACAATGCGTCATAGGCTCGACAGTGTACCGTAATCTCAGCGTTATCGCGGCTGAACACATCGCCGATCACGGCCAGCATGGCAAACCCCGCATTTACCAGCGGTCTGGCCTGGGGCAGGGTAATCCCGCCAATGGCCACGGCCGGGCAGGGGAGTGTTGCCAGGGTTGGGCTCACCCTCTCCAGTTGGGCGGGCGGTGCATCCGGTTTGGTGCCTGAACTGAAAAAGCGGCCAAACGCAACATAATCAGCTCCATCGGCGGCGGCCTGGTGCGCCAGCACTGGATCACCATGGCAGGTGGCCCCCAGCAACTTGGTTGGCCCTAACTGTTGGCGGGCCATTGGCACCGGCATATCCTCCAGCCCGACATGAACGCCGTCAGCATCACATGCCAGTGCCAGCGCAACATCATCGTTGATAATAAATAACGCATTGTACGCATGGCAAAGCGATCGCAGTTGCCGGGCTTCTTCAAGGCGACGTTCAGTATCGCCCGATTTATCGCGGTATTGCACGATGCGGGCACCGCCAGCGAGAGCTGCTGTTACCTTATCAAGCAATAGCAAAGGCGGCGTCAGCACGGGATCAGTGATGACATAAAGCCCCCTCAAACGAGCGGTCAGGTGGGATCGCATGTGTAAACCCCTCCACGCCACCAGAAAAAACGGCTGGGCATCGCTTGGCCTGCCCCCGGGGTGGTGGCATGTAGTAAGGTGCGCCAGGTGTAATTTTGCGCTCTTCTGCAGGCGGCCAGCATGGGCTGCCCCGTGGCCAGAGAGCCTGCGCAGGCAGAGGCAAGGGTACATCCCGAGCCATGAAATTCACCGGGCAGGCGCGTCCAGTGTTGCTCATCAATACACGTCATCTGGTGCCACAACCGATTGCACACATCGTCATCAGCCTCGTGCCCCCCTGTCAGCAACGCATAGGCGCCCGCGCGTCGTGTGAGGTGTTGCCCACATTCCTCCAGATTGCTTGCAGAGGGGCAGAGCAAGCGTGCCTCCAGCGAGTTCGGGGTCACTAGCGTAACGCGCGGAAGTAATTCTTCGCGTATGCAGGCGGCCATGTCGCCTTTCGACAGGCTGCCGCCGCCCCCCGCCGTGAGCACCGGGTCCAACACCACAGGCACTTGTGGCCAGGCACGCAAAAGTGCTGCGATGGCGCGAACATTCTCCTCACTCCCGATCATGCCGATTTTGACGGCAGCAATGGGCATATCGGTCAGCACGGCCTCTGCCTGCGCCATCAACAGGCTTGCGGGGGTTGGTGTGAAGGCAGAAACGTTGCGGGTGTCCTGCACCGTCAGTGCAGTCACGACGGTAGCGGCGCGACATCCCATGCTGGCGAGGGCTTCGATATCGGCCTGAATACCTGCACCCCCGGTAGGGTCGTGGCCAGCAATGACAAGAACATACGGGGCAGACATGAGGGGCTCTCCGAAAAAACTGCCGCTAAGATAACGATTTGCGAGGCTCGTCGCCAGTCAAGCTGCTTTTCTTATCTTGGGATACTCTTTCGGGGGAGTCGATGGTTATAGGTAATAGCCCGCCCCGGCTCGCCGAGAACCGGTGGCTAAATACGTTGGGGGTTTCTTTGGCATGCAATATAATTCGCGCCGTTAAAGAACGGCACTTAAAAACTGCGATCAAAAACGACGATCAAGAACAACAATAGCCATCGGCTTGGCCTCATCCGCCACTGCACCGATCGATTGCCCCCCAGGGCCTTGCATGAGGTAGGTCTACAATGTCTCCAGAGCGGATGTTTTCCACAGCCATTCATCCCCGTTTTTGCGATACCGATGCCCTTGGGCATATCAATAACACCGTATTACCCGTATGGTTTCTCGAAGGCCGCGAAGGTATCCTGCGTATCTTCAACCCGAGTTTGAAAACTGAAGATGTCAGCCTCGTGCTCGCCAAGATTGAAATCGAGTACCTGGGGGAGATTTTCTTTGGTCGTGCCGTTGAAATACGCACCTTTGTATTGCGTATCGGAACCTCCTCCATCCTGGTCGGGCAAGAGGCATGGCAGGACAATATGTTGCGTTCCACCGCCACGGCCACCATGGTCAATTTCGATAAACATACGCGCAAATCCATCCCCATCCCTGCCGACATCCGTAAACGCCTGGCCCCCTATCTGCTTGAACAGGAAAGTTAACTGACAAAAGTCAGATTTTATTGATCTAATAAGCACCTTTGCGCCTGCAGACATTTACAAAACGCTACAAACATCCTAAATGTGGATATGTACAAAGGCTTTGACCCACTGGTATATATCGTGTGTCGGCCTTTGAGCCCTTGTCCTGACTGTTGATGCAAAAAAGAACAGCGGACCTCTGTTGAAGTGTTTGGATGTTCGGGGGTAGTAAATGAAGCGCGCACTCAAAGCCTGCCTGTCAGCGATGAAACAGGCCGAAAATTACAAAGCATGGAGCGATGCAGCCAAAGAATACGATCGTCTTTCCGGTAACGACGAATGGAAGGAAGACGACGCATCGCCTCATTACGATTACAAAATGATCCGGTTGCGCCTTAACGAATTACGCGCCGCCCGCGAGCGTGGCGATGTATTGCAAACCGTGTTCTACATCAACGAGGGCCTGCACGGAAACCTCGGCCGTATCGCCAACTCGGCACTATATGATCGTTGCTTCTTCGGCACCAAGGCGTTGATCAAGGATTACCTCGATGAAGTCTGTGCCAGCCTGACCTGGTTGGCGGACTATGATCAGCCCAACTTCACCTTCGCGCAAAAGCTCGAATTCTTCGAAAGAACCATCGCCGCCTTCGGCCAGTCCTCGCTCATGCTCAGCGGCGGCGCTGCCCTGGGCCTGTTCCATATGGGCGTGCTCAAAGCCATGTGGGATGAAGGCCTGCTACCCAAAGTGGTATCGGGCTCTAGTGCCGGTTCCATTATGGCGTCGGTGCTGGGAACTCACACCGACGAGGAACTCAAACAAATTTTCGACCCCGAGTACCTGTATGTCGAAGCCTTCCGCACCGTCGGCTGGCGCGGCACCTTGAAGGGGCAGGGGATACTCGATCCAGCCCAGCTCGAGCTATGTCTTGAGCGCAACGTAAAAGACCTCACCTTCGAGGAAGCTTACGAATTGACCGGGCGTCAAATCAACATTACCGTTTCGCCCGCCGATCCCCATCAAGAATCACGTCTGCTCAACGCGCTCACCTCACCGCACGTATTGATCAGAAAGGCGTCGTTGGCATCCTGTGCCATTCCCTATGTGTATCCTCCTGTGATGTTGTGGGCGAAGAATATGTATGGCGAAAAAGTGCCTTATATTCCCTCCCGCCAATGGGTTGATGGCTCGATTAAGAACGACCTGCCATTCCTGCGTTTGGCCCGTCTATATGGTGTCAACCACACCATCGTCAGCCAAACCAATCCGCATATCGTGCCCTTCTTGGCGCGCAAAGAGCGTGAGCGCACCTTTAGCACCTACCTCATGGATATGCTCACCACCAACGCTCGTTATAACGTTGCGCAGTTACTGGATTACACCAAAAATCGCATCCAGAACCAGAGTGTGGCCTTGTTGTTCGATAAGGCGCAGTCGGTGGTGTCGCAGCGTTATGTGGGGGATATCAACATTGTGCCGCCACGTCGCCCGGGCAACGTCTTCCGCGTGATCAGCAATGCTACGCCAGCGGATGTGGCTGAATTCATCCGCATGGGCGAAGAAACCACGTGGCCGCGCCTGGAGTTGATTCGTAATAGCACCTGCATCAGCCGCACCATCACAGCATGTCATGAGCGCCTCAAACGCGAAGAGAATCGCGAGCTTCAAGCCTACTCAGATCAACGCGCCAGCGCATGATCGGTTAAGACGTGCCTGTCTCTCTCTCGGCCCCGTTAAGGGGCTGAGATATGATGTGCGGATCGTGAATGATTGCGCTCCCATGTCCAGGCACCGTCTTCGAGCAGCTCAATCACGACGTCATAACATTCGAGATGCTCGTATTTACCCAGGTTGATATAAGTAATATCGGACGCGTTCAGCAGTTCCATCACATTCGCCAGGCGCTCATCCGATAAAACCGAGCGCAATCGCAACAAAAACGCGAATTTGGGTGCCATCAACAGCAGGCGAGCAATACCCAGTAGCTTCTGCTCACCCATGGAGAGAAAGCTATTCCATTCCGTGTGTTCCTGATCCAGGCCATTTGCCGCTTCGATGACATTGCAAAGCCCCAGTTTCTCCAACACTGCTTTGATCTTGGTGTCGTCTATGTCGTCCAGGCGATCTGGGTTGACTAACGCCTGACGTAGAGTGCCGGGTGTCATGTAAGGTTTTTCTGGCAGAAAATAAACGTCATCCAGCGGTGGGCGATGCAATTTGCCGGTGCTGTGGTTTTCAATGCCGGAGGTGGTATTAAATAAACGTAATAACGCTTGTTTGTTTTTGGCGCAAATCAAAACGCGTGTTCCGAGTGGAATGCTAATGTTGAAGTCGCGAATAAGCGGCGGGTCTTCATCTTTGGCTAATAGCGTCACATTTTCATAAGTGATACGCGTATCGTCAGGGATCACTTCCAATGTGGTGTTAAGGTGATTGTGCGCATTTTCGCTAGCATATGAAAGCGCGTTCAACCGCGTAATCACCGCTGCAAAACTAGAAATCGAAGGAAACTGCGACACCACCAATGAAAACGCATTGACCAAAATGGTAAACGCCAACGCCGATTGAGAAATCACCCCAAACTCGGCATCGCCTTCAATAAAAAACGGCGCCACCACCAGAGCAGGAATAATCTGTATCAGATAATTGTAGTTGCCGGTAAAAAAAGCCAGGTTACGATTGACGGCAATCATTTTTCGCGCATTGCTGGCCAGCGAGCTTAGTCGATGGTGCAGGCGTAGCAAAAAATTCTTTTCTTGTCGTAGTAAAGCAATCGGTTCTGCATGGCCGCGAATATGCAGCAGTTCGCTACGAAAATCAGCCTCTTTATCGACTTGTTTGGAATTCAATGCGATCAGTGGGCGGCCTAGCCAGATCGTGAACAGCGAGCCCAATACCGCATAAATGAACGAAACAATAAATAGCATGGGGCTGATGGCCCATAGCACTCCCGCAAAGGCAATGATGGCGAGCAGGCTGTTCACCAGCATCAAGATAAACGACAGCGCTGAACTGGTCAGCGCCCGAATATCTTCCGAGATGCGCTGATCGGGATGCTGCACCCCTTGCGTAACCTCTATGAGTTGATAGGCGCGATCCGCCATATATTGCGCTAGAGTTTTTTCTGTCAGCCAAATGCGCCATAACAGCCCCAAGTGCTCTTCGCAGTAACGTGCAAAGGCGCCCGCCACGGTTGAAAGCACGAACAGACCCACCATCAATACGGCCTGGTGCATAAAGACGGCCATTTCGCGCTGTTCGATGGCTGTCATAAAATCGCGGCCCACGTAGCTGATAAGCACATTAAAGCCGTTGGTGCTGACCAGCAACGCTAGCAAAACGCCAAACAGCAGCTTTGCTTTATAGCCCACGTCAGAGTTGACGAAGCTCCACAACATGCGGGTAGAGCGCAACAGAATCGTACGCCTGTTTAGCGCGGGCGATGCTTGTTGCTCGCTGGTCTGGGTGGTTGTGGGCATGTGCGGTAGTCAGGGTAAGAGAGTGTTCCGCGCGAGTCTATCGCAGCCGTTCAGAGCAGTATAGGCGCCAGATCAATGCCCTGACCGATTGCGATGATCTATTGTCTGCGCGATTGCCATGACGAGTCAGCCATTCCCCTCGATATGCAGAATGGTTTCCCATTGCTCATCACTGACGGGCAAGATCGACAGGCGGTTGCCCCGCTTGACCAGCTGCATTTCCTGTAATGCGGGGTGCGCCTTAATGCTTGCCAGTGAAACGGGCTTGGCCAGGTGCAATTCGTAGGCTACTTTTACAGTGATCCAGCGTGGTGCATCGGGCTTTGATGCCGGGTCAAAATATTTGCTGTCAGGGTTGAACTGCATCGGGTCAACCACGCCGCTTTCGATAACGCGCGCAATACCCGCAACCGCTGGCGTTTCACAATTGCTGTGATAAATAAAGACACGATCGTTTACCTGCACCTGATCTCTAAGCATATTGCGTGCTTGATAGTTGCGTACGCCATCCCAAATTTCGCCGGACTTACCGCGCGCTTTGAGATCATCAATGCTGAAAGTGTCTGGTTCGGTTTTGAACAGCCAATATGACATGCTTACATCCTGTTACAGGTGGGGCGTTTTTTTGATAGGGTTTGCTTTGTGTTCTTCATCGGATTGATTCGAGCATCGATGCACGCATCTGCAACCGCTTCAGCAGGCGCATTCGAAAACGCATTTGCAATCACATTTGCAAACGCATTTGAAAATTTGTTGAAATACGATTAATGTGTTATTACTTAAATTGTCTCGCATTCTTAATTCTTTCAACTATCCCTCATCACTATGGTTTCGACAAGCCCCTATTGGGCGTTGTGGTCGGGTGAGGCGAGTATTTTGTCATTCTTTTATCAACCATCAGTCAGTAGCGAAATAAATGCTCCAGCAATTAAAACCTGAGATCAATTTTTGCAGTTGTGGGTGTGAAGCACGTCTAGTCAAACACGGTTTTGAAGAAGGAAATCGAGGAAAGCCAAAATACGTCGTGGCCTGCCTCGATGAGGTGTGCGGCAAACAAGGAAAAGAAAGCAGTTACCCCTGGCAGTCCATACTTGAATGGAATGCCGGCGCCGAATCCGAATTTCCAGAGGAATTTCCGGTGCCCTTTCTGAATGCCACCGGCCTCACCAATGACGAAACAGAGCAATTGCTCACCCGCAAGCGTAACGACTGCGAAGAGCAAATTCAAAAACTCAAAAATGGTTCCAATGGTGCCGCCACGCAGGAAAAACTGAAAACCTTGCGCTTGCAGCTCGATTGGTTGCGCTATGGCCAGAGTTGGCTGGAGCGGCGTATGTCCGCATCTCGCCCCATGCTGAAAGCAGCATCGATGGCTGATTAAATCGCGCAGCATTCTTTTTCTGGCGCCTTGCGCACAGCAAAATAGTGCTGTGCGCAAGGCGTAGGCTATGAGCCTCTGAAAAAACAGGCGTATACCCGGCGCGTTTTCAGCGCGTTTTCAGCGTGTTTTCAGCGTGTTTTCAGAGTGCTTTCAGCGATGCGAGTTGAAGATGTTTATTACGAGTTAAAGACGCTTATTAAAAAGGCGTGTGTTGAAAAGAGCGTGCAGCAGGAGAATATAAGGCGAACAACCGTCAATGCTTGACTGGTCGGAGTGAGAGGATTCGAACCTCCGGCCCCTGCCTCCCGAAAGCAGTGCTCTACCAAGCTGAGCTACACTCCGCGGCCGTTAAGGAGCGAATTATATTTTCCACCGCTCCCGGATACAACTTTGTTTCAACGTTTTACCCAAAAAACTTTTAACCAAAAATCAGTGGTCTCGCTGAATTGCGAGATCGGCAAGCGCCAGTAGCGCTTCCTTGTAGTGCGAATCAGGCAGCACTATCAGTTGATCTTTGGCATCCTGTACCTTTTCCCGTGCGCGGCGTAGCGTGTAATCGAGAGCGCCACATTCCTGCACGGTCTGGACGATTTCTTGCAAATGATCGAGGCCGCCATTGCGAATGGCATCTTTGATCACTTGTGCTTTGCTAGGAGCGGCATGGCGAATCGCATGAATGAGGGGGAGGGTGGGCTTTCCTTCCGCCAGGTCGTCACCCACATTCTTGCCCATGGTTTCGGCGTTGCCGGTGTAGTCCAGTACATCGTCCACCAGTTGGAATGCGCTGCCGACCGATGCCGCGTAATTGGCCAATGCCAGTTCCTGGGCTTCGGATGGTCCGGCCAGCACGGCGCCCGATTGTGCCGCTGCTTCAAACATCTTCGCGGTTTTGTAGTGAATGACACGAAAATAACTGTCTTCACTGGTTTCAGGATTGCGGCAATTCACCAGCTGCAACACTTCGCCTTCGGCAATCAGATTGGTGGCGTCGGAGATGATCTGCAGGATTTTCATGTTGCCCACGCCCACAATCATCTGGAACGCGCGTGAAATCAGAAAATCACCCACCAAGACACTAGGCGCGTTCCCCCACACTGCATTGACGGTGGCGCGCCCCCGGCGCAGGTTGGATGCATCCACTACATCATCATGCAGCAGCGTAGCGGTATGCAGAAATTCTACGACGGCGGCCATGGTCAGGTGGTGTTGACCCTGGTAGCCGAGTGCGCGAGCGGCTAATAAACACACCAAAGGGCGTAGACGTTTGCCGCCACTATCTATAATGTAGCGGCCGACCTGCTCGATAAAGGGTACCTGGGTGTGCATTTGGCGCACGATCAGGTCGTTGACAGCCTTGAAGTCGGCATCTACAACAGAGTAGATCGCTTTAAAATCCATGAGCGTGATGATACCTGCAAGCCAGACCAGTGGGAAAAATCAAGCGCCAAGGATGTGGCAGGTGTAACACCGTGTCAAGGCTAACAAATTGTCTTTGCATCTACCTGCAAGCTTGCAGGTGCCAGTCGATTCCCGTACAATTGCGGCCCCTATGGCTCGTCGAGCGCGGGTGGCTGCTTTTGCGCGCTTGTGTGCTCCTGTAAGCAAGTGTTGCAAACAAGGCAACTGGGCAGCGCCGGGCGGGTTGAACAAATTTAGTTGGTTGGGGCAGTCGCCTCACGGTTTCCAAGATTGGAGTCAGCACAATGTACGCGGTTATTCAAAGCGGTGGCAAACAATACAGAGTGGCTGAAGGCGAACTGCTCAAGCTTGAATTGATCGATGCCGAACCCGGCAGCACGATTGAATTCGACAAAGTATTGATGGTTGCTAACGGCGAAAACATTCAAGTCGGCGCTCCCTTGCTTGCAAGCGGCAAAGTGTCTGCTGAAATCGTTACCCACGGTCGTCACGATAAAGTGACCATCATCAAGTTCCGCCGTCGCAAGCACTACCGTAAACAAGCGGGCCACCGTCAGTGGTTTACGCAAGTTAAAATCACCGGCATCAGCGCTTAATCGAATCAAAGATTTTTTTTAAAAGAATTTGGAGGCTAGACAATGGCACATAAGAAGGCCGCGGGCAGTTCCCGCAACGGTCGCGACTCAGAAAGTAAACGCCTTGGCGTAAAGCGCTTCGGCGGTCAGGTCATCAAGGCCGGCAATATCATCGTTCGTCAGCGTGGCACTGAGTTCCATGCGGGCGCCAATGTGGGTATGGGCCGTGACCACACGCTGTTCGCAAAAGTCGAAGGCGAAGTGAAATTTGAAGTGAAGGGCCCGTTCAATCGTCGCATTATCTCCATCGTTCCTGCGGCGTAAGCGCTTCGCTTTCAAAGGTTTGAGACGCTTTTTACAGCGTTAGTACAAGAGGCCCCACCTGCGTGGGGCTTTTTGTTTGGGTCGAGAACAGCCGTTTGTGGCAAGCTTAGGTTTTGGGCCTGGTAAGGCGAGGCGCATGCTTGTCTAGCAATTGAATGCTCGATACCTTTTGCCAAGTAGTTTCTTTTTTCGTAGTAAGCAGATGCTGGTAGCCCCGGAGGCACAGACATGAAATTTGTGGATGAGGCCAAAATCAGGGTTGAAGCCGGTGATGGCGGTAACGGTTGCCTAAGCTTCCGGCGTGAAAAATTTGTGCCATTGGGTGGTCCCGATGGTGGTAACGGCGGGGCGGGTGGCAGTGTTGTCATCGAAACCGATGTCAACCTCAATACACTGATTGATTATCGCTTTGAACGGATTTTCAGGGCGCATCGCGGTGAGAATGGCTCGGGCAAGAATTGCACGGGCGGCGCCGGTGGCGATGTGGTTCTGCGAGTGCCGGTCGGAACCACGGTTATTGATGAAGATACCGAAGAGGTGTTGGGCGATCTTACCGAAATCGGTCAGCAGTTGTTGGTGGCCAAGGGCGGGCGAGGTGGTTTGGGCAATAACTGCTTCAAGTCCAGCCGCAATCGGTCGCCGCGCCATACCACGCCAGGCACCCCGGGTGAGCGCCGCAACCTGCGTTTTGAGTTAAAAGTGCTGGCGGATGTCGGGTTGTTGGGCATGCCCAATGCAGGCAAATCCAGTTTGATACGCGCTGTGTCAGCCGCAAAGCCAAAAGTAGCGGATTACCCCTTCACTACCTTGGTGCCCAATCTTGGTGTGGTAAAGGTAGATAAGCTGCGCAGTTTTGTGATGGCCGATATTCCAGGTTTGATTGAGGGTGCCGCCGAAGGCGCCGGCTTGGGTATTCGTTTTCTCAAGCACTTGGCGCGTACGCGTTTGCTATTGCACGTGGTGGATATTGCCCCTTGGGATGGTAGCAGTCCGGCCGAGAATGTGAACAAGATTGTTGAAGAGTTGCGCCATTTCAGTCCGGCGTTATCCGAACGTGATCGTTGGTTGGTACTAAATAAAATCGATTTATTGCTTGAAGACGAAGCAGACGAGCGCTGCCAATCCATTATCGATGCATTGCAATGGCAAGGTCCGGTATTTCGCATCTCTGCGTCGGAACGCATAGGTACCGATCGTTTGGTGCAGGCCATTATGGTCTATATCGAAGAAATGAATGAGCGTATCGCAAACGACCCCGAATTTGCCGAGCAGGAGTTCGCTGCGCGAGCCCGGCTTGAAGAAGAAGCGCGTGAAAAAGTGCGCGAGCTGGCGGCGCGCCATCGTGAAGAAGCCGAAGATGACGACTTTGATGACGATGACGACGACCATGATGTTGAGATAATTTACGCCCACTGACGGTTATGACGAGAAAGACTGCTGTAACACAACGATCAGATTTGAGTGCCTGCCGACGTTGGGTGATCAAGATTGGCAGCGCATTGCTCACGGCCAATGGTCGTGGTCTCGATAGCACGGCCATCGCCGACTGGGTGGCGCAAATGGCTTGGTTGCGCCAGCAAGGCATCGAAGTCGTGCTCGTTTCTTCCGGTGCGGTTGCCGAAGGCATGAGTCGGCTGGGTTGGAAGCAGCGTCCCAAAGCGATTCATGACTTGCAAGCGGCGGCGGCCATTGGTCAGATGGGCCTCGTGCAAACCTGGGAATCCTCTTTTCAGCAGCATCAGTTAAAGACGGCGCAAATTCTTGTCACCCATGATGATTTGTCCGATCGCAAACGGTATCTGAACAGCCGCAGCACGCTGCTGACGTTATTGCGTTTGGGGGTTATCCCGGTCGTCAACGAGAACGACACAGTAGTCACTGACGAAATTCGTTTCGGTGACAATGACACCCTCGGTGCGCTGGTGGCGAACCTTGTAGAGGCCGAAGTGTTGGTCATTTTGACGGACCAGCTCGGCATGTTCGATAAAGATCCCCGTGAAAATCCAGATGCAAAACTACTGAATGTGGCGCGTGCTGGAGATCCGTCCCTGATGCAGATGGCCAGCGGCAAATCGGGCTCGCTGGGGCGTGGCGGCATGGCGACCAAAGTGCGTGCGGCGCAGCTGGCTGCGCGCTCCGGTGTGCCGACAGTGATTGTCGGCGGGCGGCAAGAGCGGGTAATCGAGCGAGTCTGCCAGGGTGAGGATGTTGGCACTTTACTGGTGGCTGATCTGGAGCCTTTCACTGCGCGCAAGCAATGGCTGGCAGGGCACCTGCAGATGCGCGGTACAGTACAACTGGATGCCGGAGCGGTCAAAGCCTTGCGTGAGAAGGGTGTAAGTCTGCTGCCGGTGGGAGTCAGTGGCGTGTTGGGTGAATTTTCGCGAGGAGAGATGATCTCGTGTGTTGGGCCCGAGGGCGAGCGGGTTGCCTGCGGCCTTGCCAATTACAGTGCGGATGAGACGCGCAAAATCATGGGTGCGGGCACTGATGCGATTGCTAACCGCTTGGGTTATATCGATGAGGCGGAGCTGATCCATCGCGACAATATGGTCGTGTTCGTCTAGTGAATGGCTTTACCGTGAGCGCTTCAGCTAGGGCAGTGTAAGGGCGCGTATGGCAATGGAAAGGCGTTACGCTTAATAGCCATTCATTGTTAATGATGGCTCTGCAAAAGAAGACGCTGTAAAAGAAGTCCAATAAAAAAGGCCGGTTTCCACCGGCCTTTTTTATTGGAGCCTGGAAGCAGAAGCCTTAAGCGCCTGCGCCCATCTCCTTGATTTGTGCACTCAGACGGCTCTTGTGACGCGCAGCCTTGTTCTTGTGGATAATGCCTTTGTCGGCAATCCGGTCAATAACAGGTTGAGCTTCTTGGAACGCCTGTTGGGCAGCGTTTTTGTCGCCAGTTTCGATAGCGGCAATCACTTTCTTAACGTATGTGCGAACCATGGAGCGCAGACCGATATTGTGTCGGCGGCGCTTCTCAGCCTGGCGCGCACGTTTTTTAGCTTGCTTTGTATTAGCCAAGGTCCTGCTCCTCGCAAATGATCAGGTATAAAAACTGCAGATGTAAAATCTAGGGACGCGAGATTATTCATGCTTAGCCCCTGCCTGTCAACCGCAGACATGAAAAAGTCCGGGCAGATCGTGTGCAGGAGGCATGAGCTTTCGCGCGAGGTGCGCATGGTACGCTTTGTGCCCGCGCGGTGCACGACCTTTTTTAGTGTCGGCGAGGCTACTCGACTCTAATGTAGTGGGCTCGAATGTAGCGGTTAGGAAATAGATAGAGGAAGCATGAAATAGAGCCGGTGCTCTGAGCGGACGCTTTCCGGTATACTTGGCGGTTTTGGTAGCGGCAGGATTCCCATGGAAATTATCCGAGGTTTGCACAATCTGCAGCGTCTTTCCGCGGGCGCTACACGCGGCTGTGTCGCGACAGTGGGCAATTTCGATGGTGCCCATCGTGGGCACGCTGCCATTATCCAGCAATTGAAAGAGCATGGGCAGCGCTTGGGGCTCCCGGTGTGTGTGATGTTATTTGAACCGCAACCCCGGGAGTTTTTTGCCCCGCAGTCGGCTCCCGCCCGCTTAATGACTCTGCGCGAAAAGGCTGAAGTGCTGGCGGGCATGGGGATCGATCAACTGCTTTGTGTGCGTTTTGATCGCCGTTTTTGCTCAATGAGTGCAGCCGAGTTTTGCGAAAAGGTGCTGGTGGAGGGCTTGGGCGTCAAGCACCTTGTGGTCGGTGACGATTTTCGCTTTGGGCATGACCGGGTGGGGGATTTTGCCTTCTTGCAAAAGGCGGGATTGCAATGGGGGTTCGGTGTGGAAGAAACCCGCACCTTCTCGCTCGATGGTGAGCGCGTCAGCAGCACCCGTATTCGTGATGCACTGCAAACGGGGGATTTCGCGCTGGCGAAGCATTTGCTTGGTCGGCCATTCAGTTTTTCGGGGCGAGTCGCACATGGGGATCGTTTAGGGCGCACCCTGGGTGTTCCGACGGCGAACCTTTGGCCTAACCGTGTGAAATCACCGCTACACGGCGTATATGCCGTATGGATCGACATGGAAAATGGTGAGCGTCATGCCGCCGTTGCCAATGTGGGCCCACGGCCAACAGTAGGTGGAACCCGCTGGCGTTTAGAGGCGCACCTGCTGGACTTTCAGGGTGACTTGTATGGGCAGCGATTGCATGCTGAGTTCATTACCAAACTTCGCGATGAAAAAAAATTCTCCGGGTTGGATGAGTTGAAAACCAATATTCAAAACGACATTCGTACGGCAAAGGAACTCTTTTCCAGGATTCGTGATTCCCGAATTTAACCTTGCTGTCGTCAACCCCCATCATTTCAATTAATTGTTAATACTGATTCAACCTTAAAACAGACTGCTCCATTCAACAGATCAAGCTTGAGGCACCATGGCCGATTACAAACACACTCTGAATCTTCCGGATACGGCCTTTTCGATGAAGGCCAATTTGCCGCAGCGCGAACCGGATATGCTCAACCGTTGGCAGGGCATGGATTTGTACGGACGGATTAACGCCATTGCTGAAGGTCGCCCTCTGTTCGTATTGCATGATGGCCCTCCATATGCAAATGGCGACATCCATATTGGCCATGCGGTGAACAAAATTCTCAAGGACATTATTCTTAAATCGCGTCGGTTGGACGGTTTCAATGCCCCCTACGTGCCGGGCTGGGATTGCCATGGTCTGCCTATTGAGCACAACGTCGAGAAAAAATTTGGGAAAGCGGGCAGCAAACTTTCGGTCGCAGAATTCCGTCAAAAATGTCGTGAATATGCCAAGCAGCAGGTGGATGGTCAGCGTAAGGATTTCATTCGCTTGGGGGTCATTGGTGATTGGCAGAACCCCTATCTCACCATGGATTATCGGGTGGAAGCAGATATCGTCAGGGCACTCGGTAAGATCATCGACAACGGACATTTAGTGAAAGGTTTCAAACCTGTTTACTGGAGTGTGGTAGGCGGTTCTGCGTTGGCTGAAGCTGAAGTCGAATACCAGGAAAAAACGTCGACCCAGGTCGATGTGCGTTTCTCCTTCAAAAATCCGGCCCTGCTGGGCGAGCGTTTTGGTATCTCGCTTCCAGAAGGTCTTCCAGCCTCGGCCGTGATCTGGACCACGACCCCCTGGACGTTACCCGCTAACCAGGCGGTGGCGCTGGGTGCGGATCTTGAATACAGCCTGGTGCGTCTCGATGCTGGGCAGGGTGATGAGGTTTTGTTGCTGGCGACCGATTTGCTCGCCAGTGTTCTGCAGCGTTATGGCGTGGTGGACCATCAGGTGTTGGCGGTCGTGTATGGCCACACTTTGGAGGGATTGCAGCTGCAGCACCCCTTCTATGAGCGTGTAGTGTCGATGGTGCTGGGCGACCACGTTACCACTGATGCCGGTACGGGCGCAGTACATATCGCGCCCGATCATGGCTTGGAAGACTTTGCTGTCGGCTTGAAATATGGTTTGGGCACGCTTAATTATGTTGGCGCGGATGGCACCTACTCCAGCGAGACGCCGTTGTTTGCGGGTGAGCATGTTTACAAAGTCGAAGACAAAGTGCTTGAAACCCTGCTCTCGCGTGGTGCCTTGATTCGGCAAGCAAAATTGCGTCATAGCTACCCACACTGCTGGCGCACCAAAACGCCACTGATTTTTCGTGCGACTCCGCAGTGGTTTATTTCCATGCATGAAAAAGGGTTGCTCGAAACCTGCCGCGCTGAAGTCGAAAAAGTCGAATGGTTGCCGGAGTGGGGCAAAAATCGCATTGACGCCATGCTGGACAGCAGTCCGGATTGGTGTATCTCGCGTCAACGTACCTGGGGCGTACCCATCACGTTATTTGTGCATAAGGAAACCCAGTCGCTGCATCCCGACACCGCGCAGCTAATCGAAGCCGTTGCAAAACGTATTGAAGTGGGTGGCATTGATGCCTGGTTTGCGCTGGATGCCAGTGAAGTGCTTGGCGCTGACGCGGCATTTTATGACAAAGTGACTGACACCCTGGATGTGTGGTTCGATTCGGGCGTGACGCACTATTCTGTGCTAGAGCAGCGTGCAGAATTGCGTGTGCCTGCAGATCTTTACCTGGAAGGCTCCGATCAGCATCGCGGTTGGTTTCAATCATCATTGAAAACCTCTGTGGCGATGCGAGGCGTGGCGCCTTATAGAACGGTCCTGACGCACGGATTCACTGTCGATCAACACGGCAAGAAAATGTCGAAATCCCTGGGGAACACGGTTTCGCCGCAAGATGTGACCAAATCCCTGGGTGCAGACATCATTCGTCTGTGGGTCGCTGCCACCGATTATCGCGGCGAAATGACAGTCTCGGATGAAATCCTCAAGCGCACAGCGGATTCTTACCGACGTATTCGCAATACCTCACGCTTTTTGTTGGCAAATCTGAAAGGCTTTGATCCTGCTGAACATTTGCTGCCGGTTGAATCCATGGTCGCACTCGACCGTTGGGTGGTGCGTCGCGCGGCGGAACTACAGGCGGAGATTAAGGGTCACTATGAACAATATCAGTTTCATAGTATTTACCAGAAAATCCACAATTTTTGCTCGGTGGATCTGGGAGGATTTTATCTGGATGTCATCAAGGATCGTCAATATACCGCACGTGCCGATGGCCATGCTCGCCGCTCAGTACAATCGGCGCTTTACCATGTTGTTGAGGCGCTGGTGCGGTGGATGGCACCGATTTTGAGTTTTACTGCTGATGAAATTTGGGCGTTCATCCCTGGCAAGCGAAGCGAATCCGTTTTGCTCGAAACCTGGTATCAAGGTTTGAGCGTGTTGCCTGACGATCAAGCAATGAATTCGGATTTTTGGGCACAGGTGCTATTGGTGCGTGACGCGGTGAATAAGCAGATTGAAGCGGCACGCAATGCTGGCATTATGAAAGACAGGTTGCAGGCCGAGGTCGATCTCTATTGCGGCGCAGACCTTAAATCCTTGCTGGACACATTACAAGATGAGTTGCGCTTTGTACTGATAACCTCGGCTGCACGTGTGCATGCACTGGAAAACATCGGCAACACAACGGATCTCGCTGATTTACGGGTAGTGGTACATGGCTCCGCGCATGTCAAATGTGCTCGCTGCTGGCACCATCGCGAAGATATTGGTGTGCATGCAGAACACCCTGAAATATGCGGTCGCTGTGTCGATAACGTGGTAGGTGTGGGTGAAACGCGTCGTTTTGCTTGATTCAGCAACCCTGATGTTCAACATCAGGGTTGCTCCAAGTACTAAATTGCGACATCAAATATAAGTTTTACATAGGCAAAATAATGAGTACGCAGATGGCGACCCCAAAGGGGCAGGTGCAAACACAGGCTGCTGGGATGTTGAACTGGTTATGGCTCAGTGCCCTGGTGATTGTATCGGATCAAATCACCAAATTAATTATTACGGAATTGTATGTGTTGGGTGATTCCACCCCCGTATTTTCGTTTTTTAATATTGTGCGCGCACACAACACGGGGGCAGCGTTCAGTTTTTTGGCGGGTGAACCGGGCTGGCAGCGCTGGTTTTTTGCCGCCATAGCCGTTGCCGTGAGCATTATGCTTGTCCAGTGGTTGAGAAAGCTCCCCAACAATGATCGCTTTATGGCCATTGCGTTAACCTTGGTGTTGGGCGGCGCAATCGGCAATCTGATTGATCGCATGCTGCTTGGCTATGTCGTCGATTTTCTTGATTTTTACTGGGGAGGCTATCACTTTCCCGCGTTCAACATTGCCGATTCAGCCATCACGGTGGGGGCGGTCATGCTGGCGATAGATGTAGTACGCAATCCTGGCAAAGAGGATAAAAAAGCATGAATGAGGACAATCGCAGAATTGGCCCTGGCACGCGAGTGACCCTGCATTTTTCTGTCTCGCTCGCTGATGGGCATTTGCTCGATACCACCAAAAATGGCAATCCCGCTGAATTCACTTTTGGCGATGGCAGTCTTATTGCCGGCTTTGAATCCGGATTGGTCGGCTTGAAAGTAGGTGATCGCCGCTCTCTTTTTCTGACCCCTGAACAGGCGTTTGGCGAACGCAACGAGGCGAATATTCAACAATTTCCTCGCTCTAATTTTAAAGGGATGGCGCTATCAGCCGGGTTGGTAGTCTCTTTTGCTGATGCGGCAAAGGCTGAGCTGCCAGGGGTGGTGGTGGATTTTGACGATGATCATGTGACGGTTGATTTCAATCATCCCTTGGCTGGACGCGATCTGAATTTCGAGGTCGAAATCATTAATGTGGTGGATGCAGGTAGCACTACCATTCAATTGGCATGAGGTGATCTATGAGCCTGGAAATAAAAATGGCGAATCCTCGCGGGTTCTGTGCGGGTGTCGATCGCGCTATTGCCATCGTCAATCGGGCGTTGGAGGTGTTTGGTGCACCCATTTATGTGCGTCATGAAGTCGTACATAACAAATTTGTAGTGGATGATCTGCGGGAACGTGGTGCTGTTTTTGTCGATGAACTCGATCAAGTGCCGGACGATGCCATTGTCATTTTCTCGGCCCATGGAGTCTCTCGTACCGTCCAGGATGATGCCAAAGGGCGTGGTTTGAAGGTGTTTGACGCGACTTGCCCGCTGGTGACGAAAGTGCATATTGAAGTCCTGCGATATTCGCGGGAAGGCCGCGAATGCATTCTGATCGGGCATGAAGGGCATCCAGAAGTAGAAGGCACGATGGGGCAATATGACCGCAGTTTTGGTGGTGATATTTATCTGATTGAAAACGTGAATGATGTGGCGAAACTGGCGCCGCGTGACGCGAACAAGCTCGCTTATGTTACTCAAACCACGTTATCCGTGGATGATACCTCGGCGGTCATCGATGCATTGCGGGCAAAGTTTCCCAATGTCATGGGGCCACGTAAGGACGATATTTGTTATGCCACGCAGAATCGGCAGGATGCCGTAAAAACATTAGCCCTGGAAACTCAGGTGGTATTTGTGGTGGGCTCGCCGAATAGCTCTAATTCCAATCGCTTGCGTGAACTTGCTGAACGGTGTGGAGCACGTGCCTATCTGGTGGATCACCCTGACCAGCTGCAAAAATCGTGGCTGGATGGCGTGCGGAGCATAGGCGTTACGGCAGGTGCTTCTGCACCAGAAGAGCTGGTTTCGCAGGTGGTAACGCAGCTTCGGGAGTGGGGCGGGGATGCGCCACAGGAGTTAGTGGGGCGGGAAGAAAATGTGGTGTTTTCAATGCCGAAGGAGCTTCGCTAAACCGTGGAATTTCCGCTCGAAATATAAAGTTGATCATAAAATGATCTATTTCGTGTTATGCATTTTCATCGGTCGCCAAAGCGCTCCCATTGGTCGTTAGGCGCATAGACGACAAGCATCAAGGCGAGTAGCATTTGCACTGAATCAAGGAGGTTCAGTGCATGCGTTTTTCTAGAGTTTCTCCGTCTGCGGGCTTCACGCTTGTGGAGATGATGATCGTTTTGGCGATTGTCGCCATCCTGTTGGGCATTGGTTTACCCTCGTTTAATGAATCCATGCGAGATAGACGCCTATCTTCGATGACATCTGAGTTCATCTCGTCGGTTTATATCGCTCGCAATGAATCTCTCACACGTCGAAAAACAGTGCAACTTGCGCCCCTTGTTACTGGCTGGCAAACCGGGTGGATTGTCCTGGAAGGCACCAACGTGTTGCACCGCTATGTCAATCCTAATGCTGAACCAGACGGGAGCCATTCTGATATGCGCGTTGCTGTCCTGGATGCAAATAGTAACGCGCTGGATGCAGGCAGCTTCGTATTTTCAACCAAAGGAAAAGTCCAGTTCAGTAGCGGCACGATCGGTGGCGTCAATGTGCTTATTTGTGATGATCGACCCAACGAGCGAGGCAGGACGCTTGCGGTCTCTGCGTTTGGGACAGTGCAAAATACAGCGCACGAGACGCCTGAACTCTGCGCGCAAGTAGGAAACTGAGCATGATGAAAAAGCAAAAAGGCACCGGGTTGGTTGAAGTAATGGTAGCCGCGGTTATTACAGCCATCGGAATTCTTGGCTATGCAGGTATGCAAATTCAGACCTTGAGCGAAACGTCAAATGCTCAGCATCGTATGCAGGCGCTCGCTATTGCAGGTGATTTGGTATCGCGTGTGCGCGCCAACACTCCGCCGGATTTGCCTGCTTCACCTGCTGTGCGCGAAATTTATATCAATGCTAGTTATCAGCCGGAACAATACTCGCCGCACGCCACTCGTTGTCAGGGCAATGTTTGCACGCCTGAGCAACTGGCCAACGCAGATTTGAATGCCCTTCGACAGCAGCTGGCCACGTTGTTGCCATCAGCTGCCATGACGCTTTCGGCCAATGAAGACAATGGCACCTACATAGTCAGGGTTGCGTGGAGTGGTCAACCGGCCACGGAGACCCAATGCGATGCGCCACAATTTAACGAAGACAATCAGTATGAGTCGCATTGTGTGGTGATGGAGGTGAAAATATGAGTAGGTATCCGTCACAGTCAGGGCTTTCGCTGGTAGAGCTGATGATATCCATGGCATTGGCATCGATCATCGCTGCGGCAGCGATTGCCATGCTTGTGAGTGATGCGCAATCCTCCCGCTTTCAGTTGAACAAGGTCTCTTCACACACCTCGGGGCGATTTGCGTTTGACTTCGTACTCGCAGATTTGCGTCGGGCGGGGTATAGCGAAAGAACCAAAATACCTGGTGCAGTCAGCGGCATAAAAAGCGAAACGTTTGCTGTGAGTGACCAGCTGGCGATTAGTTATGATGCTGCTCTGGTTGAAAATCAGGATTGTGTCGGTAATCCTATTGTTGCAACACCTACCACCAATCAAGTTGTCAATACTTACAGCGTTCAAGAAATTGATGGTGTCAATGTTCTCCTGTGTAACGGTAACCCTTTAATGACAGGTGTTGATGGCTTTCAAGTGTTATTTGGCGTCGATAACGACAAAAACGGTTCCATTGATACATATGTTGAGCCTGGTGATCAAGCTGCTGGCGCCGACGTATTGACTGTTCAAGTGGCTATGTTGGTCGCAGCCCAGGAACGTGCCGGTGAAAACCTGGAACAGCAATACCAGCTGCTAAATGTCAACAGTGGCCCCATGAATGACGGACGAGCAAGAACCTTGTTCACTGCCACAGAGCGTGTACGTAATATCAATACGGATGAGATTTTATGAACAGGAAAATGGCTGCCTATCATGGTTTGCGCGTGGAACAGGGAGCTGCATTAATGGTAGCACTGGTGATATTGACCATGATTTCCGTGATCGGCGTCGCGTCACTCAAGGAAAGCGTGATGCAATCTAGAATTGCCGCCAATACCAATGCGAACAGTATTGCATTTCAGGCGGCAGATACGGCCATCGAAAGTGCGATTGCCGAGATTCAGAGTCATGCGCCTAGAGTGGAAGGACAGCCACGAATTATGGAGCAGCTAGCTAAGTCCAATGAAGTATACCGTTGTGTGGGCGCAGGAGTACCGCCTGATGAGTGTGAGCCTTTGCAAGGCCCCGGAAATGTTTGTGCACGTAGCGTGACAACGCATACGAATATCCCTGACAGACCTGTAACTGGGAGTTCCACGGATACGATTGTATGGCGGTTTTATTTAGTGAGTGGTACGAGCTCTGTTGGTGCGGATGCACTCGCCATGGTGAGTCATGAACAGGAAATTGCTAGAAGGGAAATCGCCGCGAATGGTGACGTGTATGAAGAAAGAAATATCGCCGCGAGGAGTGCATTGCCATGAGAAATAACAAGCGGTTTTCTACAGTACGCTTGTCCCGCAATTGGGCCTTGCTGCTTTCTATTTTTGCGCTGGCAGCCTCCTATGTTCATGCAGATGACACTGAAATTTATCGGCCAGGCGAAGCGACGCATCCTTATGTCATGTTGTTGCTCGATACCTCTGGAAGTATGAGTGGAGGCATCGCCGACAGTAGTATTTCCGAGTCAAACCCTCAGCGCATGGCTACAATGAAAGCAGCGTTGCATCAATTATTGACTGATGCGGGTGATGATTATCACATTGGTATGGCGCGTTATACCGCTCCCGGCGGTGCCATCATGTACCCAGTGAAAAGACTGGGAGATTTGGCGAGCGTTGAGCGGGCTTTTGCCGGGGGATCGTTTACGGATGATTTTACTGCCGGGCCAGCATTTGTTGTCGATGGGGCTGAGCTAAGGCTTGCAGCTGAAGAATCGGCCACTGTGGGCGTTCGTATTGCAAACGTGATCATTCCCCGTGGTGCCACAATTGAATCTGCCACACTGGTATTGACGACCAACGCAGCCTACACAGGTTCTGCGCAAGTGGGTGCGCGCATCGCACAACAGAGTAATGTGCCACCCATTACAGATCAGGCAGCCTTTGATGGTATTACCTGGAGCGCCGATGAGGCTCAATCGGCAGTGATCCCGGAGGCGGGATTGCAAAACCAGATGACCATAACGGTGGACGTACGTGAACAGTTAAACACTCGTCTAGTGGCCGCAGATTGGGCTGCCAGCAACTCTCTATTATTTCAGGTGCGCGCACTCAGTGGAGTGGTAGGAGTTTTTTCAGCCGAGGGCACTTTGACGGTGCCTCGTAGTGATGGTCGTTTGCTCAATCAATATCGCCCTCATTTGTTTGTCAAATATCGTGTCGATGCCGGTAACGCTCATTCTGCGCCGCCTACCACCGTGCGTGACGCACTCAGAGGCGTTGTTGACCTGATGCCCACCATTGGTGATACACCGCTGATTGGTGCATATTTCGAAACCGCGCAATACATGCATGGCAAGACGGTTGAGTTTGGTCGTAGTCGCGGTAACAGCAATTGGCGCGCGCTGATGCGCGTAAGTAGCCTTGAAAGTTTGTCGTCAGCTGCGACGTTGAACCGTAATGCTATGTGCACCAATGTGGCATTGAACAGTCGCGCTTGTTTGTCGGAGGAGATCAACGGAACGCCGAGCTATGAAAGCCCCGTAGCAATCGATTGCAGCATTAGTCCCGCCATTGTGATGTTGACAGACGGTGAGCCTAACAATGAACGCTGCCCGGTTGCGGGCGAAGATACTGGAGATTTGCGTTGTGATCTAGGGCGAGTAGACAACGAACTGCGGGATATCACAGGCGGTGGAACGTTTGAAGCAGCGAGTTGTGACGGGTCGGATCCTTGGGATTGTGGAATTCAATTATCTAAAGTTTTGGCTAACCCCGCACGCTTCGGGGTGGACGATCAGCCCTCTATTCCTACTTACACGATCGGTTTTGGGGAAGGCCTTGATGGTGACAGTGAATCTCCATCGGCGAAATTGATGGAATTGGCACGTGGTGGCTACGGTGAAACTCCACCTGCTGGGACTGTGATGGGACGTTACTATCAGGCCAATAGTCGTGACGACCTTTCCCGCGCTTTCAACAGCATTTTTGGTGAGGTTGCGACGGGTGTGAAGGTGCAAGCGGCCACAGGCATTTCAGTCGACCAGACCAATCGTGCGCAACATTCAGACCAGCTCTATTTTTCATTGTTTGAACCAAGTAAGGGAATGCTGTGGCCCGGTAACCTGAAGCGTTACAAGCTGGAACAACCGGAAGAGGAAGGGGGTATATACACGATCGTAGATGCCGATGGGCTAGACGCAATTAATTTGGATGGTACATTCAAAAGAGACAGTAGAAGTTTTTGGTCGAGCGGAGACGATGGTGATGCGGTATCGAGAGGAGGAGCATTGGAGAACATTCCTCGCAATCGAACAGTGTTGACTTACCTGGATGACTATCCAGCGACATTCCCGAGCGCGGGTGAGGAACTGATCGCCTTGAATGCGTCGTTGGCAAGCAGCCATGAATACAGCAGTCGATTACGCACCTTGCTCGAAACGACTTCGAATGAAGAAAGCGCTAATGTCATCAACTGGCTAACCCGTTCCAACGAAGATCAGAAGCCTTCCATGGGGGCGCCTTTGCATGCCAAACCGATCCTGGTTAACTATGGCTTTACTGGATCGAACCCGGTAAATACAGTCTTTCTGTCCACCAATCAGGGCTTGTTGCATGCAGTTAATGCTGATGACAGCAGCGGAGAAGAACTCTTTGCATTCGTACCAAAAGAGTTGCTGAAAAATCAACGCCATTTTGTAAGCGATACGGGAGGTAACCAACTCTATGGGCTTGATGCGTCATGGATTGCCTATCGCAACGATGAAAACCTCGATGGTGATGTGTCCGACAGTGATGACTTTCTCTATCTCTATGGCGGCATGCGGATGGGCGGCAATAACTACTATGCGCTGGATGTAAAAGGTGCACGCAGCCAATCTGCAAGATTGAAATTTGTCATTACGCCCTCAACAGAAGATGGCAAGTTTGCGCAATTGGGACAAACCTGGTCTGTGCCTGTGCTGACAAGGCTTGCTGATAGTTGTCTGTTGAATACGCCCATTGAAAACTGCAAAAGTAGCGTTGTCATGATTTTTGGGGGGGGATACGATTTTGCCGCCCATGAAAAAGTGGGCGATGTAATGCCTCGATCCACAAGAGATACTTATGGTGCAGGTCTCTATATAGTAGATGCGAAGACGGGCAAACTTTTATCGCGTGCTGGCAGCACCGGCAGTGGCGCAGATATCACGCACGGTGATCTGAATTTCTCAATTACCGCAACGATTCGCACGTTTGACTCTGATTTTGATGGATATGCTGATCACTTATATGCCGTCGACCTGGGCGGACAAATTCTCAGATTTGATCTTCAAAAAGATGAACATGGTCGTAGTAGGCCAATAATTCAGCGCATGAAAGTTGTCGCTGATCTCGGTGGAACCGATGCTTCTGCCTTGGCGAAGGATTACCGCCGTTTCTATGATGCACCGGCCATTACATCCATGCGTGGCCCAGGCAGTTCGCGTTGGGTGGCGATTGCGGTAGGGTCTGGCTATCGTTCGCATCCAACAGATACGCAAACGGATGAAATGTTTTTCATGGTGCGAGATAACGAGCCATTTGATCCGGAAGTTACGCAGGATCTTATTGAGTTAACCGATCTGGCGGATGCCTCTGCAAACGAACTTTCTGTCGAGGATGAGCAGGGCTGGTTCATGGAGCTGGATAGGACTGGGCCTGCGGACCCAGGCGAGAAAGTGGTGGGTGAACCCTTTGTATTGAACGAGAATCTGGTATTTTCTACCTACATTCCAGAGCGACCTTCGGCACTACAATGTACTCCCGGTATTGGCCGTATGGCAGTGTATGGCGTTACTCTGCGCAAGGCGGCGGGGATTCTGGATATTAACAATGACCGTGTCGTTGAGCGTCATGGCGACCATATTGTTCCGGGGTTGGTGTCGGGTGTTGCCTTGATTCAGACCATTTTGCCTGATGGCACGCAAAAACAATTGCTGTCCATTGGACCAAAAGCGCTTGAGTTTAATGGAGGTGGCGGTAAAAACGTCGTTAAAACCCGCTGGCGCTCCAATGAAGATGACGAGAGAGTCGATGAAGCTGCCATTTGTAAATAGAAACCAAACTGCATACGGTTTCACCTTGATCGAGCTGCTAGTAACGGTGGCGATAGTTGCGATTCTGGCAAGTATCGCTTATCCGTCCTACCAGGATTCCGTGCGCAGGAGTCACCGTACAGAAGCAGCGGGAAAGGTGCTCGAATTGGCGCAGCGAATGGAACGAATCCGTGCACAGACATTTTCGTACGCATCGGGTGATGGGCTATCAGTAACTGAGGAGCGCTATACCATCGGTGCAGAAGTAGAGAATGAGACATTTATTGTAACGGCAACCCCCATTGCCGGAACCGATCAAACCAATGATGTCTGCGGCACTTTTACTTATAACAACACTGGCACCTGGACATTTGGCAATAGTCGCACAGAAGATCAGTGTCTATAAATCCAGTCAATCTTTAACCCTCGCCAGTCTTTCTCCCTGACCTTAATAAAGGCCGCATTTGCGGCTTTTATTTTGTCTGTACAGGGAGAGTTTGATGAAAAATTTCAACGCATTACTCGCTTCAAATGCTCACGGATTTTCATTGGTGGAGGCATTGGTCGCCATGTTGATCATAGGCCTTGCCGTTGTTGGTTTTGTTGTTCAAGCCTTGGAAACCAGTCAACGTGTTTACGAAGCGGGGCATCGTGTTCAAGCCCAGGTGTTGGCCGAAGATATTATTGAACGCATAAAAACCAATCCGCTGGCCTGGCCAGGGCCGTTCACCAGTACCCATTCTTCTTCCGCGCCATATAGCTGTTCCGTTACTCGCCCGTGCTCAACACCGATCGCCATGGCGGCACAGGACATCACTGATGTTAAATCACTGGCAAGCAATCAACTTCCCAATGGGAAATTACAGGTGCGGGAGCATTGCACTGCCGACTCTCCTATGCCCTGTGTGATTGTTGCTTGGCAGTCGACTGAGCCCACACCGCAGGCGTGTGATAGTAATAAGGTGGACGCAAGTTCGCCCATTCCACAATGCGTATTAATGCACTTTTTTCCAGGAAGTTGAGCATGTTGCGGCATCTCAGAGGAATAACCCTCGTTGAACTCATGATCAGCATGCTCGTGGGTAGTTTATTGATTACCGCAATGCTTGTTTTATTGACTACCCAGCGCCAACTCGCCCACCAAGTTAACGCAACAGCACAGCTATCAGAGCGAATGAGTTTTGCTGCCTCTTTTTTATCCCGACATTTAATGGAGGCAGGCTATGCGCCACAGAACGCACATAGTCCCGATCCAGTAAGTTTTTCGGGTAAATTGGCAAGTAGCGATGACGCTTGGGCGGACACCTTGGTTATTTTGAGCGAGGGAGGGCGAGGGTGCACAGATCAATTGCTACAAAATAATGCAGGCACTGAGTGGCGAAAGTTCAGTGTCAATCGCGAGGCTGACAAGTTGGAGCTACGATGCGAAGACAGTGAGGGCGGCCCTTACCCTATGCTGGATGGTGTAGAAGCAATGCAAGTGCAATACGGTGTGGACAGCAATAGCGACCAAGTACCAGATTATTATGCGGCCGCAAGTAAAATCAAAGCGAATAGTGCACTGGTTGCCATACGCGTGGGTTTGTTGTTGCGGTCAGAACTTCTGATGGATGTGGCGTTACCTGCACCAAAAAAGATTCAGCAGTTGCTTGATGTAAATTTGTCTGGAAATTATCCAAAGAACAGCAATTTTTCTGACGGACGCATGCGGCGCAGTATGGTTGTAACGGTTGCATTAAGGAATGTTGACGCATGAAAACTCCGCCGCACAAATACGCCCAAGGCGCGGTATTAATATTTGCGCTGGTCACGGTTCTGCTGATGTCGATCGTGGGCGGTACGATAATGAAAGCTGGAATCTTTCATGAGCGCCTGACCACCAACAACCATTTGGATGCGTTGACATTCCAGGCGGCAGAATCGGTGATTGCAGCCACCATGGTGGACATTGATGCATCGCCTGTGCTGCGTAAAAAACTTATGGAGGGAGCATCGCACCAGACCTGTTTCAGCTCAAGCGGCGAAGTCCTATATGCCTGTGGCAATCAGGGTTCCATTGCCACATCTAATAATGCAAACAAGACAAAACAGACAATCGCAATGACTACGCTTGCGCAAACAACCTACCAAGGCATGTCACCTGTTATGGGGTTTGATGTCGACACGCTTGCGTACTATCGGTTTTCTACTGAAGGACGGGCGCATTTTGCAGAAAAATCGACATTGCCTTTTGGACACCTCAATTTGCAGGTGTGGCAGACGCTAGGCGCAACGACGGGTGTTTTTAATCAGTATTGATCGGGAGTGCAGGGAATGCGCAGTCAAGGAACAAGGATTTTCCGTAACGGAATCATTTTACTTTCGCTACTCCATATTGGCAGCGCATCCGCGGAAACGGAGTACGATATGTTTCGCCCCTCACCGATTCCACTACACGCATTGGTTTCACTGGAACTCCCTAACAGTGATGATTGTTCCGCGCAGAATATGTCTTCTCGCATTTCAAGTACGGCATTGGCTCAAGACGAGGAGGGGGCTCGCATTGGTGCAATGATTTCCGCAAAAGATGTTCAAGGTCAAGATCGAGTGTTAACAACTCAATTTCAGCCTTCGCCCTTGCGTCACTGGTATGGAAATCTCAAAGCTTATGGCGTTAAAACAAATCCCGCTTCATCAGAATCACCCGTGGAGCTGATGTCCGACGTATCCGACACGAAGATTTCAGTAGCTTGCCGAGATCAGACCCGCAGGTGTATTTCACCTACTGCACGCAGTGTCTGGACGGCATCGTCTCGCCCGGATGGCAATGTCGTTACGCGTGGTGGAGCCGCAGACCAGATACCTAGGGTGCAGGAGCGCAAGACGCTTCTACAATCGGGGAAAAAGTTATTGCCGCTACGCAGTAAATTCAGCGTTAAAAATCTGACGCAGGAAGAACAGTCGATTGTCGAACGGATTGCACGCCAACAGGGTTGGCAAGGCAGCAATTTGCAAGCTGATGCAGCGCAAACAGAAGTGGAATCTGCATTGCGGCTCTACAATCGCCTTGCTGGCGTTGATGCCAACAACGACGAATACCAGCAATTGCATAGAAAAAATCAACAGCCCTGGCTGCACCGTGATCAGGAAACCTCATGGATAGGCGCGACCATTTTTGGCGCCCCCGTTCATGTCAATTACGAGACGTCAGAAAGCGGTAGCTACGATGTCGTCTGGTGGGGTAGCAGCGATGGTTTTTTGCGAGCCGTAGATGCCAGGTCTGGCAAAATGTTGGTTTCTATTCTTCCCGAAGCTGTCATCGAATCGATTGTTACATTAAATATGACGGATTCCGGTGATGTCGTGTCAGGCTTGGATACAAGTTGGGTGGTCTTGCGACATGACCATAATCAAGATGGCAAAATCAATCGTATAGACGGGGACTATATCTATTTATATGGTGGAATGCGTCGTGGTGGCACGCATGTTTACGCGTGGGATATAACAGAACCCACATCGCCATCGGTATTGTTTGAGCATTCAGCCGAGACTGTCGAATTTTCTGCACTGGCCTATACCTGGTCGACACCGCTGCTTGCCAATGTTTGGTTGCCAGGATTCTCACAACCTGAAACGGTATTGGTGTTTGGTGGTGGCTATGATAACCGTTTGGATGCACGGCCCGTAAGTGATCAGCTTCCTTGTCAAAAGCGACAATTGAACTGCGGTGCTGCCATCTATTTTGTAAAGGCAACCGGGATACAGGCAGGAAAGCTACTATGGACCGTTAGCAGTGGTCATAATTTGTCGAAGCAAACGCGCATCGCAGAGTTAGCAAACCCAATCGCTGCGCCCATTAAAGCGCTGGATATTGACGGCAATGGCGTCACGGATTTTTTCTATGCGCTGGATATGCAAGGGCAGGTTTTTCGCCTGCAAATGCCACAAAATGCCGAAGCAGGGCTCTCGGGGAGCATGATCGCTTCACTGCATGATGAGGCAGATAAAAATACTGACAATGCCTATTTGTTTGCGCCCAGTATTGCCGTGATGAAGGCGGCTGGCAGTGTGTATTCCATATCGCTGGCGTTGGGGTCCGGTAACATCACTCAGCCCTATGGAAGTACCAAATCAGGTCGCCTATTCGTTTTAAACGACACTGTAACCACTGATGTTATGACGTCGGTTTCAGCAGTGACGCTTCATTCAGAAGGCACTCTTTGGTTGGAATCGACTAAGAGTTACTCTGATACGGTGGCCCGATTGTGGGTGTTGCCAGCGCTCGAAGTGGGGGAAAAGCTTGCTGCGCCCCCCATCATTGCAGAGGGCAAAGCCTTTTATTCGACATTTCTTCCACCGGCTCAAGATCGTGCGCTTTGCGAGTCTTTGCCGGCAAAACAACGGCTATGGGCCGTTGATATTCAAACCGGGAAGCCGATTTTCGATAAAACCGGTGAGATTTCTGCGCATGAGCCTCAGCATTATGTGGTTGATCGAGGCGAAATGGCAGCAGGACGCCCATTGACGCCGATGCTCCTGGACAACAATTTTACGCTATTCAGCGGAACAGAGGCCGTCATGTCCTCCTCGTTGGTCGCAGCACCGAAAAAACTGCGTTGGCGACAAGTGCGCACGGGCCCGACGGTAAGGCATTTATAATCGCTTGTGGAGCGTTAGCTGCAACGCCTGATCTCTGTGTTCTCACTGCGAATTCTGCCGCCCAGGCTCACGATCAAGCTGAAGGTTTCGCTATTCGTCGGTGCGCCTTGTGGACAATAGATCCAGCTCCCCATATAGCCTGCACCGCTGGCGTTAAATTCAAGCCGGGCACGCGTGCCTTTCAATCCGGCATCGTCCAGTAACTGTTTGTAGATCAGTGTGTCACCAAGATCGTGGGTGTGATTGTGATTGCGATCCTGAAAGGCGATCGCATATCCCCGCCATTGTTTGCCGGTGTCGCAATGCTCGCCGTCGCTTGAGCCACAAATCACCGTTTGAACGCTTTCATTGACAGCGGTTGTGCGTGCAAGTTGCGCCAGATGTATTAGCGTGTGCTTGGCCGCATCGAGTTTTTGTTTTCTCACCTGGGCATCGAAGGCGGGCACGCCGACGCTTGCCAATATGGCGACTATAGCCACTACGGCCAACATTTCAGGTAAAGTAAATCCATCGTTTCTTTTCATCGCGCGTTCCTTGCTGGTGATACTTGTTGGGTATGGCAACGGCTGTTCTGTGCTGCCACCATACAGAGCACGGCCAGACAAGTATTTACAGTATGATGAGTATTATTTTGCAGTGAGGGCGGTGTTATGCACGTAATTCTGGTAGGGGGCGGCATTATGGGATTATTGTCCGCCTACGAACTGGTCCAGGCCGGATGTGCGGTGAGTCTGTTCGATAAATCACAAACCGGGACGGAAGCGTCCTGGGCGGGCGGTGGCATTGTGTCGCCCCTCTACCCATGGCGCTACGAGGCATCCATCACTGCGCTGGCGAGTTGGGGGCAGGGTTTTTACCCGCATTTTACTGAAAAATTGAAAGCCGATACCGGTATAGACCCCGAATACAATCCATGTGGGTTGTTGATGTTGGACGCAGATGACGAGGCGATTGCTCTCCGGTGGGCGACTCAGAATCAACGTGCGATGCACGAGTGCAGTGAATCAGAAGCAAAGCAAATTGAACCGCATATTGGCTGTGCTGTAACGCGGGCCTTGTGGATGCCGGAGATCGGTAGTGTGCGTAATCCCCGTTTGCTGCAGGCGTTACTAAAGCGTTTGCTGGCACATTCCGGTTTTACTCTGCACGTGAATGAAGCGGTCATCGGTCTTGATGCCATTGAGGGGCAGGTGAATGGCATCGTAACCGACAAAGGCCGTTATAACGCTGATGCTGTGGTGTTGTGTGCCGGGGCATGGAGTGCAACCTTGCTTGAAAGCATGCAATTTGCTCTACCCGTCAAACCTGTGCGTGGTCAGATCGTTGCGCTGCAGACTCCACCGGGTTGGTTGCAACGTATTGTTCTCAAAAATGGTGCCTACGTCGTACCCCGCAAAGATGGTTTGGTGTTAGCGGGTAGTACGCTGGAGTTTGTTGGTTTTGATAAATCCACGACCTCAGCCGCGAAGGATTTTCTGTTGGGGCGAGCCTTCGGCATGATGCCAGAATTACGAGATTTCCCGGTCGTTGGACATTGGGCGGGATTACGCCCGGGAACCCCTGACGGCGTCCCCTTTATCGGAGAGATGGAAAGTGTGCGCGGTTTATTTCTCAATACCGGCCACTATCGTTATGGCTTGGTGATGGCGCCTGCTTCTTGTCGGTTGCTGGCGGATCTGCTGTTGCGCCGCGAGCCCATTGTCGACCCCAAGCCCTATCAGCCAGAGCATCGTTTACGGGCTGTTATTCACGCCAATCCCGAGTGGCGTTAGCGCCTAGGCTGGCGCATCGTCAATGGCGTCAGCAAAACCTGCGTTCAGGCGTCGTCGGTATCCAACCCAAGCTTTTTCAAGCGGTATCGTAGTGAGCGAAAACTCATGCCCAGCTTTTTGGCCGCTGCGGTACGATTCCACCGGGTTTCGTCGAGGGCTTTCAAAATGGCGGTTTTTTCGATATCGGTAAGATAGTCTTCGAGAGATTCGCCGGCCGCTTCGAAATCGGGCAGTGTTTCGCCGCTGATCGTGACCGTTGCTCTGCGTTCCGGGTGGTTGGCATCCGGCAGTTGTAGATGCTCCGGCTGTATTACATCATCGTCGCAAAGGGTGACGGCGCGCTCAAGAATGTTTTCAAGCTCCCGCACATTGCCCGGAAACGGGTAAGTCTCCAGTTGCACTAGCGCCTTGGGGCTCAAGTGAGGGAGTGACATCTGCCATTCCGCAGCCAATTCTTCGAGAAACTTTGCGGCAAGAATACCGATATCTTCGCGACGTTCCCGCAGCGGTGGAACCTGGATCTGAATCACATTGATGCGATAAAACAAATCCTGGCGGAACTCACCTTTTTCCACCAGTGCATTGAGATCTTTGTGAGTGGCACTCAGAATTCTCACATCGGTCGCGATTTCTTTAGAGGCACCCACCGCGCGTACGGCCTTCTCCTGAATGGCGCGTAATAGTTTAACTTGCATGTGCATAGGCAAATCGGCGACTTCATCGAGAAAGAGTGTGCCGCCTTTGGCTGCCTGAAAAAGTCCCGGCTTATCTTCGTAAGCCCCGGTAAAACTGCCTTTCTTGTGGCCAAAAAACTCGCTTTCCATCAACTCATCGGGAATCGCACCGCAGTTGACTGGCATGAACGGGCCATCCGCGCGAGGGCCAAGGGCATGGATTTGGCGTGCAACTAATTCTTTACCCGCACCCGATTCACCACTGATATAGACCGGTGCCTGGCTGCGTGCGAGTTTCTGAATTTGTTGGCGCAATTTTTTGACGTTCTCAGAGGTTCCCAGAATGGGGGACTCGTTTTCAGCCGCCACCACTTTTGGTTTGTTGTCGCCCTGAAGTTTGAGAGCGTTGTTTACCAGATCGCGCAGGCGCTGTAATTCCACAGGCTTGGACACAAAATCGAAAGCGCCCGCTTTGAGTGCGGCGATGGCCGTATCCATGCTGCCATAGGCAGTCAGCACCGCCACCGGCAACTGCGGAAAGTGCTGCTGTATATGTGACACCAGTTCGATGCCATTGCCATCAGGCAAATTCATATCGGTGATGCAAAAACTGAAGGCTTGCTTTTGCAGCAGCGCATATGCGTCGTTGACGCATTCGGCGGTTACACAATCGATATTCATGCGTGAAAGTGTCAGTTCCAGCAATTCACGAATATCGGGTTCATCATCAACGATCAGTGCGTGGTATTTCGTCATGGGTCAGATCTTTTCTTCATCGTTATACCGCCATGTTGCGAGCGGGATGAGCAAATGTCACCCGAAAACAGCTGCCGGATTTTATAGGGATATAGTCCAGGCGTGCCTGGTTGGCCTCGCAGAGTTCGCGGGCAATGTACAGACCCAGGCCCGTACCGGTTTTCTCCGAAGTGTAGAAAGGTTCGAATATCTTATCCACTTGCTCGGCACTGATGCCAGGGCCGCGGTCGATGACATCGACATAAGGTTGTTCGCCTTGCAGGGTAACGCCAATATTAAGCTGCAAATACGCCTTGCCCGTCTGTTTTTCGCTATAGCGCAGCCCGTTTTGAATCAGGTTGTTGAACACTTGTTGCATTTGCGAGTGATCCGCACAAAACTCGATAACGTCGCGCTGGCAGCGCAGCTCGATTTCACACGCCTGCGCATTGCTGGTTTTGAATTCCTGAACCGCGTCCCGCACCCACGCACACAAATCGCTGCGTTCCGGTTGGGTAGGGCGACGGCGGGACAATTGCAGTACGTTTTCGATCACACGATTCATGCGCAGGCTATGTTTCTGGATAATGTCCGCCAGGCGAGCGTCGGGGGGATTCAGGTCAGTGGATTCGCCTAGCAATTGTGCCGCATGGCTGATCGCCCCCAACGGGTTGCGAATTTCGTGCGCAATGCTGGCGGTGAGCCCACCGAGTGAGGCGAGTTTCAGCTGCTGGGCTTGTTGTGCCATGCGGGTATTGTCATCGACAAAAATCAGCACATCCGACACGTTCCCTGTCTCCAACGGCGTGAAATTGGCGATGACATCCGGCCCATTTACATTCGCGCGAAAGGGTTTGCCGCGCATCAAGCTGTTTTGACGCCAGCTGTTCAACTGTTGTTGCAGTTCAACCGACAATTGCTCCAAGGGGCTATGTTTTCCCAGCGCGGGCATATTGAACATTTTCCAGCAGGAATCATTGATCATAACGATCTCATTGTGGGCATTGACCACCATGATTCCGGTGCGCATGCGCTGAATAATGTGGTGATTGAGTTCTTCGAGGCTGGCCAGATCTTCGGCCTGCTTTTCTGCAAGCGCCTCGCTTTCGCGCAGACGGCTGGCGAGTTGCTGGGCGAAAAATGCGGTTGCAAACATCGACATGCCCATAAAGCCGGCGCGCATGATGTCGGCGGAATCCCCCTTGTTTTGCACCCAGCGTACTGCCACGTCTTCCGTTAGCACGCTTAAGCTCGCAATGGCTGCAAGAAAGTACGGCATTCTGCCGCGCAGAATGATGCTGCCGGCAGCAACCGTTACTACTTGCAACAATGTGAGATCGGCGGATTTGGCCGATTGGGCGTACTGAAGCCCGGTCAAGACGGCGATATCGATAATAAAGGCGATGAAAGCCTGCACTCTTGCTCGGCCTGTCCGCGTGCGGGTGATCAGCGAGGTTAGAATGCAAAGGCCAAGATAGGTGGTAGCAATGGCAAAATAGGTGCGGCCCGAACCGTCGGTGGCGCTATTGGAGCCGATGATAAAAAACAGCAGGATACTGCTGGACAGCAATAATCGATAAATACCGTAAATACGTAGCAGTTGCCAATCGTATTGGGAATGCCCAGTCTGTAACGGAAACGATCGGAGGCGTTTTAGCCAGGATGCCAACATGCGTCAGGGGTGTTCCTGCAAGTAAAGATTTTTGTGATCCTCACTGCAAAAGTAGAGCTGATTTTGAGAGATTGCCTCTTTTTCAGGTAAATGCAGCCCACAATGTGCGCATCGGCGCATGGCCTGGGGTTTTGCAGGTTTGTTGGCCGCAGCGATTTTTTGGGCATCCGACCAGCGTCGGTACAAGTAATAGGCGAGTACCGCCATGGCGGCAATCGCGAGCGTTCGTGCTAGCATAGCGACTCTTTACATCCTGATTTGGCGTGGAATATCAAGTTGTCATGAAAAACAAAGGGTTACGCATCAGTATAGCGCAGGTCAACCTGCTCGTGGGCGACATCACCGGCAATGCGCAGCGCATCATCGCCAGCGCCCAGGAAGCGCTGAAACAGCAGGCTGACGTTCTCATGCTGCCAGAATTGGCGCTCACCGGCTACCCTCCCGAAGACTTGCTTCTGCGCCCCAGCTTGGCCAAGCGCGTGGAAAAGGCGCTCGCCCAGTTGCTGGACGAATTACCCCCTGATCTGTATGTGGTGCTTGGCTACCCCCGCGCCGCTGGCGGCAATCTCTATAACGCAGCCGGTGTGCTGCATCGCGGGCAAATCCTGGCCGAATACTTCAAACAGGAACTGCCAAACTATCAGGTCTTCGATGAAAAGCGTTATTTTGCTGCAGGCAACCAGGCCTGTGTGCTGCGTATCAACGGGATCGATGTCGCGATTACCGTGTGTGAAGACATCTGGCACACGGGCCCCATGGCGCAGGCCTCTGCCGCTGGCGCCACGTTAATGCTCAACATCAATGCCTCGCCCTTCCACCGTGGCAAACAAGTAGAACGACAAGCGATGCTGGCGCAACGGGCCCAAGAAGGCGGAATGCCCATCGTTTACGCCAATCTCGTCGGTGGTCAGGACGAGCTGGTATTTGATGGTGGATCGTTGGTGGTGGACAGTGCCGGTGCTGTAGCGTTTGAAGCCCCCGCCTTTGAGGAAGGGCTTTTCAGCATCGATTTCGAAGCAACCGATCAGCGTGTCCACCCTGTCGCGCAGTCGCGTCCGTCGGCGCTTTCTGAAGAGGCCAGCGTTTATCAGGCGCTCGTCGTTGGTGTGCGTGACTACATCAACAAAAATGGCTTCAAAGGTGCCGTGCTGGGGCTTTCGGGGGGTATCGATTCGGCCCTCACGCTGGCCGTTGCAGTCGATGCCATCGGCAGTGAACGAGTGGAAGCAGTAATGATGCCCTTCCGCTACACCGCTCAAATGAGTCTTGATGACGCCGAAGCTGAGGCCCAACGTTTGGGCGTCACCTACCACGTACGTAACATTGCCCCGATGTATGAAGCCTTCATGCAAACGCTGGCGGAAGATTTCCGGGGCACGGCCGTCGATAAAACGGAAGAGAACTTGCAGGCGCGCTGTCGAGGCGTGCTGTTGATGGCGATTTCCAACAAGAAAGGGTACATCGTCCTCACCACCGGTAACAAAAGCGAGATGGCGGTGGGCTATGCCACGCTCTATGGCGACATGGCGGGTGGTTTCGATGTGCTGAAAGATGTACCGAAAACCTTGGTGTTTCGCCTGGCGGAATACCGCAATCAACTGACGCCCGACAATCCGCCGATTCCGCAGCGCGTGATTGATCGCCCGCCGTCAGCCGAACTTGCCCCTGACCAGAAAGACGAAGACAGCCTGCCTCCCTATCCAGTGCTCGATGCCATTTTGGCGATGTACATCGAAAACGATATGAGCGCCAACGACATCGTCGCGCAGGGTTACGATGAAGACACCGTAAAGCGGGTTGTGCGGATGGTGGATTTCAACGAGTACAAGCGTCGCCAGGCGGCGGTGGGGGTGCGGATAACGCCGCGCGGTTTTGGCCGCGATCGCCGCTATCCAATAACCTGCAGGTGGCCAGCAGGGGAGTGATGCACTCACCGTTACAACGTTCACCTCAGTAGCAGGTGGTTCGCTTAATCCATCAATCCAAACGTGACAACGCTCAATAGCGACTGTTTGCCCAGTTTGCCGGGCTCATAGGGGAAATTACCTTTATCATCCAGCTCCCGATAATCAGGGTAATTGGCGATCAGCACTTTTAGCGAATCGCTGGCCAAATCCTCCAACCCGAGTTCACGGTAGGCTTTATACAAAAGAGCCAGGGCTTCTGCCATGGCGGGTGTCCGGTCAAAGTTCTCCACCACATAACGCGCACGATTAGCGGCTGCCACATAAGCGCCACGCAACATATACCAGTTTGCCGCTTTCAACTCATGATCGGCCAGCAAATTGCGCAAATACACCATGCGCTGGCGTGCATCAGGTGCATACACACTGTCAGGAAACCGGTTCAACAAGCGACTGAAGTCATTAAATGAATCCTTGGCCGGTGCCAGATCCCGCTCAGAAAAATCCGATGGAATGAAGCGCTCAAACAAACCACGATCCACTGAGTAAGACGCCAGGCCTTTCATGTAGTAGGCATAGTCCAGCTGTGCATGATCCGGATGCATACGAATAAAGCGCTCTGCCGTCGCACCGCTTGATTCATAATCCAGGCTCCGGTAGTAGGCATAGATCAGATCCAGTTGCGCTTGCTCTGCATAGCGACCGAACGGATAGCGCGCTTCCAGCGATTCCAGTTTCTCCACGGCGATCGAGAACTGTTCTTCTTTAAGGGCTTCCTGGGCTTCTTCGTAGTATTGTCGTTCTGACAGCTCTTCTTCGACCTCGTTTGTGGCGCATCCACTCACAAACAAAAGCGTCAAAACAATCAACAAATATCGCCACATGCCGGTTAAGCCTCGTGCACACAATAAAAAGAAGGGGGGTATATTACCAATGTCGTCGTGAAGGGCATAGCTTTTAACCTGAGAGCAGACAGCCTTTAAACCTGCGATCTTTGCCCGACTGCCTTATAATGGCCGGCTTTACCCCGCGACAGACCGAGACCATGACACATATCCAGCACCAAGCCACTATTCCCGATGACTGCTCAGGCAAACGCTTGGACCAGGTAGCGGCCCAATTGTTTCCCGACTATTCACGGGCGCGCCTGCAAGAATGGATCAAATCCGGGTCGCTTACCGTCAATGGCAAGCCCGGCATTGGCAAAGAGAAAGTGATTGGCGGTGAGCATCTGGTGCTTAATGCCGAGCTACATGCCGATGAACGCCTGACCCCCCAAGACATCTTGCTGGATATCGTCCACGAAGACGACAGTTTGCTGATTATCAACAAGCCGGCAGGCATGGTAGTGCATCCCGCCATTGGCAACCGCGACGGCACGCTGATCAATGCGCTGGTGCACCACGCACCAAGCCTTGCCGAGCTACCGCGCGCCGGGCTTGTGCACCGTATCGACAAAGACACCACGGGCTTATTGGTAGTGGCTAAAACCCTCGAAGCCCACACTGATTTGGTCGGCCAGCTCCAAGCCAAAACCATGAAGCGCGAATACGAGGCCATTGTGCAAGGTGTCATGACTGGTGGTGGCAAGGTGGATGCCCCGTTGGGTCGTCACCCCACCCATCGTACCCGTCGAGCGGTAGTGCCCTCCGGCAAAGAAGCGGTGACGCACTATCGGGTCGTGGCGCGTTATCGTGCCCACACGCATATCCGGCTGGCGCTCGAAACCGGGCGTACCCACCAGATTCGCGTGCATATGGAGCATATCCGCTATCCGCTGCTCGGCGATCCCGAATACGGCGGCCGCTTGCGCTTGCCCAAAGCGTCAACCCCTGAATTTGTTGCAGCGCTGCAGGCGTTCAAGCGCCAGGCCCTGCATGCCCAGCGTTTGGCATTACATCATCCTGAAACGGGTGACTGGATGGCATGGGAGGTGCCATTGCCCGCCGATTTCGTGCAAGTCCTGGACGCCATCAAAGCCGATTACAAGATTGGCAAAGAAAAGTAAGCGCATTTGGCAGATAACGCCAGGGGTTAGCCTTCATGTCCGTCAGCACCCTCAATGACGTTGTTAGCGCATGGCTTGCGCCAGACTGGCCTGCGCCTGCCAATGTGCATGCCTTTGTAAGCATCCGTGGAGCGCCGCTTTCAGCAGGGGCTTATGGCGCGTTCAATACCGCTGATCATGTGGGCGATGCGCCAGAGCATGTACGCCGCGCACGCGAGTCGTTAGTGGCGCACCTTGCACTCCCGCATTTGCCGCTTTGGCTCGATCAGGTGCATGGCACCCACGTCGTTACGGCGACACCCTCTACCGCACGCCAACCGGCAGATGCGGTTACCACTTGCTATACCGGTTTGCCCATCACCATACATACCGCCGATTGTTTGCCTGTGTTCTTTTGCAATCGTGCTGGCACGCAAGTGGCTCTGGCGCATGCGGGCTGGCGGGGGTTGGAGGCTGGGGTCATTGAAAACACGGTGCATACCTTTAATGATGCGCCCGAGGACATTCTGGTGTGGTTGGGGCCGGCCATTGGCCCGCATCAGTTTGAGGTGGGTAACGAGGTGCGTGAGGCATTTCTTCGACATTTTCCTGAGCATGCTTCCGCATTTCGGCTCTCGCCCTTCAAGTCGGATGGACAGCACTGGTTGTGTGATATCTATCGTTTGGCGCGTCAGCGACTGGCGCGACTTCATATTCACACTGTATCGGGTGGAGATTGCTGTACTGCGTCTGATCCGCGCTTTTTCTCCTATCGTCGTGACAAAGTGACCGGACGTATGCTCTCCGTTATCTGGATGGACGCGGACAAGTAATCATTAAGTTGCGCTTGCTGAGCATTTCTGTCGGACTTTTAATGCTGAAGTTTGGGATGTGAGCGGCGCTTACATTGACCGTTATATGCTGACGCTCTTGACCTATATCAACTTCCGGCGCGTACAAACGTCGCCACCCCTTGAAAACCCTGTTCTTGCACCTATCTATTAGTCATCCAGCGCCCAAATGACGGCGCTCTCGACATTAGCTATCGCTATAAGCAAGCAGGAATTCCCATGCGAATCGACAAGTTAACCAGCAAACTGCAAATGGCCCTCTCAGAAGCGCAATCGATCGCGTTGGGCCGTGACCATAATTTCATTGAACCCGTGCATGTACTCATGGCGCTATTGGAGGACGCCAGCAGTGGCATCCGTCCACTTTTGGCGCAATCCGGCTGCAACATCGGACAGCTCAAAGACGAACTCACCGCCATTCTGATTCGTATGCCGCAAATCAAGAACCCCGATGGCAACGTCCACCTGTCCAACGAAATGGGCCGCCTGCTTAACCTCGCTGACCGTCAGGCGCAAAAGCGCGGCGATCAGTACATCTCCAGCGAACTCCTGTTATTGGCCATGCTGGAAGACAAAGGTGAAATCGGCGCCATCTTCAAAAAACTCGGCGTGCGCGCCCAAGACATCGAAACCGCTATCGAAAAAGTCCGTGGGGGCAGCAAAGTGAACGATCCCAACGCAGAAGAGCAACGTCAGGCGCTCGACAAATACACCATCGACCTTACCGAGCGTGCGCGTAATGGCAAACTCGATCCGGTCATCGGCCGTGATGACGAAATCCGGCGCACCATTCAAGTGTTGCAGCGTCGTACCAAGAATAACCCTGTGCTGATAGGTGAACCTGGCGTTGGTAAAACCGCCATCGTTGAAGGGCTTGCACAACGTATCGTCAATGGCGAAGTCCCTGAAGGTCTCAAAAACAAGCGCGTATTGTCACTGGATATGGGGGCTTTGCTAGCAGGTGCCAAATTCCGTGGCGATTTTGAAGAGCGCCTCAAAGCCGTATTGACCGAGCTCTCCAAGGAGGAGGGCGCCGTCATCCTCTTTATCGATGAATTACACACCATGGTGGGTGCAGGTAAAGCCGAAGGCGCGATGGATGCGGGCAACATGCTCAAGCCTGCGCTTGCACGCGGCGAGTTGCACTGCGTTGGCGCCACCACCCTCGATGAGTACCGCAAATATATTGAAAAAGATGCCGCCCTGGAGCGCCGCTTTCAGAAAGTGTTGGTCGATCAACCCACCGTAGAGGACACCATCGCCATTTTGCGGGGTCTGAAAGAGCGTTATGAAGTGCATCATGGCGTCGACATCACTGACTCCGCCATTGTTGAAGCCGCCAAGCTCTCGCACCGCTACATCACCGATCGTCAATTGCCCGACAAGGCCATTGACCTGATCGACGAAGCCGCGAGCCGCATCCGCATGGAGATGGACTCCAAGCCGGAAGAGCTCGACCGTCTCGAACGCCGCCTGATCCAGCTCAAAATGGAGCGCGAAGCCCTCAAGAAAGAAGAGGACGAAGCCTCCCGCAAACGTTTGGACAAGCTCAACGAAGACATCGCCAAAATCGAACGTGAATACGCAGATCTGGAAGAGATCTGGAACTCTGAGAAAGCCGCCCTCCAAGGCAGCCAAAAGATCAAAGCCGAACTGGAACAAGCCCGCATCGATCTGGAAGCCGCCCGCAGAGAAGGCGACCTGGGCCGCATGTCCGAGCTGCGTTACGGCCGTATCCCCGAACTGGAAAAACGCCTCGACATGGCCACCCAGGCCGAAATGATGGAAATGAAGCTGCTGCGCAACCGTGTCACCGAAGAAGAGATCGCCGAAGTCGTCTCCAAGTGGACCGGCATTCCCGTGTCCAAAATGCTCGAAGGCGAGCGCGAAAAACTCCTGCGCATGGAAGATTCATTACACAAGCGTGTCGTCGGCCAGCACGAAGCCGTGGTCGCCGTTGCCAATGCCGTACGCCGTTCACGTGCCGGCCTGTCTGACCCCAATCGCCCGAACGGTTCGTTTCTGTTTCTCGGCCCCACCGGCGTGGGCAAAACTGAATTGTGCAAAGCCCTGGCAGAATTCCTGTTCGATACCCAGGATGCCATGGTGCGCATTGACATGTCCGAATTCATGGAGAAGCACTCGGTTGCTCGCCTGATCGGAGCGCCCCCGGGCTATGTTGGCTATGAAGAAGGCGGCTACCTGACCGAAACCGTACGGCGGAAGCCATACTCCGTCATATTGCTGGATGAAGTCGAAAAAGCGCACCCCGACGTATTCAACATTTTGCTGCAAGTGCTCGAAGATGGCCGTCTCACCGACGGACAGGGTCGCACAGTCGACTTTAAGAATACTGTTATTGTAATGACTTCAAACTTGGCCTCGGATCTGATCCAGACCCTGGCGCGAGAAGCCGATTACAACAGCATGCGCGATGCAGTGATGGAGGTTGTGGGTCGCCATTTCCGTCCCGAATTCATCAATCGTATTGACGAGGTGGTGGTGTTCCATCCATTGGGTGACAATCAGATTCGTGGAATCGCGGATATTCAGTTGGCCAGCCTGCGCAAACGGCTTGCGGATCGCGATCTCAAGCTTGAGCTCGACGGTGAGGTTTTAAATCGCCTGATCGAGGTGGGTTACGACCCTGTGTTTGGCGCAAGGCCCCTCAAGCGCGCCATCCAACGCATGATTGAAAACCCGTTGGCCCAAGACATTCTTGCCGGAAACTTTCTCCCAGGCGAGACAATCCACGCACGGCTAGAAAATGGTCAGTTGGCCTTCTCCAAATAGTCAATGCAAATAAAAGGGGTGGGAGTTTTGCTCCCACCCCTTTTTTTGTGTTTTCAGTTCACTTCACCACAACACAAAACCCAACCCGTCTAACGCAAACCCGATTTGACGGATTATTTGGACGCTTTTTGGCAATTATCGGCAAGATATTTTTCCGCCTCTTTAATGCGCGACTGTTTTTCTTCCTCGCTCAGCATTTTTACCTGCCCGTCGGCCGCCGCTTCGCGAATGCGAGCGCTTTCCTTTAATACCCTGAGATTCGTTGTATAAATCTCGCAGTTTTTCTTGGTGATTTCCGCCTGCGCTTTTGCGACCTCGGGATCTAAAGCGGGCTCGCTGGACGCTCCCTTCCCGACAGGTGCGGATGCGTTGGACGCAGGAGATTCACCTTCCTGCTTCGGTGTTGAGCTGGGCGATTGGGAATTCACACGAATTTTTTCGCCTACCCCCGGTGCTGGCGGCTTCTCGCCAAAATGCGTCACGCCTTTCTCATCCACCCAGCGATAGATGCCCCCGCCCCAGGAATGCGTCCCCACAGACAACGCCATCGCCCCCACCAACACCCCAATCACACTTATCTTGTTCACGTTGTGCTCCCGGAATCAAAAGATCACCGCAGGTAAATTCAAGTCATCCCTAATCATAGTCGGCACTCAGAAATTTGAGTAACCAATCCATCACAAACCCAAGCCATTCCTGCGTTTGCGGCCGTTGCCGGTATTGACAAAAAAACATTTCCTGTCAACATACCCTGCTCACTAACGTGGGTGCGGTACGAGCAGAAAACCCTGTTTTTACCTGCGCAAGAGCGAGAATACTGCCAAAAACGCAGCTGATCACTGCGGCAATCCCGTCGACTTAGCTTGTTAACCCGCAAGCGCCCAAAGCGCCTGTGGCAGAGAAAGCCCAACACCTCATGCTTTATCTGCTCAAGCTTGCTCCAACCCACAAGTCGTGCGTCAGCGGCCGTCAGCCATTGGCGTTACGCAAAAGACATCGGGTCACCAGTAAGCAATGCATCCAGCCATGTAACCCGTAGGCCAGGGTTTGTACAAAGCAAGGCGTGGAACAAACAGAGGTAATTGAGAGTGGAATTACTATCCGGTGCAGAAATGGTTGTTCGCGCCTTGCGCGACGAAGGGGTTAAAACCATCTTTGGTTACCCCGGTGGAGCAGTGCTCCATATCTATGACGCCCTTTTTCAGCAAAGTGACATCACCCATATCCTGGTGCGACACGAGCAAGCGGCTGCTCACATGGCAGACGGCTACGCCCGCGCTTGCGGCGAGCCTGGCGTGGTCCTGGCGACGTCCGGCCCCGGCGCTACCAATACCGTCACGGGCATTGCGACCGCTTATATGGACTCCATCCCGATGGTTATCATCACCGGGCAAGTGCAGACCGACTGGATTGGCGATGACGCTTTCCAGGAAACCGACATCGTTGGCGTTACCCGCCCCATCGTTAAACACAGCTTCATGGTGCGCCATGCCCGCGATATTCCTATCGCCATTCGTAAAGCTTTCTATATAGCAACCACTGGCCGTCCTGGCCCCGTGTTGGTTGATATTCCGAAGGACTGCACTAGCCCGCTGGAGAAATTCGAGTACCCCGCGCCGGCCAAAATCAAGATGCGTTCTTATAACGTCGTCACGCGCGGCCATCCCGGTCAGATCAAAAAGGCCGTGGATCTGCTTATGCAGGCTAAGCGCCCGTTGTTCTATACCGGCGGTGGCGTTGTGCTCGGTGGTGCGTCCAATTATCTGACGCAGTTGGTTCGCCAACTGGGCATGCCTATCACCAATACCCTGATGGGATTGGGTGCATTCCCAGGTGACGACCCGCAATTTGTCGGTATGCTGGGGATGCACGGCACTTACGAAGCCAACATGGCCATGCATCACGCCGACGTTATTCTGGCCGTGGGTGCGCGTTTCGATGACCGCGTCACCAACAATACCCAGAAATTCTGCCCGAACGCCAAAATCATCCACGTCGATGTTGATCCGGCGTCCATTTCCAAGAACATCCCGGTCGATATCCCCATCGTAGGCCCTTGCGACCAGGTCCTCATGGAAATGCTGGACATCGTCAAAAAAGGCGAAGAAACCCCAGACAAAGCAGCCCTCGAATCCTGGTGGAAACAAATCAACGCTTGGCGTGCCTATCACGGTCTTCGCTACACCAAAGAAGACACGATTCTCAAGCCGCAGCAGGTTATCGAAGCGTTGTACCGTGTGACCAATGGTGATGCCATCGTCACCTCCGATGTCGGTCAGCACCAAATGTTCGCGGCCCAATACTACAAATTCCGCCGTCCTCACCAATGGATCAATTCCGGCGGCTTGGGCACCATGGGGTTTGGCTTACCCGCTGCCATGGGCTGCCTGGTCGCACACCCGGAAGCCACCGTTGCCTGCGTCACCGGCGAAGGCTCGATCCAGATGAACATCCAGGAGCTGGCCACCTGCTTGCAGTACCGCTTCCCGGTTAAAATCATCACCCTGAACAACCAGTCCCTCGGCATGGTTCGCCAATGGCAAGACATGCAGTACCAAGGGCGTTACTCCAGCTCCACCTACGAAGAGTCACTGCCGGATTTCGTCAAGCTCGTCGAAGCTTATGGGCATGTAGGTATGCGCGTTACCAACCCCGCCGACCTCGATGGCGCCATGGAAGAAGCCTTCAAGATGAAAGATCGTCTTGTTTTCATGGACATCTATGTTGATCCCACCGAGCACGTCTACCCGATGCAAATCAAAGAAGGCTCGATGCGCGACATGTGGCTGAACAAAACGGAGCGGACCTGATCATGCGCAGAATCATTTCCATACTGCTTGAAAACGAACCGGGAGCCCTCTCACGCGTAGTTGGCTTGTTCTCGCAACGCGGCTACAACATTGAGACGCTGACTGTTGCTCCGACCAATGATCCAACCCTGTCGCGTTTGACGCTCACCACCAAAGGTGGCGATCGTGTCATCGAACAGATCACCAAACAACTCAATAAATTGGTTGAAGTGGTAAAACTGGTTGATCTGACCGAAGGTGCCCACATCGAGCGCGAGCTGATGCTCATTAAGGTAAAAGCTACCGGGGCCCAGCGCGCTGAGATCAAACGTACCTCCGACATCTTCCGCGGCCAGATCGTGGATGTGTCCAGCTCCGTTTACACCGTGCAGCTGGCCGGTACCAGTGATAAGCTCGACGCCTTCATTGAAGCTGTCGGCGAAGTAAACATTCTCGAAGTGGTGCGTACCGGGGTGTCCGGCATCGCGCGCGGCGATAAGACGCTCGCGCTCTAACGCAACATCAACAGATATGACGCCCGGCACTTAACCGTCGGGCCAATCAAAAGCAACTGACTAATCCACTAGCAATAAGCGAAAAACCAGGGGAACAAAATGCAAGCGTTCTACGACAAAGATTGCGATCTTTCAATCATCCAGAGCATGAAAGTAGCAATCATCGGCTACGGATCACAAGGTCACGCACACGCCAACAACCTGCGTGATTCCGGCGTCGAAGTCGCCGTCGGCCTTCGCGAAGGCTCACCGTCTGCCAAGAAGGCCCAAGCTGCTGGCTTGACCGTAAAATCCGTAGTTGAAGCTGCCAAATGGGCCGATCTGGTAATGATCCTGGCCCCCGATGAGCAACAAGCCAAAGTCTATAACGAGCAAATCGCTCCGAACCTGAAAGACGGCGCCACTATCGCTTTCGCTCACGGCTTCAACATTCACTTCAAATTGATTCAACCGACTGCTGACAAAGACATCATCATGATCGCGCCAAAGGGCCCGGGCCACACCGTTCGCGGCACCTACTTGGAAGGCGGCGGTGTTCCTTCGTTGATCGCTATCTATCAGAACGCTACTGGCCGTGCTCGTGACATTGCACTGTCATACGCCTCTGCCAATGGCGGCGGTCGCGCCGGTATTCTCGAAACAAACTTCCGTGAAGAAACCGAAACCGACCTGTTCGGCGAACAAGCGGTCCTCTGCGGCGGTGCAGCCGCGCTGGTTCAAGCCGGTTTCGAAGTGTTGGTAGAAGCGGGCTATGCGCCTGAAATGGCCTATTTCGAGTGCTTGCACGAACTTAAACTCATCGTCGACCTGATGTATCAAGGCGGCATCGCTGACATGCGCTACTCGATCTCCAACACGGCAGAATATGGCGACTACACGCGTGGCCCACGCGTTATCACCGACGCTACCAAAGTCGAGATGCGCAAAATTCTCAAAGAGATCCAAACCGGTGAATTCGCTCGTGAATTCGTGCTCGAAAACCTTGCTGGTGCAGCTACCCTCAAAGCCAAGCGCCGCATCTCTGAAGAGCATCTGATCGAAGAAGTGGGCGGCAGACTGCGCTCCATGATGCCTTGGATCCAATCCAAGAAACTGGTTGATCGCAACAAGAACTAACAAGCGAGCTCGGTCGCTACAGTGGTGCCGAGTTCTTTTGGCGGTTTAGACATAAAACAACAAACGCGGCCATTGCCGCGTTTGTTGTTTTTGCACAATTAAAATGCACTAAACTTTCGTCTCAAAACCACGTCAAATCGAAGTACGATTGCCGCTCTCACATTTAAACGGAATGCAGACCATGGCTGATGACAAGTCACCCGATGAAATACCGCCTCCACAAGAACCCGCAGAGCACGAAGCTGACAACAGTGGCGTCGTATTTGAGGTCGTTGAAAAAGAGCTGCACGAAGGTAAAAAGGTGCCCCGCAAAGGCGTCTACTTGCTTCCGAATTTGTTTACGACAGGCGCGCTATTTTCAGCCTTCTACGCGATAATTTTTGCAATGAACGGCCATTTTGAGCAGGCCGCCATAGCTATTTTCGTATCCATGATTTTTGATGGGCTCGATGGCCGGGTTGCTCGCCTCACCAACACGCAAAGCGCCTTCGGTGCCCAGTACGACAGTCTCGCCGATTGCATTTCGTTTGGCGTCGCCCCTGCGCTCGTATCCTATGCCTGGGCGCTCTCCAATCTTGGCAAGGTGGGTTGGACCATAGGTTTTATTTACCTCGCTTGCGCAGCGCTACGTTTAGCCCGGTTTAATGTTCAGCTTGATACAGCGGATAAGCGTTTTTTCACGGGGCTTCCAAGCCCTTCGGCGGCAGCAGTTGTCGCTGGCATGGTTTGGTTGGGCGTGGACCTGGGTGTTTCAGGTGCAGATGTCTCATGGTTGGTTGCACTCATCACCGGATTTGCCGCGGTTATGATGGTCAGTAACGTCAAGTACAGTTCATTCAAAGAGCTCGATTTCAAGGGGCGAGTTCCCTTTGTTGCTATCCCGGTCGTAGTGCTCGCTACTGCAGTCATTGCAGTCTACCCGTCGGGCTTGTTGATGGGTATTTTCCTGCTTTACGCATTGTCTGGGCCGGCGCTTCACTTCAAACGTAAAAACATTTGAGGTGCTTGTCCGTCTCGTTGCGATCAAGCACCTCTCATTCGCCACAAGCAGTTGCCACAAGGCTTACAGGCTGCCCTTGTAAGCGTTGTGGCCGATCTAGTGTAAATCCTTGAAAAAATTTAACTCTTTCTGAAATAAATGATGGACACCTCCCAGGTGTTTCAATAGAATGCGCCACCTCGGCTTGATCAACTGATCAACACCGACTAAGGTTACAAACCCGGTTCAAAAAAACTTTATGCGGCGATGGTCGCAGAAGAATGAGAACTTCTGCTTCGGCAGGGTGAGTCTGAAAAGTTCGCTGAAAAGCAAACGAAAAAAAGATTGACCGGGGTGGTGAAACGAGTATAATGCTCAACCTCAGCCGCGAAGCTGGGGTCTGGCGAAGGCCGGAAAGACGCTCTTTAACAATTCGAATTGACAGTAATGCGTGTGGGTATTTGTGTTGTT
>CAYYPW010000013.1:0-158904 GCA_964473645.1 uncultured Moraxellaceae bacterium
CGCCACGCTTCTACCCTCAAGAAGATAGCAAGTTTGTTTTATTACACAACTTTCATAAGCGATAGATTGCCGCGCATCAGAAATATGTGCGGTATCGAACTGTAATTGCCAGCAGCGGTTAAGATTGCATTCAGGCAGTTCGAACGTCAGGGCTTCGCTGTGCATATTGACCAGCAATAACACTCGCATTGTCGCGGTGGGCATTTCAATACACAGACTGCGTGCGAAGGATTGCATCCAGTCGTGGTAGGCCATACGATGCCCATCGGGCCGATAAAAGTGAAAACACTGATTGATCTGCTGCCATAAGGGTTGCTGCGGCACATAGATCCAGCCAAGCCGGAGTTCCCGACGCAATGCGAAAACACGCTGGGTAAACGCCAGCAACGCTGGCTGCGGGGGTGGCCAGTGACACCAGCTCAGCGACGCATCCTGACAGTAAGCGTTATTGTTGCCTTGCTGAGAGCGCCCGCCCTCATCGCCATGCAACAACATGGGCACGCCCTGCGCCATCCCTAACAAGGCAATAAAATTACATTGCTGACGCAAGCGCACTTGCAACACGTCCGCGTCTTGTGTTTCACCTTCTATACCGTAATTCGCACTGAAATTCTCGTCGGCACCGTCACGATTCTGCTCTCCATTGGCTTCGTTGTGCTTGCGCGCGTAAGACACCAGATCGCTCAACGTAAATCCGTCATGCGAGGTCACATAATTAATACTGGCTCGCGCCCCGGTGCCCGCCTTGCGAAACACATCCCAGGAACCGGCAAAGCGTTTGGCAAAAGCGCCCAGCTGACTTTCATCACCGCGCACAAAGCGACGCAGATCGTTGCGAAACGCATCGTTCCACTCTGACCAGCCTTCTGGGTAATGCCCCAACTGATACCCGTCGCCGCTTACATCCCAGGGCTCGACTATCCACTTGCATTCCCGCAGCACCGGGTCTTGCAGAATTGCGGCCCACAAGGCATGGCAGGCATCAAAATTACCATTGCGGCGACTAAGCGCGCTGGCCAGATCAAAGCGAAAGCCATCCACGCCCATCTCCACCACCCAAAAGCGCAGACAATCCATGATGAGTTGCAAAACCACGGGTTGATCAACATCCAGGGCGTTGCCACAACCACTTTGATTGCTGAAAGTAAAAGTCTCATCGCGTGTATGCCGATAATAGCTGGCGTTATCGAGCCCACGCAGACTCAAGGTAGGGCCACGCTCATCCCCCTCAGCGGTATGATTGAATACCACATCGAGCAACAATTCGATGCCGGCTGCGTGCAACTGCTCCGCCATCGCGCGAAACTCATGCACCGGGTCTTGCTCGGCATAGCGCGGTGTGGGCGCAAACCAGGCCACCGGATTATATCCCCAATAGTTAACCCGCCGCTGTTGCCACAAATGCAGTTCGTCGATGTAAAAATGCACGGGTAACAGCTGGATACTGGTAACGCCCAGGGCCTGATAATACTGGATCATGGCAGGATGACTTACGCCGAGGTAACGCCCGCACTGGGTGTGCGGCAGCGCAGGATGTTGCAGGGTCAAACCTTTGACATGGGCTTCATAGATTACGGTGTCTTCCCAGGCAATCTGCGGGCGTGGTTGTTGCAGCGGCGACAGCCCTTCGAGGACGCGAGCATGGGGGACATGCGCAACGCTATCTACATCGAAATCAGCATGATCAGGTGAATGACTCAAGCCGCTACTGTGCCATTGATAATGCCCCTCCACACGCACAGCATAAGGATCAAGCAACAAGCGGGAAGGATTGAAATAATGCCCGGCATCAGGGTCAAACGGACCCTCGGCACGAAATCCATACCGCTGTCCCGCCAGGCAGCCGGGCACAAATACTTCCCAGATAAATCCGCTCATGGCATGCATGGCCAGGCGCTGGATTTCACGCACCCCCTGCTGCGGGTGTAGCTCAAGCAAACACAACCACAACCGCCGCGCGTGCCGCGAATACACACGAAAACGCACGCCCCCCGCCTCCACCCGCGCACCCAGCCTGGACCTACTCACAATCGCGCGCCACCCAACGCCACCAGGCTTTGCCGGGCCAGCGCAGTGATCTCTGCCCACTGCTGCGCACGCATTAACGTTGCCGGCGTCAACCAGGAACCCCCTACACAAGCCACATTGGAAAGTGCCAGATAATCCGCGGCGGTGTCTTGCCGAATACCACCGGTAGGACAAAATAACGCCTCGGCGAAGGGCCCCGAAAACGCCTGCAGCGTTGCCACGCCTCCCATAGAATGCGCCGGAAAGAATTTGAACGCATCCAGCCCCGCTGCCATCGCCTGCATGATGTCACTGGCGGTTGCAACGCCCGGTATGAACGGCAAGCCATGCATGGCAGCGAGCACGGCGGGTGTTGCACCGGGGCTTAAGGCAAAACGCGCACCGGCCTGGGCAACTGATGCGATTTGCTGTGGGCGCACAATCGTGCCCGCACCCACCCACATTTCTGGCACTGCGCGCGCGATACGTTCAATGGCACCGAGCGCAGCCGGTGTGCGCAGTGTAATTTCGATAACGTTAATACCACCGGCCAGCAGCGCTTCTGCGAGTGGAACTGCATGTTCTGCCGCGTCGATGTTGACCACCGGCATCAAGGGGCAACGGCTAAGCACGTCGCGGGCGGTGAGTGGCGCTGTCATGGGTAAACCTCACGTTCAACGGAATGGACAATAGCCTATAGAAGATGGCGTTACGATGACATTCAGTCATCAAATAAAAATGACGCGCCTTCAGAGGCGTCACTCATTTGTGCACGCAGGTGGGCAAACAGCTCCCGCCCCAAGCCCTCTTGTTCCGGCGCCGGAATCACCGGTTCACGTGCATTAAACTCATGGGCGGGAACATGCACTTCAAGGCGGTTGGCGGCGGCATCCAAACATATTTCATCGCCGTCACGGATGCAGGCGATCATGCCCCCGGCAACGGCTTCGGGGCTGACGTGAATGGCAGCGGGCACTTTTCCCGACGCACCTGACATGCGGCCATCGGTGACTAACGCGACACGAAAGCCGCGTTCCTGCAAAACCCCCAGGCTGGGCGTTAATTTGTGCAATTCCGGCATGCCGCAGGCGCGAGGCCCCTGCCCCGGTAAAACCACCACGCAATCCTGGTTCAAATGGCCTTGTTCGAAGGCGCGCAAGACCGCTTCTTGGGAGTAAAACACGCGGGCGGGAGCGGTAATGTTCCAGCGATCGGCAGCAACGGCAGACACCTTGATCACCGCCTGGCCGATATTGCCTTGCAACAAGCGCAAGCCCCCTTCTGTTTGAAACGGCGCTGTAACGGGGCGCAATATCGTGGAATCGCGACTCTGCACGGGCGCGTCGCGCCACACAAGCTTATCGTTATCGAGCTGCGGTACTTGGCAATAGTGTGCCAGGCCTTGTCCGGCAACTGTCATCACACCCTCATGCAATAAACCGGCACTGCGCAATTGCGCAATGACAAACGTCATGCCGCCCGCGGCATGAAATTGATTGATATCGGCCTCACCATTGGGATAAACGCGCGCAATGAGTGGCACAATGGCGCTGAGTGCAGCCATGTCATGCCAGGTAATACGGATTCCCGCTGCCCGCGCGATGGCTATCAAATGCAGCGTGTGATTGGTGGACCCCCCGGTGGCCAACAAGCCCACCAGCGCATTGACCAGGCTTTTTTCGGTAACGATATGCATCAGCGGCGAAGGGCGACCGGCTGCAGAATAAAACGGCACTGACTGTAACGCGGCTTTTACGGCGGCACGTGTCAATGCTTCACGCAACGGCGTGTGAGGGTTGACGAAAGAACTGCCGGGTAACTGCAGCCCCATAATCTCCATCAGCATCTGATTGCTGTTGGCGGTGCCGTAAAATGTGCAGGTACCTGCGCTGTGATACGACTTTTGTTCGACGGCAAATAAATCGTCTTGCGAGGCCAACCCTTCGGCATAACGCTGCCGTACACGATTTTTTTCGCTGTTCGACAAGCCGGTGGGCATGGGGCCTGCAGGCACGAAGACTACTGGCAAAAAGCCAAAACGCAGGGCACCGATCAGCAAGCCCGGCACAATTTTATCGCAAATACCCAGGCACAACGCCGCATCAAACATGTCGTGTGACAAGGCAATGACGGTCGACAGGGCAATAACGTCGCGGCTAAGTAAACTGAGATCCATGCCCGCGAGACCCTGCGTTATTCCGTCGCACATCGCGGGTACGCCACCAGCCACTTGTGCGGTCGCCCCTTGCAAGGCGGCTTCGTTTTTTATCAGCGCTGGATAGGTGCCATACGGTTGGTGAGCCGACAACATGTCGTTGTAGGCGGTGACAATGCCGAGATTGGGTTTTTCCTGGCGGGCAAGCAACGATTTTTCAGCGGGTTCGCTGGCGGCAATGCCATGCGCATAGTTTGCGCAGGGCAGCTCACGACGACGGGGGTGAATCGAAGCCTGACGTTGCATGAGGGCCAGATAGGCCTCGCGGGTAGAGGCCGAGCGCGCCTCAATGCGGGCGGTAACGTCCTGAATAGTCGGGTGCAAAGGCGTGGCCATGGGCGGGTCCCGGTGCTAACGGATTTCCCCCTAGTGTAGACCAGTTAGCTTTGGCTTTGGCAACAGTGTCTTGGGGATTTGCGCCATGCGAAGACGCAATGGGCCGGGACGCCACTTATCATGCACCATTGTCGCGCCCTGCCTCTCGCAAGCCGTCGAGATCGAGCACTTCCAATTCGCGGTAATTGAGCTTTAGCAGTCCTTGCGCTTCAAACTGGCGCAACACCTGATTAATGGTTTGGCGTGACAGTGACAACATGGCGGCCAATTGTTCCTGCGGCAATGGCAGCACTCGACGACTGCGATCAGTGAATTCGCCGGAGCCTTCGGCCATGAACACCAGGCGTCGGGCAACCCGTTGCGACGCGGTGAGCAGTGCGGCATCTTCGATGGCGACAAAGGCATAACGCATTTTGTAAGTGAGCAACAATCCAAACCAACGCCACCATCCGGGGTTTTCTGCCAGCAGGGTTTCGAGGCTGTTGCGCGGCACATTCAGCACCACGGTTGGCTGCATGGCAATGGCATCATGAGTGCGCTCAAGACCGTCGAACAAGGCGATTTCACCGATCCAACTATAGGGCTCGACAACGGTCAATAGCGCCTCCTTTCCGGCGGGGGTGCTGCCGGTAATGCGCAGCGCGCCCTTCACCACGCAAAAAATGCCGTCAAAGGCATCCCCACGCGAAAATAATACTTGCTGGGGCGCCAATGTTTTCAACTGCGCATCGGCCAACAGGGCTTGCTGCATGGCATCGGGCAGCACGGAAAACCAGCGACCGGTTTTGATGGCCGTCATGTAGTGTTGCGGGTGGGCAAGGGTGGCCATGAATTTGCTTGTCGATCTCCATGCCTGGTAGGTGTGGCTGCCGTGTAGACGCTGAGTTCAAGTGTCGAAGATACCCATGGGACGGTCAAGCCAGGTCTGCACTGGCTGCGCTAATGCTTTGTTACGCTCGATGTTTTGCATTCTATGCGCGTTGACATTTTCGTGCTGCCTCGTTAGAAGTGGCATGCAGTTGCCTGCAGGGCATCGCTCGTTCAGATAAAGGCATATTTATAAAAAGGGGATTTCATGAACAACGGCATTATCCGCACGCTGCTTTGGGCAAGCGTGGCCGTGTTGGGGGCTTCAGCGGTGGGCGGTATTGCCTTGCACCGGGGCGAATCAATCAACGCGCTCTGGTTTATCACGGCCGCAGTTTGCGTTTATGCCCTTGCCTATCGGTTTTACAGCTCCTGGATTGCGGCCAAGGTGTTGCTGATAGACCCAAGCCGCGCGACCCCGGCCGAGCGCATCAATGATGGGCGTGATTATGTGCCCACCAATCGCTGGGTAGTGTTTGGGCATCATTTCGCCGCGATTGCTGGCCCCGGCCCGTTGATTGGCCCGACGTTGGCAGCGCAATTCGGCTATTTACCGGGTACGTTGTGGATACTGATAGGCTCGGTGTTGGGGGGTTGCATACAAGACATGTGCATTCTGTTTTTCTCGACGCGTCGTAACGGTCGCAGTCTAGGGCAGATGGCGCGCGACGAATTGGGGCCCATTGGCGGCGCGGCTGCTTTGATGGGCACGCTGCTGATCATGATCATACTGATTGCCGTGCTGGGGCTGGTGGTGGTCAATGCCATGAAAAACAGCCCGTGGGCAACGTCGACCGTGGTGGCGACCATTCCTGTCGCAATTGTGATCGGGCTTTATATGCGCCATTTGCGCCCGGGGCGCGTGCTGGAAGGTTCGCTGCTGGGAGTGGCGCTGTTGTTGTTTTCGGTGGTCGGGGGTGGCTGGATCGATCAGAACGAAACCTTGCGCGAGTATTTCAATCATTCCGGTTTGCCACTGGCGTGGGGCGTTATCCTCTATGGATTTTTAGCAGCGGTATTACCGGTGTGGTTGTTGCTGGCGCCACGCGACTATCTATCGACCTTTATGAAGCTGGGCACGGTAATTCTGTTGGCCGTGGCGATTATCATTTTGCGGCCTGAGGTAAAAATGCCGGCGCTCACGCAATTTGTCGACGGTACCGGGCCGATTTTTGCCGGTAATTTATTTCCTTTTGTGTTTATTACGATTGCCTGTGGTGCTATATCGGGTTTCCACTCGTTGATTGCCTCGGGCACCACGCCCAAGTTGCTGGCGAATGAGCGCGATATTCCCATGATTGGTTATGGCGGTATGGTGTTGGAATCGTTTGTGGCGATCATGGCGTTGATCGCTGCAACGGTGTTAGAGCCGGGTATTTATTTTGCCATCAACAGCCCGGCGGGTGTGGTCGGCGCGTTGCCGGCCGATGCAGTGGCGACGATTACATCCTGGGGCTTTCCGGTGACGGTGGAGCAAATGAATGCGTTGGCTAAATCCATGGGCGAAGCCACGCTGTTTGCGCGTACCGGGGGTGCGCCGTCGCTGGCGGTGGGCATGGCCAGTATTTTTGGTTCGGCCTTTGGGCAACATCTGCTGGCCTTGTGGTATCACTTTGCGATCATGTTCGAAGCGGTATTTATATTGACGACGCTGGATGCGGGCACTCGGGTCGGGCGTTTCATGTTGCAGGATATGCTGGGGAATATTTGGCCCAAGCTGGGTGAAACTTCGTGGACGCCGTCAGTTTTGCTGACAAGCGGGATGGTCGTCGCGGGGTGGGGCTATTTTCTATATATCGGGGTGATTGATCCCAATGGCGGGGTGAATATTCTCTGGCCGTTGTTTGGTATTTCAAACCAGATGTTGGCTGCGATTGCTTTGTGTGTGGCGACGGGGATTCTGATCAAGAGTGGTCGGCTGAAATATGCATGGGTTACAGGGGCACCGTTATTATGGTTGGCCATTATTACGACGACGGCGGTTTTTCAGAAAATTACCAGTGATGACCCGCGTATTGGCTTTTTTGCGGCGGCCAATGATTTGTCGAGCAAGTTGGCAGCGGGGGTGTTGCCGCCTGAGAAGGCGGCGGTGGCGCCGCAATTGATTTTTAATCAGCAGTTGGATGCGTGGTTGGCGCTGTTGTTTGCGAGTTTGTTGTGGATCATTATTTTTGACATGTTGCGTATGGCGAGTCGCCATTTGCGGGGGTTGTCGGTGCCGGCGTCGGCGGAGGCGCCGCATGTGACGACTCAGCTTGAGGCACAGTGGGTGAGGGATTGATGATGTTGGAGTCTTTGCGTTTTTCGCTGGCGGAGGCTTGGCGGTTTTTGCGGCGGTTGTCGGGGGATGATGCGTATGAGCGTTATTTGGTTCATCATGCGCAGGCGCATCCGGGGGATAGGCCGTTGTGTCGGAAGGCTTTTTTTAAGCGGGAGCAGGATCGGAAGTGGGGGGGGATTCGGCGGTGTTGTTAGTGTTCTGACCTTGATCAACCAAGGAGTATCGTGGTGTTTCGTTTATGGAAACGCCACGATACTCCCAAAGGGCTTTAGTGGGGTGTTGGTTCTGGAAACGCCGCAAGTACTTCCCTGTAGGCTCGACGCCGGCATCCCTGCCGGCGACGTTCCAGAACCAACACCCCACTAAAGCCCCCCCCGCAACATCAGTGGTTGCCGATGCTCTTGGGCAAAGGGGGTAGTCAGTTGGCAAATATGTGTGAGGTGCCTGTACTCGGGTCGCCGGCTGGCACCGTGGTATGTGTAGGTTGTTTTTACTATCGCCCCATCCCCTCCCCTTGCGGCAGAATCCAAAGACCCCATAAAAAGAAGCTGCAGGTCTTTGCATGAAAGCCAATCACACGCTCTCACCTACTCCATTGGCGAATGAAGATCGTTTCAACGCCCCGTTTTTTAAGCGTTTTACCCTGCGTTATCGGGATCAGCCTTTGCGTCTTTCGCCTGAGATTGAGCGGCGTTACCAATTTCCAACGTTTTATGGGGACGTGACCTGTGCTCAGGCTATTTTTTTATGTGATTACGCGAAAGCAGAGGCGTTGATGCCGCACCCGTCGGTGAAGCCGTTACGTATGCCCGGGGGGCGTTCGGTGGTGGCGTTGGCCTGCTACATCTATCGTAACGTGATGAATGTGGGGCCATATAACGAAATCGCCATGACCATTCCGGTGCGTTTGGGATCTGCGGTCAATGTGCCGGTGTTGCCTTTGTTGGTGCCATGGTTCAAGGATTTCGGTTATTACGTTTTCAATATGCCGGTGACGTCGAAAGAAAACTGTATTCGTGGCAACGATATCTGGGGGTTGCCGAAGGTGGTGCATGATATTGAGATTCGGAGTAGCGGCGGTGTGTGTGAAACGGTTGCCTGCGATGAGCAAGGGAATGAATATATAAAATTGCGCGTGCCTACTGACGGTACGCCTCAGCGATTTGATACGCAGGCGCATATTTACTCACGGTTGGGGCAACAGTTTTTGCAGAGTGAAACGTATTTTGATGGGATATTTAATGTCACCAAAAACATGAATGTGTTGTGGCAGAAAAACAAGAGTACGGATTCGCCTATCCTGACGCTGGGCCAAGGTCAATATGCCGATCAGTTGCGTGCGCTGGGGATTGAACCGGTGCCTTTGCAAACGCGTTATGCCGAGCGTATGAATGCGTGCTTTGATTTGCCGAATCGTGATTTTATTGCGCCTTTTCAGTTTGGCGATGCGGGTATGGGGGTGAGCGCTCATGGCTAATTCATCTGCTACTTCAAAATCACCGTCGATTTTGCTGATTGGTGCCGGTGCCGTAGGCGCTACCATTGCGGCTTGGGTTGCGCCGCATTGCGAGCAATTTTATGTGCTCGATCAGCCTGCCACGCTTGATGTTCTGGAAAAACAAGGGGTGGGCGCTTACTTGCAACATCATAAAGCGGGCATGAAAGCAGTGCCGGTGAAGGTGATACGTCATCTCAACGATATTCCTGCCCCCGATTATGTTTTGCTTTGTGTGAAAAACTACAGTCTGGCGGGTTTGGCGCAGTCGGTGTTGGATGCCTATGGCGATAAACCTGTCGTGGTCGGATTGCAGAATGGACACGCCAATCAGGATATTCTTCCCAAATATTTTTCGCGGGTGATCTATGGCGTTATTTGCTATAACGCGTGGTTAGACAAACCGGGCGTTGCCGGGTACCAGAAAAAAGGCCCCTTGGTATTTGGAACACCTGACAATCAATGGCAAAACGAAATGCGGGCATTGGCGCAGGTGTTCAACCGTGGCGTTGAAACCGTGGTGACTGAGCATCTTGCTGATGCAGTGATGTCCAAATTGATCATCAATCTCACCAATTCTTTCACGACATTGGTGGGGTTTCCGGCGCAGGCGGCCTCAGATGAGGCGTTATTTCAAAAGATACTTTCCAATCTTACTTATGAAGGGGTGAAAATCGCCAAAGCGGCGGGGTTCCACGAATGTAAATTAGGCGGCATGCCGGGCTGGAATTTGATTACCTTAAGTGTACTCGCGCCACAATGGTTGACCCGCCCGGCGTTCCGTAAAAATGTGAAGAAAATGGTAGTCAGCAGTATGGCGCAAGATGTGCTGCAAGCGCGTCGCGGCGATAACGAACTGGACACCATTAATGGTTATTTGCTTTCGCTGGCGGATAAATGTCAGGTGGAGGCACCCTATAATCGTGCCATTTATGCACTCTGTCGCGATGCTTTTGCCGATCCGGCGTTCAAGCCGCTGGATGTAAAAGAAGTATGGCGTTTGATGAATCAGGAAAAACGCGGGTGCCCCTCCTTGCAATAATTCGCCTCGTGCCGAACCGCTGACCGTGACGTTTTCAAAATTCACCTGTCCACGTCCACCGCCGTCACGGCCAGCGGTTCGAATTCGTAGCGGGTATAGGGCATGGCATACGCGCCACGATTGTCTTCTGCAGCAATGCCAAAAGCTGACGTTGCATTCAATCAGTACGTTTATGCAGCCAATACACGTTGGCGTAAGGATTAGTGGGCATGACGGCATAGGCACAGGTTCGATTGCGCCCTAATCGCTTGGCCGAATACAGTGCCTTGTCAGCGTGCGTGGTCAATGCTAACGGGTCACTTGCGGTGCCTTTTTCGGTCGAACTGACACCTAAACTGATCGTAACACGAAGCTGAGCATCCCCTGTCTCGATCAACATGTTTTCAACAGCGGTACGGATCACTTCGGCGCGATGAAAAGCACCCTGCATTGTGGTATCGGGAAGAATAACTGCAAGCTCCTCGCCCCCATAGCGACATACTTCGTCCTGACTACGACGCAAGCTGGACATGATGGCCTGCGTCACCCGCTTAAGACAAAAATCCCCTACTGGATGCCCATACTCATCATTGACCGATTTAAAATGATCGATATCGATCATAATCAGACTCAACGGTTGTTTGTAACGTTGCGCACGCTTGACTTCACGTGCCAAAAACACATCCATGAAACGCCGGTTGCGTACACCTGTCAGTTGATCCGTGTGGCTCAGCTCTGTCAGCTCTGCATTCAGCACATGCACTTTCTCAAGTGCGTCTTCAAGCTCTCGGGTTTTTAGAAAATATTTTTTCTCCAGCTCAGAGGTAATATCCTGTTGCACTACCAGCAATTTTTCATTGGCAGTACGCGCCTCTGTTTCCGCCTGCAAACGCTGCTGACTGGTGGCCCGCAGGCGTTCTGCCAATGCATACGAAAGCAGAATAATTTCAATCGCCGAACCAATCTGCGCAGCAGATTCGGTAAAAAAGTTGCGCGGAATAATACCGAATTTGTTTAACGCGAGACACACCACCCCAAACAGGAACACGGTCCAGGCAAACGAAAAATAGGCCGCAAATCGCTGCCTGCGATGCAACCAAACATAATAGCTCGCGTACAACGCCAGGCTGCACGCCACAATCACCAATGCCGCCACCAATTTAATCATAGTCTGGTAGGGAAACAACAAACTGGCAATAATCAATACCGATCCTGTCAGCGCCATGCCATTAATAAGGCGACACAAATGGCGGGCATGATCCTGCAGCTTTAACGCCTGCCGCACAAACACACAGCCCAACATGACAATAGTGGGCGTCACCACCGCAATACTGATTTGATTCCACCCGGGTAGAGTCGGCCACAACAATTGGTAGGCGAACCCCGTGAGCGCCATCTGGGTGGTTGCAAAAGTCGAGACATACAACACGTAAAGCAGATATACCCGATCCCGAAATTGCCAAAACAAAAAAAGGTTATACAGCACCATGACAAACACCAGCCCATAATATGCGCCGTGTTGAAAAATCTGGTACTGATCCTGCGCGTAAAATCGCTCCGGCTGCCAAAGTGCAACAGGAAACTGTACCGCGCCTTGTGAACGGATTTTCAGATAAAACGTATTCGTGCTATTCGCCGCAACGCTGACAGGAAAAACCAGATTGCGATGCTGAATTCGACGCTCATTAAAGGGAAAGCCATTGCCAATGGTGTCAGTGCTTGTAATATCCGACAATTTGGCTTGAGTGGCGTTTGTAGCGGGCGTCGTGCTTTCGACCTGATAAAGTGTCACTTCGGTCAGCAGTGGGTAACCCACCTCAACATAAAGCGGTGCAGCATGCTCCGACGTGTTGTGATAAGAAAAGCGAGCCCAATAAGTGCTACGTGAAAATCCAAACGACGGCGCACGATCCTTCAGCGGCTGCCAGCGCTGCTCATCCTGCTGACGAATCGATACTTCGTCAAAGGCATGCGCAACATCCTCAAACACGTGCATGACAGGATTGATCGGCTCGGAGCCGCCTACATTTGTCAGCGGGCGCTCCAACGCAATGACCAGGTCACTGATAAGAAAGACCAAAGCGCTCAAACAGACAACGCCCAATGATCGCAACAACTTCATGCGCAGGCCCTCTTACAGCCAGATGCTCAATCCTGGAGCAAACGTTCCCTTACCGTTTTTGTTTTTGGGTTTTGAAATCACTATAGAAGGTGGTTTCAGCACCCGCTGTAACGTTTTGTAGCAGCAGGGTGGAATTGTTTTGTCAGATCCCATGAGTGGATTACCCACCCATCACTCCCATCCCGCCACGATTAAAAATCGTTGATTCGGTTCACCCGATTTACAAGATGCACGAAATTAACAAAGGGCGGTATCGGCAAAAGGGTTGAAAATAGGATGAGACGACGGCCAGAAATCGATCGATTGCAGCCCGACGATATCGAACGCAAACGAAATATTTTCGACTCTATCAGTCACAAAAAAGAATACTCGACTGCTCAATCCGTATACACCCCATCCAAAAAATGTGACATGATTTGCAAATTGAAACACTTTCTTTATTAAAATAGTACGCAATCCTTTAGAACGATTTTCGATTTTGGTGGACAAACGCTGGTACAAATAAATACAACGATGAACAGATCGCAACAATGGAGCTGCGTGCACAATTATTCAGCACTTATGAGATTGCAAACAGGTTTTTCAAACCAGAATTTGCAAGCCAGGTATTGCATTAATGTGCCTTCGTCAGGGACGGCCCTGTTGAAACTCTTGGACGTGCGGAGGATCGATAGGTGGAGCGTAAATTTTTAATAGCCGATGATCATGGGCTTTATCGCTATGGGTTGATTGCCACGCTGAGCAATCAGTTTCCACAGGTGACAATGCTGGAAGCCCAGTGTGGCAACGATGTATTCACCACGCTGCAACAACATAACGACATAGATCTGGTTTTGCTGGATCTGCGCCTGCCGGACATGAATGGATTTCAGGTACTGCGAAAAATCCGCAGCCTGTGGCCCAGCGTTGCCGTTGTCATCCTATCGGCGGAAGATGATTGCAATTCGGTCAAAGATGCCATGGCTAACGGAGCACGTGGCTTTATTTCGAAAGCCTCTCGCAATGAAGTCGTTTTGGGTGCAATACAGTTAATATTGGCCGGTGAAGTTTATGTTCCGCACTTGCGTTTGCATGCACCGCCCCAGAAAGGGCTGACACTGGTAAAGAACAACGCACCGAAACCGGCCTCGGTATCCGCCATCAACGAATGCCATTTGACGCCGCGCCAAATCGATGTGTTGCGCCTGATCGTTGAAGGATATTCCAACAAGGAAATCTGCGGACTGCTCAATTTATCGATTGGCACCATTAAAACCCATTGCAATGCCATCTTTCGCGATCTCAATGTCACCAATCGCATGCAAGCCGCGCAGGCAGCCCGTCGGATGCAGCTGCTTTAGAAAGCCGTTATTCCGCAGGCAGTAACATCACCGTCGCTGGCGTGAGCTTCACAACGAAGCCATTAGCTGAGGGTGTTCGTTACGCAGCGATGGCTGTCTGATAATCAATGAAAACCGCGTGCCTATGCCCACCTGTGATCGCATGTTCAAGGGGTGCTGCAAAAGCAGACAGAGCCCACGCACGATCGACAAGCCCAATCCCAATCCTTGCTGCAGATCGTGATCGGGATTCTGCAGTTGCACGAAATCCTCGAAAATCTGCGTCTGCGCCGCCTCCGGAATACCAGGGCCGCTATCCCACACCTGCACTACCAGAAATTCACCACGCCAACGACACCCCAGCACAACGCCCCCCCTGTGGGTATATTTGATCGCGTTGGCGACCAGATTGGCCAAGATACGTTCCAGCAGCAAGGGGTCACTTTCTACCTGAAATCCATTGCGGCAAACGCGAAAATCCAGACCTTTTTCATCTGCCAGCGGGCGGTACATGTTATCGATACGCTCAAATACTTCTTCCAAGGCAAACGTGCTGATCTGGGGTTTGATAACACCTGATTCAAGCCGCGACAGATCCAGCATTGAATTAAGAAAATCACTTAAGCCTCGCTGTGAATGTTGCAAATGCAGCCAGAGATCATGCGCATAGGCAGAATTGACATGCGGCTCCAGCGCGGCGATCAGCAATTGCATGGCGTGCAGGGGTTGTCGCAAATCATGGCTAGCCGCCGCCAGAAAGCGGCTCTTGTCCCGAGTGGCTTTTTCGGCCTTACGCTTGGCAAGTTCAGCTTCCTTCGCAATATGACGGGCGCTGTCGCGTTCCACTTGCAAGCGCTTGCTGAGCTTTTGTAAAGCGCGTGTGCGACGCGCCACTGTCATCTCCAATACATTCTGGTGTGCTTCCAATGCACGCTGCGCTTCTTGTTGTGCCTGATGGGTGCTTTCCAGCGACGTCAACATGCGATTTATGCTGAGCCCAAGAGAACCCAGTTCATCGTTTTCATGATGTCTGTCTATCGCGAGCCGGCTCAACAAAGGCGCTTCCGGGCGAAAACGACTGACTCGTCGTTCCATGCGAATCAAGGCTTTCGACAGTGTGAAATGAAAAATCATGAAAAAGGTGTAGCCAATAATCAGATTGCGCACCAAGCCCGTGCTCACTGTTACCAACGCTCGGTGAAAAAAATCACGCGCAAGCAAGTAGGTATCCACAGTGATGGTCAGAGTACCAATCGAGGGATGATCCGGATAATAGAAAAGTGCGACCGTCTTGTTCTTGATGTCACCAAATAAAATATCAGCCAAGGTGCGCCATTTTTGTGGCGTCGGTACGCGCTCCTCTGAAGCCAGTAGCGTGCCAAATCCGTCCATCAAGCGCGCTTCATAAATGGCCGGAAAGGCGACGATGCTTTTGGCAATACTACCGGCCAACTCATTGTCGAGATCAAATACGGCACGTGCTGCCTGCACTTGTTGCGTGGCAATGATCAATTGCAGATTGGTACTGAGTGATTGCCTTTCCTGTTGCCAGTCCAGGGTGAGCTGCACCACTGACGAGACGATGCCAACCAGCAAGGCAATGCTCATGGCGAGCATGGCCTGACGTAATGCAAGACGTGAAACCTTAGCGGCTCGCGCTACCATTGCAACACGTTTTCGACGCTGAAATCATAACGTTTGAGCGCCTTGTTGTGCACCTTCGACAACCGCCTGAAATCGATGCGTTGCATGTGGTCTGCTGCCAGACTGGCCTTGACACGCGCCGCCGAGGTTCGCGTTGCAATATGCATGGGGGTGGTCAGACGTACACCCGTATCCTTCACGAAATCCACCCCATGATGAAAATCATTGAGCATTACCATGGCCATGATGCCTTCCAGAAAGTGCCCACCGACACTGGCCGTTATTTTTCCGTCAACCACCGCTTGCAAGCCTTCGTCCGTCCAGTCGACACCGCCCGTGATGGCCTGCGTTTTGTGTTGAAGCAAGGCTTCCCGCACGCCAAACGCCAGGCCATCCGAGGCGGCCCACACCACATTCAAATCAGGATACTGCCCCAATAACAACGTCGTTTTTTCTTGTCCTTCGCTTTGCAACCAGGTTCGCGTTGGCACACCATGCAGTAATATTGAGGATGGATTTTCATGAACGGCACGCTGCAACCCGGCAAAGCGTAAATCCGCAGCCGTGCCATTTTTTGAGCCGAGAATCGCAGCCACTTTGGCACCTTTTGCAGGCCAGCGTGTATTTGCCTCAGCGATTAATGCCAAGCCCAACAAATAGCCCGCGTTTTCATCATCCGGCGAGAGGTGGGCGATCCACTGCTTGAATGCGCCTCGCGGTTGATCCATTTTGTCGGCATCTTCAGGGTGAATATCGCTCAGAATGATCAGGCTTTTTACTTGCGCCTTTTCGGCCATGCTCAACATGCGATAGCCAGTATCTTTCAAATTGAGAAACACCAGATAATCCGGCTTGGGGCTTGCGGCGAGTGCCGCAGCTGCTGCATTGACATAAGCAAAACGACTGGTGACTTCATTCTTGTCGAGGTAGCGCACCGACAGCACCACGCCCAGGTCTTCTGCTGCCGCTTGCATATTACGCGTGACAGCATCCCAAAATGCATTACCTGCCGGTGCCGGGTTTAGGAAAACCACGCGCGGACCCACCGTGCCAGCCCACCCACCGCTTATCCCGCTCAGGCATAACATTACCGTCAATAGTATTCGCATAATCCCCATATTTCAGCCGGGTTGATCCAGAGCTAAAAATCCAGAGCCCAATAATTCCGGCCATGCTAATGGAATGCTGCCGCCGCGAAAATCTGCAATGGATCACATTTTGGTATCGATTTTGTGTTTTTGTCCTTATCAGGCGCGAGATTTGTGCACCCCTCGTCCAATTGGCCGATATCCAAACAGGCAAAAGAATGCCTATAATCCAGACAACAGCATCCCACCTCCAATACAAAAATTAGAATTCAGGACGATGCAACATGGCTGAGCATATTTCTGTACCCAAACACCCCAAAGACCCGCCCCAAAAGCGCAGAAAATCTTTGATGATGAACATATTGTTCGCCTGCGGACTCGCACTGGCATCACAAAGCGAGCTCGATCTGGTGCCGAGCACCCACACTGATCACACGCACGGCCCACAGGTAACAGAACAGAATCAGCAGTTGATCACAACCAACACGAGCGCCCCCACGGCGCCCCAGAAACACCAAGCCCCCTCGCGTGCCGGTTATGTCAATGAGCGAGGCCACCCAGGCATGGCATCGCGAACCGAACAAGGCCAACCCCCCATTCAATTTGCAAGCAAGAGGGAACAACGGCAGATTTAAAAAGCCCGACTCCTGCCGACTAACATCCTAACTGAGTGACATTCTAGCCAAGCAACGCCTTCGCCGAATAGCAACCTCCCAAAGCAGCATCATCGCAAAGCAGCATCCTCGCTGAACAACAATCCTATTGACCTGATACTGCCCACCATCCAATAACGCCTGCAGTCAGCCGCGCAATTAAGTCGCATTGCGTTAACGTCTTTACATGATCGACACCATTGACACATCACGCCCCCTGCTTGACTATTCATGCCATACTTATGAGGATCAAGTCCCCCATATAAAGGCAAACTGCATGGCACACGTCATACGCGTCACCGGCGCCTGGACCAGCCTGCTCCTCGACTGGCTCGACCAACAACGCCTGCCCGCGAGCGACCTGCGAGCCCTGCTTGCCCACTGGTCGCAACAAGACGTCGTTCCCCTGCCCGTCTGGCACGCGCTGCTGATACAAGCCGTCGCACTGCGCCCCACCCTCATCGCCCCCGGCTTATCCATCGGCGCGCTCGTACAGCCCCGCCATGTCGGAGTCCTAGGCTACCTGGTACTCGCCAGCAACACCCTGGGCGAAGCCATGCTCGCCTACCAACGCTACGAACGCCTGTTTTACGGTGTCGACCTCGCCCAAATCAGCATCGACGGCGACCAAGCCGAAATCCGCTGGGCACCGGGTGAAGTGCAACTGGGCCACCTGCACGACTCCGTCGCCATCGGCGCCCTTGTCACCTTTCTTCGACGGCAAATAGATAATCCACCCCCACCCACCTTGGTCGCCTTCACCAACCCCACCCCCGAACTCGCCGAATATAACGCCTACACTGAGTTCTTCGGTTGCGCAGTCCACTTTGGCGACACCCACACCCGCGTGCGTTTCCCCGTCGCCTATCTCGGCATCGCCATGCCCCACAGCGACCCGGGCTTACGCTCACTCCTGGACCGCCAAGCACAAGCCCTACTGCTCGCGCTACCAGATTCCGACGCCTTCGACCGCGCATTGCAACAAACCATGCTCAAACTTTTGCCCGACGCCAACGCCACGCTACCCCGTGTCGCCCGTGAACTGCACGTCTCAATCCGCACGTTACAACGCAGACTCGACACCCGTGGTCTCACCTGGCAACAATTACTGGATCGCACCCGCGAACAACTGGCACGCCAATACCTTGCCGACCGGGCCCTCACCCTCAGCGATATTGCGCTGCTATTGGGATTTTCAGAACAAAGTGCGTTTACCCGCGCATTCAAACGCTGGACAAATGACACGCCCGCACAACTAAGAAAAATGCTGCGCTAAATTTTTTACTTCGTCCGACATAAAAACTACCCCTCACAATCCTTTTCACCACCGAGATCTCACAAGGGCCTTGTTGGTAGTGGATTGAGGGAACGTCGCCGCCATGGATGGCGGCGTCGAGCTTACAGGGACGTACTTGCAGCGTTTCCATCAAGCCACTACCAACAAGGCCCATCCCAAGAATCCTTAAAACTCATCAAAGACGCGCACACGAAGCCACACAAACATAAAACCGCCCAAAGATCACCCACCTCGTGCTATACTTCATTTTGCAACACCCGTGCTTTGGATCATCCTCCCCAGTCAGATCTCCTATATCCGCACATTTGCGTGCATACCGCACCTACCCATCTGCCTATGACTGGAAACGCAACGCGTTGACAGGCCGATTATTTTCCTACAGGACACTCATGTCTAACGCGACACAAATGAACGCGCACACCCGCGCACCCATGACGCCTGCGTCAAACACCGACGCCCACAACGCCTTTGCCGCCCTGGGCCTACGCACCGAAATCGTACAAGCACTCACCGAGTGCGGCTACACCACCCCAACGCCCATACAGGCCGCCGCCATACCCGCCGTCCTCGAAGGCCACGACCTACTCGCAGGCGCCCAAACCGGCACCGGCAAAACGGCTGGCTTCACACTCCCCTTGCTACAACGACTCGCCGCCTATGACTTCGCCCGCTCCAACGCCAAAGCGAAAATTCGCGTACTAATCCTCACCCCAACCCGCGAACTCGCCGCCCAGGTAGAAGAAAGTGTTATCACCTACAGCAAATACCTCGACATCAAATCCAACGTGGTATTCGGCGGCGTTAACATCAATCAACAAATTCAACGCCTGAATCGTCGCGTCGACATTCTGGTAGCAACTCCCGGCCGCTTACTGGACCTCATGGGACAACGCTGCGTGGATTTATCCGGCATCGAAACCCTGGTGCTCGACGAAGCCGATCGCATGCTCGACATGGGATTTATCCACGATATTCGTCGCATCCTGACCAAACTGCCGGCCAAACGCCAAAATCTGTTTTTCTCGGCAACGTTTTCTGACGAAATCAAAACCCTCGCCAACGGCATTCTTCACAATCCGGTCACGGTCGAAGTTGCACGCCGTAACACACCGGCTGAATTGATACAACAAACCATTCACCCAGTCGATCGCGATAAAAAGCGCAAATTATTGTCGCACCTGTTCGAGCAACACGGCTGGAAACAAGTGTTGATTTTTGCCCGCACCAAACATGGCGCCAATCGCCTGGCCGAACAGCTGGAAACCGATGGCATCACTGCCATGGCCATCCACGGCAATAAAAGCCAGAACGCACGCACACGCGCACTTTCTGAATTCAAGGCTGGACAGATTCGCGCCCTGGTCGCAACCGATATTGCCGCGCGCGGCATCGATATCGATGCACTCCCCGTCGTCGTAAATTATGAATTGCCCAACGTGCCCGAAGATTACGTCCATCGTATCGGCAGAACGGGCCGCGCCGGCATGGAAGGCGAAGCCTTTTCGCTGGTGTGCGTCGACGAAAACAAACTGTTGGCAGATATCGAAAAGCTGATGAAGCGCAAGCTGCCGCAAAGCGTTATTACCGGTTTCGAACCCGATCGCAACGCCACACCTCAGCCGCTGCGTCAGCAACGCGACACGCCGCCTTCACGCCAAAGACCGGCAGGCCAAGGCCAGAAAAGACCCGCCAGATCGGGTTCACAGCAACAGGCATCGGGCAAAACAACCCACGCCGGAGCTGCGCACAAGCCTTCCTCACCCAACCAGCCAGCGGCTGCACGCCAACATGCCACGGCACAACCTGGCACCAGGCAGCATGCGCCAGCAAGGCATGCTCCTGCCCATGCAGGCAACCAACAAAACACCGGTTCGTCACAACAACCCAGAGCCACCAATAGGCCTGCCAATCCCACTGGCAATAACGCTCGCCCTGACGCCCACCGCAGCAATACGGCAACCCATGCTCGCCCTGCCACACAGAGGCCAGCATCAACACAGGCAAGGGACGTCACGCGCCCCGATACGCCACGGCCCAAGCCCCGCAACGGTCGCTGAGTATTTGCGGGTTGACGCCCGCTGACTCCCCACTTTAAGGCGCAGCGCACAAACGCTGCGCCTTAAATGTCTCTACCGCCTTCCCGACAGCGTCACCTCAACCTCAACCAATACCAACGCCCACTACGTCAACAAATCCACCACAGTTCAGCGCGCCATACCCAATCCGTTGCTGTATATACCTACTGCGTATAAAAAAACCTCCTCTAGAGTAATTTACTTTTACGTTCGCTGCCGCTAAATTACTGTACATTCATACACACAAAAAGCCAGCCGTGAAACTCTATATTGCCGAAAAGCCCAGTCTTGCACGCGCCATCGCAGACGCACTGCCCAAACCCCTCAGCAAGCAAGAAGGTTTTATTCGTGCTGCCAATGGTGACTGCGTTAGCTGGTGCGTAGGACACTTGCTGGGGCAGGCCGAGCCCGATGCCTATGATCCGGCGTATAAAAAATGGCAGCTTGAGCATTTGCCCATTATTCCCGTCGACTGGCGCATGCAACCGAAAGCCAATACCAAAAAGCAGCTCTCGGTGTTGCGGCAACTGATTAAAACGGCTGACACGCTTGTACATGCGGGTGACCCCGACCGTGAGGGTCAATTACTGGTCGACGAAGTCATCGATTACCTGAATACGCCAACCACCAAACGCGCCACCATGCAGCGCTGTCTGATCAACGACCTCAACCCCAGCGCTGTAGGGCGCGCGTTACAACACCTACGCAACAACCAGGATTTCGCAGCCCTCTCATTGTCAGCGCTGGCACGTAGCCGCGCCGATTGGTTGTATGGTATCAATATGACACGTGCCTACACCTTGCAAGGCCGCAAAGTCGGTTATGAAGGTGTGTTATCGGTAGGACGTGTACAAACCCCGGTATTAGGTCTGGTGGTCAAGCGCGATCAAACCATTGCCAATTTCGTCAGCCATCCCTACTACGAAGTGCTGGCTCACGTTGTTACCCCTGACGGGCAGTCATTCACAGCGCAATGGCAACCCAGCGACGCGTGTGCCCCGTATCGCGATGACGAAGGCCGCATTCTCAACCAGGCGTTGGCAGAAAATGTGGTGCGCCGCATTAGCGGGCAGCCCGCCGTGGTCGAAAGTCTCGATAAAACGCCAAAAAAACAGCCGCCGCCCCTACCCTACAATTTATCGAGCCTGCAAATCGATGCCGCGCGCCGCTATGGCATGAGTGCACAACAGGTGCTGGATGCATGTCAGCAACTCTACGAACGCCATCAACTCATCACCTACCCACGCTCAGACAGCCGACATCTGCCTAATGATCACTATGCGCGCCGTCATGCCGTCATCAATAGTGTCGCGGCGGCAGATCCCGGTCTAAAAACAGCGTGCGATGGCGCCGACCTCTCACTGCGCAGCAAAGCGTGGGACGACAGCAAGGTCGACGCGCACCATGCAATCATCCCCACCGAGCGCCGCCCCAATCTTCAAGCGCTTGATAACGCCGAACGTCAGCTTTACACACTCATTGCACGGCAATATGTTAGCCAATTTTATCCGCCTTATGCCTATCTCGAAACGTATGTTGCCTTGCGGATTGCGGGGGGGCTATTCACCGCCACCGCGCGGCAAACCCAGGCCCAAGGCTGGAAATCACTGTTTGCCCGTGAGACCGATTCATCCAGAAAATCAACCGCTAACAGTGCCGAGGGCGTTCCCCAAAAAAATGCCGCGCTCAACAATATCGACGCAGAACTGACTGAAATTCCGCCCTTCAAAGTCGGCGATATCCTGCATTGCGAACGTGGCGAATTGCTCGAAAAACATACCCGCCCCCCTCCGTATTTCACCGATGCGACCCTGTTATCGGCCATGACCGGCATTTCGCGTTTTGTGCAAGACCCGGCGATACGCAAGATTCTGAAGGATACCGACGGTCTCGGCACTGAAGCCACACGTGCCGGCATCATTGAATTGCTGTTTAAGCGGGGGTTTCTGATGCGTGATGGCAAAACCATACGCGCTACGGAGGCAGGTATCGGCCTGATCGACAGCCTGCCTGAGGCAGCAGTAACGCCGGACATGACCGCCCAGTGGGAATCCGCGCTTGACGCCATCAGCCAAAAGCAAAAGGACTATGAAGGCTTCATGCAGCCACTCAAACAAACGCTGCATGCCCTTATTGAACAAAGTAAAAAAACGCTACCGAGCGGCCTGAGCGGCATAAAAGCCAAGCCCGCATACAAACGAAGCAAGCCAGGCAAAACAGACAAAACAACCAAAACAGGCAGCTCAGGTAATCGCAGCAGTCGCAGCTATCGAAATAAACGCAGTGCAGAGGCTGCACCCATGGCAACGACTGCTCCCACACCGCGCCGAAAAAGACCGCCGCCTGAACCCACGGCCCCATCCACCACATCATGACAACACGCAATTAACCTGAATTGGCGAGATATTTAAATCTCCACCCTAACCCCTCAGGGAAAGAGCTTGCCCATAACGCGCAAATACAGGGGCTTGATTCGCCCAGGCACGATCGGCTCCAATTCATGATGCAGGAAGCGGGTGAAACCGCGCGCCACCCCTACCATAAACAGTACATACACCAATGCGCCGGTCACGATCACCGCCGGTAAACGCACCCCCAGATGCATGGCATTCAGGACGTAATACTGAAACGCATACAGCACCGCGAACATGAATACCGACGCTACCGCTGGCGGAAACATTTTCGCCAATACATCTCGCGCCCGAATATTCAAAGCCTGCGTTACGCTATAAATCACATACGGGAGCAGCAAATATCCAGAGGCCACCAGCGCCACCGTTGCCCACAGTAATCCGTGCACGGTGCCCAATATCAATGCCGTTGCACCCACCGAAAGATTCAACAACTGCAATACAAACAGACTACGCGAACGCGACGCTGCCATCAGCGCTGGCGTCGAAATTCTCAACATCACCAACGGCACGACATTGAAAGCCAAAATCGCCATCACCAGCGAGCTGGAATCCCATTTGTCGCCAAAGAACAAGGTAATCAAATCCGGCGCCAAGGCCCCTGCCCCCATGAACGCTGGAAACACCAGGGTACTGGTAATCGCCAACACGGTAAGAAACCCCTGATTCGGTTCCCGCTTGTCGCTTTCTTTGCGTGAAAAGGACGACAGCGCAACGTCCTGTATGGGTTGTACCAACACCTGTGTGGCCAGATCGAGACTGCGTTGCCCAATACGGAAAAACGCCAGTTGAGCAGCACCCAACACGCCCGATATGACGATTTCGGGTAATTTATTGTTGGTGATTTCCAGCATGCGCGCACCGACCACATTCAGGGCAAACCCGCGAATTTCCCGCACTATCGCCCACGAAAACTTGAACTTGGGCATCCAGCGCGCCGCATGCCAGGTCACGCCCGTCACAATCACTGCTTGTACAATTCGCTGAAATACTAATGCCCAGATTCCCCAGCCATCAAACGCCAGCACCACCGCCACCACGCCAGCGGTGGTATTGGCCTTCAACCCACGCATGGCCAACTGGTTATACTGAAAATGGCGGCGCAAATAGGCGACATGTACCGCACGGGCAGAATCGATGATAAACATCGACGACAAAGCCATCAGTGCCAAAGCAGCACTTTCATCGAAGTGCGGGCGGATCAAGGGCACCACCACAAAAATCACCAGCAGCGTGATGATCGAGGCGAACCCCATATTCAACCAAAAGCCGGTGGAACCCGCTTCATCGGTCCATTCCGCACGTTTGATCAAGGCTTCAGGAATACCGGCAGAGGCAATATGACGCCCGACATCAATAAAAATCACCGCAAACAAGACCGCGCCGATTTCTTCCGGGCTCAGCAAGCGCGCCAAAACTGCAAAGATAACGAACGCAATGATATTGTTGAACACTGTGCCCAACATCATCCACAGCGATCCTGATAGAAATTTGGCCTTAATCGACATAGAAAAACCGTTTACCCCTATTGTCCCGATCGCAACACACGATCAGGCCCCCTTTTGCACGTCGATCTTCAGGCGGTTTAATTTAAACAGCGAAAAGAGGTTAATCAGCGCCTTGGTGAAGGGGCGGCGATAACGCCATTCGAAGAGATTGGACGCCCCCACCGCTATCAGTGTAGTCGTAGCCAACGAAATCAGAATGGCCACATTGATGCCTACCGAGGGAGCAATGTATTTCACCATCGTTAAACCGATCATCTGGTGAAACAAAAAGAAGGCATAGCTATAGCCGGCGATCCAGGTAATGACCGCACTTTTGAACAGCGCATGATCCAGAGCGATCACAATCCCCAACAGCAATACGAACAACACACCGCTTTCGATATCAAAAGTATCCGCTTCATGCGTTTTGATCAGGGCAGTAATACAGCCCATCAATACCACCGCCGTGAAAAGCCCATCGTTCTTCTTGCGGTATAACGCCACCCCTATGGCAAACAAAGGCAGGTACTGAGAAATAAATACGCCATGTAGCACTTTGCTCAGCAGGCGAAAATCTTCGCTGGCGCGAAAACCAATGGGGCCAGAACGATCAAAATAGAGTATGAGAAAATCAATGGCGGCCAAGCTCAGGGCCAATCCACAAAACACTGTGGTAAAACGCCGTGGCGCCAACACCGCACACAAGCCAATCAGAACATAGAATTTCAACTCGACCAGCAGAGACCAATACGCTCCGTCAATCCATTCAAATCCCAAATCCGCCGCAAAAAAGATACTGCCGATCAAATCCTTGAAATAACGTGGCTCCTCGTAAAACTGCTGTGCACCAGAGGTCACCACCGGCGGTTCAAAAAATTGCAGAAAAGAGAAAATCACAATATTGGCGACAATAAACAACGGCCAGATGCGCGAAATCCGTTTGGCAAGAAAATCGCCAAAATTGGTCGCGCCTTCCAATGACTTGGCAATCAGAAAACCACTGATGATCTGAAAAAACAGTACGCCAATGCCGCCGATGCTCTGCCGCAACAGGGGCTCGCTGGTCACACCATACGCTTCTGGGGGCAAGCGTGCGGTAAAATGATAAAGCACCACCATCAGTACCGCGATGCCGCGCCATTGTTCGATAAAGGTATCTTTTGGGTTTGCCATTGCTCTCGCCTGCTCCCTGTGTAGAAAAAAGCAACCGCCCTAATCACCGGCTGCTCTACTGCCTCTGGTATTTGTTTCCGTTTACCTTGCTGCGCCGTTTTCCAGCGCGCTGAATTGACTGGCAACCAATTCCAACGGACGTGATGTAACCAATTGATGCGCCATGTCAGCGCCAACGATTTCGCTGGCCGCGTCCCGGCCGCTAATGAGATCGGGGGGGCGATTCTGCACATTATGTGCGTCCGACGCCATCACAAACACGGCCCCCCTTTCGAGCAATTCCCGTGCACACCGTTGTGCAGGTTTACCAAATAATCCCGCGACCGAACCCGCCGTCACCTGCAACAAGCAGCCAAGGCGCAACAAGGGCTGAACCTTGTCGACACTGCGCATGATTTCCTTATTGCGTTCTGGGTGTGCAATCAACGGTTGAATATCACGCTTCAATAGCCAGCTGATCAAGTTATCGGTGCCGAGGGGAATATTGGAATGCGGTAATTCCAGCAACATTACACGCTTGCCTTGATACGTGCCAAGGAACGGGATCTTGTCTTGCGCGAGCCATTGCATGATTTGTGCGTCGAGGCGTACTTCGGCTGCCATGCCCAATCGCAAAGGAATGTTTGCCGCCGCCAAGCGCAATTGCAACTGGTTCAACAGGTGGGCAATGGTGATCGCTTCGTTATTCCAGCGACCCAAATGAATATGCGGTGTTACCACCGCGTGCGTAATGCCATTTTGCACCGCCAGTTGCGCCAGGGTAATCGATTCCTCCATGGTCTGGGGGCCGTCGTCTATCCCGGGCAACAGGTGGCAATGCACATCTATCATGTCTATGACAGATCCGTGGTGGTATTGCGTTGCGATTGCGACACCACCACGCGCGGTTCACTGGCCGGCGTTTCCGCCGTGTAGTAGGTACCATACTGCTCTTTGTTCGCGCTGCCCGCCTGGTTAAGCACTACCCCCAATAGAGCGGCACGTACATCCGAGAGCTGCTTGATGCCGCGCGTGGCAAGAGACGCCGGCGTTTCCCCGGCTTTCACCACGTAGATCACGCCATCGGCGAACGATGACAACACCATCGCGTCACTTACTGGCGTCATCGGAGGCGTATCGATAATGATGCGATCGTAGTGACGCTTGAGAATCTCCAGCGTCATGAATACCCGGCGTGAAGACAAAAGCTCCTGCGGATTCCCTGGCAGAATGCCCGCCACCAACACATCGATCCCCAACTTGGGAATAGAATGGATACAGGTCTTGAGTTCATGGGTGCCAGCAACCACGCTGGTGAGTCCTGGCGCATCCGGGGGCACGCCCAAGGCTGCGGCCATGACCGGCTTGCGCAGATCGGCCTCGATCAGCAGCACGCGTTCCATTTGTCCAAGGGCTTCGGCGAGGTTCAAGGCCACCGTCGATTTACCCTCGTTGGGGACGGACGACGTTACCATGATGGTCTTGTAAGGCTGATCGATGTTCGACAGCACAATGCCTGTACGCAACGATCGAATGGCTTCGGCAAAGCTGCTGAAATTATCCGACAAGAATCCTTCCGCAGGCATATGACGACCGCGTGACTTGATCTTGGGCAACAATCCCAAGGTGCGCGTGCGGAGCTTATGCTCGACTTCTTCTGAGGTCTTGATGGTGTTATCCAGTGCATCACGAATGAATGCCACCAATACGCCCAATCCCAAACTCGCAATCAGCGCCAACAACACGATTAACGACCGTTTGGGAGCGACCGGTTCGAGAGGTGCTTGAGCAGGATCGATGATGCGCGCATGAGCCGTTTGCAAACCGCCCGTTTCATCCGTTTCCTTGGCGCGGGTCATGAACATATCGTACAGCTGACGATTGGTTTCCACTTCACGCTTGAGTTCACTCAAACGAAACTCTTTGCGATTGATGTTCTGGGCGCTTTGCTTGACCGAATCCAACTGAATTGACAGCGCCTTCTCATTATCAAGGGCAGCGCGATAATCGGATTCAATGCCACGCGCAACACGTTGCACCTGACGGTAAAGTTCATCGCGTGCCTGATCTGCTTCTGCTTTTGCTGCCATCAATTTGGGGTGGCGAGGGCCATAACGCTTGCTCATCTCGGCAACACGCAAATCAGCTTCTGATTGCGATGTTTTCAACGAGCGCACCAGTTCATGGCTCAAAATGCTGGGCAATTCCAGCAAACGCTCTACGCTGGTGGTGCCCGCCGCGCGCACCTGATCCAATACGTTTTGCGCCTGAGTACGTGCGTTACTTGCTGATACGTACCGCAATGTCAACGCGTTCAATTCTTTCTCATTGAGTGAGTTAACGCCGGAAAAATCCACCAGTGTTTCTTTGTCACGATATTCCTGCAATCTGGCTTCGGATTCCTTGAGTTTTGCACTCAGACTACCCAATCGACTGGTCAACCAGGCGGCTGCCTTTTGTGTCATTTGCAGGCGCGCCTCCATATTGCTTTCGATATAGACATCAGCCATCTCGTTGGCAATTTTCGCCGCCAATGCGGGGTCACTCGATTCAAAGCTGATGCGTACCAGCTGGGTATTGGTGACGGGCTCCAGAATCATGGCATCGTTAACTTTTGCCACAACCACTGAGCGGATCAATTCATCGGTGATGGGCTGCTCTTCCTTAGGGAACATTTTTTTCACGCCATCGAGCCACCCAGGAACCACGTTACGCCAGTCAAACGACGCTTGCTGACGCGGATCAAATTCAGGATGCGTGGTCAGATTCATGCGCGCAACCAGACGTTCGATCAATTCACGGGATTTTAAAATCTCGAATTGCGTCAGGTAGTATTCTTTGGCGCGGGTATCCATGCCATAGACGCCTTCGATGGAGACAACGCGATTTTCAGCGTTTTCGATGAGCACGGTCGCGGTTGAGCGATAGACCGGGTCCAGCTTGGTGGCCACAAAAGCGGCCACACTCGACGCGATCAGCGCCAGCACCAGAATCCACCATTTGTTCATCATCAAAACGTTCCAATAATAGCGAACGTCAATGATGTTTTCGTTGAGAAGCACTTCGGTGCGATTGGCTATGGACTGCATGTCAAAACCCTTGGTCCCTTAGAAAAAACTCTGTTCGATGGTGATGATGTCGCCTGGATTGACCCGCGTGTTCATATCAGCGGATTTCTGCTGGTTCGGCGAATTCTCAGGGATGACATATATTTTGCTGGTAGATGCGCGTTCGGTGAGACCACCCGCAAGCGAAATGGCCTTGCGTATGGTCAAACCAGGCTCATAAGAAAAACCGCCTGGCTTTTTCACCTCACCATTCACATAGAATTGGCGATAACCGAGGATCGTCACGCTGACTTTCGGATCGAGCAGGTAATCACCTTTCAGCCCGTTGACGATAAACGTCTGCAATTGCCCCAGCGTTCGCCCTGCCACCTGAATCTGTCCCAGAAACGGGTAGGAAATCGTGCCGGAATCGGTGATTCGTGCTTCAAGTGTCAAGTCGTCTTCGCCGTAAACCTGAATACGGATCAGGTCGCCTGACCCCAGTTGGTAACTTGCATCTTCGGCATTGGCTTGAACGCTCATCAATCCAGTAAACAACACAACGAGCCAGAGCAGGGTGCGCAGTGATTTTTCCATTGTCCTTACTTCCTCACAATTGACGGTGGCCAGCGCGTTACAGACTGGTACGCAGCTGAATACCAGCAACTTCACGCGGGTAATCGTAGCGCGCTATCGTCGAGTCGTAGCGATCCTTGGTGTAGAACACGCCCAATACCAACCAGCGCCGGAAGGCATAATCCAGATCGAGGTCTACCCGCGTAATATCGTCATCACGCCCTTCCGGATCGCGCTCATACGTTTCACTGCTTTGTAGATAGCGAACCCGACTTTCGATGCGCTCGGTCCAGCCATGGCGCCAGTCGACACCCCAATCGGTTGCATCGATAAAGTCACCTCGGCCACTGCTTTCGTCAGTACGACGCCCCGTCGAAAAGATCACTTCAGAATAACTGCGCGGCTGCCAGGAAAACTCACCCGACCAACTAGTACCTGCAAAATCCTTACGGTCTGCATCGGCAAAATCCTTGGTGGCATGGCCCACTTTAAACGTGCCGCTGGAGCTTCCCGCCACCTGCCAGGTCACACCGGCCAGGTAATCGGCATAATCACTGTCGAACGTATCGTCCGCACCGACCAGTGAGGCCGGATCTTTGTCGTAGTTGATCTCGCCCTGCTTCAATTCCAGCAAACCTTGCAGACTGCCTACCAGACGCCAGTAAAAGGCGGTGGAGGCATAGGTATTGTTCAAATCGTTAAGCTCGGTAATCTCGCGCATGTTGGCGTAGGATTTATCAGCACTTTTAAGCTCCAGCTCAAAACGGCCTTGCGAGCTGTTGGTCCCATAGGTGTAACGGCTCAACACCGACCCTAGGTGAAAGCGCCCCGGCTCTTCCACAAGCTCATTACTGGTTTCCTGCAATATGTATTCGGCGTCACGACGGTCATGATCAATTTGGTAAGCGCCTTCCAGCAGCAGGTGATGGCGGGGGTCCAGTTCCCAGAGGCCGCGCATGGCAGTGGCGTGATCGATATAATCGTCTTCCTCGCTGCTCTCGACATAACCCGCTTCGCCCCGATAATCCAGGCCATACTTGTGCGGGCCACTCAAGATGGCAGATTTTACCTGCAGTGTGGTTGTGCGCACCCAGAATGCCTCCGGGTTCTCGGCACGGCGATACAGGTTATCGTCATAGTGCTGGGCCACCGCCAACGTGGGCTCCACCTCGATCCCGGCCAGATTGACCGTGGCGGGGTCCAACACATCTGCCTGTGCGGATGTCGCTGCGCTGATCGCACAGATCAGCGCAAGTCGGGAGGGGCTCAGCCCTGGTTGACGAGCATTACCCTGCTTCGAGAAAGTCCTTGTGTTTGACATCGTTCCACTGCCTGTTCAATGTGACTGTAATTTCATGCTCGGCGCCGGCGCTACCACCGGGCCTTGCGGCAATCGTTTCAACGCGGACAAGACACCGTCGCCGCATTCGCTGACCCATTCCTCGTTTCCGACATAAACCTGCCCCCTGTCAAACTGCACAGAAGAACGTTCCTCTGGCGTTGGCCCATGGCGCAGGTCGCAGATGCGAACGGCCTTGGTGTTGGCAAAAGTTGAGTCGTTAAACCGCATGCCTGCCTGGTAAAGGTGGATATAAGCCACGTTTGACCCAAAGGCCATACAATGACTGCATGTATAGGTATCATACGTCCACATTTTGTATGCATAGCGTGTCAGGGCACCGCCCATGGCATGCACATTTTGCAAACTGACGTGGTTGGCCTTCATGTCAAAATCGGCATCACCGCTATTGGCGACCCGCACATTTTCTATGAAGATCTCATCGGGCACACCTTCTTTATGATCGGCCTCGATGCCATCGCCCTGTTGGAAATTCTCACCACAGGAACCAATGTTGTTTTCGATCACGCTGTTACGAATATGCACTCTTTTCACTCCGGCCAATAGTTGAATGCCCCCCTTGAAGCAATCGCTTTTGGCCTGGTTGTGGGCGCCATCGATCTGCAGGTGATCGAGCAGAAAATCAGACGATTGATTGCCCGCCAGACGCACTCCGACTCGGTAATACCCTTTGATGTTCGAATCCCTGACAATCACGCGTGTAACTGGCCTGGTAGAATCACGATCAATCACAACACAGCTGTGCACGTCGACGGCGTTGATCTTTTCGATCAGCACATTATCCACCACCGCATATTTGTAGGTCTTGACACAAAACCCGGTTCTTTCAAACCCCAGACCCCGCACCACAACATTGCCGCTGCCCAACCGGATACCCGAAGCCATGCCGGACTCGGTCGCGAAATCAAAGTTTCCGCGTATCACCGCCCCCTCACTGCCTTCCAGAATAAACAGCGTGCTGCTGGAGGGTGCGCGCACAATCAACGTTACCGCCAGCGGGTACACGCCCGGCAGGAATTTTACCTTAGTGGACTCGCGCGCGTCATAGACAAGTTCCTGCAGCGCGGCGAATCCCATGGCATTGGTTTCGCTGCTACCATCCGCGCTGCCTCGCCCCTCGGGAGCAAGAAAGTAGGTTTTCGCAGACGCCTCCATAGCGGCATACGGCCACTCCAACTCAGCCGCTCGCCCGACCGCGGCCAACCAGGTTGCACAACTTATCAGAACCAAGACTCTGGCCAGAAACACGATTCTGGCCTTAGACACGTACAAAGGGCGCATTGCTGTTTTGATAGCCATGCCGATCTCCTTTTGGTGTGGGTCAACGTTGAGCGCCCTAACGGGAAATTCGCTCAATGAGCTGACGATAGCTTTCTGACGTAGCATCCCAGCTGTAATGCTGAGCAACGATTTGTTGCATTTTTTGGCCACAGGCGCGGCGTCGCTCCGGACTGCCACAATATTCCGCCAGGCGGTTGGCCAGTGCATCGACATTATCCGCCTCGAACAATACGTCCGGCTCACGCAGAACAACATCGCTATTGGCATCGACATCGGCGCACAGCACACAGCGGCCACGATTCATCGCGGCCAGCAGGCTGTTCGACATCCCCTCCAGTATGGAGGGCAGTACAAATATTGCACAGTGTCGCATTAACGGATCAAGGGTGTCCTTAGTCACATGCCCGACAAACTTCACACCGTCACAGGCCAAGTCATCGAGTTGCTGGCGATACTCTGGTGATTTGCATTGCCCTCCTGCAATCACCAGCGGCAAACGGGTTTCAGCCGGTAATTGGCGATACGCCTGGAGCAGTACATGTAAACGCTTTACCGGATCGAGGCGTGCCGCGAACAACAGATAACTGTCTGGTTTTAAACCCAACTCCGCCAATACCTTGTCATCACCGGCGGCGGCATCGGTAGCCCCGTTGGGAATGTAGTGCAGCCCACGCGCCTCGCCGTTGTAGTAGCGATACATCTCCAAACTGTTGACGGTACAGCTGTGAGCGACATTGAGTGCGCTGTACTCGCCCAATCGCAATACGCTCGCGCTGACGGCCCCCCACTTGTCGCGCTTGCTGTCTATCGCACGCAAGGCGGCAATCACCCGAACCCCCATCAGCCGCGCAAAAATGGACAACAAGCTCGGCCCGGAAGCAAATAGCAACAATACTTTGGGGCGGCGCATCACCAACGCATACAGGCAATTAACGAATGCCAATACCGCGTTGCCCTTGAAACGGGAAAACACCGTCGGGGCGCCTATCGCAACAAGCCCTGGCTTGATCTGCTCTTTGGAAAACCCACTCGCACTGCCCTGGCCATAAACATCGACCTCCAGCCCAGCGGATGCCAATCGCGATGAGATCTCGCGAATCGCGTTCTCAACGCCACCATAATTGGAATGGAAGCCGCGACCACCCACAAATGCGATTTTCAAATCAACCCTCCTTGGGGCGCGGTCTGCTGCGTCAGGTTTTGTGAATACACGTCAAGCGTCACCGGGGCCCGTGGATCACCCTCTCGGGTGGCAACCACCACCGCTAGCTTTAATTCCCATACGAGGGCACACAATATTGCGAACAAGCTCATACCTTCGACCTGCCATAACGGCATGGTGCCCAAGTTCATGACCAAAAAACCGAAAAAACACAAAAACAGCATGGCGCTATAGGTCGTCAGCGTACCGCTGAAACAACGCGCCATATTGCCAAGAAAAAAGTAAATCAGCGCACCACAACCGATAATGCCCAGTTCATAGAGGTACGACACAAAGGTATTGTGCGCATACCGGTGGAAATGATGCTCCCACGAATCTGCTCCGAGGCCGATCAGGTGCTGAACAAAACTGCTATCCAGATAAGCATCGACATACTGACTCCACAGGTATACACGCGCAGAGAAGTAGTCTTGCTCCAAATCGGTGTAGTAAATCGGCGCCTTGATCAGCTCACCCATGGAATCAAGCACCGTGCCAATCTCGGCAAATCGGTCAATGACTGCCCGCACATCCAACGAGGCCAGTAGCAACAAGCCGACCATTCCCACCATCATGGTCGCAACTTTAGCGAGCGGCATACCATTGCGAACGAAACGGAAGTAGAGGTAACCCAGCAAGGGAACCAGCATGGTCAAGATGTTGGTGCGGTAGTTGGTCAATGCCACTTCCACCGCCAACAGCAACGGAACAAAGGCCCACCAGCGTTCAGTACGCGGCCGACACATCTGCCTTAACGCCGCTATCATGAGCGCCGAAATCAAAATGCCAGAGAACACTGCCTCATGGTAATAACCGCCGACATAACTCACTGAACCATCGTTTTCGGTGGCTTTACTGTGTCGTAACACGATCGACAGCAACTGCAGCACCACCGGAATACTGAAACTCAGCAGTAATTTTTCCAACACCACGGCACGCCCGGCCCGAATTACCGATTCATAGGTGGCCAGCACGATCACAATGAAAAATAGCCACTTAAGAAGCGACTGAATGGAATCGCCCAAGGTACCGTTATAAAGCGCCCCCAACAGCGTCAGGCCAATCAACACATGCACCGGTAACAAAAAGCGCAATCGCAATAGACGGCGGTCAATGAGCAGAAAACCGACCGCAATGATAAACAGCGAGTAAAGGGCATTGATCGAAAAGGGCCCCACGACTGCAGGCACAGTGACGGGGTGAAAGGCCGACAACATCAGTCGAAAGAAGACCGCCAGCACCACAAACACCAGAATGCGCGGCACCGGCTGTCGACGTAATTCATGGGAAACCCAAAGCAAACACCCGGCGGAGGCTACCGCCGCCACCCCAAGCCAAGCGGTTGGAGACATGAACTACCCCCGCCCTTGGTCAGCAGGCGCCAACTGCGGATTGATCACGGCAGCATAACGCGCGATGGCATTCGCTACCGAAAAATGGCTGGCGCGCTCGCGGGCGCCCCCGGCCAGTGCAGCTTGCAGGGGGGCATTCGAGAACAGCTGCTGCAATGCACTCGCCAGTGCATCAACATCGCCGGTGGGCACCAGCAAGCCATACTTGGCCTTAAAGACACCGCTAATTTGTGGCATTACCAAATCATCCAGAATTTCGGCTGCGCCATTGCAATTGGTGGAGATGACAGGGCGCCCCACCGCCATGGCTTCCACCAGGCTGTTGGGGAAGCCTTCTTGATCGGAACTCAATACGAACACGGACGCTTTTGCCATGACCGGATAGGGATTGGACAAAAAGCCAGGGAACACCACACGATCAGCCACCCCCAGTTCCGCTGCCAACGCCTGCAGTTCGGCCAACTTGGGGCCCTCACCCAGGATCACCAGGTGCTGCGCAAACCGACCCGACGCATACGCCCTGATAAGAATATCAAACCGTTTGATATTGACCAGCCGCCCGACCGCGAGAATATACCCCTGCTCGATAACCGACGCAGGCAAGTTGGCACAAGGCTGTTCCGCCAGCTGATTGACTTTATTGATGTCACAGGGATTGTGAATAACGGTGATCTTATCTGCCGGAACACGATAATCCATCACTAAGCTGTTCTTGATCCCGCCAGACACCGCAATGATACCATTGGCACGCGGATAAAGCTGGCTCACCAGCCATTTCTTGGCCCAACCGGCAAGGCCACCGCCTAAACGGCTATTGGTGTCACTACGCTCGCTGATAATGCTGCGATAGCCATAGAAGCCCGCCAATGCTGCGGCCAGATAGTTGGCGCGGGTCAGAAAACTCACCACAAGGTCAGGCCGGTGGTTGTCGAGATAACGCTTCAATCGCAGGGCGCTATCGAGAAATTTGCCGTTGCTGCCCAAACATATCACATTGATACCACTGGCAATTTCATAACGGCGAGGCTTGTCGTCAAGCAGCACGACCCGGATTTCGGCACCCTGCAAATGAGGTTGGACAGCATTCACCAACGTGGAGAAGACGCGTTCGGCGCCACCCCCTTCCAACGAGTTGATGAGAAAGAGCACACGCTTGACAGCAACAGCAGGCGCAGTGGCAGAGGCCACTGCGGTGGAGATAGGACTTTGATCGAACTGCATTACAAACAAACCTTGATCAATACGCGTTACTGCCGGTGAAGCCGCGGAAAGCCGTCAGAAACACGATTTTGATGTCCAGCCACAAAGACCATTCACGAATGTAGGCCAGATCGAATTCGATACGCTTTTCCATCTTGTCGAGCGTGTCGGTTTCACCTCTCCAGCCATTGATCTGGGCCCAACCGGTGATGCCGGGTTTGACCTTGTGACGGAGCATGTAACCGCTGATCTGGCGACGATAATGCTCGTTGTGCGCCACGGCATGTGGGCGCGGCCCCACGATAGACATGCTGCCGTCGAGCACATTGAAAAACTGTGGAAGCTCATCCAACGACGATTTGCGCAGAAAGGCCCCAAAAGGAGTAATACGCGAGTCGCCCTTGGTCGCTTGTTTGACTTCGGCGCCATTATCCATGGTACGCATCGAGCGGAATTTCCAGACTTTGATCTTTTTGCCATCCAGACCGTAACGATCCTGCTTGAAGAACACCGGGCCGGGCGAGGTTAGCTTGATTCCCAGGGCAATCAATAACATGGGAATCGACACCAACATCAGGATCAACGACGCCAGCACAAGATCTTCGGCACGCTTGAGCCAGTTACCCAAGCCGTTGAGCGGGGTGTCATAGATGCTTAGCGTCTGCATATTGCCCACTTCATGCCAGCGTGCGTGCAATACACGGCTGATATAGAAGTTGGGCACAATATGTACGTTTACCGTGGTATCCGCGCAGCGCTCAAGAATTTCGACGATACGCTCTTCGGCACGCAGAGGCATGGCGACATAGAGTAGATCCACTTCATTGCTGTGGGCAAAGCTGATGGCATCATCGATATTACCCAACATGGAAGAGCGCCAGTTGCCATCGATGCGATCGGTTGAACGATCGTCAAAAAAGCCCAACAGACTAATGCCATGCTGTGGATTGGCAATAATGTTCTGCGCGAGTTCAATACCACTATCGGTGACACCAATGATGGCAGCGGTGCGTGAATTCAGACCTTTACGACGCACCTGGTGCAAAAACTTGCGAAAACAGATGCGCCACCCGCACAACGAACCCCATACCAGCGTGGCCCAGATCGCCACCAGCTCACGCGAAAAATTGGTCGCCGGGTAGAAGAAAAACACTACTAGCAGCAGGGCCAACACTACCGCCCAGCTGATTGACGCAGTTTGAATGATGGCGCGCAGGCCGGAAGTACGCCAGGAACGGTACAGCTCGAAACTTTCTGCGGCGATCAGGAACGCGCTCGCACTGGCAATGCCCAACAGCGCTACCGATTGATTGATAACAACGCCAATGTACCGGCAAGCCACCAGCAACGCGCCCAGAATGATAAAAAAATCAATGAGACGGTAAAGAGTTGAAAAATGCTCTTGATGAGAGCGGATAAAGCCTTTCTTGCTCATAATCTTTCTTCCTGCACTTCCTGATCTCGAAGACTCAGCAAATCCGTCAGTTACAAAAATAGCCTTGATCAAAGCCAAACTTTCTGTCCGACAGCATCGCACCGAGACCGCTGACAACGCGGGGACAATGTACATTCACCTATTGAGGCGATTCAAGGCAGAATGCACGGCCATTGTGTTGCAATTTTGTATTACAAATATCTTGCCACTTCGGAAATGCGCCCCCTCGAACCAACGGCAGGGGGCCCGCAAGCCAAGCGTTATACCTGCATACCGGTTAGCGCCGCCCCTTGGCAGAGCAATATCTGTACAGATCGCATCACAACAGTGCGCCATCCCTGACAAATTGAGTGTCGATGCCTTTTACAGCTATTTACCGACCATAATCTCAACACCGCTGCAGCGCTGTCTTTTCGACGGTTGCGGCCAAATGCTCTGCAAAAAACCGTCCAACAATCGACTAATTGCGATCACTGTAAAAATTACCGATTTTTTTGCTTGGCGACAGGCAGTAATTTAGAGAAGCAGCCCATCGGACTGTCACTTTCGGGGTAAGCTGCCCATGCGCACCAGGCAACCGAGCTAGTTGAATCGCTTGTGATCCCGCACCAAGCCAATAATCCTGCAAAAACAGCGCTTTCCTTCAGCAACCACTGCAATTTGCTATTCAATGCAATATTCAGCAGTCATTCAGTTTGTGCAATTTTGTGAATTCACGCAAAAATCGCGCCTTCCACCGGACCATTCCAATTTCGCCGCCGGAGTATAACAACATTCACTTTGTATTCAACCGTGAATTTGGCCAGATAAAGACGCACAAAATGTGTTGGTCTGTGCGCTACCGAACCCAACCGCTCACGCATTTTTAATTTAATTAACTGAAAATTTACCGCGCCTGAATAATTGACCGTAAATCGTCATTACCGACACTGCAAACCAGCACGCGAAATACGTAAACACTTGAGAAAACCACCTGTCAACAACCGCAACCAAGACGCAAGTGGATGATTCGTCAGTGGTTCACGGGCCGCATCATGAAAACGGACAAAGCGATGACGGTGTCGCGCAACAAACTGCATCAACGCCTGCGTCTTTTTATCGTCGAAAGAATTTACATGAATGCAAATGGTGACCAAGCCATAGGGGAAGGCAAAGGGTCGGCCCAGTAGTTGAGGAATCAGCTTGAGCCCTTCCAGCATGTAGGGGTGAAATCCGACCCCATCGGTGATGGCCTCGAAGCCCTCACTTTTTAGAGCACGCAGGGTATTCAGATCAAAGGAATGCCCCGGTGCCATGAAATACGGGGTCCACACCCCTTCCTTCACGAGAATGGCTTTGCCTTCCTGGATCTTGCGCAACTGCACCTCGTAAGACAACCCAGCGAACTCGGACCGGGGGTTCACCCCCAGCAGCCCTGCTTCTGGCGTTTCATAGACGTGATAGGCACCATGTTGAACGATAGTGTCCCCGTTCGCATGCCAGGCACGCACCAGGTCGTAGAAGTCGTCACGCGCTGGCTCGAGCTCCAGCTTGGCGTCACGGCATTCGGGAACGACACCTAGCAGACAATTTACTCCAAGATCCTCCAAATACCGTTTAAGAGGCAGGAATTTACTCCAGGCCATGCCTGGCGTGATGTCATCAAAACGTAAAATATAACGAGCGCCCATTCTGCAATACTACCCTTAATCAGCCCTACCAGACCCCATCCTTGAATTGGTCTGCCACTTACCACGCCTACGCACGTATCGTGCCATCTAACCTTAGCCCTACTTTTACACAAGCATCGAAGATTTGGCGGCCGCTATAGGATCGCCTAAAGCCATCAATGCTGGGAAAAACAGAAAAAACGCATGCTTAACGGCAGGAAGCAGCATCGGCGCATTGCGCGCCGTAACAGCACATGCACTGGCGAAAACCTTGCGGCTCAGGGGTTTAGCTGATGGCTGCTTCCTGACGCTGGCCTAACGCCGACCAGTGACATTGCATGAGGGTAGGGCAACAGGGGCTCGACGTCGAGCCCCTCACCCACCCAAAGCGGCGACATTTTATACAATCCACAGGCAAGGGTATAGCAACTAATTGGAAACTTTTTACATTACCCCCTTTAGAAACATAACCTGTAGACCCCTCCGTCCGGGCAGGATACATCAAGCCCCACGGGCGTCACCTGCCACTGCCGGCGCGGGTCACTCCCCACGGGCAGCAGCGACGTTTCCAGCCCCCGCCAGGCATTGAGAAAGGTGCCCATGCCCAACTGTGGCGCCTGCAGCAATGTCAAATGGCCAGTCGTGTCGTCATAACGCCATAACTGATCGGCTGTACTTTCACAACTGGCGGCTGTCACAATCACGCCAGGGTATAGGTTTGCGGACTTCGGCTGCAAGCATAGATCAGGGCGCTCACGGTTGTGGACACGGCCTGCATCATCAAAATACCAATGTTGGTGCCGCGTAATACGACAGTCGTGCAATTCCGTTACGAGTGCAGAAGCGCCTGGTTCATAGTGTCGCAAGCCCAAACAAAATCCCTGTGTTTGTAGTTGCACATAACGATGGGCGGGCTCGGTGCGAAATTGCCAAGCGTAGCCCTCCAGGCCAAAAAGGCTACGCCCCTGATCATCGAGAATGGCGCCACTCAGGTGTACCGTATAAGTCGTATCTGTCTGCAAGGGTTCATCGGGCCGGAAATATATCATATTCGCTTCCGCCGTCGTCTGATTGCTGTTGGCAAACAAGCCAATGCGCCCACGCACGAGATGCCCCGATTCATCAACCACCTGAACACTGTCACGGTTTGCCGTATAAGGCACTATGTACCGATCAAAGGTAATGCTAATTTGCATATCGGTATTGCGTTTGTCGATCGCCACATTAGTTGCGCCGGGCGCGGGCAGCACTGTAACGGCAGGCATGGGGGGCTGGGGCTGATCATTGAGCAGCCGCCACAAATAACGCCAGAGGTTAGCGGTCACCTTGCCACCGAATTCCACTCCACCCGGATAGCGCATGTAATTGCGGCTGGCCCAGGGCATCATTGCTTTATAGTGCCAATAGAGCAACGGCGCCGCTATGCGCTCCCCCGCGTTTCCGGCGGCTGAGAGCTTGCTGGTAAAACGAATCTGATCGGCATTTGCCTGTTCCTGAGTAAAGCCCATGCGGCGGTATAATTCTTCGAGCTGTTCGACCGGGGTATACCAGTGCTTGGGGACAAACGCCTTGCGGTTATGCTCGACCAACAACACCATGTCGAGACCGGTGTCGGTGGTTTCCTGGCCTTTGTGGTCGACTTCATTGACCTTGGGGACGAACAACGCGTCAAACACTTGATCCTGCATGCCGTGGGCCGCCGCCCCCAACAAATGGGCGGTCAGCTTTCCGCAGTCAGGATCGGTGGTATAACGGCCGTGGCATTGCTCCTTCACCAATGCCACGTACTCCATGATAAAGGGTGCCCAGTGGCTGGCCTCGCCCCAAATGTGGCTGGGCTGGCCTATGAAGCCGGGGGAGTAGCCGGCGTCGGGGTATTGGGTGCCGGAGATCCAGGCTTCTTTATAGGTGGTCAGGAGTGTTTTAAGCTCAGGCTCTTCGATTTGTTTGAAAGCCTTATCACTCTGGAACATGTGCAAGGACATGCCCCCTGCCCATACCGGCGCTACGAAAACGGCTGCAAGCAGCGCAACCAGCGAACGAACTTTCTGCACAACACACCCCACCATTGTTTTTATTAGAGTTCTGGCGAAAGATCTGGGTATCGCCGTAGCGACACCGCAAAATCAAAACCATAGTACCAATAAGTAATGAGATCGGGAAGTGGATGCTTTGTGTACGGCATGCGGCAGTTTTTGATCCCCGTACGGAGCGGGCACAAAAAAGGGGCCATCAAAGGCCCCCAAAAGCTGAGTGTTGCTGGAACTTTGCTAGCACTGAGCGCAGGTTAAACACTGCGCCCAATGGCTATGCAACAGCTCCTTTAGTCGGCACAACGACATCAGGGTTTTTCAAGTTGAAACTGACTAGTGAACATCTGTCCGTTCGGCAGGCGCGCGGAGACTTCACCGTTGAGCCATACGTTGGAACTCTTGGTAATGGTGAGCGTGCCATTGGACAGTGTGATCCGGCTGTCGTTGAAGGTGGGCTTGAGCAATTCCGACTCCAGAGCAACGGTTACGTCGGTGACTTCAGTGCCGACGTTATAGTTGGTCTGGTTGAATTTACCCACTTTGGTAAGTTCCATCGCCAAGGTCGCACCACGATGGCGGGTGTAGACAGTGACGGCTTCCAATGCGGGGACGCCCAAATATCTTGCAGTAATGGTGTTGGTGCACACGTCGGTCAAACTTGCGTTACCCAACAAGGTGGATTGAAACGCGAAGCTACCCATGTCAAACGCTGCACGGGTTGACATTTTTGTCGCACTCGAGGCGCCGTATTCGCTGTTTCCACGCAAAGTGTCATTGTTGACCACGGTCATATCGCCACTGAACAATGGCGTTATGCGATTGGCTTGGCGCGTGAGGGCTTCGGGGGTTCTGCCAGCACAGGGCACCATGGTGAGCGCAGTGCCGTTATCCACCAGTGTGAAGGAAAAGCCCAGCACGGAATCGATCTGGTCGGTATCGCCGTCCATTTTGACGCGCCACAAACCGCTTAGATTGGTGCTGTCTTTGGTCATGCGGGGCTGATCACCGCCGCCACAACCGGCCAGCAATAAGGCGCCGAGAACAACGGAAGCAGGCATGAATGCTGCCGCCGCATAGGATATACAGGATTTTTTGGTTATGGCCATGAGATCCCCCAGTGGAGTCGTCGATGATGTTTGATTCTTGTTTTGGTATTTAATTTGGTTATTTTTTGGACGAGCCGATCGTCACCCTCTGGACACCCACTCTTTATATAGGAGCGTGTGCTTAAGAGGTTGGCGATCGACACTACTGCATGGTTAAAGGCGGACGAGGCATCGATGCCCCTGTCAAACAGGGACATCAATGCCAATGGGATCACTCATCCCAAGGGAAGAAGGCGTTGGTATTACCTTCGAGTGCTGGTGCCAGTGCTGGCATATGGCGCGTCAGCATCGCATTGATGCCGTTGGCTTTAACCCAGGCAAAACCTTCTGGCGTGTAGGTTTCTGCATCGTAGTTGTCAGTGAAGAAACGGTCACTGGCAAGACGACGTGAAGCCATCGCGATGAAGATCTGGAACGAGGTTTCACCGAATCCATAACCGGGCGGACGGTAGCCTTCAGCCATGCTGCCGACGAACAGGTCCAGCGACTCGATATCGTCGTTGTAAAGTTCACGCAGCTTCTCAGCAACGGCCACATCAGGTGTGATGTCGCGGAAATCGCTGACCGGCTTCAGGTTGATCAAACGACGGAACTCGTTGTAGCGGGGAACACCACGCTCACGATCACGCAACAGGTCAACAGCAGCCAGGTCAAGTTTCTGACCGTTAGGCAGCGTGAAATCCTGCAGGAACGAAGGATAGTTGTTCACCGTCAGCGCACCGGGGTGGGTGTGACCGAACGAGTAGAACAGGTTGGTCATGCCGTAAGCGTCCATCGTAGCAGTGGCGCCAGCAAATGCGCTGTCTTGCAACGATACGCTGCCCATTACCGCATTGGTCTGCGCATTACGTACTTGCAGGGTGTCTCTCAACAGCGGGTGCATACGGTAAACAGAGGTGAATTCCTCGGTCAAGCTGTAGGGCGCGCTGTAGTGGTTCTGATGACCACCCATGAAACCGTGCAATACGGGGTTACCAGAATGCGTGCCTTCAGTGGGGAACAGACCTTGCCAGTTGGCAATCATGCCGCGCTTGAGGATGTCATTCTTGAGGATGGCAGGCGTCCACTCGATGGTGTGGATTTTGGCCATGGACGCAGCGTTGACCAGGCGAGCCTTGTCATACAACTGTTGATCGGTCCAATCCGGATAGGCTTGCTTGAGCCTGTCTGCAATGGCGTTGTGCTCCAGCGTGAACAAGTGGTGGAACATGGACAAGCCCACCCAGTAGTTCTTGTTGAAGCCGGTCTCATCAATACCTTTAACAGGGTCGATAGGCAGACGGTTGTTGGCGGTGAGTTTCAGCTTGCCATCAACAAAGGAACGTACTTTGTTGTTGGTGGCTTGATCGCTACCGTAAATTTGCGAACCATCCCACCAGGCAGTAACCATGTTCTGGAAGGTGTCGGGACGGCCATCAGCCGGGTTCTTGCTGGGGTCTACACGGGTACGGCCAACTTCCATGGTGGGCGTGCCGAATGGATCATCCGCTTCGAGGGGAACCGAGTAGGGGTTTTGAATTTCGTTGTCGCCGTGGTCAAACCAGTCGTGGATCATGAACTGAATCCAGGCGGTGGCGAGATAGTTGATCTGGCCGACTTCTTGGATACCGTTTTCACGGGTCAGGATTTCGCGGCTGACCGTACGTGGGTTCGGGTTCATGATGTTGGCTTCATCGCGCCAGGTGTTTTCGATCGGCACGTTACGGCCCATACGCATACCGGCGCTACCCATAGCAGGTTGCTCCAGATCATTACAGGTACCGTCGATGGTACGAGCCGTGAGAGCGTTACCTTCACAAGGTCCAGCCGTTGGATAGTCCCCTTCTGCATAAGTATCATGCAAGTTGTATTTGAACAGATGATCGCGCGTACAGCTTAAGGTCAGTAATCCGACCAGGGTGCCGTACACCCACCATTTTGCGTAATAAGCCATGCCCCTTTCCTCTTTTTATAGTGTCCTGCGTTTGATCGAGAGTGCCCGTGTTGAAATTGTCGGTGAGACCGGGCGACGCCAATAGAGTAGTAATTCTGACTTGCGCTGGCCCCCTTCTAAGGGAGGGGACAACAACAAGGAGGGGGTTATTCGTATACGGTTTGAAGATTTTGTGATGCGCATCGCTTTGTGACGATAGCGAAAAATTGTCGGCGTATTTCTATTACTGGAATTTAGAGAAAACGCTGCTGCACGGCAGCAAATAATCACTCAACAAAACGTTACAACGACACTCACAAACTGGCCTTGACACACCGTCCAATCACTGAGTTGAAACACACTAAACGCAACACCCGCGCATGGCTGCGCACCATACATCATGTTCACTCCTGAAAAGAGAAAATTTTCGAAAAGCAAAACAAACAGACCCACCAGTCATTCACGCAAAATGAAAAACGGCGTGCGTAAGGGGCGAATCTCTCAATTTTGGCACCAAAGTACCACTTACAATAATGCAACATATGGCACCATGCGAAACGCGCCAGACACTATAAATCACCGCGTAAATCGTTACTTGTAAAAACAGGCAAACCCATGCAATGAGACTTTAATCTCGAATTTGTTTCCTTCTTTTATTGTAAAAAAACTCCTCTAACCCTACACTGGGCGACATTGGCAACGCCCGTGTTTACGTGATTTTTAATTTTCTTTCCGCAATGGATTCATGAAAAAAGCACCAAGATGTGGCGTTTTTCATGACAAAACAATTAAATCAAAGTCCAAGAGCGTGTAAGTGTTATGTCGTTATCCGTATCGCCCCGCCCGACCGGTTGCAAGGATTTCTGCTCCCCCGAAGATATTGATGTCTGCCGGTCGCGTCTGAGCGAGTACGCGAGCTTCTGGATTAAAACCGGTAATGCTCCCCGCCTCATCAATATGATGAAATCGGTGCAATGTGAAGTGCTTTTCGAAGATGCCGCGCTGGGCATTCACTGCCTGACGGCATTGGCCTATGAACAACAGTTCGAGCAGGCCGATCGCTTTCTTGAAAATTGGCTAATCCACTTGCGTGGGCATTCGCACATCGCGCCTGACACGTTCGCCTATCTGCAAACCAATCTCGCCAGCGTGGTCGTATTGCTGGAAACTTTGCGCGGCGATCTGAGCCTGCTTTCAGAGGAAAAAATACACCACCTTAAGCAAGCACTGGCAGTGCCAAGTGAACACCAGGCAATGCTCAATAATATTTTTGCGTATCTTCTCTACATGAACGGAAAATACGCAAAAGCCCAGCAATTTGCAGCGCGTGCTTATCATTTTTCAATTCAAAACGAAGACTGGTTTTCACGTTCTATTTCCGTTTTATTACAGTGTGTATGCGATCGCGCGCAAGGCCGTTTTGAGATCGCCTATAAATCGGTGATGGTGGCCATGCAGTCGTATGAAGTGGTTAACGACTCCCCTGCGTGGGCAGTGCTCGCACTGGTGCGTGCCATGTTTGAATATGAAACGAATCGGCTGGATGTTGCAGAAAATCTGCTGCAGAAAGCGCGCCCCAGACTGACCCTGTCGGCGATTTCTGATTTTCGTGTGAATGCCAACGTTACACTCGCACGCGTGCACACTAGCCAGGAAAATTACCTGGCAGCCGAGCAGGTGCTGAGTGAATTGCAAGATGTGGTGAGCCAGGGCAATGACCGCCGCTGGATGGATTACATTGCGCATGAACGTCTACGGGTGGGTACGCTGGCTGGCAAACAGGGGCTTTACCTGCATTGGCGGGAACTGAGCGCCAACGATGAAGGCGATGCCTGTGAAGCGTTGCGCACCAAGTATTGCCCGGCAGTTGGTCATGTGCCTGAACGCACCTTACTAATGCTGGCCTTGCAAGAAGGCGATCTGGAGGCGGCAGAACGCGCCCTGGGGCATCTGGGCAAGCTATGCTCGTTGCAGGCCGACAGCTTTCTGCGGGTGGTGGTATTGAGCGGTAGCGCAGCGCTGGAGTTTGGCCGCAACAACCACGATCAAGCCATTGTGTTTCTTAATCAGGCATTGACCTTGTGCAAGCATAGTCAGCTCTATCGCGCATTGTTCGATGAGAACTTCAGCTTTGGCGAGGTGTTTGCGTTGGCGGCGGCACGTGCGGATTTTGATGAGGACGTCGACGCCGAGTTGCTACAGAAGCTGTCGGCTGAGCGCTTTCCGACGCCTCGCCGCAGTCAGGATAACGTGATTCGCCTGACGCCGCTGCAAGTCACCCCACTGGATGGCTGCGTAGAAACGCTGACAGATACCGAGATCAAGGTGCTTGATCTGTTATCGCAAGGCTTGAGCAACAAGGATATTAGTCGGCGACTCGGCATTGCCGTCACCACCACCAAATGGCATTTGAAGAATATATTTGGCAAGCTGGCGACAACCAACCGGGTGAGCGCTGTGATTCGGGCGCGAGAGCTGCAGTTGTTGTCGGTGGTCGGTCAAGTCGCCAATAGTGTCCCTGCTGGCTGGATCAAGCAGCTGTTCTAGCCGTGGGTAGCGGGTTCAGGCGCGTCTGGATCAACATCTCCTTCTGCCAATTCTTGTGGGCTGGCTTTGCGTACATGCCGAATCTGCACAGAAAAGTGTAGGGTTTCACCGGCCCATTCATGGTTGCCATCCACCGTCAGCGTATCCTCGGTCACAGCCGTGACTCGCACGGGCAGCGGACCCTCTTCGGTGTGTGCTTCGAAATACATTCCTACCGTTATAGCCGCGTCGCTTTCAATGGCTGCGCGCGGCAGGCATTGCACCAATTCGCTGTCACGCTCGCCATACGCCTGTTCAGGCGGGAGGACCACATCGACCACATCGCCAACGGAGCACCCTTCCAATGCGCGTTCGAGGCCTGGAAGCATTTGTCCGCGCCCGTGCAAATACAGCAGGGGTAGCCGCCCTTGCGTGGTATCAAGTACCTGTCCTTGGGCATTACGCATCACAAACGAGAGAGCGACAACACAATCAGCATGAATCTGCATGACAACTACCTAAATACAGCGGCCTAAATAGGGCGACCTGCGAAGACGCAATAAGACGAAATAATCTGTGGCTACCTTATATAGAGAAACGCGCGGCGACCGGCAAGCGGCCCCGCGCGTTATTTCAGCAACGACAAGAGAATACTCAGGCCGTGACGATCGTGTAGGTCATGCTGGAGAAATGGTCGGCGCAATGCATAGAGTGCGCGATCTCCCACTCTTCACGCGTCAGTTGACCGTAAGAGAAGTGGGGGTGCAACTCACCGGTAAACGCACGGAAATCGCTGATGGCATTACGCAGACGCAGATAGCCGTCTTCGAGTGCGCCATCTTCTGGAATCTCGGGAGCACCCGGTACTGGCGCATCGAGAGAATGGTTCATGAAGCCCTGGCTGCGGAAGAAATTGAACACCAATCTCGCCAGTTTTTGACGTGATGGGGGATCCATCAGCGGGTAGCCGGTCATGGAGTATTCCATGCTTTGAGCCGCGTGGTTGAGGATTTTGTAAAGCGACCAGGGTTGCTGCAAGGCAACCGGTGCATTGGCTTCGAGCAGTGCAAGCTCAGCCAATACCTGATCAAGGGTGGAAAATTTCAGGTTACGACCGCGCGCACCACAGCCAGTCGTCAAACCACCGACACTGGCCGCAAGGGCCACGCCAGCCGTAAGGCGAAGGAAGGATTTGCGGGTCATTGCAGTGGGAGACTGCGATGGTTCAACTGTCTGTGGGATAGAGTCGTTTTGGCGCATGACACTTCACTTGTTGGAGTTATTAGAATGGGCCCCGGGGGCGGATCTTGAACATCGTGGTAAAGCCAACACCTGATGGCTACGGGGACAGGATATGAATTTGCGCAAGGCATTGCCCCCTGCAAAGGGAGGGGTTGGATGATAACAAGCCAGGTAGCCCTGTCGGAGATGAGACCTGGCTCACACAGCTACACACTGACACATTGCGTCAGCCCGGATGTTACAAATCCACTCATGACACTGACAAACTTTGTCAGTATGATTTGATCACCATTTGATCAGGTCTATTTTTGACCAAAGCGTTGCTGCGGTTTCGTTACCCACAGGATGGCGTAAATATGTTGAAGTCAGTCAAGCAGAAGATCCGTCTGCACAAAATCAAAAAGGAAGCCGCACAACCCAGGCTTCCTAATGCCACGATGGACGATGTAAAGCGTAAACTTGAACTCTACAATGCAGCGCAGAACGCCCCCGTTGCAGACACTTACGGCATGTCAGTACGTTACGTGCCTTAACGCGTGAATACCCGCAATTCGATGATCGCTAACGCAGCAATGTCGTGAATGGGGTTTTGAAATCTCGTTTTGGCATTCCGCTGGCGTCATTTTTTCTTACGAGCCAGGCATCTACGCTTAACGTTACACCTCCCGTTTTTCGACGCGCGAAACCGACCGTCATGAAATGCTCTCGTGTGCGCGTTTTCGGATAGGCGCTGAACAGATCGCCTTTTTCAGAACTCACGAAAAACTGGCGATCGTAGCTGATCGGCTGACTGTCGCCATACGGCGGAAAAACACCGGGTTTTTTATTTGCGACGGCCGCCGCCACACCGTTCAAGCCGGTCAAATTGGAAAGCGGTGACGAGACAACTTCTATCAAACGCGCGCCCGTTTTACCCAAGGGTGCGGTTGCCACCCGACCAAAATGCACATCGCCCGTCAAGCAGACAATGTCATGACCGCTTGCGCCCAATGCATTGATCAAACGCGTATATTGCTCGGTAAAGTGGGTGAGATTTTTTTCAGGGCCCTTGGGTTCATCCATCAAGTTTTGCGAGGTAACGAAGACGCCAGGGGTCGTCAATTGTTGCGCCCATTGCTCGATTTTTTGCAAGCCAGCCTCATCGATAAACCCCTGCTCATGACGGCGTGTACGAAAATCGGCAAGACAGAAGGACAGGTCATTACCAATCGTAAAAATATCCACAGAGGTGCAACGTTGCACATTATTGACGCCATCCAGCGCGGCACTGGTCCAGGCTTTATGGACATTGTCTGCCCGTAACGGCCACAGTGTGGGCAAGGGGGTGTCATAGAAAGGGAAATCGTTCCAGTATTCATGGTCATCGGGCAACATCCAGGTACCGCCGTGACGCATGAAATCACCCAACAACCGCCAGTTGCGCTCATAGTCACCGGCGATACGCTGCCAGATTTCGCTGCCGTCGAACGATATCGAATCCATCCCAATATCGAGATAAACCTGATCACCGGTCAGAAAGGTGATATCGGGTCGCACGTCTTCTGGGCCGCGTTTGAACAGGCGCTTGTAGGCCGAGGCGGCAGCACCGCCATCGTTCTGGCTGTAAAAACAGGCGGCAATGCCGACACTGAACTGACCCTGCCCTTCGTCGGGTAACGCCAAAGGTAAGGTAGAGAATTCGCCGGAACTTACGTCTTGCCAGGCTGCGTCGCCGAAATCGGCTTCTGGCGGTAACAGGCGATCGAATCGCACCCGATAATAATGCGCAGGCTGCAGGCCGGTAAAACAATGCACCGCAAAAAAACGTTGATTGAGCCTGCTGAACGGGCGTTTCCATTGTTCGCGGGCAATGACGTGTTCGGACACTTTGGCGCCATCAGCATCCATAAGTACGATGCGGGCCTTATCTGGCATGCGTAACGTGGGGCAAAGGGTGCCGAACCATATTTCGGCGCTATCGACCGCCACTCGATGTATTGCCAGCATCCAGTCGCCGGTTTTGGTTTGGTAAGGGGCCAGATCGGTCATATGCAATCCTTTGGTTTTTATTTTTTTTACCGACGCACCTCTCGACATGCGTTATGCCGAACACCGGGGCTATTCGGATTATGCCCCGGGCAGCAAATAAAACAACAGTGGAAAATGCACACTGCACACCGGCAGATTGTCGGCAGGAAACGCAAAGGATTGTCGCCTGAAGGCATCCCGTTGGCTAAACTTTCACACCCAATGGCTATGATCGCCCTACCTTTTGTTTGCAACCGATGGAAACTAAGCCAATGGACACCGAGCCCATGGAAGCTAAGCGCATGAAAACATTTACGGCTGCTGATGCCGACGGCCTCTGTCAGAGCGCCCGCACCTCCCCTCGACAGCGTGCTCATCATAATCTGCACCCAACGCTTGATGCGCCCGTGCAACGTTTGTGCATCGCGCTGCAACCAGAGACTTATGTGCGGCCGCACTGTCATTCCGAACCGAACAAATGGGAACAATTGGTGGTGCTTGAAGGCGCTGTGAGTGTATTGATTTGTAGCCCGGAAGGTCAGCTGCTGGAGCGCATCGAGCTGAGCACCAGCGGTACTCGCATGCTGGAAGTGCCCGCGTTCACCTGGCACACGTTGATATGCCAGGCATCTGATTCACTGGTGTTTGAAATCAAGGAAGGGCCTTACGCACCCTCGAGCGACAAGGATTTTGCGCCGTGGGCACCGGCGGAGGGGACGCAGGATGCGGCGCGGTTTCGGGAATGGTGGCGGGGGTTGACGGTGGGGGGACGGATGGTGCCCTAACGATTCTCCAATCGGCTGTAATCCAACAGCCCCGCTTCTTCAGGATTTTCTTTGCGATAGAGCGCGTGCATGCGATCGCTTACTGCCCAGAAATCAGGTGCGGTGCGGCGAACTCCGAATTGTTTGAGCAACTGTTGATAATCCTGTTCATTCTTTACCCGGGTGGCGGCATCCACAAAGCGGAGAATGTCACCCTCTTTAACGCGCCAGAAGACGGCAGGATAGGCACCGGAAATCCCTTTGAGCAAAGTCAGATAATCTTCTTGTGGCAGGCGGTTGTCGTTTTCGTTGAGCAAACTGGCGATATTACTGTGCCCGCTATTGCGGATGAGGGTATAGGCTTCATCTGCGTGCTGATCCCCTTCAATTAATAGCATGCTTAATTCTGGGAATAAGGTTGCGCCCTCGCCCACCACCTCGTTCAGTCGCTGCAAGTTAACGCCCTGATTAAACGGCACTGACCGTGTCGTCAATTCGTGTCGACGATTCAGTACAGGCGCCAGTCGAGCTTTTAGCAGATCATAGAACTCCTGTTTGGGGTCAGCAGTTTTGAACGCGATCGCCGTGTCTTGATGAAAATGCAGGGCGGGTTTGAATACATAATCCGACACTTCCATGCGTACATCGCGATACCAGAATTTGCGTAACTGACGGCGCTCCTTTTTCGGCAGGAAGGTTAGAAAATTGAATTCGCCTTCCATGCGTAGAAAATCCATATACAAACGCGAATCCAGCTGATGCCCGATATTGCCGTATACATCAAACCCCGCGACCAGTAAATAGTGTATGCGCTCCAGCAGCGGGTAGCTGATCACCCACATGGTTTTCGGCGGCTGCCCCAATAGCCCCTGTTCAACGGTAGAACTATCGAAATGCCTGAAGATGGTGACGGCGGCATTTTTGTTGTGACCATCGCCATCCCATATCATGCCGAGATCCAGAGTTTGCCCATTGGAAAAAAAGTTATCCAATTGTTGGGCGCGTGCCTGTAAATAGGCGCGCTGATTCAGCGAGTATTCCACCCAGGCTTTGACCACACCGGCCCCCCGCTCTTCTTCGACGTTGGGAATGCCGAGATTTTCGCCTTGCTTAACCAAAAAATCAGCGAGCGTTTGTGAGTTCTGATGGCGCGGATCGATAAATACCGCCCAAAAATGATCATCTATTACATTCAAGGCGACTTGGCCGCGACACACCGGCCCTTTGATAAAGCCCATGATGGTGAATTGTGCGTGTTCGAGCATGAGGCGATATCGCGATTCCACCGGCAGTTCACGAAAGGCCAAAAACGGGTTGGAGGAGGTTTCAGGACGGTAATCGGGTAAGGTCGTCACGCGATAATCGGGGGTAACAAACAGCGATTTCATCCAGTTCAGTTGCTGAGTGTTGAGCGCGTAAGGCATGTGGGTTTTGGCCACCACGCTGGATTCATCGCGTTGCAAACGGTAGTACACGCGTTTAACACCCGGATCGTCATAAGGCTGACGCGTGGCAATGACTGAAATAGGCAAGCCCGGGGGAGTGCTGGAGCGCACCATCGTAAAATATTCGCGCTCTGGCACATCATCAAAATACAGGTGCGCTAGAAATAAATGCTCATAGATATAACGCGACGCCAATTGTTGTTTGAGTGAGTCCTCGTTCAAAAACGCCTCCCACTCATCGACTCGCTTTTGCAACGCCACCCCTAAGGGCGGCAATAAAGACATCGCCCCACCCTGCTCCAGCCAACGTTTCAGCACTTCATGCTCTTGCGGCGTGAGCCCTGGTAAGCCATAGGGCATGCTCCACTGGACATGATTTTTCTCAAACTCTGCCATTTCATCCAGACGAGGACAGGCTTCTACCCGATCGAGCCCGAACGTGAACTGCTCATCCAGCACGTCGACATTGGGTAAGGGGTGTTGTTGTTTCAACTGCAGCATGCGATAGAGCACGCTGGCCTGCGTATTGTTTTCAGGCACCTGAGTGCGTTCGTTAAGCACGGGGAAAAAGCCTTTACTACGCCATTCCGGCGTCGTCTGGGCATCTACGCCCAAGCGGGTCGGCATGGCCGCCAGTAAACGCGTGCCATCATAAACACGTTGCTTGCTGGCACCGCGATCGATCCCTTCGGGTGAGGACAGTTTCAATTGGCAGGGGGCGTCATAACACGCATGACAAACCACACAACGATTTTCGAGCACGGGGCGCGCGGCCAGATACACCTCTGCAAGGGTTTGCGCTTTCGTTGCTGGAGCTATTGTTGCCTGAGTTTTCGTTGTCTGCGCTTTAGCGGCGTGAAGCGTTGCGGTCGGTGTGATGATGCGGTTGACCGGCACCTCGTTACCATAAATGGCCGCCAGTGGATCACTGGCTTTCAATGTGCTGCAACCCGCCACCAAGACCAACGCCAACAACACGCGAAACAGGGGCTGAGCAACATGGATTTTCATAGGCATTCCGGCGCTAAATAAATGGAAATTCAATACAACGGCGCCAAAACAGCGGCCACACAATTTGATAGTAAACCAGCACTCACTGAACGCCAGCAGAATCTTGTGCCGCGAATTGAGGTTGAACACGGAGAAAAACACGCCATGCACTGCAACTGACAACCTGTTCACCGCAGCAAACGATGAGGCCAGCATTTCGTTTCAGTGCTTGACCCTGACAATGAAGGGTTCTCATACTCATCGGCACATGATTCCAACACATGAGAAAAACGCTATGACATACAAGACGTTGACGCTTTCCATTACCGACAAGATTGCCCATGTCGTGCTGAACCGCCCGGCCGAACTTAACACCATGAATGAAGATTTCTGGCATGAAATTCCGCGTGTTTTGCGTGACATCGACGAGCAGGCGGCGGCCCGTGTCATTGTAATTTCATCCACCGGCAAACACTTTACCGCCGGCATGGATCTCAGCGTCTTCATGAATCCCAAAAATATACCGATGCGTGGTGACCCTGCACGCGCTGCAGAAAATCTGCGACGCCTGGTGCTGCAATTGCAAGAGGCCTTTACTGCGTTGGAAACCACGCGCATGCCCGTATTGGTCGCCATTCAGGGTGGCTGTATCGGCGGCGGGGTGGACATGATAAGTGCTGCGGACTGCCGTTACTGCACCGCCGACGCGTTTTTCTGTATCAAGGAAACCGATCTGGGCATGACCGCCGACGTCGGGACAATGCAACGACTGCCCCACCTGATCCCGCAGGGCATGATGCGGGAGTTGGCCTATACCGCCGGCAAACTGTCAGCCCAACGCGCCAAAGAGATTGGCTTGGTCAATGAAGTGTTTGCCGATCAGGCAGCTATGTTGGAGGGCGTTATGGCCATTGCCCGCGAAATGGCCAAACGCTCCCCCATGGCCGTCGCCGGCTGCAAAGAAATGATCAATTACGCCCGCGATCATTCCGTGCCCGATAGCCTCAAGTACATGGCCACCTGGCAATCAGGCATGTTCCGCCCGGAAGACATGATGAAGGCCATGGCCGCGCAATCCCAGAAAACGGTGGCGGATTTCCCCGAGTTGTACCCGATCAAGCCCCCTTTCGCAGGCGAATAAGTCCAACGCACCTGGAGTGCCTGGGGAACGATGGTCTATCCTGGTCTATAGAGCCTATGTCGCCGAACCCCAGGTTACCCGATGATAACAACAAGACAGGTACTGCTGGTGGGTCTGGTGGCGGGTGTAGCCGCAGGGTTTATTGGCGCACGCACTGCTACCGACACTGCCTGGATCGTGTTTTTCGACAATCTGCATTGGAGTGCATCCACACTCGCAGCAGCGCTGGTGGTATGGGACGCTATTGACCACGCACCCACTAATTTAGGTCAACCGCTGCGCTACATGGCGATGGGCTTTACTTCGTATGCCGTAGCCCAATGGGTATGGAATGCCCAGGTGTGGCTGCATTGGCAGAGTTTCCCCAGCCCGTCGGATGTACTTTACCTGTTGTTGGGGCCGTTCATGACGGCGGGTTTGTGGCATTGGGGACGCAACCAGCTCGACACCAGCGGGCGTCGTCTTGTTCTGCTCGATACCGCCATTTTGTTGATGGCCGTTCTCACGGCGTCACTGGCACTCTATCTGCCCAAACTCGAGACGACATCCGCCCTGCAGCTCACTACGCTGATGGCCTACCCGCTGCTGCTGATGGCGCCAGCGTGTCTTGGCATGGTGTTGATGCTGTCGTTGCGCATACGCCCTGGTGCCGCCAATTTAGCCTTGTTGCTGGGGACCGCCGCCTACGCCGTGATCTGGACTGCATGGAATTTGCGCTATGTAATGCAAGGGGATCAAGCCGGTAGCTGGCTCAATCTTTCTTTCTCCATCACGGTACTTGTGATGGGCATCGCCGCCAGCCGCTTGCGCCTGGTGCCTGTTCGCTCAGAACGGGTGGAGCGCCTCTACAGTAGGATACAGAACACTATTCCCTTGCTGATGGTGGCTCTCGCCGCCACGGGCGTTGTGCTGGTGCAGGCCGATGACAGTATCAATCGCACCGCCTACCAGGTAGCGGTTATCGGTGCGATCTTTACCATCATGCTGTCGATGGCGCGCCAAAGCGATGTGTTGAACGAGCACAGTCGCCTGCTCACCACCGAGCGTCTGCTGCGTGAGCGGGATGCCGAAGTCAGGGAAAATCAGGCCCAGCTGAAGGTGTTGACGCTACAGCAGCAAACCTTGCTTGAAAGTGCCGGCGACGGCATTCTGGTCTGGAAAGACGGTGTTTTTTCCGATTGCAACAGCACCACGCTGCGCTTGTTTGACTGCACACGCGAAGACATCATTGGCCACACGCCCTGGGAATTTTCACCTGAATTTCAACCCGATGGCCAAACCTCTGAGCACAAGGCGTTGCAAAAAATCACTGCGGCGCTGGCGGGCCAGCCCCAGTTTTTTGAATGGCAACACAAACGACGCAACGGCACATTCTTCGATGCCGAAGTCACGCTCAATCGCCTCGATAGCGACGACACCCGTTTTATCGCGATAGTACGTGACATTACCGAACGCAAAACCACCGAACGCCAAATTCTCGATCAAAAGGATCTGTTACAGGCAACCCTCACGGCAGCCCCCGGGATTTTTTTGGTATTCGACCAAGAGGGACACATAAAAAGCTGGAACCGTCTGTTTGAAACGCTGTTGGAATATTCTCCGCAGGAAATTTACCAAATGCGCGTGTTGAATATTTTCTCCAGCGAAGATCAGCCCGTCGCGGCCGCCGGTATTGAACGCATGCTGACGCAGGGTGAAATCGAAAATCTCGAAGCGCGGATGGTGTCGCGCAGTGGCAAATTGATTCCAGTGCTGGCCACGGGCAGTCGCGCCATGCTGGGCGGCACACCGCATATCGTTGCTTTCGCCATGGATTTGTCGATACGCAAATTGATGGAAAAAGAATTGCAGGATTTTCAATTGGAATTGATACATCGCAATAACAGTTTGCGACTCATCAATTTGTTGTCGAGCCGCCTCAATGGCCTCATCGATATAGAAGCCATCGCCGCCGAAACCGCCGATATTCTGCAAATGCTGGGCAGAACCGCCAGCACGCTGGTTTACCTTACCCATACAGAAAAGCCCTTACTGACGCTGACAGCAGCCACGGGCCTGAACGAAAATGAAATATTGCGCTATCAACATATGCCGGTACGCAATAGCTTGACGGGGTTTGTGATGCAAAGCGGCAATGTGCTCAGGTTCGACGATCTTCATAACGATGCGGCTGAGTACCCACTGCTGCAGGAGCTTTTACTGCAGCATCCGTTTGCAGCCGCCTGCTTTATCCCTCTGCGTTTCAACGATCGCGCCATTGGCACTATCATCATGTTTTTTGAGCAATTCGAACTGCTCGATCAAATGCATAACGACACGCTGGAAGCCATTGGGCGCACCGTCTCGCTGGCGATTGCCAATGCCCGCCATCTCACCGATCTTGAACATCAGGCCCATCATGATTCGCTCACCAATCTGCCCAATCGAAAAGTATTACACGACAGTTTCGAGGCGATGCTACGGTCTTCGCCACCTAATGCGCGCCTGGCACTCATGCTGCTCGACCTCAACCGCTTCAAGGAAGTCAACGACACGCTGGGCCACCACACGGGCGATATCTTACTCGTTCACACCAGCCAACGTTTATCGCATCTTGCCAGCGCAAGCGCGGCGTTAGTCTGTCGGCTGGGTGGAGACGAATTTGCCGTATTATTGCAAGGCGTGACCGACACTCTCCAAGCGGTGGATTTTGCCGAACGCATCGCCACCGCACTACGCAAGCCCTTTATTATCGACGGCAAAAACCTGCAAGTCGGTGCCAGCGTCGGCGTCGCCCTCTACCCCGAACATGGAAAAGACAGCCACGCCCTGTTACGCGCCGCTGACGTGGCCATGTACCGCGCCAAACAGCGCGTCACGGATGTTGTCGTCTATGATCGTCAAACCGACACCCACAGCCCGGAACGCCTGAGCATTATTTCTGATCTTGGTGCAGCGATTGCGGGGCACCAACTGGTGCTGCACTATCAGCCAAAATTGGCATTGGACAACAAAACCGTCACCGGATTTGAAGCCCTGGTGCGATGGCAACACCCAGAGCTGGGATTTTTGTATCCCAATAGTTTTATTCCGGTAGCGGAGCAAGGGGAAAGTATTCATCAGCTGACGCATTCTGTGCTAGATATGGCACTCGCCCAGCAACGGGAATGGAAGCAAATGGGCTATCGCTTTTCGGTCGCCGTGAATTTGTCGGCACGCAGTCTGATCGATGATCGCGCCATCGCCATGATACATGAACTGTTGGAAAAATATGGCACGCAAGCCGGCGAACTTGAACTCGAAATCACCGAAACCGCCTTGATGCATGACCCGGATTTCGCCGCACAACTTCTGCATCGCATTGCCGATCTCGGTGTAAAACTTTCGATCGATGATTTTGGCACTGGCTACTCATCGCTGGGGTATCTTCGCCACTTACCCATCTCGTCATTGAAAATAGATCGTTTGTTCGTGAAAGAAATGCTGCAAAACGAACAGGATGCCATTATCGTCCGCTCCACCATTGGCCTGGCTCATAACCTCAGCATGCAAGTGATTGCAGAAGGCGTAGAAGATGCGCACACCTGCCATGCGCTGGAGGAAATGGGTTGCGATGTGGCGCAAGGCTTTTATCTCAGCGAACCCCGCACCTGGGCTGACATCGAGCGCTGGCTGCAAGATACCTATCTCGATGCCCAACGCCTGGATGTTGTGCGTCGGGCCGCGCCCTTGCATTAATCCAGCGCGACAAACCGAGATCGCTAAGCTCGTCTGCTGCTTGCCAGTTTGGCAAGTTTGTCATGCTCTGCTTTGATTGACTTGTAACTGGCTTCAGCCGTTTTCAACCAGGCCACGGTTGCATCATATTTTTTCTTTTCTTCGATCGCTTGCGTGGTTGCGCTTGCAAGTGCCGCAGTCGCGCTATTTAATTCACTGATCACGCCTGCCAATTGCGTTGACAGTGTATTCACGTCTGCCTGCAATACATTTATTTTGTTCACCTGCTTATCGTAATTGCTGCGTGCCGTGGTGAGATCCTTGAGTGCCTGTTTGCGAGCCGCTTCGGTTTTAGCCGCATTGTATTTGGCTTGCGCAAGCGTGATTTTGGTTTGCAACCCTGGCAGCAGGGCGTTTTCTTTGCTGAGCGCGTTGAGTTTTGCTTGGTAAGTCGTAAGTGATTTTCCGCTGTTTTTCTTGATTGTATCAACGGCCATTTTGGCTCGCGTCAATGCAGCCGCGGCCTGACTATTGACGATCTGCTGTGCATCGCGCGCTGCAATAGCCTCGTTTCGCGCCTGCTCGGCCAGCGTCAATCGCTCCGCCAACAATTGCAACTCAGAGCGCAGGCTGGCCGTGTCTCCGCCATAGAAATTGGCAATTTGTGGCCCGGTTAAATTCACCGCGAAGGCGGCATCTGCACCGTCTGCACGATTGCGATCCACACCACAGGGCAGGCCTCGGCACGTGATCAACGGGTTCGATAATTTATATACCGTGCCCGTCCAGTAATCGAGTTTGAACGACGAGGTGTAGGCCATGACATCAGTAAATTTACCGGCGACGCCATACCCCAACGCGTAGGGATAAACACCGCCTTTTTTATCCTGCACACGGGAATGATTAAGCCCCATGTTGTGACCCAGCTCATGCACCGTCGTATGATCCGGGCAGCCATCGATGCCGACATGGGCATACATATATTGCTTGGCATTACTGTTGGAAAGATTGCCATTGCTGCCCGTATTTACCCAGGCCAGCCCACAACTGCCATGGCTGGATTGATAGACGCGATAGAGCAGCACCATGTCGGCGTTATATTGTGTGCGTAGGCTTTCAACATTGGAAAAAACAGAACGCCCATAGGTCACATCATCAAGTGCGATATTGGCGCTGCCACCGTCAGTGTAATTGACCTTGACCGCACCCACGACACGCACGCTCAGATCGACATCACTGTCGGCATACACCTGATTGGAGACATTGAAAAGATGATGGAAGCGAGTGAGGGGATCGCCGGAATATTTGGCCTCAACGCCTGGCGTGTAAAGCACCAGCACATCAATGGTGGCAGCACTTGCCGCTAACGGCGCAGCGGCCGATAAGGTCAGCAACCCAATCGCCATTCCATCAAACACCACCGAACCAAACGAAAGTGCACGCGGACGGCGCAACGAAAAAAATGACATGCCAATACCTCTGTCGAGTCTTTACTGAAAACCCTCCCTGATTGACAAGCCGACATTGCTTTAAATACAACATCACTTGTGCGCATCCCTTAAAGTCCTCATTCGACAACGCGTTACATTGCCGCCACCGCATTGGCCGCTAATACTCGTCGTTAGAACCGCCTGTTTGAGAGCACAGTCTGTAACATCAATGAGCATTAGTTGTAATGGAATGGTTCACCCTCTGCCGATACACCGTCTGGGACAGCAATCGCATCCTCGCCCCGATCGACAATATTGCGGTACAAATAGCCCACACCGCCCACGGATTCCATGGTGTAACTGCCTTCCCATGAGGTAATCGTAGCAAACGCCGAATTTTTGCCCACTGTAAAAATTACCGGGAAGTCATCCTCCTCGCCTTCGACATAGCCACGCCAACTGTAGTCGCCATTGGGCAGTCGACTGGCTTCTTCAACGGTCACCGCCAGAGACCGCCCCTCCAGCAAAGGGATGGAGAGGCGATCGCCGGGATTTTTCTCAAGCAGATCAGCCTCAGGCAAGCGTATGACTTCGGCGTGGGTAATCTGAGGGTTCAGCTCCAGAGGGGGCACCTCACTGCCATCGGATACCGCAGACCAGACCTGTTTACGCTCAGGCAAGTCGGGCTCACTGTAGGCATAGTGTGCGGCCTTAAGGGCCTGGTCGGCTTGACGCATCGCCTGCTCGGCATCTGCAATGCGGAGGATATCGGCATCGCTCACGGGGCGTTGCAAGGGTGCAGACAGCGCAGGCTCTACTGCCAACGGTGCGTGCAGTTGGGGCGCAGGGGTGGGCTGAGACATCATCAGCGTCGCCGCGAGAGGGACGAAAACGACCACACCGGCGAACATTGCCCATCGAGGATCAAACCACACGACTACCCCCTGCTAGCAGGACCGTCCAGCTAGCAAATCCGACACAAGCTGATCACTATTTGATCAAATGTAGAAGAAGGGGTGTAAAACAACAAGTCGGCACTGCGGCCAAGGGCACGCAGTGCGATTTTGGAGGGAGGTTACATTTCCCAGCGCCAGCCGGCACGGATCTGCCACTGGCTGACATCGTCGTAGCCCAGCAGCGACTTCACATCGACGTAGCCACTGTTGCCACCGCTCATCTGCAATGACGAGCCGATGCCCAGTACGTAGTAGGACGAATCCAGCTCCCGGGTCGATAAGGCGAAATCGTCATTATTGGCGGTGCCTCCCAAAAAGCGTCCGTTGACCACCAGGGCTTCGTCATCCAGTTCATTGCGCAAATCGAGGCTCACATGCGGCAATACCACGCCGTAGCTGGTGCTGATCGCGTAACTGGTGTCGACGCCAACGCTGACGGTGCTGTGATCACGTGATTGGTCATCCATTTCGAGCAGAAAGCCTGCGCCTGTGCCGGTAGCGGTGGTAGTTTCGCGGTAGGCATCCGTTTCGATGCTCATCTCGCTCCACTGCAGATTGGGCGTTATGGTCAGTGCATTAAAGGTCAACGCATAACCGCCGCTGAGCGTGATGGCAGTCTGATCGCCGTAATATTCCGAGGTGGCGGTGACATCAAACGCGACACCACAGGTGAGTACATCGCAATTCATGCGACGATCCTGCTCATAACGGTCACTGCCCAGGGCGAAGGTGCCTTCGACGTACCAGGCATCGCGATAATAAGTGGTATAGCCGATCAGGGTGTAGCCGTTGCTGTCGAGGCTTCCGCGATCACCTGAAAAATCGGTGCTGGTAAAGCCAAGGCTGTAGGCCACACCCGCAATCCAGACATCGCTGATGCGATAGTCAATACCCAGTGTGATGTTCTGGCCGTCGTAGTCGGTTTCACCCTCAACACCACCGTTATCTTCATCCTGACTACCGCTCAACACGGCACCGTCGAGAAACACGCCCAGGCGACTGTCGGCAAAGCTCACGACCGGTGGCGCATCTACTGCAACCGGATCGTTGCTGGCCAGCAGGTTATCAGCGCTGATCCAGTGCAAACCGTCGAAAAATTGCAAGCCTGCCACATCCAGACCACGCTGGTTCTGGCGTAAGCGAGACAAGCGCGCGGCGACACCATCTAATTGTTGGGTAATCATTTGGGCAGTGGTATCAATGGCAACGTCGACGTTTTGGGGGGTGATTTCCTCCACCAATGCAGCAGCTTGTGCATTCTGGCCGTTACTGAGCAGCGTCAACAACGCATCGCAATCGCGTTGAAAGGCCGTCGCCTGATCATCGACATACCCCGCCCGCAGCGCGCAACCCGCCAGCAGATTAGCCCCCACAGAGGCGGCGTTACGCGTAAGGCCGATGCTGCTCAACCGCTCGCGCACTGCCGCCTCATCAGAATCGAGTACGCATTCGCCACTGCCGTCACCCGCAGTGCAGTTTAACGAGAAAAAATCAGGATCAAGATCGGGCAACTGACAATCGGCACCGTTGCTGGTGTCGGTACACTGTAGCGTGAGTGGCTCAATGTCTGGGCTGGATGCTGGCAAGGTGCAAGTAAAGCTGGTCGAGGTCTGATCTTGCCCAAAATCGCGGACACAAACGCCTTGGCTGACCTGCTGATTTTCGATCGAATCGAGCACATCCTTGATAATGTTGATAAATCCTTCAGAGGTATTACCCGACAAGGTACATTGCGGATCTGCCCCTCCAATCCCGGTACAGGCGATGGTAGACGTTGCTGCTTGTGTCTGGGAACTTACAAGAGAAAACCCTGCCAACAGAGGCAGGCAGAGGGCAAAGCGAATCAATAATGTAGTGCGGCTCATGATATGGCTTCCTTAGAGTGGGTTCGCATCAGAACGCGTAACTCACGCCCAAATTGATAACGGGATAAAAGCTGATGCTATCGAGATCTTCTTCAGCCTTTACACGCTCCTTTTCAAGATCCTGCTGGAATTCGGCGTTGGCCGCTACATCGAGCGTTATACCAACTTCTCCGGTGTCGGGATCGATTTGGCTGGCCGTACCACTGGCATCAAGGCTCAGCGTTGGCTCGCCAATCAACAGCACGCCAATATCCGCTGCAAATGACAAGCCGGTTTCTCCGACGGAGGCCCCCCAACCAAAGCCAAGATAAGGCGCTACGCTATTAAAATCGAGCGATCCATCAAGACTCAATGCACCCACATATTTGTTATCGCCTACATCGTATTCGTCTTGCGAATCGGCCTCCATGTCAACACCGAAATCCGATGCCGCCAAACCGCCCGAAAGCCGGAACCCACCATTGAACGGATGCCAATCGAGCAGCACCCCAAGCAGGACGTTATCAAACTCGATGGTATAGTCGATATCATCGCTCTCCTGATCGGTATCGAGCTTCATGTAGGAAAAATGCAAACGGGTTTGCAGTTTTGACGCCACCGGCACTGTCCAATCGGCAGTGAGGCCGCCCGTGCCCAACGTAACCGCGACGTTATCCGCCATCGCGGGCGTGGCCAGCAGCGCGCCTGTCGCAAGCAGCGCGTTGGCGGCCAGAATCCCTTTCAGAATGCGTGGAAATGCATTTCGCATGATCGTGTCCCCATATAAAAAATAGTCAGCCCCTCCTCTCCCTCGCGGCCCGGACAGGACCGGCAACCAGCGCCCCACCACTCTGCAAACATCTGGGGGATAATGCGTTTTAGCACATAAACAAGCATTATTCCAAAGTTCACCCCATCGCCACATCATCATCGGAGGTGTGATAGGCTAACGGCCAGACCCGCCGCCTGCATTGAGGAGTCCCATGCAGAAAAAATATCCTCTGGAACCGTTGTTTGGTCGAATCCTCTCGCCCTTTGAAGCGTTTCTAAGTCGCACTACCGCCGGTGGCATCGTGTTGATGGGCACCACCCTGCTGACCCTTCTCATTGCCAACGTGTTCGACAGCGCGGCCATCCATCATTTTTGGGAACAAAAGTTCAGCGTGTCACTCGGGGACATGTCATTAAGCATGACCCTGCACCATTGGGTAAATGATGGCCTGATGGCCTTTTTCTTTCTGCTCGTGGGCCTTGAACTCAAGCGTGAAATTCTGGTGGGCGAACTTTCTTCGGTGAGGGATGCCATGCTGCCCGTTATTGCGGCCCTGGGCGGCATGCTGGTACCAGCGGCCATTTATGCCGGCCTGAATCACGATACCCCCACCGCCGCCGGCTGGGGTATTCCGATGGCGACGGATATTGCATTTGCCATTGGCATCCTGGTGTTACTGGGTACTCGCATTCCCCGCAACCTGATTATTTTTCTCACGGCCCTGGCCATCGCCGACGACCTTGGCGCTGTGCTCGTCATCGCTTTGTTTTACACGCACGATCTCAACACACAGGCGCTGATCGCAGCTGGGGTGATCACGGGTATTTTGCTTTTGTTGAACCGGGGCGGAATTCGCTACCCCTTACCTTATTGGGTGCTTGGCCTAGCGCTCTGGCTGGCGGTGCATGCGTCAGGCATACATGCGACGTTAGCGGGGATTATATTGGCATTCATGATTCCGGCGCGGCCCCGCTTTTCGTCTGCTCAGTTTGACCAGCGCATGGAGGAACTGCGCGATGCGCTACACGCCGAACCGCTCGGCCACACAGATACCGACGCATTCAAAAATCACCATCTCGCTGCCATCGCCGAAAGCACTGAACGTATGGCCCTTAAGGTACAAAGCCCGTTACAACGCATTGAACATGGCATGACACCGTGGGTCACCTATCTGGTGATTCCCATTTTTGCTTTCTCCAATGCCGGTATCGATTTTTCGCAATTCGACTTTTTCGCAACCCTCAGCCAGCCCGTTACCATGGGAATTCTGTTTGGCTTGGTGCTGGGCAAAGCCATTGGCATCACCTTATTCAGCTGGATGGCTGTAACGCTGAAACTAGGCCGCCTGCCGGCGGGCGTTACCTGGGCTCATATAATCGGAGCCGCCTGGCTAGGTGGCATTGGTTTTACCATGTCGCTTTTTATTGCCCAATTGGCGTTTAACGATGCGATGTTGGTCGTTCAAGCCAAACTGGGGGTTTTACTGGCATCAGCCATTGCCGCCACCGTGGGGCTTGCATGGTTGTTACTCGCCACCAGCAAGCATCACACCGAACCCAGCGAAACTCACACCACCCAGCGCTGAATAGCGGTTAGCAGCTGCGCGGAATCCACCGGCTTGGACAGGTAATCGTTCATGCCGGCATCCAGGCAGCGCTCCCGATCTTTGCTCATTGCGTTGGCAGTCACTGCAATAATGGGTACGCGTGCAAATTCGCCCCCCAGCCGACGAATACAACGGGTGGCTTCAAAGCCATCCATCACCGGCATCTGGCAATCCATCAACACCACATCGATAGGGCTTTGCTGTATCAACTCCAGCGCAATCTGGCCGTTATCGGCTAATAACACATCAGCTCCCTGTTTTTTCAGCTTGCCTTTGATCACCATTTGATTGACCGGATTATCCTCGACGACTAGCACGTGCTTGCCATTGAGATCCAAATTCGACGAATCTTGATCCATCTGGTGGCTTTCTGTTTTCGGCAGCGTTTTACAGGGCAACGTAATGTTGAAGAAAAAGGTGCTGCCGCCCTCTTCGCCACAGGTTTCACAAGGCCGGTATTCGATGGCTCCGCCCATTGCTTTGATCAGGGCCTGACTGGTGGCCAGCCCTATACCCAGCCCGCCATGCGAACGATTGAAGGCGCTATCAATCTGGTTGAATTTCTCAAACAGGGTTTCACGCGCGCTGAGGGGTACCCCTTCGCCACTGTCACTGACAATACATTGCAGTCGGCAGTGCGTTTCGTCGCCTGCTTCAAAACCGCCCTTTATGCTGAGCGTTATGCCGCCGTTACGGGTAAATTTTACGGCATTGTCCAACAGCGCTTCCAACACCTGGCGTAAATGGGTTTCATCGCCCACGACCAGATCCGGAATATCCCGCAATAGCAAGGTAAACGACAGCCCTTTGCCTTCTGCGCGTTGACGGTACTCCTCTGCAAGGGCCCGCACACAGCTATTGAGGTTGAATTCCAGTTGCCGCATGACAAGTTGGCCGGACTGAATTTCGGTATAACCCAGAATACGTTCGACCAGGCGCATCATTTCACGTGCCGATTGACGCGCCGCCCGTCGGTATTGTTCCGAATTCACCTGATTATCGGTGTCCGACATATTATCAAGACAACCGATCACGCCATTCATCGGGGTTCTCAGTTCATGACTGATGGTTGCAAGAAATTCATCTTTCAGCCGATTGCTTTCTTCGAGGCTGCGATTGGCTTCCATCAACGCCAATTTATTCTGTTTTTCCAAGCGATCGCGTTCCTGACGAATAAAATTAATGCGATCTGCCAACGCAAAGGAGAACAATACGACTTCGGTGAGACTACCGATTTGAGAGGCGTATTCGGTCATGAAACTCACCGGCAATATACCGAATTTATTCAGCGTCAACACCAGTGTTGAACACAGGAACAGCGTCCAGCCAATGACAAAAAAGCGCGCGTGCCAATGCCCTTTGAGCATCAGATAAATACCGGGGGCCAGACACACGATATGCCCGGGCCCACCCAATACCGTGTTGAGCCTTACCGACACATCGTAAGGCAATATAAATGACAGTACCACACACACGATGCTGGCAGAGGCATACGCAACCATCGCCTTATAGAAAAACGGGCTGTATTGTTTGAGTCGCAGAAATGTCAGCACCGACATTGAACCGAAAAAGCCGAAGCAACCAATGCAGACAGCAATGGCGGTATCGTTCCATTCAAGCGCATTAGGCCAGAAATACTGAAATGAAAACCCATGTATGCCCGACTGGAACATCGTAAACGACGCCACCGATCCCACATAAAACAGATAACTGGCATCACGCACCGACATGTAGATGAACAGGTTATAGAGCACCATGACCATCATCACGCCAAAATAAATCCCTTGCCCCATCAATTGGTTCTGATCATGTGCTTCAAACGCCAGCCGTTTCCACACCACCAATGGCACCTGATGTGAGCCGTTAGTCTGCACGCGGATAAGAATCTGGCGCTTACTGTTAGGTTCTGAATGAAAGGGTAATATGAAATTATGGTGTTTTACGGTGCGAGCAGAGAAGGGAATCTTGTCGCCAAAGCGATGCAGCTCCCAGCGCCCGTCAGGCTCGAGCAGATAGACATCGACGAAATCCAATACCGGGTAATCGATTTCCAACACCAGCTCTTCGTCACGATTACTGCTATTTTCAATGCCAAATCGATACCAGTAGGTACGCTTATCAAAACCAAAGCTGGGAACGTCTTTGTTGACCCGCACCCAGTTCAACACATCCGGATTATGCAAGACCGTGTTGGAATCGGTTTGGTCTGCGTCATCCAGCCAATATTCCAACACCTGGGCGACACTCACGTCTGGCGCATCGCCATCGATCTTGGAAAACAGCGTTTCGGCGTGAACAACAGGGGAAGCAAGCGGGGCCATCAAAAAAGTTACACAGAGCATTACCCACCATAACCAGACGGTGAACAAGGGCGCGCCTTGTTTTTTCATGGGCTTACACTGCACTTCTTTGCACATGCACGTTCTGATTAACCTGTTGATATATATTGCGTCTCTGCAAAAAAACTGGCAACGCGCAGGAACGACAGTCTTTTAGGTATAGTTCAATTCTGAAAGATTGCCGGTCGTGCCTTGAGGGTGATGCCACGCCCCTGCTTTATCTGATGTTTTACGATTGGAGCGAAGCGATCTACGCTTACAGGACGTCGTATAGCAATGCAGTCGAGAAACATGCTTCCTGCCACGTTGATCAATACCTTGAGAGTGCTGTGCCTGCTATTGGTGGGATTGGCACCCGTGGCCGTCGCCGATGTTGAAATCCACGCGGGTTTTCAACACGTTGGATTGGGCGACGACATGGTGTATTTCGAAACCAGCGCGACAGATGCAAGCCTCGATAGCGCCCGCCAGTTTGCGGGTAATTGGTTGACACCGCCGAAGAATCCCCCCAATTTCGGCTTCAGCAAAAGTGGTTATTGGTTCAAGACCAAGGCACACAACCGCACACAGGAAATACAACACCTGATCCTGTCGATCGACTACCCGATGCTGGATCAATTGGAGGTGTACCAACTGGCGCACGACCAAGTTCTCTCGCACCATGCGCTGGGCGATCTCAAAACATTTGCCAGTCGGCCGATCAACAATAGAAACTTTTTGATTCCCCTCACGTTTGCACCGCAATCCAGTCACGAGCTTTATATCTTTGTTCGCACCAACAGCTCGGTGCAATTGCCCATAGCACTCTGGAACAAAGAAATCTTCTATCAGCGGGATATCGAACAATCCCTGGGGCTCGGCCTGTATTTTGGTTTTATCACTATCATGGTGATTTATAACTTGTTTCTCTATTTCACCATCAAGGAAAGAAGCTATCTTTTCTACGTGATTTACGTGAGCGGTTGGTGCCTGTTTCAAGCCTGCATGAGTGGCCATGCCTATCAATATTTGTGGCCCGAAAGCCCGCGCTGGAATGACATCGCGCTGCCGGTAACGGTGTTCGCCACCAATCTGGGCGGTGCCAGTTTTGCCATCTACTTTCTGTCACTGAAAAAAAGCTCACCCTATGCCTATTGGCTCAGCGTTGGCATTGCGGGCTTGTCGGTGTTGATGCTGATCGCTTGCTTTATGGTGAGCTACGCCATCACCATCCGGGTGGGCGCAGCCTTTACCGTATTCAGCACTATCGCCATGATGATCATCGGTATTCGCCTGTGGAGAAAAGGGCTTAAGCATGCGCGTTTTTATGCCATCGGCTGGAGTGCTTTTCTGGCCGGAAGCGCGTTACTTTCATTGACCGTGCTGGGTGTTTTGCCCATGACCTTTGTGACCGAGCACAGCGGAAAAATAGGCTCGGTCATAGAAGTAGTGCTGCTGTCGTTTGCGTTGGCCGATCGATTCAACATGGAGCGCGCAGAAAAACAAATTGCTCAGCAAAAAATGGAAGCCATGCGTTTTGAAATCTATAAAGAAAGCTTCCGGCAAAAGGAGCAAGCGGTCGCCACCGAAGCTGCCATTCGCGCCAAAGACGAATTTTTATCTACCATGAGCCACGAAATTCGCACGCCTATGAACGGTGTGGTGGGTGTCCTGCAATTGTTTCAAGACACCCCGCTGGATGCACAACAGAAAGAACTCTTGCGCATCATGAACGGCTCAGCACAAACCCTGCTCTCGATCATCAATGACATTCTGGATTTCTCGAAAATCCAGGCCGGAAAAATGCATATCGAATCCATTCCCTTTAATTTGCGGAGTTTGCTCGACGAAATCGCCAGCCTTTATTCGATGACCAGCAAGCTTAACGACGAAACTGAATTCAAACTCATCATTTCTCCAGACGTTTCCACCTGGGTGGTCGGAGATCCGGTAAGGCTCAAACAGATTCTTACCAACTATTTGAATAATGCAGTTAAATTCACACCCAAAGGCCACATCATACTGCGAGTGACATGCGACGACAGCCCGAAAATTCACTTTGCAGTAGAAGACAGTGGTATTGGCGTGAGCGAAGCGGGGCTCGCCAAATTATTTCAATGCTTTAGCCAAACCAGCGCCGATACCGCACGCAAATATGGCGGCACCGGCCTGGGCCTGAGTATTTGCAAAAAGCTTTCGGAATTGATGGGTGGCGAAGTCGGCGCCACCAGCACGCTCGGTGCAGGTTCCACCTTTTGGTGCAGCGTCGCGCTGCCCGCCTGTGAAGCGCCGATCACTGTTGAAAAGCGCGACACACGCTCCATGGCCGCGTTGCAGCAAACCCGCGTACTGTTGGCCGAAGACAATAGCGTGAATCAATTCGTTGCGCGCAATATGCTGAAAAAATTAGGCATCACCCAAGTCGATTGCGCCGAAAACGGCGAAGAAGCGCTGGCCCTCTATCAAACCCATGCCTACGATTTAATATTGATGGATTGCCAAATGCCGGTGAAAGACGGTTATGAAACCACCACCGCCATTCGCAACCTGGAAAGCAGCCAGCAAAAACCACGTATTCCGATTGCGGCCCTTACCGCCAGCGCAACACAAGAAGAACAACAGCAATGCCTCGCCTGCGGCATGGATATTCACATCGCCAAGCCCCTGCGAATCAACGACCTCGAAACAGCAATACATTTTTTACTGAAGCCCGCGGCTGCCGCCTGATGCGAATCAGGTCAAAGTGAACACGAGAGAACGTGGCAAGACGCCAGCACTGTTGTTTATAATTGACGGGACACCCATTCCATTAACCCGCGACAGTAGTAACGCCTGGGGACACGCATGAGCGAAGAAATATCACTGGAAGACATTGAGGAACCGTCAGATGACGATCTGGCGACAGGCCCGGCGGTCAGTGCCGACGAATTGACCGATGACGAAGTCATTCCTGCAGCACGCAAGCTGCCGACCTTCGAACCCGGCGGCGTAGGCGAAGCCGAAGAAGCCATGCAGGAAGGCGCCAACCTCACGGTGTCCGCCAAAGAAGCCGAACGCAAAGCCCTCGAAGAAGCCATGCAGCGCTTTCTGCAAAGCGGCGGCAAAATTCAGCAATTGCCTGCCGACGCCAGCGCACGCAACAAGGGCGAACCGGAATGATCGCCCTGTAAAGCCCGCGTTATTGGGCGCTCGTCACCACCGTCTTGCGGTGCTACACGAGCGCCACCCAATCCAATAATGCCAACCCTCAGGGCACGATCACAATCTTGCCCATCGAACGACGTTCAAACAAACCCGCAAACGCTTCCCCCGTCTTCTCCAGCGAAAACACATGTTCTGGCTGCGCTTTCAACTTACCGGCCAACGCCCACTCCACCAACTGCGCAATCACCGGCGGCACCACCGCAGGATTTTCAATCGTCTCGCCACCCCAATTCACCCCCGTAATCGAGCACCGCTTCAATAACGGCAAGTTTGAGGGAATCTTCGCAATCCCCGCCACAAACCCCACGATCAAATGCCGCCCACCCGGCGCCAACAACCGCAACCCCGCTTCGGTAAAATCCCCACCCAGCGGGTCATACACAACATTGATTCCACGCCCAGCCTCAGCCTTCACCTGCTTGCGCCACTCATCCGTCGACGAATCAAACACCCGATCCGCCCCCACCGCCATGCATAGCTGGCGTTTCGCCTCGGTCGACGCACACGCAAACACCCTCGCCCCCATCGCCTTGGCAATTTCAATCGCCGTCGACCCCGTCGTACCCGCACCGCCCAACACCAACACCGTCTCCCCCGCCTGCAAACGACCACACTCGCGCAACCCGTACAAACCGGTGGCATACGCAATAAAGAAATTAGCAGCCTCCTGCAACGACAACGTCTTCGGAATGGGATAACACGACTGCGCACCCAGCGTTATTTTTTCAGCCAATCCACCCAACAAGGCAAACGCAGCGACATGATCACCGACGACCAAATGCGAAACACCCTCACCGACCTCTTCCACCACCCCCGCAATGGAGCTTCCGGGAATAAACGGCAAAGGCGGTTTGATCTGATATTCCCCTTTCACCAGCAAGCCATCAAAATAACCGATACCGACGCCGGCCATGCGCAATTTGACTTCACCACGCCCTGGTGCCCGTTCCTCCACCTCAGCGACTCGCAAACTTTTCGGATCACCAAATGCTTCCACTTGTAATGCGCGCATGTTCACCTCGTTGTGCCAATTTGTGCCAATGATTTTAATGTTTTTGGTTTTTTATGTTTTTACCAACTATTCAAAATGCCCCATCTACAGAGAGCATCTGCTAGCACTGAAGGTCCAAGGTCTTTCGTGGTGTGATGGTGCTGGAACGTCGGCGCCATGGATGGCGCCGTCGAGCCTACATGGACGTATTAACGGCGTTTCCAGAACCATCACACCACGAAAGGCCTTAAGGGAGAAAACAAAAGCAGAGGATCTTTACCTCGAAATTACTAAATAGCTACCCCTTTAAACAGCTACCCCTTATAGCCCAGCCGCCTCATCCAACCCCAACAAAATATTCAAATTCTGTACCGCCGCCCCTGAGGCGCCCTTACCCAGATTATCCAACCGCGCAATGATCACCAACTCCTCACCAGAACCACTAGCAAAAGGCAAAATCTCAAGCCGATTAGACCCCGACAACGAATCTGCCCGCAAAAACCCACCCCGAACCAACCCATCCTGCCGATTCAAAGCCCCCACCGTGACAAACCGCTCCCCCGCATACCACTCCTGCAACACCTTCGCCGCCTCAACTGCGCTCACCGACAACTGCGACGCATGCAATGGCACCGCCACCAACATCCCCGTCGGAAAATGCCCCACACTCGGCAAAAACACCGGCTTCGTCAATAATCCCGAACACGCCTGCACCTCCGGCAAATGCTTATGCGACAACCCCAACGCATAGAACGCAAACGGCTCAGGATCAAGCCCCTCATGCACCTCAATCAGCGCCTTACCACCGCCGGTATAGCCCGACACCCCCAGAATATTCAACGCCGTCGCCGCCGGTAACACCCCCGACTCAATCAACGGCCGCAAAATTGCAATCGCCCCCGTCGCATAACACCCCGGATTAGCAATACGCGTCGACGCCGCAATCCGCTCCCGCTGTCCCTTTGCCATCTCCGGGAACCCATACACCCACCCCGGATTCACCCGGTGCGCGGTACTGGCATCGATCACTTTCACCGCCGGGTTTCGAATCGCCGCAACGGCCTCGACCGCCGCCTCATCCGGCAAACACAAAATCACGACATCAGCCGTGTTCAACATCTCCTCACGCAAACTGACAGAGCGACGCTGCTCATGCGGAATACTCAGTAGCTTAACGTCACGACGCGGCGCCAAACGCTCCACAATTTGCAGACCGGTCGTACCGTGTTCACCGTCGATGAAAATGGAGGCAATGCGCGCCATGACTACTCCTGAACAGACTTATCTAAATGAGGTGGCCCGGTGACCAGGCCCGGGTTGAGAATCCAGCATTGTACGAACTACCACCGCGCCCGTCACCCCGAAACACCCCGGATTGCCCCCAACAAGCGATAGACAAGCAGGCGACCCGCCGTTCAAACTTGGCAGCAACGCGCGTATCATGTACCACATGATCTCTGTACTTGGTTCCCACCCCTGATCCCCGGACGCCAAACGCCCCATGAATCCCACGCCGAACAAGCTTGCCAATATTCTTGAAGCCCTTCAGCAAGAGGCGCTTCAACACGAAGCCTTACAACAAAAGACGCCCGTCACCGAAAGCGACAAGCCCAGCCCCCAGGAATTCACCATCGATCAGTTGGCGTTTGCAGCCCACACCACGGTTCGCAATATTCGCGCCTATCAAGATCGCGGCCTGCTGCACCCACCTCAACGCCGAGGGCGGGTGGGCATTTACAGCGAGATCCATCTGGCCCGCCTGCGCATCATCAGCCAATTGATCGAGCGGGGTTATTCGCTCACCACCATCGGCGATTTGATCACGGCCTGGGAGTCGGGGCGGCGCCTGAGCGATGTGCTGGGATTGGAAGTGGCGGTGACGACCGCCTGGAGCAAAGAGACACCGATCGCCATTTCGATGCAACAACTACTGACCGATTTTCAAGGCGTTATCACCCAGGACGATATACAGAAAATCATTGATCTTGGATATGTGGAGGTCGACGGGACTCAAATTCGCATTATCAAACCGCGTATTTACAACGCCTCCAAAGAGCTGGTCGCTGCGGGGATACCCATGGCGGATTTGATCGAGCATGTGTCCATCATTCGCGATGATATCGAACGGCTGGCAGAACGTTTTGTCGATATGGCGCTTTATCACTTGATCGACAAAAAATATTCCACTGATGGCCTGCCTGATGGTGAAGGCGTGGCAACATTGGCGAAATTTATCAAACGCACCCCCGCGCTGGCCGAAATGATCGTTGATACCGAAATCGAACGCTTGCTCGACATGACCATCAATAACGCATTGGTTGAGCGGCTTGAGCGTGTGCTGAAAACACCAGAGGCGGGCAAACAACCCTCGAAGGAGTAGAGCAATACCTCTCTGAATAACGGCGAAAGTTCTGCCGTTATTCAGAAACACCTAACGCAACCCCTCGCACAACGCGCCACAAACAAGCGCAAGCTGCTATAAACAATCAACACACACTACAAACAATTACCGCCAGCGACACTCCCCTGCACCACGACCGGCGCGCTGCCTTCGGCCAAAGTCTGCAGAAAACAACCATATTGGTGCTTGGGTTCATCACGCTGAAAGGTCACATGATGGCCATCGAGACCGGCCGTTGTGTCGGCCGCATAACGCACCACCACCGCCGTGCGCGCGGTTTGCCCGTCTATCTGGCGATTGGCCTGCGCGGGATACCCTAACTGCCTGGCACCCCGTTGCGGGTCAGCATCAACGCCGATGGCAGGGTAGACGGTATCCTCTTCATCCACACCCACTTCGTCACCGACCAGATCCACTCCCAACGCGCGCAGTAAGGGGCTTTGAATATTTTCAGGGACTTGATGATCACTATGCCCCTCGATGACCAAGACATGAGGCGCCTCCTTTTTGGGATAGCGCAGCAAGGTATCGGCAAAATGCAGATTATCGGCAACGCCCATCGCCAGTTCTGCCAACATGGGAATCGGGTGCCAACGATCGAGATGTTGAATCAGCGGCAATTGTAATCCTGCCACTTCGACCAGTATCTGCAGATTCACCGGCACAGTGGGCCCAAATACAAATTCAATCCAGCTGCCACCCGCGCCCGTGAGAATAACACCCTGTACCGGTAACGGATCGACTGCGGCCTGCATGCCCGCCGTATAACTACCCAACGACTGCCCCATCAGCGCTTGCATGGATTCAGAAAACCGAATGTGTGTCTGATCCTCCGGCAGTTGCACACCGGCACATAACGAAGGATCGATAATCAAGGTATTCAGCAACCGTCGGAAGAGCACGCGCTCCAACACCATTTGCACAAAGTTATTACGCATCGCCAGAGGATTAAACAGGTTGTAGGCCATATACCCATCAGCGCTACCCAAAATGCCCATATGTTCCAACGCCAAGTGCCCACCCATGCCGGATGCAGCCCAACCGCGTTGCGCGGCAATACGCGCGGGGCCGCCGCCTACCTCCATCGTTCCGTCGGGGGCAGATTTGCCGCGTGCAAACACTTGCTGCGAATCGCCGCCTGTACCATGGTTGTACATCAACAGGGGAAATCCCTCTGCAGGCATGGACTGACGCGGAATGGTCACCACAAAGGGTGCCGACCGCAGGTACTGCACCCTAGGCGCACCGTTGCGATCAAAGTCGATGCCACCACCATAGTTCGAATAGGCATAAGGCGGCACACCGACCTGGAAACCCGGCACCTGCCACTGCCCGCCCAACACACAATAATCCGGAAAATCGGCCAGGGTTTGTAACGGAGTCGATGCAGGTACAGGCCAGGTGGCGATATCGCGGGCCGCGTCAAAAAGTGTTTGCGCCGGATCACCGGTTGTCCAGACGGTCGCTGCAACCACACGATCGCTGCGAATACCCTCCTGCTTTAACCAGTCGCGCAAAGGCGTAAACAGTTCCCACGCCCGCTGCTCCTGCTCTCCTGGCGAGTGAGGTTGTAGTAAACGCGCCAACACTGCCGACTGCTGCAAACGATTGGCAGCGGCGATGGGCAATTGATCCGTCGCGATCAGGGCATATTGGGTATTCGGGCGCAGATTATATCCCAGCAACGGTAACGCCTGCAGTAAGTGCGCAGGACGATACAAATCTGCCGTCACGGTCATCGAAACTGTAAGTGGAAACCGGCGCCCACGCTCAGGTGAGGAGGGGTCAATATCTACCCATTGCAGCGGTGAGTCCGCTTGGGCATAGGCCTCGGCCATTTGCGGTAATTGCGCCATTGCAATCGGCCCGGTGAAGGGTAAATAGGCGGGCATGATCGGGCTGTAGCCTTGAATATCGGCTTGCACGGTTTCAACGTACAGACGCGTCATACCATGGGACTGTCGAGGGAAATTCCGCAGATCCAGTCGCCCGTCAGGCTTCACACGCAAATCGGTAGGAAAACCGTTGGCAAAGAAAGCACCGCTTTCGCCCCCGAGATCAAATTGCATCTCCACGGTGTGCTTGCAAGCCGTCAGCGCTAATAGACACAAAAATCCGGCGAATAACCTGAAGAGGGTGTTCATACAATTTCTATTTTTTATTTTTATGCCAGGGCAGCGCTCAGTCATTGAGACTACCTGCCCTCCCTGTCAGGGTCAATCCGCTGCGTTTGTTTTGCAGGAAATCGCTTCCAGCAAATAAAGTGTGAACACCGCGTCTGTTTGCAAACAGGCTTGTGCTTCGAGAGCTGCACGACGATCCGCCTTGGCGCGCCAGACATAGGGGGTCATCAACAACAGCTGGCGCAGCGCCGCTTGCGAAAGCGCCATCGGAACAACCAGCGTCTGCTCACTCACGCACTGAAACTGCGGCCCCAATACCGTGAGAAATTTTTCCGGTTGATGGGGCACCAGCGTTTCAAACAAGGCTTCACGCACTGTACGCAAATGTTCGGCAGCAGGCGTGACCACCAACAGCTTGCCTCCAGGACGCAACACGCGCGCCATTTCAACCACCGGTAAAGGGCTGAACAAACTGGTCACCAGATCCACCGAGGCATCCGCCAGCGGCAAATGAGCACTGCTCCCGACCAGCCAAAGCGGGCCTTTACAGCGCTTTGCGGCCATCTGAATGGCCGGTTTTGCAATATCCAACCCCACGACATCTGCCGCGACGCCTGCCATCGCCTGCGTGTAATACCCCTCACCACAACCAATATCCAGCACGTGCTCTGGTTTGATTTCTTGCAACAATGCGACAACGGCATCCCTAAGCGGCTGATAATAGCCTGCCGCCAGAAACTCTCGCCGCGCTTTGACCATCTCACCGGCATCACCGGGCTGTCGGCTTTTTTTATGTTGAACGGGCAACAGATTGACATACCCTTCACGTGCCACATCAAAGCCATGCCCGTTGCTGCATCGCCATTGTTTTTCTTCACGTAGCAACGCGGTCTGACACAAGGGGCACAGAATCACAGGCATCGCAGAGGCTCCTCATCCAGCTGCTGTAATTGCAGCTCGAGCTCAGCCACGTGTTGCAGCCAGTAATGCGGCGTATTAAACCAGGGAAAATGGCGAGGAAACGCTGGATCTTGCCAGCGGCTGGCCAACCAGCCGGCATAATGTGCCATGCGCAGCGTGCGCAACGCTTCAATGAACGCAATTTCCTGCGGATTGAAATCGCAGAACATGTTGTAACCATCGAGCAGCTCCGCCAATTGCAATTCCTGCTCGGGACGCGAACTGCTCAACATCATCCATAAATCCTGTATTGCTGGCGCCGTTTGGCAGTCATCAAAATCTACCAACCACGGGCCATCATCACGCGTCCACAACACATTGCCAGGGTGGCAATCCCCGTGCGTGCGTATTTGTACCAATGCCTGCCAAGGCAATTGCACGATTTTCTGGCGCAACGCTGCGATCACGTTGATATAACGATCACGCAACGTGGCGCTCAGAAAACCTTCGGCCATCACGGCTTTGGCAGGCACATCGAGATAACGCTCGACGGTGAGCGCCGGGCGATGGGTGAACGGCTGTTTGTTGCTGAGGGCGTGCACACGCCCGAGCAACATGCCAATACGATGCAATTGATCGAGATCACCGGGTTCGGGCGCCTGCCCGCCTTTGCGCGAAAACAGCGCAAAACGATATTCATCAAAATGAAACAAGCTTGTGCCCGTTTCGTTTTGCAAGGGTGCCACCACGGGTAATTCCGCTGCTGCCAATTCGAGCGAGAATGTGTGTTCTTCGAGAATCTGTGCATCAGACCAGCGTGATGGACGATAGAACTTGGCAATGATTGGTTGCGCTTCTTCAATACCCACTTGATAAACACGGTTTTCATAACTGTTGAGCGCTAAAATACGTGCATCACTGAGGCGCCCGGTATTCTCAACCGCATCAATGACGCGCTCGGGGGATAACTGTGCATATTCTTCGATGGATTGTTCGTTCATTAATGCTCGCCTGACAGGCATTGAAAGCTGGAATACATACGAATGGCAGCGCCATTGAAGACGCCAGTAAAAGTGGGTCAGTGTGCCACATCGTGCATAAAAGCAACAATTGATTCTCAAATTCCCTGCAATTTACTACACGGGGGGACCGGCTTGACGGCGAATCATTGACCACTCAGCAGACAATAGTGACCTTCACTACCAAGACTGCCCAGCAATACCTGATCGCGGCCCGTGGCTTTGTTCCCCGAAAGCGCTTACAGTCCGAGGGTGATTCGATGGTAAAGAGCAACAAGGAGTAGCTGATGCAAGGGCCATTCATAGCCTTAGTGAACGGTGAATCCGGTAGCAAGAACGCCGACACAGTCATACAGGCTTTGCAGACACACATTCCCAACACACAACTGGGCACCATCTACCGCTTAAACAGTGATGTAAATTTTAGCGAGACTATCACCCAAGCGGTCAATGAATCCCAGAAGTCAGGCGGCAGCTTAATCGTTTCTGGGGGTGACGGAACGATCAGTTCAGTCTTGCCACAAGTGGTCGCTGCGCAGGTTCCTATGGGGATTATTCCCCAGGGGACCTTCAATTTTTTTGCCCGAGAACGCGGCATCTATCTGGAAGTTGACGCCGCAGTTCAATCCTTGCTTGACGGTGAAACCAAACAACAATCGTTGTGCTGGGTTAACGATAAGCCCTTCATCATTAGCGCGAGTGTCGGGCTCTATCCGAAAGTGATCGCTGCGCGCGAACGACACCAACAGGTAACAGGACGCAGTCGCCTAGTGGCTGTAATTTCTGGCATTGTTACATTATTAAAAGAACCCTATACAATGCCTATGGAAATCAAAGTCGACGGCGAACAACGCCAGATTGTGACAGCTTTGCTTTTGGTCAACGCCAATCGTTTGCAACTGGAATCGCTCCATCTTCGAGAAGCAGAATGTCTCGATCAAGGAAAAATGGCGGTATTGCAAGTCAGGCCCATTTCACGCTGGCGCATGCTCACTTTGATATTGCAGGGGGCATTGGGACAATTACAATCCGCTGAAAATCTGGATACCTACTGCGCAAAGGTAATTGAAATGCGCTATTATCGTAAATACGTCAAAGTTGCCATTGATGGCGAGTTACATCACCTGCGGACGCCTTTGAAGATTCGGATTCAGCCAGACGCATTCCGTTGTATTTTGCCTCGCCAAATGGAACCCGATGCGTGATTTTAATACACCTTTCCGATACGCATTTCGGTACTGAAACGCTTCCCGTACAGTCTGCGTTATTAGACCTTCTGCATCAGTCACCTCCAGATCTCATTTTGCTCACGGGTGACATCACTCAACGTGCCACCCCTGCACAATTTGCCATGGCTGCCCGTTTCATTCAGCAACTGCCACAATGCCCCCTACTGGCGGTGCCAGGCAATCATGATATCTCGTCGCATAATCTTTGGGAGCGATTTATACAGCCCTATGCAGCGTTTAACGCAGTTTTTGGTAGCGAATTGGAGCCGAGCTTTGAAAATGAGCAGTTGTTGCTGGTATGCGTGAATTCAACTCGACGTTATCGTCAAAAAGACGGTGAAATCAATGCTACGCAAATTGATGCCGTCGAAGCTCGATTAAGAGCCACCCCAAATGACAAGCTCAAAATTCTCGCAACTCATCATCCCTTTGATGTGGTACTACGGCGCGACCACAAAAATCGCATTCATAATGCCCATGAGGCGCTAAAACGTTGGGCGTCCGTGGGCTTAGACTTGGTAATGGGCGGACATATCCATTATCCGTTTTTTGCCCCTTTACATGGTCGTTACCACACGTTGACACGACAGGTTTGGATTGCACAGGCGGGCACCGCGATTTCACGACGCATCCGCGATGGAAAACCCAATTCATTTAATCGGTTGGTGGTGGGCACCATGCTTGCAGAGACCCGACTCGAACGCTGGGACTATATTGAAAAGCACGGCTTTTACAAAGCAGCCGTAGAGATACCCTGGAGGTAGAGGGGCTGCCGCTCACGTTACCCGCAGCTAGCCTTAGATCAAAAAATAGCCGCATTTATGATGCACAGCGTGGGCTATTGTTTTTTCCTGGACATCAATGAACAACGCAGAGTCTCCTTGAAACATCAAATTTTAAGGTCATTTTGTGGGTAAATTGGCCGATGATGCTCCAATATCGCCAATTTGTCCTGCTTTTCTACAATTTGTAGCACACGAAAATGTGCAACATGCCACATTCGGTGCGATAATCTGAAAGCTGATCTGTATTTCGTAGTAACGATCATGCTGCGCGGTGGTGACAGATATGCGCAGATAACGCACCACCTGCGGCTTTTTTGCATGTGCAGCGTTACACCCTACTCATCTATCCCCTACGGGAGGTGCCTATGTCGATGGAGAGCGCGACGACTGCCCTGGCAGAATCGTCTGAACAACGTCCCCTAAAGTCGATTTTCGGGGGAATCGCCCCGCAACCCGCCCTCAACCCACAAGAAACACCCGTGGTTGAAGGCAATCCCTATGACACCGCAGCCTTGAATCCGCCGCGTGAACGCGACAAAACCGAGCGGTTTGCACGCGATATCAACGCCAAGATCGATACGCTCGAAGTGCAAATGGGGCGTTCGACCCACGTATTGGAGCAAGCGCAGGAATGCGTGAAGCAGGCGCTGGCACAACAACAAGCCGATATTGACCAACAACGTCAGCAACTCGACGCCCAACAGGCAGAGGTCGATCGCCAGCGCAAAACACTGGAGATACACGGCCACAACCTGTCGGCGCACTCCACCGCCATTGCCACCCAAGGCAGCCAGCTTGATCATCACCAATCCTATCTGGCCGCCCACGCGGAACAGATCAATAGCGTCGACGATCGTCAGCAGGACATGCAGCAAATGCTGCTGGGGCTGTCGCAGGAACAAGAACACAACACTGCCAAAGTCGATATGTTGGCGGAACAAGTGTATGACGTCAGCAAACAGGCATCTGCTGAGCGAAACAATACGCACCAGCGTTTTCGCCTGCTCACTGGCGCCCTGATCGGCACCACGCTATTCACACTGGGCGTGTTCAGCTATTTTCTCTACAATCCGATTGCCGCGCCCAAAAGCGTGGAAGCACAGCTCGCCACCATTAACGCCGAATTGATTCAGCAGAAGGATTCAACGTCTCTCATGAGTGGCGATGTGCAGCGTATTGGCGCCAGCCTTACCCTGCTTGAAGGCACTCTGTCTGAATTGCAAAGTGCCCATATGGCATTGCAATCCAACCAGCAAGCGGGGCGTGACGACGTCGCCAAGTTGCAGGGGCAGATCACCAGCGTTCAAAAAACCATTGGCGATTTGAAGGCACGCATGCAACGCTCTTCGAGCAGTGCGGCTCCCGCCGCGGCGAGCAAGCCTGTAGTGAAGGTTTCCATGCGCGATAACCGCTGGCTGGCTTCACGGCCGGGCGACCATTATGTGATCCAACTGTTGGGCACGCGGGATTTTAGTGGCTTGCAGCGTTTTGCGAACAATAATGCCAGCGCACTGAAACGCTACCCATTAGCCTACGCAAGAGGAACGGGAGCGAACAAGGAATGGTACAACCTGGTGTATGGTGACTTTGCCAGCAAGCAGCAAGCCAATAATGCACTGGCCAGCTTACCTGCGGCGTTACGCAATAATCAGCCGTGGATTCGGCAGGTGCGGTCGTTGCGGTAAAATCTGGGGACAGGCGGGCAAAAAGAACGTCTGTTCTTAAAATCGTGCATCAGGTCTTACGTGGGGGATTGTTTCTGGAAACGCCGTTAATACTTCCCTGTAGGCTCGACGGCGCCATCCATGGCGCCGACGTTCCAAAAACAATCCCCCACGCAAGACCTTTGTAGCTCAGTGGTAACAGACGTTCTTTTTGCCTCCCAAATATACACGACACTGGGACCACTACCCTTACACCAGCTCCGCAATCATCTGCTCCACATCCAACTCTACCGCACTGCCCTGACAAAGCTTTTCCAGCACCACAAAATCACTGTTCAACCCTAATTCGCTATCGGGCGTAATCACCTCGGGGCGAATCATGTCCTCAATTTTGCTGCGAACGTACCCAGGCAGCTTCTGGTAACGGTTCCGCAGGATTTTTTCCAGCAGCGGTGGCTCCCCTGCGGGCCCTTGACGACGCACCCGGTAATCCCCTGTCGTCACCATTCGACGCAACCAGGGCTTGATGGTGTCTGTGTCGGCCTTGTGCACCAACAACATGGCCCCTTTGGGTAACAATTTGCCGAGATAGTAAAGCGCAACAAAATTCTGTTCAGCGTTGGCGGATGGATTGAGCACCGCCATGTCATACACCTGCTCCTGAAAGAAAAAATCAGGGAGCGCTTGATCGGCGGGATTATTGATTATTTCGACACCCGCATCGAATTCGTGGTGACAGAGCGCATCCCACACCGCCCGGCAATGGGGATCGGTGAACAGTTCTGACTCGACCAGGGTGAGGGTGACCCCTTCGCCCGCGCTCATTGCTTCGCACAGGGCCAGCGTGGATTCGAGTTCACCCGCACCTATCTGCACAATGGCGTGAGGCTGGGCCTGTTGGACAATCTTGCGGGTGAGTTCGGCGCGAACAGCAGGGCTTGAGCTTGGCATGACGGGCTTCATGGGTGGTTGAAAAGTGGGCTTTTAAAGGGCCACCGAAATATTTTGTATCGGTGCGCGGCGATTCTACCACTTTTGGTACATAAATCAGCGCCGCTTTCATAGACACGTACAATCTCGATATACTCGCGAATCCAGCCGCCACCAGTAAAGGGATATCATCATGACTGCCACTGACCACAATGTTAAGACGGCACTGATTACCGGCGCATCTGCCGGTATCGGCAAAAGTTTTGCCCAGCTGTATGCCAAAAACGGCTTTGACCTCGTGTTGGTCGCCCGACGAGAAGACAAACTGAATGAATTGGCCGCACAATTGAAAAAAGAACACGGCGTGATGGTGTATGTCCTGGCACGCGATCTGGGCGACCCACAAGCCCCCGAGGCCATTATGCAATGGCTGCAGGAGAAAGATATCCAGATCCATACACTGGTGAACAATGCCGGTTACGCCCTCAGCCAGACCGTTATGGCAAGTGAACTCACCGACGTAAAGGCCTTTATGCAAGTGTTAATGACCGCTCCCGTTGAACTTTGCCATCGACTGGTGCCGGCCATGAAAGACGCTGGAAGTGGTCACATTATTAACGTGGCATCGATCGCCGCTTTCATGCCACCGATCAAAGGTGACATTTATTGTGCAGCCAAATCTTTTTTGCTGAATTTCAGTCTCGGCCTTGAGCTGGAACTGAAACCCTTCGGCATTCACTGCACCGCATTGTGCCCCGGCTTCACGTTCAGCGAATTTCACGATGTGATGGGAACGCGCAAAGCCGTGAGCAGATTACCACGCTTTTTGTGGATGGATGCGGATGAAGTCGCACAACAGGGTTACGATGCGGTATGCGAAGGCAAAGGCCTGCATATTCCGGGTCGGGTGAATCAAGGCGCCAGCCAACTGGTATCGATGCTGCCAACACCAGTGAAACAATTTATCGCCAAGCGTCAAAACATCATGGAATATTAAGTTTTATGATGCAACGAGTGTCAACTGAGTGTCTGATGTACATTCACCAATAACATAAGCGCCCACCCCCGCAGCCTGCAGCAATTGCAGGCTGTGCTGTACTTTCAACGGTTCAATTGCAGCCAGCAACCCGCCGCTGGTTTGTGGATCGAACAAAAGCCTATAACGCCACACATCAGCGGCAGACACCGAGCCAAGCCAGGATTGCACCAAGCGTTGATTGGCTGGCGCCAGCGTACTCTCATAGCCTTTTTGCAGACATTCCAAAGCACCGGGCAAGACAGGCAAGGCATTCAGGTTTATGCGGGCGCCAGCGATGCCAGCCCCCAGCATTTCCTGTAGATGACCTGCCAGGCCAAAGCCGGTGATATCAGTAAGCGCATTAACACCCGCGTTACCGAGAATCATGGCCGCAGACGCATTACTGGTGCTCATCGAGTCAATGGCCCCCTCTATCCAGCGCGCTTGCGAATAGCCACGCATGGCTGCTGCGAAAAGCGTGCCTGTTCCCAAGGGTTTGGTGAGAATGAGAAGGTCGCCGGGGTTTGCGCCACGCTTGCGAATGAGTGATGCAGGTGCAGCGAATGCATTCACGGTCAAGCCAATCTGCAGGCTGTCGGCTTCCAGCGTGTGGCCACCTACCAGCGTCGCGCCATGCGATGCGAGCACGGCATTTACGCCCTGCAATATCTGCGTTAAATCCCGTTGCAATAATCGTTCGCGCAACACCGGCAACTGCAATAGTAATTGCGCACTATGGGGTGTTGCATGCATGGCAAACAGATCCGATAGCGCATGCTCGGTAGCAACACGTGCAAACAACCAGGGATCATCAAACAAAGGTTTGAGGGCGTCGACACTTTGCACCAGCACCGGCAACGATGACCACCCATCAGAAACGGCGTTATTGCTATCTGCAAGAGCGGGAATGGTAATTACTGCCGCATCTTCTGCGGCTGCCAGCGGGCAATGCTCGGTGTTGGCGGCGCGTGCAACGGTGCGTGCAGCGTCGAGTTCAGCGAGTGCGCGCTGCAAAACGTCACCCCCCACTTTGCCGCCACAACCACCGCAGCGTTCGTTCGCGGCAGGCAATCTTTCTTCTTCATACGAAGCGTCATCAGACGGCTTACGCAAAACAGAATTACTCGCAACAGACTGACCCGCAAGCGCTTGCCCCGCAAATCTAGCCAAGGGTGGCTGCACGGGCAAGTCATGAAACATGCGCATAAAGCGCCGATCGATACGATCTTTCCAGTGCCATACCCATGCACCGGCCACACTCCAGCGTCCTCTCGCACCGACAGCGTCTTTACCGCCGCACGCGAGCAGACTTAGAAAATGACGTTGCGGTTGATACGTTTGCAGTGTTTGCTTTAGCACATAACGCTGCAGGTTTTCACGCAACACGGGGGCTTGACGCACTGCATACACACCCGCACGAGGTAAGGTGTGTTGCGTGATCCAGGCGCAATCGCCAGCAGCGAAAACATCAGGGTGGCTTGTGCTCTGTAACGTCGAATTCACCGCCAGGAAGCCTTGCGGGGTGATGGCCAGACCACTACTCGCCAACCATGCCGCGGGGCGCGCCTGGGTACACCAGAAGACCACGTCGGCTGCAATTTTCTGCCCCTTTTGGCTGGTCATGCCACCCGCATCCACGGCAACCACCTCAGTCGCCGTTATCACACGGATACCATAGTGTTGCAAACGTTGATGCAGCTGCTGACGCAAACGGGCAGGATATTCGGACAGCACCTCGGGGCTACGGGTGAGCAGTAGCCAGTCGTGTGCGAGGGCAGCAGTACGCATGCGATGCGCCATGGCCAACACCAGCTCGACACTGCCAGCACCCCCGCCCACAACGGCGAGAGTACGTGGCGTTGTGATTGATTCCAGCGCATTGAGCACGGACTGCCAACGAGGGAGAAAAGATGAAATGGGTTTAACCGGTATGGCATGCGCCGATGCGCCCTCTACGCTTATATCAGGCGTTATACCGGTATTGATGGACACCACGTCGTATTCCAGCGCTGGACGGCCTTCCAACAAGATGCGCTTGTTCTCGGGATCAATGCCACTCACGCGCGCTTGAATAAAACGCACGTCAGCAGCCTGACATAAACGGCGCAGGTCAATGTGTATGTCATCTGCGCTATAGTGCCCCGCCACTACACCCGGTAACATGCCTGAATAAGGGCTAACGCCCTGCTCCGAAATCAGCGTAATGCGGGCCGCATGAAAGGGTTGCATCAGCCAACGCAACAACACCAACGCGTGCGCATGCCCACCGCCCACCAGGACGATGTCATTGCGAAAGGCCAGGCTGTCACTTTTGGGATGCATGGGGGATTTCCTGTTGTAACGGCCCATCGATCTACAAGCTCTCCGGCTGGCTCGACAAATGCAATCGTCGCCGCAAGCTCCGCGCCAACGCATCCACACTCATGTTGAGCAGGGCCGCTGCCAACAACAACACCATGGCTCGATCAAAACGAAACTCACCAAACGCCGAGTCAATGAAAAACCCAAGGGTTGGAATCCCCAGCATACCGAGCAAAGCCGTTTCCCGCATAATGATTTCAAAACGATAGAGCGTAAAGGCCAGGAACTGTCGGTAAAGGCGTGGCAGGACTTCGTAACAATAACGATTGATCCCGCGACTGGCATCGTCCCGCAAACGCATGCCTTCGGTATAACGCCCAACCAAATGGGCAATAATGGCGCCATTGTGCAACGACAACCCCACCACGGCAGGGAGTAGACTCGGGCCCCATAGCAGTAAGCCGATATAGGCCAGAAAATACTCCGGCGCCGAACGCATCAATACCAGCCAGGCGTGTCCTGCACCACGCGTCACGCGATTGCCAAATAGCGGGGAAATCAATGGAAAAGCCAACAAGGTCATCACGCTGGTAGCCACCAATGCGATCAGCCCCAACACCAAGGTATTGCCGAGTCCGGGCAATACCTGCCCCACCAGCAGCGCTTGTAGCCAGCTCAGAAATACGACCATACCCGCGCCGTTGCGCAGAGGTGCCGGCACTATATCGTGGGTGAGAAACTGCCACAAATACGCCCAATCCACGTTCGCCACGGGTGGCAACCAGATCATCGCTGCCAGCAAATAAAACGGCACCCATACGCGGCGAAGCCAGATACGCATACTGACAATCACCAGTACCAACGCATAGAACAGCCCCGCAGCATCGCTGTAATGCCCTTGTTTGAGCGCAGATTCCAGGTAATAACCCACGGTTGGTAATCCGATAAAGCCCAATACCGCCGAAGAGCGAATACCGCATTCGAGCCGATAACTGGTATAGGTGAGCATGGCCCGAAAGGTCTGCGGAATTACGGTAAAAAGGGTGCGTGATAAGCGGCTGGTGTTCACCGGCAACGCATCACCAGGCGCGGGGTCAATCTCTTCAAACAGCTCGCCATAAATTTTGGCAAACGTTCCGGCATACGGAATGGCGATTGCCAGAATCCCCGCCACAGGCGACAAGCCGACAATCTGTACCCACAACAACGCCCAGAACAATTCGTGAATGGCACGAATAAACGCTGCCATTCTGCGCACCCAGGCCTGGCGATAGAATAACGCCAATAGCAAGCCGCCAATGACACCCAATGCAACGCCCTGCAGGGCAAAGGCCAACGTTCCCGCCAACGCTTCGAGCAACGTGATCCACGAAGGTACGGTGGGAGCCAGCATTCCCCACCCCAAGCGCCCCAGCTCCTGCCAGGGTTCGCGTGTGGAAATGCTGAAATCCGCCCAAGGCAAACACAGGAGTGCGATCAATACAAACAATGCACTGGTGCGCAGCATCGCAGAGGCTGCGTTATCCGTCCGAATGAGGCGTTGCATCAGGCATACAATCTCAATAAATCGGCCGCCCTCACCTGGCTGCTCTGACAATCGAGCACAATTTTGCCCCGTTGCAAACCGATCACACGCGAACAATGACGTAAGGCCAATTCCACGTCATGCAAGGCAATGATGACGGTGTCATGCTGGTGGCAAATCATGGCAAGCAATTGATCCGCCTGCAGCTCATCAACGGCGGATACCGGCTCATCCCCCATAAATATGGCCCGACGTTGATAGAGCGCACGCCCCAGATTCACACGGCTTTGCTGCCCGCCAGAAAGCGCTTCAACCGAGGTCCATAGCTTGTCCTGCAGCCCAAGCGTTAGCGCAAGCGCTGTGATTTCCCGACGAGGCGTGGGTAATGGATAACACAAATTGGCGAGATTATAGAAAATTGAATGCTGATCCAGTTGCCCCATATACAGGTTATGGAAGACCGACAAAGTTGGCACCAAACCCGGCTGCTGCGGGCACCAGGCAACCTCCTGCGGACGCAGGCCACGCAGATGGCGTAACAGGGTGGATTTGCCAGCACCCGATTCCCCCAGCAGGGCCAGTTTTTCGCCAGGCGCGATGCTGAGATTCAGGTCTTGCAAAATGGTATGGCCCGCATATCCGATGCGGGCCGACTGCAGTTGAAACAAACTGGCAGCAGACATGCTGACGCCCATCAGGGCAAGCTGTCCATGATGCCAATGCTAACCGCTGTTTTCTCGATGGGTGCGTAGTCATCATTGCTGGCCGGCACAAACGATGTGCGCGGAAACGCCTGCAACAACACCGGGTCTTTCATGTCGAGTAACGCTTTTTGTACACGGCTCTTGAAGCCTGCCCCCCAGGTTTTCTCGACATCGCCACGGATTGTCCACTGATAATCAGGATAAGTAGGAGATTCCCAAATCACATTGACCTTCTTGGTATCAATCAAGCCTTGCTTAAGCTCACCCTCCCAAACGGCGAAATTGACGACACCAATGTCATAAGCGCCGGATTGCACCAACGCAATGGTTTTGGAGTGATCCCCAGAAAACCCCACTTGCGAAAAGAGAGTCTCAGGCGCGGCCTTGAAATGATCCCGAATAAAAAACTCCGGCATCAAGCGTCCTGAAGTCGAATCTTTGGCGCCAAAGGTAAACGTTTTGCCCTTGATGCCAGCCGGGAACGTCTTGCCTGCTTGCAAACCGGTAGCATGGTAAGCAATAAAATAACTTTTGAATGCCGTGTCTTCAGCCCCCTGCGCAATGGCTTCACTGTCAGGCACCAGATGACGGGCTTGCACACCGGTCAAGCCACCAAACCAGGCCAACTGAACCTGATTGGCACGAAACGCCGTCACTGCGGCGGGATAGGTTTTTACCGGAATATAGTTGACTTCAACGCCCAGTTGTTTTTGCAGGTAGTCAGCAATTTTACCGAAGCGTTCGGTCAGGCGGCTCTCGTCCTGATCGGGAATTGCGGTGAAGGTAAAGGGGGCGGCGTATGAGAAGGAGGAAAAGGACAGGGAAGCAACAGTGGAAACCAGAGCGACGGCCGCAACATGCATTGCAGCCGTCAGACGTTGTCGAATCAAGCGCATAGTGAGAAAACTCCTGAATGTAACCATCTGAAGTAAAAAACAGAGCGAGAAAATAAGCACTCACCCCTGTGCCGGAAAGGCCGCGTTACTGATTGCCCATGCCACCAGACCGTCAGCGTTACCTCGCCAGCGTACTTCACTTTCGCGTCGCGAGAGCTGGTAATCGTACATGGGATCGTAATATTCCACCAGCAGCCGCCGAATACCCGGCACGAAACCCTCCGGGTTGCCGGTGGCCTCGAAATGCGCCAACGCAGACTGCCATTCTTCATGTAACAGCTGGTGGCGACTTCCCCCTAACCGCGCACGGATGCGATCAAGATTTTCCAGCACAAACGCGTTGAAATGCGACTCGGCATCATCACCATAATAATCTGCAAAAGCTTTGCGTTGCGCCACGATGTAATCCCGCACCACCCGTTGTTCCCGCTCTTCAAGGGGAGCCTCGAGCACAACACGCGGTGCATGCTTAAGCGCCGCTTGCCACGGTAGAGGCAAAGCCACCCGCCCAATAAGATGGCTCTCATCCTCAACAAATAACGGCGCTGCTGCATGGTCATGGGTGTGCTTGAGCAATGCGATTGACAATGCATTCTCAAAATCAATCTGACTGGGTTGCGGTAGCACAGTGCGACCAAACGTTGAGCCACGATGGTGCGCCAAGGCCTCCAAATCCACATGATGGGGCAAACGCGCCAACACATCGGTCTTGCCACACCCTGTTCTGCCAGAAACACAAATAAACGGCTGTTGTGCGCAGACTTCCGCCAAATTCTGCAGCAAAAACTGGCGCATGGCTTTGTAGCCACCTTTCACCAGCGGGTACAAAACGCCCTGCTCTGCCAACCACTGCTGTGTGGTGCGGGAACGCAATCCACCGCGAAAGCAATATAAAACCCCCGCCGGATGCTCCGTCGTAAAGGCTTGCCAATCCGCAAGGCGTTGCGCGCGAATCTGCGGGGTGGCCAATTGCAGTCCAAGTGCAATTGCTGCATCCTGACCAGACTGCTTGTACTCTGTGCCGATCAATTCGCGCTGAGCGTCATCCAACAATGGCACATTTGTGGCATTAGGAAATGCGCCTTGAGAAAATTCGATCGGCGCCCTCACATCCATCATGGGAACATCGCGAAGAAAAAGTGAGGCATAATCCGTGACAGGGTCAGGCAGACGCATGAAAACTTATTCCAAAAGGCTGCAAAAGTGCTGATTATATCGACAATGCGTGCCGATAGCGACGACGTGTCATTACTGGCATTCTGTGCCAGAACCACTATCCTTTTGGGGATACTAAACTCACTGCATTGACAGCAAAAGTTCTACACGCTGGGAGGCGGCCTATGGGCGATCCGACGCTGAACCGGGATGCCATACTCGATACGCTCGATAGCATGATTGCTGTCATTGATCGCACGGGACGCATTATTTACGTCAATCGTGCATGGCGTGATGCTGGCACCGACAGCGGATTGACCATTAATAAAACAAGTCTTGGCACAAACTATCTGACGGCTTGCCGTAAAGCGGCACTCGCGGGCGACGCCGACGCCAATCTTGTCTGCGAAGGCATCCAACGCGTGCTCAAGGGCGCCGTTACTCAGTTTTCCCATGACTCGCTTCGCCTGGGCACGGTTGCCCCCTGCCGATTTACACTGCACTTCAGTGCGCTGATCGACCAACCTGGTTATTTTGTGGTGTCGCACCACCCCAGTACTGCGCGCCCTGCAGTTGAGAACCCTGAAGTCGCGTTTATTGATGCGGCAGGACACACACAAGCCATCCTCGACAATCTGCTGGAAGGCATCATAACCGTGGATGCGCACGGAATAGTTCTGACCCTCAACCAGGCAGCCTGTGACATTTTCGGGTATCGCAGCGACGAAATTCTCGGTAAAAACGTGACGCTTCTCATGCCGCCTCCGCACCGACATCATCACGACGACTACCTGGCTTTTTACCGGCAAACAGGCGAAGCGCGAATGATTGGTCAACCTCGCGAAGTCGATGGTGTGCGTAAAGAGGGCACGACCTTTCCCATCAGCTTGTCTGTCTCCCGCATTTTGCATAACGGTGAACCGATTTTTATCAGTCTGATCAGAGACATCACACAGCGTCGGCGTGATGAAGATGAGATACGTCGATTGGCGTTTTTTGATTCTCTGACCGGGTTGGCCAATCGTCGATTGCTGCATGATCGGCTGGGGCAAGCACGGATCAGCTCCTCGCGCACCCAGCACCACGCCGCCGTCATGCTGCTGGACCTGGATCATTTCAAGACGCTGAACGATAGCCTTGGCCATGACATGGGCGATCGTTTATTGCAACAAGTGGCGGAGCGATTAAAGGCTTGCGTGCGCGAAACCGACACTGTCGCTCGTCTGGGGGGCGATGAATTTGTCATTTTGCTGGAGGCGTTGAGCCCACGCAACAAAGACGCCGCCGCGCAAGTTGAAACCATTGCCAGCAAAATTCTGCGCGCTTTCGAACCACCCTTTTCGCTCAACGGGCACGACTGCAACAGCACGCCCAGCATCGGTATAACGGTGTTTATAGGCGACAAGGACAGCGCCGACCATTTGTTGAAAAAGGCCGACATCGCCATGTATCAGGCCAAGGCCGCCGGTCGCAACAGTGCACACTTTTACGACCCGGCATTACAGGCAGCCATCGAGGCGCGCATTCAACTGGAACGCGAATTACGTGAAGGCTTGGTACATGACGAATATCGCCTGCTTTATCAATTGCAAGTCAATAGTGAAGGTGTCACTTTCGGTGCCGAGGCATTGATACGCTGGCAAAGTGAACGCCGAGGTCTGGTCACCCCCGCCACCTTCATCCCCTTGTCAGAAGAAACCGGCCTTATACGCCCACTCGGACAATGGGTGCTGGAAACTGCCTGCAAACAACTGGTGGCATGGGCCTCTGATGAGCGCACCTCACACTGGACGTTATCAGTCAACATCAGCGCATCGCAGATTGCACAGGCGGATTTTGTGGACACCATTGCACAGGCGCTGCATAAAACTGGCGCCAACCCCAGCCGCTTGAAACTGGAACTTACCGAAAGCATGCTGGTGCGCGACATCGAGGATTCATTAGATAAAATGCAGAGTATTTGCGCGTTGGGAGTGAGCTTTTCGCTCGATAATTTTGGCACGGGATATTCATCATTGGCCTATCTGAAACGCCTGCCACTGGATCAGCTCAAAATCGATCAGTCATTCATCCATGGCATGCTCGAAAACCCCAATGATGCACGTATTGCCCGTACCATGGTGACGCTGGGCCATAGTCTGGGCTTGCAGGTCATTGCCGAAGGCGTTGAAACTATCGCCCAGCGGGAGTTTTTGTTACAACTCGGGTGTGACGGTTTTCAGGGGTATCTATTCAGCAAGCCGGTTGATGCCGATGCAGTCCTGGCGTTATAAAGGCGATGGGGAGCGCGCAAGAAAAACACCTTCCAAATAAAGGGTGCGTATTTGTGACAGCTGACTCGCAAAACAGGCGATGGATCGCATCTGTGTCAAATTCATCTCGCGCGTGGCGGGCGCTTCTCGCATCGCCGCCAACGAAAACGTGAGCGTATTCCAGCCTGGTGCCAATTCCACGGTCTGATTAAAACGATCCCGATGATCAAAACCATTGCGCTCATGCTGGAGATCATGCGCACGGCAAGTGAATACCAGCGGGGCGCCCGGGTTATACCAACGCCACACTAGCGCGTCATAACCCTGCCAGTCAGCATAAAGCTGATCCAAAGTAAACGTACTGAATTCCCCGGGGAATAAATCCACTTGTAACAAGGGCCGAGAGGAAATCGTCGCATCGGTCACAGGTGTCACTTGGATTCGCAGGAGGTCCAACCGCGCCGCGGTCGCCGTGAGTGACGCTGGCGCATAGAGTTCCGGGAAGCTCAATCGTCGCGCGAGCGTGTCAACACTATGTAACACCACATCTTGCAACGCCCACACCAGCAACAAGCCCCCTGCAATAACGCTTGCCATACGCTGCCACCCACGCTGCAAGGCCTGCCGCCATTCACGACTGAATAGCACCGCCACCGCAGCTCCCGAGGTATCGGCAACGATATCTTGCCATTCGCAATCACGCCCAATCAACCATTGCGCAAGCTCTATCAAAGCGCCCAGCACGGCCATGACCAGCACGAGCATCAGGCAAAAGCGCGCCCCTACGACTGCCCGCCCCACGTGTGCCTGCCGCCAACGTAAGACAATATGCGTGAGCATAAAAAACAGAAGCACGTGCCCGAAGTTCCACACGGCATACACCCAGCGCCAGCCACTGGCATTGGGCATGTCCAGCAACAGGGTTAAGAGTATCGACACGCCACATAGCAACCAGGCAAACGTTGAGCGCTTAACCATGGCGTTATCGCCAGTACACGCGGGCACGATAAAGCAGAATCCCCATCCATTCTCGCAGGGCTGATTCGGTCGTGCTGAACGCATGCGCGCTGGGTAACAAGCCGAGAATGGCGGGCTCTTTCACAGTAGAAATTCGCACATCGCAGGTCGCCGGAATCACCGTAAGCCCAGTCTCACGAAACAGAAACGAAGCCCGTGGCATATGCATCGCAGACGTCACCAACAGTACCGAATCAATATCGCGCTCCTTAAGTGTTTGCGCAGTCAACACTGCATTGTCTGCCGTATTAGACGAAGCGCTCTCCAACACAATGGCACTCTGCGGCACGCCCATTCGCATCAACAATTGCAGATGATACTCAGCCTCAGTCTGCAAGCCCGGGTTCGGAAATACCTGCCCACCCGACACCACAATCAACGGCGCTTTGCCAGCATGAAAAAGCTCGGCCGCAAACCACACCCGATCTGCCGCATCATTCAGATCAGGCATCACGCGCGGGGGGGCCGGCAACTCGATACCTCCCCCCAACAGCACGATTGCACCCGCAGCAGGTAATTTCTCTGGCGCTTGTTGTGGGTACTGCCGCTCCAGCGCATACCACAGAAAATTGGCAACGCCGGGGCTGGCCGCCACGATTACTATCAACCAAGCTGCCACCAACACTCGTAACGCTGCGCGCGTGCGCGCACGCCAGAGCAGAAACAGACCAGCAGTAAGCAACACCACCACCCAGGTGATGGGATAAAACAGATAGGGCAACAACTTGTGCAGTAACATGGCAACGGACGCTCATGACAAACCCAAAAGTCTACCATAGCGCGCCTGACAGCCCATGCAATGCAACCAGAACAGGCCGAAGATCACCGGGGAGCTGGCCCAAAATGATCTGTGCGTACAGGCGCTTTACCCTCACACTCAACGCTCGCCTAGCGTCGACCAAAAGACGATGAATACGCCACGCTAGCGTTATCCGTACAACTCATACAGGTGGAGGAAAAGATCATGGAATTACAGGGTAAAACCATTGCAGTCACCGGCGCCAGCGGCATGATCGGGGTATACATCTGTCGTAGCCTGCTGAAAGCCGGCGCCACCGTTATTGGTGTGGTGCGCAACCCCGCCAAGGCAGAATTTTTGGCGAAAGAGGGCGTGCAATTTCGCACGGCGGATCTTGCCGATGTGAATGCACTCACGACCGCACTGAGCGGTTGCGATGCTGTTATCGCCAACGCCGCCATGTATGTGGTGGCCAAAAGCATGCACGCCTGGGCGGAGCATGAAAAAGCCAACCTTGAAGGCACCCGCAATGTTTACGAAGCAGCACACCGTGCCGGTGTAAAACGGGTGGTGCAAATCAGCACCTTTGGCATTTATCGCTGGTCGTTGTTCCGCACATTGACAGAGCAATCACCACAGCTCGACGGCGCCAAGCGTAAAGGGGGCCCCTACCGCGCCACTAAACAGACCAGCGAAGCGTTGGCCTGGGAACTGGCCCGCCAATATAAACTTGACCTGACTTCTTTACGCCCCACAGCCGTGTATGGTGCGCGTGATAACAATTTTCTGCGCCCTGTTTATCAATTGTTGAAATTGCCGATGGTGCCCATGCCGAGCATTCGCTTTCCGGTGGTGTATGCCGGCGATGTCGCGGAAGCGGTGGTCGGTGCACTGAAAAATGACGCCAGCATTGGTCAAGCCTATAACGTGGGCGGCGCCGATCTACAGATTGCTGACATCGTGCAAGCCGTAGCGCAGCAAGTGCCTCGTCAACGCCCCGTGTATGCCCTACGGCTACCGCTGAGCATTCGTATTGATAACAGCAAGGCTGAGCGGGATCTGGGCTTTCGCAATCGCCCCTTTAACGAAGGCATACGTGAGATTCTTGCAGAAGACACACTGCCCCGCCACTTGCGTGCGGGTTGACGCGGCAACGGGTAAAACAGCAAAGGGAGGCGCCATGTCTTGCATCTTTAGCAGCATGGCGTCATCCCTATTTACCAAGAAACCGTTTTGAGTTCTCTTACCAGCAGTTTTCCGGTCGGTGTACGGGGCAGTTGTTGTACAAACGTCATGACGCGTGGCAATTTGAAGCGTGCCACCCGTTCTCGCAAAAACGCCATCAACTGCGCTTGCAAATCTTCGGTAGGTGAAATGTGTGATTTAAGCTGAATGGCTGCCTGCACCACTTCGCCCCATTCGTGATTAGGGACACCAAACACCGCCACGTCCTCTACAGCGGGGTGCGCCATCAGCGCTTGTTCTATTTCGGCAGGGTAAATATTGACACCACCCGAAATAATCATGTTTGATTCTCGATCCGATAGGTAAACAAACCCTTCGGCATCGACCCGCCCGATATCACCGATACAAAACACATACGGTTGCGGATGGGCTTTGCGCGTTTTCGTGGCGTCATTATGGTATTCAAAGACTTGTGGCAAAAAATGATGGCGTGCATACAGCTTGCCGGTTTGCCCTTGCGCCTGATCACAGGCGTTATTATCTTTGTCCATCAGTGGCAAGGGGTCGCCATGCTCATCGCCCACATATACATCGAAATGCGCCAGCGGCTTACCAACCGTTCCTGGATGGGCAAGCCAATCGTCACTATTGACGAGAGTGGTCGTGCCCGCTTCTGAGCCACCCCAATATTCGACCAGAATTTTGCCCCACCAAGCGATCATACTTTGCTTGGTACTGACGGCAATGGGAGCCGCGCCATGCAATGCCAGCGTTAAAGAAGACAGGTCATATTGATCCACGTGCTCGGGCGCACGTTCCCGCAGGGTCAGCAAGCGCACAAACATGGTGGGCACCAAATGGGTGTGCTTCACCCGAAAGCGCGCCACGGAGGCAAGAAATATCTCAGCATCCCAACGGGGCATGATCACCATGGGCGCACCGTTGAGCAGGTCATAAAGCGAAAACAGCATGGGCGCTGCATGATACAAAGGGCCTGTCACCAGATGGGCACCACTGCCATCCAGCCCGAAGGCAAAACCCCCACTGCACATGCGCTGCAAGGTTTCCCCCAATGTCGCTGGCTTACTGCGCTTCACTCCTTTGGGGCGACCTGTGGTGCCACTGGTGTAAAGCATGGTGCCACCCGCCGGGTCACTGGCGTGAAGATGCAATAACGCCTCTGTTTCACGCAAAAACTGCTGCGATAAGGTCTCGACATTCACGACATGGTAACCACGCCCGACACGCAATAAACCGGCGTGTTCCAGGTCATGCAAAACAACACGCGCGGTGGAATCAGTGGCGATATAATCGACCTCATCAGCCACTAGGTGGGTATTGATGGGCGTTACCCAAAGGCCCGCCAAAAGGGCACCCAGCAGGGCTTCGATAAATTCCACCCGATTGCCAATCAGCAATGCCAGATGATCATCGGGGTGCAAGCCCAACGTCTCCCGATAATAACGAGCAAAATGCAGGGCCTGTGCATGCAATTGTTGCCAGCTGCGGGTTTGCTGCAGGTCAGTCAACGCCAGATCATGTGGGTGCAGGCGGCGGGCGCGGTCGAAGAACATGCGAAAATCCTGTCGGGTTCAAAGCCATGCCGCAAGCCTATCGCGTTCAACCCCGCCTTGAGAAGCGGAAGCGATCAACGGATCGGGCATTCGGCGAACTGCAATGCCTGCAACTCCTTGCGACGCTGACGTAGCTTGCGACCCTGGGCAGCCCGATACCCCGCTCGCAGTTCCGATTGTATCTTGCGCAAGGACAGATCATAGCGCTGGCAACGACGCTGTAGTGCGGCCTCTTGGCGCGCGCGTTGTGACATGACTGGACGACGCGGTTTTCGAGGGCTGCCCTTACTCTGAGTGGCCGCGTGCTGAGTAGCGTTGCGATATTTATTGCTGCGTGAGACGTTACCTGCGGTCACCCTGGAGGACGGCAACGACGACACTGACTTCGCCTTGGATTTTTTAGCGGGCTTCGCTGCGGCTTTTTTTCGTGATGGTTTTCGCTGCGATTTGGCTTTCGCTTTGCGCTTGGGTGTTGCCGAGGCATTCCCCTCGGCAACCATGTTGGGTGGCGGCGACACACCGGCGGGTTCAGCCTCCAGACGCGGAATCGATGAAGTCACCACTTGATACGGCCCTTGCACTGGCGCCGTATCGCTATACCAACGAATGCCATGTGCATTGGTGCCAGTGTAGACCTCCGCACAAGCCGGAGAAAAAGGCAGGCCATTCAACAACACCACTATCGATAATGGCAGGTATCCCAAAGTCAGCCGATTGCGTCCTGGCGCTGCGACTCGCAGCCCCGTTGAATGGGTTATTTGACCTGATTTCATCCCGAATAGCTCCATCCTGAATAGCTCCGTCCTGAAGCGCTCCGCTCCTGCATCCCCCTAACGCCCAGACACACATAGACCCATCCCATGCAAACCCAGCATATGCCTCGAACTTTCATAGGGCACCAACCCACATGTATACATTTAGTCAATTTTGTTGACTAAATGACAAAAATACGGAAGATAGGATCGATAACAACAAGAACACAGGAAACAGGCAATGTGGATGCGCGCTTTCTTTGTTGGGAGCATTGCAGGGAGTCTCGCGGGGGCCTTCACCTTAACCCCCAATGACGCACAAGCAGCACTGGTCGAAAACCTGACCTTGGGCAACCCCAAAGCGCTTGCGCTGGGACATGCAGTAACGGCCGACCCGCCCGGCATTGATGCTGTGCATTTTAACCCGGCCGGGCTTACTGCCTTGAAAGGCCGGCAACGCCAGCTTAAATTGATCGCCGGCTCCTTCGACATGGCTATTGATTTTGGCGAACATCACCCTGCCGTTGACCAGTATTTTGCCGACTTGTATGCCGCCGATAGCGTACCCGCGGGTATGTTCGACGACGTGGTGGTGAATACCCATAGCGAGACATCGGGGGCAGCACTCATGCTGCCGGGTGCGGGGGTGGTTCGCATGCCTGCCATCATTGCGCCACTGGGAGGCGTTGCCTATCGGCCACCTGGATCGCGCGTTACCTTTGCCACCAATGTATACAGTCCAACGGCAGCCGGTTACTACCGTGAAGACGATGACCCAGGGCGATTCCAGGGCAAAGACATCACCTTTACCCGTCTCACCTATTTCTCTCCGTCGGTGGCCCTGCAATTCAACGATGAATTGAGCCTGGGGGCATCGTTGGGGTTTTCCTACCAGGGGGTCGGCGTAACATTGGATTTACGCGTACCCAACATCGGGCTGGTGATCGCTGAAGCGTTATCGAAAGCAGTGTGTTCGCAAGAGGTGCCCGCGATCGATTTCTGCGGTGGGCATGTTGGCCCCTACACCGAAGTCTCGAACCTGGAACTGGAAGCAGAGAAAATGCTCTCCACCACCCTCAATTTTGGTGCACTTTGGACACCAACGCCTTGGCTGTCCTTCGGCATGGTGTTTCAGGGTGAAGCTAACGATACTCTTGAGGGGCATTACCGCATTGAATACGCCGACGACTGGGTGGGGTTGTGGCAGCAACTACGCACCGACAATAACGGTGCAGCCCTGATGTCATTCACCGATGGCATCGGTTACCCGCTACCTTACGGCGAAAAAATCGAGGAAGGCGATGTCACACTGAAATTACCCACCCCCTGGCATTTTGCGGTGGGTACCAGCATACGACTGACACCACAATTGAAATTCAATCTCGACTACAAGATGTCAGACTGGGCCGTATGGCAAGATTTGGAAATCGGGTTCGACCAGGATATCGATTTTCTGCAACTGGCTCGCATCGTCCAACCCAAAGAGGCCGAAATGCAGGTATTGCGCATGCCCATGCGTTTCAAAAATGTCTGGAACTGGGGTGTGGGCATAGAATATCAGTACACTGACGCACTGGCCTTACGACTGGGTTATGAGCCTCGGCCTTCCTCGATACCTGAGGACAAACATACCGTTTTGCTGCCGGTGGGCGATGGCAAATTGTATGCGGGCGGTTTTCATTATCAGATCGGCACAGATCAGTCGCTGGATATGACACTGGGGTATTTTCATGCCAAACGATTTTCACCCGCAGGCACCAGCGATACCTCAAACAGCCTGAATCAGCTCTATTTTATTTATAATCCGTATATGGGCACCGACTACCAATCGGAAGTCACTGCCATCATATTGGCCATGAGTTATCAGCAGCAGTTTTGAAACAGTGACAAAGATTATCTGCTTAGGAAATTTGCGACTAGGGACATTGAAGGAGATGATTTCTGGAAACGCCGTAAATACGTCCCTGTAGGCTCGACGCCGGCATCCCTGCCGGCGACGTTCCATAAATCATCTCCTTCAATGTCCCTCCAAGCTTCAGTTGTCACAGATAATCTTTGTCCCCGGATTAATAAGACCCATACATTTTATAAACCATGCTGTATTAAAAGATTACGCAGTGGTTGCCAGTTTCGGTTCAACCACATTGGTAGCTACCGATGACGGATCATCAAAACGATTCGCTCGACGAAAGGTTCCAAAATCATTAAAGCGAACCCCATATTCACGCATCAGCGGATACATTTGACGCGCCGTCCACTGCCGTACATAAAACGGATCGCGTACCACAAAATGATGAATGGCATGCGTCGCACCAAAGTTAAAACAGAACACATGCAAGGGGGCCAACCACCAGCGATTCCATACCTGTGTTTGTTGAATAACATTCCCTGGCTCCACATCGCCATAATAATGCATATTGGAACTGACGAAATGCAAACAGAACACTCGCAACACATTGGGTATCAGCAAAACGACCGCGAGAAAATTAACGACCTGTTCCACCTGCAGTTGCGTTTCTGAGAGCACCGGTGCATATCCCATCGCTGTAGCGCTCCACTTGAAGACATGCCAGACCACCAGACCATGCCACAACGCATAATGCATCATTCCCAGCGGAAAATACGCCAACATATTCTGTCGCACCAACGCCAGCCGCTCACCGCGCGATAGCGGCTCTTGTGAACGTACATACGCACGCATCATCCGCAGCGTATCCAGCGGGCGCAGATAAATCGCCAACATGTGATCCCCCAACATCAACAAGCGCTTAAGCCCCCAAGGCACACCGTTAGTAATGCCTCGCTCCTCAATATCGGCGGCGCTGCCCGACACCTTGTGATGATGCAGGTGCAAACTGCGACGCACCCAAGGGCTGATCGTGCTGGGTCGAAACAACCATACCCCCGCCATCATCAGATTATGCATAAAGGGATTTTTACGGTAATACATGTAATGAATCAGATCATGTTCCAGCTCATGCAAAATCGACATCCAGAATGCAGCAATCACAATCGCCACCCAGCCAGAGAAAGCTCCCATTGCATAAGCAACGGCATTCAACACAATGGCCAAACAACTGATACTGAAAATCGCAAATCCAATGCGATCCTGATGTTGAATAATCTGCGGGTGACGCGCCCGGAACTCATCCCCTTTATTAATCAAGGCACGTTGCAGAGCCTTGGACGGCAAATGCTCTTCTCGGCCAGAGCGTGCAGAGGCGCGCGAATTCGCGCCTGAAGGTTGGGTGGACATCTTGGTCGCTCCATTGACAGTGGAGCCTTCACGATACGCGGCCATCCCAAAAACTGCGCAACCGCCGACGCCAGAAAATGAACATTTCGCGCCAATCCTACTAACCGCATCTCCCCGCTCACAACAATCCAGAAACAGCAATCCCGCTGCCCCTATCTCCTCATCCACAAATCCAGATGTAGCAATCCAATTAGGGCAATCCAGTCACAGCAGCCCCTTGACAGATTATTACCCAGTAGTAACATCCAACCCATCATTACCACCGGGTAACTTACCATGCACACCCCCACCACCACGCTTGGCTACCTTCGCCCCGTATTGCGCCTATTGCACGACAAAGGTTTTGATTTCAACACCTTGCAGCCTCTCCAAGCACTTGGCGACATCCACAACACCGACGCCCGCCAACGCGTACCGGTCAGCACCTCCCGCCAACTCATGGAGCAAGCCGCCACCCTCTGCCCCACCCCGCCCCTCTGGAAATCCCTGATCAAACACACCCAATACAGCGATTTCGGCGGCCTGGGCCTCACCCTCGAAGCCGGCGGCAACCTACTCACCGCATTACAACGCATCGCCAATTATCATGCCCTCGTCAGCGACGCACTCACCCTCCGCATTAATGTGCAGCCCCACCACTGCCAATTAATCATCTCGTTACCCCACACCGAAGCCCCTCACCGCCAATCGATTCTGTATTTAATCGGACTCCTGGCTGGCTACTGCCGCTCCCGCAGCGACGACCGCTTTCTACCCGAATGTATTGGACTCACCCACCCCAGCGACAAAGAAATTGCAGCCCTCAGCCAACACTGCGGCTGCCCTGTTCTCGCAGCTAACACAGTGTTTATTCAATTCCCCGCAGAGAATCTCCACACCCCCTTAAAAGACAGCGACCCCGAACTCGCCACCTCCCTGGAAACGGTATTGCAAGGCCGCATGACCACACAAGCGCGCACTTATGCCGCCATGCTGCAACAGTGGCTGCGCTTAAACATTGGCGAATCCAGCCCACGGTTATGCAGCGCAGCCAGCGCGTTACACATGTCAGAACGAAGCCTGCAGCGTCGACTACGCGAAGAAGGCGTATCATGGAGCTCACTGGTACAAAGCACACGCCAGCAAGTCATGGACCCGATTTTATCAACGCCAGGAATGCCGATCACAGAAGTCGCGCTTACACTAGGCTACACACACGCCACCTCATTTTCCCGTGCATTTCGCAAACGCTACGGCATGACTCCGCGCAGCTATAGGAAGAAAATGTTGAATGCAGATTTGTCGTGATCACAAAAGAAGAGCAGTAATTGCAAAACATTCTGCAACCACTGAACATGAAAGGTCTTTCGTGGGACTTTGTTGCTGGAACGTCGGCGGCAGGGATGCCGCCGTCGAGCCTACAGGGATGTATTCACGGCGTTTCCAGAAACGAAGTCCCACGAAAGACCTCGAAGCCCGACCGAAAAACAGATATTCATTTACCACAACACTAAAAAAATGAATCCGCAATACACTAACGTTTGAGCCAATTTACCTCGAACCATTAATCCCGCGACTTATTCTTCGAATTCTTTTTCACACCCCCCACAGCATCAACCACCACCGGCAACGTACTCAACTTCATACTCACCAAATGCAACGTCGCATCAATCATGTCATTAATCGCCCGCGCCGCCTCCTCCCGCGACTTATCCGGATGATGCAACCACCACTGCGCCACCGCCTCCCCCGCCCCCAACAACGCATGCGCATACGGCTCCACAATCTCCCGCGCCACCCTCCCATCACTCCCCACCGGCCGAAACTTACCCAACGTAAACACCGCCGCCTGCATAATCTGCTGCCGATACCCCGCAATCGCGTCCAACGCCTTCACCCCATTTGGCGCCTGCGAAAACACCATCCGCCAACTCGCCCCATAACGCTCCACAAACTCCAGAAACACCTGTAACGATAACTTCAAACGCCGCGCCGGATCAGGCTCCTGCCCAATCTCCAAAAAAGCACTTACCAAATGACTCCCCGCACGATGAATCATCGCCGCATAAAGCCCCTCCTTAGACTCAAAATACGAATACACCATCGGCTTCGTCACCCCACACGCATGCGCGACATCATCCATCGACGTCGCTTCAAAACCTTTTTCACCAAACAAACGCGCAGCCGCTTCCAGCATTTGTAATTCACGCTCAGCCCGCGGCACACGACGAGTTTTGCTGGCGACGTTGGAGGAGCTTGCAACAGGTTTCAATGCGGTCATGGTGGAATCCCGGAAATCATTCTTGATGGCGATGGATTGACATTATATTACTTTGGAGTAACATCCGCCAGAACATGCTACCGACGAGTAACATGCTAAAGCCGATTAGCATATTAGCGACGAACAGCATGTTGTGACGGGAGGCGGGCACGTAATCCTCGATGTGTTTGCCAGTATATCCAATCTCGCACCGGTGCGTGACAGACCGGCTGCCCACACTCAGAAGGAACGCAGAGATGAAACGGACAGAAGCCATTGAGCAAAGCCGCACGCATGAATCACTGCAATTACCGGCGACCGACACCCTTGAGCGTTTTCGCCAGGTACAAAAACTGGCGTATGACTGTGCGGCAACCATCGCCGGTGAAATGCAGCCCGGCATGTCAGAACGTCATGTGGCTGGGCGCATGAAAAGTTGGCTGCAGGATCATGGTGTCAACGACTGGTTTCACCAGCCTTTTGCGTGGTTTGGCGATCGCACTGCGTTTCGCGGGTTTGGCGGTTTTCATCCAGCGTTCTACCCATCCGGGCGCAAACTCGAAGAAAACATGCCTTTTATTCTCGATTGCGCGCCAGTATTGGCAGGCTGTGTGGCAGATATCGGATATTCCGGTTGCATCGGTGAAAATGCAGTGCTTGATCGCTTGATGGATGATCTCGGTGCTCATCGCGATCTGATTCTGACGCAGATAAAAGCGCGTATGCCGATGGCCCAAGTCAGCCAGGCGGTGGATCGCCTGTGTGCACAACAAGGTGTGGAACCGCGCCACAAAGCCTACCCCTTTTCTGTATTGGCGCACAAAGTCGATACCATCAATGAGCAACAGTTTGCCCTCAATATCGGGCGTTTTGGTGTACGCAGTTTACGTGGACTGATGCAGCAATTACGCGCAGGAAGACGTGAGGGCTGGTCACCGCTCTGGAACAGCAGCCGTTATTCCGATCATTCGCCTGCAGTTGGATTGTGGGCGGTAGAACCACATCTCGGTTTTCGCAACGTAGGCGCCAAGTTCGAAGAATTACTGGTGATTACGGAGGATGACGCATTCTGGCTTGATAATGATTTGCCGCATGTGCATCGCTGGCAGCAACGCCAGCCGTCAGCCGCAGCACCAGCGCCCGTAAATTCCAAGCCACTGCATGTTGAACAGGTATGCTCATGAGCGCCGATCAGGGTAATTTCATTGTCGGGGAACAGCTGCAGCAACTCGCCGTGCAATTTGCCGGCAATCCAAATCACGACACTATCATTCTGGTGCATGGTTATCCTGATAATCACGCCGTTTGGAACGGTGTCGTGGCGGAGCTTGCCAATGATTTTCATGTCGTAACGTTTGATGCACGCGGCGCTGGCGCCTCGACCTGTCCGTCATCGGCAGACGGTTTTCGCATGGAGCAATTCTCGGCAGATTTAAAGGCCATCATAGACACCGTCAGTCCACACCGCCCCGTACACTTGGTAGGACATGACTGGGGATCTATTCACACCTGGGAATCAGTGACCGATCCCGCGCTCAAAGAACGCATCGCCTCATTCACCTCGATTTCTGGCCCTTGTCTGGACCACATGGGATTTTGGCTACGTGAAAAATTACGCCAACCGACCTGGGCAGGATCAAAAGCACTTGTGAAACAGGCGCTTCGCTCCTGGTATATATTTCTATTCCATTTGCCAGCAGTCGGTTGGCTGTGGCGCCTGGGTCTTGGCCGATTATGGCCAGCGCTACTACGCATGAGTGAGAACACGCACGCTCCCGCGTCGCCCACTCAAGCCCGCGATGGTTTTCAGGGCGTAGCAATGTACCGCGCCAACGTGCTACGTCGAATACTAATGCCACGAGAGCGATATGCGCAGGCTCCCGTACAGCTATTGATCCCGACCCGAGATCACTTCGTGGGGAGTGACATTTTCAGTGGTTTGAAGCGTTGGGTGCCGAACCTATGGGTAAGACGCATCGATGCCGGGCATTGGCTTCCTTTAAAATCCCCTCAGGTCGTGGCAGCTGCAGTACGCGAGTTTATTCAACACGTGAACAGCAGCACCAGCGCGACTCAATTCGCCCGTTATGAATGCCGCAATGCCGTCATGCCTTACAGCGGTCGATTGGTGGTGGTGACAGGTGCCGGCAGTGGCATTGGTCGCGCAACCGCACTGGCCTTCGCCGAACGTGGCGCCACCGTCGTGGCCGCCGATATTCACTTAGCCTCTGCTGAGCGCACATCCGTGCTTGGCGGCTTGTTGGGCAGCAATGTTCACCCCTACCGCGTCGATGTGGGCGACACCGCCGCCATGGAATCCTTCGCTGCGTGGGTCGAGGCGACACTGGGGGTACCAGACATCGTCATCAACAACGCCGGCATTGGCATGGCCGGCGGCATTCTCGACACAACGGCCGACGATTGGGCGCGCATACTGGGCGTTAATGTCTGGGGTGTCGTGCATGGCGCCCGCTTGTTTGCACGGCAAATGGTGACAGCCGGAAACGGTGGTCATATTGTCAATGTCGCATCTGCCGCTGCATTTTCACCGTCGAGGACGTTTCCTGCCTACGCTACCACCAAAGCGGCTGCGCTGATGTTGAGTGAGTGCATGCGTGCAGAACTCGTCGATCATCGCATTGGCGTCAGCACCATTTGCCCAGGTTTTGTCGACACCGGTATTGCCACAGCAACCCACTATGTCGGCGTGAGCAGCGAAGAACAGCAACGCCGCCGCGCCAAAGCAGCACGTCTTTATCAATGGCGAGGATTTGGTGCAGAGCGCGTCGCCCGCGCCATTGTCGACGCCATCGAACATAATCGCGCGCTCGCCCTGGTTGGCATCGAAGCCCAAGGTGCGCACTGGCTGGCGCGCCTGTCACCCAGCCTGCGCCGCTGGATCGCTCGCATCGATTTTTCACCCAATTGATCGTTTGATTGCTTAAGTTCAGGAGTCGACATGTCAAACAATAACGCCGCCACTACACTGCCAGCACGACACGTAAAATTTGACTGGCAGAATACATCCCCCGTATGGGTACCTAATGACCCCTTCACCTCCCACTTCATCAACGTTTTGCATTTGTTGCTACCAGAAGGTGAATTGTGGTTCTGCCGCGTCTACAACAAAGCCTTACCGTTAGTAACGACGCCAGAACTTCGCGAACAAGTACGAGGATTTATCCGCCAGGAAGCCATTCACTCTCGTTCCCACGCAGCAGTGCTGGATCATTTTTACGAAGCACACCACGTCAACACCGAACCCTATACCCGCAAAGTGCGCTGGCTCTTCACACAACTGCTGGGCGACCATCCCCTAGGTATTCAGAGTCAGTGGCCGTGGTTGGTACATGCATGGTTGGTATTTCGCCTGGGCGTCATTGCCGCCATCGAACATTACACCTGCATCATCGGTAAATGGATTCTCGAATCCCGCGGACTCGATCAAGCCGACGCAGATCCGGTCATGATGGACCTATTGCGCTGGCATGGCGCCGAAGAAGTTGAACACCGCTCCGTAGCCCACGATTTATTTGTATCGGTAGGCGGCGGCTACGTGCAACGCTTACTGCTTATGTTGCTAGTCGGCCCCATACTATTAGCGTTATGGCTATGGGGAACCCGTTACTTTCTGCACCAGTGCAGCGAACCCGGCCAACGCTTTCGCCTGCTGCGGGAGTGGCGTCGCGCCGCCGAGCAAGATCGCTTACCTAGTCTCAGCATGCTCTTACAAGCAGCGTCGAGATATTTGCGCCGAGACTTTCACCCGGAGCACGAGGCAGAAACAGCACTAGCAGATGACTATCTTGCAGTTTCCCCTGCCGCACGGGCAGCGCTTAGCCGAACCTGAGACATCCTATTTTTCGCGTTCAATCATTACACCGAGCAACGAATTAATTTGTACCACCCAAATAATCAAAAAACCGAGCCAAAACAAAAAGAGGCACACCATGATCAAGAAAATTCTGATTGGCACCGTTATCACCAGCAGCCTGTTAATACAAGGCTGCATCTCCTTTAACAGCCTCGCCGATGCCAAGAATGCACGCGGCACAGGAGTCTCCAAACACTATACAGCGACCAAAGCACAGGTTTGGCAGCAGACACTAGGCGTTATTGAAAAATCAGATCTCACTCTGGTGAACGAAGATTTCAGTAAAGGACTGATTCTGGCGCAACAGCCAATTGCCCCCCTCAGTTTGACAGCAGGCCAAAACGTAGCCGTATTTGTCTCGGAAACAGGCCAACAGACCCGAGTAGAGGTTGTCGCAAAAAAAGCAGTGGGTGCGATCGAATTTACCTCTCGTGATTGGGAAGATTACATCATCGAACAGCTTGATGAGCGGATTAAATGATACAAGTCGGGCGCGCTATATCCGCGCCTGACTCATAATCGCTTCAAAACCCAATGCTACCGATGCCAATTCAAGTGTAACCAACCCGGTGCCTATATTTATCTACACCAATGATTGCACAAGGGGCTTGTTGATGTTCGGTTTATGGAACGTCGCCGGCAGGGATGCCGGCGTCGAGCCTACAGGGACGTATTTACGGCGTGTCCATAAACCGAACATCAACAAGCCCCAAACAGAGAAACCACAATCAGATATAGTTATTCTCCAGTCGAACCACATACACGAGACAAAACAAAAAAAATGCAATGGCTAATGGATTTCATCACCCTACGCTTCTTCGTTACTCCCTATCTGATCGTATTAGCCTATTGGATAGGTGCATTTGTCGTTCCACTGCTGGCCGCCCTGATCACCGCCTGGCTCGCCAACAAAGCCAAAAATAGCGACATAAGCGCCACCCACATAGAAAGCCTACAAAAATGGATCAACACCCTCCCCTACGCCCGCGCCACGAAATGGGCCATAGGGGCCATATTCATGCTGATATTCCTCTTTCTCGAACTCGCCTGGCGCATACTTTTTGAAATCCTGATTGCACTCTTCCACATCCACGACGCACTACTGGCCATCGCCAAAAACACATGAGGCTGCCATGAAATACGCCTATTCACTCGCCCTACTACTGACATGCTCCACCACCGCATTCGCCTACACTGATGCCGATATAATAAACCGCTGGAAACCCATCGTAACCTTCGCCGGCAACGGCCAACCACGATTAGCCATTGATAAACTGCGCGGCATCAATGAAATTCAATCCCTGATGGTTGATCACAGCACCTTTGATCCACAATCCCAACGCTTCATAGAAGACCTTTGGGGCTCTATCGAAGACTTCAACCTCGCGCGCTTTTATTCGATTTTGCCCGAGCAAAACGGCGACTGGCGTGAGCTTCACGTGCAAGGCAGTCGGCAGGGTGATAAATATTGCTACGTCGATGCCTCCAAACAGAAATTCGAGGCGATAGAACGCATTAATATGCTAGGTGATTCGAGCCTGCTAGTGCGCGCCAAAAAAATACAAACGCCAGAAAAGCATCAAACGCACTACCTGATGGGCGCAGACTGGCATCTCGGATGGGGCTCCTATTCGTGGCAATCGTTTCGCTCAACGGTCACAGAATCCATTCAAATTCTTTCCATGCCAGAAACACAACTTACCAATGCCGTTAACGCGGATGCCGAGCGCATAAAAACTGCAGCCCGCAACATGAGCCCACAATTGGGGGAAGAAGATATTGCCATCATTGCACCACTGTGGGCAGCCTTTCCACACTTGTGGGAACACTTTTCGAAAATGGGACAAGTGGATAATGTTTTGGTGGATAAAAGCGCCAGCATTTATGGACTTGATCCCGCCAAAGACAAAATCAAAGACGTGGATATCATTATTTCGTTAGACCCGAAAAAAATTGAGGCGCTTTATCCCGCTATTGCTGCCTATATCAACCGTGTCGATGACCTGCTGACGGTGGGCTTGGATTTGTACACACCGGACGGGCGTCTGCTAAAAATCGGACTGGATACTACTGGTCTTAAATTGCGTATATCCATGCTGGTGAATGGAGACGGATTGGTACCGGTCGACAATGATCAGGCCAAACCTGAAAAGACCCTGTACTTCAAAGACCAGGATATTCAGATGATGGCGGTGGTAAATGCAACGATCGATATGCTCGGCGTCACCACCGAGGTCAACAATATCCGTTCAACGCTGCACTATCGCCCTTATGGCGAAGGGATGCGTATTGATCTCAACATGAACACACTCCCGACCGTCGCCGTAAAAGGGCGTGCACTTGGAATCGTCCCCACCGGATTTATTGATGCTCTGCTGCCGACCAATATCGATGCGATTATTCTCGAATTTATGGAAGTCGCGGTGAAAGGTAATGATGGAAAAGGAATTGAAGCGTCGGTGGCACTAGAAAATACGCGCAGCTGGGGCGTTACCCATATGGCGCTCACCGGTCAGGTGGAAGCGCTCGACAGCATGCTCGCGCGTATCGGTGTGGCCATTGTTAATACTCGCATGATTCCCTCGGAGGATCAGGGCAGGGAATTAATTGCCTTGGCCAAATCCTCCCGCAAGGCGTTTGATTTGGATCTCGCCCAATACGAAAAAATAGTGGATACACAAAGTATTGCTTTACATCAGGCTCGGTAATTTGGCGATATTCCTGTTAATGGTTGCAGGTTTTGATGCACGCAGGCTTGGTCACACTCAGACTCTCCTGCGTGCCCTGGTTGCAGTCCAGATGTTTGGCCACAAAATCCGCGTCCCAGCTAAATCCCCGCCCGCCTCCCCACCCCAAAAAGCGGTGCGCACGCGATCAATCACACTATCCTATTGAATCAGCGAGGTTTTATATCGTCATAACACAATGCAGTCCCCGCTACCCCTGCCCCACCTCAAGCTGCTAAACTGGGTGCTTTTGAGCCCCAAAAGCACCCCGATCATGCTGTTCGACGCGCGCGCTCTCAAGAACGAATTTTCCCGTATGCAGCTGGAGAAGGCAGAACATCTGCTATCCCAGGGGCAGGTGGCGGCGTTGCGCATCAATGGTGATGGCACCCGTATCGACGGTACCATTGTCGATAGCCACGGCCAGGAGGAACGCCCTTTCGTCAGCGTGCGCGCCCATGGGCAACCCCGCTTTGTGATGGAATGCAGCTGCGAAGCCGATGGTGCCTGCAGTCACGGCATTGCTCTGCTGCTGGAAAGCCTGCGGAATCCGCCCAGCGCCAATAGTGATCATCAGAAAACCAATCCCCGCAGCAAGCCTCTCTCTATTCTTTATACGCTCAGCCCGCACGACTGCTGGCCACCGCGCCTGCTTTTAACGCTTACCATCAGGGGCGATGATGGAACCCGCCGCCCGTTGGTATTGAACTGGGCATGGCTGCAACAATTTCGTAAGCATCTGCGCCAGCAAGACTGGCGCATTTTGCAACAACTGCGCGAGCAGGATGCCAGCTGGGAAGGCAAACAACGGCTCGACCTCAAGCCCGCTCACCTGGCTGCTACCCTGCCTGCATTGGCAGAATCCGGGCGCTGCTATTGGTTGGAGGAGGATAACGCCAAGCCTGATCGGCATAGACGTGCACTGCAACCGGGACCGGATCGCCCGGCCACAATCCGCTGGCAGCCGCAAGAAAACGGGCAGCAGTGGCTGGTATTACAAATTCCAGGCGTTGACTGTTACCCTGGCAGCACTGCATTTTATGTGGACACAACCTCAGGGTTGATGGGTAAAGCCACCACGGGCATCAGTATAGAGGCCATGCGCTGGCTGGAGCGCGGAGTGGTGGTAAACGCCGGGGATTTCACCACTTTCATGCAACGCCATGGCGATGACCTGCGTCGGGTCGGCTTGCCCGAGCCGATGGATTACCCGATTAAAACCCGCAACGATAAGCCGGTGCCCTGTTTGCGATTTTACAGTGTGCGCACCCATCTGATCGCGCAGCAGAGTTATCGTCGCCCCGCGTTGATTGACGCCGTGCGGGTGAGTTTTGCTTACCCCGGCCCTGCAGGAGAAGTGGAGTTTCTGGCCGAACTACCCGCCACTCAGCAGTATCGTTACTACAATGGCGTATTACATAAATTCATACGCGATCGTGCCAGTGAACAGCAATGGCAGGCACAACTGGAGCAAGCCCTGCAAACGCTCACACCACTGGAGCATTTTTATCAAGGCGCGCAATTCACCGATGGTGTACTGCCCGGCGATCTGTGTGTCAACAGTGCTCAGGAGTGGCAACGCTTGCTCCTCGAACAAGTGCCCGCCTGGCAACAAGAAGGTTGGCGTATTTCTATCGCACCGCAATTTCGCCACTATTTTGTGCCGGCCCGACAATGGCGCGTCGGCGTAGAGCGTGACACCCACGGTCGCTTTGCCTTAAGTCTAACGGCCAATATTGGTGGCGAAACTGTCAATCTGCTGCAGCGCCTTGCTTCTGCCATTGAAAGCCAGCCCGAACGCTACAGTTTCGATGCGCTGAATTCCATGGGAGAAGGCAGCATTCTGTCGCTGGGCGATGACCGACGCATTGTGATTCCCATTGCGCTTCTGCGCCCCTTGCTAGTACATCTATTGGAACTGTTTGATCAGCCCAAGTTCGACAAACTTGGCCGTCTGCCTCTACCCGCCACACAAGCTGAGCGTTTGACGACACTGAGCGAAGCCCTGTTGCAGTACTGGCATGATCCACAACGGGTCACACACCAACAAATGCAACTCAGTTTTGACGAAGGCGTGCTGACGCATGCCTATGAAGGCCTCAATGCCACCCTGCGTGACTATCAGTTGCAAGGCGTTGCCTGGTGGCGATCGCTGGCCAGACGCGAACTGGGCGGAATTCTGGCCGATGACATGGGGCTGGGAAAAACACTGCAGACCTTGGCGTTTCTGTTACAAGAGAAAAATAGTGGCCGGCTGCACCAACCCGCGTTGGTAGTGGCCCCCACCAGCGTCATTTACAACTGGCAGCGCGAAGCGCAGCGCTTCACGCCGACCCTAAGCTGCGCTGTGTTGCATGGCCCCGGTCGTATGGAATTGTTGCAAAGTACACCGACGCCAGACATTTTCGTTACTTCTTACGCGCTGGCGCATCGTGATCTGGCGACCTGGCAATCATTGCGCCTGAGTTATCTAGTGCTTGATGAAGCCCACATGATCAAGAACGCCAATACGAAAGTCGCCAAAGCGCTGCGGCAGTTTAATGCCGAGCATCGTTTTTGCCTCACAGGCACGCCGCTGGAAAATCACCTGGGGGAACTTTGGTCGCTGTTTGAATTCATGATGCCGGGTAGCCTGGGCAATGAACCACAGTTCAAACGCCTCTACCGCGTGCCCATCGAAAAACGTCGCGACGAAGCACGCGCAGCTGCCCTGATACGCCGCATCGCCCCCCATTTGCTGCGACGAAAAAAATCCGATGTTGCAAAAGAATTACCGCCCAAAACCGAAATGCTAGTACACATCGCCATGGGCGATGCGCAATCCCAGTTTTATGACGCCCTACACGCGACAACACAAAAGGAAATTCTGCGGTTGCTTAACGATGAGCAAGCAGAACAAAAGCGTATTCACGTACTGGATGCCTTGTTACGCCTGCGCCAATTGTGCTGCGACCCGCGCTTGTTACCGCTCGAAGAAAGTGCTGAGTTGCCCTCTGCCAAACTTGAACATTTGCTCGATATGCTCGAAGAACTCACCGAAGAAGGTCGTAAAATTCTGGTGTTTTCGCAATTTACATCGATGCTGACGCTGATCAGCAAAGCCTTGCAGGAGCTCAAGATCTCGCACCTGATGTTGACCGGTGCCACCCAAAACCGACAGGCCTTGGTGGAGCGCTTTCAGACCGGCAATGACAAAGTATTTTTGATCAGTTTGAAAGCGGGTGGCGTTGGCTTGAACCTGACAGCCGCCGATACAGTAATACATTATGATCCGTGGTGGAATCCGGCCGCCGAACAGCAAGCCACCGACCGCGCGTATCGTATTGGTCAGGATAAACCGGTGTTTGTGTACAAACTGATTTGTCAAAACACCATCGAAGAAAAGATCGTGCTTTTGCAGGAGCACAAACGTGCGTTGCAAGATGCCATTACTGGCGCCGCGGAGCTACTGCCCGCAGCACCGTTAAGTGATGAAGATATCCAGTTTTTGCTTACCCAATCTAAAAGCGTTGGCTGAGGCTGAGTTCAAGCAGCAGCATGCTCAAATCGGTTTTTATGTCGGTACCAAAAAACGGATTGTAAATAAAATTCATCGGGTCGGTGTCGTTCCCCAAAGGACTCGTGCCTGCCGGCATATTCAATGAATTGCGGAAATACGCGATACCGAAATCTACCTGGCCATATTCTTTCGTGGTCAAACCAAAACCAGCTCCAAACAGTTTGCCTGACCCCATGGGCAGCAACGGTGTGTAACCACCTCTAGGCAGCGAGGTCGGTCGATCTTCAACACCCAAACGCAACACCAGTTGATCTGACCAGGCATATTCCAGCCCCACGGCCCAATTCCAGGTATCTTCCAGCCCAAGCGGAAACACCAACGCGTTGCTGGTGGATTCGCCGACATACTCCGCCAGACGCAAAAAATCAATGGACTTCGAAAGTTCCAATGGAAGCTCTTGCCAGGTAGACCAGCCTGCGTATTTGTAGTCAATATTCAATTTAACGTCTGGTGTGAGCTGCACACTGGTGCCCAACATAAATTGTTCGGGCATTTCCATTTCAAGCTTGACCTTCCCCTCGGTTTGGCTTTGCCCGGTGGGAAATTCGTAGCCCAACATTCTCACAATCGCATCAATCTGACCACCAAGCGGCGACCCCACCAACGGCACCAACACCGAACTCCAGGCGTCCGAACTGGTCCAGGAAAAGTCACCCTTCAGAGTCATGGGCATCGGCGCAATATAGTTCATCCCAAAAGTAAGCCACTGAATCGGTTGCCAAAGAACACCAAAATTGAACCCGATCGTGAGAGGGCTTTCGACCTCTAGCGCCATATAGCCCAATTCTTCATAAGGCGAAAAATTGCCACCACAAAGCAGTTCAAGCGGTGGTCGCGCTGGGTCGGCACCGGTGCAGTTGAGCATGGGGCCCTGCTGCAATTCACCCAGTTCAAAAATGCTTGGATTCCCGCCGCGAAACGGCAATTCGAAACCCACACCACCGTAATTGAAGGTCATCGCAGCACCTACGGTTAATTCATCATTGACGCGATAGGCGAAGCTGGGCGAAAAATATGTCACCACCATAAACGACATGCGTTGGCCAATCCAGCGACTGGGATCGTCCTCACTACGGTACAATCCCACCATCATGGGTGAATAAACGTTGGTGGCGAGGGTCATGTCCCCATCGGGTGTGCCATAAGAAACACCACCCAGAGGGGCGAACAAAATCGGAACGTCGGTCATACCGACAAAGGGCAGCATCAACGACGCGCCTGCGGTGGTACCGGTGGTTTGATAGGCGTCATTTTCTTTAAAATACGGCTGACCACGATGCGCATCAATGGCAGCCGCTGTTTCGGGATCATAATCGCCGAATTCCATATCGATACCGAAGGTACCTGCGACCACTTTGAAATGGGATTGACGCCCCCTCAGATTGATCAAACCAGCGGGGTTAAAATGAATCGAGTCAATGCCAGGTGGGTCGGCCGTTACCGCATGCCCCAATGCAACCGCTTTGGCACTACCGATGGTTAAACTGTCGGTAAGTGTCGCCACCGCCGGTGTCGACCCAATGGCCAGCCACAAACCACACCAACAACGTGCTCGAAGGAGATCCATGTCATTTGCCTGCTTGTTATTTTATGTAGCATGATTACATATGTTGTGTAGTCATGCTACATAACTGCTACCGCTATCCGGCAAAACTTTGTTTGCTGGCCTAAATTGCTTATATTTCAGATAGTTAGATGCAGGGTGGAGAAAGGACAAATGACGATCAAACCGAGAACGCAACAGCAGCGTCGTGATGGCACCAGCCAAGCCGTGCTAGAAAGTGCTTGCGCGCTCTTTGGTGCACGGGGCTATCAAGACACAGCGTTGGAAGATATTGCAATGGATTGCGGTACCACCATTCGCCCGATCTATCACTATTTCAAAAGCAAAAAGAACCTGTTCTTGGCCGTGACCGAACACATGGAGCAAAAGCTGTTTGAATCGCTGAAGACTGTGAATGCGCACAATAACGAGCCCACGTCGCTGCTGAATTATTGGGAAACGTTCACCTTCTTCGGTCAGGATGCTGCTTTTCGTCAAATCGTATTGGTGGATGCGCCGTCCATATTGGGCCGCGAGCGCTGGGAGAACTCACCTGTGGTCACACTGGCCATCGATATTCTTTGCTCCCTGGTGCCGCATTTGCGCCCGGAAAGCCGAATTCTCGTCGCTCGTATGCTGGTGGCCGCATTGACGGAGGCAGCGTTGGCACTGTCTGAACCGGGTAACGCCGAGAAGGAACGCGCCTTTGAGGAGGTTTCTGAGTTGATTAAAACACTGTTAGGCACAACTAGATCGGAGTTAACATGAGATTTGCTATAGCGATTATCGCAATATTAGGCCTTACAGGCTGTCTCGGCATGCCGGAAAAAGTGTCTCCAATTAAATCATTTGAGTTGAGCCGCTACTTGGGAAAATGGTACGAAATAGCGCGATTAGATCATTCATTCGAGCGAGGGCTTGAAAAGATATCTGCCGAATACTCAATTGCGGGCGACGGTGGTGTATCGGTCGTGAATCGTGGCTATTCATCGGAAGATGCAGAATGGAAGGAAGCGATTGGAAAAGCATATTTTGTGAACAGTGAGAATGAAGGGTACCTTAAAGTATCGTTTTTCGGTCCGTTCTATGGTTCCTATGTGATTTTCGAAATTGACCGAGTAAATTATGAATATGCTTTTATTTCTGGCCCAGATACTTCTTATTTGTGGCTTTTGGCACGAAAGCCTGATGTACCACAGGAGGTAATAGAAAAATTCAAAAAAAGATCAAAAGAGTTAGGGTTTAATACTGACGAATTAATTTTTGTAAATCATCATTGAATTGCCTGATAAGTCACGCCACTCGCAGCCTTCGGCTGCTGGGACGCCGCTAGGCGGCGCCCTTGGGTGATGAAGATTTTCAGTTTGCGCATTCCCAGGCCACGAATTCCTGGTCTATTGCCAAACCTGACCGACGCAATACAGGTAGCAACACATGATCTGCATAGCGACAGCCGGTGACGTTCGGATCGGTCTGCATTTCTTTTCCTGCATCGACAGGTTTATGCCCTTGGCCCACCTGTAACGCCTCGACCAAGCGGCGATATCCGGGTTCCCAGGCTTGCGCATTGGGAAAGGCGATCCGTAAACTTGCCAACACTCCCATGCCGGCAAAATCCAGGTCCCCCCAAAAATAGCAGGGTAAGGTAATCTCGCCTCGCCACATTTGTTCCAGCAGATGAATGGACAGCGCACTGCGTGTACTCGCAATACTGCAAAACACGGCATGCCCTGGTTCGCGAATGCGCGGAGAGGTTGCACGAAAACCGGCACAGTACACCAATGCCAGGTGTTGCGCTTCTTCTGGTGGATGTTCGGCAAAGCGCAAGAATGAATCCTGGTTCTCGATCCATAAAACCCCTTGCACTTCGTTCGGCACCACAACATTGAGCAGAATCGGGCGTGGTTTGATCCTGTGCATTTGCATCGGGAACACTTCACGCAACCAGATTTCTTTGTTTTCAGCGAACTTGGAATCGCCCCAAAAGCAGCGGGCAGAAGCCTCACGCAAGGTTAACGGTTGCGACAAGCGGGCAAACGCAACCAACGCCTGTACGATTTCTTCGGCGCCACGGTTTTCATAGCGCAGCGGTGAATTCAGCATAAAGCGTACGCTCGCCGGCCAAAGCGACGCATTTTTTTCGATAGCCTCTTGCCATATCAACGAATACGGGTCGATGAGTGGACGGTGTAACCATTCACGCACACACGCTTCGGCGTCGAGATTAAACTCTAACCGCATTTTCTCAAACTCTGGCTCGCCCGGTTTAGCGCGTGGGCCTTTGATTGTCCAGATCAGGTATTGCTTGTCGAGCGAACGTATGAGCGACCAGATGTATTCTGCCTCTTCGCGAGCCGCATACAGCTCGGGACAATGCTTGCGGGTTAGCCGTAGCGTAAGTTTATCGTCGATATCATCGATAGGGCCTTGATCCAGGCGATCGATAAACTGATGCAACAAACTAAGCAGCGCGGGTTCTTCTTGCAACCAAGCGGGGGAATGTACTGTTTTCATTACGCAGGCGCCCTGGATAGGCGCGACAGGGAAGAGGCACACTATGGTAACAATCCCTGGGCGTTTTTCCTACTATCTCGTGTGAGAGTTCTTTCGTCAGTCGGGATGTCGCCGCTATCACTGACCGTTATACATTTTTTGTTACCTCGTGGATGGGTTGCCACGTTGAAAGGCGCTGTGGGCTCGTTTCGATGCGATGTCGACGGGGTCGCCTCAGGCATCCGCGCGACAATATTTCTGCCCTTGTCATAATCCAGTCCAAGAAACCCAACCCCCGCCATATTTTCTTCATAGAGGATCGGTATTGTCGTCTGGCGTATGACCAAAAACACGCCCGGCTCAAACCACTACAACGACAAGACGCATTCACTATGAAAAACACGCACATTCTCAATATGACCGTACTCGCCGGCAGCCTGCTGCTGGCCAATGCTGCCACGGCGGCTCCCTCCTTCATCAATGGCCTGGCATTGCCTGGCGCGATGGGAGACACCTTTGGCACAGTCGTCAATGATGGCCGCCTGGGGTTCTTCTCGGACATTTATTACAATCCGGGTACCAATGAATGGTGGGGCTTGTCAGACCGAGGCCCCGGTGGCGGCTTTATCAGCTATGACACTCGGGTGCAGCGTTTTACGCTCGATGTTGACATGAACACCGGCGCCATTTCGAATTTTCAGGTGGCCGAGACGATCAAATTCTATAACGGTGGCAGCTCACTCAACGGTCTGGCACCAAGCACTACCAGCCTGCTGGGTAATTCTTTCGATCCAGAAGGTATCGTCATCAATCCCAATAATGGCAACTTCCTGGTTTCGGACGAATACGGCCCCTCTGTCTATGAAATTGACCGTCATACGGGCAATGTACTGAGAACATTTGAAACGCCCGCCAATCTGGTGCCACGCAATGCATCCACCCAGATTCCCAATTACGCAGGTGATACCAACAATACCGCAGGCAAACGCACCAATCGTGGATTTGAAGGTCTGGCCATCAGCCCGGATGGGCAATACGCCTACGCGATGCTGCAAAGCGCCATGCTGGACGAAGGTGGCGGTAACGGTCGAGTGAATCGCATCGTTAAATTTGATATGAACACGGGTGAAGCGGTCGCGCAATTCGCCTATGAGATGAAACGTAACGGCCAGGGTCAGGGCATCTCCGCCCTGGTTGCCATCAACGACCACGAATTTTTGGTGCTGGAACGAAATAATCGCGGCGTTGGTATTGGCGCCGAACTGGCGACCGCAGACAAAGAGGTTTACCGAATTGATCTCACGGGGGCAACCGATGTGAGCAATATTGATCTGGATTCGGGTGCCAGTTTTACCCGTGTTTCCAAGACGGGCCCCTTCCTTGATCTTGATGCCAATACCTTAAGTGAACTGGGCAACCGTTCCCCCGAAAAATGGGAAGGCCTTGCAGTCGGCCCACGCTTGAATGACGGCAGTTATTTATTACTGTCAGGCACGGATAACGATTACAGCGTTACCCAGAATAGCAACGGGCAACAATTTGACGTGTATTTGCGTTTCAGCGATGCCGACCCTTATGCGTCTTCCATTCAATGCCCGCTGGGCCAAACAACCGGCTGTTTTCTCACCTCAAACACGAATGTGTACGCGTCTCTCACCAGCGACTACAGTCTGCTGCCGGGCGTATTGCATGCCTACAAGGTCTCAGCCGAAGAGTTAGGTAATTATGTAACGCCGGTACCTGTACCGCCGGCTGCCTTGCTGTTCGTTTCCGGTCTGGGCGTATTGGCTGCGCGTCTGCGTCGTAAAAAATCAGCGTAAGGTCTGCACTGGGGATGCGATTGCATCCCCATGAACTGCTGGCAAATACATTTTATAGCGCAAAACCGCTTATAACGACTTAACCAAGCCGCAGATGATTATCCCAGCCACCGGCAGGCAAGGTTAACGTCGTAACATTGATCCCGCCCTCATACGGTTCTATATACCGGCAAAGCCCTTGTCCCGATGACAACAAAAAACCCTTGTTCCAGGCAACAATACCGGCACAATCGGGCATATGAGCATCGGCAAGACAGGCAAGTGAGTGGCGGTCATAAATTAAAAACCGGTTTCCACGCGGTGCCGTGGTGGCAAACCAGGGTTGGCTAGGATGCACAGCGATACTGGCAAGATAGCCCTGCATTCGCACAAATTGCTCTTGCGGCATCGGCACAGGCACTAACGGCTTCCCTAAGGGTTTTACCGCCAACAAGGGCACATTAGCGTTCGCCTCCACGGGGTTGCCGACATATTGCTGCGCTGTCACGATTGCACCATCGGCTTGCACAGCGAGATGACGAATACTGCACATTGGATCAGACAAGGTGTCTTTACTGATCAGGCGACCCTCCAGCCCCACGTGCACCAAGCTCGACGCTATCGCTTCAGGGTTTTGTACTTCTCGGCTACTCGCCTCGGTGATCATGCCGCCATTGGCTGTGATAAACCCACGCTGATCACGATCCCACTCCAGCTGATGCGGTTCAATGCCATGAGTGCTGATTTCATGCAAAAAATCAAAACCGTTGGCGTGCAGCCGGTAGACACCAATAACGCCACGGCCAGGCTGCTGCAAATCGTTTTCGGTCAGATGGAGATGCTTACCCTCTGCATCAAATAATCCATGCCCATAAAAGTGCCTTTGTGGACGGGCCACCAACACCGATAACAGCTGCCCCTGCCTGGTGTCCACCCAATAACAATGCGTGCCGGGCCGGCGTGCGACAAACAGCGCCTGCTGCCTGCCTGGGTGCACCACAATGTCATGACAGCGCTGATCAGTTGCCAGTGAAAAGCAGGGCTTGCCATCGAGCGCATAACCCACTGCCCAGTGGCGGCCCTCGAGATCATCGCGGGCTGACAGTAGCAATGGATTTCCTGCCGTGTCCTTGGCCCATGCGCTGGCTGACGCTCCCAGTGCCGTAAATCCCGAGCTTGTTATTCCCAATGTCGTTAACCCCAATGAGAGCGCAAGCGCCTGGCGACGATTAAATTCAATCGCCATCATGGGTATTACCTCCGGGTGGAATTGGCAACGCGCTGCTCACATCGCGCATATATTGCAGATGCAGTAATTTCATTTGTTTGGATAAGCCCTTGAGTTGCGTGCGCCCATTCGCACTTTTCAGCATCGCCCATGATGAAAAGCAACGGCGTGCGGTCGAGACTATAAATTTTCTATCACAAAAGTGTACGTGTAAATGACCAAAACAAATGTAGCGAATGCAGGGGGTTTTGGCGCCGATCCAAATACACCAGGGTGAAACGCCAATTCTTCACACTCTGTGCCACCGTTTTCGTCACATTTACCCCGCCTGATTTCTTCACATCTTCGCGCCCAGAAGCATCACTGAACGACAGGCTGATGCAGGTCACAATGACTCTGACCCAAATTTCTCAACAGTCTTGGCATCAACGCGACGCAGGCATACGTCATCTGCGTAACAAGCGCTACACCGCTGCATTTTGCTAACGCAATGACAAGAGAATGGTGAGAAATGCGGATCAGGAGACTCACCGTCTCCGTCATAAAAGACCAAAAATAAAGAGGGAGATCTTGCATGAATACTTTCACCAAACTGTGGGCCGGGTTGCTGATGGGGACCTGCGCCTCAGGCACCCTGGCGGCGACGTCAGGCCTGGTGTCGGCCGAACGCTTGAGCATTGCCGCACTAGAAGCCAGCCACGTCGCCGAACTCCGGCTACCGCAGCCCGAAACATCCACGATGGAAGAGCCACAAAAAGAAGAAGCAAAACTCCAGATGGTGGCCAACGCCGATTTCGTTTCCAAGCTGAGTGCAGGCGCGGAAACCTTTGAAGCCAGTGGGAGCACCAGTCTGAGCCTGTCGGCCACGCGGGAGAAATTGGCCGGAGGCGAAGTGGAAGTGAATGGCCTCAACATGGTGTTCAAGAACGTGCCGCAGGCCGCACTTACGCACAACACCTATAACGGCCCCAAACTGGGAACGGTAGGCTTTGCTGCTGATGCCGGCCAGTCCCTGCGTTATGACCGTGATGCCGGCACGGTGGAGGGCAAGGTCAGTGGATATCTGGATGCGCCTTACATGAGCGAACTGGCTGCGCCAATGCGTGACGACTACGACGACTACGTGGAAACACCGCGCCAACCCGCCACCCTCTATGTGCGCATACAACTGGAACGCGCCCTCGATGAATCCGCCGATGATCAGCCATTGAGGCAAAAGGGCGAGGTTTCCATGCACCTCGATGCGCCGGCTGACAAGCGCCTCGCTGCCATGGATTTACAGGCCAAGTTTGTCGCAACGTCCATCGCCATCGAACACCTCATTACCTTTTACTGGGAAGCGGCCAAACGCTTGTGTGTGCAACCGGTAAGGATAGGCTGGTTCGGTTACGGTGGGTTCTGGCCACCCATGCTGCAATTGTTTTACACAGGCGCAGGCCTGCCATTCGGATTGCCGGGAGCAAACACCGAATGGGCCAAGGCAGATGTTGTCTTCACGGTGCGCGACTGGAAAACGGTGTGGAAATCGCAATACGTCACTTTCGATTCAAGTGAGGCAACTGCGCTGAAAGCAGAAGTGGATGATGCAGACTGCGTCGAAGTATTTTTTGTTCGCGAATTTTCCCCTGCCTCCATGTGGGGAGGTGGCGCGACCTGGGGATTGGGCACCGCTAACACCAAAATCATCAGCAGCGACGGCAATGCTGTCGGCGGCATTGATCTGACGCACCTGGCGCATGAGATTGGGCATGCCATCGGCCTACCACACCCCACCGGCGCGGCCGGGGTGAGCACCAACACCCTGATGTGCCCCAGCGGCTGGATGAACGACAACCCCAAACGTAACAGTCAGGAGAACAAGGACAATATCGTTAATCCGCTTTTCACTTTCACGCTGAAACTGAAAACCACAGGCCCCAACTGCAATAACAGCGCAGATTGCGGCGCCTGTCCATAACGATAATACTATGGGCCCAAAGGAAAGGGATTTCCCTTGGGCTTGAAGGTTTGAACTAAACGTCTGACGTCAGTCAATCTCAATCGCCATCATGGGCATTGATTCCCAGTGGAATCTGCAACGCTTTGCTTACATCGCGCGCATATTGCATATGCAGTGATTTCATTTGTTCGGCCAAGCCCTTCAGTTGCGCACGGCCTTCTGCAGTCTTCAGCAATGCCACTAGTGTCAAAGCGGAAGCATCAGAACTCAACAACGGTGAAGTCATCAAGCGTGCGTATGCCTCTTCGATCTGTGCAGCCAACCCAGGCTGCTTGGCTGCCACCGCCTCTGCCAGCCCCGATTGCCACAGCGAACGACTGCCTTCCAACACGGCTCGTGCAGAGGGTAACGACAGACCTGAGCGCCAGTACTCGGCCAAAAACGGCTGGGGGTATTTGTCGCCCAATGCGGTGGCCAATTTTTTATGCGCGACCTCCAGACCGGCCACATTGGCTTTGAGCAACTCTGCAAGCGCTTCGCTTTCGTTGGCGTAGCGGGAATTGGGCAGCGCAGAACGCATTCCCATCCCCTGCTCGCGCTCCCAGCTTTGCAATGCCTCCTGCGCCAGCATTTGCTGGCGTTCGGCAATCACGCTGACCGGTGGGCACAAACGCTCGCGCTGAGGGGCTTGCGACCAGTCAAAGCGGGCATCAAATAGCAGAAATTCCAATGCTGACAAGCCTTGCAAGGTCACACTCTGCTCAGCTAACTGGACAGCCGTTGGTACAGGTTGTTCTAACCATTGCTCGACCTGATGCCCGACCAGATCTTTTTTATCCGGCCAATAACTCACACGCACGCTGACGGGTGTCACTGGCCCCGGCTGCATGCTTTGCAATGCCGACCAGGCCAGTGCATCTTGCCGCCAAGCGGCACGCAATCGCTCAATACTGGCAGCATCGGGCTGGCGACAAACGCTCTGCGCTTGATCAAACAATGCCTGGCTTTGCGCCACCCAGTGTTGATAGGCGGGCGCGACAGCCTGTTCGGCAAGCTGTTGCGGCGTGGTCAGTGCAGGCCCGCCCAGCGGGTACTCGCATCCGGCCGCCGCCCCCAGCATCAGCGTTAGAATGGTCAGAGAAAACACACGCCCAAAGCACCGATGTTGCATTTTGCTTTTCAATTTCGATCTCTTTTTAAAAATTAAACTTGTCATCGCTATAAGGAACCAAGAAACGCCAACAATGCTTCACGCTCCGTGGATGATAATGCTAGCACAGCGGCGCGTGCCGCTTGCGCTTCGCCCCCGTGCCAAAGGACTGCTTCCAGGAGCGTGCGGGCGCGGCCATCGTGCAGGAATCCTGCTTGAGGATTTACCACTTGTGCAAGCCCAATCCCCCAAAGCGGTGGCGTACGCCACTCCTGACCGCTCGCCATAAATTCCGCACGACCATCGGCCAGCCCATCGCCCATGTCATGCAATAAAAGATCGGTGTAGGGCCAGATCGTTTGACCGCTCAATTCAGGCTCAGCAGCAGACGCCGCCGTCACATGGGAAGGCACATGACAACCAGCACAACCGACTTGCCCAAATAATTGCTGCCCTCTGCGCACCTCAATACTTTCGTTATTACGCTGCACGGGTACCGCCAGCGTGCGGGTATAGAAAAGCACCTTCGCGCGCACCTCGTCACTCACTTCAGGCACGCCCCCGTGGACAGCCGCACGGCAAGCTTGTTGTGTCGACGTGCAATCATCTGCAGCAATCAGCGTTGACGTTAACCCCATATCGCCTGCGAAGGCAGCGGCATTCTGCTGATCCAAACTGGGTTGCCCGGCCTTCCAGCCAAAGCGCCCCATAACCGTTGTCTGACGCTGAATGTCCCACACCTGATTAGGACGCCCCGATATGCCGTCGTTATTACGATCCTCCGGGTCTGCCAATCCCAACACATCCGCCTCAGGAATCGCCTCCAACAAACCCAGCCCAATCATCGGGGGTGCAATGCGCACCGAGGTCAGCACGTCCGCAGGTAATGCCCCATAAGCGAGGTCTGTCACCTGTAAGCGGGGACGTCGCAACGCCACCGTAACGCCATCACTGAGCGTCACTGACGAGTACTGCCATTGTACGCGCACGCGTGCTTCCGCAGGCACGCCTGGCACGGCCATATCTTGCAACTGCCCGCCATACACTGGTAGCGGTACGGCGCCGTGCACCCTCGCCAACGCCCGATCCGCTTCCGTCAACGCCGGTATCGACAGCCGCACCAGCATGGAAACCGCATTGGTCGCATCGGCAACAGGCGGGTGCCCGCGCCCGTCCTTAATATGACAGTTTTGGCAAGCATTGGTATTGAACAACGGCCCCAGTCCATCCCGCGCATCGGTCGACGCCGGAGCAATCACCCACGGATTGCGAAAAAAGCTATTCCCCACACTGAAATCCAGGCGACGCGAGGGAGACAAATGGGCTAACGGCAATGAAAAGGCATTGTCACCCGTCACACGTACTGTGCCCTTTCCCCCCAGTAGCGAGGAATCTACTGCCTCAATTGCATAAAGGCAGGGCGCAATAACGACAAGCATACAGGCCGCACTGACCAGCCCCGCAACGCCCGACATATACCGCCGTCGTCCTGTCATGCGCATTCCCCCGCTTTATCCAAAAATGACAAAACCGCCTCAACGGCGGTTTGTCATATGCAACGAAAACTGTTTATATTTTAAAACGAGTGATCGGCTGTGTCCGGGTTCAAATCCGAAATCCCCAATACCTTCGCCGCTGTCTCGATACCCGCGGTTTGCGCGACCAGCGCATCGATACCGCCATGCACCAGGGCATTACCCGATTTATTGCCCGTCGCGATCAATTGATCGAAGTGCACTCCCGCATTAGCGCTATCGACCAGTTTTTGCAATGCCTGTTCGGTCGCCACCAGTTGCGCACGCACATTGCGATCGACCTGTGCATCGCCTTTCGCCACCAGAGCAGACAAACTTGGCCCGTTGACAACCTTGCCATCAATGCGGCGATACTCGCCTAAATAAATATTGCGCACACCTTTGGCGTTATAAAAATGGGAATTATGCGTGTTGTCGCTGAAACAATCGTGTTCGTCCTCAGGCGAATTCGCTTCCAACGCCACTTTCATACGCTCGCCAGCCAGCTCGCCCAATGACAGCGACCCCATGCCGAACAGCATTTTACGCAACCCTTGCTCGACCGGTTCTGCCATCAGTTTGGCGCGATAATTATCGGCACGCCCGGGTTGCCACTCCTTTTCCATCGCTTCTAAATCTTGCACCAGCAAGGTCGTGGCCGCCGTCAAGTATTCACGACGACGGTCACAATGGCCACCGGTGCACTGCTTGGCATCCAGCGCAAAATCACTGGCGGGTCGCTTGCCAGCCCCCGCATGGGTGCCATTCAGATCCTGGCCCCACAACAAGAATTCAATGGCGTGGTAGCCCGTGGCCACGTTAGCCTCCGATCCCCCTATTTCATTGAGGCTGGCAAGCACCGTCGGTGTGATCTTGCTGAGATCCAGGGTCTCTTCTCCCACCTTCAATTGCGTGTTAGCGATGATATTGGCGGTGGCCCCAGCGTTCCCCAGTGCTTGCTGGTAGTCTTTGGCAACATAATCAATCAGCCCTTCATCGAGCGGCCAAGCATTGAGCTGCCCTTCCCAGTCATCGACCACGGCGTTGCCAAAACGAAACACCTCACTTTGCATGTAAGGCACGCGGGACGCCAGCCAAGCGGTGCGTGCTGCTTGCAGATTGGCGTCGGTCGGAGCCTTCAACAGCGCGGCATTGGCCGCCTCCAGCTGGCGTGCGCGGGTCAGGGCATCAGAAAAAACGGCATGCGCGATTGCAGCATAGTGACCGATCACCGCCTTGCCGTCGGCATCACTCACGTTCGATGCTGCCTGGGCGGACGGCATCGGGATGGACAACGCCATCGTTGCGGTCAACAGGCCCAAAGATAACGGTTTGCAGCGCATGGAGGCTCCTTGATGTAAGTCGTTAACAAATGAGAATACTTATATTTAACGGCCATTCTAAAGAAAAACGCCATGAAACTGCAACCCACTGCCGTTTCCCTGATGGACACTTATCAAATTCGTTGTCATCCCAAAAGCAACCGCTTTGGCGGATACAGATAGAAAGTTTTCGTATGCGGACATGCACCACACCGGGTGATTTCTTATTCTGGGGACAAGCGAACGGTAAAGCCACCGCGCTACCCAACAACGAGCGGCGTTAAACAAGCTGCTCTATAACAAAAAAGGATCGCACCATGAAACCTCTTCGCACCGTCACCGATAAACGTTCTGCTCAGTCAGGCGCTTCACTTTCCTCTTCCAGTGCTACTACGTCACTATCACGCGTATTTTTTGCCAGTCTTGCATTTGCAAGTCTGCTGAGCCTCACGCCTCTGCAGACTCGCGCCGATGCCAGCAGCGTTCCATGCGCGCAGATAGATCCTTATCAGACAGACCAAGACACCATGCCCCTCTGCCCCGACGTTGTGAAGCAAAACAGCGCGTCGGCCGTGTTTCGTTGCGCTATTCAACAAACCAAGGTGTGGCACCCACCCACCGACAACGAGCGCCAGCGTCTGTTCGGTATATTGAGCGCATTTAAAACTAGCGTGAATGAAGGGCCTTCCTACGGCACGACACAAGACATTAAAGAAAACGCCGATGCATTGGGCCTGCAGGTTTGTCGCGTGAAGAACGACCGCAACTATCAAGGTAAGACGGAGCGGGATTCCTATTTATTGGTCTACACCAAACCCGGTGTACGCACTTACAGCGGGCCGTTTCTGATGCTACGTGAAACCAATCCCTCGAAGGTCATTGTGCTGTCACCGCATGACGGCTCCGACGGTACCAATACTTCAACCAAAAAAGCACTGGAGGACAGCCACGCGCTGGCGGTGATTTCCAACGGGCACAATAAAGGGATTACGCATCAATCCGATTTTGTCGATCACATGAATACCTTGGGGGCCATCGCTACGCGGCATTTGAATATGTTGTTCCCCAAATCGGTGTTCTTGCATATTCATGGCATGCGCAAAGGGGATCATGTCCTCTACCGCTCACGTAGCGCGTTATTGGGCAATGCGTTCGAAAAAGGCATCGTCAACCACACCAATATCAGCAAAGATGCCTTCGACAATTTTAATGCCGGCTACGTGACAGATGCCATCATCAAGTCGCCGTTCTCGCTGAAAACTGAAATCCCGACGCGCATTCACCTCGGCAATCCCGGTGCTTTGGGTGGGTTGGTGAGAACCATCGAAGAAAACGCCTGGGCCTGGCCGTCGGCAAGCGATGAGCTTGAGTGAATATCAGTAGTGATTCGATTTGATACACACTGTATTGTGACCCTGTAAATCTAAGCACACACCCACACCAGACTCAGGTGTTTCCAGCTGAGTTTGGTGTGGGTTGATCCCAAACAAAATAACGACCATTTGTAAGTCCCCGCACCCAGATCAATGCGTCTGCCCCTGCACGCTGCTATGTTCAAAGACGGCTTTGAACACAGTCTGGTATGATCCAGACACTCCCGTTTCGCAGCATGAAGCAGCACGACATGGACAAGCGTAAACAGTTTTCTCTGCTCTACTTTCTGATCGCCATTGCCCTGATCCTGATCGTACAGGATCGTTTTCTCGCCCCGCAGGAGGTCACTCTGCTCTATGGGGATTTCAAACGCTTGCTGAAAAACGGCGACATCAGCGAGGTGTATATCAGCGAACAAACCTTGCGAGGCAAGGGTAATCTGCATGGTTTGCAAAATCTGCAACCCGCCAGCAGCCCGAGTCTCTTGTCGGGCACTAGCAGTTTATCGTCTACAAACAGTGATGCCCGCCATTTCACCACCGTTCGCATCGAAGACAAAAATCTGATCGACGATCTCGACCAAGCAGGCGTGCGATACGGTGGCGAAGTCGAAAGCCGCTGGCTGGCGACGTTATTATCCTGGATTTTACCTGCGGTATTTTTCGTCGCAATCTGGAGTTTTGCCATCAATCGCATGAGCCCAGGCGGGGGCGCGATGTCGATAGGCAAAAGCAAAGCCAAGGTCTATATGGAGACGGACACACGCGTCACCTTCAACGACGTCGCCGGCGTCGACGAGGCCAAGCAGGAACTGGTCGAAGTCGTCGATTTTCTGAAAAACCCACAACGATATGGCCGATTGGGGGCACATATTCCCAAAGGCGTGCTGCTGGTGGGCCCGCCAGGCACGGGTAAAACCTTACTGGCACGCGCAGTTGCCGGCGAAGCGCGGGTGCCATTTTTATCAATCAGTGGCTCGGAATTCGTGGAAATGTTTGTCGGTGTGGGTGCCGCACGGGTACGCGATCTTTTTCAACAGGCACGGGCCATGGCGCCGGCCATTATTTTTATCGATGAACTCGATGCCCTCGGTCGCGCCCGTGGCGCCAACCCCTTGATGAGCAACGACGAAAAAGAACAAACCCTCAACCAATTACTGGTAGAAATGGATGGCTTTGATCCGAGCGTGGGATTGATTCTGATCGCCGCCTCCAATCGCCCGGAAATTCTTGATCCCGCCTTGTTGCGGGCCGGTCGTTTTGATCGTCAGGTCTTAGTGGATCGCCCTGATAAAATCGGTCGCGCCCAAATACTGCGTGTGCATGTCAAAAAAATCACCCTCGACAACAACCTCGATGTTGAACAGGTCGCCGCCTTAACGCCAGGGTTCACTGGCGCCGATCTGGCCAACCTGGTCAATGAAGCCGCCTTGCTCGCCACTCGCCGTAACGCCGACAGTGTGAATCTTGCCGACTTTACCGCAGCCATCGAACGCCTGATCGCCGGCCTGGAAAAGAAAAATCGCCTGCTCAACCCCAAGGAACGCGAAGTGGTGGCCTGGCATGAAATGGGCCACACGCTGGTGGCGATGAGCCTTCCCGATACCGATCCCGTGCATAAAGTGTCTATTATTCCGCGCGGCATCGGTGCGCTGGGTTACACCATGCAACGTCCTACCCAGGATCGCTTTTTGCTGACACAACAAGAACTGCAACATCGCATGACGGTATTGCTGGCGGGACGTGCAGCGGAATTGCTGAGATTCGATGAGATTTCGACCGGTGCCGCTGATGATCTGGTCAAAGCCACCGACATCGCCCGCAGTATGGTGATGCGTTTTGGCATGAATGAAAAGCTGGGGCAAGTCAGTTACGAACGCCAAAATCCTGGGATGTTTAACGGTACATTTATTGAAAATCGGCGGGATTATTCGGACGCGACCGCACAAGCCATCGACAATGCGATTCGCCAGCTGGTCGACGGCGCCCTCACGAATGCGTTGGCCATTTTGAAAGAAAAGCAGCCCGCGCTTGATCGTTGCGCCCGGCTGCTGTTAGAGAAAGAAACGCTGACAGGGGATGAACTCAAGGTAATACTTGAGTCCTGAGAAACCAGACCGCCTGAGATGAAATGTCGGTCGTCGAAAAAACCCTGCCGAACTGTGGTTCAGCGCATCAACAGCGTCGTTATCAGCCACAAGACAACAGCACCGCCCACACAACTGCCGACCGTCAGCAAGGTCCAGCGACGACTGTCTTGCAGTTGTTGTTGCATTTTTTTCAATTGTTCCGCCATTTCGCTATTGCGCTGCATGAGGGTAGCCACCTCATCGGTGACACGCTGATCCAGCGACTGGCGCACCTCTTCGTATTGTTGTGCGTTGCGATCGTTGGTGGCTTTCATCAGATGTCGCAATTCAGCCATGCTGTTGTTCAGGGTCTGAATCTGTGCACGCGGCTCTTTCAACTCATCCTGACTGATAGCGCCAGACACCGCCGACTCCAAACGCCCCACCCGCCCGGAAAGCTCACGCACTTGCGATACGCCCGCCTCAACGCCGCTGTTAACGGTATCCAGGCGCATGCTCACATCGGCGAGTTCCAAACGCAGTGGTTCGAGGTCAGCAAAGCTTACAGCAGGCACAGTCGGTACAGCAGCGGTTGCAGATGCAGGCATAGAGGCAGCCACCTCAAGTGTCGGTATGGTTTCACCACGCCCTACGGCTTCAATATGAGCGCACAGGCGTGCCAGTTGGCCATCGGTTAACGAGACGGGTTCACGATTACGCAGGGCCTCGACCAAGGGCGGTATGGCATTACGCGCTTTACCCACCATATCAATCAAGGCGTTAGAGATTTCCAGCGAGCCATCTAGCGCTTTATTGAGCGCTTGCTCGACTTTCCAGGCAATTTCAGCGATTTCCATGGCTTTGGCCATACGGCCACTGCCCTTAAGCGTATGAAAAGCACGACGAATATCCGTCAATACCGGACGGTTACCGTGATCTGCCTGCCATTTCGGCAGATCGCCCTCAAGTGCCTCAAGGACCTCGGTGGCTTCCTCGACAAAGATGTCGAAGATTTCTTCGTCAAATTCGTTGTCCGCTGACTGGGGGGCGTTAGACATTGCCTGGCCTTATCCTGCACTGCAAGGGTTGAAAATTAGTCTAGTACATATTGCGCGAGGGGGTTAAGGATACGCGCATTGGGGGTTTGAAAATGCGTATGTGTTTCAAAGTTCTGTAAAAATTCCATTACACTTTTTGCACCTGCATACGCATGCCTTGTTGTGGTGGCATAGTGATCGATGACAAGGGCACGGGGGGCTTGGCATCGGCGTAAACCAGGGTAAACCGCCGCCCGATCTCGATCAGCAGCACCATGGCCTCCATCATTGCAAACCCTTCCCCGATGCAGGTACGCGGGCCACCCCCCAAACGGGATAAAAGCATAACGCGGCAATTGCTTCTCGAAAGCAGGTGTCCATCGATCAGGATCAAAATGGTCGGGATGCGCAAAATAATCCGGATGCCGCCCCATCACATAAGGGCTGATCACTACACCGACACCTTTGGGGATTGGATAGCCACCGAGCTCAACCGTTTCTAATGGCTCCCGCCCAAACAGATAAGCGGCCGGGTACAACCGCAAGGATTCCTTGATAACGCCTCGCGTCAGCGGCAATTGGGCCAATGATTCCCAGTCAGGCGCCTGCTCTTGTAATACGGATTGCCACTCGTTACGCAACCGCTGCCAATACTGGGGATGCTGCGAAAGCAGATAAAAGGCCCAACTCAAGGTAATGGCCGTCGTGTCATGCCCGGCCAGGAACAACGTGACCGTTTCATCACGCAATTGCTTGTTCGACAGCGCGCGGCCATCGTCATAACGCGCCGCCATCAACATCGACAACAGTGTGCGCTGTTGCTCGGGGTTACGACGATGATCAGCAATAAACCGTGTGATTTGCCGTTCAATGGTGCGTAACGTCCACCAATAGCGGATATTGCTGGGCAAGGGCAGATCATCCAGAAACAAAAAAGGACGCACCATGCGAAGGGCAATCTGTTTTTCGAGTTCATGAACCGCATCCCGCAGCGCATGATTACGATCTGCCAGTTCCACGTTGAATAAGGCCTTGGCAATGATCTCGGCCGTAAGCGTCATCATGTCATCATGAATATCGCGCACCTCACCGGGTTGCCACTGGGCAAGCAGACGCTGGCTATGCAATACCATTATGTCGACATAATGCCCAAGGCGCTTGGGCTGAAACGCGGGTGCCGCCAGCTTGCGATGCGTGCGCCAATGATCCCCTTCGCTGGAGAGCAATCCCTGGCCAAATACTTCAGTAAAATGCTGCCAAAAGCCGCGATTCTTGATGAATTTTTCGTGCTGCTTGTTGAGTATTTCATCAATCAGCGCGGGATCACTGATCAGATAATTGATGCCCCTCAGCAGACGAAACCGCACCACGGGGCCATGTTCTTCGCGTATGCGCAACACGAAGGGAGGGATTCCTTTTACAAACTCAGGCAAAGAACCCAACAACCAGTGCCCTTTCGGGCCGGGTGCATGTTTGGGTGTTGAGTGTGACATCCCTATCTCCTCCACTACGGTTCAGCAACACAATCAGTGCTACAAAATGATCGTTACAAAAAGGTTTCCATGAAATCCAGCGAGGCCTGGTGGCGAATAACCTGACGGTGGTTCGCCCACAGAGCTTTAATTTTTTCCTGGTTACAGACTTTGCGATCGCATAGTACCCGACTTTTCAACTCACCTAACATGGACTCGGCCACACATTTGCTAAATACAAACTGGTTGCTGATCAAATCCATGAACGGGCCCGATTTGCTGGTCGGCATAATGAACATCAGCTGCAAGCCCAGCGTTTCGGTCAAATAGTGAATGACTTCTCGCGAGCGGCCTTCATCCATTTTGGAAAACGCCTCATCGACCAGCACCATGCGTAGATGGGAGTTGCCCTCATTGAACCTGAACGCTGACGTTACCGCCGCTGCACGAATGATATAGGCCGGTGTTTCCAACTGCCCACCCGAGCCGGTGCCATACTGGCTCAACGGAATCGCCTGCTTACCCAGCGGTTCCTTGAAGATTTCATAACGGCGGTAGTTACGATAATCACTGATGCGTTCGAGTTCGCGTTGAGCGCGCTGCTCGTCCTGATCCAACAACATCGACACCATGCGATCCCGCACGATTTTCAATGCGTCGGGCATTTCCATATCGAACAGACTGGCGCCATCGCCCAAGTTTGGCATGTCCATCACGGCCTTGAAAAAGCGGTAGTACTCCTGAAATTCAGGCAACCAGCTCCAGCCGAAATAAAAGCGTTCGCGATCCGCACCAAAGCGATGATGCTCAAGCTCCTCATTGAGATCCTTGAGAATGCGTTCACCATCGCCAATCGACTGATAAATGGCGTGGCACAAATGAGTAACAAAGGTGTCATTGAAGCGATTCTTGAGGGTCGTCAGTTGCTCATGCCGCTCAGCGAGAATGTTATTTTTGAGACGGTTATGCAAATTTTCGATCATTTGCGCGAGCTGACAAATATCCGCGAAGAATTTTTCGGAATGCAACTGCCCATAATCCGGCGCGTATACCAATGCATCATGTTGCGCACACTGTTGGTTATGTTGCATCACCCAATGTTCCAACTGATGCGCTTGCTCGCCCAATTGTTTTTGCAGTTGTTCAAGCAGGGCCGCTTGGGATTCATCTTGCCCGCTGGCATTTTCCATGCTGGCGAGCGACGCTTCGGCATCGAATTGGGGGTAGACCGGTGAAATCCGTCGCAGGGCAGATTCCGCTGCTTCCTGTGCAGCCAGCGCCTGTTCATGCGCATCAGCGGTGGCGCGCACCTGCCGGTCTGCTTGCCGTAATTGCTCCTCGACGGCGCCGCTTTCCTGTTTGATCTGCTGCAGTTGCTTGTCGAAATCACCAAACTGATCCTGCAATTCCTGCAAGGCCTTTTCCAGGCGCTGGTGCTCGCCGAGATTCAAGCCGGCCAGTTGATTTTCAGTGCGCGAAAGCTCTCGATGCAATGCCAGCATTTCCTGCATGACATGGGCAAATTTGACCGGCTTGATCGCATCCACGGCATTGAATAATGCCAAGGCTTCCTGGCTGCGGCGTTCAGAGGTCTGCAGATCCGTCAATAATTCCAGATGTTCTGCTTCTTTAGCGGCAAGAGCCCGCTCACGGGCGGCGCGTCCAAACACCAATTCGGCTTCTGGCATATCACAGCGGAACATGCTGTAGTTACCCGACGCCATACCATCGCGGGTAATTCCGCGAGAAGTGGATCGCAATGTGTTGGCATCAGGCACCCGCACCACCGTGCCGTAACTCGCCCGTAAAAAATGCTCAGCCGTCTTGTGCTCGAAACTCAACACGTTGACCAGCGAATCTGCCGGTAAGCTCATACGCTCGCTATCACGACGTGCCTTTTCACCTTGAATAACGCGCGCCTTGTTACGCTGCGAACCGCCACTCAATCCACGCACGATCTGAATGGCCTGTGCTTCATAAGCCTCTTCCACAATGATGCTAAAGCGAGCCCCGCCTATATACCCCTCAATGGCCATCTGCCAGTGAGGATCACGCACATCCACATAATCACACAGCACTTTTGGCTCGGCCGCTGGACAGTGAGTGCGAATCGCGGCCAGCGCCATTTCAACATAGGGCGGATAAACGGCTTGATGGGCGCGCAGACTATTGAGTTCTTTTTCTTTCTGATTGACGCGAGTTCGCAAGGACTGACTGGACTGATCCTGCTTGACCACCCAGCGTTGCAGCTGGTCGCGTGCGGATAACGTTCCGCCTGCGATGCCGGGCTCGTGCAGCAGATAAGCCCAGTGGTTATGCAACAACTCGGTGGAGATCGCTGCGTCGAGGTGGCTTTCCAGTACCGCTAACCCCGCCCAATCACGCCCCAACAAACGCGGAAAATCCACCTGTGATTCGGCTTTGGCGGCAATGACCGCTTTGGCTTGCTTGCGGTACTCGGGCGCGTCAAAGATCGGGACATCGTCAACGACACCCACGCGTGCCAAGCATTGCAACATCTGTTCACTGGCCTCGACGTTGCGCGCCATCTGACGATCCTGCTCCAGCATGGGTTGCACGCGTTCGCGCAAGGAGTCCTGGCATTTCTGCAAGATTTGCTCAAGCTCGTCCTTTTCACGCAATACCTGCACACCTCGCCGCTCCGCTTCGAGTTCCACCATTTGCCGGTGTACATCGCGACGGCGCTGATCGACGATTTCTGTGCGGGCCGCCAGGTCTTGCAATTTATCGTGACCGCCCTTCTGGCGCGATTTGGCATCCAGGTAATCACGGTGGCAAGATCGACTTTTACGCAAGGCTTCACGGTAAGTGGCTTCGCTGTGCTGCACCCAGCTTTCGGTATAACGCTGCGAGGTACGCGCCGCATTCGACAAAATCCCCACTGCGGCGACGATACGACGTGCATCCTGCTCCATGCCATTGATGGTTTTCATCAAATCAGAAACCGTTTGTATCGCCTCCCCAAGATCCTTTTTCTCCAGAATTTCATCTGCCACAAATTCATGGATACTGCGCACCGGTTTATACGCCATGAAACTGGAAAACGTATGTGCGGCATGCATGGCTTCACGGTCCGAGACCGCTTCACGGCGACCTCGCAACGCTCCATATAAGCGGCGGAGGTAAGCACGCTTCTTCTCGTATACTTCTAGGTTACGTGCGCCGTACTTCATTTTCAGCTGATTGGCGATCTCGGTCATCGGTACCACGTGCTTGCCATCGTTATACTCTTTAACGAAATCTGTCAGCGCCAACGTGGTTTCCGGCAGAATCAAAAACAAGATTTCATCCAGACGGGCCTGCCGCTGCGTACCGGCACTATCGAGATGTGCGCGCATGGCCACGACCGCCGAAAACGGCTCGGCGCTTTCGCCTTGTGTCGGGTGAAACACGGCCACAAGATAGCCGTCGGTGGGTGCCAGTCGCGCATAGCTGCCATCATCGCAACCCAGCACATACGACGCCAGTGTGCGCACCTGCTTGCCGCCACGACCGCGCTGCGTGGTTTCGTCTTGCCCGGGGTTAAAGTTGAATAAATTATCGTGCGCAGCCGTCATCAAGGTTTGAATGGCATCGGCGGCAGTGGTCTTACCCGAACCGTTACCACCAGAAAACAAGTTGATCGGCCCGAACTCAAATTCCAGTTGTGGAATATTGCCCCAATTAACAAAAATAAAACGTTTGAGGTACATGGGCTATATCTCCAGATTTTCCTGCCCGAACAGGCGCGAGGCAGGGGTAGCAACGGTGTCACCGCCGAGGGTGACCAACACTTCGTCGCTGACAAAACTCATCAAGGTAGGGCGAATGCGAATCCAGGTATCGTCGCTCTCGACATCTTCTTCCTGGCGGTAATTGATCAAGCGCAACTGGCGCAAACGCCGGAACAACAAGGTTCTCTCGGTTTTGTTTTCAGGCAGAGAACGCCGCAATAAATTGCGCAACGCAATACCGATGGATTCCAGCGACACCAACACTGCTCCTTGTTCGTCGACATTGCCCTCTCGCAAGGCCTTATCGTATTCGGCGCGAAGCACCAATATCATCGCAACTTCCTGCTGATTGAGCGTCGCACGCAGGCCGTTATTGAAAGGCCCGCTGCTTTGTGGGTCTGCACCTTCATCCTGCAAACCAGGCACCCGTGCACCCGGAGGGTACAATCGCACAAAGCAAAACCGCCGCTCATGCTGAACACGCACCCCCAGCAGAGAAAGATAATCTTCAATCAAAGGTTCGATGCGCAGATAGCGATCATAGAGATCAGCCTCGACTTGGCTTTCATCACGGCAGATCACGCCATAATCCATCAGACGGATCAACAGTTCGGTAAAATCCTGTAGATCCAGCCCCTCTGCCGCCAAGGCAGGTGCCAATGCCTGAGTCAAAACGAAATTGCTGTTTTCTTTCATAGTCTCGGTAATCGGTTACATAAACTGTTATTTGGCTAAAAGAACCCACTGCCCTCACACGGAGGGTGACTCCATGCCAGACGGCACATCAGACGGTGTATTTTCAATGAGTTCGATAAGAAATTTATCGAGCGACTGGTAATATTCGTGCACCGCCTTCTCCCCTGGCACGGGCGTTACACGAAAGCGCAATTCCGACGACAAGTTGCGATGGGCACCCAATTCAATGGCGTGTGCCATCGCCAGCAAATCCTGTGCGGTGGTTACTGGCAATTCCTGACTATTGATGGTTTGCCCACCCGCCAGTGCTTTCACCATGTATTTACGCAAATTGTCATCGCTCACCACAAAAGCCTGATCCAAGGCCATTTGCACAAACGCTTCGCGCCGGGCATCTGACGAGAGCGGTACATTATCTTCCTGCACTAAGGTCTGCACGGCGTCGTTGCGACGCCGTGTCGTCAAGCGAATTTGCGCCGGGTCAATTAGACTCACTTGCACACCCGCCATTTGTTCTGCCGCTTGCGCATAACGCGCATCAGCTTCTTCTGCTGTCAGCTTGACAATCTGTTGACACACCTGGATCACATCGTTTTGTCGCTGACTGTGCAAGTAGGACAATTGGCGCATGATAATATCGGCACGCTTGGTAAAGCCTTGTAACGCCCGACGTAAGGCAGGCAACATGATTTCCGAGGCTTTACGCATACGCAATTCGATCGTGTCCAACACATGCCACAACACCGAGCGCCCTGGCACCACCAATTCCGGCACCATCTGCCGTAACTTGCCTTCGGCACCAGCTTTGAATTCTTTGTTCTTGCGACGGATGCGATTGATAACGCCGGTGATAGCATCCCGATGTTTTTCAACACTGTCTGCAGACAAACGCACAGCCAGATCCGGCTGAAAACGCTTTTCCATGAATTCGAAAAATTGCTGTGTGGCCTGTTGCACCAACAACTGACTTTCAACCTCACGCACCAGCGCGCGTTTACGCTCTTCCAACTCGGCAATCACGTCAGCGAAATCAGCAATAATGCGTTCGGAATACTCATAGGCATCCAACAAATCATGCACCTCGCCCCGCTGCAGAAAGCCCTCGAGCGCGTTAAGCGTGTTACGGGTATTGCGATGCCGCGTCCTGACACGCGTGGTATCCGCCTCCACCAACGGCTGGGTGAACAACCGCCCCATCCGCGAAAACGGAAAGGTGCTGTCAAGGGTCGCCTGATCGACCTGCTTCTCCAGCCAGCCATGCTCCAACAGCGTATTGAGCACCCACACCGCCTGATCCCGGCTGGAACGAAAACGCGTCTCGCCCTCGTCACCCTCGCCCTCACTGAGCACAGGCGCGCGCGCCAAGGCCTCGGCAAACAAGTCGACCAACTGGTCGCGACGTAACGACTGCCCATAGTCCGCATTGGCACTGTACAACCGCTGATATAACAGGCGCAGACACTCGGCAATCTGCTCCCGGTATTTGCTGGTCAACGGGCGAAAGAACTGGGAACGATTATCGGTGAAAAGCATCAATGGGTTCCGGGGGGCTTTGAAACGCTATCAACAAAAAGCTAGCCATCACGAATACGCCGGGGGCGAAGCGACAACTTTCCTGACACAGCGGGCCAAACGGCGGTCACCACCAGAGCGGATCGAAAAATTTAGCGCATTGAAGCCAATATTGAAACTCCGATGTTGTAAACCAGCGAAATGCGCCCGGACTGCTGGGGTGGGGAGGTTGTGGCTGAAACGACGGCGCCATGGATGGCGCCGTCGAGCCTACAGGGAAGTATTCACGGCGTTTTCAGCCACAACCTCCCCACCCCAGCACTCGCCCACAAACGCCTACGAGCCCAAAAATATCCCCTACACTCCCCAAAAACCCGACTACACTCAATGATCTAGGGCAGCACACGGAGTTGCGACACCGAGGCATTCTGTTACAGTTTCCTGCTGACCTCATAACAACACCTGTAAAAGGAGCACGGAATGAAAAAACTGATTTGGGGAACCGTCGCAGCCACCACGCTGATCATGTCAGGCACCGCCAACGCCGAAAACTACATCTACCTCGGTGGCCAGGTCTTGCAATACGACATCGACGCCCAACACGTCAACATCGGCAACGGCGCCAAACCCCACGGCGTACAACTCGTATTCGGTGGAGAAGTCGCCAAATATGCAGCCATGGAAGTACGCGCCGGCCGCAGCACCAAATACGATGAATTCCCGCAAGATGAAGCCGTCTCCGCCAAAATCGACGCCACCTTCGGCCTCTACGCCAAAGCACAACTTCCACTGGGCAATGTCAAACCCTACGTCATTGCAGGCTTGAGCAAATATGACGTCGACTTCAGCGAAGACGGCGAAAAAGATTCCCTCACCGATTCAGACCTCTCCGTTGGTGTCGGCTGTAGCATTCTGCCCATCAAGAATGTGCAGATCGGGCTTGAATTCATGCGCGTTTCTGACGACAACGACAATAAAATCGGCGCCAAGGTATTCAGCAGCTCCGCCTCGGTGGCTTACGTCTTTGGCAACTGATCACGCCCACCCTTAAGCGATGATCTTTATCGGGAGTGGTTGCCTACAACCGCTCCCGATCACTGAAGCACCGAACGCTGCCGCACCGAATCCCGTGTCATTGTCCCTGCTGCAAACGTATCGACTCCTCACTCCACTCCTTCAGCAACGCATAACACACACCCAACAATGTCGCCCCGACGAACAACCCCAGCAACCCAAACGTTAGAATTCCGCCCAACACCCCCAGCAAAATCACGGCCAGCGGCATATTGGCACCACGACTGATCAAGTACGGCCGCAAAAAATTGTCGATGTTACCCACCACGAAAAAGCCCCACACCAACAGAAAGATCCCCCACCCCATCTCCCCCTGCCAGATCAACCACCCTGCGGATGGCATCAAAATCAACTGCACTGCGCCCACCGGGATCAATGCAAACAAAAACACGGCCATCCCCAGCAAAAAAGGCGCCGGCATCCCCGCCATCAAAAAGCCGATGGTAGAAAGCACGCCTTGTGCAATCGCCGCCCCTAAAATCCCGTACACCACCGAACGCATGGTCAGCGCCGCCACCGCCAACAGATGCACACCGCGCTCGCCACCAAGACGAAACACCATCGCCCGCAAGCCGGCGATCAAAAACGTCCCGTCCCGAAACAAAAAGAAAATCACAAACAAACTGATCGCCGCCTGCATAAGCAACTGTCCGGTGCCCGCACCCGCCGATACCAGAAATCCCGCCGCCTGCGGCAAATGCGGAATCACCGACTTCAGCAATTTGCGCACGTTGTCTGAGAAATCATTCCAAAACACTACCAGGCGCTCCCCGACCACAGGCAGCTCCTGCAACCACTGCGGCAGTGCAGGCGGCGCCTCGCCCAACAGCCCGCGCACCTGCGTCACAATCTCCTGCACCACATCGACCAACGAGATAGCGACCACCACCAGTGGCACAAACAACACCAAGGCATAGATCACGGTCATCACGCCCGCCGCTGCAGACACTGAGAGACGATAGCGCTGTCGCACGCCTTCAAACAGCCCTTGAGTCGACACTGCCAGTATCACCGCCAACATAATTGCCGGCAAAAATGGATGCAGCACCCACACACTACCGCCCACAATCGATAGCAACAGCAGCACAGCCACCACGGGCTCAATGATTTTTCTGAAATCCATGTACGACACCTCGAATGGTCACGTGGTAGTCTACCGCTACGTTACACGGCGCTCGCAGTCAGATCACGAGCGCATTGCGATCACACGCCAAAGCAATGATAATTTTCTACCATCGCTGCCCGTTATACATGAAAAACCACCTGAAAAAAGCCTCTATCACGCATGCTCAGCTATCAACACATTTATCATGCCGGTAACTTCGCCGATGTCCATAAACACTCGGCGTTATGCCTGGTGCTCGACTATTTGTGCCAAAAGCCCAAACCCTTTGCCTATCTCGAAACCCATGCAGGGCGTGGTTTGTATGATCTGCAATGCAGTGAGGCGCAAAAAACCAATGAAGCAAAAGGCGGCATATGGGGCGTTGACGTTGACAACGCCCCTGCTGAGACACAACGCTATTTCGACAGCATCGTGGCTTGCAATCCTCGTGGCGGTCGCCGATTCTACCCCGGTTCACCACAGCTGGCGCTACTGAATTCGCGCGAAGAAGACCGCTTGATGTTGATAGAAAAACACCCGCAGGAGTTCCAGGCGCTCAGCGAAATTTTCGCTCACCAGCCGCGTGCCGCCCTGCACAAACGCGACGCTCTCGAAGCACTGGTCGCCCTGGTGCCTCCGCCCGAAAAACGCGGCTTGGTCTTGATTGATCCGAGCTATGAGATTAAGAGTGAATATACCGACATCGCTGAGGGGCTCGAACGCGCTTACCGCAAATGGCCGACGGGCGTGTACATGATATGGTATCCACTGCTGCCGGTTGCGGGCCACCAGCGTCTGCTCAAAGCACTCAAACGCAGCGGCATCACGCGCATCCTCACCAGTGAAATCAGCCTGCACCCACCGCAAGGCTTGAGCGGTATGCATGGTTCCGGGTTGGCCATCATCAACCCGCCCTGGCAACTCGAAGAAGGCTTGCAAAGACTGGCAAAATGGATCGTCGACAGCCTGTCTCAGGATGCACAACGACAATGGCAGGTAGATTGGCTGGTTCCCGAAGCGCGCACTTGAACGTGCGTATTTTGCACGGGCAAACCGTTGGAATTGGGATGGGAATGCAGGCGTCGCGCTTCAAATACCAAGCGAGGCTAGCAGGTCGTCCACTTCATTCTGATTGGCGCCCGCCAGTTGTCCCGGACGTAGATTACTGCTTTCGGGGGAGGTCGTTTCGAAGATTTCCTTGAGTGACAACATGGTCAAAAGAAACTTCTGATCAGTGATTTGATCTTCCGAGTACAGGTTCATACAGTGAACCAGCTCTTCGCTCATCACTTCATTGATCTGATTGATCTGCTCTTCACTCAAACTTTCCACGCGTTTCAACAAGCGATCACAAATGCCTTCCATCAGCTGCATTTGTTTTTCCTTCATCACCTGATAGGTGTCGTTAACTGCCTGCAGCTCCGCGCCGCAAGAGGTGACAACACTCTTGATCTGATTGGTGCGCCCCTCGAGTTCGGCGGTACGCTCTTGCACGCGCAATTCGAGATTTTCATTAAGCTCGCGAATTTCCGCTTCGTTTTTCTTACGATCAGTAATGTCCGCCACAATGACCGAAAAAAGAATATGCCCTTCATGCAGCAATTTATAGGTGGCCAACATCAACCACACCGGTTGTCCCCCGATGTTGGTCAATACTTCATAATTTCCAGATTGTTGTTGATGCGCAGCCAGGCATTCCATATAGGCACAATCACAGGTGACGACGTCGATATCACCCATCAAATCAATGCCGCCACGCGGCTCCACCGGCGTAAATTCAATTTGTTCCAGCCAGGCCAACTCAGGAATGATATCGCTTAGCGGTTTACCCTCGACATCACCTTCATTCATCTGAAACATGGTCCGCACGCGAGGCGTGGCCGACTCGACAACGCCATTGCCATCCACTGCCAGCAAGACAAAATCGGCCACTACTTTCAGAATATCAAAAAGTTCGCTCTGCTTGACTGTCAAGACACGTCCCCACTCATACGTAAACACGACTCCTTCCATGGAGTCTAGCACGTAGTTTGAAACCGTCTTGCCAAATGGCGCCCCTGTGGATTACTTGCGAATCCCCTCGGCCGATATATAAATCTGGGCCGTTTGCGACGCCGGCCCCAAGTCATAATCAATACCGAAATCTTTCAGACGAATTTCCGTGGTCGCTTCAAACCCCTGACGATGACCACCCCAGGGATCATTGCCGCCACCGATGTAAGTCGTTGTCAATGTTACCGGTTTTGTCACCCCTTTGAGGGTCAGATTACCCGTGATGTTTGCGGTGCTATCGCCGGTCTTTTCAATTTTGGTGCTGACAAAGCTGGCCTTGGGATGCTTGGATACATCAAAAAAATCACTGCCACGCAAATGCTTGTCGCGCTCGGCATGGTTTGAATCCAGACTCGCCACATCGATATCGACGTTCACACTGGACTTCTCAATCGCATCTTTGTCCAGGCTGAAACCACCACTAAAGGTATTGAAACGCCCCATCAACCAACTGTATCCCAAATGTTTGATTTTAAACTGAATAAATGCGTGCGAACCTTTGGTATCCAGCACATATTGCTCGGCTTCTGCATGCGCCAGTGGCACCGAGAACATCAGCGGCACAGCCAGTAAAATGCCGGTGGAAACACGCTTGAACTGTGTCATTGAAAACAAAGGCATTGACGACATAAGACTCTCCCAGGTGAATAAAACATTGAACGCTCAAGAACGCGCCGACCGCTGCGGATAAAGCATCCGCCGCAAGGTATTGTCGCGCAAGAAAAAATGATGATGTAACGCAGCCCCTGCATGCACACACACGAGGGCACCGATTGCATAACCCGACCATTGGTGCACGATGCCCAACCACGTTACTGTCTCTGCCGACCAGGTGCTAAATGCCGGCACCTGCAATGATCCCACCAAATGAATCGGATGGCCTTCGGCAGTGGTTATGCCATACCCCGACACGATCTGCACCAGCATAAACAGATACAGCAGACTGTGCGCTGCACGCGCCGCAAAACGCTGCCAAGGCGGCATGGGTAGTAACGGCGGGTGAGGGTTGAAGACAAGCCAAAGCAGACGTAAAAAAGTCAGTAACGTCAGCAACACGCCTGCAACTTTATGCCACTGAGGCAGCGTGTGATAAAGCGTATCGTAGTAGGTAAGGGTCACCATATAGATGCCACTCGCCAACAAAAAAGCTACCAAGGGCAGCGACAGCCAATGCAGAAGAATACTGCACCAGCCATAGGAAGCGCCTGAATTACGCCACATTGACCGTCTGCCTCCTGTTGACGTGTTGCCTGGTTAGACCGCATAAAACGTGCGCCAATTTTTCAGATTGACGCGCAAAAATCAGACTCCCACGTTAGCAAATGGTTCTCGAAATGTCTCTCGAAATAAACGTCCCTTTATGGAACAGCGTACTCTCTAACAACGTCGTATCGAACAGCGCGGCATGGAACAGAGTGTCTTGAAAACGCTTCCTTAGAAATAAATCGCCGCACCTAATTGCGCTTCGTTCTGCAAACCCAATATATCCTTCTCACGCAACACACGTACAAATGCTGCAACGTCAGCACTGAGGCGCCGACTGAGCGAAGCACTCGCCACCCCATGCGTGTCACGTAAGGCATCTGCGGGCTCCTTCACCAGCATTTCCAATTGTGCCTGCCAATTCTCGGAGCGCGCCACCAAGCCGGGATTCCACAATGCCAGCGCATCTGCACCGTGCTCAAACTCACCCGCCGCCTGCACTTCAACGCCAAAAAGTTGATAGAACGCGACATTGCTGCTCCCCCACGCCGGCCCCAATAACACGCGTGCATACAATGGATTGATCCATTCACTGGTGTCCAGCGCTTGCAGAAAGGCTTCGGCGTCATCGTCTGCGTCCTTTACCTCCGCAGACACCGCCCTCGGCGAATCGGGCACATCCTGCCAACGCACCCCCGTAACGCCCGTAGAAAGCCGCCAAGACCATGGCGAATAAAGCGCATTTCTGGCTTTCACTGAAGAGGCCGCAAAGAAGGTGAAATCGGTAAGCTCAACGGACTGTTCCTCGATTTGGCGCGCATTGATCTCCAGTACCGAGATTTCCGCCAAAGGGCCACCACTGGGAGCATCCAGAAAATCATGGTAGGCCGGGCGCACACTGAGGCTTGCCACTGTCACACCCTCACGCACGCCACCACTCACCCTCACACGACCGCTGTAATGGCCTACCTCTCCCGGTTGTAACGGTCGGGGCACGGCGCTGACGGGCGCCATACGCGCGGTCGGTAACGAACCTTCACGAACTTGCGCCCGCTCTTGTTCTGTCAACGCGTCGGCGGTTGCCAACCAGCGGGATTGGTGCGACGGCTGATAGTGCACGTTATCCACCATGCCGGCATCAAGCACAGTCTCCACTGCATCCATGGGCACCACATACATCGAATACTGTTCGTGCAATCCAAGACCCGGGCGCGCTACATCCAGATAGTTCAGCATGCGATAGGAGCAGTTTTCCTCAAAAAATTCGTACTCGAAATTGACTGTGCGCACTTCCCAGGCATGACGCACTAATTGATCGGTTTCGGCCTGCGTAAAATTGAGTCGGTATTCCCACACATCGCGGGCTTCCATTCGCAGGTATTCCTTGAGCTTTTTGCGATAGGGTAATACCGTGAAAACCCCTTCCAGCTCACCACTCAATCCTTTCGTTACCAGATCAGTCTGATCGTAGCCTTTTTTCAACAAAGCGGCGAAATTGAGCGTGTAGTCCTCAGACTTGTCCACCTCGGGCGCAGGATCACGGTCAAGACGCAAAAAACTATGGCCAAATAATGTCGAGACATCATCCATGTTCGGCACCGGGTACACCATGGTCACGGCTTTGGCGCCCATGCGCTCAGCAAAAGCCGAAAAGCCGGGGCAAGATTGAACCGGCGCCGACGCAAAGACGGCAGGTGCCACCTGTTTCAACCAATGATAACGCGCCGGAAAGCGGCATTGCGGGTGTGCATCGCCATTCAATTGTGCATCAGTAAAAACCTGCAAACTGGCGCCCAATTCAGCGACGGGGTCAGACTTACCCGACGGCGAGAGGAAAAAAGCCGCATCATCCGCCTCGCTTTCCACCCCGCCCATAGCCTTCCGGTAATATAAGAGCGCGTACCACTCCGGCGAATGCGCCCATTGCTTCACTTGAGACTTCGAATACCCCGCATCTGCCAATACAGACGCAGTCACCTCTGCAACCGTGGTGCTCGCGCCCAACAACATGCCAACCGCCCACCACCACCGCACCGCTCTCACGCTACTCATTGCTCACTCAACCTTTAATCACTGTTCACCTGTCACGACGAGCACACCCCAGGCGCCGGCTGCATTGTAGTGGCTCAAAAAGCAGCCGGCCAGCCAGGCAGCCTGCGACTTTTCGTGTGGAATAAGTCATAAAGACGGTAGAACCCTTTTTTTCTCGTCCCGAGCGCGCTATGGTGTGCGCCGTTTATCAGCGTCGACGAGTCAACGGAAGTCATCAGCGGATGCGTATTTTATCCTCACTCACCTGCTCCGGCAGGTACACAAAACAGACCCTTATCACCACTCTGCTGCTCACCACGCTGTGGGGCTGTAGCGTCCAACCGGCTTACCCTCCCGAGGTCATCGAACGCACCGAAACGCCGGTTGTCGAAACTATCCGAGATACCGGAACGCCGGCCGATATCACCCTGCGCAGCGTGCTCGATCAGGGTCGGCTCGATTCGTTGCGTCACCCCAATTTCATGCGTTATCGCGATATTTTGCGCGGTGCCTATGCTGCACGCCAGTTTGCTCCCTTGTGGTTGGAGGGTGATCGACTCAATGCCAACGGCGAGATCGTGTTCGAACTCATCAGCCAATCGCCCACCGAAGGCCTCGACCCCAAGCATTATGATGTCGAGTGGCTGAACCGCCAGCTGGAGGCCCTCTCTGGTCAACCGCATAACGGCAACTTACAGGCACGCATTGATATCGCCCTGAGCGTCGCCTTTGCCCGTCTGCTGCACGACGTGCATGCCGGCCGCATTGCCCCACGCGATGCGGGCATTAAGATCGATACCAGCATGCGCGAAGCCGAAGCCACGTTATTGGTAAAGCGCGGCTTCAGCAACGAAAGCCCAGACCGGGTGTTCGCCGCCGCACGCCCGCGCTTTGCCTTGTATGATCGCTTGAAAGCCACCCTCGCCGAATACCGCGAACTGGCCGCCGATCGCGATAACACCGCGCTACCCGGCATCGAAAAATCCATCAAACCGGGCGAAAACTGGCGGGGTGTTCCGGCACTGGCCGATTGGCTGGCCTATCTCGGTGACTATGCGGGCAATGAACCCAGCAACAACACCTATTCCGGTGAACTGGTGGCTGCCGTCAAACATTTTCAACGGCGTCACGGGCTCGAGGACGACGGTGTCATTGGACGCGGGACCTATGCCGCCCTCACTACCCCACTGAAAATCCGCGTGCGCCAGATTGAGCTTTCGATGGAGCGCATGCGTTGGCTCAGCGAACGCATGGCAGACCAGCGCTCGATTGTGGTCAATATTCCCCAATTTGAGCTGTGGGGTTTTCCAGGACGTACGCAAGCGTCCAGCATGAGCATGGACGTGGTGGTTGGAAAGTCCATCGACAACAATACGCCTGTGCTACTGGATGAAGTCGAGCGCATTGTCTTCAACCCTTACTGGAACGTGCCCAGCACCATCGCCAAAAAAGAGCTGCTGCCCAAACTGAGAAAAGACCCCAACTACCTGGTGACCGAAAACATGGAGCTGGTCGGCGCCAATGGCGTTATTGCCACGGCCCCAACCCCCGAGGAAATCGAAGCGCTCGCCCGTGGTGAATACCGTATTCGCCAGCGTCCTGGCCCCGGCAATGCGCTGGGGCGGGTGAAGTTCGAGTTTCCCAATCACGATGCCATCTATATGCATGACACCCCCAATCGCGGCGGGTTCTACCGCAGTCGCCGCGATTTCAGTCACGGCTGCATTCGACTCAGCAACCCCGAAAAGATGGCCAATTTCCTGCTGGCCGGGCAACCTGGCTGGGATGCCAAGCGCATAGCAACCGCCCTGAAGTCCGATGAAAAGATGACAGTCGAATTGCGCGAACACGTACCGGTGCTGTTGTTTTACACCACAGCCATTATCGATGGCGAGGGCAAGGCAGTGTTCCTGGAAGACATCTACGGGTACGACAGCAAATTGGATCAGGCGATCTTTGCAGCCGATCAGCGGGATCGGCGGTAAAACATTTGCCGATTTGTGACGCGTTACGTATCAACTGCTTTGTCCGCAAGCGATTATCAGAAAACCAAAGCAACTTTGGCCCAAAGCTGTAAAAGCGTCGGTATTTTTTACAAACGCCACTCCAATAAGGCCGCTTTAAAAATACAAGCTATTGAAAAAATAGCGCAATTTTTTTCAGGCACAGTAATTGCTTTTAACAGAAACAAACTTAATAAGAATAGGAAATTCGCGTGAAAACAAATTTCTGTCGAGCTGTATGCTCTGCATTAATGATGCTGCTGCCTGTAGTGGGTCACTCATTAGTTGTAACGATCGAACCCGACAACTACACGCTCGGAACCAATCTCTCTAGTGTTTCGCCCTACGCGACGCTGAGCTCAGTGAAAGATCTGGTGCGAAACCCTATTCTTGCAAGCTCCCCCAAATGGGAAGAAGCATCAACGGGTACGCAGAACTTTGGCAACCATGCGCTCTCATGTCGTCGTGACCCCTGCGGTGTGGGTGATTACGATGGCTTCGGGATCTTCTTCAACCAGGAAGTCACCAGCGTCTCTCTGCAAGCATTGAACTGGGGATACAGCCCAGGTCTGCATAGCAATTGGGCTGCGTTTGACCAGGCCGGCAACCGCATTGCAATAGGCCGCTCTGCAATTGGCGCCGTCGGTGAAACCCTCCAGGTAGACATCGTAATGCCCGGCATATGGTCCATCATCATCGGTGGCGGTGGATCAATGAATGCGGTTGAATATGATCGCCTTAGCTTCAACGTTCTCGACGAAGAACCCAAAGCGCATGTGCCGGAGCCTTCTTCGCTTGCACTATTGGGATTGGGCTTGGTGATGTTGGGGTTTGCACGCCGCAGAGCTGCAGCCTGAGTAGTAAGAGAATCAGGAAGTGCGCAAGCTGAGCAGTCTGCCACTTCCTTCTTAATTTCTGTCCTTCCTATTTCTTGTGTATCCCGTAGAGCTGCCGTTTTCAATTGCCGCGAGGCACTACCAGCGACGAACGCGCCCGGTATCAACATGAATGAAGCCTTCCGGGTAGTACCCAACGCCACCCGCCTTTAAATCCAGCGCCGCATCTCGCAACTCTACCAGCTTTACATCCGCCAGGCAGATATCCATCGCCGCCCCGTCCATATGCAGGCTGCGCGTGGCAACACCGCTGTGACGCGAACGGCTTCTGAGCGCTTGATTGGTCTGAGGGGAGCGAAAGGCCGAGACAATTTCAAACGGTTGCGTAGTTGTAACATCCCGGCTCAACTGCCACAGCAGATCATATAAATTGGGGTCCATGTTGTGCATGTCCCCGGTACGAAAATCCCGGGTCAGATGGCGCAACTGCTGCATTGCCTTGGGGACATAATCGCCGCCAATGCGATAGACCACCGCCAGCTTCTCACCCGTATGCAGATGGTTGAAGGCCAATAAACGCGCATTCTTTTTCATGGCCGCTTCCGCCAATTCGGGCAGGCTCAGCATGGGTAATGCTGCGGCACCGGCCATGTAGGTAAGTACGCGACGACGCGTCTGGCAGGGTGATTGCTCTGCCGAATCCGACAAGCGAAACACGCTGGTATCAAATAAACGACGCAAAAGACGCATACAAACTACTCTCCACAGGAAGAAGGATCCTTATCAGTTTAGCCAATAAATTTTCCTTATTGGTAATATATCGGCTATGCGAGGTGAATTTTCAAGAGAACCGGTACTCATTCCGGTAGTTTTACGCAAACGCAGCGGAATGGTGGGGCAAAATCGTTACCTTGGCGGCATCTGACGCAGAGGTGTCAATAAGCTCGACAGTCCGTTATGGTCGATCTCGTACATCAAGGCGATCAGCCGACCCAACTCCCCTGCGGGAAACCCCTCCCGCGCAAACCAGCCAAGATAATGTCCTGGCAAATCAGCAATCAACCGCCCCTTGTACTTGCCATAAGGCATTGTGCGCGTCACCAGCAACAACAGATCCCCTGAATTCATTGCATCATTGTCCATCAACACCTCCGCCACCCAAGCACCCCCACCGCAAAACCATTGGTTCACCCTGCCATCTCCTCCATAATACCGCCCTCACCGCAGGGGGAAACACATTCATGGCTGTCGGCAAACCGGTCCTTGTCTCTTTTCGTGATCTCAGCAAAGCCTGGGGCGACAAAGTCGTTCTGAATGCATTGTCCCTGGACATTTACGATGGTGAATTCGTCACCCTGCTGGGTCCATCAGGCTGCGGCAAGACAACGCTGCTTCGATTACTGGGTGGCTTTGAAACTCCTGATCAGGGTGACGTACTCCTCAGTGGCCAATCGTTGCGTCAACTGCCACCGCATCTACGCCCCGTCAATACAGTTTTTCAAAGCTATGCGCTGTTTCCTCACATGAGCGTATTCGATAACGTGGCCTATGGTTTGCGCATGGAGCACTGCAATAAAACCGAGATAACACAACGGGTTCAAGACGCCCTGGCCATGGTGCGCTTGCAGGACTTCGCCAATCGCCGCCCCCACCAATTGTCTGGTGGCCAGCAACAGCGAGTCGCCATCGCGCGCGCGGTGGTTAAAAAGCCCAAAGTGCTGCTGCTCGATGAACCGCTCAGCGCCCTCGACTACAAACTTCGCAAGGAAATGCAACTCGAACTCAAGCGTTTACAGCGCGAGCTGGGGATCACATTTCTATTCGTTACCCACGATCAGGAAGAAGCGCTCTCCATGTCGGATCGGGTGGTGGTCATGAGCCAGGGGCGCATCGATCAGATCGGCACCCCGCGCGAAGTGTACGAAACCCCCGCCAATCTATTCGTGGCCAGCTTTGTCGGCGAAACCAACTTGTTTTCAGGTGTCGTTAAACAGCTATTGCCTGACGATCGTATGCTAGCCCAGCTCGACGAACGCACCTGCACGTTGCGCTGTCGACAACGCCCATTTCACCCCGGGCAAACCATTCACGTCATGCTGCGCCCTGAAGATATGCGCGTCTGGGAGCCCGGCAGTGCCGAAGGCTGGCAAGGTCAGATCCTTGAGCGCAACTATAAAGGTATGACACTGGAAAGCCTGATCCGCCTGGATAACGGCCAACAGGTGCTAGCAAGCGAATTCTTTGACGAGAGCTACCCTGATTTCGATCACGGCCTTGGGGAACGCGTCATCGTCAACTGGGTGCCCGATTGGGAATGGGTCATCGCCAATGAAAATCCGTAACCCTTTTCGCTTGGCGGTCCTCGCCCTGATCTGGGGGTGGATGGCCGTATTAGTCGTGATTCCCAGCGCCCTTGTCATCGTGACCAGCCTGCTGGAACGCGATGAAGCCCATTTCGTGCGGGGGGTGTTTTCGTTAGCGAGTTATTACCGGCTGTTTGATCCCCTCTATGCACAGGTGCTGGTGGATTCGTTGAGCCTGGCCGGCATAGCCACCCTCGCCTGCCTGCTAGTGGGCTACCCGTTTGCCTTCGCCTTGAGTCGCTTGCCCGTTAAATACAAAACCCTGCTGATTCTATTAATGATGGTGCCCTTCTGGACCAATTCACTGGTGCGCACTTTTGCCATGAAAATGCTGATCGCCACGCGCGGATTGCTCAACGAAACCTTATTGGCAGCAGGCATTATAGAGCGTCCGTTACAAATGCTGTACACCGATGGGGCGGTGATTGTGGGTCTGGTCTACGTGATGTTGCCTTTCATGGTGCTGCCGCTCTATGCCGTATTTGAGGATTTGCGTGAAGATTTGTTGCAAGCCTCGTCCGACCTGGGGGCTCACCCCTGGCAGACTTTTCGACACATTACACTGCCCCTCACCATGCCCGGTATCATTGCAGGCACTCTGCTGGTGTTTTTACCGTCACTGGGTTGTTTTTATGTAACGGACGTACTGGGCGGCGCCCGCGTGCTGCTGGCTGGCAATGTGATCAAAAACCAGTTTCTCGATGCACGCGACTGGCCCTTCGGAGCAAGCGCTTCGGTGTTATTGAGTGTGCTCATGGGGTTACTGTTAATTGCTTACCGTATCAGTAGCCGTCGCAATCAACCACGCGCCATGGATTTTTAAATATAATGATAAAAAATATGGCAGAACCTGCATTCCTCTGATAGCCTTCCTGTACAAACAAACAGTATTTGACCCCGGAGATTTCCCCCATGGCAGTGGTGACGATTTACATGAGCGACCGCGATAAGACTGGCAAGACCTTCGTTTCCAAGAAAGACGCCGATGAACATGACAAAAAACTCGAACTGGCCGAAAACCTGGGTGTGTTTCTGGGCCAACGGCTGTCGTTTCTGAGTGAAAAGCAAACGGAAGATATTGGCTTCCTGCTCGCAGAACATCGCGAATTGTTAGCGCAAGCCCTCAAAGGCAAGCCTGAAGTCCTGCTTGACGCCTCGCTGGCAACCGCTGCGCCAACCGAAGACAATGCAGCCTCTACCAGCACCGAAGAAATTGCAGAAGACGCCCCTGTCACCGATAAAAAAGTTCGCGCGATTGGCCGCTGATCCAACCTGACAGTTAGCGACGTCGACCACGTTCGCACAGAATTTCAATGTCAGGCATGGGGTTACCCCTCCCTCTCCGGTAACCCCTCACTTCCTCCTTTCAGCTTTAGTAGATAGCAGCGTTGTCGATAGCAGCTTTTGGTCACGAGCTTTTGGCAACCGCTTAGGCTTTGGCAGCCAAGTCATATATACTTCTTGGCTTCGCCGAATGCTGGTTTGTGTTGGATCTACCGATGATGGAATTTTTATTACTGCTCAGCGCCATTGGCATTGTCTACAGCTATGCCGTTTATCCGCTTATTCTTCGCACCCTCAAGCAGAATCCCCCGTTCACGCCATCGCAACCTGCGGAATGGCCCAGCGTCAGCATTATCATCACGGCCCACAACGAAGAAAACCGTATCCTAGAAAAGCTGCATAATTCCGCAGAAATTGATTACCCCACCGACAAGCTGGAAATCATCGTTGCCTCCGATTGCTCGACCGATGCCACCGACAGTCTGGTGAGCAACTTTGGTGGCAATGTAAAACTGGTGCGCGCCGATCAGCATTTAGGCAAGGAATATGCGCAACTGTGTGCGATCAACACGGCCACAGGCGACATCATTGTATTTTCTGATGTAGCGACCCAGATTCCCGCCGATGCCATCAAGAAGATGATCAGCTATTTCAGTGATCCCCGCGTTGGTGCGGTGTCCAGCGAAGATCGCTTTATCAGCGACGACGGCAGCATCGCCGGCGAAGGTGCCTACGTAAAATATGAGATGTGGTTGCGCAGCCTGGAATCACGCCTGGCTGGCCTGGTCGGATTAAGCGGCTCATTTTTCGCCTGCCGAAAACATGTCTGCGATGGCTGGGATACGCAATCCCCCAGTGATTTCAACACTGCACTACGCAGCGCACGCTTGGGCTTGTTTGCTATCTCCTGCCCCGATGTGCTGGGTTACTACAAAGACATCAAAGATCCCAACAAGGAATACCAACGCAAGGTACGCACCGTTATTCGCGGCATCACTTCGATTGCGCGCCACCCCGACGCGCTTGATTTTCGTCAGCAAGGCTTGTTTGCGTTTCAGGTGTGGAGCCATAAGATCATGCGCTGGGCGGTGCCCTGGTTCATGCTGCTCACTGCATTGCTAACGTTGCTCACCGTAGGTGATTCTGCGTTTGCCAACCTGTTGGCGGTAGGTCAGATCGTCGTGTATGGCTTGGCCTTTGCCGGTTGGAAAATACCGGCGGCACGCGAGAACACCCTCATTAAGCTGATATTCTTCTTTGTGCAGGTCAATCTGTCGATTGCGGATGCTTGCGTACAATTTGCTCGCGGCAAACGGATGACGGTATGGACCCCCTCCAAACGCTAAAAACGGCACTGCAACGAATTCCACCGGTGGGTAACCCGATCAGCTTGCAACAGGGGCCCCTGGTGCACCCGTTATTTGCAATGGCGAACGCGCAAACCTATCAGTCGGGCACTGCCGCCCTGGCGGCGGCCTTGCTAGTGGCTAAAATGGCGGCGGCCAAAAACAGACAGCCGCTAGCCAACCCCGAGGTCATAGTGCCGGCCTACGCCTGTCCCGACCTGATCAGCGCCGTTATGTTTGCGGGTTGCCATCCTGTATTGGTGGATATCGAGCCTGATATGCCTTATTTACAGCTCGATGGTGTAAGCCAAAAACTTTCCGCCCAAACCGTCGCCGTGATTGCCCCTTGGTTTTTGGGTATTCCAGAACGCATCACTGCGTTGCGCGAACGCTTGCAAGGGCATGCTGCCTTGCTCATCGAGGACAGTGCGCAGTGGTTTCCAGATGCAGAACCAACGCAAACCTATAACGGCGATCTGGTGATTCTTAGTTTTGGCAAAGGTAAACCGGTGAGTTTGCTGGGGGGAGGCTTGCTATATGATCCGCGCGGGACATTACGAAGTGAATTTCCCGCCTCACAAGCCACTGGCGATACCTCCGCCAATAAACTTCGCCTAAAATTCGTGGCCTACAACCTGGTCGTTAGTCGCTTTTTTTATTGGATGATTGAATTATTGCCTTTTATCCAAATGGGAAAAACCGTCTACAAGCCGCTTGCCACACTGGAAAACATGTCAACTGTGGCGCAGGGCTTTTTGCAACCGAACATTGACGCCTACTTTCAGCGTTCACGCCGCGCAGAAACGGGTCTCAAGCAACTGCTCGGTGATTTGGGCATGCTTGATTGCGCCCTTTGCCAGCAAGCCCCCACGTACCAACAACAACGAATGCTGCGCTTTCCATTGCTGGTGAAAACGTCGCGCATGCGTAATGAACTGCTGTCAGCGCTGCAAAATGCCGGTTTGGGCGCCTCCGGCTTTTACCCTGCCCCCCTGAACGAAATAGAGAATATTCCGGCGGTTGTGAAAACCCAGGGGCCTTTCCCAAATGCGAAATCTTTTGCTGAGCGCTTGATCACTCTACCTACTCACGTGGGTTGCAACACGGGTGCATTGCTGAGCATTCGCAATCTACTCGCCCACCATTTACGAAGCCAAACGCAATGACAACCTTGACGAAGTTGCACGTTTTGCATATTGCTTCGGGTGATTTATGGGCGGGAGCAGAGGTTCAACTTTATACATTAGCACGCGCGTTACAAAAGCGTGGCGACCTGCGTGTCACGGTGTTGCTGATGAATGAAGGTGAACTGGCAGAACGCTTGCGCCATGCGGGAATTGAAACCTTTGTGCTGCCGGAAAGCTCATTGAGTTTTCCGCAACTTTTGCTCAAGACAATGACGCTGACACGCCGCCTCCGACCGGATGTCATTCATACGCATCGCATCAAAGAAAACCTGCTGGGCGGACTCGCTGGCTTATTGCTAAGGATTCCGAGTTTGCGCACACAACACGGCGCAGAAGAACACCCGGCGAGCTGGCAAGCTCCGCACAAGGTCATCCTGCAAAAGCTGGATCACTGGCTGGCTGCGCAAGTGCAAAAACTCACCGTGGCCGTAACGCCAGAACTTGGCGGCACATTATCCAAGCACATACCCGAACATAAAATCCGCGTCGTTGAAAACGGTATTGATGCAGAAAATTTCTCACTACCCGCATTGGATACACTGGACAGCCGCTTTCAACAGGCTCACCGACGTGTTGGCATTATTGGGCGTTTATCCCCCGTCAAGCGGGTGGACCTGTTTGTTGACATGGCTGCACTGCTGGCAACGAGCGAAAAATTTGCGGATGTTCAGTTTTTTGTGTTTGGCGATGGGCCTTTGAAACTACAATTGCAAACCCAAACGGCAGCCAGTCACCTGGAAAACCGACTGCATTTCATGTGGCACCAGAGCAATATCCACGGTTATCTGCAACATCTCGACGCATTAGTGATGTGTTCGGATCACGAGGGTTTACCCATGACGCTGCTCGAAGCCATGAGTTTAAATGTAGCAGTGATAGGGCATAATGTGGGTGGCATTAAACTGTTGCTCGACAATGGAAACAACGGGTTTCCGGTAGAAAATCATACAGCCCAGGGGTATGCAGAGGCGGTAAAAATCTGTCTGGCAGATACCGATAAGCGTAAACAGAAATGCGATCAGGCCCAGACACGGGTTGCGACGTCTTATTCTGCTACGAAGAACGCAGAAAGCTTCTTGTTACTATACCAGGACATGGCGCACTCCCGACCCACAGCATAACGGCAACCGATCTGCCGATTCGTCCAGAGCGCCGCTTTCGATTTAGCATGGAATTTCTCGAACATGAAAGAAACACTTTTCATCTGCATGACGCATCTGCCCTACCCTGTGCGAAAGAATGGGATTTCCATTCGCTACTTTCCGATTATCGCGCACCTGGCTAAACGATTCGACATTCATTTATTGGTGGTCGCCGATTACCCGGTAAAGAGCGAAGAAATTGCCGAAGCAGAGCAATACGTCAAAAAATGTTCAATCTATATTCGGCAACCGCTCAACGTGGCGTTGGCAAGGAAAATTTTTGTTCGTCTAAAAACCCTGCTGCCCAATCAGTTACCTTTTCCAACCTATTGTTATGATGAAGCGCAGATATCCCATTTCATAGCAAGTGAAACCGCCGGCAAGCAATATGATGCAGCCCTCTGTGTCTGCCCGCCCTACGCGCATATTGTGCTCGATAAAGTGGCGGCAAAACGCTACGTCATGGATGCTATTGATTCCGTCTACGTTTACATGATGCGCGAAGAAGATAGAAATATACTTGAAAAATGGGATACGCTCAGCGTCAAACGCTGGGAAAACCAACTCATCCGACGCATGGATTATTCAAGCTTTGTGTCGGGTCGTGACATCATGCATCTTTGTGAGCCCGATATATCAAAAGACAAAGTGGGCGTGATTCCGAACGGTATTTATATTAACGACTACATTGAGTCGCGCATCCCCACGGATGGTTACGTGCTTGGTTATCTTGGTCATATGGGGTACACCCCCAATATTGAAGCCGCTAAACGACTAGCCTCGCTATACATTGATCTCAAAAAAAATCATGAGCAACTGAGGCTGTTCATTATTGGACGCCTGCCAACAGAAGAAATACGTGCGCTAGGAGAAATTCCAGGTATCACGGTGACGGGCGATGTCGAAAACATATGGCCCTATGTCAACGCCGTCGATACCTTTGTGTTCCCTATGGCGCGCGGCGCAGGCCAACAAAACAAGCTCCTTGAAGCCATGTTCGCCGGCCGCCCGGTGGTCAGTACGTCAGTGGGCAATGGAGGTGTTGGAGCGATCAATCGTGAATCAGCCATGATCGCTGATAGCGATGAAGAGCTCAAAACGGCCATAACCACGTTGATCAATGATGATCAATTACGCAAAAAGGTGGGCGAGGGAGGCCGTCGTCTAGTGACTGAAACCTACCACTGGCCAGCCATTCTGACACGATTGGAACACGTGTACTTTCCGCGGGTTTGAGGGGTAACCCACAACACCCGCTACTCCACTCGATTTATCAATACTTTAATAGCCGCTTTCCACGTGTTTAAACGCCCGAAACGATAGCGCAATGAGCGAAGAATATCTGAGAACGCTGCCATGCGATTTTTGTCTGCACGCATTATTGCAAGCGCTCTGTCAGCATAGACACGAGCCCACAACTCCTCGACAACAGAGGCGTCAACCACGCCGGGATGGTCCTTAATAAACCGCTCTCGAACACGAATACTGTCTGAGAAAAACCGCAGCTCATTTTTCGCATTGGAAACTTGCCCAGGCCATTGCCTATAGCGGTAAGTAATTTCATCAAGATAGAAAAATTCGCATACTGTGGACAACCGCAGCCACATATCGTAATCCTGACTCACCTTCAGCGATTCATCGTAAAAGCCAACGGCGTCAAAACACTTTTTACGAATCATCGACGTTGCGCCGGTAACAAAATTCTGCAACAACAGTTTTGCCGTAATCTTGCCGTTATGGCGTGTCGTTCGATAAGTTTCTACCGGATTATTATTGATATCGACATGCTGCGTATTGGTATAGACAACGCCCAGCTCCGGTTTGCCTTGAAAACACGGCACCTGAACCTCCAGCTTATTGGGCTCCCACAAATCATCCGCATCACAAAACGCAACAAACTCGCCTTTCGAGACACGCAAGCCGGTATTTCTTGCCCCCGATTCGCCCCGGTTGGTCTGATAGTGGTAATTAACCTGCGGGTTATTTGCAAAGGCTTCCATCACCTTGGCGGTATCATCGGTTGAACCGTCGTCAATGACGTGAATTTCAAAATTCCGATAGGTTTGATCCAGTACAGACTGAACAGCTTGGGGCAGAAAGCGTGCCATATTGTAAGCAGGGATCACTACACTGACCAATGGAGCGTTATTCATTTAACTCAATTTCCCTTTTCAAATTTCAAAAACAATTACCAGGCAAGCACTAGCCCAAAACAAGTACCACACAATACCGTGATCAAGGTGAGCGCACGCGAATAAATCTCCCCGAGGCGAATCGCACGCACAATGAGAAAACCTGTAATCAGCACTGTCCCCAAAAGCACTGCTCCCAACAATACGCCAGAAACATCCGCTAATGCCAGGCTGATTAGACTCCCGCCAACGCCCCCGGAAAATGCGACTAGCGCTAAAAAAATCAGCAATTGCAAATGACGCTTAGATTGGTGACGAAGCGCCGTTGCCGCAGAGCTATACACAGGATCAGAAAATACTTTGGGTATAAAATCAGGAAATACGGTTTCCAATACTGATGGCTTGTTTGCCGCAAATCGCTTTGCATTCATGTCGGGCGATGACGCAATGAGCGAGGATATCGATAACACTCGCACACCCTTCTGCTCCGCAAGCCATGCCAACTCCTTTTCGAAATCGGCAAGTGACATGACAGAACGATTATCACCAGACTCGTGAAAGTCATAAGGATGCAGCATCACTCCCACCACGGGATCTGCATCCTGTGAAGCCGCTGCCAATTCCACTGCCCGCCGAAGCGCACCAATCTCAATCGTCATGGGCGCATAACCAAGGCCCTCTCCTTTGTGGGAGATGGGCGAGTACCGATTTGCAGACAAGCCTTTGAACCCTGCCCGCGTCAACGCCTCCAGCGTGGCATCGTCATAGGTATTCCAGGGAGGAACAAACACTGTCGGCTCAACACCCAAAGCATCTCCCAGATGCCGTTTACCCCTCTGCAGGATTGCGGTTTGTTGCTCTACAGACAGCCCGCGAAATTCGCTCGGAACGGGGGGGGGCGAAAAAGCATTGGTCAGATGATTCCAGCCATGCAGAGCAACATCAACAGCGCCTTTGCGCACGGCCTCCTTCAACTCATTGATTTTTGCCTCGGTCAGCAACACGTCTTGCCCCTCCCCTTGCACTTTGGGATAGAGAGAGGTGATGGACGGCACGACAGCAAAAGTACAGGTCATGTTGTTACGCGCAAAGACCTCTATAAGCCCCGTATCCACATGCGCGGGGCTCATGGATGAATAGTCATCGTAACGAAAGAAAACAGTCACCATAAACGAACAAATCCATTATTTTTCAGTAGACAAAAGCGATGCAGAGGCCAGCACCCACCGGGCGCCTGGAAACAGAATTCTGTCAGGTTCTTACCATCCTTCTCGGGTAATGTCCACCTGACATGAGGGGACGCAGGCGTAGCAGACGACGACAGGTTCTAGTGGCTTCGGCGCAGCATGGGGGCTGCATGAGTACTGGCGTTCTTTTCAACAATAGCTTGTTGATATAACTCCCATTGCTTTTCGCCGATCACGTTAATGTCATAGCGTGATTCCACCCATTGACGGCCTTTCTCCTGCCACAGCCTCCACTGCTCAGACTGGTTCAGCACCCTAAGAATGGCGGCTTCCATGGCCGAAGCGCTGCTATCCTCGACCAAGAACGCGGACATGCCGTCTTCAACGCATTCCGGGATCCCCCCGGTATTCGTCGCAATCACTATTTTACCGGACGCTTGCGCCTCCTGAATGACCACCCCTTGCGTTTCTTCCCGCTTGCCTTCTGAATCATGCAAGGAAGGCAGAATGAAAATATGGGCATTACGATACTCATCCAGCAAGTGCTGGCCTGTTAAGGCGCCGACCATTTTGATGACGTGCTCCATACCCAACGATCGAATTTGTTGGCGTAAGTTATCTTCTTCATAACCCGCTCCGACAATACGGTATTCAATCGAATGTCCGGCCCTGACCAAATTGGCGACGGCCTCAATCACATA
>CAYYPW010000014.1:0-157258 GCA_964473645.1 uncultured Moraxellaceae bacterium
TCCCTGTAGGCTCGACGGCCGCATCCCTGCGGCCGACGTTCCAGAATCAACCCCCCACCCAAAGCCCCACGAAGCTCAGTGGTAATTACAATAATTATTGGAGGGTGATAAAAAACTGCGCAATAGCTTACTATTCAAGGTTTTTTCGCCGGTACGGCTTCTTGTTCCTGAAACCAGTCGACAAATGAATTTTCCATCGCGTCGTTGATCTTGCCGCTATCTGTCCAGCTTTGCAGGGCTTTGCTTATATGTGTTGCGTGTTTGATGCAGGGCGACTTGCGGGAAATGGCGACATATTCCTGTAAAGTCATGAGTGGGGTGTCGGCGTTGATGATTTTGCCGGTATAACCAAATTTCTCCAGATAAAGCTGCGTCGGCACCAGCGGCCCCAACATGTAGTCCACGCGGCCTTTGTCGAGCTTCATGAAGTTTTGTTCTACCTTACGCACCGCTTGCAACGCCAAATGCTCACGCGCATAGGCATCAAACTCGTCATCGAAATTGGTGCCCAAGGTAATGCTGCCCGACTTTCCTTGCAGGTCTTTCCAGGTATTGTAGTGGAAGGCGTGTTGCACAGGCACGAATACGCCCTGTACAGATGGCGTTATAGGGGGGTCGAGATAGAGAAGAAAGTGTTCGCGTTCGGGTGACTTGCGAACGCCCATGAGAATATCCACCTGTCCGTCGCGGGTACGGCGCAGAACACGCTTCCAGGGGCCACCTTCGTCGGGTTTGGCGGTTACACCCACTTCGCTGAGGATCTGCCGCACCATATCGACCGAAGCACCGACCAAAGTGTCGCCACGCCGCCAGCTCAAAGGGGGGTAGGTGTCGCCGCCAGAAATCACCGCCACGCCGTCTTCGCAGGCACGGCTGGCAGGTGCCAGCAATAAAGCGCACATGCCAAGTATCAACGCCGTGGGCCTGAAGTGGGGTAAGGGTTGTACAAAGCGGCGGGTCATTGGAAGCACGACAAGAGACGTCCTGAAAACAGCAATCTGTTGAGTATAGCCGCTCGCCTGTATTTCTCACCGACCACGCAGAGGGGATTGGATTTGCCCGGTAGCACCAATAAAAATGCCAGGGCGCCATCCATGACACCCTGGCCAACTACAAACGCAGTTGTATAAATCAAGAAGTAGAGAAAAAAGCCTATTTAATCAGATAATTATGCGGCACGCTGAGGAACCGGAAGCACCTCTGACGGTTGTTGCTGCATTCTTGGAATCCCGCTGCGAGCGTTAGCCGCTGCTGCCAGCACCTTCTCTTCCGCCGTGGCGTAATCCCGATCCCAGGCCAGCACTTTGGGCGTCATTAGCTTGTGCCACAGTGGCGGCAACAAAGCGATGATAATGGTGGTCAGATAACCGTTGATCATCATCGGTGCTTCCGGGAACGGCTTCAAATCCTGATAGGGCACCTCACCCTGCGCGTGATGATGCGAGTGACGGGTCAAATTGAACATTGACCACGAACTGATGCGTTTGTTGGTGTTCCAGGAATGACGCGGCTGCACCGGCGTGTGCGGGTTACGCACCATGCCATAGTGTTCCATATAGTTAACAATTTCGAGCAGCGCCTTACCCCACAACGCACACACCGTGAAAAACGCAGCTGCTTCCCAACCACCCATCGCGTAAGCCGCCGCCACCAACAACACGCTCATCAAATGCCCCCGAATAACCGCGTTATGCCAGGAAAGCACACCCTGCCCTTTCCGCGACAAACGCTTTTTCTCGATATTCCAGGCGCTGATATTGCCTTTAATGGTCGACGCAACAATGTGGTAGTACACATTACGCCCACGCGGCGCCGTCGCAGGATCTTCCGTGGTGGACACATAACGATGGTGTCCATACACATGCTCAATCGAGAAAATGGTATCAAAGCTAAATGACAGCAACCAACGCCCAACAAACATCGACACCCGATCCCACGTACGATGCGTGAGTTCATGCGCAGTAATAGTCCCCACCATACCAATCATCAAACCAGTCACAATAACGGTAGAGATGTGATGCCCAACACTGGTGGCATCCCGCGCCGCAATCACATCATACCCCGTCAACGAAGTAACGAAGGCGCCAAAACCGAGCGGATCACCCGCACACACACTCCACACCGCAGCGAATACAATCAGGGACAATAGCGGCAACGCCATCCACAACTGCACTGTCAAAATACCCGGATATTTAAACGTGGGTGTCGTAGTGTCATCCCCGGAAAGCGCATCACCAATGATATAAACCACCAAAATCGAAACTAAACCAAAAGTGATATACGCGCCACCACCCAAAATTGCGGCAAGCGAGAATAACCCAATCGCATGAAAGAGAAAGTACTTCAGATAATGCAAAATATTCATGGTGTTCCCCTGTTTTTTTTGCTGTAGTTTTCGTGACCGAAGCTCTAAAAAAAATCCCACTAATTTGTTTGTTCACCCACAAAGGACGTCTACGTCCACTGAATTCCAGAGGTCTTTCGTGGTGGAGTGTTGATGGAACGTCGGCCGCAGGGATGCGGCCGTCGAGCTTACAGGGACGTACTTGCAGCGTTTCCAGCAACACTCCACCACGAAAGACCTGAACCACGAATCCAAATAAAAATGTTCCTCACACACCTATCGAAAGCGTTGCAACTGCTTTTTTTGACGTCACAACTCGATACAATTTTCAAGCGACAGCCGAAGCCATATCCTGCTGCGTAGTAAACCGATCCGCATGAATATGCTCCCGCGCAACCCCTTCATCGAGCAGCACACTCACCGCACTATCAATCATGCCCGGCGGCCCACATAAATACGCATGTGCACCCGCCTCCACCCACGCCGGAATCTTCTCCGTCACCCATCCACGCTCTCCCTGCCAATCACTGTCAGCCGCCTCCTCCGACAACACCGGCACAAATCGAAATGGCGCCAACCATTGCGCAGCAATTCCTTTAATCTCATCCAGCGCATACAAATCACGCTGCGCTCGAGCCCCGAACAACAACGTCACCGGCCGCGTACTTTGACGCGCTACCGCCTCTTGCAAAATCGCCAGAATCGGCGCCAATCCACTACCGCCAGCCACCAGCAATAACGGCGCATCTGCAGCGCGTAACCAAAAATGCCCCAACGGCCCTTCCACCTTCACCTGATGACCAATCACATTGGCATCATTGATCAACGTCGAAAACACGCCCCCCGGCACCTTGCGCACAAAAAACGTTACCCGACTATTCGGCTGCGGCGCCGTTGCAAACGAATAACTGCGCGACACTCCACGCAACGAATCAATACTGATTTCCGCGAACTGACCGGCCTTATAAGAAAGTGACTCATCCAGCTGCATCACCAATCGCGTAATGTCGTGCGTCAGCTTTTGCTGTGCTACCACACGCCCCAGCACAACACGCTTCTGCACTTGCGAATTCAGATCCACCTGCACTCGCACATCCGTGAGCGGCACCGCCTGACAGGCCAGGATATAGCCCTGATCCAACTCCTCATCCGAAAGGATATAACCGGTTTCCGTCAGCTCCTTGACCTTGCCCTCCACCAGCTTGCATTTACAGGTGGCACACCCACCTACCCGGCAACTGTAAGGAAAATCAATGCCCTGACGCAGCGCAGCCTGCAACAGGGTTTCCTTGGGATCAACCGTCACCGCCTGCGTATTGATGGTGGCGGTAACGGGACCTTTCTTTTGAAAGAAGTTCTTTTTGAAAAAACTCTTATTGAAAAGGCTCTTGTTAAAAAGAGTGGGCATCGGCTCACCTGCTTGACTGTGGGTTGCTTACCGTACGCCTTCGATTCTAGGGAGCAGCGGAAAAAGCAAGCAGGTTTACGGTTGACATTCATGGGTCATTTATTGACAATCGATAAATTCCCGGTCGCGAACACCCCCAATAAGTCTCTACACGAGCCACCATGAGCCCTGCAGATTTCCCGTTACCCATGTACTACATTCACCAGATTGCCGAGCAAATCAATAGCATGGGTGGCGATGTACAGGCATGGTTAGCGCGTAATCATCTGCAAGAGAAGCACCTCACTGACCCCACCCTCACCCTGAGTTTTGCCACCTTTCGGCAACTGATTCTCGATGCGATGCAAATGACGCAAGAACCGGCACTGGGGCTGTTGATTGGCGAACGCCTGCTGCTGAACACCCACGGTATTCTCGGTTATGCCGCCATGAACAGCAGCACCATCCGACAGGCAGCAGAACTCTTTGAGCGCTACATCAGTTTGCGCACACCCTTGGTAGCCACGCATCTACAGATCAAAGGCAAGCAGTTTCGCATTGTGTTTGAAGAACCCTACCCGCTCGGAGAGATTCGCAAGCCCGTACTCGAAGCCGTTGTTCTAACGGTGAAAAACGTACTGGACTACATCACCATGGGGGCGCGCAATGTGCAACAGGTGGCGTTTTCATTCACAACACCGGGTTACGCCGCATTGGCAAAAGACATGTTCAATTGCGAGGTAAAATATCAGCAAGACTGGACCGGTTTCGCAATGCCTGTAGAAGTCATTGATGTACCGCTGAAAATGAATGACCCCACCACCTTTCGCGAAGCCTCGCAGATCTGTCAGCGCGAACTGGAAAAAATCAGTCGCAACGAAAGTCTCGCCATGCGCGTGCGTCGGGTAATGCTAGAAAAGAGTAATGGTTTCCCTTCACTCAATGTCACGGCGCGCCTATTTCATCTCACCCCGCGTACACTGCATCGCCATTTGCTGGAGGAAGGCACCTCTTATAAAAGCATTCTCGAAGAAGTGCGGCATACCCTGGCTGTCGAACACTTGAAAAGCAGCCATCTGAGCATTCAAGAAATCGCCTTTTCGCTAGGCTATACCGATATCGCCAATTTTCGTCGAGCGTTTAAGCGCTGGGAGGGCGTTGCGCCCTCCGAGTACCGCAATCTGAACGTTACTCCTTGATGGTCAACACCGATTTTACGCGGGCATCCAGTTTATCGAGCGACACATAACCAATGGCACCAGGGTGGCTGGCGATAAACTCCAATACCGACGCATCGTCCTCTAACGCCGTTGGCAAGCGGCCCTTGCCACTGAACAGATAGCTGGCGCGCTGGCGTTTCAGCTTGGCCGGCGGCAATCGTGCAATGGCATGGTAAAAGCGCTCGAATGCACTGCCGGCTTCATTCTGATCGACCGCTTCGATACTGGCGTCACTGTCGGGAAACATGCGCATGCGGCCCATGAAGATGCGCCGCACATCATCCTGCGTCAGCGTTGCCAGCGGATTCGCAGGATGAATGATCACGGCAATATCTGCGACAGCCGGCACAGTGAAACTCATCAGGCCCAGCGCGATGAATGCAAGCCTAACGACCTGCTTGTTATGCGCTTTAAGCAGAGCATTGACCGGCACACGCCGTAGGAGATGGATTAGAGAGTTGTATATGAATTGTATCAGTCGTTGATTTCGCATTAGAACACCACATCGATAACAATGGATGTGGCGAGCACCGAATCGGGCTCCTCTTTGCTGGCATCAAACAACATCTGCCCGGTCGAGACAAAACTGAAATACTCCGCTTCCAGTTTTAAAGCGGCATTGGAATGAAAATCATAACGTATGCCCAGCGTTGTACTGCGATGATAGACCGAGAGATCGTTGATTCCCTTAATGGTGCCGTCGCGCAATTCATCCAACAGCCCAATACCCGCAGGAACCACCGAATAACTGGCGACAATGCGTCGATTGATCGCCGGGTCCATCTCGCTGCGATATTCTCCCACCGAGACATAAGGCATCCAGTCGTTGATCTGGTGAGCGACCGTGACGTACCAGCCATCATTTTCAAAGGAAAACTGCTTGCCTGGCCCTACCGTCTGGAGTTTTTCAGCGATGACGGTCCAAGGGCCTTCCTCCCACTGTATGCCCACGCCATGGTATTGATAAACCTTGGAGTCCAGTTTTAGAGTATCGGCAATATCATCGAAAATCGGTTGCTGGAAAATATCAGCCGCGAGCCGATAGTACGAGATCGGTTCGTGCAAATTCGGATCATCAATACTGAGCCGGTTCCAATTGTAGCAATAACGAAAGGTATAAGCGTCCCAGCGTGTCAACGCAGCGAAGCCACCGGCTTTTTCCAGATTGACATCGCGGCCCCGATATTCCGCCTGAATATGGCCGGCAAACACTTTGAACTCATTGTCGAAATCACCAATGGCTTTTTGCCAGGTCAAGTCGAACCCGTCAAAGTTGGCAAACGGTTCCAGAAAATTGGCATACATTTCAATGGGAGGGCGCACCCACGGGTAGGAGTAGCCAATTTCCAGCGATTCCGAGTAGAGAAAATGCGGTGTACGCAAACGACCGGCCCGTACCCGCAGTTCAGGTGACAATTCATAACTGGCAAACAACCACTGCAAAGAAGGCTCATACGGTGAATATTCGCCAAAAGAAAAACCTTTGGCCAACACCTGCCCGGTCACCGACCAACGCCCACCGGTTTGCATAATAGCCTGCAAGGCCAGCGCCGAATCAGAATCCATGCTCCATTCATCGCCGGTATAGTCCATGAACGTCAAGGAATTGTTCGACAACTTGCCGGCACCAATGCTGGCGAAGCCTGAAAAATCCCACTGCATCTCAGCTAACGCCGGGCTTGACGCGCACAATAAACCACACGTCGCCAGCCGATAGGTCAGCATGCGCAGTCGCTGATGTTTTTTCACTATTAAAGTTGCCACACCATATCCCTTGCCATTCAGTCAGTTTTCACTGTTGCCACTACTCTCACGGTGTCATCCACCTGGTCCGCGTCGACATAACCAATGGCGGCAGGGGTGCTCGCTACATAGGTTTTCACGGCGGTGTCATCTTCTTTTACCAAAGGCAAACGCCCTTTACCGCTAAACAAATAACTGGCGCGCTGACGCTTGAGTTTTGCCGGCGTCACCTGCATCAAGGCTTTGTAAAAGGTAATAAAACGCTCTGCGTTTTCCGGGTGATCCAGTGTTTCTATCCCCTGTGTAGAACCTGGAAACATCCGCGTACGCCCCATATAAATACGGCGCACGTCATTTTCATCAAGCGTGGCCAATGGGTTTTGGGCATGCACAATCACGGCGATATCGGCATTTGCTGCCCCCGCCCCCATCAGACACATCAACAGAATCCCCCAAACAGGCGTCAACACAAGATGGATGGCGTTAATGACTTTAGCCATCAGAACACCACATCCATAATGAGGGTCGTTACCAGCGCATCAGACGGCTTTGCGTCAAGGTTGTCTGGCAGCATATGCCCGGTGGACTGGCTCAAGAAATCAAAGTACTGAAACTCCAACTTAAGGGCGGCGTTACTATGAAAATCCCAGCGAATACCCAGCGTATTGCTGCGCTGACCAATATTGCGCTCCAAAAGGGCGAATAGCGCAGCACTACGCAATCGATCCAGGGTTTCGAAAATGCCGCCCTGCCCTTCCGGATAAACGTCATAGGTGTCACGAATTTGATACACAATGCGTGAATCGATACGTGTGCGATATTCGCCGACCACGGTATAGGGCATCCAATGACCAAACTGCCGCCCAACTGACAAATACCAACCGCGCGAATCAAACGAAAACCCCTCACTGGGGCCTAACAGGACATATTTTTCGCCTGTGATCGACCAGGCACCGGGTTCCCACTGCGCACCAACGCCGTGGTACTGAAATTCATCATTATCGTTATAAAAGTTCTCGCTAATGCCCCCAAACGTGGTGGGATCGAGGGCCGCGGCCGCCGCAAACCCATCGATAAGCAGATGGCCATTGGGCAGGCTCAAATCTATACGATTGAGATTGACACCATAACGCAACGTGAGTTGATCCAGGCGCGCCGCCGCCGTAAAGCCCACGACGCGGGAAATCTCCATATCGATTCCCAAAAAGTCACCGGCCATTTCACCGACAAAGACCTTCACTTCGGTCTCGATGTCACCTACCGTTGACTGCACATTGATGTCGGCACCATCAAAATGCGAAAACGGGTCCAGAAAGAACACATACATATCCACCGGTGGGCGTACCCAGGGGTAGGAATAACCGACTTCGAGTGATTCAGAGAACAGGTAGTGAGGGGTGCGCAAACGCCCCGTCCGCACACGCACATCAGAGGTCACATCATAACTGGCGAAAAGCCATTCAAATTCAGGTTGATACTCATCATCCGTGTTATAGCTGAAACCGCGTGCAACCACCTGGGCCGTGAGCGAGAGGCGCTCCGTAGGTGTCAATATGCCTTGCACACCCAACACACTGTCCGATTCGAAGCTCCATTCATTGGTGTATTCCATGAAGTTCAACTGGTTTTTGTTGATTTTGCCTGCGCCAATCGAGGCAAATCCCGACACATCCCAATCGACCTGGGCGCAGGCCAGCGACGAGGTCATGGCGATACACCATGCGGCCCCCTGCACTAGTCGTCGCGCGCCCTTTTGCATACGCTATCCTCTTGAAATAACACCCGCCCTAGGGGCATCCTTGCATCAAGTGTAGCAAGCCCTCCTGCCTGTAAAGGATTTCTTCGCCTACTCTGACCTGAAGCAAGCGGTTGGCAACGGTTTGGCGTGCGGATCGACAATGTGCTGCTAGACTTTTTTAGACATAGGAGAAAAGCCTTTCGAGGCAGGCTGGAAGTAGTGACCGTTTCCCCCGCGAATAAAGTCCGTTGGCATATACTCATGCTCGCCATTATTGGCAGCGTGGGCTTCGGCATTTATTTGTTGGTGGTATTCCTGATTGCGTTGCAGAACGAAGAACGCCTGCAAAATATTGTGCAGATAAAACAACCCGTTATCGAGCATCTGCGCAGCTCGGAAGTCGCCATCGAAGGGTTTCGCGCCTCGCTTACCAATGCCATCAGCCTGGAAGATCCCTTTCTGATCGAAGACGCCCAGGCACACGCGGCATCGATCGAAAAGAATCTCAGTGCCCTCACCCAGTTGGATCCCGTCAGTTCCACCGAAATCTCCAGCCTGCTCAATATGTTCCATGAACACACCCAGCACGCGGTGGCGATTTCGACCCAACTCGTCGACGATCCGGGCAAGATTTACGACCTGCAATCCGACGTGGAAGCCATGACCCAACGTCAGAACGAGATTGCCACGCAGTTAAGCGCCTACATGGACAAAAACCTGCAGGAATACTCCGGCGACTTGCAAAAAGCCGGCGAAGCCATGAAGGAAACCCGCCAATGGGGCGTATTTCTGGGGATTCTGACCATTGTGCTGCTGATGACCCTGGCGATGACCATCTCGATTCAGGCACGCAATGCCATTACCCGCAGCGATCGCCTCAAGGATGAGTTTCTCTCGACCATCAGTCACGAGCTGCGCACGCCCATGAACGGTATTCTCGGTGCAATCAGCCTGTTGCGCGGCACCGAACTGAACGCCTCGCAACAACAATTGCTCGATGCCGCCAATGCTTCTTCCTCCGAGATGCTGCTGGCAGTGACGGACATACTGGCGTTTTCGGATTTCCTGACCGGTAACGTGTATGTCAAGCCGCGTGAATTCACGCTGGATGCGTTGATGAAAGACATCATCCTGCGCACCCGCAATGAATGCCAACCCAAGCAGCTTACACTTAACGTTAATGTTCCCTCGCAAGCGCTGCTGTTCAATGGCGACACCAATCACATCGGCCATGTCCTGCGGCATATACTGAGCAATGCCGTAAAATTTACCGATCACGGTTCGATCTGGTTGAGCGCTACCACCGAATTGACCGATCCGAATCAAGAACAAGGCAACTGCCAATTGATATTCGTGGTGCGTGATAGTGGCGTGGGTGTCCCCGAAAATCTGATAGAAGACATTTTTCAACCTTTTCGTCAGTTGGATGGTTCGTTCTCGCGGAAATTCGGTGGGCTGGGTATCGGCCTGTCGATCTGCAAACACATAACGCAAGCCCTGAAGGGCTCAATCGCATTTCGCAATCACCCCGAAGGTGGCGCCGAAGTCACCGTGACCATTCCCCTCACCTATAAAACGCAGCCAGCGCCCGCTGTGGCCGCCACGAGCAGCAGTGTCGCCTCGCCTGACGCCGTCACCAATGCGGCCACCGGCACCGACGCAACCACCACGGCTTTGCCGGTGGCCGACAGCAAGCTCAACCTGACCGTGCTGGTCGTCGAGGACAACAAGGTCAACCAGATGGTGATCAATGGCTATTTGAAAAAAATGGGCTGCATTGTCGCCACCGCCAACAACGGCCAGGAAGGCGTCGACAAGGTAAAGGATCAACACTTCGACGTGATCCTGATGGATTGCCAGATGCCCGTCATGGATGGCTTTGAAGCGACCCAGGTGATTCGTACACTGGCCGGCAAAGATGCTGGCACCCTGCCCATCATCGCGGTCACGGCCAACGCCATGGAAGGGGATCGCGAGCGCTGCATCGCGGCAGGCATGAATGATTACCTCTCCAAACCCGTCGACATGCATTCCTTGCGCGAAGCGATCGAACGCAACATGGCCCTGGTCTCGAGCCGCGGCCGCCAACGGGTTGCGGCCGCTGTCGGTTGAATTCACCGACTTTTCGACAGGCATTTTGCAGTGTCGGTTCGGGCCACTTCTCCAATCCCTGTCTAATTGACTGAAACTGAACAGAATCCTGATTGGGTTATCTGTTTCTCAAAACTGTGATCTTGTCGACATTTCTTACAAAGCCTTCCTTGCACTCCCTTTTTTGAATCCCAAGCCATTGATTTTTAAATGTTAAATTGATATGGCACGAGACGTGCTTACTGGAGCGGGCCTAACTTTAATTTTGCAGTTTTCAGTTTTTGGGAGTGCCGCCATGAGAAAAATTACTAAAACCACCCAAGCCCTCGGTCTTGCATTGGCAGTTGCCGCAAGCGCAGGGGCCCACGCCAATCTGCTCGTCAATGGCGGTTTTGAAGACAATAACGTTGCCGCCGGTTCCTGGCAGTACTACGCATCCAGCGATGTGAACGGGTGGGATGGCAGCAACATCGAAATCTGGGACGGCCTGAACGGCGTCACGGCTGCCGAAGGCAGACAACATGCCGAGCTGAACGCGCACCCGAATGCCGGCAGCTTTTCGATCTACCAGAGCTTCGCGACCGTTGTCGGCCAAGCTTACGATGTCTCGTTCTTCTACAGAGCACGCGACACCTCCAGCGAGAGCTTCCAGTTCAGCGTGGCTGATCTGAACGCCCTGATCGACGACCACGTCGTCAGCCAGTGGAATCAGTACATGAATACGTTTACGGCCAATAGCACCACTACCACCATTCGCTTCACCACCGTCACGCCGAGCAATAGCACGTACGGCAATTTCCTCGATGGTGTCTCTGTTACGCAGCACGTTCCAGAGCCTGCTGGTTATGCACTGCTTGCGCTGGGCCTGATTGGTCTGGGTCTGGCACGTCGCCGCGCCGCTTGAGCAGTATTGGAGGCTGCAACGCTTGACGCCGCAGCCTTCCTTTCCTTCCACGCCTCGATAACACGAGCGAACAAAAGAGCGATCACTGTATCGCTCTTTTGCTTTGTTGCTCATGGATCTACAACGTCTCCTTGGCTAGCCATCGGTTGACAGGCTTTTTGCCACACTGCTTAACGTGGTGTACACGTGGCATAAGGCGAGGTCAGCACGGTGTTGTAGTAATGCGTTTCATAATCGCCCGTGATGGGCTGCGTGCCCGCATTACCCGCATTGGTACCAATAATATAGGTGTTGCTCTTGGGGATTCCCGCCGCGTTATAGGCATTGATGTCGGTGGTAGCGTTGCCGTAGGCACGTACAATATTCAGACCCAAGGTGTTCTTCAGGTGGCGAATGTAATCGGTCTTGTACTGCTCGGTTTGCAGATTCAACAGATTATCGCTGTTGGGATTCAGGCGGGTATGCCAGGGCACGATACCGTAATTGTTGAACCAGCTACGCGTCGATTTACCTACCCAGTAAGGACGCGCGCTCAGAAACACGATCTGGTAGCCTTTGTCGACATAGGCTTGCACCATGGCTTCGGCATAAGCGTAGTTATCAGCGACATCCACTCCCAGATATTCACCCACGGCTTCAAAATCATTTAGCGTCAGGGTGCCATCGATATCGAACAATACGGTCTGTCGGCCACTGGAGGCGACCGTTACATAACCGGTCGCAGAGGACAGATCGCCTTCTGCCACCATGCGCACCACGTAATCCCCTTCGGGTTTGCCGCTCAGCGGCACAAACACCTTGCCGTCAGAATTGGTGGTGTAACGCCCCAGATACTGCCAACTGCTCATACCAGTGCCATACACATAGGCGTGCACGTATTCGCCTTCAAGGTCTTTGTGCAGGGCCAGATCGTAATCGAATTTACCCACCACGGTTGCTGTCTGCCCTTGCAGCACGAGTTGGTCGTGAATCATGTGATAAGGCCTGTAAAGCATACTGAGCAAACGGTTGCCAAAATAACGAAAGCTTTTCTTGGCAGGATTAGGCGCGGTGGGCATGGATTGCGTCACGCCATAATCCGGGCAGTAAGCGGCGTTGGCGAGGGGGGAACACACGCTGGCGAGCAGCGCGCCGGCACAGAGAGCAGTGCTGATTTTCATGAGGGATTCCTATTTGTTTTGCTTGTTATAAGTCGGAACACGAATACACCGTCAAGGTTGCGCTTTAATTACACAACCCGGCACCAACGTACCACACAACAATCAAAACGAACAACAAGGAAAGAAAACCGAAAACCAAAAACCGACAAACGAACAACATCACCCTTATCAGTTTCGTTTGTCATTTTTAAACGCGCACACTTGTCCCTGGCCTCACACCAAACTCTCTTTGGCAGACATCATTTATAGCGCTGATATAAGCCTTGCTGCCCGGTCTCCTCGCTAAGTGGCTAATCCACTTGCACATTTTCTTAACATTTCACCAACAATTGACCATGCAGTCACGCTTGAGCATTTCATGATCAGGTTAATACTTGAGCATGCAAGGCCTCACCAAGGGCCACGAATAAAAATATTGAAAACAACAATGACAGCACGCCAAACCGCAAGTAATTGCGGGACGGAAAGCCACGAATCCTTCCAGGATAGTCGGGCCGCCGCTTTTGAGGAGGGTACCCACCCCCTCATGACGAAACTCCGCCAGACGTGTTGCCAGATCATATTCACGCATGAATGGGGTCGGCACATGACAATCAAACACCTTCTCAGCACACTCTTGATCGCAGGCACTGCAGCGACCTCTCTCGCACCGGTGAACGTACACGCACAAACCGCCAATGAAACCCGTTATCCCGTTGTCCTCGCCCATGGCATGGCAGGCTGGGATACCATCGCGGGCTACAGCTATTTCGGGGAAGATGGCTGGGGCACTTTCGTGGGGGATTCGTGCCAATTCATGGAGCTGAACGGCTGTAATGATTGGATCTCCAAAGGCCAGCAAAAGAAAACTGAAGCTTTTCCCGTGAGTTCGTTCAACAGCTCCGAAGTGCGCGGCGATGAACTCTACAATCATTTACGCAATTTTCTGGCTACCACGGGTGCCAGCAAACTCAATTTGATCGGGCATTCACAGGGCGGCATGGACATTCGTAAAGCCGCTCACCGGCTCAAAACGGCCTATGGCACCAGCAAAGTCGGCGCCATGATTTCGATTTCTTCACCGCATCGTGGCAGCCCATACGCCAAGCGCATTCTCGATATGAAAGCGCGCAACGTGAATAACATTTTTTGCGGCGCGCTGCCACCTGCCGCCAACGGTGATGATCCGTGCTTACAATACATGCCCGCGGTGATCGACCTGCTGTTTGACGGCGTAAACTTGGTGGCGTCGGGCACCACCGCACCCAATAACGCTATCGCTGGGGCGCTGCAACTGATCTACAACGATTACGATGCCAATGATGGTAAAACCACTGGCGCAAAAGCCTTTAACCAGAAGTATCCCATGGCGGGTGTCGCCGGGTATGTTGGCTCGGTGATCACCGCCCAGGACGATAGAAACCTGACTCCGCTGTTGGCGACACTGGGCGCGGCTATAACCTTCAATGCTGATGGTGACGGCGCCTGTACGGGCGACTGCGACAACGACGGCTCCGCAGGGCAAGGCGATGGCAGTGTCTATGATATGGATGACGACGGCCTGGTCGGCATCAATTCACAACAAATGGGGTATCGCCTCAAGTACACGGCCAAAGACTGGGAATGCACTAGTTCGGTATTGGGCGTCTGCGTCTCTAGTCGCGATCCACTCGATACATTCAGTGAAGTCAGCTCCACCGGTTATGTCGGTGATCTGAACGCACCCAGCAGCACGCAAATGAATTCACACGATGGCAAGCTTTCCCAGGATCATCTCGATGTCATTTCGATCGGGCCGGATTCGCTTGATGAAGAAGAATTCTATGCTGGTTTATTCCAACACATTTATAACAAGGGCTATTGATTTCAGTTCAATCAGCGCGACACTCGCCACGCAACATAAGCGTTATTCCACCTGTCTCGCCAACCCCGCCCGGGGTTGGCAGTCTGTCGACCCTTGCACTATGCTCAACACCCGGGCTCGCAGGATCGTACACCCATGGCATTGACCGTCGAACAAGGCCCTCTCATTGCATCGCTCTATGCGTCGGCGGGGTTTTCCTTGTTCGGTGCGATAGTGAGTGCCAGTGTTGCCTCGCTCAAGGTTCGCATTCATGGATTGTGGTGGCTGTCAGCCCTGTGTGCGTTGGCCACCTGCTTTCAGATCAGCATCGCTCTCTTTCACACGGCACCCACCTTTGAATACGCGGTGATTGCACACAAGTGGCAAAACACCCTGGCTTACCTGCTGTTGATCACGTTGGCGGGCTTTCTTGGCGACTTCACCCAAGCCAAACACACCAAAATCTTGCTTTGGGGGCTCACGGTGCTCGGCGCCCTCTTGATTCCCTTGAATGCCCTTCTCCCTTACGGTGTGCGCTTTGCCACGGTGCACGCTTTTGAATTGATGTCATTTTCCACCGGTGAGCAGCTCAATACCCTGCGTGGCGAACCGGGCTGGCTCAACCCGGCAGCACGCGCGGTGTTTATCTCGGTATTCCTGTGGGCGTTTGTCAAAACCTATCAGCAGTTAAAAGCCGGGCACTGGGTCACGGGCGCGTTGTTGGGCCTGGGTGTGTTTCTGCTGTTTGCGGCCGCGCTCGTTTCCGCCTTGATCGAATGGGCGGGCATTCATCTGATTTATATTGGCGGTTATGGATTTATTCTGTTTTCAATGATCGCCGCCTTCCTGATCATGCGCGAAGTGCGAGACGCCAATGTGCAACTCGCCGATGCGAACCTTGCCTTGCAACAAGAACTCGACAATCATCGCAGCACGCAGAAAATTGTCGAACACCTGGCCTACAACGATACACTGACAGATATTCCCAATCGTGCCGGCCTGTTCCATTACTTGCATGCGGCACTGGACACGGCCCGTTTCTCGCAACAAAAACTGGCCGTGCTGCATATCGATATCGACCGCTTTGATGTCATCAACGATACCCTTGGCCCCAATATGGGGGATCGCATATTGCATGAGGTCGCGCAGCGGATACAGTCGAACATGAGTGGCGATGATTTTATTGCGCGATTAAATGGCGATGAATTTATTTGCGTGGTAACAGGCCTGCACATCGTCAACGTCGCTGAAACCTTGGCGATGGCATTGCACCAAAGCCTGACGCAACCTTTTTTGATCGACGATTATCAACTCCATATTACTGCCAGTATTGGCATCGCCCTGTTTCCGGGGGATGGTGAATCCACGCATACGCTTCTCACCGCCTCTGACCTCGCCAAACGCGAAGCCAAACGGTTTGGCTGCAATCAAACACGCTTTTTTCACCCCCGCCTCAACGAGGCCATACACGAACGCCTCCTGATGGGAAATGCGTTGCGAACAGCATTACCCCTTCGCCAGTTTGAGCTTTATTTTCAGCCGCAAGTAAACGCCATCGACGGTCGCATTACCAGTGTCGAGGCGCTGATACGCTGGCATCACCCGCAAGAAGGCCTGATCGGGCCAGACCGATTTATTGGTATTGCTGAAGAAATGCATTTAATGGTTGCCATCGGCCGCTGGGTACTCGACGAAGCGTGTCGCATATTAGGAATGTGGCGGCGCGCCGGCATCACCGACATTGGAATGGCAGTGAATATTTCTGCACAACAACTGCATAGTCTCGAGTTGATCGACAACGTGACACAAGCGCTTGCACGACATGAACTGAACGGAAAAGATTTGGAGCTGGAGATTACTGAATCCATGCTGCTGGATGACCCAGATTTTTGCACAGAACAATTAAAAAAGCTCAGTGCGCTTGGAATCAAGATTGCCATGGATGATTTTGGTACTGGTTACTCCTCTTTGAGTCATCTCAAGCATTTACCCATCGACACACTTAAAATAGACCGCTGTTTTGTACGCGAACTGGAAAACAACCACGATGACGCCACCATCTGCGCGGCCACCATCAGCATGGCAAAATCGCTCGGTCTCGATACGGTCGCGGAAGGGGTAGAAAATGAATTGCAGGCAAAGGTGTTGCGCCACCTTGCCTGCGAACGCTTTCAGGGTTATTTGTATGCGCGCCCAATGCCTGCAACGGCTGCCTGCGATTTTATTCGCAAGCAGCATCATGCCGACTACAGCATCTTTTGATAGCATTAACACCAGCGGCTTCTCAGGGAACTAGGGCGCCAAATCTACACGGCCACCTGCTGCCATTCATCGGCAAACAGAATGTTGTTCTCCAAATGAATGTGCTGCATCAAATCCTCCTTGAATTGATTTAACCCGGCGTATAACGCCCGCCATGTATTGCAAGCCCCTTTGGGCAAAGTGATGTTGTTGGTCAACTGATACAATTTTTGCAGGGCTTCGCCATGCTGATCATGCTCGAAGCGCATGACCGAAATGGGGGCTGCCACTTGCAACACGCTGAATCCACGCTCCAGCATCGGAAACAAAATCTGCTCTTCTTTCATCATGTGGCTTTCCAGCTCCTGCAGCATATCGTTAAGGTGTGCTGCCAAGCCGACCGGGCACTCAGCGCGATCACCATGCACATGTTCCACCCGGCTGGCCAGGCGAATCAATTCCTGTAATTGATCGCGATGACGAGCGTGGTAGCGCGTCAGGATATGGGCAATCAGTTCGCTGCGGGGGCGCTTTGCCCAATCGATACCGGGATCTGCACTGTCCTGCAGTGCATTTAGCGCAGCCAATACCGGCGCGGGATCTTGTCCTCGTGCCAACAACGCGGCACGTAAGGGTTGGTTTCCACCACAGCAGAAATCCAGCTGAAACTCATGAAATACGCGGGTCGACCCCGGAATGTTGCGTGCCAGCCAGCCAACGGTTTGATCTAAAAGGTTCATCGTGCTCTCACTTCAAGGTTGTCAATTAATGGGGCTTGTGAAATCAATAGGTGTTGTGAAATCAATGGACGTTGCATAGAGCATGGCAAGTCCCAGGCCAACTTATATCTTATTGTTTTTATTATAATTTATATTAGTGATGGTATTTTTAACCCTGATCATATAGAGTTTAATAAACCCTATATGGTAAATTTGACCATGATCGATGCCTCCCTCCTCGCCGACCTCGTCACCGAACTGCCAGCCTCTGTGCGCTTGCAACGACTGGTACGGGCGCTGCGTGAACAGTTTCGATGCGGTGCCGTTGCATTGTTACGCCAGGAGGGCGATACCCTCTGCCCGGTCGCCATCGATGGCCTCGTCAAGGAAGCCCTGGGTCGCCGCTTTCTGATTGCCCACCACCCACGGCTGGCCACCTTGCTTACCAGTCGCAACCCCGTGCGGTTTGAGCCGGGCTCCCCGCTGCCAGATCCCTATGACGGGTTGCTTGATGGACACGCAGGGGAGCCGTTACCCGTGCATGATTGCATGGGCATCAGCCTGCATATCGAAGGGCAGTGTTGGGGGGTGTTGACGCTCGATGCCCTGCACGCTGGCACGTTTGCTGGCGCTGCCACGGCACAGCTGGCCGAAACCATTTTGTTGGTCGAAGCAGCGGTACGCGTCACCCGTCTCGAACAGGAACGCAATCATCTGCGCCTGGCCGGGCCTGATCAAAGCCCACGGCAAAGCGCACACGAATACAGTGAAATTCTGGGGCAGAGCGAGGCCATACTACGGCTATTGCAAGAACTTGCCGTGGTGGCCGATTCGGATTTGCCCGTATTGCTGCTGGGCGAAACCGGCGTCGGCAAAGAGTTGTTTGCACGCCATGTGCATCGTAGCTCTCCACGCGCCAAAGCGGCCTTGGTGCATGTGAATTGCGCTGCTTTGCCCGAAACCTTGGCCGAAAGTGAATTGTTCGGACACGTAAAAGGCGCGTTTTCCGGCGCCACCAGCGATCGCGCCGGACGCTTTGAAGCCGCCGACGGTGGCACCCTGTTTCTTGATGAAGTCGGGGAATTACCCTTATTGGTGCAAGCCAAACTGCTGCGCGCTTTGCAAAACGGCGAGATTCAGCGGCTCGGTGAAGACACGCCAAGGCGCGTGAATGTACGCGTTATTGCCGCCACCAATCGTGATTTGCGCGAGAGCCTGCGCGATGGCAGTTTTCGTGCCGATCTCTACCATCGCCTATCGGTATACCCGGTGCCGATTCCGCCCTTGCGTGAACGCGGGAATGATGTGTTGCTACTTGCCGGACATTTTCTCGAGCTCAACCGCGCACGCCTGGGGGTGCGCAGCCTGCGCCTGTCCGGGTCCGCAGAAGAGGCGTTATTCCGTTACTCCTGGCCAGGCAATGTGCGCGAGCTGGAACATGTCATCAGTCGCGCCGCACTCAAGGCCCTCAGTCGGGGCGCGGCACGCCGCGATATCATCACCCTCGATGCCGAATTGCTGGACCTTGAAGCCAACCCCGTGCACTCCACTCTCGACGCCGCCGCAATCCCACCCTCGATCATCGCAGGCGCATTTTCAAACGAGCGTATTAGGGGCGGCGGGATCGTCGCACCGTCAACCTCTACCACGACCATTGCCCCCCTGCAGCGCGCGGTGGAACACTTTCAACGCCAATATATTCAAGCAGTTCTCGACACTTACGCCGGCAATTGGGCCGCCGCCGCACGTCAGCTGCAAATCGATCCCAGCAATTTGCACAAACTGGCCCGAAAAATAGGGCTTAAAAAATAAACGCTCCTGCACCTGCCCATCACAATTGCGCTAAACTAATGCAAAGCTCTCTCTAGCAATGCTTATAAAACAATAAATATTAGCCGGACAAGGTACTGTCAGGCGTTCACGGCGCAGCCGCTCGCGGGCTGTCGACGTGAGCCACCAGAAAGAGAACGTCGATGCCTGCCAGAAAGATATTGATGGTCGATGATGAACCGGCCAACCTTAAGATCTTGCATGAAATGCTGGCAGATCAAGGGTATGACCTCAGCGTTGCCACCCTCGGCCAACGCGCACTGGAAACCGCACCGGTTATTCAACCTGACCTGGTGCTGTTGGATATCCATTTGCCCGACATCGACGGGTTTGAAATCTGCAAACGCCTCAAGGCCAACCCGCAAACCCACCACATTCCCGTCATGTTCATTACCGGCTCGCTCGATAATATCGCGCAAGGTTTTGAATGCGGTGCCGTCGACTATCTCACCAAGCCGGTCAAACGTGAAGAATTGCTCGCGCGTGTCAAAACCCATTTGCAACTCAGTGGTTTACTGCGTGAAATCGAAGAAAAAAATCAGCATCTGCTGGCCGCGCACGAGCAGCTGGAACAGCGTGTGGTGGAACGCACCCGCGAGCTGACCGAAGCCAACGCACATTTGCAACAGGAGATCGCCGAACGCCGCACAGCCGAAGAGCGTTTGCAATTCCTGGCGCACCACGACTACCTGACCCACTTGCTCACCCGCACCGCATTCGAAGAAGCGCTCGGCTTGCTGCTGAGTCGTATCAATAGCGGCGATGCCCAACATGTGTTGTTGTACATCGATCTGGATCAGTTCAAGGTTATCAACGATACCGCCGGGCATGTCGCCGGTGATGAGCTGTTGTGTCAGATCGCCGCGTTATTGCGTCGGCATCTGCAGGCCCAGGATATTGCCGCCCGCCTGGGCGGCGATGATTTTGCAGTGATCCTGCATGGCACCGACCCGGTCAGTGGGCGCGCAACAGCCGAACAAATTCTCGCGGCCATCGATCAGATGGAATTCTTTCGCGACGGTCAGCGTCACCGGATCAGCGCCAGTATCGGCATGGTCAGCGTTACCCATCACGCCAGTGGCGTGGCCAATCTGCTGAGCATGGCCGACACCGCCTGTTATGCCGCCAAAGAAGATGGCCGCAATCGTCTGCATGTGTACGACGAAAACCTCAAGCAGATGCAATCACGCCAGAAGGAAATGCAGCTAACGCCTCGCATCATGGGCGCACTGGCCAACAATCGCTTTGTATTGTATCGACAGATGATACAAACCCTCACAAATGCCGCTGAAGGCGAGCATTATGAAGTATTGATCCGGATGCTGGGTGAAAATAATGAAATCATCCCCCCGGGCGAATTTCTCGGAGCTGCCGAACGGTTCGGTGTGATGCCACAGATCGACCGCTGGGTAATCGAGCGGGTGTTTCGTCATTTGGCTGAAAATCCTGAGGTGTTTAGCGCTACCGGTTGCTGTTCGATCAATCTCTCAGGGCTGACGCTTGGCGTGCCACGCTTTGAAACATTTATCGCCCAAGCACTCAAGACTTACGATCTCACGCCTGAAAAAATCTGCTTTGAAATTACCGAAACCAGTGCTGTTACCAATTTGCACCGGTCGCTGCAATTCATTCAATCGGTACGCCAGCTAGGTTGCCGATTTTCGCTGGATGATTTCGGCAGAGGCGTTTCGTCGTATTACTATTTGAAAAACCTGCCGGTAGATTATCTCAAGATTGATGGCGCCTTTGTGCGCTCTATGCAACACGACCGCATCGATTATGCGATGGTGAAGTCCATCAATGATATTGGCCATGCCATGGGCAAAAAAACTATCGCAGAATATGTCGAGAACGCTACGATTGTTCAACAATTGCGTACGTTAGGCGTCGATTTTGCGCAAGGCTATGAAATTGCGCGCCCCGAAATGTTTATTCCGTACCAGACATGAACGGAGTACGCATGACGCTTACCACACCCTCTGCCCAAGTTAATCTGCGCTGGCTGCGATTGCTGACGCTGGGGTTGCTGCTGGCTTTTCCGACGGTATTGGCGGCCTTGCAGGTCAGTGATCAGGCGTTGAAGGTGGCTCTCACCTATAATTTCTTTAAATACGTCGTCTGGCCCAATGAAGGCAAACTTCACACCTTCGAGATTGGCGTGATGGGGGTCGATGACAATCTCTATAATGAAATCGCCAGAACAGCCCCTCTGCTGCAAATTCGCAATAAGGGCTTTAACGTTACCCGTATCAGCAGCGTACAGGCCGATACCGGTAGCCGATTTCAGTTGCTTTACATTGGCGCAGCTGAAGCCGCCAACATCCCCAGCATTGCCAGCCGGCTTCGCGGCTCAGGTACACTGTTAGTATCTGAAGGCAGTAGCGCCAAACGCGATTTCATGATCAATCTGTTTCGCACGCCTGAAAACACCATTAACTTTCAGATTAACCGCTCCAATCTGCTGTTTGAAAAGCTGACCGTCGACAAGCAGATCGTCATGCTGGGGGGGAGCGAACTGGATGTTGCCACCCTCTTTCGTGAATCCGAAGACGCGCTGCAAGTCATAAAAACGCAACTCGCTTCCAAAGAACGCCAATTTAACGATCTGCTGACAGAAATCGCCAAACAACAGCGGGAATTATTGGCCAACAAAACTCGGCTCGAAGAACAAAAGAAGTTGGTCAACGACCAGCAAACCCAGCTGACCCAGCACCAAACCCTGCTGGCACAGCAGCAGACGCAATTGGCAGAAAAAGAAAAACTGATTGCCGGCAAGGAGAAGGAGCTCACCCAACTTTCAGGCACCATCGCCACCACCACGCAGGCGCTCACCGATAAAGCAACGGAACTCGCCCTCAGTCAGCAAGCGTTGGTAGATAGCCTGACACAACGTAAAGCCAACGAGCAGCAGCTTGAAGATTCACGTCGCCAACTGGCGACCAACCTCATGCAGTTGCAGCAAGGCAAAGCGACCATAGCGTCTCTCACTCAAGACATCGAGAAAAGCCAGAAAACGCTCGATCTGCAGCGCCGAGAACTAAGCGAGCAGATCAATATCATCGATTACCAGCGGTATTGGATTATTGGCGTTACACTGGTCGCCATGGGCATGCTGGGGCTGACGGTGGCTATTCTGCGCGTGGATCGCGCACGCAAACGCGTCGTCAAACAACTCAATGACGCCAATTTGCAACTCAAGTCGATTCATCAGAAGCTGGAGCGTGACAAACGCGAAGCCGAACGCGCCAACAAAGAGAAAAGCCGTTTTCTCGCCAACATGTCGCATGAAATCCGCACTCCCATGAATGTGATTCTGGGGTATTCCGAATTATTACAACACAATCTCGGCCTGGGATCGGATGCACGTCGTTCACTGCAGGTCATTAATCGCAGTGGAGAGCATTTGCTGAAACTGATCAATGACGTATTGGATATTTCCAAAATCGAATCAGGCAACATCAGCATTGTCAGCGAACATTTCTGTCTACAGACACTACTGACTGATATTGAAGTCATGTTTCGCAATCGTTGTGAACAACAGGGCATTCAATTTCAAATCAAGGTGGCGGCAGACACGCAGCCCCATCTGTTCGCAGATCGCAGTAAATTGCTGCAGATAATGATCAACCTGATGGGCAATGCCACCAAATTCACCCAGCAGGGCTACGTGTACCTGCACGCACACACCGAGGCAACCGCCGAAGGTCAGTTCGATTTATGGATTGACATTGAGGACACTGGCCCAGGCATTGCCGAAAATGATTTCGACAAGGTTTTCCGTTTGTATGAGCAAACCGAAAGCGGATTGCAATCCGGCAAGGGCACGGGCCTTGGCCTTGCCATCAGCCGTGAGTACGCGCGTAAAATGGGAGGCGACCTGACCTTTACCAGTACGCTCGGCAAAGGCAGCACGTTTAGCCTGCGCTTGCCCTGCAGCAAGGGCGAAGCCAGTGAGGTCGGCGGCACAGACAGCAGTTTGCACCCTATCGCCCTGCAAGCAGGACAAATACCGCCACGTATATTGATCGTCGACGACAACGCCAATAATCGTGATTTGCTGCGCAAAATCCTCACCCCCTTCGGCTTCGTACTCAAGGAAGCCGTCAATGGCCTGGAAGCCATCAGCGCCACCGATGAATGGAAACCCGATCTGATCCTCATGGATCTGCGCATGCCCGAAATGGATGGTCGGGAAGCCATTCGTCAAATTCGCACCCGCATTGACAAGGCGCATCTTCCAATTATCGTGGTGACGGCCAGCGCCTTTGAAAGTGAGCGCAATTCCGTGCTGGAATCCGGCGCCAACGAATATGTCCGCAAGCCGTTCAAAGCCAATGAACTGTTATGCAAAATGGGCGATTGCCTGCAGCTGGACTACGTCTATTCCGACTCCCCTTGGCGCGGCACACGTCTCTACGATAATGCGGATATCTCGACCTTCCGGGACGCAGCTGCCACGCTGCCCGATGGATTACAGCAACAGCTACGCACTGCCGTGGCTCTCGGCCACTCCACTGGTCTGTTACAACATATCGAAGCTGTGGAACAATACCACCCCGCGTTAGCCGATGCATTGCGTGAACGCGCCCTGGATTTCGACTACGATCAATTAAGTGAAATATTACGCCCGTCGAACAATGAAAATGCTGCGTGAGTTTGCCACTTAAAATTCACATTACCTCTGATCAACCGTAGCTTCTTCTGGCATCGCACTATTTTCGGAGCGACCATGGCAACAACCCGCAGCATTAGCACCCTTCTGCTTGCATCCTATTTTCTAGGTGCTCACGCTTTTGCTGCAGCACCAAGTGACAAGCCACCGATGGCCCTGCAATTGCTTGCCATGTCCCTCGAAGATCTCAGCAAAATAAAAGTCTCTACCCCCACTGGCACACCAACCACCCTGCAAAAAGCGGCTGCGGTTGCGACGGTGATTACTGCCACTGATATCAAGGCCATGGGTACTAATGATTTGATGGTGGTACTTGAAACCGTGCCCGGCATGCATGTTGGCATCACGGAACAAGCCGATCTTCGCAAGCCAATGATACGCGGGATTACCTCTACTTTTAACCCGCAAACGCTGGTGTTGTTGAACGGTATTCCACTGACCTCGAATTTCACTGGCAATCGTTCCCACCTGTTGGGCAGCATGCCTCTGAAAGCGGTAGAACGCATTGAAATCATACGCGGGCCAGGATCAGCGCTATACGGCGCTGACGCCTATGCGGGTATCGTCAACATCATTACAAAAACGCCGGATGATTTGCTGCGCAATAACGACACCCCTATGGCACTCGCCGGCCTGTCTGCTGCCAGTTTTGATACCCAAGGCGCATGGATACAATCAGCGACGATCTATAACGGTATCACTGCAGGGGTTTCGATCGAATATGAGAAAACCGATGGATACCAGGAAACCATCAAACATGATGCTCAAACCAATTTCGACACTCTCTTTGGCACCTCTGCATCGCTGGCTCCTGGCCATAACAATAACGGGCTAAAAGAAACGTTATTGCGCATGGAGTTGTCCGGTAACCGTTGGCGGTTTCGCAGTGGTTATCAACATCGCACCGATGTTGAGACAGGCGCGGGCGTGGCCTTTGCGCTAGACCCCAAAGGGCGTTATGGCGCTTATCGATTCAATGCCGATTACAGCCATTTTTTTGAAGCTTTCGACCAAGCGCTCGACATCGAAAGTCGTGTCAGTTTTCTGAGAACCACTCAAATTGTAGAAGAAAGCCTATGGCTATATCCGCCGGGAGCCTTTGGTGGTGCTTTTCCCGATGGATTTAGTGGTAATCCAGGCTACCGCGAAGACCAGGCCCGCTATGACCTGACGGGCACTTACAAACACATCGACAATCACCTGCTGCGAATGGGTGTCGGTATTTATTGGGGTGACATGTACGAAGTCATGCTCAGCCGCAATTTCATGACACTTCCCAATGGTCGGCCCGGACCACGTCCCGGTGGCATGGTGAATGTGAGCGATACGGCGGAAAGCTATCTGCCGGAAGTGCAGCGTAGCAGCTATTATGCACTGGTGCAGGATGAGTGGCAGATCACATCCAAGCTGCACCTGACCACCGGCGTTAGATTCGATGACTATTCGGATTTTGGTTCTACCACCAACCCACGCCTGGCATTGGTATGGGATACTACCAGCGCACTTACCACCAAGTTTCTTGCTGGGCGCGCCTTTCGCTCACCGTCTTATGCCGAGCTATACACCAATTCCAGCGTACAAATCGGTAATCCCGAGCTCGGCCCCGAAACCATCGACACCTGGGAAATCGCGTTCTCGGTGCGTCCTTCGTCGCAGTTTAACTACGGCGTTAACCTGTTCCACTACAAGATCGATGATTTCATTACCGCGATTGCCCGCAGCGGCAGCAATCGACTATTTTTCAGCAATGTGGGCGATCGCACTGGTAATGGTGGGGAAGTAGAATTTTCCTGGTTACTGCACCGGCAGGTACGTTTGCTGGGCAATTATTCCTACGCACACGCGCTCAATGATGCCACCGACGAACAGGTAGGCGAATTCCCGGCACATCAAGTGTATACCCGCCTGGAATGGCTGGTACTACCAGACTGGAAACTCTCACCGCAGCTCAACTACATCGGCGAACAGCAACGCGTTGGCGGAGATAGCCGCGCCCCGGTGGACGCTTATGCGACGTTTGATATCACCCTGCGCCAGCTATTTTCACCTACACTGGAATGGTCCATCAGCGCGCACAACCTGTTTGACACTGAGGCTCGTGAACCCTCGCCTTATGGCAACCCGACAACGATTCCCGGTGATTTCCCCATGGCGGGTCGCTCACTGAAAGCCGACATCAGCGTCAGCTTTTAATGAATATTTGATGTGGCCAATAACTATTATTCACAGGTAGCGGTAGCTAAGCCACCGCCTGCAACAGAAAGCCATTGATCCAACGAGCGACCTGTGGTGCTGCGCTCTCACCGGTGAATAGCGCATTCTCCAAACGCCATTGCACGTCGCCCTGCAGTACATCAAGCCAATCGGCCCGTGCAGCAATACCTCGCGGTGCGCTATTCACATGCAGCGCAAGGCTGTGAATGGCATCGATACCCGTGGGAGCTGCGCTATCGATCAAGACGACCGGCAACCATGGCCAACCCCGTGCATGCATTTCACGGGCAACCGCCGCCGCCAACACCGCGCCCGCCCCTTCCCCCACCAGCGCAGCCGGCAATGGCAAGCTTTCCTGCTCGATGGCATCCACATAACGCTGCACCAGAGTGGCTGGTTCATCGTTATCCCGTAATTGCGCGCACACACGAAATGCAGAATAAGTAGCAGGCAGCGCCTGCGCCACCTGCAACCAGGGTACACCACTTTCTGCATCCGACCCGCCATGGCTGGCAGCGTGCGCGCCCGGTGTAATGGCATCGAAACACAACAGGCTGCGCGATGCGACACGATCACTCAATGGCTCCCACAACGCCGTTCGGCTCTCTTCACCGCGTAATGCCGCATCCAACCAACGCGCCATGCGTCGAGGGGTTGGGTATTGCATCAGGCTGGTAAACGAAGGCACGCGTTGCAACGCATAACGTTGCGCCAACTGGGCCGCCAGTTGTACCGCCAGCAAGGAATAGCCGCCGGCCGAGATGAAATCGGTATCGATATCCACCACGCCCTCACCCAATACGTCCTGCCAAAGCCGCAGCATTTGCAGCTCCAGCGTGTTGGGCGTTGCATCCCCCGCCAACGAACGCCCTTCTACATACTGCAGGGTCAACGCAGCACGATCCAGCTCATCGTGCGGGGTGCGTGGCCAGATACCGACAACGCTGACGCGTTCAGGACATAACGCAGCGGGCAAGTGGCGCTGCAGTAATTGCAGATAATGACGCGCCGGCAATTCACCCTTGATGAAGGCAACGCGGGCAGGTTGATCCGTGCCCGGCGTGTTCACCCTACACAAGGCCGCCGGGGCATCCCCCAACACGGTGCTCATGCGCTGTTCCACCCGTAAACGATCGACCAATCCACGGGTCGCGCGACTGGTTTCAGTGACCGGCGCCAGTAATTCAATTCTGCCGTCCGCGTGCCAACAAGCACGATAGCCGGTGTGAAACAAAGTGCTGCCCAAGGTCGGAAAATACGTGAGCGGGTTTTTGATAAAGCGCGAAATCGACGCGCCGGCAGGTGCCCCATAGCTTGCACAAAGTGCCGCACCTCCAATATAGAGATCCCCGGCAACACCCCAAGGTTGCAATTGGCCATGTCCATTTAAAATGACGCATTGCGTACCGTCGATGGGCGAACCTACACCCATGTCGCTGGCGACCGTCGCGCGCCAAGGTGCCGGCTTGGCATGTTCTCCAAAGGTGGCGACAAACGCTACACCACTGTTTTCCGCACACTTGTGCAATTGCAACACATCACTGATACCCGGTTGCGCCAGCAATGCCGCACGCAATGGCGCCGACGCCGGCTCACCAAGCAGGGCGACACTGCGTAGACCTTTGGGCAATAATCCTTCACGTAGCATTTCGCCCGCCAGTGTTGGCGTTATGGTCAGATGATTAACGACCCCCAGCAATTTCGCAGCACTCGATGTGGGGCGTTCTCGCGCCATCGGTGCCAGCAGATCATCCATCAACACGACCGCGCCGCCGCTGCAAAGCGTTACAAACACTTCGAACAACGCACTTTCGGCGCACAAATCCTGGGTGAAAGCGGCACGCAAGGCGGGGCGATGCTCAAACAAACGCACACCCCATGCTACCAGCGCAGACAGATTACGATGCGCGATACTGATCCCTTGTGGCGCCGCCGTGACTGCCACCGGATAAAGAATACAGGCCAGTGATGCGGGATCATCGGCATCCTCGATGCTGTCGCTGTCAAGCGCATGCCAGGGCGTCGCTGTGATCGAAAAATCCAGCGCTTTCAGACTGCCCTGCCAGGGCATGCGCTCGGCATCATGCACCACACACACCACTCCGGCATGCGAGAGAACCGCTTCCTGATAGTCGAGCGGCCATTGTGCATGCACCGGCACCCAGGCGGCACCCACTTTGAAAATTGCCAACACCGTCGCCAGCATGACCGGGTCACGCGGCAACAACAAACCAATGCGATCTCCTGCCCCTATTTCTTGCGATACCAGATAACGTGCAATCTGATTGGCAAGCGCATCCAGTTCGGCAAAACTCATGCGGCCTTCTGCTGCGACTACCGCCAAATTTTGTGGCGCACTGTAGCACTGACGTTGCCACCACATGGTGAAATGCGGCAAAAATGAAGGCAGGGACTGAGCCTCACGGTTAAACAGATCGAACATTTCCTGCTGACGCGAAAGGCTCATCAATGGCAATTGATAGAGCGGCGCATTGGCATCACTCACCATGGCACCCAGCAGATGCATATACTGCGCGATAAACTCCGCTGCTGCATCACACGTCAACCAATCGGCGTAATATTCCAGTTCGCCTTCGCTGGCCTGCAGCTCACTGCAACGCAAATTGAGCCCCAGGGCCACACGAGGTTGGCGGCGGGCAACCGACACCGGTTGCAAACCGCGCGCAACCCATTGACGCGCAGCATCGGTCAATTCGGTTTGGCAGCTGAAAGCAAAACTCAGCGGCAATTGCGCGGCATCCTCCCGATGGACACTCAGCAGCGGCATTATCGCCAACAAGGGCGTGCTTTGATAATGAGCCATATCGGCCAGTTGGCCATGGGCATGCTCCACCCGATGGCGCACCCCCGCCCGGTGATCATCGAGATGCACAACCAAAGGCAGCACATTGCTGACAACCCCTGACAGCTGCTGCAACACGTCGTTTTGTCGGTTGCTGAATTCCACCCCAATGACAAATCGATCCTGATCAACATAACGGCGCAGCAGCACGGCAAATGCGGTCAACAGGATGCTGTCGACACTCACCTGCCAGCCCAATGCGGCGACCCGCACACGCTGCATCAGTTCTGCATCCAACACGAAGCTGTGGGTCGCGCCAAGCGGCGCGATGGCATCGGCTGACAGGGCATCCTGGCGACCAATGTCTGCTGGTACGTTGAGGGTTGTAGGGGCGCGCGTTTGGGTAGATGCATGAGTTTTGTCAGCCGCGGATGTTTCTGCCGCCAGCAGTGGCCATTTCACCTGTTGCATGGGCTGCAGCTGCTCAGACCAGAATGCCCACGCATCACTGTTGGCATCCAGCTGTAATCCGGGCCCAAACGCTGCCTGTTGCTGTCGGCAATAATCCCCATATTGTTGCGCAGGCGCCGCCAGGGCCTCACCAGCATACAATTGCTGCCACTCCATCATCAGGCGATCAGCTGCAATGCGATCGGCGAGCGCATTGTGCAAGCTGAGACGCCATACCGACGCTGATTCAACACCATTCGAGACCGTTGCGACACTGGCCTGCCAAGGCAAACCACTAAACAGCGGCAACGTCTGCGCAGACGCTTCATAGAGCCATTGCCGCGCGGCTTCGTGTAAGGGCTCGGTGGTGGACAACACCAGCGCCCGCCAGGGTAACGCGGGGCTTGCGTGCACACACTGGTTGGCGCCGACGGGGCTGCCGACAGCCTGTTGTTGCAGTGCTTCAGGCGTTGCTTGCCATTCAAAGGTGGTACGCAGAATGGCATGGCGTTTCATCAATGCAGACAATGCTTTTTGTGCCTTGTCCAGATCCACAACGCCCGTCGTGCGTGGCACCCCGGTGGTGTCGTTACTGGCGGCGATAAAACATGCTGACGTAATGCTGTGGCGAGCGCCGGGCCCATTTTTTTGCTCATCTAGAGCAAACAACCACTGCTGGGGCGAGAGCGGATAACGCTGCCATTCGGTGGCAACCTGCTGTACCGGTGCTGGCGCGGCAGCCCCCTGGTTGGCAATATGGCCATCAATGACGGCCTGCACCGTACGCCACAAAGCGCTTTCACGTAAAGAACCACCCGGGGCCGCATCAGGCATTGCTGGCGGCACCGACACTGCTGTTGATACTGACATTGCAGGGGTGAACGGAGCCTCAGAAGGCCGTGACATCATGGATTCGATGACGGCATTTTGCGGTGATGTACCATAGAGGCTGATCGCCGATAATTGTGGCGTGATCAGGGCTGTTGCCTGCCGCATGATGGCAACGAAATCCGCATGCAACTGTCGAATGAACGCTTCATCAAATAAATCGCCAGCAAAATACCATACCAACTGATCTTCATCGTGGGTGTCGGGCAAGGCCAAGGCCAGATCCAGACTTTCTGAGGGCGCCACGGCAGCATCGAGCAAGTGTTCCGCAACGGCAGAGACGCCTTCGCGCAAACTGCCATCGGCAGGCAACCGCTTGATCAACGGTGCTAGCGAAAACCATGCACGAGGCATTTCACCCGGCCCTGCCTGCTGGCCGATGGCCATTCCCAGTTCACGCAACCAATCCTCTTTCTGCTGATAGCGCGATAACAAAATAGCGAACAAGGTAGCGCCCACACCCAATGCAGAAGAGAACCAGGCGCCGGCTTTATTGCGCAACACTTCAACATCGCGCGCCACTAACGGCAAGCTTAAGGTGCTACCTTTTGCGGGTGACAACGGATCAACCAACGCTGGCACCGCCACCCGTTGCGGTGATAAATGGCCTTGCGGTTTGGCCATTGCAGAACTGCGGGCTGCTACGTCAACGGCGCTTTCGGTTGTCAGCCCCAGCGCCTGTAGCAAGGCACGCAATGCGGCCACGTCATTATCATGCAGATCACCGCCCGCCACCTGCAGGCGAAACTGATCGCCACTCACTACCACCGTGATGCCGCGCGCCTTCAAATGTGCCAACATCGCATCGGCACGCATTAAATTCTGTTCGCTCATGCGGGTTCTCCTGATTCAAGCGCTAGAGGGGTGGGAGCAGCAACATCGCTGATCACGAAATCAGTCATCGCACACCATTGTTTGAGAGCGTCGGAACGATCACCGTCAAGTGGCATCATATCGAGGGTAGCTGCATACAGCGCCCAACCACGCGCGCCACCTGTTGCGGTGATACCACAACTGGCCGTCACGCATTGCACCGGCATTGTCAGGAGAAATTCGGGCGCCTGCTTCCAAAGCTGCTGGTGATAATGCGCAAGCTGAGCGGCATGCTCGTCGGCGACCGTCACCTCCTCACTGTCAACCTCGGCAGGTGGACTCTCGAGCGGCGCTTGCCAGCTCACAGGCGTATCTATTATGGCCAAACGACAAACACGTTTGGGCGCCTCTGCTGCCATGGCGGCGGCAAGTGCACCGCCAAACCCGGCCCCAGCCAAGGCAACCGGGCCGTCGGGCAATAATGCCAAGCAGGCTTGCGCCAACACTTTCAACGATGAGGATTCGCTATAACGGTGACATTGCACGACATGTACAGGTACCGATGCCGGAATCGCAGAAAGTTGTGTTTGCCAAAGAGCAATCGAACCGGCCTCATCAAACAGGAATACCCAAGGCACTCGACCTGCATCTCCGGTCTGTGGCGTTTGCAGCGATAAGGCACTGAGCGGCACGCCCGCATTTTGTAAACACCAGGCTTGTGCGCGCACGGTGGGGGCTTGCAGCAGAACCGCCAGCGGCAGGGAGGCACCAAAATAACGATTAACATGCGCTGCCAGCCGTAACGCTGCCAGCGAGGTGCCACCCAGATCAGAGAAAGCCTGTTCGAAACCGATATCGTTACGCCCCAATAGTTGCTGCCAGCAATGCAACACTGCCATCTCAAGACTGGCCGCCGGGGGGTGCCCGCTGACATCATCGTGGCGCTGTACCGCCCGCTCCAGCAGATGCACCTGCCCTTCACTATCAAGTCGCGCCCGAAACCCGGTGCGGAAATAGCGATCGCCCGCCGCCTGTACAAATCGCACATTATTGAGATCGTCACGCTGCCAATAGCCGGGGCTCACCGCACCTCCGCCCACCAGCAATTCTCCACTCCCCCCTGGCAACACCTGCATCCCTTGCTCGTCGACAATGCGCAAACGTGTATTGAGTATCGGTTTGCCCACCGCCACATCGCAGTCGATTTCACCCGCTTTGCCTTCATGACTCTTGTTATCAAGATTCTTGTTGTCCAGACCTTTGCATTCAAGCACCAGATGCAGGGCACTTACCAATGTCGTTTCAGGGGTACCGGTCAGATTGACGACAGCGGCCCCCGCCTTCAGAAATTCATTGGCATCTTCCGGGTTAAGCACCTCATTGCGACAAAACAATGTGCAACCCTGTGGCAAGGGGGTGCGCGCCACTAATTCACGGAATTGCGCCGGTGCTGCCACCATGCAGGTAATATTGCGTTGTTTGATCAATCCCACCCAGGCGTCGATGTCTTCTAGCTCGGCGTTATTGGCAATCACCAGACCGGCGCCACTCAGGAGCGGCATCATGGTTTCGAGCACACTGATATCACTGTGAAAATCAGCCATGGCCAACCATTGCACATTGGCGCGCAATTGCAGGCGCAGCGCCAACGACTGGAACAGGTTGAGCAAGGCGCCATGTGTCACCTGCACAAAGGCCGGTGCCTGTCGCGGATCACCTGAAAAGGACTTGTCGGCCAGTGTAGGCTCCGTGGTCATGAACATTAGCGCCGCAGCGTCCATGCGGGGAAAGGCTTCCTCCCGCAAGTTCGTCACGGCAGGCAAGCCGGCCAATGTTGAAAACTCACTCACACCCTGGGCCGCACCGCGCCAGCGTTGCATGCTTTCGCTGACCGGGGTGCCCGCGTGAAACAGCGTCAACACCGGCTGAATTTGCAGTAAAACGGCACGCGCCCGTTCTTCGGAACACTCATGGGGCACCGGCACCGCACACCCACCGGCACGCCAGACAGCCAACAAAGCCACCACGGCTTCGGCGCTGCGCGGCATTGCCATCACAACACGCTCGCCCGGTGTAACGCCCAGACTGCGAAGCGCAGCGGCCCACATTTCCGCTTGCTGAACCAAAGACTGGTAGCGTACAAACTGCTCGCCCTGAATAATGGCGGTATGACGTGGCACCTGTCGCGACAACAATACAACACGCCCATATAGACTTTGTTTATGTGCAATTTGCGCTGTATCTCCGGTCAAATGCATCAGCAAAGCCTGTTGCTGCGCGTCATCAAGCAGTGCGATTTTGCCAGCCTTGCTATCCAGGCCCTGAGTCGCCGACTGTATCAGCGTGAGAAAGTACTGGTGCCAATGCTCAACGGTGCGCCGCTCAAGCAGGGCGGTATTGAATTGCCAAGTGAACACCGGTTTGTCACCCAATTGTGCATGCAATTGCAAATCATACGGTGAGGTCTCGGGCGCCAGCGGGTAACGCTCAAACCGCAGGCTATTGCATACCGGCGATTGCAACGCCAGCGCTTGTGTACTGAACGCCACTTGCAGCAAGGGTGAATATTGCATGGAACGCGGCAAAGCCAGGGTTTCGAGCACTTTCTCATACGGCAATGCCTTGCGCGCCAGCATGAAATCAAGATGGGCCTGCACATCCTGCAATATCTGCAGAACGGATTTATCAAACGCCAGCGGCACCCGCACGGGCAGCAAATTTTCAAAATGGCCGGGCAGACTTTCAAGCGCAGCAGAGGCTCGCGTATCGACGGGCACACCAATACACAGATCGGTCTGCGAAGAGAGGCGCCCAAGTAGCAGGGCATACAAACCAAACACGACTGCATCCAGGCGCAAGGCATGACGTTCACATACCGCCGCCAACCCTTGCAATAACGCAGGGGGTACTGGCAACCCCAAATGCTGGGAGGCATGGGTTTGCATGGCCGGGCGCGGGTGATCCCATGGCAGGTTCAACACCTCGGGCACCTGGCGCAGGGTATCGCATACTTCGTGCAGTGCAGTATTCCAGGCACCGCTTTGCCACTCCTGCTGTTGCCAATGGGCATAATCTCCATAGCTGGCAGCCGGGGGGGAAATCGCCTGGGCGGGCGCGCCGTCAACACTATGCGCAAACGCCAACATCCATTCGTTGGTAAATCGCACCAGCGCCGGTAAATCGAGCACGATCGGGTGCGCACACAGCATCAGCACATGCTCGGTCTCTGCCAAACGTAGCAACAAACCTCGCAACAAGGGCGGGTGTGTCAGATCAAAGTGTGTCTGCTGCTCTTGCTGCAAGCGCCGTTCAAGCTGTTTGCGCTGTTGGGCAAGATCTTCCTGGCGCAGCAGGAACGGGCTTTGCGGGAGGATCTGTGCTTCGGGAGCGTCGTTGGCATTGAGCACAAAGCGGGTTCGAAAAATATCTTGCCGGGCAATGGTTTGCCCCAAGTGTACCGCCAAGCGTTCGGGTTCGAGGGCACCGATAATGCGAACGGCCACCGCCGGGTTGGCGATACCGACAGGGGACTGCAACTGCTCGACGAACCAAAGCCGCTGTTGCACGAAACTCATGCGTTGGGACTTGGCAGCAGCGGACGAGACGGAGGACGCAGGCATAAGGGTCGGACTCTTTTGGCTGTGGTGGATTAGCGGTGGGGGCAAGCGCTTGATTTTGCATGCCGATCGACAGCACACGACTGTCTGGATTTTACCCCCAGCCTGGGCACAAATGAAACCGGAAAAGCATCGCCGAACCTGCAAAAGAACTTGTTTCCATTGGATTTTTCAATAGCGGCAGGCTCAGCTTCAGGCACATGTTACAATCCATCACGAATTCAACGTTGATTCCCTTCGCTAGTTTGAGTAAGTTTGAAGGATGACAAGAATAATCATACTCACCCTGGCCCTTTGTGGTTTCAGTAGCCAAGCCAATGCGTTCTACGCCTGCTTCCAGCAAGCGGCCGATCGTTATTCCGTGCCGCTTGAGCTGCTGTACGCCATTGCCAAGGTCGAATCGAACTTCAACCCCAAGGCCATCAACCGCAACACCAATGGCACCTCCGACCACGGGCTCATGCAAATCAACAGCAGCTGGTTTCCACAATTGCAGAGCAAGTTCGGTATCACCGGTGAACGAGTGATCAATGACCACTGCACCAACGTGTATATCGGCGCCTGGATACTGGCCAATAATTTCCGCACCAAGGGCCGCATCTGGGATTCGGTCGGCGCCTACAATGCCGGCTTCTCAACACGGAATCGCGGCACCCGCGCCAACTACGTCAGCAAGGTCAAGCATTACTACGATTACTACAAGGCCTACTACGCCAAGCAACGCCAGACCGTGGCGACCCGCTAAGCCTGGACACCCCCGCAAGGCGCTTTGACAATCCCCACTTACTCAATTCCCGTTCCCCCCCCCGCTTCCCCCGTTAAAGGCAACTACACGAGCCAGCGATTCCTCACCAACGCGTCAGAAACCTGTCATTTGCCGCCACTCAGCTTGCTCGTGATTGGGCAAACGACGTATCCATGACGCCCCTACTCCACTTCCGTCTTCTTCATCCATGAAGCTCATCACCTATAAATCGTGACGCCTCCCGCATAACGAAACAGACACCTGCGTAAGTTATGAAAGCGTGAAACAGCCCACAAGCAGGTTTCCCCGCTCGCACCTAGACTGATTTTCAACCAAAGCAGTTCGCTTTACACGCTTCAAATTAGATAGTAGGTGTCCTCTATGTACGCAGTCAGCCAAGCGCAGGGATTAACGTTCAGCAAGGGATTCATGATGGTCAGCGCCCTAGCCGCAACGTTACTCACCAGCATTGATGCAGAAGCTGCACGTCCCAAAAGGACAGCACTGAAAGTAAGCTCGCAGCCCTCTAGCACGACCATTTACGAAGGGCAATCGACCACTTTCTCGATTAACGCTACCAGCGGCAGAACCATTACCTACACCTGGTACAAAAACGGCAGCATTATTGGCAGCAACAGTAAAAGCTTGTCAGTAAGCAATGCGACCCTCAGCAGCGGCGGTACTTATTCATGCAAGGTCACTGACGGAGCCAGCACTTACAATTGCACCAAATTCGCCCTGACCATCAATGAAATCGTGCGCATCACGAAACAACCTTCAAGCCAGATGGTGAATGAAGGCACAGGCACAAGCATGACGGTAGCTGCTACGGGCACAGCGCCCATGAGTTTTCAATGGTATTACAATGGTCAGGCCGTTTCGGGTGCCACCACAAGCACGCTGAATTTCAGCAGCGCACAATTGGTAGACGCAGGTAATTACTATTGCCGGGTGAGCAACCCCGGTTCCTCTGCCACTACCAGCACCGCATCGCTGGTCGTTATGGCGACTACACAAACGGGTGCGGCTAATATCAGCTGGAATACCCCCGCGGCCCGCGAAGATGGCACGCCCCTCAGCACCACCGATATTGCCGGTTACAATCTTTATCACTCGGAAAGTGACACGGGCAGCATGGTAAAAATCGCCTCACTTTCTGCGGCAGATCTTAGCTACGTCGTTACCGATCTGAACGAAGGAACACACTATTTTGCAGCCACCACGGTTGACATCAACGGCCTCGAAAGCAAGATGCCTGCGCCAGTCAGCATGAGCCTGCAATTCTAAACTATCGTTCCAAATATCCATGGAATAACGGCAGCCACATCGGTTGCCGTTATTCGTTTAAATCCCTGCCAATTCAGCGCGGAATTGCATAGGTGCCGACCACGTGTGCAACGGGCGCTTCTACCCCGTCAGAATATAAATACACCTCACCCACCGCTTGCGTCTTGCCCACTTTGATCATTTGACAATGCCCAATGATGTCGCAATGAGCAGCGGGTTTGCGTAAAAAATTGATCGTGAGATTCGTCGTCACGGCCAGCGGCACAATGCCAATTTCACCGAGAATGGCCACATATAGCGCCGCATCGGCCACTGCCATCAGGGTAGGCCCGGAAACGGTTCCTCCGGGCCGCAAATCAATGTCGCTGACGCTATGTCGTATAACGGCCGCCATTGAGCCCACGGACTCGATGCGCGTTTTGTTTTGCGGAAATTCAGTGGCCATGAAATGTTCAATTTCCTGTTTGCTCACCATTGCGATCCCCCCCTGAATTCAGCCAATAAATGGCCTTGTCGTTGTATTTTTGCCAAAAAGATTGATGACATTCTCCACAAAAACGTGCACCGCTCCACACATAAGCACATGCAATGCGCTGAATGGGCAAAAGCGTGAAGTAGCCCACAAGCACTTTTTCTTCATGCACCTAGACTGAAACTCATGCAATGCAGCTTTTGTTCTCAAAGCAAAGTGCTCCTGGCAAGTCGCTGCTCACAGCAAATCGATTCTCGTAGTGTTTCTCGTAGTAAAGGTGCCCAACATGTACACATTCAGCCAAGCCCACGTATCAAACGCCATGAAAGGATTCGTTGCAGTTATCGCCATGATGTTTTCGTTATTGGCCAGCCTGGGTGCACATGCAGCAACGCCTGTGACCATCACCAAACAACCTTCCAGCATGCTGGTGAGCGAAGGCAGCTGGCAGCGCATCAAAGTGGCAGCCACCGGTACCACGCCGATAACCTATCAGTGGTACAAAAATGGATCTATCGTCACGGGTGCAACGTCCAGCAGCATCACCTTCAAGAGCATCAAGGCCGCCAACGCAGGCAGTTATTACTGTGTTGTTAAAAACCCGGTCTCGGCAGCCACCAGCAGCACAGCATCCATAAAAATCATGTCGGTTCCACAAAGCTACTCCATGCGTCTGAGCTGGGCACAACCCGCCGTGCGTGAAGACGGCAAAACGCTGGCCGCATCAGAAATCTCGAGCTACAACCTCTACTACGCTACCAGCAGCACCGGCACCATGAGCAGAATCGCCACGCTTTCTGCCTCAACGCTTAGCTACCTGGCCACCAATCTTTCAACCGGTACTCACTACTTTGCAGCCAGCACCGTTGATGTCAACGGCATGGAAAGCGCTTTGTCAGCACGCATCGCGCAAACAATACAATAATCTGCATCTCGTTCTGATAGGCCGGGCTAAACAGCCCGGCCTTTTTTTTGCGGCGCACTGACCCGCTCCATGGCACTTGCCAGCACGTTGTAAATACGAGGCGACTGACTTTGCGCCACATTGAAGCGCAAATACTGCGTTGCACTCTGCCCCAGGCTGAATACATTGCCAGGCGCCAAGACCACCCCTTGCTCCAGGGCATAACGGGACACCGCTCCCGCATCCAGCATGTCGGGTAAACGTGCCCATAAAAATACGCCTCCCTGTGGTTCTGACCACATTGTCAAACCCAGACGACGCAACCGTGTCACTGTCTCCCCCATGCAATCGGACAAGCGCGCACGCAATGTATCCAGGTAACGTCGATAGGAGCCCTGGCGCAATAATTCGTACACCAACTCCGCCCCAAAATTACTGCTGCTGAACAGCGTGGCGAGTTTTAAATCGACGATTTTTTCCGTCCAGTCTGCCCGCGCCGCGATATAACCACAGCGTACCGACGCAGATAAGGTTTTGGAAAAGCTGCCCACCTGTATTACTCGCTCCAAGCCGTCGAAAGCCGCCAAGCGGGGGGATTCGACATGCTCGAAATCGGCAAAGATATCGTCTTCGATAATCAAAAGATTATGCTGTTCGGCCAGACGCAATACTTTGTGCGCAACGGCAGGCGTGATCACAGCACCTGTCGGGTTGTGAAACGCCGAATTGGTAATGTACAAGCGTGGACGGTGCTGTGCCAGTAACGCCGCCATTGCGCCCACATCGGGCCCGCTGGGTGTATAGGGCACTCCCACCAATTGTGCGCGATGCGCCCGCAGCAAGGCCTGAAAATTGAAATACCCAGGGTCGTCAATCAACACCGTATCTCCCGGCTCCAACAGAAAACGGCAGACCAGGTCTATGGCCTGCGTACCGGCATCGGTGAGAATGATCTGACCGGGATCGGCGCCAATGCCTCGCTCATGCAGGCGCCGCGATAACTGCTCACGTAAGGGGCGGTGTCCATAGGGACGGCCGTATTCAAGCAAGGGACTGTTTTCATCGCGCGCCATGGCGCGCAAACAACGCCGTACCTCAGTGTCGGGCAACCAGTCACGCGGCAACCAGCCGCAACCGGGTTTCAATGTGTCATCGGCGGCGTCGAGCGATTGGCGAATGATCCATAACGGGTCGATGCTGCGATCAAGCACCGGGCCAATATCCGCAAGTGACAGCGGTGGCAAATGACCGCTCACGTAAAACCCCGAACCACGGCGTGCGGTAATTTCGCCCGCGGCAGCCAGTCGCTCGTAGGCTTCAACCACCGTGCCCTTGGAGACGCCCAGGGTATCGGCCAATTGCCGAATCGACGGCAGTTTTTCGCCCGGCACCAGGGTGCGTGCGGCCAATCGATCACGAATGGTCTGTATGACCAGGGCGGTGCGATTACTGTCAGCCGCCACTGACGGGAGGGTTTTCATCATGAACTCCAATGCGCTTTGGGGAAAGCATAATCAAAATCACACCCGCCTGTCTGCTACAGGTGGTAAGTATCTGTATTGACAGGTGTCTACTCACTGTACCAGTAATCAATCAATACAGTTTAGACAAACTGTACCCAACTGTCTCTGGCCCAAGGATATGCTCATGCGCGATGCTGGTCGTGTCAATCGTATTGAAAAGGCATGCGCAGATGAACACGACAAGCAATGGCTGGCTACAAGGCGGCATCGGTGTATTGATCTTTAGTGGTTCATTACCGGCCACACGACTGGCCGTGGTCGATCTGGAGCCGGTATTGCTGACCTTGTTGCGCACGGTGCTGGCCGGAAGCGTTGCCGGTGCAATTTTGCTGTGGACGCGACAACCGGTGCCCACTCGCCAGCAATGGGCCTCGTTATTGGTGGTGTTGTGTGGCGTGGTCGTCGGCTTTCCGTTGCTGACGGCGCTGGCCTTGCAGCATGTCAGTGCGGGGCATGCGCTGGTATTTATGGGCTTGCTGCCGGTACTGACTGCCCTGTTTGGCGTATGGCGCGGCGCCGAGCGGCCAAGCTCGCGGTTCTGGCTCTTTTCGTGCCTGGGTAGCGCGTGTGTGGTGGCGTTCGCGTTGATGCAAGCCGGTATGGGCAGCGGGTTGGGAGATGCCTTGATGCTGGTCGCCATCGTGGTGTGCGGGCTGGGTTACGCCGAAGGTGCGCGCCTGGCGCGCACCATGGGGGGCTGGCAAGTCATTTGTTGGGCATTGGTGCTGGCGCTGCCGGTGAGCTTACCGACAGCGTTATGGTGGCAGCCTGTGAATCTGGGGCATGTGAGCTGGCAGGCATGGGCAGGGCTGGGTTATGTGTCGTTGTTCAGTATGCTGATCGGATTCTTCTTTTGGTATGCGGGGCTGGCACGCGGTGGTATTGCACTGGTGGGACAATTGCAGCTATTGCAACCCTTTGCGGGATTTTTTCTGGCCGGGCTATTATTGGGCGAAAACATAACGCCCACCATGATGGTCACCGCCTTGGCCGTTCTCTTATGTGTGGCGGGCGCCAGATCCAACCCTCAACCGAATGGGAAGTCAAAGAAATTGGATATCGTGAACGCCATAGAAACAAAACGCGCCACTTAAGTGGCGCGTTTGCATGAAGCAAGCTCTAGCTCTAGGTGCTTATGTGCCTGTTTTGGGAGCCCCCATACCGCTCACATACGCGGCGGCTTTCTGTTTCAATTCGCGGAAATGACTCGACACGCTTTCAAGCTTGGCATCCCATTCAGGATTAGGGGTTTGCCCTTCAATCACCTTGAAATACACCTGCATCAAGGCGTGAATGGCGATGGGTTCCAGCAACGCGGCTTTTACACTCCATGCCAACACCAGCGCGATGATAAAGCTCCACCCCCCCACTTGCCCAGGGAACATGCCCATCAATGCACCTATCGGCGCAAGAAATACCAGGAACACCAGAAAAGCCAACCCGTACATGAACAACATCAAAAATACGGCATTTTTGAGTAGCACCTGATAATTCTGCGCGTAAAGAATCAGCGCGTCTTTGCTGGATTGCCAGCTGTTTTCGCTGCGGGTACGCAGGTTGTAGGCAATGATGACTTCGTCCACATAAGTGAGCGACATATCGAGCACCTTGTTGACGATACTGACAAGATTTTGCAGGCCGGGAATCGGCAACCAGCTGGTGAGACCCAGAATGAGGCGGTTGGCCGCATGCAAAATGCCTTTGATCAGCTGGTCAAGACCAAACAGCATGGAGGTTTCTTTGAAGCGCTGTTTGATGATGCCTTGCGCATAGGCGATCTGGCCTTGATTGTCGGGCAGAGGTCTGCCATCGAGGATTTCAACCAGCACGGCGATATGGCCGGCCTTGACCATGTAGAGCAAATATTCGCGCGCCCAGTAGAGCAAACCGCTCACCGCACCGAAACCGAACAAGCCCCCAAGCCCCGCACCACTACCGGGGTCTTTACCAAACGCTGTCAAGCCATAGCCGATGGCGGCGCCCATGCCGGTGGCGAGAATGTAGGCAATGGTGATACCGAAATAGATGGCCATGCGAAAGAGGATAAACGGCATGGTTTTTTGCATGGCGCCTATGGCCTGCGACAGACTGAAATCCCACATGTGTGCATTCCTTGTAATGAGGGGTATGACTGTTTGCGAGTATAAACACAGTCATAAGCGGGCACAGCGCCGGGGACGGGGATTTTTACCGGTTTCGAGGGGGATTTTTAACCTAAGGCAGCTTACGCACCTCTGTTCGCATGGCGCGGCGTTGTTCCGCCGTTGCCGGTGTGCCGTTTTCATAATAATACTTGAGGCCTAGCGCCACATCACCGATAACGCCCTGAATAATGCGCCGCAACAATAATTGGTCGAGCGCTTGCCCAACAACCCCCAAAGGTGGTGTGTAACCCATGGTGGCCGTTAATCGGGTGATGCCAGGGCCGGCATCTGCCAGATGATATCGAAAGCTTGCGTCCTTGAAGGGAGCGTCTTTTTCTCCCTTATGCAAGCGCAAGGTAAAACCAACACCGTCGATCCATTGGGTGACCGTTTCTTGCAGGTAACCGCCGCGTTTTTGATAGACATTGCGACTGACACCCACGCCCTCGGTAGCGGTGGTGTTGATACGGGTGTCAACGACGCCGGGCACGTAGTAATGCGCCAACGTCAGGTTGCGAAGCTTCGCCCATGCCTGTTCTCGTGGCATGTTGATATCGACCTGCACACTTACCTGTCCCATGACCTGCTCCTGATCGGCTTGCTGCTGACACGATGGATGACGTCTGCATCATAGGGAGTTTTGCACTCATCAGGCAACCTCGCCTACCCCATTCAGACGACATTGGTCAGGGGTGACGTCCTGGCCCGACCAGCAGCTAGAGCCAGGACGAAAAGGGTGGCGGGCGTCGATCGCAAAATATCTTTACACATGTAAAGCATTGTCCTAGACTCGTTTCAAATGCTTTCGTGAAACGCTTACTGTACTTTCTACATATTCTTAAAAAACACATGATGGGGGATGGGTATGCCGATTCGATTCAATCATATGGAGCTGACAGTGCCGGTTGGCATGCTCGACGAGGAGAAAGCTAATCTCAATGCATTTTATGGCGGTATTTTTGGATTCACCGGGATTGAAGTGCCGATGGTGACCCTGGATGTACCCAATAAATATCTGATCAGTACCGACACCGAATTCAGCCAATTCTTTTTTATCGCTGAAGATCCGAAGTTTTTACAGCCACGCAGCTATGACCACATTGGATTTCTGGTGGATACCTGGGAGGAAGTCGATCGCACGCTGGCCCTGGTACGCGAATTCAAGAAAAAAGATCCGCGCGTGGAACTGATGCATGAAAATTCCGACTTTGAAGCGGGCCCGGTGTTTACCCACTTCTATTACTTTCGCTATTTATTGCCAATCTGGATCGATGTGCAGTATCTGCAATATAAGGAAGGCCTCAAGCCACTTAAACAGTGGCGTTACGGCTGACGTTCCGAAATTTCTGCCATACCCCATGGGCATCGCTACGGGTGATGCCTTGCGTTGACACTATCGTTTGCCAAAAACAACGAGAGGCCGTGATATGAAGCCACAACTTCCCCCTATTCCAAAAGAAAATAAATTCAAACAGGCGCTCTCTTTGGGGGTCGGTATTTGGGATTATTTCGATGAGAAAGCGCGAGAGCTGGGCGATACCTATACCCTGACGTTTCCAGGCCAGGGGCCAATGGTGTGGACGGCGGATACGGCGATGATCGCTGATATTCTCAAGTTGCAACGCGAGCAGATCGATGGGCGATTGGTGCAATTGCCCTTTGATCTAGGGGAAAGCAATTTGGTGTTTTCCAACGATGAGGCGCATCACGACGCGCGCAAGCTGGCGATTCCGCAGTTTGCGGGCAGTCTATTGCAGAATCGGGCGCACATGATGTTTGACATTGTCAGCGAACATATCAATCGCTGGCGGGTGGGCGATCGCTTTGATGCACCTCGGCTGATTGGCGACATCACACTGGATATTACCTGCGCCACCCTATTCAACCTGCGGGAAGGCGAACGCAAGCAACGTTACAAAACATTGATGCTGGCCTGGATACAGGAAGCCAACAGCGATGCCAATTTCACACTGGCCTCGATAGTGGGGGCGGCGCGATTTCGCAAATTTCTCAATAAACAGTATATCGAGCGTTCCGCCAAAGGCGAATTGGGAAATGCCAAAAAGGGCCTGCTACCCTGGAAGCGTGGTGTCGATCTGAAAGTCGCCTTGGGCATGATGATACGCGAAGACATTCGTCACGCGCGCAGGCGCATGGATGAGAGTGAAACCCACACCTTGTCCGTTATGGCGCGCGCACGCGATGCCAACGGACAATTGATGGACGAAGAAAAGGTCATTTCAGAAATTTATGGCTTTATGATCGGCGGCCATGAAACCAGCGCGGCCACCGCAGCCTGGTTTATCATTTGGCTGCTGCAAAAACCCGAGATTTACCGAAAAATGCGTCAGGAGGTGTTGCAGCATATTGAACATGCAGGCAAGCATGATCCACTCGCGGCATCGGAACTGCCCTATATAACGGCATGCCTGAATGAATCCCAACGCATCACGCCATCTGCCCCCGGCTATATCCGCTGGTTACGGCAAGACACTCAACTGGGTAAATGGATGATCCCCGCCGGTACCGCCGTGTTGCCGAATATTTACGCTACCCATCGGCGCAAGGATGTCTATGGTGACGACGCGCTCGAATACAATCCCAACCGTTGGTACAAAGCCGATGGTTCACCGCGTGCGTTCAAGCCCAATGAATTCATGCCGTTTGGTGGCGGGCGCCGCGCCTGTGTAGGCATGAGTCAGGCGCGTCAGCAACTGCGGATTATTTTTTCTGAATTTGCACGTCGCGTGGAATTCTCTTCTCCTTTTGAAGGCACCACGAGTTTACCGCGCTCGCGTTTGCTGGGCGGTCAGGTTGAACCCCTGGAAGGCGTTCCCGTGACGGTACGCACTGTACGTGCCGCCAATTATGGTTATACAACATCGCGCGAGTGCGTAGCCTGAGCGATGTACCTCCGTTTGAAGGTCACTTTCACTAGCTGACGAGATATTCTGTAGTTCTCATCAGAATGAATCCGGATACGTGATAGCAACGCCGGCAGTGCGCTGTTACCATGGGTGGCGCTACTCCAAACCACCTTCCGGGAGAATAAAAATGAGCATTAAAACGGGCGATCGCATCCCTGCAATTACCTTAAAAATTATGGGTGATAAAGGTCCGCAAGACATCACTACCGAGGCCCTGTTCAGTAACAAAAAAGTTGTGCTGTTCGCGGTGCCCGGTGCCTTCACCCCAGGCTGTTCGAATACGCATTTGCCGGGCTATGTCGTATTGGCCGACCAGATCAAGGCCAAAGGCGTAGACTCCATTATCTGCGTGTCGGTGAATGATGCGTTCGTGATGGGGGCCTGGGGTAAAACCCAGAATGCCGAAGAATTACTGATGGTGGCAGATGGCAATGCTGAATTTACCAAAGCCGTAGGCCTTGAGGCCGATGCCAGCGCCTACGGGATGGGCACTCGCAGCCAGCGTTACGCCATGATCGTCGACAACGGCGTCGTCACTCACCTGGCCGTGGAACCACCACGTACCATCGATGGCAGCAGCGCCGAGAAAATTCTCGCTCAGCTATAACGTAACAGGTGCAGTGCGCCCCTGCACTCGCAGGGGCGCTGCCCATTGCCGAGGCGCATTGCGAAACGCAACCGGCGTGGCACACCGGACTAGAGCGTTTCCGGCAGAAAGGCCTTGGGTACATAGCTACCATGAAAGCCAAAGGGTACGCGGTGTTGCAGGGCAATCACGGCGACTTCCTTGCTGAGGGTTTTGGCATCGACGACCACGATTTCGGAGGCCTCACGATCGGCGTTATACACCAGCGCCAGCAGCCAGCCGTCATCTTCGTCAGCCGCCGCATTGCGCGGAACGAAGCGCGGTTCGGACGTGAAGCGCCCGGTACCGAAATCGTGTATCAGCACTTCCCCACTGTTCAGGTCATATTTTTGCAGTCCGTTGAAAAAGCCAGGCGAACCATTATCGAGCACGGCGGCAGAATAGATAATGCGCGTTTTTTGCCCGGTTTTGCGCTCATCCCAAACGGGGAATTCACAGGGTTTCAAACCGGCGTGCTGTCGTGCCTCATAACGGTGGGCTTCTAGATCAAAGCTGTAACGCCATAAATCCCCGCCAAAACACACATCGGAATGAAACACATCTCGCAGGGCCGCATTGACGCTGAAATCCTTGAAATGCGTTACATCTACCTGGAGTTTGCCCGCTTCTTCCCAGGCATTGGAAAAATGCACGACGACGCAGGGGTCCAGTACAAAGGTGGACACCAGTGTCAGATCCTGTAAGCGCACGATATAGGCTTTCATGCCCATTTCAGGGCGATAGTCGAGGCTTTCATCAAAGGATTGCTTGCCCAATAACCAAGGCCAGGGGCTTTTCATGGCGACTGGCGTTACCAGAAAAATCGCGTAATGTTCGGTAAGACCAAAATCATGGCAAAAGCCAAAATAATCCAGCCCGAAGCGGCCCCGCTGTACAATGTGTCCGGTGGGCGAAATCTTGTAGAGCACCATATTGGCAGTGCCATCAAGCTTGGGCATAACGCCAAAGTTGTAGTAACACTGTGTGCGCGGATCAAGTTTGCCATGCGCACTGAAGGGCGAGAATACCTTGAGGCGTTGATTAAAACTGCATTCCCCAATGGTATCGAGCGAATACGGATCGAGCTGCCAGGGGCGCCCGCCTTCCCATAGTGCCAGTAATCGATTGCCATGAAATACGATATTGGTGTTGGCGCAATTGGCGGGCATGCGGCCAATATTTTTACGCCAGCCACCCGCAATCTTGTTGCCAAAGCCGCGATATAAAATACGCTTTGCCTTGGTTTCATTCACATACTTGGGGGTGCGCACATAACGGTTTTTGTAGTGCACACCCTGCTTGCTAAAGGTAATGGCATTGAGCATGCCATCACCGTCGAACCAATGGGCAAATGTCTGCGTGCCTATTTTATTGCGACCAGGACCAATACGAAAAAACGTCCCTTGAATTTCTTTGGGTATTTTACCCTGAATATTTTGCGGGTCGATCCAATAATTGTACTCAGTGTCGAGGGATTCGAATCCCCCCAAATGGCGCAGAGGGAACTTGGCGATGCTTGTCATTGTAATCGTCCTTACGGAAATTGCAGATGCACCCTCGGTAACTTCGCCGCACGCCCATTCGACCAGGTGCCCATATCAAACGGTAGCGGTGCATTGCCATAACCCGCCATGACAGCGTCGAGTCCGGCAAAGTAATAACGCCAATCCAGTGCGTTGAGTTCAAATGATATTCCGAACAATTTCAGATTGGCCGGCAGGGGATTAAGCCGATCACACGGCGCGCCATGATTGGGCGAGAGATCCGGCTCACCATAACCGTCTCGCAGCGCTTTGTACACCGTATAGGGAACGCCGCGTTGCTGAAGCTGCGTGACGAACAATTCGCTTTGCGCCAAAGGTGCGACGTTATCTTCTTCGCCATGCAAGATAGTAACGGGCGCCGTTATGTGCTGCGATGTTTCCTGCCATTTGATAGGATCGATTTTGACCAGTTTTCTAACAAAGGCCGGCTGGCCTGCAGACCCATCAAAGGCCGGGTGCGCCAGTACATAACGCACCGGCGCCGGGCCGCCATTGGCCTCCCAGGCCGAGGCGATCAAACCGCCCAGCGAATGTGCATAAATATAAAGTTGGGAGGTGTCCGCTTTGTCACCCAATTGTTGTAACGCCTGCTGTGAGGCGGCGACCGCACGTCGCGCCCACAGGGATTGATCAACGACACCTTTGAGGCCCGATTCCGCCAGCACGCCAGGCCCTTCACTCACCTGAAACTGTGGGTAAATGACGATATTACCCTGCCGCGCCAGGTGCATGATATGGCTGCGATACACGTAGGGTTTGAGGGCCGCAAAACCGTGTAAAAAAACAACGACGGGCGCATTTTCGCCGGCTTTGAGCATGGCCGGCTCGTAGACCCATGTCAGGCTGCCATCGGTGCCACTGCCCAAGGTACTTTCGTTAATTTGATCAGTGACATAAGCTTCGCTTGAACCAAAACCGCTCGCTGGAATGCCCGGGGGTTTGTGCCAAAACGCAGCATGAGCAGTATTGAGAGTGAGCATTAAAGAAACGGCAATGCCGGGGGCGTGCTTCAGCATGTAATGACCTGTTTTATCTTGTTCTTTTTTTATCTTGTTCTGATAGGTTTATCATTGGCACCCGTATCAGATCGGGGCAGACGCCCTGCGATCATCGTCCGCTTGTCTGCATCGTAAACACAAGCGAATTCGCCAGTCTAGTAGCAAAGACTATCAATTTGCATGACATGGCGTGATGGGTCCATACCTGCCCCAAAGCAGTCCCTAGCGGCCAAAGCATCGAGAAAAGCAGCGGTTTTCCCATGATTAACTATTTTGTCCTGTCGCCTTGATCGCACGCATTCTCGACTACACTTTCCTCACTGAATTAGTTTTTCTGCATGACCGAGACTGTGCATGACTCGAACCCTGATAGGGCTAACAGCTTTGTTGTTAAGCATCGCCACATGGGCAGACAGCGCCTATGACGATCCCTCGCAACGTCTACATTTTTCTGGCTTTGGCACGGTAGGTGTAGCGTTAGGCCACGATGAGGGTGCCGACTATATCGCTGGCTATGAACAGGCATCGGGTGTCGGACGCAGCGAAAGTAGAGACTATGGTCTTGACAGTATTTTCGGCCTGCAAGTGGATACCACACTTTTTGACGGCTTAAGCGCCACAGCGCAAATGCAATCACGCCGTCTTGCCGACAATACCTCGACGCCTTATTTTGAATGGGCCAATCTTAAATACCAAATTCATCCGGATTTGAATATTCGTCTGGGCCGGGTCGTCGCGCCCATGTTTATGGCATCAGAAGCTCGTGCCATCGGCTATGCGCAGACCAGCGCGCGTCTGCCAGGTGAAGTTTACCTGCTCAATCCGATCAACTATGTCGATGGCGGTGGCATTACGCAACGCTTTAGCGTCGGTGATGCATTGCTGGCAGTCAATCTGACCGCAGGCAAGCTGGAGCAGGATTTGCCCACATTATTTGGCGATATGACCATCGACTACGACGCACGCATGCTCAATCTCGCACTCGAATGGGGAAATTCACAACTACGCCTGGGCGCTGCTCGTGCCACGCTGGATTTTACCAATGCAGAACTTGATTTGTTCAATACGGTCATCGAGATATTGATCGCTGCCGATATTGCTGGCGCCTCTCAGTTCAAACAAATTGCCGTTACCAAAAATTTTGAAGTCGATTTTTTTGATATTGGTTATTTGTATGACGATGGCCAATGGGTTGCGCACGCAGAGTGGGTAGCACGTCGCGCAGAAAGCTATATTGTGACGGACAACAACGCGTTCTTTGTGCTTGCAGGTTATCGAATCAATGACTGGACACCCTATGTACGATATGCGCAAACCAATTCGCTTAACGACCGCAGTAAGGTGCCATATCTCAATGCCAGCCATACCGGCAATGATTTGCTGAACCTCATCGCCGCAGGCGTCAATGACTTTGCTGTCGACATCAAGACGTTCGATGCGCGCGAATCCTGGAGTGCAGGCACGCGATGGGATTTTGCTGATAACCTTGCCCTCAAACTGCAATACGACCACGTTACCAAACCCGCAGGCAGCGCCGGCTTTTTTGTTAATTTCACCGATACATTCCGCGATACGCGGCAACGCCTGGACATCTACAGTATGACGCTGGATTTCGTGTTTTAAGGGGATGGAATGAGACGACAGAGAATCTGCTTGCCAATACCACTATTATTTATGAGCAGTTTGCTCACCCCCGTCTTGTGTCGTGCCGAACTGGTCGTCATTGTGCCAGCGGATTGCGCTGTTCAAATGCTCGATAATACGCAGATCGCCCGCTTATTTCTTGGCAAAAAAAGCCGCTTGCCCACCGGAGAGATTGCAGTCCCCGTTGATCAATCCAAGGGTCCCATACGCGATCAATTTTACGAAAAGTTTACCGGTAAAAGTCGTGCACGTATTAATGAATATTGGGCACAACGCTTGTTCACAGGTACGGGAGCGCCCCCACTGCAACTGACCACCTCGGCAGAAGTGGTCAATTACGTTGCGAGCACCCCGCATGCCATCGGCTATGTCGATAGCAACATGGTCGATCAACGCGTAAAAGTAGTCGCCACCGCACCGTGACGACAGACCTCAGCGCGCAAGCGTGATGCGCTGGCGACGTTAATTCGCGCAACATTTTTACACTTTTCTTTTGCCTGCATCGCTGTCACGATTTGCTTCCCGCGCGTTTGGCACGGCTGCGCGCAGCCTGCACGCCCGCATCTGAGTTTTCGCCGCAGGGATTCGACCGACATGACACGCCCGCATCAGATACTGTCCTTGATTTTCAGCTATTTACTGCTGTTGACCAGCCTCAATGGGTGTGGAGGTGCCAGTTCTGGCAATAATCCGCCTCCCGCCGCCCCCCTTGATGGCACGGTAGCTGATGCGGCAAGCGTGCGGATGACAACGACGGCCACGCTTGCCGTTCAGTTCGCAACCACGATCCCGACCGTGCCACGCCAGCGCATCCTTATGCATTTGAAGGCATTGGGATGGCACACTACCGTGCTGGATGACGCCACCACCACTTTACCGGACACCGATGCGACCTGGCTGATGGGTCAGACCCCGCTGGCAGAGCAATTGGCTGGCCCACTGCCAGTTGAAATTGAAGACGAAGGCTTTGAAATCACGACGCGCATGGTTAAATCGCAGACCGTTTATATTTCGCGGGGTAAAGACGGCGGAACGACCGATCTTACCCCTGAAGGCCCTGCCATTGGTGATTTGTATGGTGCCTATGCGCTGCTCGAAGCCTTTGGTATGCGTTTTTTGCACCCCCTGGCACCCACGACGGGCGACGCTGTTGAAGGTTGGCCTCAAATCGAACGTCGTGAAGCACCACACTGGCCCATTCGTACCTGGCATTTGCATACGCAACACCCGCTTGAGCTCACCCATGTGTTGAATGGCTGGGGGCCTGATGGCCCAGACGATCTTGCAGGCTGGCAAGGTCTGTTGCCGGAATGGGAGACATTTCTGGAATGGGCCATTGCCAATCGTCAGAATCGGGTGACGTGGTTTTTATTGATGGCGCAATCCTGGCAAACCTTCGCCGACAGCAGCGAGCGACAAGCACGCTTGAATACGCTGGTGGATATGGCGCACCAATGGGGCATTGCGGCGGGTATTGACGCGCCAATCGCGTTTAAACAACAACATGCCTGGACCATGTTGCGCGAACGCGGTAACGAAACGGCGCAAATTCATGCGGCCATTGACTGGCTGGCAGGCGCAGGCGCCGACTTGCTCGAAATTGAGATGGGATTTAGTGAATTTACACACCCCTCCGACGCACAAATGCTGGATTGGATGAACACGGCCACCCGCTATGCACAGACTACGCACGGGATTCCGACCTATGTAAAAGTGCATTGCTCACAAAAGCAGGTCGCTAAAGGTTTTAATGATCCGGAGACGGGTGAGCCACTGAATTTTAATTTTCTGCCGTATTATGCAACGCCTGAACTGGGGGTCATGCCGCACACTGTGCAGTACTATGACTTGCAGGGCCCGGTGTATACGTATGACAATCAAAATTTCCATTACATTCGTCGTTACATGCAGCTGGAAGCCGGGCGCCGCGAAGTGCTGTATTACCCCGAAACGGCCTACTGGGTAAATTTCGACATTGATGTACCCTTATTCTTGCCGTTATATGCCGCAAGCCGACTCGACGATTTACGTTTGATCGATGCCGATGAACGTGCTGGCCTGATGGGCCGTGGCGAATTTGCTGGTTCACGCATACAGGGACAAGTGAATTTTTCCAGCGGTTGGGAATGGGGCTACTGGCTGAACGACGTGGTGACTGCTCGCGCCGTCTGGAACCCTATGCCTGACGTTACAGATCGCTCTACTGCGCTAGCGCAAGCCTTGCAGCCCTTCACTACCTTGTTGGGGGGCGCTGACGACGATGCCAACCGACTATTGCGACGCTGGATCGACGAAACACGTGATCTGCTCTGGTTAGGCGTTCTTGATGGCAAGGCGGTCGAATATGCCGAAGCACGTAACGCCCAAGCCTATCTGCAAGGCTGGGACACCTGGAGTGAAGTCACGAAACTGGTGGGCACAGGCGAAACGCAACCGCGTAATATGGGCTTGCTTGACATGATCAACCCACTGCTGCCTAAAAGTAAAAAAGTGCCCTACCAACGTGACCTGCGCCCCTTATTGCAAAGCACTGCGGACAAATTACGCGCCACCCATACCGCATTTGCTGCCCTGGAGCCCAACGTCGCCCCTGCAGGGCAGGCCTTGTATGCCGAAATTCGCGACGCAATGGAGATCACAGCGTTGCGCGCAGAGCAGGTTCATGCCTTATACGAAACCCTGGCACATCAGAGTCTCATTATTCTTAACCAGGATAAAACCGAAGCCAATCAACATCTCAATCGCGCCCGTAAAGCCCTTGATCGCGCCACTGTCATCGTTGCCCAACGGGAACAGCATTATCGCGCCGACCCCGCACGCATCGCAGCCTGGGCCTATAATCCCACCGCGTACAACTTTGGTTATTTGTGGACAGTTCACTCCCTGTATTTTTGGTGGCGAGACGAAGGCAAAGTGGTGGATCGCCCCTTTAGCCCTGGTTACCTCAATTTCAAAGACCCGGTGGACATCGCTAACGGCGAGGGTGAGTGGAAAGAAAGCATTTTCAATCTGAGCGCCATTCGCGACTGGCTCGGGCGCTCGCCCTTTTGGCGTGAAATGCTGTTTGAACCCGAGCATGGGCCGGCGATTCCACAAGCGGGATTGCGTGATCGCCCCACGTGGTACCAGCCGCTGCCGTGACAGGAGACAAATTCAGCATGAAGCTGTGGACATTGCTTGGTGGTCTCTGCTTGCTGCTGGGAGCTATCGGGGTGTTTCTTCCACTGCTCCCTACCACACCCTTTGTGCTGTTGGCTGCGGCCTGCTTCGCTCGCTCATCTCCACGCTTGCACCACTGGCTATTGCAGCATCGTCTGTTTGGGCCAATGTTGCAGGACTGGGAGCAGAAGCATTGCATTCCCTGCAGAATTCGTAATCTTGCCTTGCTCATGATGCTGGGAATGGGCGGTATTTCCATTGCATTTTTAGTGCAGGGGCTTTGGCTGAAAATCGGTGGATTCTTGCTGATTGTGATGGGGTGCTTTGTGTTATTGCGAGTCCAGGTTTGCGAAGAACCGACAGGATGAAATTCATCGGTTTTTCAAACAGCACCATTTTTCAATATTCAGCTCTCCAATTAGCACAATGATTTTTAATGAAAGCGGGTGACATTTTTTTGATAACAAGCAGATTGCAAAGAAATGAGCGGATATATTTCGAACAATAATTCATACATCTCGTCTAACAAACCAACAGAAAAAAGAAGCGCACCAGTACACTATTCAACTTCAGCGCCAGGTCTTGCATAAAAAAGCGTCAGCAGCATACAATGTACACCGCACAAACGTGTGCACTTATTGGCCAAGAAAATATATATTTTCGATCAATTACAGATCAATTCCTGTAAAAATCAATTCCAATTCCCACACACGAAACTAAAAGTCAATACGACTAAAGTATTGCCCGGGCCTATACCCGCCTCCCTATAATCCGCCGCGCAACCTATTGGCTATACCTATTTAGCTTAACGGCTACTTATCTACTCGACGCTTTTGACACATAACACATCCCTGTAGATCCGTCGGTTATCAAACCAAAATCACTACCCCAACCAAGATCAAATATTGGATCACCCTACAATTTCTATCCAGGCATTAAGAAATGACGGCAAATAACGCAGCAATTGAAAGTCTTAAAGCAACATCCGTTCCGTCACTTTCATCATTGCGAAAAGAGTTGATCCGCGAACTCCCCAAAGAAGCGTTTTTACCCACAAAGCAGGCATTGGTTGCACCGCTAATGCATACGGTTCTTGTGATTGCATGTTTTGTCATGATTGCGAACACCAGCAACAGCCTGCTTTTTGTATTGGTATCACTGATCGCCGGGCATAGTGTTTTTTGTATAGGGAACCATGCTCACTATATCAGTCATAATATTGCCACTCGTAACAAGTCTATCAACTACATCGCAGAAGCAATGTTCTGGGCAATATCCATTACGCCGGCCACTGTTTGGGCGAAAATACATAACCAGTATCACCATCGAAATACCAACAGAGAAAACGACACCTTTAGATATTTTACGGTCGATGAAAAACGAACTTCACGCACTTTCGCCCATTTTTTCTGCTACCCGAACAAACATTTCAAATACAACCCGTTGACGCTGATTTCCTATTTCTACGTTCTGTTCAGTCATGTGTTGGCTGCGCTCGTTCCGAGAGACAAAGATGCCTCCAGCATTGTGCCTACGCTGCCATCCTATACAGTAAAAGAGCGCGTTAAATCATGGTTTGAAGTAGCGCTTATCGTGGCAATACAAGTCGGAATATATTATATCTTCGATCAAAACCTTGAGAGCTACCTGCTCGCTTTCATCATCGTTTATTCCACTGCGGTGGCGATTACCTCACTCTACCTATTTACCCAACACTCATTGCTACCCATGGAAGGCGATAACCACCCGCTTAAATCAAGCATGTCAATAAAACCGAATGCCATCATTGACTGGCTGCATGCCAATGTTTCCTATCATGTTGAGCACCACATCTTTGAAACCATGAATTACAAATACTATCCGATGATGTCCGACATTCTAAAAAAGCGGTATGGAGAGCACTATCAAATGGGCTCCATGACAGAGATCTGGAAGAATCTTCAGAAAATCGACATTTATAAAACCCCCGCGTAAGCCAACAAGACATTGCCCATGAAAAACTATTACCATCGCTTTATTGATTGGCTCATCACCAATCCCAAACAACCGCTTGCCTTGATTGCCATTGTCACACTTGCCTTTGCTGTACAACTGATAAATTTGAGAGTCGATGCAACCCCTTTCTTCATTCCTAGCGATCACCCCAGCCGGGTTGCCAATGAGGAAGTAAAGGGCATTTTTGAAAATGCGGGGCAGCAAGCCGTCATCACGCTAGAGCCCACTTCAGGCACCGTTTTCGATACGCACACGCTCACGACAATCGATAAGATCTGCGATGAATTGGGCCAATTGACCCTAATCGTTGAAAAAGATCAAGTGATGGCGCAAGCGGTCGCTTCGGCCCTTCACACTGATGTGCTTAACCTTAACCCGACCGCTATCGCTGCAGCGATACACTATGTGGAACAGCACAAAAATTCGGATCAACTAAGCAAAGATCAGAAAAAATGGCTGCGAAACATACCGCATCATATCGCTCCCACTGGAAAAATCCTGTGCCTGACCAACGTTGAAAACCTGACAGCAGAAAGCGATACCTTAATTGTGTCTCCTCTCATTGAGAACACACACGGCAGTGCTGAAACGCTAGAAAAGACCAGGCAAGCCGCGCTTGCCAACCCGCTTTTTGTCAACACGCTGATAAACCCCCAGGCAACCGCTACCAATGTACAAGTCGAGTTCACTCTCGCAGATGACGATTCAGCGGGTCTTCTCGCTGCCTATAAAGCGCTGACACGCATTACGGACAGCACAGGTTTCCAAGGCAACATCTATCTCAGCGGGCAACCTATAATCGCCTCACAACTCGATTCGACAATGGAAAGAGATAACAGTTTATTCTTCCCCATTGTCATTCTACTGGTCAGCATCAGTCTCTATCTGAGCTTCAACAAACTTCTGGCGGTGGTTATTCCGCTAACGATTTCACTGATCACCATTGTATGGACCTTTGGCACCATGGCGTTGGCGGGCATCGAGATCAACATTGTTTCGACCAGCTTACCTGTATTTCTGATGACCATAGCGGTATCTGATTCCGTACACTTTATTTCGATCTATTCGCTCAATGTTAAAAAAGGCCTGGATCGAAAAGAGGCGCTCCGCTTCACGTTCAATCAACTTTGGCTTGCGCTCTTAATGACCAGCCTGACTACGGCACTTGGGTTTCTAGCGCTGGCCAATACCAATCTGACCATTATTCAGGAATTCGGCATTTTCGTTGCGATTGGGGTTATGTATGCATTCATAATCACAGTGATGGTGTTGTTGCCCTGGCTTGCCAGCAGCAATACCAAAAAGAGTGCCGTTGATAGCAATGAGGCGAGAATCGTCACACTGGTTTCTGACTATTTCGTCAAAATTAACCACTTTATTTTCCAGCATAAACTTAAAACGACTGCTCTTTACGTGGCGCTGTTTACCGTTTCCATTTTCTATGCCAGTAAAGTGACGATTGAATATGAAACCATTGGGTCTTTCAAAGAATCGACGCGTATCCATCAAGATGATAATGCTGTCATTCGATTGTTTGGAGGATCACTGCCTGCCAACATTTGGCTTAAATCTGAAAATGAAAATGCATTTATTCGTCCAGATACGCTGACAGCACTTGATAAAATCATAACGTTTGTTGAAGCGCAACCTGAAGTCAGCTCGGTCACGTCACCGTTGAGCCTGCTGAAAAGAATCAATGATGTTTTAAACAATGATGGCTATCGACTACCCAAAGACCTCTCCCAAGCGCTCGTATCCCAATATTTTCTTATGTACGAATTGGGAAATGGCGCGGAGCTGAGAAAGGTGGCCGACGTACCGTATAAAAACGTGCGCGCCATCGTTTATGCCAATGCCGATAAAGCGACTACTTGGCAGTCGCTAATCGCCCGCGTGACTGACTATAGCAAAACGGTGTTACCCGCTGATGTGTCTATTGAATTTACCGGTGCAGGTGAGCTTGTTGTCAGCAACATACTGGAAGTCACCCATGGCCAGGTGCAAAGTCTCACCACGGCCATACTCCTGATCGGCGTGCTGATGACGGTGATATTTCGTTCTATTGCCATCGGAATCATTGCCCTCATACCAACGTTGTTCACACTCGCCGCCAATTTCACTTTAATGACGCTTTTTGATCTGCCCATGGACATTGGCGCGTCACTGGTATCAGGCATCGCGTTAGGTATTGGAATCGACTATGCCATTCACTTTTTTAGCCATATGAAAGATTGCATTAAACACACAACATTTGACGGTGCTATAGAAGAAACCCTCAAAAACACGTCCGGCGCCATCATTGTGAACTCCATTGCGCTTGCGCTCGGTTTTTCAGTATTGATGCTCTCAGACTATTCGGGTCTTCGTTACCTCGGTTTACTCATCACTACCACAATGATTGTCTGTGCCCTGCTCACACTGATAACGCTGCCGTTGATCATAAAAATCGTCAAACCAAAGGCGCTCTTGTCTCCCCACAGTGAGACAACCCCCATTGCAGAGCCCGCAGCCTAAAACCTCGTTTAAATTCAACATCAATAAGGAGTCTCTCATGAAAGCACAGTGGATGCAGGTACTCGAGGATTTTCACGCAAGAAACCTCAGTGAAAATGAAGTGGCCGACTGGCAAAACAGCGCCCTCAAAAATGTTCTGAATCACGTTTATACACGCTCGCCTTTTTACCAGCGCCGTTTAGCGGGTTTTGATCTGGAGGATACAACGCTGGATACGCTGAAAGCGCTGCCATTCACCACCAAATTTGATCTTGGTGACGCGATGTATGAGTTGATTTCCGGCGATATACGCGATGCCTTGTACTTCTTTTCTACCACAGGCACCACGGGCAGACCGAGCCCGTGCCCGCGTTCCGAATTGGATTTTGATCTCGATAATGCTTCGATCACACTGTCGCTGGGCAAGGTGCTGAAAGAGTGGATGCCTGCCGGTGAAAAGCCCGTCATTGCCATGATCTGCCCTAACGAAACGCATTCGGTATGCCTGAGCATTTCCGCTGCAGCCAAAACGTTGGGGGTATTAAAATTCGACGCATTTCCACTGTCGCCCGTGATCGGCTTTAAAAGACTGTTTGAACTCTTGCAGCAGCTTAAGGTGAACGTTGTCATTTGTTCCCCCGGCCTGTTAATGGCGCTGGCGGAAATGTCGCTGGCCTATGGTATCGATGTCAAAGAAGACCTCTATGTAAAATGCGCCTTGTGCTGCGGCGAACTCTGTACCCCCAGCATGGCAGCGCTGATCGAAAAAGCCTGGGGAGCACGCGCCATGAACTGGTGGTACGGCTCACAAGAAGCGGGAACCTCATTGGTGGCAACCCCTGCCGGTGATTTTGTGCCTGTTATGCCCAACCACATTTTCGAAGTCATCGACATCGACAGTAATCTACCCATTGAAGGTGATGGTCGCGGCGAAATGTGTCTCACCACCCTGGTGCCGGGCATCAAGCCATTGATTCGTTACCGAACGGGCGACCTGATCGAAATGACGCGCAATGCGGCTGGCCACAAAACGGTAAGAATTCTTGGTCGCGTTAAAGACATGGTAACAATCGGTGGCATAAGACGTTCTGCCGCAGACATTGAAACTGCCATATTAGGCAATCACGGTATGATTTTTGGTTATCAGATCGAGATGAGCAAAAGAGATGGCAAGGATTTCGCCATTGTACGCGTCAAGGCACAAGACCACGCAGAACTGGAAATCCTCCGCACCTGCATTGGAAATAGCTTCCGCGATGCATTCGATGTTGCATGCGAAGTACAGATTATGCCCTTACTTGACATGGTCACGGCCACCGGTGGCTGGGTGAGCTGGAAAACCGCGCGCATTAAAGACAGCCGTGGCAATGAAGTATTTGAAATTGAAGAAACCTCAGCCGCCGAACTTGCACTTGTTGCCGAAAGGAGCATCTAAATGACTTTTCAACAGAATAGCCGTCAACAGAACAGCCATCAAAAGACCAACCATATTGTTACCGGCGCCACAGGATTTATGGGTGGCCATCTGATTACCCAACTTCTCGCGTCACCCACCACGCATATCGTGTATGCACTGGCACGCGATTCGAAACGCGCAACGGCAAAAGAGCGTGTATTAGCAGCGCTGCGTGTTTCCGATTATTCAGGTACCGAATTACCTGACAATCTGGTCGTCGTCGAAGCAGAGATCACTCAGCCTCATTGTGGTGTTGCTGACGCTGACATCGAATTACTGGCTGACAAAACGGCACCGACCGTATTCTGGCACTTGGCGGCATCTTTACGCTGGGAGGAAGGGCGTCGCGAAAGCGTTTTCAACACCAATCTCAATGGCACCCGGCATGCAATGACCTTGGCAAAAATTGCGCACGCCGATATGTTCATTTATGTCTCCACCGCCTATACCTGCGGCATCAGCACTGGCATCGTGCCAGAAGAATTTCATGCCAGCGGTAAATTCAATAACGTCTATGAAGAAAGCAAGCACGCAGCCGAGAGCTACGTTCGCGACAACACCGACGCCAGCATGAAAACCTTGGTATTGCGGCCCTCGATCATTGTAGGAACGTCAATCACCTACAAACCCTCGGGCAGCTACACCGGCCTGTATGGGTTTTTGACAGAACTGCGCCGTTTCAAGAAAATGATGGCCGACTCCACTGAAGTCGTACGTTATTCTGCCGAAGGTCGTGCAGTGCTTTCATTTATTCCGATTGACCATGTGGTGAGTGACGCATTGCACGTGGCAATGAATGAACTGAACCACTCTACTCGCCCGGTTTATCATCTCACAGCAGACAGCGGCCCGGCCTTGATCGATCTTCTGAGCTATTGCTTTGAGAAAGTCGGTCTGAAAAATACCATTCAAGTCGTCGATGGCGAAATTCAAGATCCAACGCCACTTGAACGCCTGTTTGCACGCAGAATGGAATTTTTCTCTGGCTACACCTGTGCTACCAAAAATTTTCAACGCACCCTGACCACGCCTCGCGCACTCGAAATGTCTGACATGATGAGATTTATTAACGGCGAACTCACCGCTGAAGCCGCCGTGGCTTGATGCATGTAAACGCAGACAACAGGACAACATTGGCTATGCAAAGCACTGTAAGAAAAATTTCTGTTTCCCATGAAGTCATGGGGCTCGCAGGGCCGTCCAAGGACAAGACGGCGGCCTCTTTCGATCTTCGTGTATTTAACTACCAGAATGCGACCGATTTCTCCTCACACACGCCAGTGGGCTTTTTTGAAAGGGACATCGCCACGCTGGATAGTCAAATGACGGCTGCGCTTGAAGATTTTCAGCGAGATTTTGAAAACCTGGTAACCGATCAGTACATGCGTGACAACAGCACCTACCGGCTGCGTCGCTTCGGGCTATTCAAACTCGACCCGAACAATCAAGAATCGCCGGTATCCCTGCTGCCACCTAAACCCTTTTATCAGGATACCCAAATCAACGCCTATTCGGGCGGAATTGCACGAGAATATGCGCCGCTCGAACAGCATACGGTCACAAATGAGTTTCTCAAGCATCTGATGTTGGATATTTATGCGATGCTGCCTGCGTCGGTGAAAGCAACCCAAGTTCCTTGGGAGATCGGCGTGCATTTGATGCGAATTATCGGTGTGCCAGGGACACCTGGTTTTCCTGCCCCTGAGGGTTTACACCATGATGGCCATGAGTTCACATCAATCACGTTGATTAAGCGCCATAACGTTGCAGGGGCCACCAGTATTTTCACCGATCTAGACAAGAATAAATTTCTTGAAATGACGCTCTGCAATATTCTCGACACAGTGATTTTCGATGATTCTGAATGCATGCACGACGTAACGCCGGTCGTTTCACAGGACAATCAAACGCTTGCGGTGCGAGACGTGTGCGGATTTTCGCTAAACCCCATTGTTTCTTGAAACCTGTTTTTCTTTAAAAGGATATTTAAGATGTTGCCTTCCGACAAAAACGAACGAATGAAGCATATTTACAAAAATCTGTGGATTGGAAAGCTGTGGGACAAAGGAGATGAAGACGGCGGCCAGTTTCTCGCGGACCATTTCGTCGATCACCGCCCGATTCCACAATTTCCAAACAGCAAAGCCGGTCACATCGAAATGGCCAAAGACTGGAACCGCGCCTTCCCCGACATGAAATTTTACATTGAAGACATGGTGGTCGAAAATAATCGTCTTGTCGCCCGTTATATTGCCAGAGGAACGCACGAAGGCATCTTGCTGGGCATTCCAGGAACCGGTGCAAAAGTTGAATTGCACGGAATCGATATTTTCAATTTCGATGGCGACTACATGACCGACTGGTGGCACAACGAGGATTTCCAAAGCATGATGGAAACCATTTTGGCCTGCCACCACACCAGCAAAGCCTCCTGATTCGGTTCTCCATCAGGCGGCACGTCAGGCATGCGCCAAGGCTTTGGTTTGCATGCCTGACCAAGAAGCCATATTTCAACAGAGCAATAGACCGATGACTGTTAATGCACTTATGCACGACACTTCTCTCAGCAAACAAGACATTGAACAATTCGATCACGCTGATCCTCTGTCCAGTCTTAGAAATGAATTTGACCTGCCACCCCATCTTATTTATCTGGATGGCAATTCATTGGGTGCCATGCCGCGAACAACCCCCACCGTCATCGAGAATCTTTTAAGACATCAGTGGCGGGACGATCTGAACAAAGGCTGGTCCATGCATCAATGGTTGAATATGCCGCTGATAGTGGGCGATAAGATTGCTCCACTTATTGGTGCAGACGCAGGCGAAGTTGCCGCGTGTGACTCCACCTCGATCAATTTGTTTAAACTGCTGTGCGCTGCCATACACTTGCGTCCAGGCAGAAAATATATTGTGTCCGAGACACAAAATTTTCCTTCTGATCTGTATATCGGGAAAAGTGTTGAAGACCTGCTGCAGCGCGACGTTTCCCTGAAGCTCTGTTCAAGAGAGCATTTATTGGAGAACATCGACGAAGAATGCGCGGTGGTTATGTTGACCCACGTGGATTTCAGAACCGGTGATATTCATGACATGGAATTGATTTCCCGGGCCGCAGCAGACAAGGGCGCGTTGATTATTTGGGATCTATCGCATAGCACTGGCGTATTACCGGTTGAGCTTAACCATTGTCAGGCGGATTTCGCGGTTGGCTGTGGCTACAAATATTTGAATGGCGGCCCCGGTGCGCCCGCTTTCCTGTTTGTCGCCAGCCGGCATCAAGCACTACTGGATCAGCCGCTACGCGGATGGCTCGGCCATGAAAACCCGTTTCTATTCGGCGCTGATTACCACCCTGCCCCCGGCATTAAACGAACGCTCTGCGGAACACCCGCTATTTTAAGTTTGGCAGCGCTTGAGAATGCCATTGATGTGCTACGCACCCAAGACATCAACGTATTGCGTAAAAAATCGATGCAGCTGACGTCCGTATTCATTCAGTTGATTGCCCAGGAATGCGCGGATTTCGGTTTCACCCTGCTAAGCCCGACCGAGGCTCAGTGCCGAGGCAGCCAAGTATCGTTGGGGCATTCCCATGCCGAACGCATTATTCAAGCCCTTGAAAACCGCAACATCATTGCCGATTTTCGCGCCCCCAATATTCTCCGTTTCGGTTTTTCACCCGCGTATGTCCGCTACATCGACCTGTGGAACGCCGTCACCACTTTAAGAGACATCATGCAAAATGAACACTTCTAATAAGTTGGATTACTACTCCAACGGATACGCAGAACGCCAGGCACAAATAGAAAGTGTCGAGCGAAAAATTCAAGAACTGGGCATCAAGTATATTTATTTTCAACTGGTGTCCATTACGGGGCGCGTTGTTGGAAAAGGGGTGCCCGCTGCACATTGGCGTCGACTTGCCAATGCCGGCATACAAATGGTGTACGGCTCCACAGTAAATGTTGCCACATCCCGTACAGGCCAATATTTGGGTTACGGGCCGGCAGCCTCAGAACTGGTCGCATTGCCAGACCCCGATACCTTTGTTCAACTACCGTGGGATAAACGCCTCGCGCGCGTGTTTTGCACGCTGTTTCACAATCGTGAACACGAGGAGTATCCCGGGCAATTTCTTGATGCTGATTGTCGCGGCAATTTACGACGGGCACACGAAAAATTTCAGCAGGATCATAACGGCTTACATCTACGGGTAGGGGTCGAACCCGAAATGATGTGGCTAAAACAGGACAGTAACGGGCAACCTGCAGGCGGTGCCAGTAAACCCTATTGCTATCACATTGATCAATTTGAAAGTTTGCGCCCCGTGTACATGAAAGTTCTGGATTATTGCGAGGCTATGGGCCTTGATATGGTACAAGGCGATCATGAAGATGCCCCTGGCCAACTCGAATTGAATTTCATGTTCGATGATCCTTTGCGCACCGCCGATCGACTGACCACGTATCGACAAATTTGTGCGCAAGTCGCGCGGGAACACAATTTAATTGCCTGCTTTATGGCAAAGCCGTTCATGAACGTATCTGGTTCCGGCTGCCACCATAACGTCTCCCTCTGGAAAGGTGGAGACGACGTGGTCCTGAAAGCGCCCCACTACGCGGGATCGCAGGAAGTATTCAGCTATCGGCAAGGCGGCGAAAACCTTTTCATGCCACGCCCCGGCAGCCAGAAGCCCGGCCCGGTCGGCCTGCAGTGCATAGGCGGCGTTATCAACCATCTCAATGCATTGACCGCCATAGGCTCCTCTACTGTGAACTCCTACCGACGCTTGTGGGACATGGGTTATTGGGCGCCCGTCTATGCGGATTGGGGCTACCAAAACCGAACCTGCGGCTTGCGTGTATCCGCCCCTGGACGTTTTGAATATCGCTCGGTGGATGCCATGGTGAACCCCTATTTGATGTCAGCTGCACTGCTGGCTGCGTTTGACGATGGCATTCAACGCAACCTCGATCCCGGTGAACCCGAAACTCGTAGTGTTTACGATGCCATCGATGCCGGCAAAAAAGTGAGTAAACTGCCGATGACGCTGGGCGATGCTCTGGATGCACTGGCAGCAGACGAGGTAATTCGTGCGGCATTGCCCGGCAAACTCTACGACATCTATAGCGAGTTCAAGCGCGACGAATGGGAGCGGTTTCTTTCGACCGTCACCCAATGGGATATCGACAGGTATATGGATTTTATTCCCTGAAATCGATGCCCCCTGATTTTTACGTATTTTTTTAGGCAGGCTCTCATGACCACCACTCTCAGCACGCTCAACGCGATCAAAATGCAAGGCGGAAAATTCGCGTGCATATCCACCTATGACGCCGCCTTCGCCTATATGGCCAGCACCTCTGGTATTGAGGTCATTTTGGTCGGCGATTCCTTGGGGATGGTATTGCAAGGCCACGACTCAACACTGCCCGTCACCGTCGAACAAATGGCCTACCATGTGGCCTGCGTCAAACGTGGCAACCAGGGGGCGCATATCATGGCGGACATGCCCTTCATGAGCTACGCCACCGAGGCGTTATGTTTGCACAATGCCGCGCTGCTGATGCAAGCAGGCGCCCATTCAGTAAAACTGGAAGGTGGGCGATGGTTGAATCCGCTCACCCGTCGCCTCACCGAAGCCGGGATTCCCGTCTGTGTTCATCTCGGCCTCACCCCGCAGTCGGTGAATAAATTCGGCGGCTACAAAGTGCAGGGGCGCGACCCCACATCTCGCGCGTTATTGACAGAGGAGTCCATCGAAGCGCAGGCCTCTGGCGCGGCCATTCTTCTATATGAATGCATTCCCGCCGATTTGATGGCAGACATTATGACGCATGTTTCCGTACCTGTGATTGGTATCGGCGCAGGCCCCAGCAGTGACGGCCAAGTGCTGGTGATGCACGACATCCTGGGAATGACACCTGGCAAGCCCGCCAAATTTGTGCGCAATTTTATGCCCGACGGTGGTGGCACCAACCAGGGCGCCGTTGCGGCCTACGCTGCCGCCGTTAAGGAAGGCAGTTTTCCGGGCAAGGAGCATTGCTTTGCCTGAGTCGCAACAGCCACACAACAGCCATCGGGCAGAGGAATGCGGCAGAGAGGCATCATATTTCAACATATAGAGATTCATTAGCATAATATTGCTAACAATTGCGATTTTACGCCCTAATTGGCAAGCGGCTGCCCCTAAGCCTGGCCTATTCTATCTCTATCGGTTACCCCTGATGCCTCCAGCCCGCGCCACACCCGGTCAAGGCTGACTTCACCGCCCCATAAGGGCGGTCAAAATTCTCACCATCTAAGGACACTGTCATGATCAAGCAGCCAACGCGCAAATATCGCTCTTTCCCTCCGGTAAAATTGACGGATCGTCAATGGCCCAATCGCGTCATTGAAAAAGCCCCCCTCTGGATGAGTACGGATCTGCGCGATGGCAATCAGGCCCTGTTCGAGCCCATGGATAATGCGCGCAAAATGCGCATGTTCAAGATGCTTTGCGATATCGGCTTTCGGGAAATCGAAGTGGCTTTTCCCTCCGCCTCGCAGACCGAATTTGATTTTGTGCGTGGATTGATTGAAGACAATCACATCCCGGATAACGTGACTATTGAGGTGCTGACGCAGGCACGCCCCCACTTGATCGAGCGCACGATCGAAGCGCTTAAAGGCGCGCGTCGTGCCATCGTGCATGTCTACAGCGCAACCTCGCGCCCCTTTCGCGACGTAGTATTCAAATTGCAAGCACAAGAAGTCATCGATCTCGCTGTGTCCAGCGTTAAACTGATCCGCGAACTTACCGATACGCAGCCGGACACCGAATGGGTCTTGCAATATAGCCCGGAATTGTTCAGCGATACCGAGCTGCCTTTTGCCAAACAAGTCGTGGATGCAGTGACGGAAGCGTGGGGTGCCACCCCTGAGCGTAAGATCATCATTAATTTGCCGGCCACCATCGAAATGGCGACGCCCAACGTGTACGCCGACCAGGTCGAGTGGATGCATCGCAATGTCGAACGTCGCGATAGCATCATATTAAGTGTGCATCCGCACAATGACCGGGGATGCGCGGTTGCAGCGGCAGAATTGGCGGTGATGGCGGGCGCCGATCGCGTCGAAGGCTGTCTGTTTGGTAACGGCGAACGTACAGGTAACGTCGATCTGGTAACGCTTGCTTTGAATCTCTACACGCAAGGCGTTGACCCTGAGCTTGATTTTTCCAACATCGACAGCATCGCGCGCACCGTCGAAGCCTGCACCCAGCTCCCGGTGCACCCACGCCATCCTTATGTCGGTGATCTCGTATTTACGGCGTTTTCCGGGTCGCATCAGGATGCCATTAAAAAAGGCTTCGCCGCACGCCAACCCGATGCGCTTTGGGAGGTCCCTTATTTGCCGATTGATCCCAGTGATGTGGGCCGCAGTTACGACTCCATTATTCGCGTGAATAGTCAATCAGGCAAAGGGGGCATCGCTTACTTGCTCGAAACGCATTATGGTTTGGTTATGCCCAGGCGCATGCAGATCGAATTCAGTGGTGTTGTGCAAAAGCATACTGATCAGCATGGCGGAGAAATCAGTGCCAACGCCTTGTGGGCGTTGTTCCAATCGCATTTCTGCCATGTCGATGCGCCTTGGCATTATGTCGAGCATCACTTGTTTGAATCCGGTGACGAACAAGGCGTTCGGTTGACAGTGAACAAAGCCGGCAAAACGCTCACCCTTAGCGGCACCGGAAATGGGCCGATCGATGCGGTGATACAGGCGCTGGGGGTTCCCGTTTCCGTCGTATCGTTCGAAGAACGCGCGCTCAGCCAGGGAGCCAATGCACACGCTGCAGCGATGATTGAAGTGACCACACAACATCAACGCCAGGGTATTTATGGGGTAGGTATTCATGCCAATATTGTGACTGCGTCAATTCTGGCGGTAATAGCTGCAGTCAACCGAAGCGGATGGCCCAAAAATGATGTGGAATAATTTTTCACGCTGACAAATCTTGTTATCGACAGGCATTTAGCTGCGCAGCGATCGCGCTCACTGCCATTGAATGCCTGTCCTGCCTCACCCTCTCTTGCGTGTTGCAGGCCAACAGCTACAGTGAATAGGAGTCCCTCTCTCTCTTTCGGATTGCCACATGTTTTCAGAGGTAGTGCACTATTTTGGACGCTGGTCTTTGGTTAAAGCTGGCCGCTTTCTTGTCGCTGTTTTCATCATTGGCATGGGATTATTCGCCGGCCTGTCCCATAACCTGCTCAATGGCGTTAAAGTGAATGGCGAAACCTATGGAAAAATAATCCAGGTCAAGGATCTCGTCGCTGATATTCTGCCGCCTCCGCAATACATTATCGAAAGCCATCTTAGCGTGATGCAGGCTCTTTTCACTGATAGTGCGGATCAACAACGTGAGTGGCTCGCCAATCTCGACCGGGTAGAAAAGGAGTTTCGTACCCGTCATGACTACTGGATGGTCGATAAAGTGCTTAGCCCGGGGTTACGCCAACAAATTAATGAAGATGTGTTTATACCGGCTGAAGAGTATTTCAAACGCTTACATTCAGATTTTCTACCCGCATTGAACAGCGGTAATCACGAACGCGCAAAATCAGTTTTCAAAGAGTTGGATGTTATTTATGCCCGCCATCGCGCTGCGGTTGATCGGTTGGTGAAGGATTCACTTGCAGAACAAATCAAGATTGAACAGGCTGCACGGGACTCCGTCGATCGTTTTGATCTTGTCATGGCGACGGTACTGGGCAGTTGCCTGGTGCTCGTCATCACCGTCGTATCATTGATCATGGGTGGGCTACGTCAGCGCCTGGGCGGGGAGCCTGCACAGGTTGAAAAAATTCTTGAACGCGTCACCCAGGGGGATCTGGCGGCCCTGGCTGGCCAGGAACGTCCGAACCCGAATAGTGTGCTGGGACGCGCCTACGCGATGTGCGATCAATTGCGAAAAACGCTGAGTGTCTTCGCCACCATGGCCACATCACTGGACCATTCTGCCATCAAGCTGAAAGACGATGCCCATCAGGGCGAAAATGATGCCGTGCAACAACAGGATAGCGCACGCAACATGTCGGCGGCCGTCGAAGAGTTGTCAGTGAATATCAACATGCTCTCCTCCAGCTCCAGCGATCAACTGCGGTTGGCACGACATTCCAATGTAGAAAGCAGCAAAGGCGCCCAATTGGTTGCGCAATGCTACGGCGTGTTCAAAGACACCACCAGTTTTGTCGGCAAGCTTGAAGAAACCGTGCAGGAATTAAACCTGAACTACAAGCGCATTGAATCCATAACGATGACCATCAAGGACGTCGCCGAACAAACCAATTTACTCGCCTTGAATGCCGCTATCGAAGCCGCACGCGCGGGTGAATCGGGGCGCGGTTTCGCAGTGGTCGCCGATGAGGTGCGAGGATTGTCAGGACGCACCCGGCAATCAACCCATGAAATTGACAAGATCGTGGCCTCGATCAGCCAGCAGGTGTCATCGATTGTCGATGCGGTTGGCAACGGTGTTCAGCTTACGCAGCAAGGTTTGCAGGGCATTGAACAGGTCAATCAGACCATTGCATCATTACAGCAGGGTGCACATGATCTTGAGCAGCACTCGCAATCCGTCGCGACAGCGCTGCTACAACAGAGCCAAGCCACACAATCATTGGCAAAAGATGTCTGTGAACTCTCGGATCGCGCCAAAGCGCAAGCGGAACATGCGCATCTTGCCACAACGTCCGCGGCGGATATGGTGAACGTTGCCACGTCAATGCGCGCAAACCTCCGCAGCTTTACCTTGCGCTAATGGGGTTTAGGCTTATTTAAAAACAAACACCCGTTTCAGCCAGAAATCGAAAACAGCAATCACGATCACCGCTGTGATTTTTGCAGAAACCAGGGCCAGCTCATGACTAACGTCTGCAAAGATCCGGTTGAAAACCTGATAATCAATCAACACAAATAAAATGCTATTACTGATCGCCAGACAGACCACGCTGACGATCAAAAAAAGCAGAAAATCCTTGCCGAGCTGATGCTCCACCTTGCTGAACACCCATTCCCGACTGATGAAATACGCCATGAGCGTACTCACCACGAACGCGCCCGAATTCGCCACAAGGTGATGAAAATCCAGAATGATGGCCAACGAATAGAAGATCGCCATGTCAACCATTACAACCAGCGCGCCCGCTACCAAAAACCTGAAAAATTGGGTATGCACAGAAGGATTCTGGTGAATGAGCAGTGCTTTAAGCGGTTCGACCATGGGGCGATTCCTCGTCTATTGTTGTTTGCACATGAGCGCTTTCATTCCAGATCTTCAATAAGCGACTGACACAAAGTTCCCACGCAAAATACTCGGCGTAGGTGCGGGCGTTGCTACCCAAGGTCTCGCGCAAGGTTTTATCTTGAATCAATAGGGCACATTTCTGGATAAAGTCGTCGTTGCTGTCAGGCTCGAACAGATAACCATTGTTGCCATTGGTAATATCATCAACAAAACCACCCGCCCGCGGCGCCAATACCGGAACGCCTGCACACATGGCCTCGATCGGGGTCAAGCTTCTGTTTTCTTTGTTGGATGTCGATACATGCAAGTCACAATGGCGCAGTATCTGATAAAGCTCTTCCTGTGGAATGCGACCGAATATGTGGACGTTCTCCGCAACCGCAGACAAACGCTGCTGAATTTCTGCTTTCATCGGACCATCACCGGCAATCAGCACCGCGATATTTTCGCGCTTGATCCGCTCCATCAATTGCGGAAACACCGACAGCGTAAAGTGCCAGTTCTTGTCTTCGGTGAGTCGGCCGATAAAAATCAGTTTGACTTTGTCTTTCAGGCCATCGATGCCATATTTTTCTTTGAAAAAATCGTCATGCACCGAATCCTTCGCGGAAAAAAGCCCATAATCCACACCGTTAATGGTTTCATACCGCGTGTTCTTGACGCCGAATATTTCCAGCCTTGCTTTGGCTGCCGTGCCCGGCACAAGCGTCACATCGTAAGCGTTATAGACATGCTTGAGCAGTTTTTTGATGGCGAATTTGATGGCACCAAGCACGAAAGCCGGTGCTTTGATAAAGTCTTCGACATAATCGATGAAATTGGTATGGTACACAGCAACGCAAGGAATTTTATTTCTGCGGGCATAGGCAACGCCGGGTTTTTTAAACGTGCCCACCCAAATGCGTTCGGGTTCGTCGACGTGTATCACGTCGGGCGCAAACTTTTCCAGTTCGGCGTCGATCACGGCGTTGGCCGCCACGGTCATGTTGCGCTCAAAATCAATGCCGCCCACATCGCTGCTGGGCACGTTGCAGACATGCACACCGGGCAAGATGTTTCCGCTGTATTTGTCCGCGTCGGGATAGACACTCATGCCGGTATAGTTGGGGCAAATCACCAACACCTGGTGGCCCAATTTACTTAGGGTTTTCAGACGGTTATGGATACTGACGGTGACACCGTCTATCACGGGGTAATACCCGGAGGTAATGAGCGCAATCTTCATGGATCTGCTTTCCTGACTAAAGATGTACAAAATCAACGTATTACCCTCGGCAATACGCAATGCACACGCTTAACGGTGAGCGGCCCCATGGCTGCCCCCTGCCCATCACTGGCGCACGTTAAAGCGCGCGCAGGATAGCGTTTTCCGGGGGAAGAATGAATGGTATTTGTGTATCTGAGCGCCTGCTCAAACCAGAGCAGGCGCATTGCCAGCGGAAGTTACCAAGCTAATTTCAAAGAATATTTACCATTGCTAGACCCGGTACCGCCGCTGTAATACACCACGCGCACATACCGCGCCAAGGCATAGGTCGCAGTATTGGTGACAGAGGCCGCATCGACCTTGCCTGCACTGTTGGTGCTTTTGGCAATCTGGGTGCCTGCACTGTTATAGACATACAGATCGTAGTCAGCCGTGGTGCTGCCGGGGGTCAATGTCGCGGTCAGTGTTTTGCCGGCGGGGAGCGACACCTTGAAGTAGTCAGTATCCGTCGTCGACGCCATGGTGCCCGCCACGGTGGTCGCTGTGGCTACCGTCTGAGCGCTGGTACGAGTATTGTTGGACTCCACCTCTGCCAATCCAGTCGAAGGTGGAGGTGGCGTCGTGGTGCCGCCGGCCGCATCCACCGCTGCATTGGCGTCGATCAGCCCGGCGCCGCACTGTGAACAGCTGGCGGGAAAGCTGCGTACCGACGATTTGAGACGCGTCTCGACGGCATCCGGTGTCAATGCCGGGTTACGCGCCAGCATCAAAGCGGCCACACCGGCCACGTGAGGCGTCGCCATCGATGTGCCCTGGTAGAAATCATAACTGTCAGCGTAAGGGGCGGTATAGCCACTGTTCAGGGTCGACAAAATGCCGTTGGCCTGACTGAATGAAGTGTCGCCACCCGGGGCCGCGATATCTACCACACTGCCATAATTGGAATAAGGTGCGCGACCACCGGTGCGGCCCGTTGCGGCGACCGTTACCACACCTGCGCAATTGGCTGGGCTGGAGTTGGAGGCGTTCTGGTTTTCATTTCCTGCCGCCACAATCACTACCGTGCCACGAGAGCGCGCACTGTTGATGGCGTTTTGCGTCGTGGTATCACAGGCACCTTCGCCGCCCAGCGACATGTTGATGACTTTAGCCACCTGGCTATTGGTCGGCACACCGGAAACGGCCCCGCCCGAGGCCCAAATAATCGCATCGGCAATATCCGAGGTATAGCCACCACATTTACCCAACACACGCAAAGGCAGCACTTTTGCGCCCGGCGCGACGGCCGCTACACCCTGGCCGTTATTAGTGACCGCAGCGATGGTGCCCGCCACATGGGTGCCGTGCCAACTGGACGTTTGATCTTGCGGCGGGTAACCACCGCCACACTCCCCCACCGTTACCGCGTCCCCAGGATCGCGCGCATCAGTATCACGGCCGTTACCGTCATTGCCTATGAAGGAGTCCGAAATAAAGTCGTATCCGCCCACGATATTGGCGTTGAGGTCCACATGGGGACGATAGCCTGTGTCGAGTACCGCCACGATTACACCGGCCCCTGTGGATTTATCCCAAGCTTGCGGCAAGCGCATGCCGCCGGTGGTTTCATACAAATCCCATTGCTCGTAATAGCGAGAGTCATTGGGCGTCATCATGGGATGCATGAGACGATCGGGTTCTGCGTATTCGACATTCGGATCATTGCGGGCAATATCGTTTGCCAACGCCGCAGCGTCGCTGAGCGACAGCGACTGGCCAAGTTTGACCACTTGTGCGCCCGTGGCCGTTTTACGCAAGGCTTTTAATTGCAGACCACGCTGTTGGGCGACCCCCATGGCGGTCGTTACCATGCGTGAGGCAGCACTGGCTTGCGCTGCCGGCGCCGCTTTGTATTTGATGATGATTCTGTCGGTTGACATTGGCCCCGATGCCGACGCCAACGTGGGTAGTGAGAGAGCAAGCGCGAGAGCACTCAGAGAGAAACGATTCATATTATTATTCCAGTTGATATTATTGTTATTTCCTCACCGCAGCTTGCCCGTACAAAACACATGACAAGGTTCAGCACGGGCAACACTGCGATCCGGCCCTGGGGGAGACAGAACCATGACCGGGAACGACCCAGCACGGCCGTTCCGGAAGCCATCTTAGACGGAGGGCTTTCGGCTTTTCAACAGGTACTATCGTAAGTGAAAACAGGTGAACCTATCAGTCGCAGAATTGGCGCGAAAATTGTGACGCGAACCACATTTATTAAGCTATTAGCGCTTCGATTCTGTTCGTTTGGGTCTTCACCTTTGGCAATACGGCACCCAGCAAGTGGTGTTAAGTCCCGCGTGGAGTGTGCATATTACGCAGGCATTTCAGTCGCTCCACCCGCATACTTTCTCCCATATCAAGCGCATCGCTTTTTAAGGAAGAACAATAATGAGCAACTTCATCGCCACCCGCTTCGCCACTGTCACTGCCGTCGTTTTCGCCGCATTCCTGGCCGTCACTTCTTCAGTATCAGAAGCCGGAATGATCAAACCGATCGACGATGCGTCTGCTTCGATCTCCCTGGCTCAGACAAATGACAACACCTCCATTCCAGAGCCACAATCGATCGCTCTGCTGGTGATGGGTTTAGCTGGCCTGGTGGGTGTTCGTCGGATGCAGAAAGCCTGATACGACGCTTTGTAACGCTCTATTGAAATATCGACATCACGCCCCGCTGCTTCGCCGTTGTGCGCAGCAGCGTTCCCACCTCCTGATCCCCCAGCTGGTCTGCAATATCCAACGCTGTTTTCTTGTTGTTATTGCGCTTATCCAATCCGGCGCCGCGTTGCAACAATAGGTTGATCACGTCATAGCGATGATTGATAACCGCCACGATCAATGAAGTATTACCGGCATGATCGCGTTGGTCGATGTCAGCGCCCGCTGTTAACAACGCATCCACCGCCCTCTGCTGCCCGGCTGCACTGGCCAGATGCAATACCGTACTGCCTTTGGTATTGACCTGTTTCAATAACGCTGTTGTCGAGGCGCCTTTGCCCTTCGCCAATAATGCGTTGATGGCTTCGACATGCCCCTGCTGGCTCGCCACATGCAAAGGCGTATCGCCCGCCTTGTCGCTTAACGAAGGCAATGCACCTGCCGCCATCAGTGCTTTAACCAGCGCAAGATTGCCTTGTTGTGCGGCATACCAAAGCGCATCTCGGCCTTCGGCATCAGTGTACGTTACCGAGATACCCGCCTGTAATAACGCAAAGGCAAGCGTGTGATCATGGTGAAGGGCGGCCGTGGTTAGCCACGCAGGTTGCCAACGGGCAACATCAGTGGCGGTCAGCAAAGCCAATGCCGAGGGATGTCCCGTTTGTATGGCCCACGCCAAAGGGGTCATGCCCTGAGCATCGGCTTGAATAGGATCACAGCGGCGTTTCAGCAACAGCGCAACATTATCAGGACGCCGCCCTTTTAACGCTGCAAACAAAGCATTTCTGCCGTTCGCGTCTTGCCATGCCGGTAGGTCGGCGCGTGACAATAACAGCGCGAGCATTTCAGACGAGGCTTGTTGTGCGGCCAGGGTGATCAACGTGTGGCCATCAGCATCGTGTGCCCATGCCTCTCGCTGTTGTTGCGGTGTAAACGAATTCAACAGCGCAGTGACCATCGCGGTGTCGCTTTTAAGCACAGCACGACGCAACGCCAACAACGGTTGCGACGATTGCTGCACCGCTGCCAAGCGTTGCTGTAACGGTGAGAGCGTGGGGGCAACAGTTTTGTTGGTTTTTATGGGCAACTCAGGTGATGCTGCCGGTGTTCGCACCTGCCCTGAAGTTTCAAGAATCACCGCTGGCGCTTGCCAATCTGCAATTTCCTGAAGCGCCTTGGCATGGTGTTGTTGTGCGGCCTTTTCTAGCCAAGTGCGCGCTAGGGTTGGATTCTTGTCGCCGCCAATACCTTTGAGTGTCATCAACCCCAACTGGTATTGCGCTTCAGCCTGCCCTTGTTCGGCGGCTTTTTGCATGAGCTGGCGCGATTTCACGGCATCTTTTTTACCGCCGGTTCCGTTGCGATACCATTGGGCAAGGGTCAGCGTGGCTTTGGGATCGTTTTGATCCGCCAATTGCGTTAAGGTTTGCAATGCCGCCGGGTAATTTCGTAGCTTGAGATTCTGCTGATAGCTTGCCCATTCTGCATCACCCGCCACCAGTGACGTAACACTACAAAACAACAGCCAAACGCCAATGAGGGTTGCACTATACCGTGCCATATTTGGTGTCCACTCGAATGCCAATCTTCTTGAGAAATGCAGTGGGTAACTCACCGCCTGCGCATACGATTACCTGATCATTGGCTAAGGTTTCCTGCTGTTGCGACGAGGCAATCAGGACGTGATCATTTTCAATTCGGACAGGTTGATAGCCGAGCTTTACTTGTAATTTACCGGCCTTTTGTAATGCCTCGACCCGTGTACGATTGCGCGCCTTGGCGCGATTGAATGCCTCGCCACGATAGGCGAGCGTTATCGCAGGTGTGCGGATTTGCATGCCACTTTGTACGGGTGTCGATGACGCATCGTCGAGTTCTGCCAGGCTGCAGGCGGCTTCCAAGGCACTGTCACCACCACCGATAACCAGCACCTGCTGACCGCGATATTGCTCGGGATCAATCAACCGATACACGACTTTGCTGAGTTCCTCCCCGGGGATATTCAATTTGCGCGGGCTACCACGCCGCCCGATCGCCAGCAGCACTTTTTGGGTGGTATAACGCGCGGTGGGCGTCACTACACAAAAGCCGTTATCCATAACATCGATCTGTTGTACGGCCTGGCCATATTCAATCGCCAACGGAAAACGCAGCAAGATACTCTCCCAGAAATGCAGCAATTGCTCCTTGCTCAGTTCCCGAAAATTGGCCTTGCCTGCCAGCGGTAGATCTACCGGTTGTGTCATCACCAACTTACCACGCGGAAAATGCGCTACCGTGCCACCCAGCGACGACTCCTGATCCAGGGTTTTATAACGCAAGCCTTCGGCTTTGGCGGCCAATGATGCCGCAATACCCGCCGGCCCCGCCCCGACAATAACGACATCCACATCGCTTTCGGTACGTTTTTCATTGAGAGAAGCGCCTTTTTGCAACTGCTTGGAAAGTTGCTGCATGGCTTGCCGCCCCTGCGTCACTGCGTTACGGATCAAGCCCATTCCGCCTAACTCACCGGCGATATAAATACCGGGCACCGAACTCTCAAAATCCGGTGACACCCAGGGAATATCAACACCGCGTGTTTCACTGCCGAACACCAGTTGAATCGCTCCCACCGGGCACGCCTTTTGACAGGCACCGTGACCAATGCAGTTGGCAGGGCCAATAAGTTGAGCGCGCCCCTCAATTATTCCCAACACCTCTTTTTCGGGACACGCAGTAACGCAGGCGGCGCAACCAATGCAGCGATGGGTATCAATCAGCGGGTGCAACGACGCGGGCTCGGTTAAGCCGGCATCGCGGGATTCTTGTAGTAATGCTTTGTTTTTTCGATTCTTTCGCCCCACAGCCCAAACATACAGGGCAATGATTAGGGCCAGCGGCAAAGCATAAACCGCAGCGACAACAGACATCTGCATGCGTTTCTCACAACATTCGCGTTTATCACAGCCACTGCGCAGTGGTTCACAAGCGCAGTACGTGCAGTGGGAATCCATCATAGTTTGAAAAATTAGCACACAATTCTTAAGGGTTAGTTAAGAATTTGACTCTACTATGTAGATTGTCTCCCTGTAACTGTGTTTTCAGTCACAGGGATTTCTTGTCCTTGCAATTTCTTGTCATTGGATTGTACATGCTCTCATGACAGCGTCAGCAAAAATCACCTCGCCCACCCTGTCTTCGTCGGCGCTCCCCAAACGCAGGCCATGGGCTGCCATTATTTTTTCAGCGGTCATCGTAAGTTTGCTGGCATGGGGTTGGCATCATCGTGATGACAGCATCATAAGTGCCGACACCGGACTGGGTTATGCGTTGGGAATTGTGGGTGCATCACTGATGGTGTTGCTGTTGCTCTACCCACTGCGCAAACGAATGCGTCTGCTACGGCACCTGCCAGCAACCAAACACTGGTTTCGTTTGCATATGGTGTTTGGCATTTTGGGGCCCAGTGCGATTTTGTTTCATTGTAATTTTGAAGTCGGCGCACTCAATAGTCGTGTGGCGCTCTATTGCATGCTGCTGGTGGTAGCAAGCGGTGTCATCGGGCGCTATTTTTACGCCAAGCTGCATGCCGGGCTCTATGGCCAAAAGCTTTCGAGTGCACATTTGTTAAGCCTGGCGCGGGAGCAAAAAGCAGCACTGTCACATGCGCTTAGCGATGCGCCCGAACTCCAGCACAAGCTGGATGCTCTATTTGCGGCGTTGATTCCGCCTGATCCCTTCAAGGTGTCATGGCGTTACGCGCTGCTGGCGGCACCCCGCCGCTATTACCATCAGCATCAGTTCAACGCCTACGTGCGGCGTCACCCGGACGCCAGATTGGACAGCATTTGGCAGGCGACTCGTCGCCCCCTCAATGATTATCTGCACACCCTGCGCAAACTCGCCCAGCTACAGTGGTTCGAACGTCTGTTTGCATGGTGGCACGTCTTGCATTTACCTATTTTCATCATGATGTTACTCACGATGATCGTGCATATTTGGGCTGTCCATGCGTATTGATCTTTTCAAACGTATTTTCACGATAGTAGGGTGGCTATTCTGCATTGCCATTACAGGCAATGTGCACGCCATTGATTTTAATTTTGAAAGCATGCTCAGCCCGGGGCCGTTAAGTGAAGCTCACGCCAAACATGAAGGCGAATGCAAAAAATGTCATGGCGAAGGCAATGCCAAAAGCGAAATTCAGCTTTGTCTGAATTGTCATGCCCCGGTGGGTAAAGATATTCGCGCCCACACGGGATTTCATGGTCGCAGCCCAGGGGTTGCCAACAGTGAATGCCGCTTGTGCCATTCGGAACACCAGGGTCGCAATGCCGATATTCTGCAATTCAACCCCGCCAATTTTCAGCATGTGCATACCGATTTTCGTCTGGAAGGCAAACACAAAGACGTCAGCTGCACACAATGCCACGCCGCTGACAAACCCTATCGGGACGCACCGCAAACCTGCATCGCCTGTCACCAGAAAGCGGATGTCCATAAAGGTAGTCAAGGCAAAGAATGCCAGCAGTGCCATAACGCCAATAGTTGGGCGCGCACGGCCTTTGATCACGATAAAACAGCGTTCCCGCTATTAGACAAACATCGGGAATTGAGCTGTGCGCAATGTCATCGCAGCAGTGATTATCAGGGAGCTGACAAAAAATGCGCAAGTTGCCACCAAATTGACGACATACATCTCGGCCAATTTGGTCAGCAATGCAATGATTGCCACAACAGCCAGGCCTGGAAGCAATCCCGCTTTAATCACACGCTGGATACACAGTTTGAGCTGAAAGGCGCGCATAAACCCTTGCGTTGTAATGCTTGCCACACTCCCCAAACACCGGCAGACAAAACGCCCACCTCGTGCAATGGCTGCCACCAGGCTGACGACGTACACAAAGGCCGCAATGGCGTCGACTGTCAGCAATGTCATTCAGTAACACAATGGGACACGACCCGCTTTGATCACAGCAAAACCGATTTTCCACTCAAGGGCGCACATCAAAAAGTAGCTTGCGAACAATGCCATGCGGGCGATGTTAAAGCACCTATTACGGATCAAACATGCAACGGCTGCCATGCGCGCACAGACGCACATAAGCGTGCGTTGGGCCCTCGCTGTGAGCAGTGTCACGATGAACAAAGCTGGCATGACAATACCCGCTTTGATCATGAGTTGAGTGTGTTTCCCTTGCTGGGCGCACATGCCACCGTCGGCTGCGAGGGCTGTCATGCGGATTCACATTTTCGCGGTGCGCCACAGGCTTGTCATCAATGCCATCAAGACGACCCACACAAGCAAGCGTTTGGCACAACTTGCAATACCTGCCACCACCCCATCGGTTGGATGCAATGGCAGTTTGATCACGACAAGCAAACGGATTTTTCTCTCACGGGCAAGCACAAGGGACTGCAATGCGAAGCCTGCCATGATGATAAACATGCGGATACACCGCTATCGAGTCAGTGCGGCAGTTGCCACGTGACTGACGATGTGCATCGCGGTGCGTATGGGGCGCAATGCGATACCTGTCATGACACCAACGATTTTTCTGCCCTGCAAATGAGGTAACCAGCGATGTTGCGAGATCGATTATTTCGCTTTACGCCCGCCTGGTTCGAGGGGATGCCACGATTGATGGTATGGCTGACCACCCTCGCGATCATCATCGTGATCATTGCGCCCGTGCGCGTAATCGCTGCTGGTTTTGATCACGATGCTACCCGGTTTCCATTGCAGGGGTTTCATCGTCTGGTGGAATGTGAGACTTGCCATGTCAATGGCCGCTTTAAGGGCACGCCCGTAGATTGCTTTGCATGTCACGGCAGTAGCACCTTGGTTCCTGGTGGCGGAAAGTCGGCGCATCATATTCCCAGCAGTAACGATTGTAGTGAGTGCCACAACAGTTTCAATTGGGATACGGTTAACCGCGTCGAACACTCACAGGTACAAGGGCAATGTGCGCAATGCCATAATGGTGTAATGCAGTCGGGCAAACCTGCTAATCATATTGCCACGCAAGCGGCTTGCGACAGTTGTCATACCAGTGTTACCTGGTCGGTAGCACGCTTTGATCATAGCGGGATCGTCGATAATTGCTCGCAATGCCATAACGGCACCACTGCCACCGGAAAAACCCCTAACCATATTCCTACCACAATGGAGTGCAACAGTTGCCACTCAACACGCGCGTGGGAGCCTGCGCGTTTTGATCACAGCAATCTGACCGCTCCTTGTTCAAGTTGTCACAATGGTTCGATTGCAGAAGGCAAAAATCCGGGGCACATTGCCACAATGCAGGAATGCGAGACCTGTCATTCCACGACGGCCTGGGTACCGGCCAATTTCAACCATTCGGGGGTCACCGGAACGTGTGATTCCTGCCACAACGGCACAAACGCGACAGGTAAAAATCCGGGGCATATTACCACCAACGCACAGTGCGACACCTGTCATTCTACCAATGCATGGGAGCCTGCGAATTTCAGCCATGAGAATGTAACGGGCACATGCAGCTCTTGTCATAACGGCACAACGGCGACCGGTAAAAATCCAGGGCATATCACCACCAACGCGCAATGTGACACCTGCCATTCCACTAATGCTTGGGAACCGGCGAATTTCAGTCATGAGAATGTAACGGGTACATGCAGCTCTTGCCATAATGGCACCACGGCGACTGGCAAAAATCCGAGCCATATCACCACCAACGCACAGTGCGACACCTGCCATTCAACTAATGCTTGGGAACCGGCGAATTTCAGCCATGACAATGTAACGGGCACATGCAGCTCTTGCCATAATGGCACCACGGCGACCGGCAAAAATTCGGGCCATATCACCACCAACGCACAGTGCGACACCTGCCATTCCACTAATGCTTGGGAACCGGCGAATTTCAGTCATGACAATGTGGCGGGCTCTTGCGGTTCTTGTCATAACGGTACGACGGCTACGGGCAAGGGAGTTGGGCACTTCATTACGCCACGAGAATGCGATGAGTGCCATAACACGCAACAGTGGGCTCCGCTGCAATACGTACACCAATCGCCAGCCTACCCTGCCGGCCACCGCCAATCACTTGACTGCGCTGACTGCCACACCGGCAATAACGAACTTAATACGTGGCGGTTCCCGGCCTATCAACCTGATTGTGCGGGTTGCCACGCCAACGACTATCAGAGTGACGAACATAAGAAAACCGACCAAGGCAACCTGCGATATACCGTCGGAGAATTACGCGATTGCACGGGCGCTTGCCATGTCTATAGCGACCCATCGCTCACCACTATCAGTGATTTTAAAACGGGGCAGCATCGTGTCAGCGATTCGGCATTTGGCGATTAACGCTTCGCGCAGCTTTGCGAACAGGATGTGGCGTTATGCTGTAGCTGCTGCGTGCATGACATTATCGCCTGTATCCTTTGCAACGCCAGACTGGATCGAAGGCATCGACACGCTCTACGAAAAAGCAGAACGCAGCGCCGTTCAGTTACAGCTGTCCCGAGCATTCACAGTCGTCGCCATGGAAAAAGCCAGTGGAAAACAATGCAGCGTGCGCATGCAACCTGGTTTTGCCATTGAGCCGCACCAAGGGCGCTTTGGCAAAGAAACCCTGCCGTGGCAAGCGACTGAAGCACTCCCGCTCACTCGCGTTCAATCCGAGTGGATAGCCGATCAACTGTGGGTACATTTAAATTTTCGCCGCAATGTGGCGTGCACGGTGCAACTGAGTGCAGATCAACGCAGCCTATGGGTAACGTTATCCGCTCATGATCCACAAACCACCCAAAAAAATGAAAAGGCTCTGGAAGCAGGTAAGCAAGCGCTGGCGCAAGGACACACGCAGCAGGCCATTCAACTTTTGCAAACGCTAGCGAACAGCGGCAACGACGCTGACAACGCCAGCGCACTGGAATACCTGGGGGTTGCCTATGAACGCGCGCAACGTTACAACGACGCAATCAGCACTTACCAACGCTATCTGAAACAATATTCACCCTCACCTGGCAGCCAGCGGGTAGAACAGCGCTTGCAAGGCCTCACATTGATGCAACAGGCCTCATCGCCGACACTGCGCGCGGCAAAACCGGCCCGACGTGACGAAGCCATGCGCTGGTTTGGCGCGATTGGCAATGGTTATCAGTATTTCAGCTCCAGCATCGGTGATGAACCATCGCAGGTGTATCAATCGACCTGGATGACCGACGTCAATCTCAACGGACGTTATCGCGGTGAACGTTACGACACCAAAATTCAACTGTCTGGCGGCTACTGGCACGATTTTGAAGACAATCTCGATGAACCCACGCGCCTCAGTCGCGCCTATGCCGATGTGTTCGATAAAACCACACGCCAGCAAATAAAGCTGGGCCGCCAAACGACACAAGGCGAAGGCGTGTTGGGACGATTTGACGGTGCCCGTTATAGCAAATCCTTAACGGATGAATGGCGCATCAATGCGCTGGCAGGCTACCCGGTGCTGACCAGTCGGCAATTGGCGGTCGATTCGGAGCGACAACTGGCTGGCGCAAGCCTGGATTTCGAGCCTGGAAACTCGGCCTGGAAATCCAACGTGTTTTTAACCCAACAAAATTATAACGGTATGACTGATCGGCAGGCGACTGGCGCCGAAATCACCTATGTCAAGCCTACCCATAGTTATCTGGGCTATCTGGATTATGACGTATTTTTTAATGAATTGAATACATTGCTGATCAACGCCAATTGGTATGCCAAGCAAGAAACGCACTATTACCTGTCAGCAGACTATCGCCGCTCGCCCGTGCTGACACTGAACAATGCGCTGATTGGGCAAGGGCTGGAAGACCTCAACGCATTGATAGACCAAGGCGGATTTACCGAACAAACGCTGGAAGAAGTTGCCCTCGATCGCACCGCCGTCAGCACCACTCTTGCCGGCGGCATGAACCGACGCTGGTCGAAACATTTTCGTTGGGGCGTGGATCTGAGTGGCTGGCAGCTGTCAGATACCGATACCTCTGCGGGTGTGCAGGGGTTTGAAGGTACCGATGTGGAAACAAACCTTAGCGTGCAGTTGATCGCGAATGATTTATGGTTTAAACGTGATTTGAGCTGGTTGACCGTGCGTTACGCCGACCTCACCACCAGCCAATTATTTTCACTCACCGCCGAAACACGACTGCCTTTGGGTGCCGCAGGCAAGGAGCATTGGCGTTTACGACCGCGCGTGCGGTTTTATCAGCGGGACTACACGGTTACCGACGGCCAACAAACATCGGTGCAACCCTTGTTGAAGCTCGAATATATCGGGAACCCTCAGTGGGCATGGGAGATGGATGTTGGTACTGAATGGCTATCGACCGAGCAAATCGGGATTGAGGTCGATCGCAAAGATTATTTTGTGTATGCGCGATTGGACTGGTTGTTCTAGCGTGATACCGGCGGCAAACCTCACAGCATTTCAACAGATATTGTCGCGGTAAGGCGCTTATGCTTTAAGCGAATGAACATCAATGGTCTAGAAACCCTTCGTCACATACTTCGTTTAAACGTTAGCAAAAGACTCTTGCATAACGATACATTTGCCTGCAATGAGGGTGCATTCAACGGCAGATTCATAAACTCACTGAAACCCGGCAGTGCGCGCACCTCAGGAGAATCCAAGTCACGGAACGCCATGGACCAGTCTGGATACTGCCGCTCTGAAATATCCTCGTCATATAGCGTGATTAACCCTCTATGACGAGGGTCCCGTCCGATACGGGAAAAAACAGATTTTACGGCATCCTTTTCCCCCTCCAGCACCTGCATGAAATTGCCGTCTTTATAGAGCAATATGCCAGTCAATCCCGCTTTCGTATTGTTCTCATGGCATTGAGCGAGCAGCTCAACAAGTTCTGATTTGGAGAATGGTTCAACGGCAGAACTGACGTAAACGAGTGAATACATGATGGCTCCTCACATCGGTTGGGTGCCCGATGCACCCTGAGTCCATAAAAGACTAGCATGCAAATAAGGGAGCAACTACAGCAGTTTCAGCACAGATTACTACTTGCCAACACGGTAGATAAGCAGATAACCCCACATTTACTAGGGGAGTATTTCGTTCCAATAGAAACATTAAAATGACGTTTTACCTAAATCACGGCGTTCTTATTCATGCGTATTATCACGATTGTTCAATTTCGCGCATCAGGTTTTCGATTTTCCCCACAAAAAATGAGAGATTTTTCCGATAATGCGCCAACCCCTCAGCAATTCAATATACATCCTCCCGATAACGCCCTTCTGCTTTTAGCGACTGAACGCTAAGGGTGAGCGGCGCGATAATTTCATCAATGACTGTCGTCACGCTTTTCGCCATCGACCTGCCGCCACACACGAGAATTTGTGCCCCGTTTTTTATTAGTTCTCGCAGCTCTACTGCATCTTCAACGATTTTGTCTTGCACATACGCCTGCTCCTCTGTGCGAGAAAAAGCCGTATTCAAGCGCGTTAAACGCTGATCCTCCAAATAGCGACAAAGCTCAGGTTTATAGAGAAAATCAGTTTGTGGATTGCGCCCGCCCCAATACAAATACATGGGGTGACCAGGGGTATTATGACGAATGAATCCAGCCAGTGGACCAATACCTGTACCGGCGCCAATCAAGATAATGGGCGCCTTACTGGTCGCAGGTCGAAAGTGCGGATTGTGTTTGATAAACACGTCTATGGTGTTACCGGGTTGCAAGCCATGGATATAGCTTGAACATAGCCCCGCCGGGTGCTTGCGCACGCAAATTTCCAACACGCCATCTTTTGCCGAAGACGCCAGGGAATAAAATCGCGGTACATGACTTCCCGGCGGAAAAATTCCGACAAGATCACCGGCTTCAAAAGTGGGGAGCCCATGGCGCTTTAAAAAACCCAAAAAATGTCTTTTTTCCGCTGGTTCTTCCACTGCTTTGAAGCGAAAGACCGAGGCCGGTTCTTGCTGATCCATGCCATAGTCCAAACGCTCTGCCAGGCGCAAAGGAAAGGTGCGAGGACGGTCGGGCTGGTAATTCAGCGACAGTGGCACCCCCATAACCTCACCTAAATTCAAGCCCCAGCGTGCGAATTCTTGCGTGGATTGTCGATCGATTAAATCCAATGGACAAAGACGTGTCCACCCTTTTGCATTCAGCGCCGAATCGACATCAACGGCGAATTGACAGAATTTCGGAAATTGCCGATCACCGAATCCCAGCACTGCAAAGCAAAAATCGGGTTTGCCTGAAAATTTTTCAAGGCGGGAAAAAAAGTGGCTCCCGGAAGCAGGGGGACCACCATCGCCGTAAGTCGCCGCAAGAATAAACATCCTCTTTGCGCTGCCATAAGACCTGGCTAAACGATTCATGGAGGTTGTATGTACACGATGCCCCGCAAGCGTCAGCGCCTCATGCAAGGTATTGGCAAATCCCCAGGTGGTATTGGTTTCACTGCCTACCAAAATAATGGTGTCCGCCGCTTTTGCAGCAGTGTTGTTAACCAGCTTCGGCAAGACGCTACGTCTCTTCCACCAAATGTTTATCCCCGTAACGGTCAACGCTGGAACGCTTAGTGCAGAAAGCCCTAACAATATCGCCAACCACCAAAGCCCCTCCCCCGTATGCAGTGCATAAATAAATTCATAAAGCCGGTGTGTGTTGTCGTTGAATGAAAAATCCGTTACATAAGCGCCCGTGTAGGGGCTGATGTAGCCGGCCCCCTGCTGGGTCACTACCGAATAATTATCTGCGGGGTCATCCGGATAGGGGTAAACCAGCTCACGCAGGTCGTTAATGTCGATGGCTTGTAACGCCGGCAATAGGTGCGCAGCTAATGGGGTAGAAGGAGTGGTATCTGATGCAGCGGCATCGGTTTCTGGATACGCAGGTTCGGCTTCTTGCCCCTCAGGCAAAAGACTTAAACTGGTGGCGGATAGATAAAGCCCAGTCGTGGCGGACATCATCAACCCAATAATGGCTGCGCGACCCAGGATACCGTGAAGCCTTTCTGACAGAGTCCCACGAAGCGGATGGAAAAGCTTTCGCCATCCTCCTGTACGCGCAGCAAGCATGAATGCGCCACTTATGCAGAGCATTATCATGAATGCAGCCCCAAGCCCGGTTGCGACACGACCCTCGGTGTCCAGAAATAAGGAGCGATGCAGATTCTTGATCCACCGCATCCACGAGGCGGGCTCGTAGGGGGCAATCAGCTCAGCCGTTGCTGGATCAACAATATCAACACCCGTGCGCTCACCTTCGCTGAAATACACCACGATCGCGCCATTCGGTGTGCGCTGTATCTGCGTCACACCTGGGTACTGGGTGGCCACCTTGCCCGCCAGCACAGCGACACTCATGTCCCCCGTTGCAGGCACACGTGCGGCCAGGCGATCCTGAATTGGGTTGATGGACAAAACAGACCCGGTCACCGCGAGTATCAGCATCAGCGCTGCGCCCCATACACCGAGCTGCGAATGAAGCTTGCGTAACATGATGGGGAATAATCTCCGGTTAAAAGCTGTAGGTAAAAGTTTTTACATAGCCCTGCCCTGCAACCGGTTTTCCTGCGCCTTCAGAGGTGAGTGGCACCACGACTTCGGCACGCAATTCCTTTTGATCTTCAACCGCACTGTCGATACGAATTTGATAGCCGGCATCAATCAGGGCGTCAGGCACCTCGGCCGTGACTTTCAGTGCGCGCCCACTGAGTACGCTGGCGCCGGTCATACCGTCATATTCACTTTTTTTCAATGCACTTCCGCGCGCCCAGTCACGCAGGTGTTTGTAATATTTGGGTTTCTTACCAGCGACCCATAACGTCTTTTGATAGCGGCCATTGGTGTCGGTGAGGTACAGAGCCAAATAGGCGCCATCCCCTTTGTATTCAGCCATCTCGGTTGAGAGGTTGACTTGTCGGGCTGCAGCGAGATTTGGTAAGGCCATAGCCGCCGTCAATGCGCAGAGTATCATCTTGGTTTTCATAACAAAGTTCCTCACTGTGGAGTATCGGTGGCATTTTTCTCGGTACGACCATGCCTATAACGCCCGCCATTGGCGGAATTCGGTGCGTCAGCGTTGGGGGGTGTATTTCTGTCCAGGTAATCCGCAATATTGCCACCCTCCCCCTCAAACTCGAGTTCCAAACTGCGAAGCTGCAGCGATGCCGGGGAATATTTCGCCTCAAATCGATTACCTAGTCGATCGACGCCATAGACCTCATAGCAACCATCATCGACTTTGATGCGCCTTATCTTCCAATGATGGCCTTCCAGCAGGTGACGAAGTTTGCCTTGAGGTTGCCATTGGCTGATGGGATCGTCGCAGTCTTCATCCGCAAGCACATTACCCGCTAACAGCAATAAGGTCAGACCAGCGGTTAGGAGCGTTTTTGTCATGAGGCGTCTCCTGGACGAGATTAGCGATTACTTTAACGATCTATTCTGAAGCAAAGCTTAAATCACTGAAGTCTATTCACGCACCACTAACACCGAGCAAGCGGCATGTCGTACTACTGCACCGGCGTTAGGCCCCACTAGGTAGTCCTTCATCTCGGGTCTATGCGAGGCCATAACAATAAGGTCGACCCCTAGTTCTTTGCCTATGCGAATAATCTCTCGCGAGATGCTGCCATCGCCCACCACCAAGGTGGGTTTAACTGTATCCGGCACACACCGTTTGGCTATCGCGTTTAATTTTTCCTGCGCATTTTCATGTAACCACTGGTAGGCCGGCGGGAAGTAGCTCAGCAATCCTGAATCAATGGCACCTACCACCGTCGCTATCACCAACTCAGCCTCAAATTTGATGGCCAGCTCTGCAGCAACAGGAATCGCTTTGCGCCAGGAACTTTCATGGGCGACATCAATCGGAACAAGTATTCTTTTGTACATGTTGTTTATCTCTGAGAGCAAAAATCCAACCCAAAAGCATCTTACACCCCTGAAAAGGCAGCAGTAACGCTGCACCTGCAAACATTACCAGCAACACGTGTTCCAGCGGTGGGGGCACAAAGCCAAATAGTGCAGCGACAGGAGGGCTCCAGACCACACAGACCAACACACCCAAGGTGGACACCAACACTACCACCGCAACCTGCGATAGCCGACGAAACATCGACCGCCACGACACATCGACCGACCGCAATGACAATATCAGGAACGCATTAGCGGTGACCAACAAAATAAATGCCGACGTTCGCGCCACTGCAGCACTATGCTCTGCGTTGAGCGAGAGGACATAAGTCGCTAGCGATGCCAACGTGACCAGACTGCCCTGCAACAGGCCCAGCCACAAAAAATAAGGGGAAATCAACGCCTCACTGGCGGAACGTGGCGGTTGCCGCATCAGCATGTCACTGCCTTTTTCTGCTTCAAATACCACTGAACAGGCAGGATCAATCACCAATTCCAAAAAGGCGATATGAATGGGCGCCAGCAATAGCGGCCACCCAAACAAAATCGGAAAGATCGACAAGCCAATGATCGGCACATGCACCGCCACGGTGTACACCAGCGCTTGCCTAAGATTGGCAAAAATTCGTCTGCCTTGATATATCGCTGTTACAATGGCCGGAAAATTGTCGTCCAGCAACACTAGCGAAGCAGCTTCACGCGCGACATCGGTACCGCGCTTACCCATTGCAATTCCGATATGCGCAGCTTTGAGCGCGGGAGCATCGTTAACGCCATCCCCCGTCATCGCAACCACCTCGTTATTGGCTTTAAGTGCTTCGACGATTTGCAATTTTTGTTCTGGGCTTACACGTGCGAATACGCTGATCCCGGCGATCGCACCAGGCAATGCAGCACTTTCACTCGTCATCAACGCCGCACCCGTCATTACCGCTGAACCTTCAATGCCTGCCTGCTTGGCAATCGCAGCAGCCGTTTGTGGGTGATCGCCGGTAATCATGATCACGCGGATACCGGCCTGAGCGCATTCCTGCACAGCACCATGTACATCTGCTCGAAGGGGATCGGCCAATCCCACCAAACCCACAAATTCAAACTCAAAATCATGTTGTATGGGGGGCCAATCCACATCGCTACGATGCTTGGCCTTAGCGACACCCAACACACGAAGCCCTTGCTCAGCCATTCGCTGAGCATCTTCACTGACCTGCATCGTGCGTACTGCATCGAGATGACACAAATCTGCAATCGCTTCGGGCGCACCTTTTGTGGCGACAATATCATGTTCATCAGAAGCGTTTCGCCAAAGATGCGTCATGGCAAGCAGGGCAGGAGAAATCTCATATTCACGCGCTAATTGCCAATGCGGATGCAGGTGCTCGGTATTACTCAGATGTTCGCCCGCAAAACGCAAAAATGCGCGTTCCATGGGATCATGCGGATCCATTTCACTGGCCAGCACGGCAAATTCGAGGAGTTCATGGTAGGTTTCCGGGAGTGTATTGGCCTGCAATTGTCGAACATCGAGTTGGGCACCATTCACTGACAATGTTGCCAACGCCATACGGTTTTCGGTCAACGTACCGGTTTTGTCGACGCACAGCACTGTTGTTTCCCCCAATGTCTCGATTGCATTGAGGCGACGTGTCAGCACTTGATGATGGGCAATCCTGCGTGCCCCCATAGCAAAAAAAACAATCATGATCACAGGAAATTCCTGCGGTAGTATCCCCATGGCAAGCGTTATTCCAGCGAGGACTGCATCCATCCATCCGCCACGTAACACGACGTAGGCCAGAGCCAACGCAATGCACAAGGCGATGCCAATCACCGCCAGGCGGCGGGTAAAACGCGCCATTTCCTCATGCAGAGGAGAGGTTTCACTGATAATTTTCTGTAACGATTTACCTATGCGGCCCAGCGCTGTATTGCCACCGACGGCAGTGACTCGCACCATCGCTTGTCCGCGTGTCACCAATGTGCCAGCAAAAACACGGTCTGCGCTGGCAAATTTGGCCAGTGGTACCGATTCCCCCGATAACAACGATTCATCCACCGCCAGTTCATGCGCCTGCAAAACCTCTCCATCGGCTGCAACACGATCCCCTTCCGCAAGCAGCAACACGTCATCCCGCACCACTTCGCCACCGGGAATCCGCAGCTGTACCCCCTCTCTTAACACTAACGCGCGTGGACTGCTCAATTCTCGTAACGCGACCAATGTGCGCTCCGTTCGGCGCTCCTGCATAACCGTTATAGTCATGATGATGACCACAAAGCCGAGCAGAATGAGCGCTTCCTGCGCGTCTCCCATCAGCAGATAAATGCCGCCAGCAGTGATCAACAATAAAAACATGGGTTCACGTATAACCTCCATCACCAAGGTGAAAAAGGTGCGCCGCTGCTCTGTGTCGAGCACATTGGGACCGTCGCGCACGAGGCGTTCGGCGGCTTCCGCGTTTGTCAGTCCCTGCGGGATGACATTAGACATAGTATTCCCTCGATCAAATCATACTGCACAAGTCAGGTATAGCTTCGTTTCGAACCATTCCCTCGTGGAGCAACACTGTGTTCCCTCGGCCATTCGGTCGATACCCCACCCAGTGCGTGAAATGTTAGCGTAAGACTGTTCCCAACTCATTCATACCAATAACAACACGGGAACCCCCAAAGGAATCACCGCTCATGAAAAATTGGTTCTGGGGCAGCATGTTAGCTGCAGTTTCAAGCATTGCCCTGACAACGACCGCACAGGCCGGCCCCTCGCGCACGCTGGATTATCTTTACAGTATTTCGGGCAAACAGACCCTTTCTGGCCAGCACAATCGCGAACCCAACGCCGACCCCGACCGCTGGACGGAAGAAATCCGTGCCACCACCGGTAAATACCCTGCCCTTTGGAGCGGCGACTTTTTATTTCAGGGCGACAATATCGGCAATCGCTGGACCATGATCAACGAAGCCAAAGAACAATGGGATAACGGCGCCATTGTGAACCTCATGTGGCACGCATGTTCCCCTGCAAAATCACAGCCTTGCGGTTGGGATAGCAACGGCGTACTGAGCAAAATGTCCGATTGGGAATGGAGCCAACTGCTCACCAACGGCACCCCCATCAATCAACGCTGGAAAGAAATGATGGATGAAGTGGCCATCTACTTACAGTACCTCGAAGACCAAAAAGTGGAAGTGCTATTTCGCCCGTTACACGAAATGAACCAAGGCGTTTTCTGGTGGGGTGGCCGCCCGGGCGCTAACGGCACCCGTAAGCTTTATCAAATGACCCATGATTATTTCACCCAAACCAAAGGATTGAGCAATCTGGTTTGGGTATGGGACATGCAGGATTTCGGTAGTTTGGTCAATGATCTCAACAATTACAACCCCGGCAGCAATTATTGGGACGTAGCGGCGCTGGATGTGTACGAAGGTTTCGCCAACTGGAAATACCAGGCGATGGTAAACATTTCTGGCGGCAAACCCATTGCCATCGGCGAATGCGACAAGCTGCCCACGGCCACCATGCTGGCCAACGAACCGCGCTGGGCCTTTTTTATGGGCTGGTCGGAACTCACTTACAGCAACAACAGCACCAGTGCCATTCAATCGCTTTATAACGCCTCGCGTGTAGTGACCCGCGATGAAATGCCTGGCTGGGACAGCCCTGTTACGCCACCCCCTACCGCGCCCAATATCGCCTATCAACGCCCGGTGAGCGTATCCTCTACCGAAGCGGGTGGTAATGTCGCTGCCAACGCCGTCGACGCCAATGGCAACACGCGGTGGTCCAGCGCTTATACATCCTCCGCCTGGATGCAGGTAGATCTGGGGTCGCCACACAAATTAAATCGCGTGCGTCTGCAATGGGAGGCGGCCTATGCACGCGCCTACCAAGTACAAGTCTCCAACGATGGCGCCAGCTGGAGCACCGTTTACAACACCACGCAAGGCGATGGCGGGTTGGATGACATAACGGTCAACGGTACTGGCCGCTATCTGCGTGTATTGGGTACACAGCGCGCCACGCAATGGGGGTATTCACTTTGGGAATTTGAAGCCTATGGCACGCCCTCTACCACCAGCGTTAGTGGCATTACCTCTGGCGCCACTTACCGTGTGCTAGCCCGCCACAGCGGTAAGGCACTTGATGTACAAGGCGGTACGGGTGCGACGCAAGATGGCGCGAATGTGCACCAATGGGAATATCTCGGCCAAAGTAACCAGCAATGGGTTGTTACCAGCATTGGCAGTGGGTATTACACACTGGTCGCACGTCATAGCGGCAAAGCACTCGACGTGTCAGCCTGGTCGACGGCCGATGGTGGCAATGTACAGCAGTGGCCTTACCAGGGCAAAGCCAATCAGCAATGGAAGATCGAAAACCTCGGCAACGGCTACTATAAGCTGCTCAACCGCCATAGCGGTAAAGCGCTGGATGTTGCCGGTGGCACCGATGCCACGCAAAATGCTGCCAATGTGCATCAATGGCAGGACAACCAGCAAACCAATCAGCAATGGCAATTTGTGCCGGTGCAGTGATGTTTTGGGTAGCGGATGCGGCTTGATCGCCCCTTTCAAGCCGTATTCGCTACCTCCCTTGCTTTATTCCTCAACCCCGATAAATTAAACTGTCCACAAAATTTTTCACCGCCACCAAAGCGTTATCCGCAATACTGGAAAATTCAATGCTGATACGATACCCCACCCCATCGCTCTGGCAACCCAACACCCGTGCATAGCAGTGTTTGCCTTCGGCATCGAGCGGCCCGGTGTGTAATCGCACATGAATTTCCGTCATGGGAATCAGATACATCGGCACCCACGCCAACAATCCGTGATAACTGATATCAAGCACATTGCCCTGCCATTGTTGGTCGGATTCGATCTTGCCCTCCAAGCAGCGAAACGTGAACGGCAGATCCACTTCAACACGCGGGCTTTTTCGTTCTTCGCGGCGTGGCACGCATAACTCGTGTGGTCGAAAAGTACGAATTAATTCATACAAACACACCGGTTCTCTTTTGCCTTTAACCTGCACGCGATTGGGTTCACCGACTTCAACAAAATCGCGGGCGATTTGGTAAGTCGCTTCGCTAATCAGAATTTGCCCGCGCAAGCTGTGCGCTTCGATGCGCGAGGCAATATTGACTTGGTCGCCAATGACAGTGTATTCCGAATGTAAGTCGCCTCCCAAAGGCCCGGCGACCACCACCCCGGAATTGATCCCAATGCCAATAAACAATTCCGGCATTTCATGGGCGCGGTTTTGTGCATTGATATCGCTCATGGCCAGTTGCATATCGACGGCACAAGCAATCGCACGCTCAACATCATCTTGTCGCGTTTCGGGCGCACCAAACAACACCATGATGGAATCGCCCATGAATTTATCAATGGTGCCACCATGGTTAACGATCACCTCACACATGCGGGAAAAATAGCGATTGAGCATATCCACCACCAACATGGCGGAATAGGTTTCGGCAATCGCAGTAAAGCCACGAATATCAGAAAGCAAGATGGTGATGTGCTTGGCTTCGGCGTGTGCCTGCCCCAGGCTTTGCCACTCTTTCAAGACGTTACGAACCCGCCGTTGCATGTCGGCGTTTTGATTGGCACTCAAGCCAGGCACAACGCTTTGCAGTTGTTCGCAAATGCGCTGAACGGCCCACTCGTTATCCATGTTTTGCTCCCCCACACTAAAAGGTATCTGGTGAACACCTTCACTTATGGTCAAAGCATAGCTGGTCAACGCAGGGAACAAAGGCAAGAATCCAGGCAATCGCAGTCAGGCAGGCGTATTCGCAGAAAAAGCGCTGTCGAACTGATCCGCACCTTACAGGACATCGCCGAACTGGAGGCTTTGGTCACCTGCATTGGTGCCACTATTAGCCGCAAAGAGCGCATGGATTCAATGGGGTGCCCCTTAGCCACGGTGCAGATCATTGCCTGTCAGTCGCGCGGCATGCCCCAGCTCGGTCTTGGACCGGTGTGCGTGTTTGATTTTGATTATCTCCCTAAATTGACTCCGGCTTTTTGTCAACAACACTCGACGGACGCGCCGCTTGCCAAAGACGTTAACGGCAATTGACCAAAGCACAATACGCGTATCGAGCAGGACGCCCGCTTGACTTCGGTATAAACGATCCATTGCGCGTGTCCAGCGCTCACCCACGCCGCCATAGAGTTGAGCTAGCCCAGTAATGCCTGGCTTAAGTGTAAACCGCGCATCCATCTTGGGGCTGTCCCACTGCAATCGCGTTATATCAGACAGCGTCAAGGGACGCGGGCCGACAATGCTCATATCGCCGATCACCACATTGATCCATTGTGCGGTTTCATCCAACCCCGTTTGACGCAGATAACGTCCAACCCTTGTGATTTGCTGATCCCGCATGGTACGAAACTTGAAAATCCGAAAGAGTTTGCGATGCCATCCAGCGCGTGTCTGCATAAAAAAGATGGGGCCACCATCATCGCACCAAATAAAAAAGGCAATCAGCACAAAGAGAGGCAACACGAGCGGTAGCGAAAGCAGGCAAAGTGAGAGATCAAATAATCGTTTCAACTTTTATCTCCTTCGCTTGATCTTGCAATGCAAATGGGGTTTGTATGTTAGGCGACTCGACAGTGGAGGTACTCAAAATATTCTCAAGCAAAGGCAGCGTATTACTGAGTCGTCGTGTGCGAATAATCCAATCCCAAAAGGGCTCGAATTTTTTCCATCCCACCGCATACGCAAGTTGTCTGATTCGTTGCGACATGGTGTCGTTAGTTGCGCTAGAGAGATAAATGTTTTTCCAACTATAAAATTGTTGGTATGCCCGCCAGTAACCTGCTTCGAGTTGTTCTACTGACATTTTGCTCGGTTTAAAAATCGCATGACGGGTATCGTAGTACCGCCAATCTTTATGCAACAGGCGCCCTTGTGCCTCGATTTTTTTGTAGAACTGGGTGCCTGGGTAGGGTGTGGCAATATGAAAAGTGGCCGTAGTCATGCCTTGCTGCACCGCCCACTCCACCGTACGATCAAATACGCCGGGATCGTCGTCATCCAAGCCAAATACAAAACTACCGTTGATCATAATGCCCAGATCTTTGAGACGCTTAATCGCATTTTCATAGCTGCGATTAAGGTTTTGGGTTTTATTGGAGAATTTGAGATTGGTGGTGGAGAGAGTTTCAAACCCTACAAACAGACTGCGAAGACCCGCATTTCTTGCCTGCACGATGAGATCATCTCGCAGAATGGCATCAACGGTTGACGCCGCTTGCCAGACCCGCCCCATGCCTTGCAACCCTGCAAACAGGTTTCTAGCAAAACGCCGCTGCCCAAGCAAATGATCGTCGAGAAAATATAGGTGTTTTCCCTTAAGTCTTTCGATTTCAGCCAACGCTGCATCAACAGGCTGAACATAGAAACCGGTACCGCCTTCAAAAAACGCATCTTTATAACAAAAGTCGCAATGATGTGGACAACCACGGGAAACCACGATCGAATTGGGCACGAGATAGAGTGAGCGTTTTATCAGATCACGCCGGACAGGTGGCGCGCCAATCAATGTGCGTTGCTGCGAAACATAGCGCCGCTCAGGATTCTTTGCACGCCAGTCGGCCAGGAATTTGGGAAACGTGTCTTCACCAGGCCCCAGACAGAGCGTGTCGGCATATGGCGCGGCCTCGTCTGGTAGTGACGTGACATGTAAGCCGCCCATAACGACATAACTGCCCACTGCTCGATAATGCTTGGCGATTTCATACGCACGATGTGCATTAGTAATATAAACCTGTATCACGACAAGGTCGGGCGCATCATTAAGATGCAGCATTTCAACATGCTCATCGACGATTTCTATTCTATCGTCAGGATCGCAATAAGCAGCGAGAGTGGCCAATCCCAATGGGGGAAACAGTGAATATTTGATGGGTCGCCAATGGGGGCTGGTTGCCTCTGTGAGGGCAGGTAGAATCATCTTGATGAACATGAGGGCTTCCATAGTCTCGCGATGGATGATGGAGGCATTTTAAATGTGGTGTGCGAGGAAAAGATGTGGTGTGTGTGAAGTCTGTGTGAACTATCACGACATCGCCAGCGGAAATATTTATCTGGTCAATTATAAGGATGTAAATGAGCGCAACGAATACATCTTGCACAAACTGAACAGGCAAGACGATCTGGCGCTGTGTTTGACACAGAGATGCAGGTTTGGTGAATAACAGGAATCGCCGCTCGCTAACGTCGTTTTTGAGCGGCGCCCCTTATTGCCTGCGGGCGGGTTACAAACACACCCCTAATCACGTAGCCGAAAGAAACTGACGGCCTGCACCATGCCGCGCGCATTGCCCGCCATGGACTCTGCCGCCGCCGTGGCCTGTTCCACCAGTGCCGAATTTTGCTGTGTCGATTCGTCCATAGCGCTGATGGCCGTATTGACCTGTGATATACCTGCGGCCTGCTCCTTCGAAGCGCCAGCGATGGCGATCACCTCTTTGGCGACCCGGTCCACTGCAGACAGAATATCGCGCAAACGATTTCCTGACTCCGTCACCAAGGCATGCCCGGCGTTCACCTTGGTGACGCTGTCACTGATCAGGCCCTTGATTTCCTTCGCCGCTTGGGCAGAGCGTTGTGCCAGCATGCGCACCTCGGCGGCCACCACAGCAAAGCCACGCCCTTGCTCACCTGCGCGTGCGGCTTCCACGGCAGCGTTCAGGGCCAACAGATTGGTCTGAAAGGCAATACCGTCGATGACACCGATAATATCGGCAATTTCCTTGCTGGCCTTGCTGATCCCTTCCATGGAACTCACGGCCCGGCCCACAACCTCACTGCCCGCACGGGCAAATTCATCGGCCTGCTTCGACAATTCCAGCACCGACGAGGCATTTTGCGCGCTGTGCTTAACGCTAGCGGTCATCTCATCCATGCTGGAGGCCGTTTCTTCGAGAGAGGCAGCCTGCTGTTCCGTGCGCCGGCTCAGGTCGGCCACACCTGCGTGAATTTCAGCTGCGCTGTTGGCGACGGCGCTGGCCGATTCAGTAATTTCGTCAACCACTTCGGAAATCTTTTCGAGTGTGAGGTTCACGTTATTGCTCAGTTGACCAAAGGTGCCGGAATACTGCTTGTCGATCCGGCAGGACAAATCACCCTGGGCCATTTGCCCCATCACCCGTTTGAAATCGTCCAGCGCCATTCGGGTGGTGTCCACAAGGGCGTTCAATCCCTTACCCAACTCCAGATAAAAGCCTTCCAGGCCACCCTCATCCACTTTGACCTCGAAATCGCCCCGGGAAGCGGCCGCCAGCAGCGTTGCGATGGAGCTTTCGATGGCAACCTCGGCGGTGCGATCCAGCCATTCCGCCACCTCCCCGACCTGCTTGCCGTCTTTAGTGATGGGGCTGCGAATCACCCGCAAGGTGTTGCCTGCAATGTTCATTTCAAGCTCGCCGCCTGCCAGGTTACCTGCGTCCTTACCGGGTCGGGAATCCATGCATAATGTGTCCAGAGAGTTGCCCAGCAACCCGCTCGCTCGAAACGACGGCAGCCGGGTTTGAAACGCCGACTGTAAGCGGCTAATCAAGCGTTCCGCCGAACAGTTGGCGTACACGATTTGCCGAGCATCGTTGGTCATCATTACCGGGGTTGCACAGGTATCCAGCGCCTGTTTCACGCGGTTGGCGCGGTCGGCTTCTTCCGCTGCATCGCGCGCCAGGGCCTCGTTTTCCTCTGCCTTTTGCTGCATTGTGGTAGCCGCTGCTTCAATGTCGCGTTGCTGGCGTAACTGCTTTTCTTGTCCGGCGCGTAATTGCTCAACGGTGGCATCGATGCCCTGTGCCAGACGCTGGATATCACCGCGATAACGTGACGCTTGTGTGGCCGTATACTCGCCTATTACCACCTTTGAAAGCACCTGGTTGGCGTCGGAGAATGCCCCCTTCATCACCCTCATGAGACTTTCAAAGGCACGCACGGTCTGACCGATTTCGTCCTGACTGACACGCAGGGGGGGCTGCTGAAACTCACCGGTTTGCTCCACGGTCACGATGAGGTTACGCAGCGCGACGATGGGCTTCGCGACCACCCGCCCCAGCAGCCATGCCATCAAGGCGACCGTCGCCATCAGCAGTGCTGCCAACAGCAGGTTGTCGCGCTGCATGGCTTTAATCGGCGCGAGTGCTTCGGCATCGCCCTGTGATGCCACAATTGCCCACTTGAAATCATCAAGGTCAATGGTGCCGAACGCTGCGTGCACAGGCTCGCCCGCAAAATTGACATCGTTGATGGTGCCTGAGCGCCCTTCCAGCGCAGCGGTGGCGGCAGCGCTGTCAACGCGCCCGCGCTCGGGATTGGCAAACGAGGTCTTGACACGATGAACCTCGGAAAATGCTGAATCGGAACGCATCAGCTTGTCAGCACCCACCAGAAAGCTTTCGCCCGTGGTACCCAGCCCAGAACGATCATTCATGATGGCATTCATGGGCTCAAGCGGCATTTGAATGGCTACGATGGCGATCAGTTTGTCATTGGCATAGATCGGCGCAGCCATGAAACCGGCAGGGTCATCGTAGGAGGGACGGTAACGCGCAAAATCGACCAGCACACTCTCACCGCGCTTGAGGGTGCGCGCCTTGCGAAAGGCGTCGGCGAGATTGGTTTGCGACCAAGGGCCAGACGATAGATTCGTTGCGAAATCAAGCTCCTTGTACACGCTGTAAATAATATTGCCCGTTGTTGGATCGATCAGAAACACATCGTAGTAGCCAAACGCCGTGAGTGCGCTACGCAAAAAACCGTGGGTTTCTGCATGCGCCCGTGAGTAGGCGGATGCATCAGGGGCAGCATCCAGCAGGTGTTTGCTCCCGAGCGGATGTTGATTGGCGCGAATATAAAAATACTGCAGCGTGATCGCCTCGGGGGAGAGCAAATCGAGCACAGAGGTGGTATCGGCCGAGGTTTGATTACGTTTTTTGAACTCGGCACCGAATTCCTCGACATAATAAGAACGCAGGGCAGCCTTGTAACGTGAGAACTGCACGGCATCGATCTGGTTTTCAGCGGCAACGTGCGAAAAGGCTGTAAGCATGTGCTGAGCGCCGCTCACGACCTGAGGCGCAGTGGCCAATAGCTGGATCTCACCGCGCCGATTGTTGAAATAACCTCTGACAGACATGGCTTTTGCGTCGCGCAATCCCGCCAGCGTTTCCCCCACTTGGGCATCCATTGCGTGAGATGCCCTACTGACAGAGCGTTGCTCGACAATCGTCATGGGTATCACACCCACCAACAGAAACAGGACCATCAGTTTTTGCCAAAGGGGGCGATCCAACAACGTCGCAAGCATGAAAATCTCCTATGCCCTGTACAGTCGGCAGGACAAGTACTTAGCGGAACAAGCTCAAAATACAAGCGTAGGACAGTGTGTAACTGGCTGCCAAACCAGCGAATCACGCACGCTAAAGGTGCGTTTTGCGCATCCCTTCATGGCCATGCCAGGAAATTTCCGTGCGATGACATCACTGGCTGGCGTATCACAGAGGCTTCTCGCTCCGCGCCTACGCATATTTGTATAGTACAAAAACGGCGTACGCGCGATTAATATTTGACCCAAATGACACAATACCGCCGCCCTAAGGTCTTTAGCTTTCCAATTTTAAGGTCGATCAACAGATAGCAGCGCAATAGGCGGCTGTAGAAAACCAAGTCAACGAAAAAATGGTCGTCGTCTGCGCTCAAGCGACCTTGTGGGAATAGGCCTCCCTAATACATCGCAAGTTAAGAGCACTAAAGTGCGAATTTTTTACCGAACAATCTGAGAATTAGTTGGCCGCCAGCAGATATACAGAAGAGAAAAACCATTTAAAATAAATGAATTACTCGCGGCCAAGCCAAAATATGGTTGATAATTCGAAACCGCTCATCAGCTTGTTATGGTGCGCTCGCATCTGGCATTTTTGAGTTGGGCGAAATCGTAAAAGCAAAGTTAGTCGGCGCGGCTTCGGATGTACGCTTTGGTCTGGACGTAACGACGGAGCATCGTGGCCTGCATAAGATGGGTCTGGACGCCCAATTGTGAGCTGGATGCCATTTTGAGACGTTGAGTTATCACCCGAAGTTGGTGAGTACCAGCTTGTATGGTAGAGCGTAAATAACTCACAAATTGGTAGTACCAAACGCAAATATTTTACGCTATTGTTGTGGCAAAGGATGGGCCGCCCCGAAAAATCATAGTGTAATGCGTGCTATCAGTGTTCGCTAAAAAGAAGCCGCACCGCAAAAGATTGGTGCGAACACCAAGGTGTGGGCCGGATTCAAGATTTCGCATTCAGTGTCGCAGAAAAAAGTAAGTGGTTACTTGCTCAACCGGACGTTAATAAGAAGCAAAGCATCATCCCAGATTTATAAGTTGGCAGTGCATGTGCCAATGGGCCGGATTCCCAGCGCCAGCCCGGACGTCGAATTGCTGCATCGGGACCGCCGAGCAAAAGCAAGACGTCCGCAGAGTGGCGGATGCCAGTATGTTGTTGAGAGGCCCGCAGTCAGCACATAACAAGATAACATTGAGTACAAGATAACATTGAGTGGATTTCGCTACGCTCACCCACTCATCTTCGGCGTTATGGTGCGCTCGCATTTGGCGATTTTGGTTTGGGGAGATCAGTTTTGCTGGACGCTCTACAGCCACCGATTTTCGAAGCCTGACGCACACAAGTCGCTTACGATAGTTTCAAGCATGTAGGTTGCGCGTTATTATTGGTAAGGGTACCGGATCTACCGAAGCAGATCAATGCGTAATGTGTAACATCGGTGCTCGCCGAAAAGCAAGACAACCACAAAAGGTGGGATGCCGCTTCACCACTTAGGGGACCCGCACCGGCGTTTAACGAATAAATCGACTCGAGCATGATAATGATTGAGGTAGCGCTCAATTATTAAGTTGGTGGTGTAGGTCGCAAGCCTTTGGTAGGCACACTGCTTAGTTTCGCGAGATTAAGTATTTGGTGTTTCGGTTAAAAAATAAATTTATGACAAAATAATTACAGAAAATGAAGTTCTGAGGATCTGGAGCTATGAATAAGGCGTGCAAATTTTTGGCCATAATGGTCGGATTAATTCAGGCGTTGTTCGCCAGTGCAGAAATTAAAATTGCTGATTCAGTGGATTTTGCGAAAGAAATATGTGGGCAATTCTACAGTCCAAACGGAAGTAAATATGTGGGCGAAATTGATGCTAATTTAGAAGCAAATATTGATGGCGTTATACGAAAGTATGTTGGGGGAGTAAATGGAAAAACAGCCTTGAAAAGGCGTGTCATTGAATGGGCAAGTATACCACCCGAAAAATTGGAAAAAGCAGATCAGCACGTCAGAGAGTGCCGAAAAGAAATGGCAAAATTATATTTAGATGAGCAGAGCAAAGAAGATAAGCGGGGTGAAGAGCGTAAGGAAAATATTTCATATCCTCAGGGCACTATTATACCAATCGCACTGGATTCGCGGCAACTAATGGTGAAGGCGACTGAGGCGGAATGGTCTGGTTTGGTATGGGATCAGCAGAGAAAGTTCTTGTTGCTATTATCGCAAAGGCCAGGCCACTACTTGTCAAGTCCGGGGGTGTTTCGTATTTCCCATGAATCAATAGAAAAATCCATAGCGTGCCGAGATGTACCTATTTCGCAACCTGAGCTCCTTTCGATAAGGTCGAATACTGGATCTTTTGACGATCTTATGTCGGATGTTGAGAACGGCATAAAGAAACAAATAGAATTAACGACGAAAAGTAATTCTAAAGTCGATGTTGAAGGTTTTGAAGCGATAGCCGTTAATGGCGATAATATATATTTGGCGATTGAATTTAGTGTGGCCACGGCGGGCGGGGTTGTAGACGGTTGCTATCGTGATATTAAGAATAAAGATAAAGGGATATTTTGGGGTGGTGCGATATTAACAGCAAAATTTGATTCGAATTATAAGGCTATTATTGCTGATCAAAACTCCTTAAAAGTGATTAATTGGAAAAAAAATTCCAGTTCTGGAGTGAAGCAAGAGGCCATATCTTCAATATGGCCAAGCCAAATTGAGGATATGGGTATCGAGTCATTAGCTTGGTCACAGAACCAGCTTATCGTCATTTCAGAAGCTTCTTCAAAGAACGGCAATGCACCGAGATTTGGCAAATTCAAAACAGGAATCGACGGAAAACTGGATTCCTGGACCGTCATTTCAGGCGAATTACTTCCATATCGAATCACGGATTTGACTCCAAGCGTTAGTATTGATGGGCTCGGTTTGCGCTTTTGGGCGCTACAGTACTATTGGAACGGAGAAGAAACCTGCATGGGTGCCCCAAGTATGTGTGAATCGATATCGGCAGAGAAGGCCGATTTAATTGGGTGTAATAGAAATTCGAAGTACAACTTCCAGCGCGTTGTTGGACTTGCTTTGACGAAGAATGGTATTCGCTTATCAGGGCAAGCGACCACCGTAAGTGACACAAACACAACTTCTAACAATTTAGAAGGAATCGTAGATTTTGACAATATTGGGTGGGTGTTGTCGGCGGACAAATGGACAAAAGCACCTATCTTCTTTTTAGCCGGACCAGGTGAACAAGGTAAAGGAGTAGACCTAAGTAAGATTAGAAGTAAGTATCATTGTGAATAGTTAAAAAGTGAAAGAAGGAGGCCTTAAAATTCTGGTAGCACGGCAAAATTATTATGTTTCATTTCCGAACGGTACAATGAATGTCCGTGTGAGGCCCGATGCGACGTTGTTGTGTTGATCTTCACAGTAGATTGAATTGGTTCCAGATCGCAAGGCCGGGCATAAAGACCTCACAAATTGGTAGTGCCAAACGTAAAATTTTTACGCTATTGTTGTTGAAAATGGGCGGGGCGCTCCGAAACAATCCAATGTGTAACGTGCAGTATAAATGCTCGCGTCAAAGCAAGACGTCCGTAAAAAGATGGAGCACCGCTACGCAGCTTCGATGACCCGCACTGGCACATAGCGAACAAACAGACTCGATCATGCTTCGCATGCTGGTTCATTTCTGACGTTATGGTGCGTTCGCATCGGGCATTTTCGGGTTTGGGTGATATCGTAAAAGCAAATTTAGTCGGCGAGGCTTCGGATGTACGCTTTTGCTCTGGACGTAACGACGGGGTGTCATGGCCCGCAAAAGATTGATGCTGACTCCTGAATGAGGTCGGACGTAAGATTTCGGTGCCGAGTTTCGCAAGAGTAATATTCAGTTGTAGTTTGTAAGGCCGGACGCAGACAAGCAGCAAGGCATCACCTAAGATTTGAGCGCAGTCAGTGCATGCGCCATTGATCAAGACGTCCCGCAACAGGCCGGACGTCAAATTGCTGCATCGGGGCGCGCCGACAAAAGCAAAGCGTCCGCAGAGGGGGCGGGCGCCAGTACACAGTTGATAGGTCCGCAGTCAGCACATAACAAGATTACATTGAGCGGATTTCGCTATACTCGTCCGCTTACCTGTCGCGTTAGGCGCTAGGAAGGCCTGATTTTGAGTCACATATTAAACATCACTATGCCCCAATATTTTATCCACTCAAAGGGAGTTCTAGAACATGACAAACGTATCAGGAGTAGATGTTAGGGAATTGCAAGTAAATGTTGCTGGAAGCAGTCCAGTGATTTCTGTCAAGTTCAAACCTGGTCTTCCAACACTAATTGACATTACGGCCACTTCAGCCTCTGGCAATACATTAGGAAGGGCTATCATCAATGACAATGATCCAACAAATAACACAATCGAACTAGCTGACTTTTCTAATTTTCTAGGGCAGATCATTTGGCTTAGAGTTGTCGTTCATCATCCGGCACTGAATAAATTTGATTTCAAGATATTTTTGGATCAAGACAACGCCAACCTAACCACATACGAAGAAAGTGGCTCATTAAGTACGTCAACCTTCGTCTATGAAGGCTTCATGTTAAAAGGAGCTCAAAAATGAAAAGCGCCTTTGCACTCAGTGTAGTTATTTCCACTTTCTCGCCCATTTTATTTGCGTCACAGCCTACCGCAGACGATTTCGCTGGGCGTATTGATATAGAGGTTCCCCAATCCGCTGGCTTCGCGCTTCTTGGCGTAACACCCGACAAAGTCATTGACCCTCAAAGCGGCAGAGATTTCGGCGCTGCACTCTTACAGGGGCTAGATGGCGACGGTAACTTCCAATCAGGCTTTGCCCTTGAAACTCGTCCATTCTTATGGAATCAGTCCGCTTACATAGCCGAACCTACAACTACTGACAGGATTCTTTCAGGGTTTAAGCTAAGCCTGGCTACAACCACTGGGTTGAGCGATCAAGATAAGGCGAATAGGTACGGGTTCGGGGTCAACTGGACTTATCAGATCAATGACCCGCTGTTTAATGAGAAATATGTTGGATGCATAAAAAAAGCAAATGAGCTCATACCGGCAATTCCAACTGATAAAAAAGATGAGCTTCAAAAGCAGCTAATAGACGCAGTTTCCGCTTGTCAGGAGCAGCATATTTCATGGACTACAACAGCAGTGGCTCTTGGAGTTGCAGCAAACAAAGCTGAAGAAGATGAGATGAACTTAGACGAATCAGGCTTCGGGGCATGGCTTACTGGTTCGCTTGCTCTAAATAAAAGCGCCGAACTCACCGGACACGTTCGCTACGTTGACAATCAGCTGGCAACAAATGACGGGGCACTAACGCAAACGGACATAACAGTCCTTGCTGCGAGGTTCCGTTACGGCGGCAGTTCTATCAGGGGCATCCTTGAGTCATCTTGGAACGAGGAAGAAACAGACGCGGGTGATAATAACTTTACATTGGTATCCGTTGGCGTTGAGTTCAAAGTTATGAATGGCGCTTGGTTCAGGGTTGCTTATGGAGACACTTTTGATTCGTCGGAAGAAAACAAAGAGTTCTTTACCGGACAGATCAGATTTGGATTCGGGCAAGAGCCACTGTCCAATTTTTAAACTTCTTGCATCATCAATGCTAAGCGCGCCTAACAAGGCACTCCGACCGACCTGCCGCCGCTCCGCGTCGTCATGTCGGCGGCGTAGTTTGGGCGTTGTGGTGCCTCGCACCTGGCATTTTTTGCTTGGGTGAGATTGTAAAAAGCAAAACATTAGCTTTGTGGTTCATTTGAAGCTGGATGTTTTATTGTGGCATCGTCGTCCTAAAAAAGCTGGGCGAGGACGTCCGTATGCGGGCCGGATGTAGCATTGTGGCATCGAGATTCGCAGAAAATTGAATTGGTTCCAGGTTGTTAGGCCGGACGCACGGATGCGGCATTTACAAGTACAGATTTTCACAGCCGGACGCATGCAAGTCGCTTTAGGTTGTTTTAGGTGGGTAGGTTACGCGCTATTGTTGTGCAAAGGGCTGGACGTTCCGAAGCAGGCCATTCTGTAATTAGCGGCATCAGTGATCGCAGCAAAGCAAGACATCCACAAAAGGTGGGATGCCACGATGCAGCTCCGTGGCCCGCCCCACCAGCACATAACAAAGCACGTCGAGCGGATTTCGCTACGCTCATCCGCTCACCTGTCGCGTTATTTGCCTCTCATCTGGCAATTTTTGGTTGGGGCAAGATCGCAAACGCAAAAGATTGGTTTCACAGCTCGCTTTAGGCCGGACGTTTTGTTGATGCATCGTTGTCGATATCGGTACAGATCTTGTCGATAATCGCGATCGTGGGTGGCAACCCCGATCAAATTGCAAACAAAGTAACTGACAATTTCCTTTGCTACCACCCCTTTCGGACAGAGCGGTTAGCGACTTTCAGACGCTTTCTTTTCGCTAGCACTCAGCAGAACTCTCCCCCCCAAAGCCTATTGTGGTCAATCACGCGCGGACTCGCTCGCCGGTTTGGTAGATGCTCAAACGAGACATCTTGTTCATCACGGCTTGCTTAAGTAAGTGGGGGGAGCCACATATTGTTATTAACGACACTGGCTCTTTTATTCCAGACCGCCGTGCGCTCTCGTATGCATGTGTTTGTGCAGGTTCCAGCAAGCGAGGGTGCTATGCAAGACGTTATCGCTTCCTTTATGCTTCTGACGCAAATACCAGCAAGGATACCCAGTGCACAGTCTGAATTTTGAGATCACCAAGCCGACCGACGACTCAGCATTCGAAGATATGTGCGCCCGCGTTTATGGAGAAGTATTCGGCGACCCGCTCCCCAAAATCAACGGCCGTAAAGGCCAAGCGCAAGCAGGTGTCGATATTTTCGTTAACTCCAGCGCGGGGAGAATTGGTATTCAATGCAAGCGTTACGCTGACGGCCGCCTGAGGTTTAAGCATGTTGAAGAGGAAACCCGCCGAGCAGACGCTGCTGGATCACCCATCATTCGACTGGTACTCGCCACCACGGCTGCGTCTGACGCTACCTTGCTACGGGAAGTGCAGGACTTCTCGGATGCTCGCGTGAAAGATGGCAAGTATTCTGTCGAAATAGAGTTTTGGGAGGATATCTGTAGGCATATTTGGGGCAGCGGAAGGCTTCAGAACGATTACGCCCCCAATGCCCCGGGCGCGATGTTTCATCGGCTAGACGAATCCAACCTCACAATAATCAAAAAGTTGGATAGCGTCACCGCCGCACAGCTCGCAATGAATACCTCGCTGCCCTCCGGCCGCGCAGATTCCGTCAATACCTTCCTCACGACCCAGCTCGATGCTTTGAATGTTTTGTTGAAATCGTGCAGGTACCGTGACGCACACGAAGACCTTCTCCGCCTGGGCACCAATCTGGAAATTTTCGACGCCCATCAGCGCGCTCGATGGTACCTAATGCGTGGAGTATGTGCTTGGCATCTCGATTCTGGACTCGCCGCTGCGCCTGACTTTTTGAAGGCGTTTGAGCTGTATCCCGCAGACGAGAAAATAGCCGCGGCTGGGGTGCGAGGACTGCTACTGCAAGGAGATGTGGAGGGCGCCGTTAATGCCGGCGTTATGGCTTTGCAATCATTCCCAACGTCGGCTTACGTCTGGACGGCCTATGCCAACGCGTTGATGGCACGTGGTGACGACTTGACCATTGCCAGCGTACCGTTACATTTGCGTGACAACTGTGACGTACTTCATTTGCTAGCTTGGGCTCGAAAGAACGTTGGTGACCTAGAGGGCGCGATTGAACTAACCGGGCGCGCGTTGGCTCTGCCAGACGCCGACTTCTTCGTTCGTGCCGCTGCGCTTGCATTTGCCTTGGAGGTGGCATCGGCTGACCCTGTGAAAGCCGCCTACGGATGCGTGGGCACCCAAGAAATTGCCGCACTGCAAAGGGCCGTTACCGCATTGCAACCGCGAAACGAACGCGTTTGGAGCATTCAAAGCCTGACAACGCAGGACACTTTGGTGCATTTGGGATATGCAGCCATCGTACTGGGGCAAGCGGAAGATGCCCTCCTGTTGGTCGACGAAGCGAAGCAAGCGGGGAGGATGTCTGCGCGTCTGATGCGTGTGGCGTTGGAAGCCTACCGTCATTTAGATCGACAGGATGAATTGGTCCGCTTTGGCTGGGAATGGCTGAGTCAGCTTGAAGAGGAGGCGCTTATAGTGGTCGCGGAAACGGCCTCCGCGATCGGCGACGTTGAAACTGTAACTGCAACCATGGAGACCGCAAAAAAGTTGGCGACGAGCCAACCAGAAACCCTTGCGTTTATGACTGCGATGCGTTGGATAGCCCTTTGGCAATCCATAGACGGAAGGGAGTTGGCTTTGAATGAAGTGTTGAGTGCCAACCTCTCACTTTCGACCAGTCTGGGACTGATCTGTGGTGGTGCGCGGATACTCTTTGCTGCCGGCAGAGAAACCGAAGCAGAGGCCGTTCTTCTACAAGCCTATACCCTGGTGGACAAAACATCGCCCTCTGGTACCCGCTTGCTCTTGGCCGACCTACTCTACTCAACCAAAAATTATGCAAGAGCAATTCATCTCTATGAAGGCCTTGTAGTGCATGGACGCTTCTCCGAACTGCACGGGCGGCTTCTGTCCTGCTACGTTGCGACCGGTGCGCGCGGTAAAGGGCGTGCACTTCTACAATCTTTTCCAGATGGATGGGCTGAGGACGACTGGGTTAGATCGCTTGCTATCGAATTGGGACAGTCGAGCGCAGACTGGTCCTTCCTTGAGCCATTGGCGGAAGTTCAGTGCGCAAAAGCTCCAGAGGTAGCAGGGGGGTGGTTACTCAGATTGGTGCTTTACCTCCATACTAAGAAAATGCATCGATTCCACCAGACCTTGGATACTGTTCCGATGGAACTCAAGGGGGCGCATCGCCAGATCGCACAAATTGCTGCGCTCGAATTGCGTTGGGGCGACAAAAGTGCGGGCTTGAAGAGATTATACCGGCTGTTTCGCAATAATATGGACGAATGCGAAGCCGCGTCCGCCTATTTCATCGGTATCATCGAGGCACATGGAACCTTGCCCGGTATGGACGAGAGTATCGACACAGTCGTGGCGGGAACCACTGTTGAACTTCAAGACGAACATGGCCGCCCATTTTTCGTGTCTATCGACCCCACCAGAACTGCACCATTACCCATAAGGGACAACTTTTTTCCGGTCGACAGCAAAGACTTGGCACCGCTTATAGGGCAAACCGTCGGGGCTAGCGTGGAGTTACCGGGCCCACTCAGCACACAACGCCAGTACATCGTAAGGTCTGTCACCTCAGTTTATCGTCATCTACTTAAATTGGCTCAGGCACGCATTGAAACATCGATGTGCACTCAAGGCCATGTCGTGCCAGTGCCTATTCCAAAAACGGCGACGGGAGCAGACTTCGGCCAAATGCATGCATTGCTTAAGCGGAGGAGCATGCATTCAAAACAAGTGCTAGCAACCTATGCAACCGGGCCGTTGACCTTAGGCATTCTGGCAAAGCTACTCGGTGTCAATGTCGTCGAATTTCCTACTGGTTGGGCCATGGATGGACCACAACTCTTCGTAGGTCTTGGCACTCATGAAGAGCAATCCCGTGCAGCACAACTTCTCCAACGACCCCAAGCGGATTACGTCATCGATGCCGTGACCATCGCCGAACTGGTGCAGGTTAACGGTGATCAAGCCTTGGCAGCATTACCCAAAGTACTCATCTCGACCAAAGCAATGGAACTACTTCTGGGGCAATTGGAAGCGGCCCAGTTAGACCAGTCTGCGGGACAAATCTCGGAAGTCGATGGCGAAATGCGGTTCATAACGTCAACACCTGAGAGCAAGATGAGTCGCCTGACTCAGTTTAAGAAAATGGTCGACGTTGCTCGAAAGTATTGTGAAACGGTCCCCAGCTACGGCCCCGTAGAAATTTCAAAAGAACTTGAGGATCTCGGGACAGTGTTACAGGATGAAGAATATTCTGCACTTCTCCTCGCTGTCGAGCGCAATGCAACGCTACTTACAGTCGATGGACACCTGGCACAGTTGGCAGCCACGGCGATCCATTTAAACACCGTCTGGCCTCAGGCGTTGCTTAAATATGCGGCCGAAATCGGTGCCATCACGGGGTTGGAATACACCGTAGCAACGGCGCGACAGTTCCTTGGCAATCGGTCCTTTATATCGATCGGCCGACACGACCTGGTATTCCTCTGTTTACAAGGAGGATTTGCCCTTCGAGTGGGGATACAAAGGTTCAAAGACTATCTCTCCAGTCCCGCCACGGATTTCCAGTCCGCTGCGGGAGTAATGTTTGAATTTCTTAAGGTGCAGTCCTGCCTTTTCGCTCAATTCAAAGCGTTCACCGAGCTTTTATCCCACCTGGTCGAGGCCGCACTTCGGCATCCGGCGTGCTCGAAAGAAATATTCATGCTTCGCATTGCCATATTCGTTAGACATCTGCTTGAGAATGCAGCAGGCCCAAAATCGTCATTCCCTCTCACGGAAAAGCTACGATCCACACGTATCGATATTCGATGGAAGTTATGCTGTGAGGCACTTCAGCTTGCTGAAAATCTTGCCAGAAACCCAGTAAAACCTAGAGTCGTTAAACTGAAGACAATCATGGGGACCGTGATTCCAAAGCTCGCGTTTGATAGCGCAATATCCGAGTCTGAGCCAGCAATTGCGAAGGAAGGAGATGAGCCACCCTGGAGTACATTGGCCGAGGCACCTTCACCGGAGGATAGCGTTCATACCGAGTATAACGGCCTTAAAAGGAAGACCATTACTTCCGGCACTAACATAGGTTAATCCTAAACAAATCGCACGACAGAACCGTAGCAAATAATTACCCTTTGCTACGAACTTTAGATTCCTGCTCGCAAAAGGAGTGGGTCAGAAAACTCAAATGACTCCATTTTGGGGGCACGAAAAAAACAGTTTGATCGTCACCAGCAACTTGCCATTCGGCCAATGGGGGCAGACATTCGCCGATGATGAGACATTGACTGCGGCGCTTTTGGATAGGCTGCTACACCACAGTCATGTGCTTCAGATACGGGGCGAGAGCTACCGCCTAAAGGACAAACGAAAGTCCGGTGTCATCCGGACGAAGGTCGCGGCGGAACCCGCCGTTTAAACAAGGGGTGGGTCAATTCTAAAGTGATGGATTTAGTGAAAGTGGGTCAGTTTTAAAGTGATGTTGACACCGGTGAGCGCCAGTCGCTTTTCCGACACCGCAGGCCGGGAAATGTAGCGGCACAGCCGTTCCAGCATCTCACCTTGGTGGGGTTCGGCCATTACACCGGCATGTAGAGAAAAGCCTGCCTGCTTGGCCACCCGGTCTGATCCTCTGGGAGTGTCCAAGCTGGGCGGAAGGCTTTGCAAAGTGAGCACATTGCGTCCTTTCTGTGGCCCCATTGCGATACGGTAGGTGATCGAATGCCCCTGCAATTGACTGAGGGCGTCATCCTCCTGGTCGATGGAATCCAGCAACAGGTAAGTGTTTTCGTCATCGCGTTGCAACCATCCCTTTTTCTCCAGAAACCGGGGGACGCGATGGCTGAGCTGATGCACCAAGGAGTTGAGTTCCTCTACCGTGGGGGCCTTGACGCGATGAAAACGCATGACGCCGTATTTGTCTTCGGCGTAAACGCCGTCGACAAACAGCATGTGAAAGTGAATGTTCAGGTTCAGCGCAGAGCCGAAACGCTGGATCAGGGTGACGGCGCCGGTGTGAGCGGTACGCTTGTTGAACCCGGCTTTCTTGACCAAGTGGGTGGCCAGCGTGCCATGGACGGTCTCCAGCACCTTGCCTATCATGGCCGTTTATTGAGCCAGCAGAAAACGCAGCTCATAGGGAAAGCTTAGCACCCATTGCCTGATAGGTTCTTCTGGCAACACTTCGTCCACGAGCAAGGCGGCGCACTCGGCCATCCGTCGAGCACCGCAACTCGGGCAGAAGCATCTACGCTTGCAACTGAAGGCAACCAAGCGTTCATGCTTGCAATCTTCGCAGCACACCCGCAAAAATCCGTAGTCGAGGCGACCACATTTGAGAAAATCGTCGAACTCTTGCTGGACGAAGGCAGGCAGGGTTTGTCCTTGAGCTTCGAGTTGGGCACGAAACGCGGGGTAAAGGGTTTCGATGAGTTGATAGAGAAGCGTTTCTTCCGGCCGATGGCGCTCATAGGGGAGCGTCGGAGCAGGCGCGGCCATCCTGGCCAATGACATGATTCAATCCTTTGAAGCTGTACGCATATACAGCTTGGCAATTGTTCAAGGTATTGGACAGGGGCAGAAAGGGGCGCGGATGCTAGAATGCGGGCCGGATGCCAGGGTGATGCAGTGTTCGTATTTTGCTGTGGTGTAAGGCCGGACGCAGAAGTGCGCCACCGGATCGTGCGCTGTTGTTGGCACAATCGGTCAGGACGCTCCGAAGATGTTCGATCGGTAATTTGTAAAATGGCCTCCCGCTAAAAAGCAAGACGGCCGCAAGAGGTGGGATGCCTCGACGCCGCTTTGGTGGCCCGCACCGGCACATAACTAGCAACTCGATCCGATCGCTGCGCGACGGCTCAGTTGGCGCGTTATGCGCGTCCCATATCGGGTCGTGCCAATTGAATAGAGAGTTTTGTTGGCTTGGGTGCGGACTACCGCACAGACATGACTCAAGATGCGGTATCGTGGCCCGCAAGATTATCTGGGTTCGGTGCAAGAAAGTGGCGTTGATCTTCGCGCCAAATTGGCAGGTGGTTTGTGGCAAGGCTGGATGCAGTCAAGCACAAAAAAATCGCGTAAGCGTTTCAGGACTCATCGCAGGTGGCCGGACCCGAGGATGCAGCATTGATGCCCGCAAAAAAAGCAAAGCAAATTTCCGCGTCAAGGTGGGACGTAACGACGCGGCATCTACGCCCCGCACGACAGCGCGTTCCGCCATGCACGTACAAAGCGAAAGCGGACAAACGGAAATATCTATCGACTTTGGCCAATACGGTCATTCAGACTTTTAAATGAAACGCCCCAAAACAGCTGCTTTCCATTGTTTCAAGCCGAGCTCTTAGTGAATGAACCGGTCTTTTGCGCATCGACTATCGATAAATTAATAAGGATAATTCGCCTGCATGCAACATCAAGGACAAACAAAAAGGACTGATTGGTGTACCTATCCGAGCTAACAATTACGGGCTTTCGCAAACTTGGATTGCTCAAACTAAATTTTCGGTCAGGACTCAATGTGCTCGTCGGGCCAAATAATGTTGGCAAGACGGCGATTGTCGATGCGCTCCGCGCATTATTGTCTACAACTGAAGATGGAGCATTGCGCGTAGATGAATCTGACCAGCATATTAGCGCGAGCGGAATCAAATCACCGCATATTGAATTTCACTATGTCTTTCGCAACCTAAGCCTTGACGAAGAAGCGGATTTTCTGCCTGCGCTTAAACCGCTACCATCGGTCGCGGGAAAACCAACGGAATACGAGGCCCACTTCTTTGTTCGGTACACAGGAGCGGATTTTGGAGGCCGACTTCGCCCGAAACGCTGGTGCGGTGACTATGAAGAAAACGGAATCACAGGCGACATGCTTGAAGACCTACGTGCAATATATCTCCCGCCCTTGCGCGATCCTGCCTCTGGCTTAAGGCCAAGTCGCGTAAGCCAGATAGCACGTTTGATTGACCGTCTTTCTGATGAGGTCGCCAAAAAGGAACTCGTTGAGACGCTAAAGGCTTTTGATACCGAACTGCGAAAAAAAGACCCAGTCGCTAAAACGGAAGAAGCTATCAGACAGCGGCATGGGGATATGCTCGGCGATATTCTCAAGCAGATGCTAAACGTCAGTCTAACACCGCCAGATTTCCAACGACTCGCAGCCCGCCTAGCGCTTACAGTTGAAAATCTCGACATTGAGCAAAATGGCCTCGGGTACAACAACCTGATTTACATGGCCGTTGCTCTCAGTGAGTTATCACTAAATCCAGATGCCGCCTATAAAGCGTTAATCGTCGAAGAGCCGGAAGCGCATCTGCACCCTCAAATGCAAGCGGTCCTGCTTCAATATCTTCAGCTAAAGGAGACGCCCGCGAAAGGCGAAAAGGCCGTCCAAGTTTTTGTCACCAGCCACTCACCAAATTTCGCCAGCATTGCAAATATCGATACGATTGGCTGTATTCACCAAAGCGGATCGGAAATCAAGGCGTTTTTTCCGCGCTCAATAACATTTGATAAAACAAAGAAAGAAAAATTGCAGCGCTATATGGATGTCACGCGTGCTGAGCTTTATTTTGCCCGCCGCATCATCTTTGTCGAAGGCGCCGCAGAGCGTTTTATGATTGATGTGCTCGCGAAAAAAATTGGTGTTGACTTACGCAAACACTCTGTAAGCATTCTCAGCGCTGAAGGTCTCAATTTCGATGCTTTCATCCCATTATTTGGCGCTGGGGCGATCAATATTCGTATGGCGGTTATTTCCGATAGCGATCCGCAAGACTCCGACAGCTATCCGAAACTCGGAAGTGCACTGAGTTTATCTGACACAGCAAAAAGCATTCAGGCAATGGCCAACGCCTTCGTAACACCATTTTTTGCGCTGAAGACTTTTGAATATGATTTGGCCCTTCACTCCGAAAACCACGAAGTGATGCTGGCGGCGCTTGAGGAGATCCACCCAAATATTGCGAGCAATCTTAAGGTTGTAGTTGATGGTGCCGCAGACGAAGATAAAGCGAAAGAGCTATTTGTCGGTATGTTTGATCGCGGAACGGGAAAGAAAAACGTTCAAAAAGGCGCATACAGTCAGGCGCTCGCGCAAGCGGTAGCGAAAGACGGGGTTAAATTTACGGTTCCACCATACATCAAAAACGCTATTGAATTCATAGTAAAAGAATAACGATGACCATCACGCCTACCGCAGAGCAACTAGCAATAATTAGCGACGAACTTGGTTCACAGTGTGTTATCGCCTGCGCTGGTAGCGGTAAAACAATGACCGCCGTAAGAAGGATGCTAGAAATTCGGCAGCGGTTAGCGAAGCATCGAGGTTACGTCGCACTACTCTCGTACTCGAATGTGGCGGTTGAAACGTTTCGTAAAGAATATGCACTTCTTGCAAAACAAACTCCCGGAATTTCAAACAGGGTCTTAATCTCGACCGTCGACTCCTTCATCTCCACTCACATTTTGTTGCCTCATTCAGGTCGAGAAATGGGTTGCGCTGATCGGCCATTTTTGGTTCACGGAACAGAGCCATTCCTAAATGGTTTTAAGGTCTATAACGGAAATCATAATGTCGGAATAGAACACCTTCGTGTATCTATTAATCAGAACGGAAGTTTTACGTATAGTGAAAGCTCCTTCCAGCCGAAGCCAAATGTTGTTGAAGAAAAGAATGCTATAAAGGCTATCGAAAACCTGGGCAAAGTCGGGGCGTACACGCATGAACTCGCGCGATACTGGTCTCTCCGCACCCTAGTTAACAGCGAAAGGCTACTGGAAATTCTGGCGTGTCGATATCCATATATTCTCATCGACGAGGCTCAGGATATTGGGTCTATGCATGGTGTATTACTCTCCATTCTGCAGGAAAAAGGGAGCAAACTTTCTTTAATTGGCGACCCCAATCAGGCTATTTACGAATTTGCCGACGCAGACGGGAGCTTTTTGAAATCATTCCAGAACAAAAGCGGCGTCGTAGCGAATCCAATTACAGAAAACCATCGATCTGTAAGCGAGATTGTCACGGTTGCAAATTCGGTCTGCTCAAATGAAAGTAAATTTATTCGCTGTGCACCAATGCGAAAGCACGGTGCGTACTACATTAGGTACAAAAAAGATGAGATCGACGCGCTTGTAGATACATTCGCGTCAGTTCTCAAAAACAATGGCTATCAAAAGGCAAGCTCCGCTATTTTGTGTCGTGGAAATCCGCTAGTCGAAAGACTCTCAGGTGGAGCGGACAAGACTGGTCAGGCCGCCACAGATAAGTTTGCGTGTGCGTCTATTTATAGAGATCGGCAAGGAGATATAGCAACAGCCTTCGAGCTAGTCGTCGATGGCGTTTTGAAACTGCTAGACAAACCGCCAGCAACCCTCCGGCGGGATATCTTAAGTAACTCAATGGACAGTGAATCGAGAATGTTGCGTCGCTTGCTTTGGCGTTTTTTGAAACATACTGATGCAGGTTTGCCAGACGCCGGGCTATTGGGGAAAAGCAATTGGTACCCACTCCTGAAGGCACGAATTCCTTTACTCTTACAAGCAGTTGAGGATTCATCGTCGCTCAAGCGTTCGAATAAATGGGTATACAGCCTGACAACAAGAGATTTGACAGACACACCGTTGTGGCAGCGTGACATAGCGGCAGAAGATACCGCAGGTATCCGTACCCAAACAGTCCACAAAGTAAAAGGCGAGAGTATTGATGCCGTGCTATACGTCGCTAAAAAGCCCGATCTTGATAATCTGCTAAATGGCACTACAAGTGAGGAAGGCCGCATTGGATATGTTGCACTTACTCGCGCAAGAGACTTACTCATTTTGGCTATACCATCTACTACCGATGAACTTCAAGTATCGAAACTGGAGTCGAAAGGCTTTTTTGCGTGGGATAGTTAGGCCTTTTCTCAGAGTCACTTATTTCAATTCAAAGTTGCATTTATCCACACGCCATGAATAGACCTAGCCCTAGGTGGCTCGCAAAGAAAGCAAAGCAAGATTCCGCATTATGGCCGGACCTAGCCAAGCGGCATCTACGCCCCGCAAGAGCGCATAACGTTCAAATAGATCCGACCGCTGCGCGTCGGCTCATTTTTGGCGTTATGTGCTTGCATCAGGTATTCTTTGTATTTTGGCGAGATCAAAAAAGCGAAAATTAGCTTGTATGGTTGCGGATTTACGCAAAAGGGCCGAACGTAACTATGTGGCTCAGTGGTATGTAAAAATTGCTCGGATGTCCGTACAGGAGCAGGACGCATGATTGCGGCATTGAGGCTCGCAGTAAAAAGCACGTAGTGTTTTGCCCGGCACGACGCAGATTAGTGTGGGCATCAGTATAACGTAACTACAGACTATTAAGATGAGATTGCCAGGCTACAAAACAGGCACTCCGCAGAAGTATACATAATAACTATATATGTTTACTTCGTGTTGCTTGCCGATGTTTTATTGACTTTTATCTCAAATTGGATAATTTATTGAAATCGAGATAAAACCAGATAAAGCCATGATCCACTACTCCCGTTTCGATCTAGCCCGTGACTTAGCACAAGCGATGCGCGGAAAAACCTTGTTCGGCGACACCCATAACGGACTGTTTCTGGCAGCGCCGCGCCGCACGGGAAAAACAACGTTTCTCCAGTCAGATCTTAAACCCGAGCTGGAAAATCAAGGGGTTATCGTCGTCTACGTAGACCTGTGGGCCGACCAAAGGCGCGATCCGGCGGCGCTGATCGCTGAGGCCGTTGGTCGAACGTTGCAAAAGCATCTCGGCTTGGTAGCCAAAACTGCCAAGGCTGCCAAGGCTGCCGGATTAGATAACATAACGATCGGCGGCATCAAGATCGATACGACTCGTATAGGGAAGGTAGACGGCGCCACCTTGGTCGACGCTCTGAGCGCCCTGCATGACACAGCCAAAGCCCCCATCGCCTTGATCATAGATGAAGCACAGCATGCGCTTACCAGCATGGAAGGCGAAAACACCATGTCTGCACTCAAATCCGCCAGGGATCAAATGAACGCACCGGATTCCGTCAATTTAATGTTGGTAATGTCGGGGTCGGACCGCGATAAGTTGCTGCGCCTCGTGAACACCAATGGAGCTCCTTTTTATGGTTCGCAAATTCACCGTATGCCTGAACTTGGTAAAGATTTTATCGAGCATATTACTCATTTGATTGAAGTGCAGCGCCCGGATTTGATCCCAGTCGACTCGGAACAACTTTTTAAAGCATTCAAAATCTTTGGTAGCAGACCACAATTTTTTATGGAAGCGTTAGGCGGTGCGCTCAGCCCGCTTGCAGATATTTCCGGTCGTTTTGAAGTAGCGTTGGTGGCAGCTGCAGAACAGCGCCAACACGACGATGAGCATCAAATGGAATCCGAATATCTATCGTTAAAGCCATTGGAGCGTGCTGTGCTATGGCGTCTGCTTGAACAAGGGCAACGATTTCGACCGTACGATGCAGATGCATTGCGTTTTTACCGGGAAGCTTCAGGGGTGACAGTATCAGCGCAAAAAGCCCAAAATGCGTTGGAATCGCTTCGCCAGCGTACACCCGCGCTGGTCTGGAAATCCGCGCGCGGGGAATATGCCGTCGATGATGCAGCGATGCACCGGTGGTTCGCTGAGCGCTTGCAATCGGGAAAATGGCCACCTGCAGAACCTGAAAATGAAATTGTAGTTCGCTGAAAAGCAAGACGCCAGCAAAGAGTCCGGGCGGCCCACAGTCGACCCATAACAATTTAATTGAGCCGAGCACACTAGGCGTGCCGCCTCATTTCCGCGTTGAACCTGATATTTAGACGATTAAATACATCGATAAAAATCAATTCAACTGCAATCGGGATACACGCAACAAAGGAACGGTGTGGCGTTCGGCCGAGTGGCCGATAGCGCCGGCGGCCAGCAGCGATATTATCTTTGCCGATATGTATCATGCTTATGAAATGGATGCTCTTCAGCAGCAATTGCTGTGTCTTGAACAATGCAAACAGATTTTAAGGGAGGATGGTTGGCTGGTCATTAATTTCACCATCCTCATGCCCTTGCAAGATCCCCTGATACTGCAGATGTGCGCCCTGTATCCGGTGGTTTATCTGTGCGGCACCGCCAGCGGTAACTGGGTGGCGTTTTGCGGTAAAAAAGAAATGGAAATGGAGCTTTCTTCGCTGTGGCCGGAGGTGGTGGGATTTTCACAGACGACCGGTGAAGAGATTTGGACGTCGTTTAAGCGCTTGATCAGGATTGGCCGGTAAGGTCGTTATACTTCCTATCCCCGGCGGATAGCCACGACATTCTTGCCTATATCGACCAGCCCCTGGCGGCGCGAAAACCCGTCGGTTACCAGCGAGATGCTTGATCTCATGCTGGACAAGCTAAACCAGATTGACGATCCCTTCGAGCAATCTTTTTTCGCCATGGTCCACCTGCCCTGCCTGCAACCCTTTGCGGACATCAAGCGATCCTCGCTCGACGCAAAAAACAGCGCAGGAAGACAAAGCCGATGCGTGCGTCTATATTCAAACCAACATCCAATCAGCAATCAACTTACTGCTTTTCATGACAATATTTTTTCCAACATGCCTTGCCGCTTAGCACCACCGCTTTGCAATACGCTACTGGTGCCAAACACCCAACCCAAGATACGGAGTCACTAGAACGTCATGGGCGCAATACGCGTAACTAACTTGGGCAAAGCTTACAAAATATACACTTCCCGATTCGCCCGGTTGGCCGAATGGCTCATTCCATTTCGCCCACCCCGCCACCACCTCCAGTGGGTTTTGCAAGACATCTGTTTCGACATAAATCCCGGTGAGTCCGTTGGCATTATCGGCCTTAACGGTGCGGGAAAAAGCACTCTACTCAAAATGCTGGTTGGCACAACGCTACCAACGACTGGCAAAATAGATATGCGCGGGCAGGTTGCTGCCCTGCTTGAACTTGGCATGGGTTTTCATGCAGATTTCACTGGCCGCCAAAATGTATTGATGGCGGGACAATTGCTGGGCATGAACATGCACGAAATTACAGCACTGATGCCGCACATTGAATCGTTTGCTGAAATTGGTGAATACATCGATCAACCCGTACGCATATATTCCAGCGGCATGCAGGTGCGACTCGCCTTTAGCGTTGCGACAGCCAAGCGACCCGATATTCTTATCGTCGATGAAGCATTATCGGTCGGCGATGTATATTTTCAACATAAGAGTTTTGAAAGAATTCGGGAGTTTCGCAAAGAAGGCACAACATTACTGATAGTGTCACATGACAAAATCGCCATTCAATCTATTTGTGATCGCGCCATTCTGCTGAATCACGGAAAAATTGTAATGCAGGGCGAACCCGAAAGCGTCATGGACTATTACAACGCACTGCTTGCTCAACACCAAGACCAACGACTTGTTCAGGATCAAACCCACACCGGCAAAACAAAAACAGTGTCGGGCACAGGTGAAGCAACCATTGAAGAGATCAGTCTTCGCGACATTGAGAATAATCCACTAAGCCGTGTTGCCGTTGGCCAACCAATCCTTATCGCAATTCGAATTGCGGTACATCAAGACATCGACAAGCTGGTTCTGGGATGCGGGGTCAAGGATCGATATGGCCAAATGATGTTTGGGACAAACACATTCTATACCGATCAAGTCATCACACACCTCAAAAAAGGGGATGCTTATACCTTTACCATATCGACGGCGGCCAATCTCGGCGTAGGAAGTTACTCCATTCACGCATCGCTTGTTCGCAATCATTCCCACATAGAGAAAAATTATTGTTGGATTGACGGTGCTGCCGTCTTTGAAGTTTTCAACCGGGACAAGTACTATTTTGTCGGTTGCAATTGGAACGAAATGAATTTCAGTATCCGCAAGGAGAACCAGAGCCAAACCGTTTCAGCACAAGCGCCAACACTCGATCGCGAGCTGGTCATTGTCGATATAGGCTGCCGATGGGGCTTTGCCGACAGATTTACTCGTGTTAACAGTCACTTTCGCGTGTATGGCTTTGATCCGGATGAAGACGAATGCGCTCAACTAGCACAGCGCTACAAAAATTGTGCGGTTTCAGTTGTTTCTGTCGGACTGGCGGAAACCTCCGGAACACGAACACTCTTTATCACCGAGCAACCCGCATGCAGCTCTTTGCTGCAACCCGACCCCGCCTTGACCAACAATTATCCGGCATTGCAATGCGCCCGCCACGTTTCATCGCAAACAGTAAAAACCACAACACTCGATGAATGGAGCTGCGAAAACAATATCAATGTCATTGATTATATGAAAATTGACACACAAGGCAGCGAGCTCGAAATTCTGAAGGGTGCTAGCCATATACTCAGCACTGTGCGCTGTCTGGAAGTAGAAGTGGAATTTAATCCTATTTATTTGGAACAACCATTGTTTTCCGATGTGGATTCCTATCTTCGTAGCCAAGGTTTTATGCTATGGAAGCTTACCAACCAAGTTCACTATTCACGAAATGGATCAAACGAAAAGTCGCTGGGTGAAGACATTATTTGCTACGACGATGAACACGTCATTAGACATCCCATGTTTGCAGGCCAGCTCTATTGGGCCAATGCGTTCTACGTCAAAAAAGCCGTGGTGGAAAGCACTGAATGTTCTGAGCAGCAAAACATCCGGGACAAGGTTCTTTTTGAAGCATTAAATAGGCTGGACGTGATCGCGCACTTGCCTAAAACAGGAACAGGGGAAGCCCAATGATCATTTCGTACGCCCAGAATTTTGAAGATGTCATGCTGTGGCGAGCCTTACGTCACATCGAAAATGGATTCTATATCGATGTGGGTGCAAATGACCCAACAATCGCTTCCGTGACTCGCGTTTTCTATGAGCGCGGCTGGAATGGAATCAATATTGAGCCGTTATCGACACACAGTAAAGACCTGCAGCGAGAACGCGAACGGGACATCAATCTTTGTTGTGCAGCAGGCGCCACTCCAGGTGAAATCGATATTTGGGAATGCAATATTTTAGGGTGGGCAAGCGCCGACCGCCATGTAATCGAAAACCATATTGCGACAGGAAAAACAGGTCACTATCAGCGTGTTCCGGTTCGAACACTGACGGACATTTGCGAGAAACACGCACCAGCAGATATTCACTTTCTAAAAATAGACGTTGAGGGATTTGAACGCGAAGTGATACTTGGCATGGATTTTAAGCGGTTTCGTCCATGGATCGTTGTAGTTGAAGCCACAAAACCCAGCTCACCCGAGGAGGTGTATCAACACTGGGAAGGTTTACTGCTAGTTAACGATTACTTTTTTGCATATGCCGATGGGCTCAACCGATTTTACCTGGCACAAGAGCGAAATCCACTTGCCGCCGCATTCAGGTATCCGCCAAATTTCTTTGATTTCTTTTGCAAGGCAGAACAGGTTCAGGCTGAACAGAACGTGCATATAGCACAAGCGCAGGCACAGCAGGCAGAAACACAAGCGAGACAAGCCCTGGCACGCGCAGAATCTGCCGAAAAAAGAGCCCGACAGGTTGAGAGCCTCTCCATGCGACAACAATCCACAGTGACGCACCTGGAAACCCGCCTGGAGCAGACACAGAAACTACTGGATTTAATGCAAGAGAGCACGTCTTGGCGAATGACAAAACCCATACGCCTTGCCGAAAACACTTTCAAACAGTATACAACCAAAGAGAACGTACATCGGATGTGGGTACGCTCTCGAGTATTGCTTGCATACTCGCACGCCAGACTGTATGTCAATCGCCGGCCGGCCCTCAAGCGGAGCGTGCTGACACTGCTAAAAAGGCTTCCGGTCGTCGTTAATTTTATCGAAAAAAACGTGCACGCCTACCCAAAAACGATACAACACAAGGAAACAAATGATTTTACAACGCTTACACGACATGCCAGACGGATTCATGCGTCGTTAATCAATGAAATAAAACGTAGCGAAGAAACACCCATCGACGTAAATATTTTTACCAAAAAAGAAAACGATAGCTTATTTTTTCTATCATCAGATGAAAAAAAACGTCCACGGCTTGCCTACATATCACCGTTACCACCTGAGCGCAGCGGGATATCAGATTACAGCGCCGAGCTGCTTCCGGAATTGGCACGCCACTATGAAATTGACGTCGTAATTGCACAACCCGAAGTAGCCAGCCCCTGGATTAGCAAAAACTGCCGGGCACTGACCATAGACGAATTTTTGCGGCGATCCCACCAATATGATCGGGTGGTATATCACTTTGGAAATTCACCGTTCCATAGTCACATGTTCGACCTACTAGAAGTTATTCCGGGAATAGTCGTATTGCATGACTTTTTTCTCGGGGATGCAATGGCTTTTAGGGAATCACAACAAAAACCGTCACATGCATTGACGTGGGCATTATATAACTCTCATGGCTATTCAGCTGTTGCCGAGCGCTTTGGCGACTCCCAGGCCAAAGCGATACAGAAATTTCCAGCCTGTTTTGAAATTTTTCAAAACGCGCGCGGCGTTTTTGTTCACTCTGAACATTCCCGCCATCTCGCTGAAAAATGGTTTGGACATCAAACCGCGAGTGTCATTAATGTTGTTCCGCTTCTCCGCGCACCTGGAACTGCAGGTGACAGAACACAAATCCGAGAGCGTCTAGGCATAAATATTGATGATTTTGTCGTGTGCAGCTTTGGAATGCTCGGCAGCACCAAGCTCAACAAACAGTTGCTGAACGCATTTTTACGCTCTTCTTTGGCAAAGCAAACTCATTGCATGCTCATATTTGTAGGCCAAAACCCTGATGGCGAGTATGGTCAGCACATAATGGATATAATCAATGCAAGTGGCCTGCAATCGCGCATACGCATTTCAGGCTGGATCGATTTACCGGTATACCATGACTACCTGAGGATTGCAGATGCCGCCGTTCAACTGCGCTCACATTCACGGGGGGAAACATCAGCCGCGGTGCTTGATTGCATGAATTATGGAATTCCCACCATCATCAACGCCCACGGAGCGCTTGCCGAATATACAGCAGATCATGCATGGATTTTGCCTGACACATTCGAAAGTGAACACCTGGTTCATGCGTTGGAAACACTGGAGAGTGAACCAGCGTTGCGAAATATGCTAGGAAAGCGCGCGCAGGAGCATGTTCATGCCAGACACGCTCCCGGCGCATGCGCACTGCAATATAAAAACAAGATAGAACACGCCTATTCGCACCCCCGAAATCATTGGCAAACACCCATCTACGAGATGGCACACAAAAACGTCGATCAACACGACACACAGGCGTTTATTGAGTTTTCTCAGAACATTGCACGCACATATCCACAACCCGCCAGCGCACCGCAATTGCTATTGGATGTTTCTGTCACGTGCAGGAACGATTTGAAAACCGGTATCCAGCGAGTTGTTCGAGCACTCACCTTGGCACTCATACAAGCTCAATTTCATGAATATCGCATAGAACCCGTATACCTCTGTGACGACGGTGGTCAGTGGCGATACCGGTATGCTCGACGCTGGGCAGCAACACAGCTCAACATTCCGAAGGATTGGGCGACCGATGACGTAATCGAACAATCCGCAAATGATAAATTGTTGGTACTTGACTTTACTGGCGCTTACTTTGTTGAAGCAGAACGCGCCGGCCTTTATCGTCGGCTAAAAGCCGAGGGGGTAAAAATCGAAGTTATCCTTTATGACATGTTACCACTCTTGTTCCCTCACTTCTTTCCACCCGGGGGCCTTGGCTATTCCCAATGGTTGGAAGCTGTAGAGCCCTCGGCAGATAAAGTCATTTGCATTTCACGGTCCGTCGCATCGAACCTGCAAGACTGGCTAAATGGCTGCGAAACAGGAGCTATTTCAAATTTAGCGATCGAGTGGTTTCACCTGGGGGCCGATGTCGAGAATTCCGCACCGACAGCAGGTGTTCCAGTCAATGCAACACAAATATTAAAGGAACTCAGCGAGGCAACGAGTTTTCTAATGGTGGGAACCATTGAGCCACGTAAAGGCCATTTACAGGTAATAGCCGCCTTTACGCAGCTGTGGGAGCGCGGGCTGGAAATAAATCTGGTGATTGTTGGAAATGAAGGGTGGAAACATTTACCCGACGATTGCCGATCCACCATTCCCCAGATAGTCAGTACGCTTCGCCAGCATCCAGAGCGCGACAGGCGCTTGTTTTGGCTCGAAGATGTTAGCGATGAATATCTCGAACAGATATACGCTGCCGGTCATTGCCTGATTGCAGCAAGCGAGGGGGAAGGGTTCGGTTTGCCGCTCATTGAAGCGGCGCACCATCACTTGCCCATCATTGCACGAGATATTGCCGTATTCCGCGAGATTGCAGGTGATAATGCCTTTTATTTTGACGGGCTTGAGAAAGAAGACCTGATGCTGGCAATTGATCAGTGGCTAAAGCAATACAAGCAGAACTGCCATCCACAAACCGTCACCATGCCACTATTGACGTGGAAGCAAAGCGCCGCTCAACTGATCAATGTGTTATGCAATAACACATTGATCCCCTTCAAAACAGTTTGAAATTGGTGACAAAAAATGATTATAAAAAAAGCAATGTCACTACGTAAGAATGAAACAATGCTTGCCGTACTCCGGTCAATGAAAGGCCTGATGAACACAGCCACCGGGGAAGCAATCGATGCAAAACCAGCCCCCCCCTTGAAACGCTTAAACGATTTTTAAGCAATCGCCCGGTGATGTATCAACAGGCTCTGGAAGCAGCACAAACCTATGTATCTAAATTGCAGGACGGCGATATTGGCTGGCTACACTCCAAGCCTTTCGATCCAACGCCGAGGAATCCACAATACTATCGCCTGATGCATGACCTGCTGAATATCTTGCAGGTATTGCAAATTCCAGCTCAAGGCCGCATTCTCGAAATCGGCTGCGGATCGGGGTGGATCACCGAAATATTATTGATGCTGGGCTTTACGGTAGATGCGCTGGAACCTTCTGCGCAGCTGGTAGCCATCGCCAAAGAGCGCTGCGCTGGGCTCACACCGCATTACCGCCATGTCGAACCCACAAAGATTCGATTCCACCTATCCACGCTGGAAGAAATTGACTTTGATGACAAGAGCTTTGACGCCATCCTTTACTTTGATGCACTCCATCACGTTGTACACGAAAAGATTGCCATTGAAAAAAGCTTTCGCTTCTTGAAGCCCGGGGCCCAAATTGCAGTGGTTGAGGGGGCCTGGCATCCCGATTTTAAGGATTTGGAAGCAGAGCTAATCGCAGAAATGGATAAATTCGGCACGCTGGAAAATCCCTTTTCTACAGAATACCTTGATCTTTTACTCCATGATGCGGGCTTTACCGAAGTGCAGCGTTATGCGGGAATTAACGGATTTTTTACTGCAGAGCAGTTGGCGCAACCGCTACGTAATTTTGCAAGCAGTACATTGGCCAGATCAAACAATATTACAGCCCGAAAACCTATTCCAGAAAATTTACTTTACCCCAGCTGCGCTGACCTAACCTGTAAGACAGATCTGCGCATCACCCTGCTCAGGGGCGGCATAGAAAAGGCCAGCAAAATCGCTCGCCTTGAAATTGAACTGGAAAACATGGGGCAAACCCAGCTCGACAATAACCCCACACGGCGTGGACACATCACTTTGGCAATGCGTCAGGGAGCGCCAGGCAGCCCAAACTTCATCGAATGTACGCAGCGGCACCGCCTTCCGCAGCCACTAATCCCCGGTGAAAGACTTAAGACTACACTTTCGTTTTCACTCCCACCTGAAGCGACGTTAACCGAATGGCAGCTAGATGCTGTCGCAGAGCACTTGTTCTGGTTTTCAAATCAGGGTGTCAGGTCGTGCCCGATACCCTGCATTTAAAAAATCAATTATGCCAAACCACGTCGACAAAGGACTGGAAATGAACATCCTGAGTTACCTACGACAGCCACCTCCACCGCAGGCAACACCTCAGATTACGGCGTTGTCACCGTCACGCCGAAGCCAGGGCACCACCACTCGTCGGTTGCGTATCCTAATTGTGCGGTATAATCAATTTTACCGAAGGAAAATAGGTTGAAAGACGGCCTTTATCTCTTGTCATTAGCTGATACTTTTCAACGGCAGCATGCGCGCCTATAAAAAAGCCGGGGGGTATAGGACGAATAAAGCGCCTCTTCGTTTCGACTGCGTAGCTACCGGCGGCCAATTTTTCAGCGATTTTCTTGAAAGAAGCACCCATCAGGCGCATCTCGTCCTGCCGCGTCGCCGTAGCAAGTCGTTTGTGATCCGAATGGAGTGGTGAATTAGAGCTGGAACAGAGCCGTCTGATTCGGCGGCCCCGTCGCTTCATTGGTGCGGGGTAACGGTGTCGAATCTTTCAGCGCCAGATGTTGCTGTTGGGGTCTTGCAGAAGGGTATGGGACACTGTTCCAGCCCCGCTTTCTTGGTCGAAATAGAGACGCCTCCCCAAGGATCATTTAATCAAAATCCCTGTGGGAGGCTCAGCTTAATGTGATCAAATAGTGGGGGAAACCCATCAGCTAATGTGGTCAAGCACAATCACACCAGCAGCCAATAACGCTGACAAATAGGTGTTCTGACAGGTTGCGGAGCTGACAAGTAGAGGCTCTTGCAGGTAAAGGCTCATACAGATAAAGGCTCGATCAAGTGAATACTGTGTCAGGACCCCCATGCCCCCACTGTCCGATGATCAAACGCTGCGGCTTCACCCATTGAAACGGGCACCGGCAGCAGGGATGGCTGCAGCCCTGGTGCTTCTGCTGACAGGCTGCCTGGCCGCCCCCGTATACGAAGGTCCGAGATCAGGCCATTTTGACGGCACGCGCTTTCACAACGGCGTCCCCAACGACAAATCACTCGCTGACATCATCGCCCTGGGCGCCAGCATGCCGTTCCAGGCGGCGACATGGGACAAACCGGCTGTAACACCACCTGCGCCTCCTGTTCCCGAACGTCGCACGCACGCGGCTGTCACCTATATCAACCATGCAACGACGCTGATTCAGGTCGATGGTCTCAACATTCTCACCGACCCAGTGTTTTCCGAGCGGGTCAGTCCGTTTTCGTGGTGGGGCCCCAAACGCATCATGCCGCCCGCCATTCCGCTGGAAAAACTCCCTCCGATCGACGTCATTCTGGTGAGCCACAATCATTACGATCATCTCGATCTACCGTCGTTGCTTTCACTACAGTCTCGTCAGGCAGATCAACCGCCCCTCATTCTCGCCGGGCTGGGTAACTCCGCGCTGCTACATAACGCCGGACTCAAGCGGGTGAAGGAGATGGATTGGGAGGACACGCACCGGGTGGCGACAACACAATTCGTTTTTACCGAAGCACGCCATCGCTCCGGCCGTGGCTTCGTCGATCAGATGCGCACGCTGTGGGGCGCCTTTGTGATCAAGAGCACGCAGGGCAATATTTATTTTGCTGGTGATACAGCCTACGGCCCGCACTTTATCCAGACAGGAAAACGCCATGGCCCCATCAGTTTGGCGTTACTTCCGATAGGCGCCTACGAGCCCCGCTGGTTCATGCAGGATATTCATCTCAATCCTGACGATGCCGTGCAGGCGCATCAGGATCTGCGCAGCCAGCAAAGCGTAGGAATTCACTTTGGTTTTTTTCAGCTGACCGCCGAAGGATTGAATACCCCCGCGGCTGACTTGCAAAAGGCACTGGCATTTCACCGTTTGGACGCAGAAGCATTTCATGTTCCGTATTCAGGTGAAGAGATTCTTCTGCACAACCGAGTCACGGTAAAATGCGGCACCCCCTGCCTGCAGCAGGCCCATTCCGCTAGGCAAGCCTTCCGACATGAATAATCGCGAACGCAACAATGCGCATAATCGCAATAAAATTCTGGCGGCTGCCCGCAAATTCACATAACGAGCAAATCGATCCGATCGCTGCGCTACGGCTCACCTGTCGCGCTATGGCGCCATTCATCCGACAGTTTTTGGTTCGGCTGAGTTCCTAAAAGTGAAGCCTTGGCTTGAAGGGGCCAGTAAGGTTCGACGTTATAGAACTGCATCGCAGTCCACACGAAATTGAGTGTGCATGTTTGTAGTTGGGCTTAGTATAAATTTTCTGCATTAAGTTTATCAGCGATTTGAGTCGGTTCAGGCGCATAGGTCCCAACGCAGAACTGACATTTATGAGTACACGCCTTTAAAACTACCGGCTTGCCTAAAAAATGTTTCGAAATCGTTTATCGATAGTGGTCGACTGAAAAGAAAGCCTTGATAAAGACGGCAACCAAGCCCAGATAGAAATGTTTTCTGCTCGATGGTTTCCACCCCTTCAGCAATCACTGCCAGCCCCATACTGTCGGCCAACGCAACAATCATTTTGGCAATGGCGGAGTTGTTGTAATCGGCAGTCACGTTCGGCACGAAACTGCGGTCAATTTTGAGTTGATCCAGCGGTAGACGATTCAGATAAGACAACGATGAATAGCCGGTGCCGAAGTCGTCAAGCGAGAATCCAACACCTTCTGCTTTTAGTGCTGTCATCTTGGCGATCATGTCTTCGACATCGTGTACCAGAACGCTTTCCGTTAGTTCCAACTTGAGCCGATGCGGGTTTGCTCCGGTATGGGCAAGTATTGCCAGCACCTCGGCAACAAAACCTGGCAGCATGAACTGTTTAGCGCTGACATTAACGGCAATCGTAAGATGCGCCGTGTCTGGCTGCCCTGCCCAGGTGACGAGCTGATGGCAGGCTGTTTTAAGTATCCAATGTCCTAATGGCAAAATCAGCCCATTACCTTCCGCCAGCGGAATGAACTCGGCGGGTGGAACCATGCCGCGTTCAGAATGTGGCCAACGTAGCAGCGCTTCAGCGCCAATGACAACGCCGGCCTCATCCACCTGAGCCTGATAGTGCAGGATGAAATGTTCGCGCAGTACGGCGTCGTGCAAGTCACGCTCCATTGCTGAACGGGTTGCAACGATCGATTGCATGTTCTGATCAAAGAAGCACAACAAATTGCGGCCGGTAGTCTTGGCGCGATACATGGCCAGATCGGCTTGTTTCAGCAGGTCCTCGATACTGCCTGCCTGGCCTGCGAACAATGTGACACCAATGCTGGGCGTATTGTGATAAAGGTAGCTCTTGAGTTGGTAGGGCTTATTCAGCGCAGCAAGTATTTTCTCGCCAACGAACTCTGCTGCGGCTGCCGCGGCAGTCATGACTTCGCTCAGGCCTTCCAGCATCACGACGAATTCGTCTCCGCCCAGACGACCGACAGTGTCTCCCTCGCGGACGCAACGGGTCAAACGCTGTGCCACCTGCAGCAGTAGAAGGTCGCCCGCATCGTGGCCAAGCGCATCGTTCACATTCTTGAAATTGTCGAGATCAATAAAGAACAAGGCGCCATGGCATTTGTGTCGCGCGCTGGATGCCAGTGCCTGGCCCAGACGATCGAGCACCAGGCGGCGATTGGGCAAATGCGTCAGCGAATCGTAGAACGCCAACAGATTCACCTCATTTTCAGCGCGTTTGCGTTTGGTGATATCCATTGCTACGCCCTGCAGTGAAAACGTTGAGTTGCGTGTTTCACCTATCGGCTCTCCCCGCGCCAGCATCCAGCCAAGACTGCCATCAGCCCTGATGGCTTCCAGCTCCAGCTCATAGGCAGATCCGGTTTCCAGCGCGTGAGAGTTTGCTGCTACCAGGCGGTCCCAGCTTTCCGGGGTAAACAGTTTTTGCTGCTCGGAGTAATCGGGTACTGGCGAGCCCAGGGGCAGGCCGAACATGAGATACATCTCATCCGACCAGACCACCTGTTGATTTTTCATATCGATTTGCCAACTGCCGACATGTGCTATTCGTTGCGCTTCTTGCAGCAGTCGCTTCTGTTGTTCGACCAATTTCAGCGCGGTGCTTGCCTTGATTTCTGCACGCCTGGTTCTTCGGTTTTGGCGTTGCAACTGGAAAATGCCCATCAGAAGCAGCGCGGTTATGCTCAGCCCCGTCACCAAGGTCAGCCTTGAACCCCGATCGGATGCGCTGGCATAAAAAGACGGGCGGGGGTGCAACACCACCTTCCACGAGCGTTGGCCGAATTCCAGCACGGCGGTCTGATCGTTGATCGCGGCTTTGTGGAGCAAACCCGCAACCTGTTGCAGGTCGGAATCCTTGCCTTGAAAGGTATAAATGGGTTTGGCCCCGGGGGCGTTTTCGGTAAATACCAGCAAATCATGTTGGGTGCTTTCGGCCATCTGCGAAGGGCCCTGGAACAGGGTGGGCAAGTCTACCACTGCAGCGACGTAGCCTCGGGCGGTGCCCTCGTCAGCAAACACGGTGGTTGAGATAGCGATGGCCGTGGAGCCCGAATCCACCATGCCTTCCTTCATAAATTGAAAGGTGCCAGACGCAACGGGACGCTTAAGCTCCCGTGATTGCAGCTTGGAGGCCATGCGTTCCGGGCTGAAACTCATGTCCAGGCCGATGGTGCGGTATTGCTCCGGCCAGGCGAACAATACCGGCACATATTCGTCGCGGCCATGCACCGGCTCCCAGCCCATCTGGCTGGCGTCGGGTTGCACCACTCGATAGCCGCTCAGGCCGACAGACTTGGCTGCAGCCTCAAACTGTGAGAGCTGGGCAGCCGGCACGATGGGCTGCCACTCCATCAGGTTAACGCTCAGTTCGTTTTTGATCAGCTTTTGCATGTAATGGTTGAACTGATTGCGCGTTAGCTGCGGGCTGGCCTCTAGCGTCAGGGCTGCATTGCGGATGGCTTCGGTGGTGCGAGTGAGTTCCAGATTGAAGGCGCTGACGATGGCCTGGGCGGCTGAGTTTTTTCGTTCATTCAAGCGCAGTACCTCAGTTTGACGCATGCTGCTGGTTGCCAGCGCCGTTAAGGCGCAGCCCGCAACAAGCACAAGAACCAGCGCCAGCCGGTCACGCGATTGCGCAGTCAAGTTAAATTTTGGTTTGGCTGCGGTTGCAACGGTCATGACCCATATCCCTTTGGCTAAGCTGAGGAATCCACGGCGTCGACCGTCTGTCATACATTTGAAGAATCCCTATAAATGCGCATCTGCACCCCCTACACACATCGATTCACTATAGACCACCGATATCCGGGCTATTACCCACAAAGTCTTTATTTACGGAAATCCTATCTGGGGAAACTGCAGTCTTGATTGCCCGGTTTTTTCCGCTGCAACTGGCTGAAGAGGTCGTCCGCACAAGTTTCTGGAAACCTGACCTTGTACTTCACACAGGTTCACACAGACTTCTCAAAATACTCACTTGGTGACTCTATGCTGTCCAAGTCGCCCCCCCATTGACGTTGTGAGTGCGCTGTTTGTCATATCAGCGCCGAGCTTTCTTTTTCGATCGACACAGGTTTTCGAGTAGTGCTGAACGAACGCACTTGATGACTTGAATTTCTTAATACTTTTTTAGTTACGAAATTATCTCCGTTTATATAGGTGTTGTTAGACATGGCATGGAAACTCCAATCATGGCTTTGGTATTTTCTCCCAGAAGATCGTGCAGTCAATTTGACGCTGTACGTTTTTGGGCTTCTGCTTGCAATTTGCTGCGCGGCTTTCCTTGTCGGATGGTTTTTACGGAAGCGCTGGTTACGGCTTGGATCAATGGGAATGGTGGCGGCAATATTATGCTTCTGGGGGTTTCTTTTCTTATCTCGCCCACTTTGGCTACAAATCGCTGCCCAGGCCGATGTACCAATGCCACAGGCATCTGAGTTGAGATGGTCTTCACAAGTGCCTGGTCTAGAGACCGCTGAATTAACGATTTGGGTAGATGATGTTGTCGTCGATCGCATGATGCTGACAAGGCTAGATACAAAGGCATATCGTTTTAGTGTGCACTATGACCCAACGGGGACTCGCACAGCAGAGGATTGGCAACGTGAACTTGACGCGGCTGTCGTTGTGAACGGCAGCTATTTCGATTCTGATTTTCAACCACTTACGCCAATTAAAGCGTCAAACGTCATGGCAGGACCAAAAGAGTACCGCTCATCACATGGTGCATTTGTGACGGATGGAAACACTGTCGGGATAAAGGATTTGCGTGATAAAGATGTTTTCAAAGCGTTGGATCCATATCCAGAAGCCATGGTCTCCTACCCGCTTCTTGTTGATCCTATGGGAGAAAATCGCGCTGTCGATACCAAAAGCTGGTTGGCATCTCGAAATTTTATTGCCTTGGACAATAGTGGATATGTCGTATTAGGAACAACCGAGACAGGCTTTTTTACTATCTATCGCTTGGGCGAGTTTTTGAAAAGTAGTCCCCTTAATATTGCTGTTGCGCTCAATTTGGACGGCGGGCCGCTGGTGAGTCAGATTGTGCGGGCGGGTTCTTTCAGTAGGGACTTTCACGGTATTGCAGAAATCAGCAATGATAACGATTTACTGCGCGTTTTTTGGCATTCATTTTTTGAAACAAACTGGAAATTACCCATAGTATTAGCTGCGCAACCAATATCGAATTGATTTGTGGCGGGGTAAGTCAGGACCACCTTGACATGCCCGGCGCAGCGTTCGCACTTTTCTATGTCGATCCGATGGTGGCCCCGCATTGACCCAAATGACACAAAGGCCCCGCCCCAAGGTCTACACCATGTTTCCCCTGGTTCTTATAATGCAGAAACCACTGCTTCGGCGAATCACACGCATTCATTCTCCAGAATGAAATCGAGGGGGAAACATGATTTGGCATTATGTAGAGAAAGGCTATGGTCGTCCGCTGATTCTGCTGCACGGTATCGGCATGAATTGCAATGCTTGGGCGCCCATTATTGACCGAACCTTTTTACAACGCCGCGTGATTGCGTTCGATATCCCCGGCTTTGGTAAAACTCCAGCCCTTCCCGATTCTATTGTGCCCAATTCTGAAAATATGGCCGAAAGCCTGCGCATTTGTTTACAGGAGATGGGCATTTCCGAGCCCGTCGATATCGTTGGTAACTCACTAGGGGGGCGTATCGCGCTCGATGCCGCCGCTAAGGGAATGGCGCGAACAGTAGTCGGGATTTCCCCGGCCGGGCTGTGGTTGCACAAAGGCCCGCCGCACATTCAGCATCTGTTCGGCGCGATGCGTAAAGGCTATGCCGTGGTGCCCACATTGACAGAAACCGCCTTGAAAAATCCGATCGCACGCTCGCTGTTGATGGCGGGTGCCGTTTCCATTCAAGGGTGGAAAATGCCTTCTCACGAAGCGATTCGTGCGACCCGCATTTTTGCCCATTCGGATAAGTTCGAACCTATTTTCAATGCCTTTCGCCCGCCGTTTATTCATGCAGACAAAATCACAGTGCCTTGTACTATCGCTTTCGGTGATTTCGATATGGTTTTTCCCGTGGGCACGCGTGAGCGTACACGCGTTCCTGCCCATACTTACTGGCGCCGCCTACCAGGCTGTGGACATGTGCCAATGTGGGATAATCCGGATTTAGTCAGTCACGTCATTCTGCGCGGTACACGCTAGATCGCAACGGGCGAGAATTCACCCGCACCTGCAATCGAAACAACGACTCATTGGATTCCTACTTGCAGAACCGGATACTCCCGAATTGGCCGGATGTAGCGATGGAATCGAAGTCTGCACATCCAGCGATTTCGCTATCTATGTGTTTTGCCCTCCAGCCCTGCCAGCAACTCGGCAAACGGCACGATATTCCCCTTAACACTGGCGTTTTCCAGAGCGGCCATATTTAGGTTATCGAGTAGATGGGCTGCGCGTTGTTGTTGGCGTAATCGGCCGAGACGTTCAGCGGGTAATTTGCAAAATCGTAGTCCGTAGAAAAGCAAGAAGTCCGCAAAATTAGGATGTCACGACGCGGCTCATTTGGCGCGCTGGATCGGGCATTTTCTTTTTTGCGAATGAAGACGCCTCCCATCAGCACATAGGCAATGTCAGCCTGACTGCGATTGACCTCAATTAAATTGATATTATAACGGGGCCAGTAGGGGCCACAAAATGACTGCAAATAGCGTCCGAGTAGATTGCCATTAATATCATAGGCCCATAATATAATTCAGGGAGACGCCCCGCATCCGCCAACGAGAGTGACCACAGGGATTTGGTGAGACAACCACCAAGATAGCAACAGAGATTACAACGAGGGAGGCAGCGGCGAGCTTACGGCTGTGCATGGGGTAATCATTCCGTGATAATTATTCTTTGAGTGATCTCGACAAGCAAGTTTTCAACCTAAACCGAACAGCAAATAACTTGATCAGATAAATCCACGCATGTTAGGGTCATCCTTTTAGGAAAGGATGCCTCCAGATGAAAAAGCGTACAATAACAACAATAGTATTTTCCTCCCTGCTCCTTCTGTCCGCCTGCGACGAACCACCCGAAAAAGCCATTGTTGATTTTGCAGTAAGCAAAGCACGGGTGGAACTCGCCAATTTGCGCATGCACGACGACATGACCGTAGCGAAACAGCAATTGGCACTGCTGCAACAGGTCAAAGATTTGGAATCGCTGCAAAAAGCAGAAACAGACATCGATCGCCTACGCAAAGCACAGGCCGAGAGGCGCAAGCAGCAGCGTTCGCTCGGCCGCCTTACCCACGAAGAGGAGCAACAGTTGGATAAGGATATCAGGGACGAATACATCAAGGTGATGAAGGCCATCATGGCCGAAAAGCAGCGCTTTGCCGAAATGGATGGCATTGAAGAGTATTACGAAAAGCAAAGCCGTCAGCATCGCAACGAAACCATCGTTACCCTGTACAACAAGCTTTCTGAACAGGAACTCACGGACAAAAAATCCATCAGTGAAAATCCGTCCGCTTATCTCAAGCTCATTCATGAGCTCCAGGATGATTGGAAAGGCAACGGCGACGTCCTCGATCAAGCGAAAAATAAAATTGACCAGTATCTGACGTTGCAACCGGAGGACAGCGCCGGCTACTGCGCACTGGCCCGCTACTACACCAACCATGCCGTTATCGGTGAAAAACAAGACGAAAACAAAGCGCTTACCGCCGCAGAACATGCCTCCGAAATCGACCCCAATAACGGCTATGCTCACGTACTGAAAGCTGCCGTATACCTTAACTGGAAAATGCTCAGCGAGGCCAGAACAGCATTCGACAAGGCCGCTTCGTTAAAAACGACGTCTCCCTGGTTTACATTTCATCAAGTCACACTTGCCGATCTGGAAGGCAACAAAACTAAACGCAACGCCCTGTTACTGGATCTATTACCCACGCTTGAAAGCAAACCCTTACGAGCCAGAGCCTACACCCACCTCGCACATTTTGCGCTGGAGGAAGGAAATCTGCAAAAATCGCTGGATTACTATCAACAGGCCGTTGAACTTCAGCCTGGCTTTCACTGGCGCCACGGCAACTACGCTAATGATCTATTGCATCTGGCCGGCGACGTCGAAAAAGCCGAATCGGAAGGCAGAATTGCCGCCCGTCTCGGTTACTATGGCAATCTGAGCCGCCTGTTCCGCGATATCGAATTCATCAAATGGGCTCGTTTGATGAAGCAGGATGATATCAACGCAGCCAACCCATTGTTCAATGCCTCTAAACCCCCTAAACGTGAACTGGAAGAAATGATGGTGCGCACCGGCCTCTTCCGCCACACCCCTACCGTTATATTGCTGGTAAAAACCTTGGGGAAACAGGGCATCAGCGTGAATGTGCAGGATGAGCACGGCGAAACCGCCATGCATCAGGCCGCCCGCGAAGGTCATGTGAAAACGCTGGATATTCTGCTGCGTCATGGTGCATCCTTGGAATTAGTCAGCCAATATCAGCAGACGCCCCTCACCACTGCCATACAAGACAATCAACCCAAAGCCGTACTCTACCTGGTGCGCAAAGGCGCGGATATTCAACATACCAACGAACTCATGGGCATTGCGCCTCTGCATCTCGCCGTTATGAAGGGCATGCTGCCTGTGGTAAAAGAAATGATTATTCGAGGTGCTGATGTAAATGCGGCCCCCAAGAATATGGGAAGCGAACAAGAAACCGCGCTGACCACCGCAGTATTAAGCGGCCAGCTTAGTATGGTAAAACTTCTTATCGAAGCCGGCGCTCGTACTGAGGTTAAACCCTTCGGCCGCACATTGACTGAAGCGGCGACCGAACTCGGCCATAAAGACGTTGCAGCCTACCTTGCTACACTCAAGAAGGTCTGAGCATGTGGCACGTCTCGTGTGACAAATGCAGCACGGGCGGAAAAAGTTATAGGAAAATCTCCTAAATGGTGAAAATTTTCTAGATGTCAGGCTTTGAAATTTTTCCGAGGTTTACCAATGTCCTTGCGATAGACACCCACCGGTCCTTCCAGCAAAAACGGTAGCGGGACGAGACGCTGCGCCTCAGTAAATCCCCACGTACCGATACCGAGGTAATAATTCGAACCGAGTTTTCGAACTTCATCGACCATATGAATATCCCCGCACAATGAATGAAATGCGCGATAAATCAATTGGTAGGCAGGTTTTCCGTCAAATCGCGACGGTGCTATCAATGTTTGCATCGGAAAACGTTGTATGACGCGCCCAGCAAAACGAAACGTGTTGTAACCACGCCCTGTCTCTGCATCCACAGGACGAAACGCTTTACAGAGCCAAGGCATCAAAGGATTGCCGACGCTGGCCTGACCGATCGCATGGCTCCATATATTGGGTTGTTGTAGTAAACGCGCTTTAAATTCGCCGTGCATTTCTGACAGCGTGGGGGCTTCCAGCGTGGAAAATACATGCAGCAATTCGCGCGTTGAGTATTGAGTTACATCGGTCGGTACAGTGAGCATTGCTCCTCCTTTAAGCCTTATCCAAGATTGATTTTTGCTGAATACTATTCAATATACGCCAAGTCTACCCCCTTTCTTGATCGACATTCAAGACATGGTCTTGAAGTGACTTACACTAGAGGACCCCGTGAGGCGCACGCTAGCGCGCAGCACGCATGGCGGTCTTGCATGCGGCAAATGTCAGAGCGGATGCTTAGGGGTTCGTTACGGCCAGGGGGTGCAGCTTGTGGCAAATCCTTGAACCAGTCGCCGCTTGCGGCGTGTTCCTATTGCGACCGTGTGCCATTTTTTGATCTAATGGCATCGTCCTCAGGACAGGATGGTTGCTGGAAATAACTAAAACGACAAGGAAAAGTCCAGGCTTATGAAATACCAAGAGAGATTGACGACAGTTCTCGCGTCCCTTTCTATCACGATTGCCACTCAAGTCGAATTGTTGCTGCACCTACGTGCGGGCTTGCCCCGTGTTCGTGGTGATTGGCTTCTATTCGGCCGTCGTATCCTACCTGGGCTCTGATTCGTTTACAGACACGCCGACAATAACAATGACGTCGCTATCATGCCGTTGAAAAACTGCTGATGCGCAAATGGAGATGTAATGCTCATGACCAACAGGAAATTCACGGGGAAATTAATCCTATCTGTTTTTATATCCTCCGCGCTGGCAGCGTGCGGTGGAGGGGGTGGAGGCGATGGCGGCCCCCTGCGTCCACCCGCAACGTTAACGGGCGAGAATTCACCCACACCTACAAACGCATCAAGATCGCTTGGCAGCGGTACGGGTGCCGATTTTGTTGAAGGCGCATTAGAAATAGGCATCGGGAGTGGCACCCTGTCAAACGGCGGGATGACAACACTGGCCGTCAACTTTGTGGACGAGAATCGGGAGCTGGCAAAAGAAGCCATCGACGTCACCTTCGCTTCTGCCTGTGTCGAGGGCGGCAACGCGAAATTCAGCAACGCCAAGGTGAGTACCTCCACCGGGCGTGCCACCACCAACTACATTGATTCTGGTTGCACAGGCTCAGACACCGTCACCGCATCCGTTACCTATAAAGGAACGGTTATGAACGCGATGTCCACGATCAACGTGGCGCCTGAAAACGTGCAGTCCATTAGTTTTGTGGATGCAAATCCGTCCTTGATACATTTGAAGGGCACGGGTGGCGGAGAGACCTCGGTGGTGCGCTTTCGGGTGCTGAACGGCACCGGCGCTCCTGTAAAAAATGCATGTTTGAATTTTTCGCTGAATACCTCCGCAGGTGGATTGGCATTGGCAAATACAAAATGCGCGGCGACAGATACCGTCCCCGGAGCACGCACCGATGCCGACGGTTATGTGTCTACCACCGTACAGTCCGGAAATGTAGCAACACCGGTGACAATCACTGCTCGTGAACCCTTCTCAGGTGTCTCAACACAGTCTTCAGGGTTGAGAGTATCGACAGGTATTCCGGATCAAAAAGGTATTTCGCTGGCAGTATCAAAATTTAATCCCTCCGCGCTGGATACAGATGGCGTTACCGTGGATGTTTCCGTATTGCTATCGGATGCTTTCAACAATCATCCCGCCGATGGCACCGTCGTCTCCTTTAGAACCAGCGGTGGTGGAATTCAGGAAAGCTGTACCATCGTCGACGGGGGTTGCAGTGTGAAATGGCGCAGTAAAAGCCCAAGACCGGACGACGGGCGCGTAGTGATCATGGCCTACACCAATGGTAACGAAACCTTCATCGATACCAACGGTAATGCGATGTACGATTTTGAAGCGTACACCGATGCCAATGAAAATGGTCAATATGATATTGCCGAACCGTTTATTGATGCCAATGCCAACGGCAGCTATGACGACGGTGAGGCGTTTACTGATACCAATGGCAGTACACGGTATGATCTGGCCGAAGTATATGTGGATGCTAACGGCAATGGCGTACATGATGCTGATATCTTTGCGACCGATTCACCCCGTTGCGAAAGGAATGCACCGCCCTCTTCTGCCACCAATTCGGCCCTTGCGTGCGATGACCTGAATGAAGCGTATATTGATGGAAATCTAAATGGTGTACGTGACATCGATGAAGATTTCGTGGATTTCAATAACAACGTGACCTTTACGAGCAGAGACGGCATTTATAACGGCGTGCTCTGTACGGATGCCGCACAGGAATTTGGTAAATGTTCAAAGAATGGTGTCACCATTCGCGAAGATGGACTCATCATCATGTCATCCAAGTCACCACTCCTGGACGAAAACAGACGATTGACGGGGCAACCAGCGACGATTTCAGTGCCAGGCACCATTACCGTTACGGCAGCTGATATCAATGGTAACACCCTGCCCCAGGGCACCGTCATTTCGATCAATACAAACTCCACCACCGGTGTTAAAGTCAATAAGGAATCGTTCACCGTTCCTAATTCGACCGCCGTTCAACAATACACCTTTGTGCTGACACGCAGCTCCCCCAGTACAGCACCCAGCGGGTCTATCAGTTTTGATGTCACCGCACCGGATGGAAGTGGTTCTGGAACGGTAACCACGCCAACGGGGTTGACCAACATTAACTAACCAAAGAGCCCGACGAAAGTCGGGCTTTTTTTATGCCCCCGCAGAGGCCGTTGGACGGTTTCAATGTATTTTTTTCTGCGTCCTCGTGCGTTTTATCGTTACACGACGCAAATACAGCACCTGTATTCATTGCCCTCTATATTCATCAGCTGAACAATTCAATCAACATAATGCGGCACAAAGCGGCTACTGCTGCGGGTGATCAGCGTGGCATCTTCGCGAATACCTAGCCCTGCAGGTTTGTCGTTAACGACCCAGCCACTCAAAACAGCATAACTGTCATCAAAGCGTGGCAATGGCGCGTATGCCTGATAAATGCAAATATCACTACTACCGTGGCGTGAAAGCGGTTTGCGCATGCACGGGCCGCACAGGTTCGGGCAAAAACTGGCAGGCAGCAGATTGGGGTGATCGGGGTAACGCTGCCAAAGAATAGGCAATATGGCTTTGCTAGAGAGCAGTTGTTTCCAGGCAGGCTCGACAAAACGAATTTTACTGTCGGAAATATGTTGCGCCAAATCACTCAGCCACACCCACTCCCAGGGATAAAGCTTGTAACAATAGGCTATCTCATGGCTGGCGTTATCGATAAAGCGACTCTTTTCGCTGTCATAGACAATGGCTTCCAGCGGAAGAAACCTGACTGGCAATCCCGCCTGCTGTGCAACATCCATCATATACAGCGCATTGGCGATATCTTGTTCATGGCCATCGATTGCGCAAAAATGCAGGCAGTTAAATGCCTGATCCGGCGTAAATCCAGCGCGCCAGGCATCCACCAGCTTTTCGTGCAATGAATTAAATTGATACGCATGGGGCAACACATCCTGCAGCCAGATCCCTTGCAACATGCTTGCTTCCAGCAGCCCGCTTGGCGTATCGGCGTTATATTCCAGTAGCTTGGGGACATCAACGCCATTCCACGAAAAATCAAAACGCCCGTGAATACTGCGATCCTGCCGCTGCCATGACGCGCGAATTTCATCGATCGCAATGTCAGGCAGATGAAACGGTTCAAAATAATCGTTTGCAACGATCCAGTTTACCGTGTCTAAACAGAGTGCGTGTAAATCGGCGACCACGGCTTCAAGTTGTTCGACTTCGGCGAGCGTAAAACGATACGCAACCGACTCATCCCAGTACAGACCTCCGCTACTGTGAAACTGAAACCCAACCTCTTCGCAGCGCCGCTGCCATTGAGGGCGCGGCATTATTGATTTGCGCAGCATCATCCACCTCCACCCGTGCCTGCGTCCGGGCTGTATAAATACCCAGACTCATTGCCGGACAAGAGCCAAAATCTTTTCTACACTTGAGACTTATCGAACCCATTGGAACCCGGACTCACCTGCTCATGACGCCCTTTCGTTTAGCCAGCCTGCTGTGCCTATTGATGGCTGCATCGCCTGCACTGGCCGAAGACGTGCGCTGGAACGGGTTTCTGAACATCGTCGGTGGCGTGCTGAAGGAAGCCCCCACCCAAGGCCCTGGCGATAGCGGCGCACCCGCTTACGAACAGTATGAAACGGATTTTACCTTCGACAAGCAATCATCCGCCGGGTTGCAGGCCACCGTGCCATTGGACGACAAAAATTCCGTGACCGTGCAAGCCTTTGCCGATGCGGCCACAGGCGACTACGATGCCGAATTCAAATGGCTTTACCTGACCCACATTGCGTCTGACAACTCGACGTTTCGCGTTGGCCGCATTGGTACGCCGATATATTACTATTCAGATTTTCTCAATGTAGGGTATGCCTACCATTGGGTATTGCCGCCGACGGATGTCTACAACTACGACACCACCATGACAGGCATAGATTATATCTACCAGGATGTTTATAACGATCATGACTGGAGCCTGGAGTTCATGATCGGTTCGCAGGATCAGTTTGTACCCGGCACGGGTTCCGATATTTCCATGCACAATGTAATGGGAATCATCGCCAGCTTTTCTCAGGATGGCTGGCTTACCTATCGTGCCGCTTTGTTCCAGATGGATGCAACCTTTATCTCAGAAGATTTGCAAACCGATGCATTGATTCAAGCCGGCTTTGACACTGCGGTCAGTCAGGGGCGCATTGATCAAGCCACCGCAGATGCGTTGCAACCCCTGCTCACCCCCACCATGGCGCCACTGATAGACGACGTGATGCGCATGGAAGACGAACGCATCCACTACGCCGAGTGGGCCGTGCGCGCAGAACGGGGACAATGGTTTGCCATGGCGGAATGGACCACGTTTCGCACCAATACCTATTCATTCAATTATCTGGAATCGTGGTATGTAACGGCGGGCTTTCGCCGTGGCGAGGCCGTTTTTCACATGACCTACGCGCGTTACGATCAATACCTCGATGAACGCGCACGTGACGATTACAACAGTGTATTGCCCGAAAGCCGGACCACCGAACAGATTGCCACCTATTTTGCCCGTCAGATTCGCGCGACGCCTGCCATTGGGTTCGCCTCGCAATGGAATACCATCACCCTGGGCGTTAGTATCGACACCTCGGCCAGCACCGCCCTGAAATTTGAAGTGCTGCATTTTGACAATGAACCCACCACTGACACAGAGCGCACCGGGACCGGACACAATATGTTGTTCCGTACTGCGCTGAATGTGACATTTTAGGGGGTGGGCCAAATGAAACGAATCCTCAGCGGCATCCTACTCACACTCAATCTAAGCGTTATAAGCCTGCCTACCCTTGCAGACGAGATTGCGGTGATCGCGCACCCGCAAGCAACATTTAATCAAATCACGATGGGGGAAACCCGGCAAATATTCATGGGCAAAAGCAGAACTCTGCCAAATGCACAAACCGCGCTGCCGCTAATGCATTTGGAAAACAGCTCGCTGCGCACCCGCTTTGATCGGGCGGTGCTTGATCGTGATTCGAAACAAATGCGCGCTTACTGGGCTCAAATGATTTTTACTGGTCGGGGTAAGCCGCCACGCCAGCTGGAAAGCGATGAGGCGATGAAAAAAGAAGTGGCTGCCAATTCGAATGCTATCGGTTATATCGACGGAAAATCCGTGGATGCGTCGGTAAAAGTGCTGCTGATGATTTCTGATTAATCGCTGCAATAAACGCTGTGTAATACTATCATGATATCCATTGCAGGCTGGCTGGCGACACGGTAATACACGGTGGTGCCTGCTTTTCTGCAAGTGACTATTCCCTGCTCCCGCATTTTTGCCAGATGTTGTGATAACGCCGATTGCGACAGACTAACCCGCTGCTCAAGCTCCCCCACACAACACTCACCCGCTACCAGTTGACACAATATCTTGAGCCGATTCGCATTCGCCAGGCTTTTCAACAATTGTTCCGCAGCATCAGCGTTATCCTGCATTTGCTGGAGTGTTTGCGCTGTCATGTTCATTGATCAGTCTCCGCTGCCAGCCGTCTCAATTAGGGCTATCTGGATACAGGCTTTCTCAATGCAGGCTGGAATCAGAAAAATGCAAAAGCTTTCCGGTATTGTCGAAAACGCTCAGTTTGACAGGCAATGCCTGTGCCACACTTTGCGTCACCGTACAAAAGTTTTCGAACTGCCCGAGAATGCGTTCCGTGTGCTCGATTTCTGCTACTGCCACCCCAAGATGCACGTGTGCATCTATCTCCAGCACACGCAGCTTACCGGCTTCGTTACGTCCCACATGGGCATTGACCGTCGTGCGCAAGGGTTCAGCCCGTTGTTTGAACTTACGCAACGCGAATAACAAGCTGTCAGTGAGACAGTTACCTACCGCCGTTGCCAATAGCTGCACAGGGCTGGGCCCTTGCCCCGTGCCCAAGGGCGCAGGCTCATCTGTGACCAGATCGGGAACACCGTTATCGTAGTGAACGTTAAACCGGTAGCCCTCCTGTTGTTGCAGCGTGAGAGTGATTTGCTTGTCATCGCTCGTGTTGTCGTTGCTCATGATAGGCACCTGGCTGAGATGGAGGGGCGGGAACGGCCCCAACAACATTAGCATAAACTAATATATAGACCAACGTTACCCACCCGGCTTCGCCCGACACCCGTTCCGATCGACAGCGCCTGGCAGACAAAAGCGGTTACCAACAGCCCCCCCGCGCTCGCAGCGCTTGGCTATTTTGTCCCTACATCCGGCAGGGTTTCGCCGCTAAGGCGGCAACCGCTCTCCGCATCAATCTGATTGTTATCGCGTTTTTATATGAAGCCCCACCGCCTAAAACCCGTTGGCAATTCACCAATACCACTACCGTTAGTGTTGCTTCTACATCTATATCCACAAAATAGCCTGGGTCTGGCATGACAGGACAGTCGCGAGGGCGATCGCCGATAGGGGTTTCGTATCTATTTTTCAGCGAGTTAGCCGGTTTTCTGGCGCTTGTTCGCATAAAGAGTGAGAAGCCTTAGCCCCTTTTTACAGATCTTTGACGGTTTTCCGCCGGCAAGCGTCGGGCCATTGTCACTGCCATTTTTTTGTCGCAGTTTTTTTTCGCCCCCTAACTTCCTCATTACTAAGCACAAATACACGTTGAATGAAATTTTTACAATTTGACACGTTTGATGGCTTTTTTTTTGCTGCCTATATTTTCAAGCACGCTCAAAAAACGCACATCTCCCACTTGTGGTTTTGTGATTAGGCGCACAAAGGACTTGAGATGAAGTTCCGCATAAGCCCGTCGGCTTACTGTGGGAAATTCGTCTTAAAGATTCTGGTTTGTGTGTCGAAAACAAAGGGAGCGAAACACGAATTCCGATGGCAGCGATGGGCCTGCTGCTGAGATCTGAACTGGCCGACCAACACAGACAAAACGATTGAAGTACACACCGTAAGGGGTATCACAAAATGGCTATCGACTTCACCCAGCTGAGCGACGCAGAAGTTCAAGCGCTGACGACCGCACAAATTGCAGCGATGTCAGCGACGGATGTCGCAACAATGTCAGTTGGCCAGGTGGGGCTGTTCTCCAGCGAACAGGTGGCGGCGATAAAGACAACCATTTTGGCAAGCTTCTCTACAGACTTGATGGCGGGGTTTCAGACCTCGCAGATCGTGGCCTTTACCACCGCCCAGGCGGCAGCATTGAAATCGGCACAGATCGGCGCCTTGTCTGGGTCGCAGATTGCGGCCTTTGAGAGTGATGATTTCGCCAAGATCTCATCTGTCGGTATCAAGGGGCTGACGGCCTCACAGGTGTCGTCCCTAAGCGCCGATCAGGTGTCGGTGCTCTCGACCGCAGCGATGGCCTCGCTCCCGACCGAAGCGCTCGCTGCGTTCAGCGAAACGCAAATCGCGGCGCTCACCACCAAACAGATTCCGATATTGACCACAGCGCAGCTGAGCGCGCTCTCGAATACCCAGATTGCCGCAATTGAGGCGGGTGACATCAGCTCACTCAGAACCAATCAGGTCTCGGCCCTTAGCGCCAGCCAGGTCGGCAGCCTGACCGGCGCCCAGGTGGCGGCGTTGACGACCGCCCAGATGGGGCGTTTGACATCCGAGCAAGTGGCTGCGCTGAGCAATACCCAATTGGCAGCCATCGAAAACAATGATTTGGCAGCTCTCAGCCCTACCGCTATCAAGGGGCTAACGGTTTCGCAAATCGCAGCCCTGTCTGACGCCCAGATTGCAGTGCTCAAAACCGGCCAGATTGCCGCCCTCACGTCGGATCAGGTCAACGCCCTGAGCGCCAGCCAAATTGTGGCCCTGACCACCGCTCAAGCGGCCAAGCTGAGTTCCGAACATATCACGGCCATGACGACCACCCAGTTGGCTGCGCTCGAAGCCAATGATCTGGCCAGCCTCAATACGTCTGCGTTGTCGGCAATGACCCCGGAACAGTTCGCAGCGCTGTCGGCCGATCAAGTGGCAAGCCTGAAGACCTCGCAGTTTGCTTCGCTCAGCACGACCATCATCGCTGGGTTGACGACAGCACAGGTCGTTGCACTCACGTCGGGTCAGGTGGCCTCTCTGACCTCCAAACAAATTCTAGCCATGTCGACCGCCCAAATCGCTGCTATTGAGGCTGTCGATTTTGACAACCTGAATTCGGCCGCCATTGCCAACCTGACCACGGCCCATATGGCCGCGCTTACCAACGATCAACTCGCAGCGCTCACGGCCACCCAAATCGGCAAATTGACCACCACGCAAATCACCGGTTTGACCACGTCGCAACTGTCGGCATTGAGCACTGAAGCGGTCGCAGCCATTTCGACATCGGCCATCAAAGGTTTAACGACCGATCAAGTGGCATCGTTGACCGCTGACCAGATTGGCGCATTGAAAACCGCGCAGATCACCGCCTTGGAATCCGCCGACATTGCCGCCCTAAGCTCTGACCAGATCGTGGCACTCAAAGGCAGCCAGATTGCCCGGCTGACCACCAACCAGGTCGCGGCGCTCAGCACCTCACAAATAGCCGCCATTGAAACCGGCGACATCACCAGCCTCAACACCGCAAACATTGCGGTGTTGTCGTCTGATCAGCTCGCTGCGCTCACCAACGACCAGATTGCCGCCTTGAACTCGGGACAAGTCGGTGCGCTGAGCTCTTCGGCATTGAGTGCGTTGACCACGGCGCAATTGGTCGCCATGGGTACCAACCAGTTTGCCGCGTTGAAATCCACCCAGATTGAAGGTTTGTCGACCAACCAGATCGCCGCATTGGAAGTGGCAGATTTTGCCAAGTTATCGAGCGCCGTGATTTCTGCGTTGTCGAGCGATCAGTTTGCTGCGCTGACCAATGACCAGCTGGCCGCTATGACCAGCAGCCAGGCCGCACGACTGACCTCAACCCAGCTGAGCACGCTCAGCACCACGGAATTGTCCTCACTCTCCACTGCGGTCGTGAGTGCATTGAGCAGCACCGCGCTTGGAGGGCTCGACACCAACCAGATTGCAGCCCTCACCACCGCCCAGATAGCTGCGCTGAAGACCCAACAAATGGGCGCATTCAGCTCACAAGGCATTGCCGCGCTGACCTCGGATCAAATCGTTGCGCTCAGCACCGCCCAAGTGGCCAAGCTGACGACAGATCAAGTGGCTGCACTGACCACCAGCCAGATCGCCGCGATGGAAACCACCGACATCGCCAAACTGTCGAGCGCCGGTATTGCGGTGCTTACGTCTGATCAACTGGCTGCACTGACCAACGACCAGATCGGTGTATTGGTATCAGCACAAATCGCCGCGCTTTCGTCTGCCAACATTGCCTCACTGTCGACGGCACAAATTGCTGCTTTCAGCACCACGCAAGTGGCCGGCCTGAAATCCGCCCAGATTGCGGCGATGTCTACCACCCAAATCGCTGCTATCGAAACGCAAGACATTGCCAAACTGTCGTCGGCGGCATTGACGGGTCTTACATCCGACCAGATGGATGCACTCTCCAGCGACCAGATCGCTGCGCTGACCTCTATCCAGATCAATAAACTGGATTCTGCGCAAGTCGCTGCCATTGGCACCACCGAATTAACCGCTCTGGGTACGGCGGCCGTTGCGTCGTTGACCTCTACTGCATTTGCTGGCTTGAGCACCAGCCAATTGGCGTCGCTGACCACGCAACAGGTCGCCGCGCTCAAGACACAACACATTGCTGCGCTCGATAGCGCGGATCTGGCGGCACTGACCAGCGATCAAGTCGCTGCATTGTCGACCACGGCGATAGCAAAACTGTCGTCGTCACAACTTGCTGCGTTGAGCACCACCCAAATCGCGGCCATTGAAACCACCGATATTACCCGCCTGTCGACCGCTGCTCTGGTCGGCTTGGATACGTCGCAGATTGCGGCGATGACGACCGATCAAATCGGCGCCTTGACCACCGCACAAGTGGCGGTGCTGTCAACGACGCAAGTGGCTGCCCTGACCACTGACCAGATTGTCGGCCTGAACAGCAAACAAGTGGCCGCCCTGAAATCCACCCAAGTGGGCGCCCTCACCTCGACCCAGTTGGCCGCGATTGAAACCTCTGACATTCGCGCGCTGGATTCACGCGCAATGGCTGGCCTGACCACGGCCCAGGTGACGGCTTTGACCACCGATCAACTCGGCGTGTTTACCAGCACCCAGATCGGCGCCCTGAGCAGCGACGCCATGGGCGTGCTCTCTACTGACCAAATTCAAGCGCTGACCACGGCACAAGTGTCGGCCCTCAAGTCGAACCAACTGGCCGCGCTCACCAGCGCCCAGCTTGGCGCTATTGAAACTGCAGATATCGCGGTATTGAATGCGACCGCGATCAGAGGCATCGATACCGCCGACATGGCCGGTTTGTCGACCGATCAACTGGCAGCGTTGACCACGGCACATGCTGCGGCCTTGTCGTCTGCTCAAGTGGCTGCGCTCAGCACCAATCAACTGGGTGCGCTGGAGTCCGCCGACGTTGCGGCCCTGAGCTCAGCGGTTATCGCTAACCTGACCTCGGATCAAGCCGGTGCGTTGACCACCAGCCAGATCGCTGCGTTGAAATCATCGCAAGTAGCAGCGCTCAATAGCGCGAACATCGGTGCGCTCGACAGCGACCAGATTGTCGCCCTCAACAGCGTGCAAGTAAGCGCGTTAAATTCAGCACAGCTTGCTGGGCTGACCTCGACCCAGCTTGGCCAACTTGAAACGGCTGACATCAAGGGCCTGAAGTCGGCGGCCATTGCTGCCCTCACCTCAGTGCAACTCGATGGTCTCACCACCGATCAAATGGGCGCGTTGAGCACCGCACAGGTGTCGAGCCTCACCAGCGATCAATTTGCGTCGCTCGATAATTCACAACTGCAAGCATTGACCACGGCACAGGCAGCCGCCCTCAAGTCACAACAAGTCGCTGCGCTGGGTACCAATCAGCTGGCCGCTTTGGAAACTGGCGACTTGGCAGCGCTGTCAACCGCTGTAATGCGCGCATTGTCGAGTGATCAGGTCACGAACCTGACCACCGACCAGATCGATGTGCTGACCGCTGCGCAAGTCGGCGCGTTGTCGACGGCCGCTGTCGTCGCTATGAGCACCAGCCAGATTTCTGTACTGGATGCGACCCAGATCGGTGGATTCAACAGTGCCCAACTGGGCGCACTGACGACGGCACAACTGGCCGCCATGGGCAGCAGCGCGATTGCGTTGATGTCGACCACGCAAGTGGCCGCCCTCAGCACCGATGTGATTGCGGGCTTTACCACGGATCAGATCACCGCACTGACTTCAAGACAGCTTGGTGCCTTCACTTCGGCACAGGCCGCTGCGCTGTCCACCAATCAAATCGCGGCGATCGAAACAGCCGATATCATTGGCTTGTCGACCCGTGCGCTGGATGGCTTCAACACCAACCAGATTGCGGCGCTTTCCACCAATCAGATCCAGGCACTGCAAACGGCACAGGTGTCGGCCTTGTCCTCTGAGGATATGGGTGCGCTCACCACCGATCAGCTACAGGCTTTGACCACCGCCCACGCGGCTGCATTGAAATCCAGCCAGATTCAAGCCCTCGGCACCAATCAACTGGCGAACCTGGAAACCGCTGACATTGCTGCCCTCTCGACAGCAGCGATCAAAGGTTTGACCAGCGACCAGGTGGCCGCGCTGACCACCGACCAGATTCAAGCCCTGAGCACGCGCCACATTGCGGCGCTGGATTCCAATCAAGTCGCTGCCATGCAAACGGCAGACATCGCTGCACTGACCTCGGTACAAGCAGGCGCACTGACCTCTTCACAACTGGCGGCACTCACAACCAGCCAGATCGCCAACATGGAAACCGAAGACCTGGCCGCGCTCAAGACTGCAGCGCTCAAGGGTCTCACCACTGACCATGTGGTGGCACTGAGCACCGATCAGATTGTGGCCCTGACGACCGCGCAAGTGGCTGCCCTGAGCACCACCCACGTTGCGGCGATGAGCACCAACCAGATCGCCAATATGGAAACGGCCGATATCGCCTCGTTGACCACGGCACAGATCAAGGCCTTGACCTCGGATCAAGTGGTGGCTCTGACCACCGACCAGATCCAGGCGTTGAAGACCGCACAAATTGCCGCCATTGAAACGGCTGCTGTCAGCGCCATGCAAACCGCCGATCTGGCTGCATTGACCACGGCCCAGGCCAATGCGCTCACCTCGCAGCAAATTGCAGCGATGAGCACCAACCAAATCGCCAATCTGGAAACCAGTGACATCGCGGCGCTCAAGACCTCTGCCCTGCAAGGCCTGACCAGCGACCAGGTGGCTGCGCTGAGCACCGACCAGATTCAAGCCCTGAACACCGCCCAGGTAGCAGCGTTGAACACTGCCCAAGTCGCCGCCATGCAGACGGCCGACCTGGCTGCACTGACCTCAGCCCAAGCCGGTGCGCTCACCTCGAAACAGATTGCAGCGCTTGGCACCAGCCAAATCGCCAATCTGGAAACCGAAGATCTGGCCGCGCTTAAAACTGCTGCCCTGAAAGGCCTCACCAGCGACCAGGTGGTTGCGCTGAGCACCGATCAGATCGTTGCCCTGAACACCGCCCAAGTGGCCTCGCTGGGCACCGCCCAGGTGGCTGCCCTGAGCACCAATCAGATTGCCAATCTGGAAACGGGCGACATTGCCGCCCTCACCACGGCACAAGTGGGCACGTTGTCGTCGGATCAACTGACGGCCCTTACCACCGATCAAATGCAGGCCCTCAAGTCGTCTCAGATCGCGGCGATCTCGACCACCAATCTGGCCACCATGCAAACGGCAGATTTGGCGGCACTGACCTCGGCACAAGCCTCCGGTCTGAGCTCGACCCAGTTGGCTGCACTCACCACTAACCAGCTGAGAAGCCTCGAAACCGATGATGTCGCTGCGCTCAAGACGGCCGCCATTGCGGGCCTCACCAGCGATCAAGTCGCCGCGCTCACCACTGACCAGATCGTGGCATTGACCACGGCGCAAGTCGCAGCGCTGAAAGTAACCCAGGCAGCGTTCCTGACGACGAATCAAATCGCCAACATGGACACTGCCGATATCGCCGCGCTGAGCACGGCGGTCATGAACTCACTGAGTTCTGACCAGTTGGTGGCCATGACCACCGACCAGATCGCTGCGCTGAAAGCCACCCAAGTGGCGGCGATTCATTCCGCCGACATTGGCGGCATGCAAACGGCCGATCTGGCCGCGTTGACCACGGCTCAAGCCGCCGCACTGACCTCAACGCAGTTCGCCGGTATCAGCACCAATCAGCTTGCCAACCTTGAAACTGCCGACGTTGCAGCCCTCTCGACGGCGGCCCTGCGCGGTCTCAACAGTGATCAAGTCGTGGCTCTTACCACCGACCAGATCCAGGCACTCACGACCGCACAAGTAGCCTCGTTGACGACAGCCCAAGTAGCCGCGATGCAAACGGCTGATCTGGCCGCATTGACCTCGACACAGGCAGGCGCCCTCACCTCGGCACAAATGGCCGCCCTGGGCACCAACCAACTCCGTAACCTCGAAACCGACGATGTGGCGGCCCTCAAGACCGCTGCATTGCAAGGTCTCGACAGCGATCAGGTACAGGCGCTCACCACCGACCAGATTGTGGCCCTGAACAGCGCCCAAGTTGCGTCTCTCAAAACTGCACAAATCGCAGCGCTGACGACCAACCAGCTGGCCAATGTTGAAACAGCCGATATCGCGGCACTGACCACGGCACAAGTGGCCGGTCTCACCTCGGATCAAGTCGTGGCTCTCACCACCGACCAGATCCAGGCAATGAAGACGGCGCAAATCGCCGCTATGACCACCGCCAACATCAGCAATATGCAAACGGCTGATCTTGCCAATCTGACCACGGCCCAAGCCGGTGCGCTGCTGTCGACGCAGATTGCCGCCATGGGCACCAGCCAGATCGCCAACCTCGAAACGGCTGACGTCGCTGCGCTCTCTACTGCTGCCATCAAAGGACTCAACAGTGACCAGGTTGTCGCGCTGACGACCGACCAGGTGCAGGCGCTGCAAACCAAGCAAATTGCTGCCTTGACCACAGCGCAAGTAGGCGCGATGCAAACGGCCGATATTGCTGCCTTCACGACTGCCCAGATTAGCGCGCTGAGTACGGCGCACCTGGCTGCAATGTCTGAGGCTCAGTTCGCTGCCTTGGGCGCAGGCTCTGTCACCGTATTGACCTCGTCGCAAATCGCCAACATGAGCACGACCTCGATCGCCGGTCTCACCACCGATCAGATCCAGTCGTTGACCTCGGCACAAGTGTCTGCAATGACCTCCAGACAAGTGGCCGCCCTCAGCACCAACCAGCTGCAGGCGATCGAAACCGCTGATCTGAGCGCGTTCAGCACGGCTGCACTGCAAGGTCTGAGCACCGACCATATTGTCGCGCTCACCACCGATCAGATCCCGGCGCTCAACACCGCCCAGGTGGCTGCCCTGTCGACCACGCAACTGTCTGTGATGCAAACGGCCGATCTGGCTGCCTTCACCACTGCACAAGCGGCGGCGCTGACCTCCAAACAACTGGCCGATCTCACCACCAACCAGCTCAAGAGCATGGAGACCGACGATATTGCCGCGCTGTCGACCGCAGCCCTGCAAGGTCTCACCTCGGATCAGGCGGTCGCCTTGACCACCGATCAGCTGCAGGCGCTCACCACCCGTCAATTTGCCTCGATCAAGACGGCAGCCCTGGCGGCCATGAGCACCAACCAGATCGCCAACATCGATACCGCTGACATCGCGGCCCTGACCACCGCACAGGTGGTTGGACTGACCTCGGATCAGATCGTGGCCCTCGGCACCAATCAGATCCAGGCCCTCAAGACCGCGCAAGTCGCCGCGATTGAAACCGCTGACATCGCTGTGATGCAGACGGCAGATATTGCCGCCTTCACGACACAACAAGCCGCCGCGTTGACCTCGCGTCAAATCGCCGCCATGAGCACCAACCAGATCGCCAATATGGAAACCGACGATCTGATGGCGCTGACCACGGCGGCCCTCAAAGGCCTCACCAGCGATCAAGTGGTGTCCCTCACTACCGATCAAATGAGCGCCCTGGGCACCAAGCTGTTCGGTGAACTGAGCACGGCCCAGATTGCCGCCATGCAAACGGCCGATATCGTGGCCCTGACCACCGCGCAAGCTGGCGCACTGGATTCGGCACAACTGGCCGCCATGAGCACCAACCAGATCCGCGCCATCGAGACCGAAGACGTCGCCTCGTTGTCGACGGCCGCCCTGCAAGGCCTGACTTCAGACCAAGCGGCTGCGCTGACCACCGACCAGATCGTGGCGCTCACCACCCGTCAATTTGCCTCGATCAAGACGGCACAACTGGCGGCGATGAGCACCAACCAGATCGCCAATATCGAAACCGCTGACATCGCTGCGCTGACCACCGCACAAGTCGTGGGTCTGACCTCGGATCAACTGGTGGCCTTTACCACCGACCAGATCCAGGCCATGAAGACCGCGCAAGTGGCCGCCATCGAAACAGCCGATCTGGCCAGCATGCAAACCGCTGATCTGGCGGCCTTCACGACCGCACAAGCGGCCGCGTTGACCTCGCGTCAGATCGCCAACATGACCACCAACCAGATCAAGAGCCTGGAGACCAATGACATTGCGGCGCTCGAAACCGACGCTCTGCAAGGTCTCACCTCGGATCAGGCGGTCGCGTTGACCACCGACCAGTTACAGGCGCTCACCACCAAGCAATTTGCCTCGATCAAGACGGCACAACTGGCGGCCATGAGCACCAACCAGATCGCCAATGTCGAAACGGCTGACATTGCTGCCCTGACGACCGCACAAGTCGTGGGCCTCACCTCGGATCAAGTCGTGGCACTCACCACCGACCAGATCCAGGCGCTCAAGACCGCGCAAGTCGCTGCCATCGAAACCACCGACATTGCTGCCATGCAGACGGCTGACATCGCCGCCCTGACCACGGCACAAGCAGCGGCGTTGACCTCACGTCAACTGGCAGCCATGAGCACCAACCAGATCGCCAATATGGAAACCGCCGATCTGGCTGCTTTGACGACCACCGCACTGAAGGGCCTCACCAGTGATCAAGTCGCTGGCCTCACCACCGATCAAATGAGTGCCATGGGCACCAAGCTGTTCGGTGAACTGAGCACAGCACAGATTGCCGCTATGCAAACTTCGGATATCGTGGCATTGACCTCGGCACAAGCCGCTGCGCTCGACTCTGCACAAGTGGCCGCCCTCAGCACCAACCAGATCCGCGCCGTCGAGACCGAGGACTTCGCTGCCCTCAGCACCGCTGGCCTGCAAGGTCTCACCTCGGATCAAGCGGCAGCGCTGACCACCGATCAGATCGTGGCCCTCACCACCCGTCAGTTTGCGTCGATCAAAACGGCACAAATCGCGGCCATGAGCACCAATCAGATCGCCAACGTCGAGACAGCGGACATTGCTGCACTCACGACGGCGCAAGTGGTGGGTCTCACCTCGAATCAGCTGGTGGCCTTCACCACCGATCAGATTCAGGCGATGAAGACCGCGCAGATCGCGGCCATCGAAACCACCGATCTGAGCAATATGCAAACGGCTGACCTGGCGGCCTTCACGACGGCACAAGCCGCCGCGTTGACCTCGGTACAAGTGGCCAACCTGACCACCAACCAGATCAAGAGCCTGGAGACCGACGACATTGCCGCGCTGTCTACCGCAGCCCTGCAGGGTCTCACCTCCGATCAGGCGGTTGCGTTGACCACCGACCAGATCGTGGCGCTCACCACCCGTCAATTTGCAGCCATCAAGACGGCGCAAGTTGAGGCCATGAGCACCAACCAGATCGCCAACATCGAAACGGCCGACATTGCTGCCTTGACCACCGCGCAAGTGGTAGGTCTCACCTCGAATCAACTGGTGGCCTTCACCACCGACCAGATTCAGGCACTCAAGACAGCACAAATCGCCGCCATCGAAACCACCGATCTGGCCGCCATGCAAACGGCTGATATCGCGGCCCTCACTACGGCGCAAGCCGCAGCATTGACTTCACGTCAAATCGCCGCCCTGACCACCAACCAGATCGCCAACATGGAAACGGCCGATGTGGCTGCGATCAACACGGTTGCTCTCAAAGGCCTGACCAGTGATCAGATGGTGGCTCTCACCACCGATCAGATGGGCGCCTTGGGCAGCAAACTGTTCGACGGCCTCACCACGACCCAGATCTCGGTCATGCAGACCGCTGACATCGCAGCGCTGAACACCGCACAAGTGGCCGCACTCGACTCGAAACAGCTGGCCGCCATGAGCACCAACCAGATCAGAGCGATCGAGACCGAAGATGTCGCCGCCCTCACCAGCGACGCATTGCAAGGTTTGACCTCGGATCAAGCCGTCGCCCTCACGACCGACCAGATCGTGGCGCTCACCACCCGTCAGTTTGCCTCGATCAAGACGGCAGCCCTGGCAGCCATGAGCACCAACCAGATCGCCAACGTCGAAACGACCGATATTGCCGCCCTGACCACCGCACAAGTGGTTGGCCTCACCTCGGATCAATTGGTGGCCTTCACCACCGACCAGATCCAGGCGATGAAGACCGCGCAGATCGCTGCGATCGAAACCATCGATCTGTCCAACATGCAGACCGCAGACTTGGCGGCCTTCACTACCGCGCAAGCGGCAGCGTTGACCTCGCGTCAGCTGGCCAACATGACCACCAACCAGATCAGAAACCTGGAAACCGCCGATATCGCTGCACTCGATACCGACGCCCTGCAAGGTCTGACCTCCGATCAAGCGGTGGCTCTCACCACCGACCAGATCGTGGCGCTCACTACCAAGCAGTTTGCCTCGATCAAGACAGCGCAAATCGCCGCCATGAGCACCAACCAGATTGCCAACGTCGAAACGGCTGATATCGCCGCCCTGACGACCGCGCAAGTGGTAGGCCTCACCTCGAATCAGCTGGTGGCCTTCACCACCGACCAGATTCAGGCGATGAAGACCGCGCAGATCGCTGCCATCGAAACGATCGACTTGAGCAACATGCAAACCGCCGACATTGCAGCCTTCACCACGGCACAAGCCGCGGCGTTGACCTCACGTCAGTTGGGCAGCATGACCACCAACCAGATCGCCAACATGGAAACCGCTGATCTGGCCGCCCTCAGCACCACCACGCTGGCAGGCCTCACCAGTGATCAGACGGTAGCCCTCACCACCGATCAGATGAGCGCGCTGGGCACCAAGTTGTTCGGTGAACTGAGCACCTCACAGCTCTCGGCCATGCAAACCGCCGATCTGGCCGCCATTACTACTGCACAAGCGGCGGCCTTCGACTCGGCGCAAATTGCGTCCTTAAGCACCAACCAGATCCGCGCCATCGAAACCGAGGACTTTGCTGCCCTCTCGACGGCCGGCCTGCAAGGTCTGACCTCTGATCAAGCAGCGGCGCTGACCACCGACCAGATCGTGGCGCTTACCACCAAGCAGTTTGCCTCGATCAAGACGGCGCAACTCGCCGCTATGAGCACCAACCAGATCGCCAACGTCGAGACGGCCGACATCGCCGCCCTGACGACCGCGCAAGTGGTAGGCCTCACCTCGAATCAGCTGGTGGCCTTCACCACCGATCAGATTCAGGCGATGAAGACCGCGCAGATCGCTGCCATCGAAACGATCGACTTGAGCAACATGCAGACCGCAGACCTGGCGGCCTTCACGACCGCGCAAGCGGCCGCGTTGACCTCACGTCAGCTGGCCAACATGACCACCAACCAGATCAAGAACCTGGAAACGGCCGACATTGCCGCGCTCGATACCGATGCGCTGCAAGGTCTGACCTCTGACCAAGTGGTGGCCCTCTCCACCGACCAGATCGTGGCCCTGACCACCCGTCAAATCGCGTCGTTCAAGACCGCGCAAGTAGCGGCCATGAGTACCGATCAGATCGCCAACATGCAGACGGCCGACATCGCCGCCCTGACTACGGCGCAAGTGGTGGGTCTGACCTCGAATCAGGTGGTGGCCCTCACCACTGACCAGATATCCAACATGAAGACCGCGCAAATTGCCGCGATTGAAACCTTGGATCTGGCCAACATGCAGACCGCAGACCTGGCGGCCTTCACGACCGCGCAAGCGGCCGCGTTGACCTCACGTCAGTTGGCCAACATGACCACCAACCAGATCAAGAGCATGGATACGGCCGACATTGCCGCGCTCGATACCGACGCACTGCAAGGTCTGACCAGCGACCAGGCCGTGGCTCTCACGACCGACCAGATCGTGGCGCTCACCACCAAGCAATTTGCCGCCATCAAGACGGCACAGATTGCGGCCATGAGCACCGATCAGATCGCCAACATGCAGACGGCCGATATCGCCGCCCTGACCACCGCACAAGTGGTCGGCCTCACCTCGAATCAGCTGGTGGCCTTCACCACCGACCAGATTCAGGCGATGAAGACGGCCCAGATCGCGGCCATCGAAACCATCGATCTGGCCAACATGCAGACCGCTGACATTGCCGCCTTCACCACCGCCCAAGCGGCGGCGCTGACGACCAAGCAAGTGCCCAATATGAGCACGAACCAGATCACCAGCATGGATACGGCAGACATTGCGGCCCTGAGCACGGCACAAGTGGCCTCGTTGACCTCTGATCAAGTGGTCGCCCTGACCACCGACCAGATCGCCAACATGAAAGCGACCCAAATCGCTGCCCTCGAAACGCTGGATCTGGCCGCCATGCCAACCGCTGACCTGGCTGCCATCACGACGGCACATGCAGCAGCACTGACCTCACGTCAAGTCGCTGCATTGAGCACCAACCAGATCAAGAGCATGGATACGGCAGACATTGCTGCACTCGATACCGATGCGCTGCAAGGTCTAACGTCTGATCAGGCAAAAGCACTCACCACCGACCAGATCGTGGCGCTCACCCCAACGCAAGTGGCGTCGATCAAGACGGCGCAAATTGCGGCCATGAGCACCGATCAGATCACCAACATGCAGACGGCGGATATCGCGGCCCTGACCACGGCGCAAGTCGTGGCCTTGACCTCGGATCAAGTGGTGGCCCTCACCACCAACCAGATCTCCAACATGAAGACCGCGCAAATTGCCGCGATCGAAACGCTGGATCTGGCCGCCATGCCTACCGCTGACCTGGCGTCTATTACCACCGTGCAGGCCACCGCACTGACATCGAAACAGATTGCCGGTCTGACCACCAATCAGATCAGCACTATGGATACTGCGGATATCGCAGCTCTCTCCACCGATGGCCTGCAAGGTCTGACCTCGGATCAAGCGAAAGCGCTCTCCACCGATCAGATCGTAGCGCTCACCTCTCACCAGTTTGCCTCGATCAAGACGGCGCAAATTGCAGCGATGAGCACCGATCAGATCACCAACATGCAGACGATCGATGTCGCTGCCTTGACCACGGCGCAAGTCGTGGCCCTGACCTCGGATCAAGTGGTGGCGCTCACGGGCAACCAGATCTCCAGCATGAGGACCATACAGATCGCCGCCATGGAAACGATCGATCTGGCCGCCATGCCGACGGCTGACCTGGCCTCCATCACCACGGCGCAAGCCGCGGCGTTGACGACCAAGCAAGTAGTAAGCCTAACCACCAACCAAGTCACCAGCATGGATACGGCTGATATCGCGGCCTTTACTACGGCGCAAGTGGTTGCGTTGACCTCTGATCAAGTCGTAGCGCTCTCGACTAACCAGATATCCAACCTGACCACGGCGCAAATTGCCGCGATTGAGACGCTCGATCTGGCAGCCATGCCAACCGCTGACCTGGCGTCCATCACCACGACGCAAGCCGCGGCGCTGACCTCGAAACAGCTGGCCAACCTGACCACCAACCAGCTCAGCACCATGGACACGGCGGATATTGCAGCGCTCTCAACCGATGCCCTGCAAGGTCTGACTTCGGATCAGGCGAAATCTCTCACTACCGATGAGATCGTGGCACTCACCACCAAGCAGTTCGCGTCGATCAAGACCGCACAGCTGGCGGCCATGAGCACCAACCAGATCACCAACATGGAGACGGCAGATATCGCGGCCCTGACGACCGGACAAGTAATTGCCCTGACCTCGGATCAAGTGGTGTCGCTGACGGCTAACCAGATCGCCAACCTGACCACGGCGCAAATCGCCGCGATCGAAACGC
>CAYYPW010000015.1:0-124231 GCA_964473645.1 uncultured Moraxellaceae bacterium
GAGCACGGCCAGGGGCGAATCATTGCCCATGGAACCAATGCCTTCCTCACCCGTTTTGGCCATCGGTTCCAACAGGAACTTGATGTCTTCCTGGGTGAAGCCAAAGGCTTGCTGACGATCGAGCAAGTTCTCGCGGAACGTGCCGACATCCCCCTGGCCATCAATGGAATCCAGCTTGATGCGAACGTTTTCGATCCACTGACGATAGGGCTTGGCTGACGCGAATTGTGTTTTCAGCTCTTCGTCTTCGATGATGCGGCCCTGTTCGAAGTCGATCAGGAACATTTTGCCCGGCTGTAAGCGCCATTTCTTGATGATTTTGCTCTCGGGAATCGGCAGTACGCCCGATTCTGAGGCGAGAACCACCATATCGTCATCGGTGACGATGAAACGGGCAGGACGCAGACCATTACGATCCAACGTTGCGCCAATCTGACGGCCATCGGTGAAGACCATGGCGGCAGGGCCGTCCCAAGGCTCGAGCATTGCAGCGTGGTATTCGTAGAACGCGCGACGACGCTCGTCCATCAACGTGTGCTGCTCCCAGGCTTCGGGGATCATCATCATGGCGGCGTGCGCCAGCGGATAACCGGACATCACCAACAGTTCGAGCGCATTGTCGAAGGTAGCGGTGTCGGATTGGCCTTCCATGCTGATGGGATAAAGCTTTTTCAGGTCATCACCCAGTACCGGCGACTTCATCACGCCTTCACGGGCGCGCATCCAGTTGAAGTTGCCTTTGACTGTGTTGATCTCACCGTTGTGCGCCACCATGCGATAGGGATGTGCAAGCGCCCACTCGGGGAATGTATTGGTCGAGAAACGTTGGTGTACCAGCGCGAGCGCTGACACGACGCTTTCATCTTGCAGGTCGAGGAAGTATTTGCCTACCTGATCGGCCAGCAGAAGACCTTTATAGATGATCGTGCGGCACGACATGCTGGGCACATAGTACTCAGCACCATGTGTCAGGTTGAGGCCAGTGATCTTGGCCGATGCTTTTTTACGGATAACATAGAGCTTACGCTCAAGCGCATCGGGGACCAGAATATCGGGGCCACGCCCCACGAATACTTGGCGAATGACCGGCTCTTTTTCGCGAACCGTGGGAGACATGGGCATGTCACGATCGACCGGCACATCGCGCCAGCCCAACAACACCTGACCCTCGGCCTTGATCGCGCGCTCCATTTCCTGCTCACAGGCCTGACGCGAGGCACTTTCTTTGGGCAGGAAGATCATGCCGACGCCATATTCGCCGGGCGGTGGTAATGTCACGCCCTGCTTGGCCATTTCGGCACGATAGAATTCATCGGGAATCTGAATCAGCAAACCGGCACCATCGCCCATCAACGGATCGGCACCGACCGCACCACGGTGGTCGATGTTTTCCAGGATCTTGAGGCCCTGAGAAACGATACTGTGTGCCTTGACGCCTTTAATATGAGCAACAAAGCCCACACCACAAGCATCATGCTCAGCGTTTGCATATAAGCCTGTATCGATGGCCGCCCGGATTTCCTGGGGGTTGGCCGAGCCGATGGCTGTCGAATTTTCGGGAAACAGGGCTTCCGAAGCCGCCTGAGTCATGCGGACGCTCCACAACTAAGTGTCATTTATATAAAGATCTAAAAGATCATTGAACCGCCAGAAGTGCCCATAAAAGGCGCTCCCCGCACAATTGGGGTTGGAAACCGACCGTGCAGCGTCGCGCAGTCTTGCCGATCTTGCCTAGCAAAACAAGCGATTGCTTACTATTGGTGAGATTTCTCAAAGGATCGGGCGGAATGCAAGGCACAAGCCAACTTGAACACGCCACAGGAGGGACAGTGTTCCAATGATGCGGATTTTTGCATCATTACGGCTGAAACCCGGGACCGCCCAAGGCCAGCCCCGCCATATCATCCACTTTTTCGACAAAATAGACAAGGTAGACTCGCCGTATACCTCTTCAGCAATACGCAGGAAATGCACGATATTGCCAAGCATTTCGCGTTCTTAGTGGGCGCAACATTGCACCAACCAAGAACAAAAATATCACGCGCGCACCAATTCAGGGCGCAACCTTGTGTTCCACCTTGCCTGTCGCCAACGCAAATGCACGCGATTCCTCTCAACCCAGGCAAACGATATGAGAGAAACATGCCAACTTTTCGTTGCTGGCTCAATTTCACCCACAGCCACCGGAAAAAGGCGTTGCCATGGTACTGCCGGTATTCCCTTCACATTGACACAGGTGGTAACACGAAGTATTGAAAGCCACCTCTCGCGTATGGTGAGTGATTGCGCTGCTGTTTGCGTCAATATTTACGCATAATCAGCAACCCACTCAAAACCAAATTCAGCAAACGACAGAATGTTGGCTTGAATAAAAAATTCAGCGTTTTTCACTGCAAAAAAAACGCATTTTATTTTTTGACACTTACCCCGAATTCTATGCATGAAACCCGATAAACCATTGATCTTGAATGGCACCCAAACCGTCAAAAAATCAATTTAAATATTCCGCGAACAGACGCACATTTTCACAGATGCAATACAAAAAACTACCCCCTATATTTCAAACCGTGAGCGCGGCGCACAACGCTGCCTCCAAAACGAATTCAGTATCTGCGGTCTGACACACAGCGCTTCGATCACTGATTTTTTAGCGGTAAATGTATAGCGAAATTTAGGGGTCTTCATCATGTCTGTTTTCACTTCTCTGGTTCGTCCACAAATCATCGGTTCAGCCCTGTTGAGCGCTTTGTTAGTCGGTTGCGGTGGTGGCGGTGGCGGCAGTGCCAGCGGTGACAACAGCGCCACCAACGCTGTAGATAGCGCCCCTAGCACCTCTTCGTCGGAAACTGTGAGCGGCGAAATTCGTGAAGGTCGCTTCCTGGATTCGGCAGTATCGAATGTTCGCTATATAACGCTCTCACCGACCGGCCAGGTATCAATGAGCGGCTTCACTGCAGAAGATGGCAGCTTCTTTTATCGTGATGGTGAAACGGTCAGTTTCTATATCGGTGACATACTGCTGGGCAGCTCACTGGCGAAAGAAATCGTTACGCCAGTAGCACTGGTTGAGAATGCAAGCAGCGGCGACGCTCTGGGCAACATGCTGCGCTTCTTGCAGACGCTGGATGAAGACGCTTCACCTTCAAATGGTATTCAAATCACTGACTCGGTGCACCAGAGTGCAACGGATGTACAGGTAGATTTTGACAAGGCGATGACATCGTTCGATGTACAGACTTCGCTGATGTCTCTGATCAATGTGGCAACCAACAGCCCAACCCTGCCAAATGTGGTTGATGCGTTGACTCACTTCCGCGAAACGCTGCTGAGCGCCTATGACACGAACAGTGGTGATAGCGTACTGAGCCTGATGGATAGCAAGTGGAAGAGTACATTCAGCTCTGCCGATTGCGGTGAAACCACTGCAACACTGACCCACACGTTTAACATTGCCGGCCACAGCACGCAAGGCTATCACAACCTGACCATGCGTGATGACGGCACCTGCCGTGGTAACAGCTACGGTATTCTGATGTCACTTTATGAAAATGATGCGCTGTTCAGCTGCGCCAACGGTTGCTCACTGTCGGATCTTAACCGCACCGTTATTCTGGAAGTACCGGAAACCCACACGGCAACGCTGGTACATGAACCCGGCACCAACATGATTACGATTATTCACGAATTTGATGACGGACGCGAAGTCATTGAAACCATGACGAAATTATAACAACAGACGTAAGACCCCACCTCGCTGAGCCCCATTTGATGGGGCTCTTTTTATTTGTGCGACGCGGAATTATTGTACGACGAGGAATGATTGTGCGTAGCCGTTATTGCTCGGCAAACGTCACCAAATGCTGCACATCCAACCTGACAGGCAAATAAGCACCGGTAGCAATTTCGATATGGCTGGGCGTCATGCAATAAACACGTTCGCCGTGCGTGGTGATCAAGGTATAAAGATATTCGGCACCACGAAACGCACGCTGCACTACTCGCAATTTCACCGTGCTGTCGGGGTCGAAGATCAGATCGTCGGGACGTATCAACACCTGCTGCGTGTCGGCCGTGGCCTCGGAATGACCGAGTTCGCCCAGCGAACTTTGTAATATTCCGTCTTGTAAACGTGCAGAGATCAGACTGCCCTGTCCGATAAATTCAGCCACGAAACGTGTATGTGGGCGATGATAAATCCCGTAGGGCGTGTCCCACTGCTGTAGACGACCGGATTCCAGCACACCTACAAAATCGGCAAAGGTAAACGCTTCTTGCTGATCGTGAGTGACCAGCAATGCAGTTATGCGTTCGCGTTTCAGCAACTCGCGCACTTCCTGCGCCAGCTGGGTGCGCAGCTCAATGTCGAGACTTGAAAACGGCTCATCCAGCAATAACACATCGGGACGCGGCGCGATCGCACGCGCAAGCGCCACGCGCTGTTGCTGCCCACCTGACAATTGATGCGGAAAGCGCTGGCCAGCTTCGACCAAACCAATCATGTCGAGCAATTCCTGCACCCGCACCTGACGTTGGGTGGTTGGCATTTTTTGCAGGCCAAAAGCAATGTTGTCAGCCACGCGCAAATGGGGGAACAAGGCAAATTCCTGGAACACCATGCCGACTTTTCGTTGTTCAGGCGCCAGCGTCATACCTGCAGTGCTAAGTGTTCGCCGATGCAGGGTGATGGTGCCACTGGAAAGATTTTCAAACCCGGCAACCGCACGCAACAATGTAGTTTTGCCACAGCCCGATGGCCCCAGCAAACAGCCAATCGTACCGGCTTCAATCGTTAAGGAAACCTCATCGACTGCCAAACGCTGGCCATAATGCACCGATACATTGTCGAGATGAAGCTGTACCGTCATGGAAGTGCTCCCTTGTTCTGTACACCCGCAGGCGGAATTGAGTTGCCACCTTGTATGCCTGCTAGCGAGGGTTCTGCCAAGGCAACCCTGGTTGCAGAGACAGCGGCGTCAGCGGTGGTGGTTGCATGCCTCAACATTTGTCGACTCAAAACGATGACAGGCGCTAGTCCAATTAACACAATGGCCAGCGAAGGCAAGGCGGCATCCATCAGTCGCTCATCGGAGGCCATTTCAAAGGCTCTGACGGCGAGCGTATTGAAATTGAAGGGACGCAACACCAGCGTTGCCGGGAGTTCTTTAAGCACGTCTACAAACACCAGCAATAACGCGGTGAGCAAGCTGCCACGCAAGAGCGGCAGGTGAATGCGCCACATCACGCGCCGAGGTGAATACCCTAACGAGCGTGCTGCCTCATCCAGAGCGGGACTGAGGCGCTGAAAACCGGCTTGCAATGTGTGCAGTGAGACTGACAAAAACCGGACCAGATAGGCAAACAGTACCGCACACAAACTGCCACTGAACAGCAATCCCGTGGACAGCTGCCAATGCTGCATAACCCATTGATCGATGGTTCTATCCAGGCTGCCCAATACGATCAGCACCCCCACTGCGATGACGGTTCCCGGGACGGCATACCCCATGCCGGCAAAGGTCGCCACCAGCGCACGCGCGGGCTGGGGGCGCATGCGGTAGGCAAAGGCAAAGATCATAGCGACACTCACAATCAACGTTGCAGCCATGAGGGCAAGGTAGAAGCTATGCCAGGCCAACCGCAAAAACTCGGCGTTGAAGGCATCGGTGCCTGCCTGTATGGCCCATTTCAGTAGTTGAGCGGCGGGCAACAGAAAGCCGGCGCTTAACATCGCCATGCAAATCATCCAGGCGCCGACTGCGCGATGGCCAGTGAGTTCAAATCGCGGCAACGGGCGCTGTGCGATGCGACTGCTTTGCGAGACGCGCATGCGGCGCCGGAAATAGCGTTCAAGCAAAATCAACAGCGTGACGCAGCACAACAATAACGCCGAGAGTTGGGTGGCAGCCCCCACGTCACCCAAACCGAACCAGGTGCGGAAAATACCCGTGGTAAACGTGTTCACGCCAAAGTATTTGACTGTGCCATAGTCGGCCAGCGTTTCCATCAACGCCAGCGTGAGCCCTGCCATTACCGAAGGGCGCGCCAGGGGCAAGGCAACACGGAAAAACGTGCGCCAGGGGCCACATCCAAGGCTGCGTGACACCTCTAGCAGGCAAACGGATTGTTCAAGAAATGCTGCTCGGGCAAGCAAATAGACATAGGGGTACAAAACCAGCGACAGCATCAATACGGCACCAGGCAATGAGCGTATTTCAGGAAACCAGTAATCCCCGTAACGCCACCCCCAAGTGTCGCGCATCAGGGTCTGCAACGGGCCGCCATAGTCGAGCATGCCAGTGTAGGTGTACGCGATGATGTAGGCAGGCATTGCCATGGGTAGCAATAACGCCCATTCAAAGAGGCGCCGCCCGGGAAATTGACACAGGGTCGTCAGCCAGGCGCCACTGACGCCCATCAACAATACGCCGACACTGACGCCAGCCATCAGCAGAAGTGAATTAAGCACATAATCTTGCAGAACCGTTTCGGCCAGATGTGACCACAGTGGACCGAAGGGTTGCAACAAAGACGCCAGCACCACCAGCACGGGTGCAGCGATGACCAACAGCAAAAACAGCAACGCGCCATTGCCCGGCGAGGCAATAGCGCGTACCGATGACGCTACACGTAAAACGCTACTTCGTGTCACTCAGGCTGCTTTCCACTCAGCTTTATCGCCACCCGGCTTTATCCATTGCCATCATCGCTTGCGTGTTCAAGTCACCCAATACAGAGATCGGCAGGGCATCCGATTTGAAGTCACCCCAAGCGGCCAGAATTTTGCTCTTGGCGATATCGGGGCGAATCGGGAATTCACTGTTAACTTCGGCATACCATTGCTGGCTTTCGTCGGTCACCATGTATTCCAGCAGTTTAATCGCTTGCGCCTTGTTTTTGGCCGCCTTGGTCACACCAGCACCCGAAATGTTGATGTGTGCGCCACGGTCTTTCTGGTTCGGCCAGAAAATGGCTACTTTTGCCACGGCATCACGTTCGGCAGCATCTTTGGACTGCATCATGCCGCCCACGTAATAAGTATTCACGAGTGCAATATCGCATTTACCGGCAGCAATATCCTTGATCTGGTCACGATCACCGCCTTGTGGTGGGCGTGCGAAATTGCCGACCATTCCCTTCAACCAGGCATCAGTTTTCTCGGCACCATTGTGGGACAGAATGGCAGCAGTCAACGACTGATTGTAGACGTTACTGGATGAGCGCGAGCAAATACGCCCTTTCCATTGGGGGTCGGCCAGGTTTTCGTAGGTTGACATAGTGTCGGGTTTGACGCGCTCGGGGGCATAGGCAAACACACGCGCACGCACGGTGAGGCCATACCACAGGCCGTCAGCGTGACGGAGTTGCGCAGGGACGTTTTCTTTGAGCTTGTCAGACACTGCGGCTTGCAGCAAACCGGCCTGCTCGGCGCGGCGCAAACGACCAGCGTCGGCCATGATCAGGATATCAGCGGGGCTGCTATTGCCTTCGGCTTTCAAGCGTTCCAGCAACACATCATCTTCAGCCGTGACCAAATTAACCGTCACGCCCGTTTTCTTGGCGAACTTTTCCAGCAGCGGCCTTATCAGTTCTTCTTTACGCGCAGAATATACGTTGACCTCGGCCGCCTGAGCGATGCCCGCCCAACCCGCCAGAACGATAGCCACCATTGCCAATCGTTTGAATGCCATGAAATCCACCTGTGAATACCAAGTTTAATTGCAAAAGACAGGCATCCATTGTCCCAAGATGAAAGACATAATGCAAACGGTTTTCATTTGTGCATTGCTTTTCGTTTGTATACGCGCGCTTATCTGGGCTTGCCTAGCCACTGGGTTTGCTAGACTGAAGGTAGGAGCCTTACTCAATTAAGCATACAGGTTGCAAGGACAAATGTCGCCAGTGAGAATACTCCATTGTTTGCTGACTGCGACGCTGGTGACAATGCTCAGTGCCCAGGGTTGGGGTGCGCCAAAAGAAACAACGACCCTGAATTTGTACATATGGGAAGACTATATCGACCCCGACATCATTACAGCGTTTGAAAACAAAACCTCTGTTCGCGTAAACGTCATGACCTTTGATGACGACGACCAACGTGAAGAAACCTTGCTCGCTACCCAAGGCAAAGGATTCGATATCATCTGTATCAGTGATTCGTACATGGCGAATCCGGCAGAACTGGGTTGGATGGCCGAGCTCGATCTACAACGACTGCCCAACCTCCGTCACGTGGAGTACCCTTTCAGCGAGTGGCTACCCGAGGCCAGGCGTTATGCCGTGCCCTATTTCTGGGGTACCCATGGCATTGCCTACCGATCGGATCTGATGGAGACCCCGCCCACCTCATGGCGGGATCTGTTTACGCTGGCACCGCAATATGCCGGCAAGCTGGTGCAAACGTCTACCATGCGACTCTTGGTGGGTATTGCCCTACTTGCGCAAGGCAGGGATTACAATTCCGAAAACCCAGAGGACTTGCAGGCCGCATCACGCGTTCTGCTAGAACAAGTGCCCTACCTGTTCGGCTACCAAACGTCAGATTTGAGCGAACAAAATCCGCTGGTGACAGGTGACGCTGTGATGGCCCCCATGTTCAATGGGGATGTGCTGACGTTACAAGCGCTAAACCCGCACATAAAATATATTCACCCTAATGAAGGCGCACATGTCTGGACGGATTTTCTGGTCGTCAGCAGTGGCAGCCGCCACCAAGCACTGGCGTTTCAGTTTCTCGATTACCTGAATCAACCTGACATTGCCCTGGCCAATTCGCGTTATGTCAATTACGCCACACCCAATCTCGCTGCAAAAGCACTGGCGGATGAAGACTATCGTAATAACCCTATTATTTACCCATCATCTGAGACGCTAAAGCGAGCGCATTTGCTCAGACCTATTTCAACACAAGCACAACATCAACAGGCGGCGATATTTGTGCGCACGATCAGTCATTTTGAATCCATGCTGGAGAGGCAATAACGCATGGCTTTGCGCACTCGATTTATTGCCATTTTAATCGCAATGCTCGTTGTGCCCATGCTGCTGAGCCAATCGTTTTTATTGCAACGCATTTTCGATATCCAGGAACAGACCTATCGAAAGCAATTGCAAACACTGGCCGACGAAGTTCATGAGGATCTGGAAGCCCAAAAACGACAAGCATTATTCAATATCAAAGTGATCTCGTTTTCGAACAGTCTGAATCGCTACATTAACAACGAACGTTATCGACTGCCCGAAGAAACCGCCTACCGTACCCTGCTCAGAAGCTTTGCTACCTATCTGCGCAGCAATCCAAGTTATCGCTCTCTCTATTTTTTGTTACCTGATGGCCGTGTGAATGTGCAGTTTGATTTGCTGGGGACACTCCCGCAACACGACATATTGCCTGATGAATCCGTCTTTAAACGCTTTCGTGAAGAGGCGCAATCAACATTCTATTGGTTTAGTACGCAACAGGAACCTGGCCATCTGCGCCTCATGATTGCTCATGCTGTAACAGACACCACCGACTCGAGTATTACCCTTCGTCAACAGAGAAAAATCATCGGCTATATCGTGATAAGCGTAGCGCTTGATCATCTTAGATATTTTGGCACACCTGAAAATGCGCATGCAAACCAAGCACAAGATGCCATGTTACTGCTACGCCATGACGGACGCGCCTGGTTGAAGAGTAGCGCTTTTAGTGAAGCCCTTTTTAATGCGACACAGGCTATTTCGTCAAAGCATCTGCCTGAAATCAAAATAAATGATGCCATCTACTTGATTGAATACGACGATCATGTGCCGGAAATCGTGATTGAAGCCTGGCTACCCCGTGCCCGACTGTATCAACAGGCAAGCGCGGCGATGGTGCAGCATATTGTAATATCGCTGCTTCAAATTTTGCTGATAGGCATATTGTTCTATGTTGTCTTGAACCGCTGGTTGATTACTCCCCTACACAATGCACAATCACTGACAAGCCAGTTGCGCGAAGGAAAATGGCTGACACGCCAAGCAGAAGATCTCGCTAAACCGCAAGCACAAGATGAAGTCAAACAGCTGGTTGACGCGCTCTACGACATGAGCGAAACACTGGAACGAACGAGCATGGCGCTCGATCAAAAACGTGCGCAGGCAGAACAGGCAGAGCGCCTTAAAACAGAATTTCTGGCCAATATGAGCCATGAAATTCGCACGCCCGTCAACATCATTGTCGGTATCATGACCCGACTGGAAAAAAGCATGGTTGAACCCCGCCAAAAAGAAGCATTGGGTCTCGCAAAATCAGAAGCATTGCGGTTGGTGAAAGAAATCGACGAACTGGTAATGCTCGCCGACCTGGAAACACGCAAGCACCAAATGGTTATTCGCGACTTTTACCTGCCAGACCTGTTACACAGCTGTCTTGCCACTGCAACTGCGCCAGCACAGCAGAAAGGGCTGATTCTCGAATTGGATGCCACCGCTGACACCGCCTGTTTGTTACGGGGCGACAGCGACATGTTAGGGAAGGCGATCGCGATTCTGCTTGAGAATGCAGTTAAATTTACCGAGCATGGAAAAGTGACACTACGCGTAAACTGCACGCCAGAAGGCCAACATCGACGCGTGTCAGTTAGTGTGGACGACACCGGCCCAGGGATCAGTGAAGACGCCATACCGTTACTGGGGGAAGCCTTTCGCCAATTGGACGGGTCGCGCGTGCGGCTGCACGGCGGGTTAGGCATGGGGTTGGCTATATGCAAAGGGCTACTGGCTTTACTGGGTGGACAGCTGAATGTCACTACCCAGACGGGCGCAGGCAGCAGTTTTTACTTCTCGATTGTGTTGCCCTGCGCACTCAACCCGGTGCCCCCAGATGCGTCACCAGCATAAAAAAGCTATCAGATACGCATTCCCACCCTCCAGCCCTTCAAAAACCTCCTACCATTAAATAGCTTAATGCCAGGTATATGACGAGGAATCGCAATGTCAGTGCTTACCTTCAAACAAAAAATGTATATGTTGTGTGGCCTCGGGGTGATCTCGGCCATCAGTGTGGGCGGCATTGGCTACTACGGTCAAATCGAGGAGTCCGCCGCGTTTAGAGATAATGTCACGCTGAGCCATGCGCAGCGAAATCACCTGGAGGGCGACATGATGCATGATGCCTTGCGGGCCGACATGCTGGCAGCCATGCTCGCAGGTAGCCAAGGGCAGGTCGAGCTGCGTGAAAGCATCGAAACCGATTTCAATGAACATGCAGCATTGTTTCGTCAAACCATCGAGTCCAACCGCGCACTGCCCTTAAGCACCCAGATGCGTACAAAAGTCGACGAGATAGCACCCGCCCTGGAAGCCTACATCAACGAAACCCAAAGCATCATTGATCTTGCCTTTAAGGACATCAACGCTGCCAACGCCAAAAAACCTGCGTTCACAAAAAGCTGGGAACTACTAGCCGAGCGGATGGGAAAACTCACCGACGATTTATCGACTGTTATTGAAGCCCAAGAAGCCCAAGCAATCGAAAATGAGCAATTTTTCAGAACCCTCAGCCTGAGTGTTATTGGGCTGTTTGCTGCATTGATCATCATTGTCGGTGGTAGCATTATTCGCGGCGTATTGCGACAACTTGGCGGTGAGCCGGCCTACGCAACTGAAATTGTCCGCCGCGTTGCGCGCGGTGAGCTCGATGTGCACGTGCAACGGGATGTCGCCATGGGGGAAAGCCTGCTTGCAGCGATCGATGATATGCGTCAAAAACTTAAAGCCAATATTGATGAAATCACCCGTGCGAGCGAGCAACAACGTATCACCGCAGCGGAGGCGGCACGCGTGAAGCAAGCTCTGGATGTGTGCGACACTGCCGCGCTGATCGTGAACGCCCAAGGCAAAATCATTTATGTAAATCGCGCCATTGAAAAAATGTTTGCAGAGACAGCAACGCATATCGGCAAACTGGCAAGCAGCTTCAATGCCAACCGCCTGTTGGAGTGGGATATCAATCTGCTGTTGGACCAATGTGGTTCGCCTCTGCGCGGATTACGCGAAACCCGGCGACAAAGAATCGTGGTCAATGCATTGACCTTTGATCTCAGTATGACCCCTATTCACGGTGAAGACAGAAGCATCATAGGCTACGTGCTTGAATGGCATCACCTGACCGAGATACTTGCCAAGCAAGCGACTGAACAAAAAATCGCACAGGAAAATTCGCGTGTGCGACAGGCGCTGGACAACGTTTCATCCAACACCATGATTGCGGATAATAACGGCAATATTGTCTATATGAACCGTGCTGTGCTCACCATGATGAAAACAGCTGAATCAGATTTGCGCAAAGCGCTGCCGCATTTCAACGCTGATCAATTGATTGGTACCAATTTCGACGTTTTTCACAAAAACCCCGCGCACCAGCGCAATCTGTTGGCCAATCTCACTACTATCTATCGCACCCAAATCACCGTCGCGGGACGCACTTTCAGTTTGATTGCCAACCCGATCGTAAGCGATACGCACGAGCGCATCGGTTCAGTGGTGGAGTGGAATGACCGGACACAAGAAGTCGCCATTGAAGGCGAACTCAAACAGCTACTAACAGCCGCAAATGATGGCGACCTGAGCAAGCGCATCGATCTCATTGGGAAAGAAGGATTTTATCGCGCGCTGAGTGAGGGCCTGAATGGATTGATGAATGTGGCTGATGATGTCATCTCCAATGCCTCCCGCGTGATGGACGCTCTTGCCCATGGACGTTTGAACGAGCGTATAGAAAGCAGTTACAAGGGTGCGTTTGATAAATTGAAAACTGATGCCAACGCTACCGTGGATCGTTTGGTATCAGTGGTGGAACAAATCAGCGAATCAGCACGTGCAGTTGCCACGGGTGCCCAGGAAATTGCCCAGGGCAATACCGACCTCAGTCAGCGCACAGAAGAGCAAGCCTCCTCATTGGAAGAAACCGCCTCCAGCATGGAAGAAATGACCAGTACCGTTCGCCAAAGCAGCGAAAATGCAAGACATGCCAATACACTTGCCATTGAAGCACGTGAACGGGCCAGTCGCGGTGGTGAAATGGTTTCACGCGCAGTAAACGCCATGGGTGCCATCAGCACGTCGAGCAAGAAAATAGCCGACATTATCTCGGTGATTGACGAAATCGCCTTTCAGACCAACCTGCTGGCCCTCAACGCAGCCGTCGAAGCCGCCCGTGCTGGCGAACAAGGGCGCGGCTTTGCGGTGGTCGCAGGCGAAGTTCGCAGCCTGGCACAACGCAGCGCCAGCGCCGCCAAAGAGATAAAGGATCTGATACGAGACAGCGTAACCAAAGTGCAGGATGGCACACAGCTGGTCAATGAATCAGGCGAAACGCTGAAAGAACTGGTGATATCGGTACAACGCGTCAGCAACATCGTGCAGGAAATCGCGACAGCCGCCGTCGAGCAAACCGCCGGTATTGAGCAAGTCAACACTGCCGTGTCGCAAATGGACGAAATGACACAACAAAACGCTGCGCTCGTCGAAGAAGCCTCAGCCGCAGGCGAAGCGTTATCTGAGCAGGCCCGTCACCTGCTCGATCTTATTTCGTTTTTTGACAGCGGACGCGGCAGAATGCATAAGCGATATTAACGTAAAAAAAACAAAAAAAGGGGCAGTTGAAATTCACTGCCCCTTTTTTGATTGTGTAGATTTTACCGGTGACGTTGCGTTATTGAATCACGAGATACAACGCCGCATTGCCACGCTGAATACGCAACAAGAGGTGATTGTCGCTGCGCGCGGCGGCCGCTTTCAGCTCTTCGATATTCCTTACGTCGCGGCGATTGGCACCAATAATGATATCGCCCTCACGCAATCCAGAATGTGAGGCGGGGCTGCCGAATTCGAGCGCATCGACAATTACACCACGATCCCCTTTGTTGTTGCGCAGGCTGGCGCCCTCAAGGAATTTATGTACCTGCTCGGCTTTGGCAGACACCGCTTCTTTTTCTGAACGGCCACCAATTTCGACTTCAATGGTTTTTTCTTTGCCATCGCGGAGCACTTTAACGTCGACATCATCACCGATACGGCGCAGTCCGATTTCATTGCGTAGCTGCGCAGCAGAGGACATTTTTTTGCCTTCTATCTCGGTCACAATATCCCCCGCCTGAATCCCGGCCTCTTCAGCCGCAGATCCCGACTGGACTTCAGACACCAGCACGCCGACACTGCTATCGATGTTAAAGGCTTCAGCGAGATCCGGGGTGAGATCCTGAATCACTATCCCCAACTGGCCACGCTTAACCTCCCCGTGCTTGAGGATCTGATCGATACTGACTTTGGCCATATTAGTGGGAATGGCAAAACCGATCCCCACGTTACCACCGGCCGGCGCCAGAATGGCTGTGTTGATCCCGACCAGCTCCCCGCGCAAGTTGACCAGCGCGCCACCCGAGTTGCCAGGGTTGATGGAGGCGTCCGTCTGGATAAAATTCTCGTACCCTTCGATGCCCAAGCCCGTGCGCCCCAGCGCGCTCACCACGCCGGTAGTAACGGTTTGACCCAACCCAAACGGGTTGCCAATGGCCACCACGAAATCCCCGACCTCTACCCGTTCCGAATCCGAGACTTTCAGCGCTGTCAGCTTGTCGGCATCGATGTCGAGCACGGCAATGTCGGCTTCTGGATCGGTCCCCACCACCTTGGCGGTGAAGGATCGACCGTCATTGAGAATAACTTTGACCTCGTCGGCACCATCCACCACATGATTATTGGTGACGACAGTGCCATTGCCAGCATCGATAATCACACCCGACCCCGCCGCCTGTGCCCTACGCTGGCGTTGCTGCATGGGTTGATCGGGCACATTGAAGAAGCGACGAAAAAACGGGTCATTGAGCAGCGGATTCACCGCCACCTGGCGATTGGCAAAGGTGGCAATGTTGACGACTGCAGGGTTGACCTGCTTGAGCATGGGTGCCAACGAAGGCAAGCTCTGGCCCTGACTGTCAACGATGGGCAACACCGCCTGCGCTGACGTAACGGTAAGCGGGGTGAACCCCAGCAGGCCCGCACCTAAAACAAAGTTTGTCGCAACAGCCAGTAAACTTCTTCGAAATTGCATGGTTTGCACTCCTTCTCATGCCTCAACTACGAGTCAAATTTCGATCGTTCTGTGTGGGTAAAGTTCCCGACATACGCTAAGGGTATTGTTGAGAACTTACATCGGGCACAAACCGACCGGCGGTCATTTATTTTCTTGATACATGTCACTTCTTGGTTGAATTGGCCTCCTCATTAGGGTGCATATTCCATTTCGGATGTGAAACTATATGCACTGTTTCCTTGCTGACTGTTTTGTGCTGATTTTTATTGTTTTCTTTTGGGCTTTGCCCGTAATGGATTTTTTGCCGTCTTGCGCGTGTGGAGGTTGTTTACATGGCGCCGTTTAACCTTTTTTCAATGTTTTCATTGAGCCGAAATTTGTGTTCGTTTCCGCTGCTGAGTGTTCTGTTGCTAGCGCTGTCACTCGTGGGGTGCGATAACAGCAAGTCACGTGGTGACGCAGGGCCCAGCCCGATCGTAGTTTCAAGCAATGTGGTCAAGGGAGTCATGTCGGGCGCCGATATTGCCCTGTATGCCATCAGCAATGGCACCAAAGGCGCCTTGATCACGCGTACCACCAGCAGCGCCACGGGTGATTTCAGCCTTACCATTCCAGGCACAGAAAGCGGACCTTTTCTGGTCGAAGCCAGCAGTATTGCCAGCACCCGTCTGCGCTGTGACGTACTGGCCGGATGCGGCACCACTAACGCAGGCAGTACCGATGATGTCAATGGCGATGGCACCACCAATTTTGGCGAATTCTATCCTTCCCCTGCGCTGACGCTCACGGCTGTCGCGGCTAACGCCAATGCTGTGGGACAGGTTTCGGTAACGCCCCTGAGCCATTTCGTTGCGCGTTTTGCAGGATCATTTCCTCAAGGCTGGGACACGCTCAGCATTGCAATATCGTATTCCCAGTTAGGTAATTTGTTCGGGCTCAGTTCCGATCTATCAACGCTTAAAGGTTTCGACATCACGCAGCCACCCCCGGCAGGCGTTACCCTCGATCAATGGCATTTCGCCCTGCTCAACGCCGCGTTTGCTGCACTGGCAGAAAATGGCCCAGCATCCCCCGAGTTGGGTAGTTGGCTGGACAGCGCAGCCGACACCTTCGCCCTGCAAAACGGTCAGTTACTGGCACGCCATGATGAAAGCGGCGCACTGAGTGCCGAAGATCTTGCCACCCATGCGAGAGCCCTGGCCGCACAACTCAACCCTGCCGCCGAAGCCTTTTTCGCTCGCCTGCAATTGTTGCTGCAGGCTTATGCCCCCGGCCAACTGACCAATGCACAGCCCTCCCCCGGCATCGGCAATGACACGCTCGCAAACGTAAACACCTTTCTCGACGATTGGCGCACATGGCGAAGCGATCTGCCCCTGTACGCCAACGGCACGCCGTTCAGCAGCACACAGGCCGATTACCAGGAACACCTGCAGGCACAATGGACACTCACCCAGGTGCTCGCCAGCGCCAGTCAATATGCGCCTTATGCCGCCGCCCCCGATCTTGTGTTGGAGCAATATTGCAATTCCATCCAGAACGCCATCACCCGCAGCTTGTGCCAAAGCCTGCTAGCCAACAAAACCATCTGTCTTTTTGGTTTGGCCATCAACGGCGAACCCCTATGCGACTACCTGACACACCTGCCGCTGCCCTTGAATAACGGCCTGATTGCGACAGTCGATATCTTTGCGCAAACCGCTCAGCTAACGGGCACACTCAATGGCCAAACAATCAATCTATGGATGGTGGCCGAACAGAGTACCACCCAACAAATCACCATGCACATCAGTGGCAGCATTGAGAGTGAACGTTATGCCTGGACGTTGATGGATGGTGACAACAACTTCTATTACAACACGCCGCTATCCGTGAATAATTTTCAGTTACCGGACTCTTTGCAATCCGATATTACGTTGAACTATTCGGCAATCAACGGCAATGGCAGCCAACTCACGGGGGCCATGCATTCCAAATTAAATGTTGAGCTTGATCCTTGGCGTGCCATTGGCTGGTCGTCAGAAATGGCTGTTGCCTTGCCTGCCGTCCCCATGTCGCTAGAAATGACCGGTGATTTTACACTCCCGTATAGCGGTACGGGTTACGTCTTGATTCGTGGTGGCAGCAATCATTGGCTGGAATTCGAGTTACCGCAGCAATCCTCAAACAATGGCCTGCTTGCACAAGTGCGCTTGGGCGGCACGCTGGCGCAATGGGAAAGCGGCCTTTTGAATTCAAAAGTAAGCTGGGATGGCCATAGCTTGAGCGCCAACTACACCAACGACTACCTTGAGCTGCAAAACGCACATGGGATTCGCCTGGTGATGCCTGAAGGTGGTGCCGATGCTGGCAATCTTTACTCAGGATCGCAACGCTATGGCAGGCTGTATCGCGAAGAGGACGTGTGGTGGGTACAATTAGCGGATCATTCGGAGGAGGTGTTGTAAATTTGAAGTCGATGTGACGAGCAAATAATTCACAATTGAAAACATTTACTATCATTTGTTTATGACGCAAACCATCGATTTTAGTTCAAGAACTGACCTCTCCGATCTAAACGAGCGCTGGGAGTGGCAACTAAGTGCAGGACCGTCGCCGGCAGGGATGCCGGGGGGCGCCTAGCTGCGCCGAGCCTACAGGGAAGTATTTACGGGGGGACGCCTAGTCCGTGTCCTGAACTTAGTTACCACTCCCAGCGCTCTGCGTCCGAAGCCCAAGCGATTCATCACCAATCAAATCCTACCCAGCAAACTCCGCCTGCGGCATCACCGTCTGCATGACATACCCCACTTCACCCTGTTCATCAAACAAACGACACTGCGTCGATCCCACCCCATTGGCATGCACTATTGCACCCCCTGCCAAACCCACCCACTCCCCATCCGGATAGCGATGCAGCTGCAACGTTATATCGGCATTGATCATTCCCACATTACCACCGAGATTTAACTGACCCACCCCGTTACAAAAATCCGAAATCACCCCCACCCGCGTCAACGCACTTATCGGCTCACCCGCCACAATACCGAACGGCACCGTCATCCACCAACGCCCACTCCCCTGCTCCAACGGCGGTGTAATCGGCTTGATCTGCATATGGGAATGCAACCCCGGAGGAATCACAATATCCTTGCTATCGAACACACAAGAAAAATCCGTCGTCGGAATATAAGCAGGCGCTGGCAACAAACGCTCAGGTTGAGGGGCGTAGTCTGGCAGCACAACAGACATCGGTTTCACCCAGGTGCCAGACGCCCGCGCCACCAGTTTATCGTTGTGCCACAATTCAGCCGTATGCAAAGACAAACGCCCGCCATCGCGCACAGCATAAACCCGGGTTTCCAGTGGCAAACGCGGCACCGGTCGCAAAAGATCGATCACCACCCGACACAATTGTTTGCCCGCGGGCGCATGGTGTTCCAATAGATACATCAGCAGGCCGGCAGGCGCACCACCGTGCAACATGTCGGGATTCCAGGGGCTGGCGGCCATGGGGGTGGGTGTGAATTGCGTGCCCTCACGGGTAAAAAGCGCGCCACTATGCATGCGAGGAGACTCCAACCGGCAAATGCCACCATCTTAACCCCAGAATTTGGTCAAACAAGCGCCAAAATCGTCACTGTTCTGGATGTTTCGGTCAAAGCCAGTGGGCGACGCGCTCGCTCGATGGCGTCTAATCTGCCTTCAAGTGCCTTTCAATCGCAACGCCTGTGCGGGCGTCAGGTAGGGCGCAATCGCCTGATCTGCAGGGGCGGGGCGACCAAAAAAATAACCTTGCGCGCTGTCGCACCCCTGATCGCGCAAAAATTCCAGCTGACTCAACTCTTCCACGCCTTCTGCCACGATACGTAACGACAAGTTGTGGCCCAGTGTAATGATGGATGACACAATGGCCCGATCTTGCTGCGAATTCATCACATCGCGGGTAAACGAGCGATCGATTTTCATAACGCTGATAGGCAGTGTCTTCAGATAATTCAAAGAGGAATAGCCGGTGCCGAAATCATCCATGGCGACCATGATGCCATTGTCGAGAAAGCGTCGTAGTGTTGCCACCGCGCCCTGGATATTTTGCATGACCAGGCTCTCAGTGATCTCCAGCGCAAAATTCGACGGATCGACACCCACGGTATCCATGGTTTCAATCACGGTATGATAGACATTGTCATGCTGGAATTGCTTGGCAGACAGATTGACCGCCACATACAAATCCTCGAATCCCTGATCGCGCCATGCTTTGGATTGCATGCACGCCGCGCGCATCACCCACTCAGACAGCGGAATGATCATGCCGGTGGCTTCGGCCACGGGGATAAAAATATCAGGGCCAACAAACCCCATATCTTCGGTCTGCCAACGCAACAGGGCTTCAAAACCAAGTAATTTGCCCGTGCCTAACGCCGTTATCGGCTGGTAATACAACTGGAATTCTTCGTTTTTTACTGCGTGACGCAGGCGCGTTTCCAGCGATAATCGATGCTTGGCCAGACGTTCGAGGGCCGGTGTAAAAAAATGAAAATGATTGCGCCCGCTGTCTTTGGCTTTATACATCGCAATGTCGGCGTTACGGATCAGAATATCGGCCGTTTCACCATCATCGGGATAAAGTGCTATGCCGATGCTCGAGGTAATGTGAAATTCATGCTCGCCGATATGGTAAGGCGAACGAAACACCTCCATCATGCGCTCGGCCAGACGTACGACATTGGCGTGACCTTCTACGTCTTCGAGTAGCAGGGCAAACTCATCCCCACCGAAACGGGCAATGGTGTCATCATCGCGCAACACACCGCTTAAACGACCCGCCACCGCACGCAGCAGCTCATCGCCAACGGCATGGCCGAGACTGTCATTGATTGTCTTGAAACCATCGAGATCGAGATATAACACCGCCAACTTACCGCCCAACCGTTGCAATTTGGTAATGCCATGGCCAAGACGGTCATTAAACAGATTACGATTGGGCATGCCAGTCAGGGCATCATGATGAGCTTGATGGCGGATTTTTTCTTCTTGCTTGCGCCGGTCGGTGACGTCCCGAAAACTCCATACCACCCCTACCACGGGGTGATGATGAGCAAACGCTTCTATTGCACGGCCATCGCGTAGTGGATACTCCTGGCCCACGGTAACGCCCACAATGACTGCCCGCGCGCGCTGAGCGACCAGCGTGGTCGGTTCCCAGAGTTGGTGTTGAATGAGTCGAAACACCGCATCCACATCAGCGTTGTCCAGCTGAACGGGTTTTAACCCCCAAAGGACCAGAAAATTCGGGTTGTAAAACGTATGCTCGGCATCCCGCCCTATCACCCACAGCGCTTCCTGGGTAGATTCGAGGGTTGCGCGCAACACCGCAACGGTGTCTGTCAGGGTCTCCTGGGATTTCTCCAGCTTCTCAACACGGGCCTCAAGCCCTAATGCCTTTTGCCGTAGTTCAGACGTTTGCTCGGCATGGTTGAGTTCCATTTGCCGGCGATCGGTATCGACGTGGTGATAGGTTCGATCGATGGAGGCAAAGAGTTCGCGCATCCCCTCTGGAATAGATTGGCCCCAAAGTCTTTGCAACTGCGAATCGAGCAAACGATGCATAGGCACTAACCTGTTGATCGACGGATATTTTCATTTTCACACTCATGGGGCTGCCGCAACGGTGAGAGGGTACTGATCATGAGAGTTACGAAATCACACACTAAGCGTAGCTAATTCTGGACGAAAAGCATTTCCCCTACTTGGAATACTTGTTTGCCGTTTGCGCCAAAAACGTCTATTAAAGTAGGGATCACAGTCCGTTACGCCCGAATTTTTGCCAAATTAGGTTAGCCTATGACCCTGTCCACCAGCTTGCTCTGCCGGTGGCGCTCTCCTCTTGCGTGGGCGCTGAAGCAGATGCTGCTTGTGTACAAATGGTTCGTACATGGACCGCTCTTGGAGGGGGGGCGCTTGCAGAGACCGCTCTCGCAAGTCCTGCTATTGCAAGGATTGGTCTCAGTGCTCCTGCTTGCATTGGCTCCCCCCACACTTGCCATAGAGCTACGCGGCGACCACCAGAAAATTGATCTCGCCAGCGCCCTCTACTATATCGAAGACCCCAAGCAACGGCTGACGCTCTCCGATGTCAAAGCCCTGCCTGCTCAACACTGGCAACTCAATCAGAACCCGGTATTCAACGCCGGTTTCAGCACCTCGAATTTCTGGTTTCGCTTAGAGCTGGAAACCAGCGCCCTTCATGCCGATCATTGGCTGCTGGAAATCGCCAATCCACTGCTCGATCACATCGATATTTACTTTATGCGGGGCGATCAGATACTGGCCCCCGTTAGCCTGGGCGATTCACTACCGTTTTCAGCACGCCCCATTGATCACCGCAATTTTTTGCTGCGCATTCCCGATATAAAAGATGGGGAACGCCTTACGCTTCTCATTCGCAGTGACACCTCAGGTACCATGCAACTGCCCATTCGCGCCTGGCAAAGCGATGCCTTTATCGAACACGAACAAATCTCATTGATGTGGCAATGCATTTTTTACGGCATCATGCTGGCGATGGCCGTGGTCAATTTTTTTGTCTTTATCGCCACGCAGATTCGCAGTTACCTCTATTACGTTGGCACCGTCATGTCATTGTTGCTCTTTCAAGCGACATTGCATGGTTACGGATACCAAATCCTATGGCCAGAGAATCAGTGGTGGCAAGATAAATCTGTCGCCTTTTTCATTGCCTGCACCAGTACGTTCTCGATGTATTTCGCCATCAGCTTTCTCAAGCTGAAGCAACAAAAGCCGCTGTATTATTACCCGTTTGCACTGTTTGCCTTTTTGAGTTCCTGTGGCTTGGTGTTCTCTTTGGTGTTGCCTTATGCATTGGCGTTACGATTCGCCGTCACGGCCATTGCCCTAGGCAGCCCACTCTGTATTTTGATAGGCGCACTATTGCTGCATCATGGTTTTAAACCCGCCCGTTTTTACCTGCTGGCCTGGACCATGCTGATGGGCAGCAGCATTATCCTGATCGTCAGCAAAACTGGCTACTTGCCGGTATCAACCCTCACGGAAAACATCCAGCAAATTGGTGCCACTTTGCAGGCCATTCTATTGGCGCTGGCGCTTGCCGATCAAATTCAGCAGATGCACCGGGAACAGCTCGCTGCGCAAGATGCGCAATTGCGCCATGAACGCGAGATCCGGGAATCACAGGAACGTGCCAATACGCAACTGGAACGACGCGTCGATGAACGTACCCGCGAATTGGCAGAGGTGATCCGCAAGCTGGCCGATGCCAACGAACGTTTGGCCAAGATGAGCATCGTCGATGAGCTGAGCAGTCTTAACAATCGCCGTTATTTCAATCAAAAATACGAGGCCGATTTCAAGGCCGCCTATCGCGAACAAATCCCGATTGCCGTGATCATGTTCGATATTGACTTCTTTAAACAAATCAACGACCAATATGGCCATTTGGTCGGCGATCGCTGTATTGCCCATGTGGCGGGCATCATTCGCGACACGGTCACGCGCGCCTCTGACATCGTCGCGCGCTACGGCGGCGAAGAATTTGTGGTCGTGCTCTGCAATACCCACGCCGAAGGCGCCTGGCATGTGGGCGAAGAAATTCGTAAGCGGGTAGAAAGCACGCCCTTACTCTGGCGCGAAGAAAGCATATCGCTCACCATCAGTGGCGGTGTCGCCTCGATGATTCCACCGCATTACAGTGCGATGATGGTTTTGCTGGACAAGGCAGACAGCGCACTTTATGAAGCCAAGCAATCGGGGCGCAACCAACTGGTCATTGCCCCCAAAATGCTGACGATGGAAAAGGCTAAACAAAAGTTATAACGCGCCTTCCCCCACCCCATCATGCTGCAAGTGCTTGCGTCTATGGCGCAGATTGATACGTCAGCGCTGAACTCATGCCAGGCGTTTCTTTTTTCACCTCATCGCGAGGATACACCAAACGAGCAATGGTGCTCTTTCCCTGCTCGTTATTGAGATTGGTCATGCCTTCGAACCGAAGCAAATGACGATCCGCCACGTCGTAGGTTAACAATACCGGCGCAACAAACAACCTGACCAAAGAAGAGTCCGGTTTCATTTCAAGTTGCAGGTGAGTTCGCCCCTCTACGCTTTGTAGCTGCTTGCGTTTGATCGTGAAGGTAAAATAATCCTGTTCAATGGGGGCAACGAAATGAAACTGCAGCCGTTGGCCGGCCAGTAATATATCCCAATGCTGCAACACATATTCATTGAATCCACCATCAACGACGACGGGCGCAGGTACTTTAAGCTCTTTTTGTTTGAGTGGCTGATCCCCATTACGACGTGCAACCACTTTTATTCGATTCCCTGCGAGGGTGGCGCCCTCTTGGTAGCCATCGCGAAAATCATTGAGCACAAAATCAGGGGCCAAGCGATTTTTGCGAAAGTCGATGGTTTTTTCTGCCAACAAATGCTTGTTGGGCCCGTAGTAGCGTACTTTGGAGGCCAGCATTTTTCCCGACGCCCAGGTTTCCCGGTGCTCTTCGGAATACAGCAAGGTATTGGATTCGGGCGCATAGGCATAGGCTCGCCGCAACAGCGTAAATGAGCCATCCTCCGCCAGCACTGGCACACTGGTGAGCCACACGATAGCAGACAGCCCAGCCACCACCATTTGACGCGACCAAGCGGCTATCGAACGACCACCCGCATAAACATCAACGCGCATTAACGGCCTCCTTAAGTGTCGCATAAGCAAGCGCTGGCTGTTGGCTGAGCCACAAGAGCAAGGGCATCAGTACCGCCCAGGTCGCTGCATAAATCAAAAGGGTTAAGGTTTGCCCCAACGGAAAATCGACCGCACCCAGTTTATTGCCCGCCAGATAGGACAGAGGCCCGAACACAGCCCCCAGCACCACCGCTAGCCATCGCCTTGGCAATAACCACTGAAAACAAAGTGTCGGTGTGGTGGCAAAGCAGACCCACAGCGCGACCAAATTTAATGAAATGCCTACCGATACCTGTGAAAAATCAAGCAACCCCAACCAAGCGTACAGCAGATCTACACCAATGCCCAAGCCAGCCAATACGCCCACCTGTCGCACATAACGATCACGCTGCAGCACCCACGGAAAATGACTGCACACGAATAACAGGGCGACGACCAGTGCCATCGGCCCCGGCAATAATAGACAGGCAAACCATAGCACCTGAAACCCAATGGCATTGAACAGTCGGATATCAATTCGCGTCATAAGCCATTACTTGTTAACCGTATTGAGAGAGATATTGCTCCAGAAATTTATGAATCTGCGCCATGCTGACATCCTTGCAGTAATAGTCACCCTGCAAGCAATCACACCAATATCGTTCCAGAAATTGCACATGCCGTGCAGTGGCAACACCTTCCGCCAACACCTTCAATTCCAGCTGGTGGGCTAGCGCCAGAATTGCCGCCGTCACCGCAGCATCATTTTCATCGTGTAATACATCAGCCACAAACGACGAATCAATCTTGATCAAATCCACCGGAAAATGACGCAGCATCCGCAACGAAGAAGAACCGGTGCCAAAATGATCCAGTGCCAATTTCACTCCTTTTTGTTTGAGCTGACGTAAACGGCGAATGATACCCTCGGCGTCTTTACCCAATGCAGACTCAGGTACTTCGAGCAGCAGGTTTTTCATTTTGCCGCCAGTACGTTTTACGATTCTCTCCAATTGCTGAATAAATGTATCTACGTGGCGCAAATGGCGCGCACTGATATCAAAACTCAGTAACAAATCGGGCAATTGTTTTTCGATCAGCCCAGATGATTCTATCAGCGCACGCTCGATCGCCCATAAGACGACATCGACCACCAAGCCCGATTCTTCGAGCACGGCCCAAAATTCAGTAGGTGGTGTGAGCGTGCCTTCTTCGCTTTCCCAGTAGATTTTGGCTTCCAGGCCCATGACGGCGCCATCGACTGCATCGAACTGAGGCTGATACAGCAGACGAAATTCGCGGTGTTCGAAAGCGCGTCGCAACCGTATTTCTAGCTGAAGGCGCTTTTGCACGCGCTGATTGAGTTCAGCCGTAAAGAATTGAAAGTTATTTTTACCCTGCCCTTTGGCATGGTACATCGCAATGTCGGCGTTACGGGTCAAGTCGCCAATTTCACGCCCATCATCAGGATAAAGCGCAATACCGATACTCGTGGTCACCACCACTTCGGCATCTTGTATGCTAACCGGGCGTGATAACGCATGAATAATATGCTCCGCCACCACGGTAATATCGTGTGGATCTTTAATATCCCGCAAAATGACCGTGAATTCATCGCCTCCCAAACGCGCCACGGTATCCTTGGCTCTCACACATTGCTTCAAACGCTGTGCGACTGCTTTCAAGAGCAAGTCCCCGGCCTCATGCCCCATGGAATCGTTGATTGTCTTGAATCCATCAAGATCGAGAAAACACACGCCAAACGCTACGTCATCGCGCTGCGTGCTATCGATAGCATGTTGCAATCGATCATAGAACAAACGTCGATTGGGCAAACCCGTCAGCTCGTCATAATACGCCAGACGTTCAATGGTCTCGCGGGCAAAATGCAAATCAGTATGATCGATGGCGGTACTGACGAAGTGCGTTATGCGCCCGGCTTCATCGCGAATGGGTGAAACGTGTTGATAGGTCCAGATCAATTTGCCATCGCGGGTGCGATTCTGCCACTCACCCCGCCACTCCTGCCCGGCCAGCAGAATTTTGCGCATTTCGTCATAACCGATCTGCTGCACTTCATGGCTGGCCATTTCTTCGGGTGTCAGGCCAATGACTTCGGTGGGCGAATAACCCATCATTTGTACAAATTGGGGGTTTACATATTCGATGACGCCGGTGGAATCCGTGATGATGACTGCCGTCGCCGATGATTCCACCGCTTTGTACAACTGGCGGAGTTTGCTTTCGTTCTCGGCACGATTGGTTTCATCATCGATATGACGCAGGCCCAGCGTTATATCATTGCAAATATCCTTGAGCACCTCGATCATGCGATGGTCGAAATCGTTTTCAATGGCAGAGTAAAGGGCCAACACCGCAACGACCTGGCCTTTCAGCAGCACAGGCATGGCCACCATCGAAAAAAAGCCGCGCGCCAGCGCTTCGTCACGCCAAGGGGCGAACGATTCGTCGCTGCGAATATTATTGATGATGCGCGGTTCACCTAATTTATTGGCCAGCGCAACCGGGCCTTTACTGCGCAGCTCATCGGTCAGTTCAATACGGATGTTTCGCAAGTAACCCGCCACATGTCCTGCTGTCGCCACCGGGACGATATGGGTGTCATTCGAGATCCCCACCCAGGCCATGCGAAAACCACCCTGCAAAACGGCAGCCTCACAAATCGATTCGAACAGATCAGTGCGGGTTTCGCACGAGGAAAGCACCCGGTTCGTGACGCTCAACAACGAATACAACTGGTTGAGTCGTGCCATATTGCTGTCGGCCTGTTGGCGCGATTGCGGGTCGCGCAATACCAACAGCACCAGCACTTCTACGCCCTGATCCACCGCCGATGCGGTCATTTCCAGGCGTTTGGGTTTGCCCGACTCGGTTTGCAGATCCACCAGCCGCATCATGCCCTTGCGACCTTGCACCACTTGCCGGTGTATCTGGCGCCACAGGTCGGTTTGTTTGGGGAGCAGTTGCTTCCAGGACAAGCCTTTGAGCGCCTGCTCGGTCAACCCGAGGATCTGGCACGCCTGCGGATTGCAGGCACGCACGCCCTCACGCACAGGATCCAACAGGATCATGCCGTCGAACGCGGACTGAAAAACAGACTGGAAAAGGTCGCTCATGCTGACTGTATACGACTGCATCCTGATAGGGGACGGAAGCTTTGAGGTTTTTAACCTGTGGGCTTCGAATCTGTTAATTGTAGGAGACTACAGGCAAATGTCGCTCTGAAGCGGTCGCTCTCGTTGGGTTACTCGGGCAGACATCGGGTTTCGCCTATTCGCATGACCGTGCGCGCAGGCGCATCATCGCCAGCAAGAAAGCGCTCTTGCGGCTCCAACATGGGTTCCACGGTGAGTCGGATGGTGCCCCAGTGCATTCCCACCAGGTGACGCGCACCAATATCAATGCCAATTCGCACGGCCTCTTCCGGGGTGCAATGCACGGTTCGCATCAGCACACGAGGTTCGTATGCTCCGATGGGCACCAAGCCCAACGAGAACGGTCCACAGAGCGCACCGATTTCACGAAACACGGCCCCATAGGCGGTGTCCCCGGCAAAATACACCTGCCGTGACGCATCTCCAAAGGCGAAACCACACCACAAGCTACGATTGGAATCCCCCAAACCTCTACGGGAGGTATGCACCGCAGGCACGATACGCACCGAGAGCTCTGCAACCTCAAAGACATCCCACCAATCGCCCTCCTGCACTCGCGAAAATCCTGCGGCATGCATCATGTTTTTCAACCCCAAGGGCACCACCACCTGCGCCAGCGGGAAACGCTTGGCCAATTGCTTGAGCGCCGGGGCATCGAGATGATCGTAATGATTATGGGAAAGCAGAATCACATGTACCGGAGGCAAGTCGGCAATCGGTATCGCCGCGGGCACCAACCGGCGGGTAGTGGCCATCGGAAGCGGCGAAGCATAGTCGGTAAGAAAGGGATCGGTGAGTACATGTATCCCACCAAAGCTGAGCATGAAGCAAGCGTGCCCCAACCACAGCAGCTTGTAGGGTTCGCGCATTGCCGTCCACTCGGCCAGCGCCAGCTCCGGCGGAATCACATGGGAATCAGGAAACGGGTAAGGGTCGGCGATTGCACGCCGCATTTCCCCCATAAAATGCGCGGCCTCGCGTGCCATTTCGGCCGACAACACGCGCATACCCGGGCTGCCCGGCGGATTGCGAAAGCCTTTGGGGGTATGGTGATATTTGGTCGAGTCAAAATACGGATTTTTGGGGCTGGAGAAAAATCCCATGGATCAGGCCGCTTCACCGCCTCCCGTGGGTGGGCGGAGTGCTTCGAGCACTTCGGCAAATTTACGCATGACATCGCTGGCCGTGAGTATGCCGGCAAGTTTGCCCATACGTGTGACCACTGCAGCGTCGATGTGTTTATCTGCCATTACCACCAACACCAGGTCGAGGCGATCGTGAATATCAATCGAAAAGACACGGGTATTGCAAATATCTTTTACCAACAGATCAGACACGGCAGTAATGCCAGTAAACGGGCCCCCTACATGGCGCAATTCGTTCTCGGAAAGAATCCCGATCACCTGTCCGCCCTCGGTCACCGGTAAATGGTGGAACCCGTGCTCCTGCATCATGGCGTGGGCGTGCCCCAAGGTTTCATTGATATCAATGGCATGGGGAAACGGGGTCATGGTCGATGCAACGGTGGGCAGGTGTTTCATAAGGGAACAGACTCCTCCGCGAAAACGTTGAACCCCAAGGGTAGCACAACCCGAACGCATTGACCGCACCGATCAGAGCCCGGCACAGGCTTTTTGTCAGGTGCCCGCCCACCACTGCGCGGGCAAGGCTTGCGACAGGCGAATGACCTGCCCCCGGCAACGCAGGCGAAACGTTACCTGCCAGCGATCGGTCGTGTGTTCGCGCGCTTGTGTGGCTGCAATGCCCGTGCGCGGTAACGCACAACGTACGTGCCATCGCCCTTTGTTGGCCAGCACATTCAAGGGCAACGCATCTTGCCAGCGAACGATCGATTGGGCATCGAGACGATCGATGGTCGCAGACTCCACCACATCAATGGCACCCGGTTTACCCTGGAGTTCAACGCATGGGCCACCTTCCGCGCGCGTTATGGTGAGCTGACCGAAATCCGGTTCGGTGGCGGCTTGTGGCGGGTTTGCTAGGGGTAACGCTGCGGTTGCTCTGGGCGCCAAGGTATTTGCCGATGCAGCGTCGGGGGTGGGCACAACCGATAACGCGCTACGTGCGGGCCAAAACAATCCCACCAACCCCAGCAGAATTCCCAGGCCCGCTCCGCCCAAAAGCGGGCTCATTGCCGGCCAGTTCAGATCGCGGACGAAGACGGCATCCTCAGGATTTTTCGGGCTGATCCAGAGTCGCATTGGGCGGGCTTGCTGTTGTGCCAGTACAAAGCGTCGCTCCCATTCAGCCAATACCTCACCGCCTGGCATCCAACGCGGGGAAAGATAAACGCGGGTGCTCTCATGCAAGCCACCACGCGCCTCATAGCGATAATGGACTTCGGTAATGCTATCGCGGGTTTTGGCAGCCCCCACTACCTTGAGAATGGTCGCCTCGCCCGGTTGCCAGCTGCGCGACTGAAACCACAGCGCAAGCTCGGGGCCAGCGCCAAAGACTACCCCGAAGATGGAAACGACCAGCAAGATGGCTGCTACTGCGCGCAATGAAATGTCCTGTGTGTAGATCGTAAGTGATACATCATTCGTCTAAATAAGCAGTCTACCGCACTCTTGGCCAAAGCCAAAAAGCCAGCCCAAGCCGCCCTTACACCTGCCAACGAATTACGCTGCGTACATAAAACAAAACCCCGCCGAAGCGGGGTTTTGTCGACAACCATAATCCTGTTTAAAGGATTACATCATGTCCATACCACCCATGCCGCCCATGCCGCCGCCAGCAGGCATAGCAGGCTTGTCTTCAGGCTTTTCTGCAATCATCGCTTCGGTGGTGATCATCAGACCAGCAACAGAAGCAGCGGCTTGCAGTGCAGTACGGGTCACTTTGGCTGGGTCAAGGATACCCATTTCCATCATGTCGCCGAACTCGCCGTTGGCTGCGTTGTAGCCGAAGTTGCCTTCGCCTTTCTTCACGCGGTCAACGATAACAGAGGCTTCAGCACCTGCGTTGGCAGCGATCTGACGGATCGGGGATTCCATGGCGCGCAATGCCAGGGCGATACCTGCGTCTTGATCTTCGTTGTCACCTTTTACAGAGCCAACTTGTGCCAGTGCGCGGATCAGGGCAACGCCACCGCCAGCCACAACGCCTTCTTCAACAGCGGCGCGGGTTGCGTGCAGCGCGTCTTCTACGCGAGCTTTCTTCTCTTTCATTTCGACTTCGGTAGCAGCGCCAACCTTGATTACGGCAACGCCGCCAGCCAATTTGGCTACGCGCTCTTGCAGTTTTTCACGATCGTAGTCAGAAGTCGCTTCTTCGATTTGCGAGCGAATTTGCTTAACGCGCGCTTCGATTTCAGCCTGGTGACCAGCGCCGTCGATGATGGTGCTGTTTTCTTTGTTGATCGATACGCGCTTGGCCGTACCCAGATCATTCAGCGTTGCGCCTTCGAGGCTCAGGCCGACTTCTTCAGAGATTACAGTGCCACCGGTCAGAATCGCGATGTCTTGCAGCATGGCCTTACGACGGTCGCCGAAGCCAGGTGCTTTAACAGCCGATACTTTCAGAATGCCGCGCATGTTGTTGACCACCAGGGTGGCCAGCGCTTCGCCTTCAACATCTTCAGCAATGATCAACAGCGGCTTGCCTGCTTTGGCTACTTGCTCCAGTACTGGCAGCATATCGCGGATGTTGGAGATTTTCTTGTCAACCAGCAGGATGAACGGGCTTTCCAGCTCAACGCTCATTTTTTCTTGGTTGTTGATGAAGTACGGTGACAGGTAGCCACGGTCGAACTGCATGCCTTCAACGACGTCGAGTTCGTTTTCGAGACCGCTGCCTTCTTCAACAGTGATAACGCCTTCTTTGCCGACTTTGTTCATCGCTTCGGCAATGATGCTGCCGATGTTTTCGTCTGAGTTGGCAGAGATGGTGCCAACTTGAGCGATGGCTTTGGTGTCAGAGCATGGAATGGATTGCGCATGGATTTTGGCAACGACAGCCGTCACTGCTTTATCAATACCGCGCTTGAGATCCATCGGGTTCATGCCAGCGGCCACTGAACGCAGGCCTTCGTTCAAAATGGCTTGCGCCAGAACGGTGGCAGTGGTGGTGCCGTCGCCTGCAGCGTCAGACGCTTTAGAGGCAACTTCTTTCACCATTTGCGCGCCCATGTTTTCGAAGCGATCTTTCAGCTCGATTTCTTTTGCAACCGATACACCGTCTTTGGTGATCGTGGGAGCACCGAAAGATTTTTCCAGTACTACGTTGCGGCCTTTGGGGCCAAGGGTCACTTTAACTGCGTCGGCCAGAACGTTTACACCACGCACCATGCGTGAACGGGCGTCATCACCAAAACGTACGTCTTTAGCTGCCATTGTCTTGATTCCTCAGAATTAGGTTTGGTTAATTGCGTTTGCCACTTTGGCGCTATTAGCCTTCGAGCACACCGAAGATTTCGGTTTCAGCCATGATCAACAGCTCTTGGCCGTCGATTTTCACGGTACTGCCTGCATATTGGCCGAAAATAACTTTGTCACCCGCTTTCACGCCCATGGCGCGAACGTCGCCGTTGTCGAGCGCTTTGCCGGGGCCTACTGCAACAACTTCACCGCGGCTGGGCTTTTCAGCTGCAGCGCCAGGAAGAACGATGCCACCGGCAGTTTTGGTTTCTTCTTCTACGCGACGGATAACGACGCGATCGTGCAAAGGACGAATTTTCATGTGGTTCATCTCCTGATTAGAGGTTGAATGTGTATGCGCCTGGGAGGTCTGCCTAACCGTGCGCAATGCAACGGTTGGGGGCCTGCCCAATTTAGCACTCCCGATTGGAGAGTGCTAAATATGAGTGAGGCGCTGAGATACGTCAAGGGGTTAGCGCTGTCGCGAAGCGCGCTTTCCCCGACAACGAAAGGGTATATGGGGATGGGTAAAAACGTTTCAAGGGGAGATTAATCATCCTTGCGAGAGAATTCGCCCTCAATCACGCCTGGAGACTGCAGATCGTCAACAGATGAGGTACGGCCTTGGCGTCCGGCGTCCTGCTGTGTGCCCGCATCGTTGGACGCAGCGCCCGTCGAAGTCGACACCACAATAACCTCAATACGCTCTGTCTCAGGGGCGGGCCGGACAACCGTCGCATCGACGCGTTCGCCCTCATACACTTCACCCCGCCCGGGACGATATTGATAGGTCCATTGATCTTTAACCACCCCTGATGCCATCGGCAAATTGGCCAGCTGGCGCGCGATCAATGCCACCAACGCTTTGCGAGTAAAAGGAATCAACAACAGAAAACCCACGCTATCGCTGATAAAGCCCGGCGTTACCAATAACAGGCCGCCCACCATGATGAGCACCCCTTCGAGCATGTCGGTGCCAGGATTTTCACCACGCGACACAGCCAACTGCAAACGTTGAAACGTCTGAAACCCCTGCTGCCGCACCATGTAGGAGCCCACGACTGTGCTCAGCAGAATCAGGGCGATAGTCAAACCCCAACCAATGGTGCTGCCAATTTTGGCAAGCAACATGGATTCGAGCAGCGCAACCGTAAAGATCACCAAAAACGGGTGTTTGATTAGAAACATGTCAGACTGCCTCGCGCGCGGCCTTGACCATCGCCACCAGACACTGCCGGGCCTCCCCTGGATTGCTCACAGGGGTGAGCAGCGGGATTGCCGCTAAATGCTGGTCGCGTCGCATGACCAAGGATTCGTTATCAATGGCCACCATTGTGACCCGGACTGATTTGCCAAGTTCATCGCGGGCAGACTCATCGCTCCCTTGGTCTACACACAAGCCCGCATGCCGCCAATACAGGGCCAAGGCATCTGCATGATCGTCATTCATGTGCTCAACGATGCTTTGCTCCTGTTCTGGCGTGAAGGGATTGGGCGTTAGCAATTCTGGACTCAACCAGTGAATTTTTCCGAAACCACCGATATAGCGGATGGTGATGGGTTTGAGGCAGTAAAACACGAAATCAAGCTCTGTGTGGTAGCCGCGACTGTCAGGAAAATAGCGGTAATAACGTTCTGCAGCCGCATTGACGGCCTCTGCCGGAACGGGGTGGGCGTCGGCCAGCAATGTGGCGCGCGCGTCGGTTTGCACACTACCGCTGTCGGCATTCTCCACCAACGTAAGCGACACCTGCGGGGTTTCCTGGATGTTCTGGGTGTGTTGGGCCAGCTTGCTGATCAGGATCAGCGGCATGCCACTATAGTCCGGACAAACCGGTACAACGGAGCCAAACGGGTAACCGGGGTACTTTTTGGAATGGGTGGATAGCACGCCCCAAAAGTGCTCGCGGATCAGGCGGCGGGCGGCGTCGGCGGTTTCTGTCATGATTCGGCTGGCAATGGTTTTTCTGGATGAGAGTGATGAGCCACACCTTAACCGAATTCGGTCAGGAACAAAATGGGCGTAGGGGCTGGCGCTGAATCGGATGGGTGTGGATAATCGCGACTCACTGGTCGGGCTTTGCTCGTTCGGGAGTATTCATTAGAGCGTATTCGTTAACGCTCATTTAAAGGGGGAAACACACATGGATCTACAAAACAAAGTTGTCGTCATTACAGGTGCTGGACGTGGTATCGGCCGGGGTCTGGCTACATTTTTTGCTGCCAAGGGCGCCAAGATCGCTGCCGTCGATCTCAATGAAGACGATATCGCCACGACAGTGCAATTGTGTAAAGACGCTGGTGTAGAGGCGCGCGGTTACAAAGCCAATGTGGCACAAGAAACCGACGTCGAAAAACTGTTTGCTGATGTGGTTGCCGATTTCGGTGCACTGCATGGTTTGATCAACAACGCCGGCATTACGCGCGACGGCTTATTGGTGAAATTTGTCGACGGCAAGCTCGACAAAAAAATGACTCTGCAGCAGTGGCAGGCAGTTATTGATGTCAACTTGACGGGCGTGTTCCTGTGCGGTCGCGAAGCAGCCATCAAGATGATTGAACTGGGTGTTGAAGAAGGCGTGATCATCAATATTTCCAGCGTCGCACGTTACGGTAGTTTTGGTCAGTCAAACTACGCTGCAGCCAAAGCTGCCGTGGCAACACTGGCCGAAACCTGGGCCAAGGAGCTTGCCCGTTACAATATTCGCACCGGCGCCATTGCACCGGGCACCATTAATACCGACATGATCGCCGCAATGAAACCCGAAGCGCGTGAGCGTCTGGCACAGGCAGTACCGCTCAAGCGGATCGGCGAGACCAAAAACATCGCCCAGACTGCATCGTTCATTTTCGAGAACGACTACTTTACCGGTCGCTGCATTGATACGGATGGCGGCTTGCGCTAATCGTTGAATCGACCTAACGGTTGATTCGCGATACACATCGACGACATCCGCTTGTCGTCGATGACGAACATTCAGGGGAGGCAGACATTGGCTCCCCTTTTTTGTGTAGAAACGACGAGTGGAAAAAGCGGTAGCTGTTCTTGCAAAAGCGATTCTCGCAAAAGCTAATCTTGCAAAATTTATAGTTTCAACATTTATGGCTGAAAGGTTTTTCTTGCTCAGGCCAGGGCGACCAACGCCATAATGACACCCGCGATCGTTGTCAGGTTTAACGGAGAAAAGCATGGCGGAATCCCGACGTGTTACAGGGGCAAAACAATTACGGGTGGTAACACCTCCCAACGCAGACACCCAAATCAAAGCTGAACGCATCTGGCAGGTGGTGTATGGCATTCCAGAGGGCAAGGTATGTACTTATGGAGAAGTCGCGCGTCGAGCGGGGCTACCGGGCTATGCCCGCTATGTGGGAACCACATTATCGAAGCTACCCGAAGGCACGGCGTTACCCTGGTTTCGCGTACTTAACAGCCAAGGCAAGGTAAGCTTTCCGGCAGGGAGTGATGCCTATATGCGGCAAGTAAAGCACTTAACAGCAGAAGGGGTTGAGGTGAGCGAAGGCAAGGTGGATTTGAAGCGTTATTTTTGGCAGGTCTGATATTCTTGCAAACCCGAGCTAATAACAAAAGCGTTGAGTGACACGACTGAGGCGCAGACAAGCCACGCTCCTGGCTACGCCTCAGTCGAGCGTATTGCTGTCGTCATCCAAAATACATGTTTTCAAGGTAATCCTTCAGGGCCTGCATGGCGCTGGACTCTTCTGGGTGGGCAATTGAAAAGAGAAACTCGGTACCTTTGAGAATATTCATATCAGTACTCCAGCAATTTTCAGTTTAAGTGTGTCGTTGATCGACGCTTTACCTAAAGCATTGGGCGTGCCAGTTTCGAAAATACCTTTCAATCAACTGAAATATCTGAATTTTTACTGGCTTTATTGCCCGGTTGCGGTATTTTCAGTCGGTAATGTGGGCTGAATTGGCGCAACAGTGGTGCAGTTTGCACCAATACGAGGATAAACACTGCTCAAACTGGTATGCGCGCCCTACCAAAACATTGAACGCATTAATTCAGGGAATTTCATGAGCAATACGATTTCGCTTAAACAAGCGTTTGCCCAACCTGCAGCACTGACGTTGTTCTTTTTTGGTTTTGCCTCAGGATTACCGTTTCTGCTGGTGGGTGGAACGCTTTCTGTCTGGCTAAAAGAAAGTGGCATTAGCATTGAACACATTGGCTTGTTCAGTTTGGTCGGTTTGTCGTATTCACTAAAGTTTCTGTGGGCGCCTTTACTCGATCAAGTGACGCTTCCTGTCGTGGGTCGCCTGGGCAAACGCAAAAGTTGGCTTTTTGTGGCGCAAATTCTTCTGGCATTCAGCTTGCTGGCAATGGCACTGATTACACCAGCACCGGCATCGCTTTCGCTGTTTGTGACCATCACTGCGCTGGCTGCCTTTGCGGGCGCAACGCAGGATGTGGTTGTCGACGCGTACCGTATCGAGATCGCCCCCATTGAGACGCAAGGTGCATTGGCGGCCACCTACTCGCTCGGTTATCGATTGGCATTGCTGATGTCGGGGGCGTTTGCGTTATTTCTCGCTGATCACCTGCCTTGGCGCAGTGTGTATTTTATAATGGCTGGGCTGGTCATGATTTTGATCGGCATTACGCTGTTTTCACCCGAACCATCAGCGAGAGCTGCGAGCCCCCGCTCCTTTTCAGAGAACCTCAGGGAAGGCGTTATTGGTCCTTTTCAGGATTTCTTTCAACGTTATGCGGGCCTGACAGGCATAGTGCTGTTGTGTTTTATCGGCTGGTTTAAAATCTCTGACCAAATGCTGGGAGTGCTCGCCCTACCCTTCTACCTGGACTGCGGTTTCAGTAAAACAGAAATCGCTGCTGTCTCGAAACTGTTTGGCGTGTGGATTGGCATTGCCGGTGCGTTTGCCGGCGGTGCAGCCGTGGTTCGACTGGGCATCACGTCCACACTGCTCATTGCCATTTTGATTGGCGGTGCAAGCAATTTACTCTACTTGTTACTCGCGTTGTTTCCGGCGAATTTGACGATTTTTACGTTGGTCATCGGGGGAGAAAATCTGTCAGGTGGTTTTCTTGGCACTGCAGCAGTCGCATATTTGTCAGCCCTGGTGAACCAGCGTTACACCGCTACCCAGTATGCGTTGTTCAGCTCGTTGATCACATTGCCCGGCAAACTCATTGGCGGAATGTCAGGGTACATGGTGACCGCAATGGGCTACCAAGGCTTTTTCGTGTTTTCGGCACTAGCAGTGCTACCCGCGCTAGGGCTTTTCTTTTGGCTGCGAGACAGAGTGACGCTGGCAGGAGAGCCTCCAATTGGTCAATCTTCTTGACTATTTAGCCGTTCCACGCCACCATTGCCCGCAACAGGGCTTTATTGGAAAGGAGGGGTCGTTGGTCATGTGGGATGCTGCGCAAGAAGTGCTTGCACCGGCTTACATTTACATAAAATTCATTCATGTTTTCTTCGTGATGATTTGGGGGTGGAGCACGGCGGTGGCTTATTCCTGGTACGTCAAGGGCGCCTTTCTGCGCTGGGAGCGCAACCCCGACGACAGTGTTGCCATTCAGCGGCGCAACTGGGCCATCGAACAGTTCGATAAAGGCGCTGTGCTTGAGCATGTCGCCTTCCCGATTATTTTGATCACGGGGCCATTACTCTATTTTATTGGCCCCTGGAACCTGGATTTTCGCTGGTTGGTGGTCAAGCTGATGGTCGTAGCCCTGGTGTTTTTACCAATGGAAGCCTATGACTATTGGCTTTCTCATTTCGGTGGCAACAAGGAACGGCTTCGCAAGCGTAATCTGCCCGAAAAGTATGAAAGTGCCGTTCGCCAACACTGGCAATTTCTGAAAATCACGACCCCTGTGATCACGGTTTTTATGCCGCTGGTAATATTTCTTGCCGTAACGAAGCCCTTCTGAGCCCAAACACCTGATCTTCATAAGGTAGTTCCAACGAGGAGTTTCTATTACCCATTTATTTCCAGTGGATTAAGCGCAAGACCTAATGTATGTCAGTATACTTTTCCGGGTTTTGCGCTTGGGCTAGCAACGCTTTGGTTAAGGAGTTGCTGTGTCTGAACCTGCGCAAACTTGCCCTGACTTGACTCCATGGCAATTAACGAACAGCGATTATTGGAGATTTATGAGCAGTATTTATGAGCAATTGGGTGGCGAAGCCGCAATCGACGCCGCAGTGGATCTTTTTTACGTGAAGGTACTGGCGGATGAGCGCATCAAGCACTTTTTCGAAGGTGTCGATATGCAAAAGCAGGCGCGCATGCAGAAAGGGTTTCTGACGTTTGCTTTCGGTGGCCCGAACAATTACAGCGGCAAGGGTATGGCTGCTGCGCACAAGAAGTTGGTGCTTAATGGGCTTGATGACAGCCATTATGATGCTGTCGTTGAAAACCTGGGCAATACCCTGAAAGATTTGGGCATAGCCGATGATTTGATTGTTCAAGCAGCGCAGGTGGCTGAAAGTGTTCGTGAGGCGGTGTTAGGGCGTTCAGTTTGATTGTTGCATGCCGCTAACAGGCTGTTTTTTCTGGCTCATGTCGTTTTTGTCTCGTTCGCGCTACACTGCGCGAACGTGCAAACTGCACGGCATGTCTTCTTATAACGCCAGGAATCAAGGAATCTGCCATGAACATATCGATGTATCAGGCCACTTTACCCGTTTTCATTCGTACGCTGTCGAATCTCGGCGCCATTTTGGAGAAGGCGATGGCGTTTGCTGCGACCAAGAAGATTGAGCCGACGGTCTTGGCAAATTATCGTTTGGCGCCAGATATGTTGCCGTTGGCGCGTCAGATTCAGATTGCGACGGATACGGCGAAGGGTTGTGCGGCGCGGTTGGCGGGGGTTGAGGCGCCGAAGTATGAGGATAATGAGCAGACGTTGCCAGAGTTGAAGGAGCGGTTACAGAAGACGATCATTTATCTGAAGTCGTTTACGCCGGAGCAGATTGATGGGTCTGAGGAGAAGGCGATTGAGCTGAAGTTTCCGCAGAAGACGTTTACGTTTCAGGGATTGCCTTATGTTACGGGGTTTGCGATTCCCAACTTTTATTTTCATGTGACGACCGCTTATGCCATTTTGCGGCAGTGTGGTGTTGATATCGGGAAGACTGATTTTCTGGGGCAGATGTAAGCGGGTCGGATTTTGATTCGACTGTTATTGAATGGCATTTTTTGTTCGGTCTCATAACGAGCTGGTGTTTCTGACACTCTTTTATGAGGTTCGGGGCCGGGCTTCGCTCTGACACCGCAGGATCACGGGGCAGGGGATGAAGTTCCTGGACACGCCGTAAATACGTCCCTGTAGGCTCGACGCCGGCATCCATGCCGGCGACGGTCCCGGAACTTCATCCCCTGCCCCGCGCTCCTGCTCATTTGTAATTTGAAGATCCTCGTAACTTTCAAGTGATGCCTACCACCCACTTGCTTAGCTTTCGGAGCTATTTGGCCATAACACAATGGCAAATACGGGCAGCTAATCAATATTCCCGGGCACAGTTCTAAAGCGCTGAGGGTGGGGCGAGGAGATAATTACGGGACCGTCGGCGCCATGGATGGCGCCGTCGAGCCTACAGGGACGTACTAGCGGCGTGTCCAGTAAGTATCTCCTCGCCCCACCCTCAGCGCCGGTATGCTATTAAACGGGCCGATAAGAATCACCATTGAAGCAGCCCCCAAGACCCACCATGTTGAACTAATGCCACCCCAACGTGGTCACACCAATCTCCCCACAATTAGACAGATCCCACTTCATCAACCACACTTTCTAGTCAGCACCCCAACCTCCTGAACCAGCCAGCAGATTGAAAAAACGCCATGCCGAATGCTGACTTACCGATCATGCTTGTAGACGACGCAAAATTCTCAGGCGCCGTTATCGGCCGCACCCTCAAAGCGGCCGGTTACAAAGACGTTCGAACCACCAACACCGCCCAAGAAGCACTCGCGCAGCTCGAGCAACGCCCTGTCAGCGTCCTCATCGCCGACTGGCTCATGCCAGAAATGGATGGGCTAGAGCTTGCAGGACGCGTCCGCCAGCTCGACGAAGCCACCAATCACTTTACCTACATCATGCTGCTCACCGCAAAAGAAGGGCACAAAGCATTGGTGCATGCCTTTGATAATGGTGTCGATGATTTCATTAATAAATCCGCAATGAATGAACAGCTATTACCGCGCATCTATGCAGCTGATCGTTTGGCGTCCATGCAAAATCGTTTGTTGCGCGAAAACCAATTGTTGATCGAAACCAATCAGCGACTGAAAAAATATAACATCGTCGATCCCCTCACCGGGCTGGGCAATACGACCTATGCGATTGATCGGCTGGAAGCGGCACTCATGCAAGCGGATTCCCGTGGTGGTGCGGCCTGCTACATGGTGATCGTGATCGACAATTTCGAAAAACTGAAGCAGGAACACGAGAAATCCATCATGCGTGAGATCATGGTGGCGATTGCGCGACGTCTGCGGCAGATGGTACGTCCGTTGGATTTTGTGGCACGCATTGGTACAGATGAATTTGCGGTGATCACGCATCAACCCGATATTGGCCAGGCCAATGGCACTACTTATCGTCGCATTTATGATGCGTTGAATGTAAAGGCGGTAAAAACGTCGGCGGGGTTTGTGTCGGTGAAAGCCGCCATGTGTATGGCAGCGTCCGACAGTGAAACTGGTTTTCCCACGCCGGAACGTATGATGAACGTTACTCGCAGCCAAATTCCCACGGCACGCAATACCGGGCGTCTGTTAGTCATCAAATGGAAAGCGCCACCACAAGCCCCGAAACCGCAAGTAACTGCGGAAGAGGATCATTCTGACGAGGAATAACGTGGGCGCTTAGGGTAAAATCGGCGCCATGACTACTCTTACTTCGTCGTCACATCAACAGTGGCATGTGCTTGGGCTTGGCGCGATTGGCGGGTTGTTTGCCTGTCGATTGCAAGCTGCGGGCATTCCTGTGGTGGCCTGCCCTTCGCCCTCCCATTTAAATCATCCTGCGGTCAACCTTACTCTCGAAGAGCATGGTGTAGAAACCACTCATGTCATTCCGGTGGATGCAGACGGGCCGATTACGCATTTGTTGCTGACGACCAAAGCACAACAGAGTGAAGCGGCGCTGCGTGGCGTTGAGCATCGCCTGCAACGGGACGTGGTGGTGGTCGTGTTGCAGAACGGATTGGGGGTTCAAGACTGGTTGCAGGCGCGCTGGCCCCATCTGCACATTATTGCTGGCACCACCACCGAAGGGGTGAATCGACCCACGACGCATCATCTGCGTCATGCGGGATACGGTACGACTTGGATCGGCCCCTGGCGAACCATCGACGAACGCGCTGCGCAAGCGGTGTGGTCTGCCTGGCAACCCTTGTCGCTGAATCTGGCCTATGACCCGGCCATTGCAACTCGTCTGTGGGAAAAACTGGTAATGAACTGTGCCATCAATCCCTTAACGGCATTACTGGATTGTCGTAACGGGGCCCTTGCAGGCCAAACCGAAACGCAACAAGTGATGCGTGCGGTTGTCGACGAAGTATCAAGGCTGATGCAGTATTGCGGGCAAGCAGCAGACGCCGATCGCCTGTACCAGAGGGTGATTGAGGTGTCGCACAGTACCGGGGCCAACATTTCGTCCATGCTGGCAGATCAGCGCAGCGGGCGGGCGACCGAAATTGACTATATTAATGGCTATGTGTCCCGCGCATCTCGCGAGCACGGCCTTTCCGCGCCGGTCAATCAGTGGCTGGTGGAGTGCGTCGTGGCTCGCAGGCGGTTCACGGCTGAGTCATTGCTTGCCGCAATGCCGACACCACAATCCTCATGAGGTTGCCTGACGCTGGGGCGTTCATGCCATCCGGGATTCGTCCAACCCCTTGCTGCGAGGCTTGCCGCTGATCTCGGTCATGCGTGCGAGGGCGTCCTGTGCCATGCGCTGACACATGGTCTCAAGGCCCTCGTAGCCCTGTGATACTGCCAGCACATAAATAACGTTGGCCGTCGCCTCCATCTGGCCCAGCACATACATCTCGTTGGAATCATTTCGGTGAGCCAAGGCCGTGCGGGTGGCGGCATTGAGCAGTTCCAGCATCAAAGACGGGTCGAGCGTAACCGTATCGGCCGAGAAAAAGTCTGATTTTTCCCGTTGAACCGGTTTGCGTCCCGCCTCTCCGTGTGACGAATCTGTGTCCATAATGCGCTCCGAATTTTAGCAATCTATCAACTAATCGTACTAGCGTAGACGAGAATCTGACTCCAAATTGTTAAATTTTGTACCTTTTATTGGCGTTTTTATTCCCGAAAACCCATATAGAGGTTAACGCTTATAACTATTGCAGATTGTAAGTAACTACTTGCAGAAAATGCCCAACCATTGCATCTTTGTCGCCTCAAAAAAACCTGCGAGGCAGTGACCATGGGCCACCGACTATCAAAGATTTACACACGCACAGGCGATAAAGGAACCACTGGCCTGGGCGATGGCAGCCGTGTTGAAAAAGATCACGGTCGCGTTGAAGCCTACGGCACGGTCGACGAACTCAACAGCTGTATTGGCGTACTAATGGCCGAGCCTTTGCCGGCGCCATTACCTGAGTGGTTATTTGAAATTCAGCATGATCTGTTTGATGTCGGGAGCGAGCTGTGTGTTCCCGGCTACAAAACCATCAATGATGAGTATATCACTCGTCTGGAAGAGTGGTTGGATCAACTCAACGAACCGCTGCCCATGCTCAAGGAATTCATACTGCCAAGCGGTAGCCGCGGGGCTGCGTTATGCCATGTGGCTCGCACCGTTTGCCGGCGCGCCGAGCGTCGTGTGTACCACTTTGCCAAGACCGATGAAAGCGTGAATAACGGCGCCCTTCGCTATCTGAACCGGTTGTCGGATTTTCTATTTGTTGCCGCCCGCGTGATTGCCCGCGCCGACCAAGGTCAGGAAGTTCTCTGGAACCGCGAACGTTTCAAACGCGACGTTTGATGTCATGTTGCAACTGATATTGGGTGGTGCTCGCTCAGGCAAAAGCCGTTTTGCGGAACAGATCGCTCGCGACAGTGGTGACGAGGTGGTGTATCTTGCCACGGCAACGGCGGGCGATGCAGAGATGGCGTTGCGCATCGCGCATCATCGCCGCCAACGCCCTGCACACTGGGCGTTACATGAAGAACCGTTTTACCTTGCCAACGCACTGCAAACACATTGCGCCACTGGTCGAACGGTATTGGTCGATTGCCTGACGCTCTGGCTGACCAACGTATTGTTTCATGAAGGTACATTATTTGATAAAGATATAGTGGCGCAAGACGATGTCACGCTTTGGGCTCGCGAGCGTCAACAGCTGCTTAACTTACTCCCCTCGTTACCCGGACAGGTTTTGCTGGTCAGTAACGAGATTGGTCAGGGGGTGGTGCCCATGGGCGAAGCCAATCGTCGTTTCGTCGACGAATTGGGTTGGCTGCACCAGGACATCGCCCAAATGGCTGACAAAGCCTGGTTCGTCATTGCCGGGCTTCCGCAACTTCTCAAGGACAACAGCCGATGAATTCACATTATTGGTGGCAAGTCGCCGCGCCCCTGGCAGACGCCAGCGCATTGGTACGTGCCCGCGACCACCAGAATCAATTGACCAAACCGATGGGTTCACTGGGCCGACTGGAAGAAATCGCCATACGTTTGGCGGCGCTGCAAAGCACCGACACACCACAGATTGAACGCGTTGCTATCGCTGTTTTTGCCGGTGATCATGGGGTGGTGGAAGAAGGCGTTTCGGCGTTCCCGCAGGCGGTGACGATTGAAATGATGAAAAACTTTGTTGGCGGCGGTGCAGCCATCAGCGTCTTAGCACGCCAGATCGGCGCGCAATTGCGCGTTGTCAATGTGGGCAGCCTTGCACCAGCAGGCAGTTTGCCCGGTGTGATTGATCGCATTGCAGGGCATGGTACTGCCAATTTCTGTAAAGCGCCGGCCATGAATCTTGATGGCTTTCTTAACGCCATGACTGCAGGGCAAGCCGAAGCGCAACGAGCGACGGAGCAAAACGCCGATTTGTTGATCGGTGGTGAAATGGGCATTGGTAATACGACCGCAGCCACCGCGTTGCTGTGCCACTGGCTGGATATTTCCCCCACGGCGCTGGCAGGGCCTGGCACGGGTTTGAACGCCGAAGGTGTTGCTCACAAGGCCAACATCATCGAGCAGGCGCTCAAGCTACACGGTTCCCAAATGAATAGCCCGGAAACGCTCCTTCAACATGTGGGTGGATACGAAATCGTTGCGTTGGCAGGCTTTTATATTGCAGGCGCGCAGGCGGGCAAAGCCTTGCTGGTGGATGGCTTTATCTGCACTGCGGCAGCGTTGCTGGCATTGGCCATGAACACCAGCATTTCGCCCTATCTGTTCTTCAGCCATGCGTCGGCTGAACCGGGTTACAAGGCGTTGCTGCAATACATACCCAGCGCGCCTTTGCTGGATCTGAATCTGCGTTTGGGGGAAGGAAGTGGCGCAGCGGTCTGCGTGCCCTTGCTGCGCATGGCCTGTGCGATCCACAATGAAATGGCGACCTTCGCACAAGCGCACGTGTCGGGGAAAAACGCTACCTGAAAAAGGGGCGACGCGCCCTGACATTGCGCGGTTTTGGCTTGATTTACTGAGGATTACGCATGCACCCAGTTACCCCACCCGAAAATAAACTGGTTCTCGATATTATCCGGCATGGCGAACCGGAAGGTGGCGTAATGTATCGTGGCAGCAAAGATGACCCGCTGTCGGAGACCGGTTGGCAACAAGTGCGTAGCGCCATTGAACAAGCGCAGCGCGATGGCCAGGGCTGGGACAAAATTATCAGCTCGCCCATGCTGCGCTGCCGTGCTTTCGCGGAATGGCTGGGCAGCACGCAGCACCTGGAAGTTGAAATACTGGAAGATCTGCGTGAAATGCATTTCGGCGATCTGGAGGGGTTGAAGCCTGAGCAGGCGTGGGCCGCTCACCCGGAGTTATTGAAAAGCATCTGGCGCGACCCCGAGAATAACGCGCCCCCTAACGGGGAGAATTTTCGTGAATTTGTCGATCGCATTGCGCGCGCGTTGTTTAAGGTGATACACGAACACAATAATCAACGATTGTTGATTGTGGCGCACGGCGGCGTTATTCGTGCGTCGCTGCGGCAATTTCTGCATATGAATGGCACGGATACCTTCAGAATCGATATCCCCTACGCCAATATGACCCGCTTTCGCGTGTTCAAACACCCGGAAAAATCGCCTGATATCGCGCTCGGGTTTATCAACGGGTATCGAGGCGCGTGATAACAGGGTTTTGGGTGGCGATGGGGTTTCTGACCCGTTTGCCGATTCCGCCGACACCTTATAACGACGAAACTGTGAAGGCATCGTTGCGCTGGTATCCGCTGGTGGGTTTGATCCTCGGCGGGTTGGTGGCATTGAGCGGCTGGGCGTTGTCGCAGGTGTTTTCTGCATCGCCCCTGTTGGTAGGCGTTTTGAGTGTAGCGGTCTGGGTCGGGCTGACCGGCGCGCTCCATCTCGACGGCCTCGCCGATACGCTGGATGCGTGGGTGGGTGGGCTGGGCGATAGGGAGCGCACCCTCGCCATTATGAAAGACCCACATGTTGGTTCGACCGCAGTTGTGTGGCTGAGCTTGATTTTAATCGCCAAGGTCGCCGCCGTTACGGCGTTGGTGGGTAGTCACGCCGGGTTGGCTGGCATTGCGCTTGGCTGTGCCGCTGCGCGCTTAACCCCCCTATGGTTATTTCATACAACGCCCTATGTACGCGCACAGGGGTTGGGCAGCGCCATGCAAAATGCGCTGGGCTCATCGACGCTTGCAGCACTCACCCTAAGCGTTATAGGATTTTGCGTGATAGTGTTGTCATGGTCAACCACGCTCTGCTTGATGGGTGCAATTGCCCTTCTGTTTACGGCATCTCGCTATTGGATGTTGCGGCGACTGGGGGGCTCCACCGGTGATACGGCAGGCGCCCTGATCGAACTGACTGAACTTGGTTTTATTCTAACGCTGGTGGCGATATTCCCATGAACGACGCCAGTTTTTTCAAGCCCCCTTTATTTGACAACGCTGCCAATATGAGTGTTGAGTTGACAAGTGCTAGCGCAACAAACGCAACTACTAATGCGGATGTAACTGACTCAGATGTATCTAGTCCAAATGAAACTGACTCAAGCGTAGCTAACTCAAGTGTAGCTAACACAGAGGCAACGGCAGTTGTAGATCAGACTGTTGCACAAACCGCTTTGCTCAATGTGCACCTGAACGATTTGCTTGATGTGCAAGTCACCCCCCACCATTGCTGTGTTCGCTTTACCCGCCCCCTTGATGTTTTAAGCAGCGCCATTCTCAACGGCGGTAAAACTCGTGCCTTGGGTTGGCTAAACTTGCGGGTGACGGGGGATTCCCCCGTAGCGGTGGCGTTACCCTCCCCTGCACAAACGCTTTTTGCCTATGCCGACACCTTAAACCTGCATTCCTCAGTAGTAGGGATGATGACAGCGGCATCGATGAAATCATGTCGCATGCGTTATGTAAAACGCGACGACGTATTTGTCTGTTGTATCGCGACCACAGGTATCGCCAACGCACGACGTGCAGGGGACCCTGCCGACAGCGAGGGTTGGCAATCATGTCAACGGCAATTGGGCACCATTAATATTGCACTCTTTACCAATGCTCATCTTTCGGATGCAGCGAAAGTGGAAGCCTTGCAATTGATGGCCGAAGCCAAAACGGCCGCTTGTCATGATGGCGATGTGATCAGCCCTGTTTCGGGGCTTGTGGCCACCGGCACGGGCACGGATGCCTCTGCAGTTTTCAGCGATCCTGAAGGCTTGCCGATCGATTATTGCGGTAAGCATGTAGTGATGGGTGAGATCATCGGCAGTCTGGTTTACGATGTTGTGCAGGAAGGCATCGAAGCCTGCCAATCTGTGGCGTCATGACAGAGTCGGCGGCGGTCGGTGCGTCTGGCTTCTTAGGTGAATCGGTCTTTCTGAGTGCGCAGGCATTTCTGAGCGGTAGTTTTACCGCGCTGTTGTTAGCGGTGCTGCTTGATTATGCGTTCGGGGAGGTAAAGCGCTTTCACCCGTTGATAGGCTTTGGCAAGCTGGCACAACGTTTCGAAGCCCGGCTGAACAACGGCGGTCCTGCGTGGCGATTTAGCAAAGGCCTGCTGGCTTGGTGCAGCTTACTCGGGCCATTGACCTACTTGCTGATTGAACTTAGACCCAGCGGGTCGCTACAAATTATCTACGACGCGATCATGGTTTATTTCTGCCTGGGCTTTCGTAGTCTGCGCGAACACACCACACCAATTGCCGAGGCTTTGCAAAATCTCGAAAGCAGCGCTGATGAAAAGGCAGAAGCGCTGCTACAAGTTGCACGCTTGCGCACCTCTTATATTGTCAGCCGCGACACCGAATCCCTCGATGCTACCCAGTGCGCCCGCGCCGCCATTGAATCATTGTTGGAGAACGGCAACGACGCCCTGTTTGCCACGCTGTTTTGGTATGCCTTGTTTGGCCCCGCAGGTGCAGTGTTACACCGTCTTGCCAATACGCTCGACGCGATGTGGGGCTATCGCACAGCACGCTACGAATGGTTCGGCAAGGTGGCTGCTCGTGCTGATGACGTTTTGGCTTGGGCACCCGCCCGTCTCACGGCGGTCAGCTATTGCCTGTGTGGTAATGTTATCCGCGCGATTCGCTGTTGGCGTTTACAGGCGAAAACGCTCAGCAGCCCCAATGGCGGCCCTTGCATGACGGCTGGGGCAGGTAGCCTGGGCGTTATTCTGGGCGGGCCATGTTGCTATCATGGTCAATGGGTAGCAAAACCCTTTTTCGGTGAGGGGCTAGCGCCCGGCGCACACGATATTGGACGTGCCCAACAACTTCTGACGCGAGCGCTTTGTGTTTGGCTGTTGACGATTGGCCTCTTCTATTGGCTCGTCGGTGTGGGAGCGGGCGTATGAAACTGCATCATGGCGGGCGCCTGCACGCAGCGGCCGAACAATTCGGCATTGCGTTGAACGACTGGTTGGATTTATCGACGGCTATAAATCCGCAAGCGTGGCCGGTACCAGCCATTCCCGATGAGGTGTGGCGCCGGTTACCCGAAGATGAAGACGGTTTGTTGAAAGCAGCGATGCAATATTATGGTGCTCATCCGCTGCTTGCCGTGCCAGGCACACAAGCCGTTATTGAAATTTTGCCCAGGCTTTTCTCACAACGGCGTGTTTGGGTGCCCCAGCTGGGTTACCAGGAACACGCTTACTGCTGGCAAAAGCACGGACATACATTGATTCGCTATACCGACTTGCCTGACGCCAGTGTTTTGTTACCTAACGACATTGTGGTAGTCATAAACCCCAACAATCCAACCGCAGAATTGCATGCTCCCACTACGTTAAGAGATCTCACGACGGCACTCGCTACGTTGCAAGGCATGTTGGTGGTGGATGAAGCATTCATGGATTGCACCCCACAACACAGCCTCTTGAACGAATTGCTGCCAGCAGGACTGGTGGTGCTGAGATCCTTTGGCAAATTTTTCGGATTGGCAGGGGTTCGCTTGGGATTCTGCTTTGCAGAACCAACGCTATTGGAAAAAATCGATGAGGCGCTAGGCCCCTGGGCGGTGAATCACCCAGCGCGTTGGATTGCTGAACGAGCCCTGTGCGATGTGCCCTGGCAGCAAACCGCACGCCAGAGATTGGCCACGGCGAGCAATAACTTACAACAAGCGTTGCGACATTTCATGTCACATCACCGCCTCGATTACGCCAAAGTAAAAGCGACAGATTTGTTTGTAACGCTTTCACTTGGGCACAAAATCGCTGAGTCACTCTATACACATTTGGCGAGCCAAGGGCTGCTCATACGTTGGTATGCAGATGAAGGTTTGGTGAGAATAGGTGTCGATGCAGCATACACTCACCAACAACGGCTACTGAAATCTTTTGCTACTTGGTTGCCATAATGTTATCCGATGCATTCACTTACCTACTGCAGGCTTCTCCAAACGTCTGCTTGCAGAACGCTATCGAGCGGTTTTTTATAACATTCATTTCAAGCTGATCAACTCTTTAAGCTTATACGGTATGCGATAGGAGGTAAGCAGTGAGAGACAAAGGATTAAGAAGTAGGCGTTTTCGGGTTAAAAGGCATAGATGTAAGAGATTTAGCGTATTTTTAGATCTTCATCGTCTAAAAACAGCGAACATGGCGCCCACAAAATCTTAATTAAAAAACGTTTCCTACCGATTCAGATAGTAAGCCCGGTTGTGCTTTGACTTTTAAATGCAGGCCGTAAAAAGCCTGCTACCAAGTTGGCAAAGAGATTGCTTAACTTGTTATGAGTTGATTTTTTGTCAAAAGGACAACATATCAAGGGTAGAAACGTTTTTTCGACGTTTCGCACCGAGTAGTTAACGGAGCAATAGTTGTATGGGCATTTGCAGTCCCAGTCTGAAGCAGTATGTGATTGAACCGGTGTTGCATAAACTTGATGAACACCGGCCAGTGGCGGCAACCTTGTTGCAAGTCACCAGCGCCTTTGAAAGCGACACTGGCAGCATACTGAAAACTTCAAAGAATTTAGGCATTTACGGTATCGATAAATGTCTGCACCGCGAGATCTGGGATACCTGGTTAGTGAATGATCCCGAACTCGCCAGCCGAGTACGCGGTATCGCCTCGCAGCATGGTTTTCTGACCGCGCCCCACCAGGAACTGATCACAAATCTGGCTTACGCCACCGCCATTGCCTGGTGCTGCTATCGCATGCATAACGTGCAGTTGCCCGACACGACTGATCCGATGGCCTTGGCCGATTGCTGGCAACGTTATTTTCGTACCGACGCAAACAGCCATGCGATGACAAATTTTGTCAGCACCTGCAAAAATTTACTGGAACAACCACAAGCGTGTGAAGAAAACATTCCACGCCCGGCCCGTGCCGCCTAAAAATGGCTTAATAACAAGGGTCTAACGCATTCTGCAGCGACATTTGCCGGCAAGCGCCCCCACCTGCCGGCAAAAACCTCTAGAGCAGCAACCGCCGAATATCCCCCAACGATTGCGACAAGTGTGTAATAAACCGCGCCGCTTCGGCACCGTCAATCACCCGATGATCATACGACAACGACAGCGGCAGCATCAGGCGCGGCACAAATGCCTTGCCATCCCACTGCGGCTTTGTCAGCATTTTTGACACTCCCAGGATCGACACTTCAGGCCAATTAACGATCGGCGTGAAGGCTGTACCCCCTATGCCGCCTAGTGATGAGATAGAAAAGCATCCCCCTTGCATGTCCGCCGGCATCAATTTTTTGTCGCGGGCTTTTACACTCAACGTCTGCATCTCTTGCGCGATCTCCAGGATCGATTTTTTATCAGCATCACGAATAACGGGCACCACCAGACCGTTGGGCGTATCGACGGCAATGCCAATGTGATAATACTTTTTCATCACCAAAGCATTGCCGTCACGCGTCATGGAGCTGTTGAAGCGTGGAAACTGCTGCAGTGATTTGACCGCCGCCTTTACCAAAAACGCCAATATCGTCAAACGGATACCCTGGTCTTTGAGACCCGCCGCTTCAGCTTTGCGAAAGGCTTCAAGCTCGGTGATATCTGCCTCATCAAACTGCGTGACATGCGGAATATGCACCCAGGCACGATGCAGGTTGGCCGCGCTGACCCGGTTGATGCGAGATAATTCTTGACGCTCAACCGGCCCCCAACTGCTGAAATCAATGTCAGGCAATGCTGGCAATCCGCTGCCCCCAATGGCCGACGCGCTACCGGAGGATTGCGCTGGTTCGGTCAGACGCATTTTGACCCAGGCATGCACATCCTCTTTAACAATGCGCTCGCGCGGGCCGGTACCCTTGACCTGCCCCAGATCGACACCCAACTCCCGCGCCAGACGACGCACGGCGGGGCCGGCATGCACTTCTTTTGAGGTCGTAGAAGTAGACGGATTAGTGGCATCTGGTGTGACAGTGGCCGATGCGTTCACCGCTGGGGGCAACACCGCAGGCGTGGTCGTTTGCACAGGTGCGGGCGACGCTGGCGCTTTTTCAGCCGTTGCCGGTGCAGCGGGAGCGCTTTCTGCTGGCGATGCTGCGGGTTCTGCTTTTGTTGCAGGAGCGGCTTCACCTGCCGACGCGCTCATCGTCGTACTCATGGTAAGAATCAGATCACCGGTTTTCACCGAATCTCCGACTTTAACTTTCAGCTCCCCCACTACCCCGCCTTCCGGCGCCGGAATTTCCATGGTGGCTTTATCAGATTCGAGCACGATCAGGGTGTCATCTTTATTGAAACTATCCCCGGGTTTGACGTGAATCTCGATGATATCTACCGCATCTTTGGTGCCGATATCAGGCACTGTAACGTCTTTGCTACTCACAGGCGTTCTCCACTAAAGCATCCATTAACGTGGCATCTACAGGGCGATCAAGCTTTCACCGGGAAAGGCTTATCGGGGTTGATACCAAAACGCTTGATTGCGTCCGCCACTCGACTTCTGCCAATGAGACCTTTGTCGGCCAACGCATTGAGCGCTGCGACTGCAATAAAATAGCGATCCACCTCAAAGAAATGCCGCAATTTTTCGCGTGAATCACTGCGCCCAAAGCCATCGGTCCCCAAGGATGTGTAGTGATTGCGAATATAAGGACGAATCTGATCAGCGTAGGCCCGCATGTGGTCAGTGGCGGCGATAACCGGACACTTCTTGCCACGTAGCGTCTTCGTTACAAAGGGAATCCGCGGCTCCGAATCGGGATGCAGCATGTTCCACCGTTCGGCTTCCATACCTTCTTTACGCAGTTCATTGAAGCTCGTCACGCTCCAAATATCAGCCGAGACTTTGAATACCTCCCACAACAATTCAGCCGCCGCTTCAACTTCGCGTAAAATGGTGCCGCTTCCCAACAGTTGAACGCGCGTTTTGCTGCCCGGATCATTGCCCTCACGCAGCAAGTACATGCCTTTGATAATGCCTTGTTCAGCACCTTTGGGCATTGCACCATGCGGGTAGTTTTCGTTCATCAGCGTGATGTAATAGAACACGTTTTCCTTGTTTTCATACATGCGCTTGAGACCGTCATGAAAAATAACAGCCACTTCATAGGCATAGGTGGGGTCGTAAGACACACAATTGGGAATGGTCGACGCCAGAATATGGCTGTGCCCATCTTGATGCTGCAAGCCTTCACCATTGAGGGTGGTGCGCCCTGCCGTTGCGCCTAACAAAAAGCCGCGCGCTTGCGAATCCCCCGCCGCCCACGCCAAATCGCCAATGCGTTGAAAACCAAACATCGAGTAATAGATGTAAAACGGCACCATCGCTTTGCCGTTTACCGAGTAGGACGTGGCCGCCGCCATCCAGGCTGACATGGCACCTGCCTCGTTGATACCTTCTTCGAGGATGCGGCCTTGCTTGTCTTCGCGATAATACATGACCTGGCCCGAGTCTTCGGGCTTGTAGAGCTGGCCGACGGCTGAGTAAATACCCATTTGCCGGAACATGCCTTCCATGCCGAAGGTGCGGGCTTCATCGGGCACGATGGGCACGACATGATCCCCAATACCCTTCTGTTTGATCAGCACGTTGAGCATGCGGACGAAGGCCATGGTGGTCGACATTTCGCGCTCACCGCTGCTTTCCAAAAAGGAGCCGAACATGCCCAGTTCTGGCACCGGCAGCGCTTCGCATTCCACACGGCGGGTGGGCATGTAGCCACCCAGACTGTTGCGTCGCTCGTTCATGTAACGCAATTCAGTGCTGTCAGATGCGGGGCGATAGAACGGGAGTTTTTTCAATTCCTCATCGTTGAATTCCACGTCAAAGCGATCACGGAATTCCTTGAGGCTGTCCATATCCAGCACTTTGAGCTGGTGCGTTTTGTTCTGCGCCTCACCCGCGCCGGTACCATACCCTTTAACGGTTTTGGCGAGAATGACGGTGGGTTGGCCTTTGTGTTTGACGGCCGCCGCATAGGCTGCGTAAATTTTGTAAGGATCATGGCCGCCACGATTCAGTTGATAGATATCTTCGTCGGTCATGTCTTCGACAAGCTTGGCCGACTCTGGATATTTACCGAAAAAATGTTCGCGCGTATAAGCGCCACCGTGCGTTTTGTACGCCTGGTATTCACCATCGACGGCTTCTTCCATGCGTTTGCGTAAGGCGCCACTTTCATCACGGGCGATCAAGGGGTCCCACTTGCGTCCCCAAATCACTTTGATAACGTTCCAACCGGCACCACGGAACACGCCTTCGAGTTCCTGAATGATTTTGCCGTTTCCACGCACCGGGCCGTCGAGTCGCTGCAGGTTGCAGTTAATGACGAAAATCAGGTTGTCGAGTTTTTCGCGTCCAGCCAGGGAAATACAGCCCAGGCTTTCCGGCTCATCCATCTCGCCATCGCCCAGAAACGCCCACACCTTGCGATCATCTTCTTTGATCATGCTCCGGGCTTGCAGGTACTTCATAAAGTGAGCCTGATAAATCGCCTGCAACGCCCCCAGCCCCATCGACACAGTAGGAAACTGCCAGAAATTCGGCATCAACCACGGGTGCGGGTAGGACGACAGCCCTTTGCCGTCAACTTCACGCCGAAAATGTTCCAGTTGCGTTTCAGTGATCCGCCCTTCGAGAAAGGCACGCGCATAAATGCCGGGCGCGGAATGTCCCTGATAAAACACCAGGTCGCCGCTGGACGTATCATTGGGTGCTCGAAAGAAATAGTTGAACGCCACGTCATATAACGTTGCCGATGAGGCAAAACTGGAGATATGCCCACCCAGTTCGTCCTCGCTTAGGTTGGCTCGCATAACCATCGCCAACGCATTCCAGCGGATCAACGAGCGTAGGCGACGCTCAATATGAGGGTCTCCCGGCATGACCGGCTCTTTTTCAGTGGGAATGGTATTGAGGTAGGGAGTATTGAGATTACTCAACGCAACGCCCGACATGTGGGCCCGTTCAGACAGGCGAGAAAGCAAGTAACGCGCGCGGTCGGGGCCTTCGGTTTTCAATACGGACTGGAACGCTTCAAGCCATTCTTGGGTTTCGGTTGGATCGGGGTCGTTATAAAAGCGGTCTTGCGCCATGATGGGATCTGTCTCCTGATTGTTCTGGACCGACACTTTTTGAGTGCTGCCCGTTTTGCATGCTCCTGGTGTGGCCATTCTCCTGGTAGGAGTGCGCACCCTTGTGCCCCCCTGTACGGGTTGCAGTGACCAGGCAGCCACATTATATCGATAACGATACAAAGCGGCAGTGACGATTGCCGTCCACCATCAGGGATTTGCAACAAGCTGCTACAAAAGCGGCTACCAAAAAAAGCATCGGGTCTTTTGCGCTCCGTCAAAAAACACTTTGCACGTGTAAACGCTATTACAAAGACATCTACTCTGAGGAGTCAGTATAGACGGCTTGAAAAGGCATTAAGGTAATACCCATCCCGCCAGCGTGAACAATGCCAGAACGATCAACCACAGCAGCATCAGGTTGCTGCGCAGTTCAAGGAGTTGATGGCCGCGGCGGACGCCTTCTGATGCCACGGCATTGGGACTTTCGGGCCATTCGCTGAAGTTGAGCACCACACGCACCGCCATGCGTAACACCATGTCGGCCTCACGATCGGTGGCGCGAAAACGCCGTACCGCAATGGCCGCCGCCTTGACGTTAAAGTGCAGTGCCGCCAGTGAGAGCACCAGAACCCGCGCGGCAAACCCGTCGAGTACCTGCTGAAATTCAAATGCGACTTTACGCCAAGCCCGCGCAGGCTCGTCGTCTTTATCCCGATAACTGTTTTTAGCGGCAACGCGCCCCAGGACATAGCACATCAGGCCACCCAGGCCAAACAGTACAAACCAGAATACCGGCGAAAACAAACGTTGGTTGGTTTTGACCAAAAAGCCCACCAACGTCTGGTTGACCATATCGGTCGGTTGGGCGGCACGCCCGTAGCCCCAATAATCTTTGCCATCACGCCAGGCACCTTCCCAATCATGGCTGCGCCAGCGCCGCAACGTATCGTGCAAACGGGTTTCTGAGGCCCGATAATCCAGCGCCGAGCAGAGCAGCAACACTGACAGTACGACATCGGTTATTTGAAAATACCAACTCTGCAAGGGTACGTTGATCACCCATGCAATCAGTCCCAATGGCAACAAATAAACGACATATTGCGACCCCACCGGCCACTGCCGCACCCGCCAAAACCGATCGAACCACACCAGATACACCCGCAACCAGCGACGCTCCCGTATAGGTGCCGGCACCCATTGTTGACTAACGAGAAACAAGGCAATAACGATGGCGAGCAGGGTCATGAGTCGGTGTTAGCTTTTATAAGAAGTCGGAAGGCCATCTACTATAAGCCAGAGCTTATTGTGGATGCCATAGCGCAGGTGCACTCAACGCAATGCGGCGTGATAACGATGCCAATCGAAACCGGGGCCTGGGTCGGTCTTGCGGGTGGGCGCGATCGTTGAATGCGCGGTAATTCGATCGCTGGTGATGGCCGGGTATTCACGTTGTATTACCTGCGTAACGTTCACCAGCGCCTCGTATTGCGCATCAGTAAAGCCATCGGTGTCGGCGCCCTCAAGCTCGATACCGATCGAAAAATCGTTACAGTTCTCACGCCCTTCGAAACAGGATTGACCGGCGTGCCAAGCGCGCTCATTAAAGCTGACAAATTGAGTCACCTGCCCGTTACGGCGTATCAATAAATGTGCGGATACCGTCAATGATGCAATGGTGGCAAAGTAAGGATGCTCTGCAGGGTCTAGCACATTGGTAAAAAAACGCTCGATCGCATCGCCGCCGTATTGCCCGGGTGGCAAGCTGATGCAATGAATGACCAATAAGGAAATATCATCAGTGCGCGGACGCTGATTGAAATTGGGGGAAGCAAGGTGACTGGCGGGCTGAAGCCAACCGTTAGAAATGGTGTACATGATGCCCTCATATGCTGTGGGTAAAGCATACAAGAGAAATGCAAGGGATGCAGGAGGATTGCTCTAAACCGTCATCATAAAGAGTTGCCGCCGAGGATCGCCTTTCAACAGACGATATCAGGCCCCGGCAGCAACTTCCGATTCTCTCACACGACGCAGACTGCCGATCACTGATTGCAATGCGCGATCAAACAACAGGGAATCATCCAGAATGATCATGCGGCAATCTGCCATCTCATGCGCCACTGCAAGCGTAGACAGATCCCGTACTTTGATACCGGCACGATTCACAAACACCAGGCGATCTGTGGTTTTGATGCGGGCTGCCAATTTGCAACGGGTTTTGGTGCCTTGCTCATCGACAAACTCAACCCAGGCACCAACGCCCAAGTGACGTGCGCGCACCAGATGTTCATCATCATCCGCCATGGCGGGCAAGGCTGGCTCAACAATTTTGGGTTGTGAGATGAAGCCTTTGGCTTGGTCAATGCGGCGAATCTGCGGCGCATCATAAGCAGCGCTGCGATTGGTAAGCAGCGCATCGCCTTCGCGTTTGGCATCGATATCACCCTTCACCGCCGCCAACAATTGATCGGCGGGATCGGTAGCAACGTCAGCTTTAAGGTGCGCAGGGGTTTCACCGCGCAGCACTTGCAGCTGTACTTCTTCAAGACGCCCTACAAATTCGTTGGCAGCAAAGGGGTTGTAAGAAATAGTATCGAGCCCCTCGCGCAGACGCTTTTGTAAAACAGGCAGACCGTTATAAAGCGCCTTACGTTCTTCGTCAGTTACCGGTGGGGTTACGCTTTGCACCAACAGATCAATCGTTTGAACTGCCGCCAACCAGGACTTGCTGGTGTCCCCTTGCTTTATATAAATGCGGAACAACACGCTCGACCAAGCGTCCTCGATAAACTGCACCAAAATGTCAGGAAGACGCTTGTCTTGCAATTTGGTAGCCACCAGTTTAGCGACAACATCGCGCGCTTGCTCAGTCAACGCACGGCCTTCTTCGGCAGAGCGGGTACGTTGCTCGACCAGTTCGGCACGACGCGTTTCAGAGGACATGAAGGTTTCAAATTGATTTAACAGCTGGTCAAACATCCCCATATCATCGGCAAACTTATCAAGAATGGTTTGCACGGTGATCTGAATCTGATTGAACACGCCGTCTTTCGAAAGATCTTCAGGTTTGTCTGGCAGACCAATGCCCGCTCTTGCCAATGCGTTGAGGAGGCGTCTTGCAGGATGGCTGTTAGCACTGAAAAATGCGGGATCTTTTACTGCTACTTTCACCAGAGGAATTTGTAAACGCCCAATCAGCGCCTTAACCCGCACAGGCAGGTTGGTATCGTCCAAAATGAAATCGAACAACATGCCCACCAGGTTGATAATGTCGGTATCACGCTGGGTTAAACGCTCGGGGCCAAACTTAGATTCACGCTGGGCAAAAAGTGTATCCAGCGCGTTACGAACATTCAACGTGTTCAACAGCAATTGGCCTTGCAGCACATCCAGGCCACGCGGCATAACGCGTTGCACATCCGTCAGTACATTCACCAACTGACTATTATCGATTTCGCGGGCGCCTGCTTGCGTAGAACCAATAGGTGCTTCAGCAAACCCGGGCACCATGGACAGCATCGAGGCTTGACGCACAGCGGCAACCAGCGTTTGCAGATAGGCGGTCATATCCGCAGGGACGTCTGCTACCGATTTCGACTTGTCACCGGCAGATTTTTCGCCCGCAGATTTGTCTGCATTATCTTTCTTTCTATTGGCTACGACTGGGGTATTCTTGAGCTCAGGCAAAATACCTGCTTTGGCTAACAGATAGTTGCAAACATCCAGTGGGCGTTCGAGACGATCAAGTACGAATTTCTCAAACAACTTGTAGATAATCAACACGCTTTTGATATCGCACTGAAGCTTCTTTAAGGCGACTTTGAAAGCCTCGCACAACTGGCGTGGGTCAAGCGGATTATTCTTCTCTGACACTTCTACATCGATAATCAACGTATTCAAACGCTGGCACAAAGGCAGCAATCGCTCGCCGTGTTTGGTGCGCGCCTTGGTGATCATGCCTTCGATAGCGACGTTTTGTTCGAGATCTTCGTGATTTACCAATGACAGGCTGTCCAGCGACGTCATGGCCATTACGTCGTTATTGAGCTTGCTGTTGGGGTTCGGCATGGCATGGAAATAGGCATCAATCATCTTGAAGAAGCGCTGCTCGATGCCTTTGCGCTCGATTCTTACCTCGCGCATTGCATCGAAGTATTTATTGCGCTCACCTTCAGTTTTCACTTTTTCGGCAAAGTCGAAGAACAGATCATCGGCATTGTCGAACACTGCGGCCAATAGCGTATTCAATTCGCGAAGAACGACCTGCTCCAGCTTTGCCACCGCACCTGGCAATGCGACCCGACCAGTAGCACTGGACGCACCCATCTGCGTTCCACCGACACACTTTAATTCAGGCTTGATACTCATGGCTCTCGAACCTCTTCGCTTTCGCCGTTTTGAGCTCTTGATGTCGACCCGACAGTTTTTGTCAGTTATTGATCATCTATTGCTCAATGCATGGGTTCAGTATATGGACACTTTTTGACCAATAAAGTGACGCATTTTAAACTTGCGACTGTCATCACAAAGATTTTTGGCGAAAAAACAGGCATACCGCGTTGGTTTTTTGGCAGGAAAGGTCACTGATCGTGCAGCGATATGCCAACTTATTGAATGCACGGGAATTTGCTAAACTGGTTAGACCACGAATGCCGCAGGTGCCCTTATGAATCAAAATACTTACCTCGAACTCGATATTCCCCGCACCGTTAGCTGGGCGCTGGAGGAAGACGTGCGTAGCGGGGATATCACGGCAAGTTTGATCAAACCTGAGACACAGGCACGGGCTACCTTGATTACCCGGGAAGACGCCGTGATCTGTGGCACCGGCTGGGTGGATGAGGTATTTCGTCAGCTTGGCGCTGAGGTAGTGATTCGCTGGCATGTGAAGGATGGCGAAAAAGTCTTTGGTGACACGCTGTTAGCCGACTTTGAGGGACCGGCGCGCGCGCTATTGACGGGAGAGCGTACGGCTTTGAATTTTCTGCAGACACTCTCGGGGACGGCGACAGTCTGTCGGCAATACGCAGACATTGTGGCCGGTAGCCGAGTGAAGCTACTGGATACACGCAAGACACTACCTGGGTTGCGTTCGGCGCAGAAGTATGCCGTAAAGTGTGGAGGCTGCTTTAACCATCGACTGGGTTTGCATGACGCGTTTCTTATAAAGGAGAACCATATTGCCGCCTGCGGAGGGATTGTGGAGGCGGTTCAAGCCGCACAGCGGTTGGCGCCAGGCAAACCGGTCGAGATTGAGGTGGAGAACCTGGAGGAATTCAAGAAAGCACTGGGTGCTGGGGCCGACATCATCATGCTGGACGATATGTCGCTGGAGGATACTTATAAAGCAGTCAAGCTGGCTGCAGGGAAGGCTAAGCTGGAGATTTCGGGCGGAGTGAATCCTGAGAGATTAAAGGCGCTTGCAGAGACGGGAGTGGACTATATTTCTATTGGATCTCTCACGAAACATGTCAGGGCGGTGGATTTGTCGATGAGGGTGAGGGCCATGTAATAGCAAGAACGGGATCATAAATGACAACATCGCTACTAAAAGCGAAATTCGTTGCACTATTTCTAAATCTGTTATGCAGCACTGCAATAATTTTTCTATCAGCCGTAATAGTTTATCTAACATGGTATCCGTCTATCCACTTTTTTGTAGATGGTGGATTTCAGGGCCTAAGCATCCTCGCTTTAGTACAGGTCATCCTCGGACCGATACTCACGTTCATCAGTTATGCTCCAGAAAAATCCAAACTAAAACTCGACATGGTGATTATTGCAACCATACAGATATTCTGCTTCATTGCTGGCTTAGCCATTATCTATTCTGAAAGGCCGTTAGCAATCGCCCTATCGGGGGACACGTTTCATACTGCAAACAGAATAAGCTATGATTTCTATGGACAATCACCAGACTATCTGGAATCCATTCCAGGATCCTACCCAAAAAGACTCTATGTTACCAGTAGCTACCGACACGAAACTTCGCCGTTGTCGAGAATACAACGCACTCCAGATAGACTGAACAAAAATCAAATTTCAGCTTTATCAAACAAATTACCCGAAGCCAAGGCGCAAGGCTTAACTTTGGAATCATTCATTGAACATCACGCAGAACATAAAAAAACCATAGAAAAAACATGGGAACGCTATAAAAAATCGCACCCTAATGCAAAGTTCTACAAGCTATTTGCAAAACATCGTTCCACCTTCTGCCTTTTTGACGCAGACTCCGATACCTTTCTTCAAATACTGCCGTTCGAAGTGCCACGCTAACAGAAATCAAATAAAATTTAATTTTCATTGATGGTGCCAATAAAAGATGAATATAAGCATAATTATTCCTGCTAAAAACGAGGAACTCTCGATAGAAAAAATTCTTTTTACTATTAGAAATTTACACCCAGAATCTGAAATTATCGTTGTCGATGATGGTTCAACTGACCGTACGGCTGAAATGGCGAAAAAATACGCAAAAGTTATAAGTCACCCCTATTCGAAAGGAAATGGTGCAGCGATCAAAACAGGGGTTAGAAATGCGACAAATGATATAATTGTATGCATGGACGCAGATGGACAACACAAACCCGAAGATATTGAAAAACTGATAAAACATATCGGAAATGGCTATGATATGGTCGTAGGCGCAAGAACAAAATCATCACAAGCCTCGCCATCACGAGCATTAGCTAATGGCTTCTACAATATGTTTTCCGGTTGGATTACAGGTCAAAAAATCATGGATTTGACCTCTGGCTTTAGGGCTGCAGATGCAAGAAAATTCAAAGATTTCCTACATTTACTCCCAAATGGATTCTCATATCCAACAACGATCACAATGGCATTTTTTCGAGCTGGGTACAGCGTGCAATATGTACCCATTCAAGCTCCACGACGAGAAGGCAAAAGCCACATAAATCTGGGGAAAGATGGCATTCGCTTTCTGTTGATTATTTTTAAAATTGGGACGCTATACTCACCCCTCAAAATATTTGTGCCAATCAGTTCATTATTCTTTCTGATGGGCATGGGATACTATGCTTACACCTACTCGACTGCTTTCCGTTTCACAAACATGAGTGCGCTGCTACTTTCAATTTCCGTTATTATATTTCTAATCGGACTTGTTTCAGAACAGATAACAACACTCATCTACAACAAGCAGTGAAATTGAGCTTGCATTTAAATGAATAAAACAAACAAATACCAAAACGAACTATCCACCATATCACCAATACTTCTCGATATAGAGCACAAAACGCCAAAAGTAAAAAAAATGCTCGCGATATTAGCTGAAGCCGGCGCAATCAACAAAAGCAAAGAGCTTGCGATAGACATTGGATGTTCTGCAGGATATTTTACATTCGCGCTTTCCCCATATTTTGAAAAAGTCATTGGAATTGACATAGATAAACATGCTCTAGAAATCGCAAAAAATAAATCTTATGCAAACAACATTACTTACACCATCGCCGATTCCATGAATTTACCGTTTCACGACAACTCGGTGGATTTAGTTATCTGCAACCACGTGTATGAGCATGTGCCCGATTCTTCAAAACTATTCTCTGAAATAAAAAGGGTTCTAAAAAATGATGGTTGCTGCTATTTAGGAGCAGCATCCCGGCTAACCCTAATAGAACCTCATTACCACCTTCCACTTCTTAGCTGGCTTCCCAAAATAATCGCAGACAAATACATGCAGATAACCGGGAAAGGAAATGAATACTATGAAAATCTGCTCACCTACTGGGGCATAAGAAGATTAATAAAGGACTTTGAAGTTCAGGATTTTACAATGTCAGTAATCGAAGACCCAGACAAATATTGCGCTCGCGACATGATACCCAAAAATGGATTCCTATCAAAAATACCTATGTCGATGTGGAAAGCATTTTTCCATTTTCTACCTTCTTATCTTTTCATTTTAAGGAAGTAAGACAATATGATTATTTCAAAAAGAAATGTTAGACTCCATGCATTTCGATTTGTCAACTGGATATCAAGAATATTTTTTGCCAGCAGGCTTTCTTTTTCTCATATTGAAGCATTTATTTTCTACAACAGCAGGAAAAAATTATTTAATTTTATTCTTTCGCATTGGGAAATGCTGAGAGGAAAAGAAGAAGTAAAAAGCTTCCCATACCTTTTTGTATTTGAAGTAACTAATGTCTGTAACCTAAAATGCCCGTTCTGCCTAACAGGAAAAGGCATTTCTGGGGGAAGGGAAACCAAGCACATGTCTTTTGAAGAGGCAAAAAAAATAATAGACCAAGTTGGTGATTATATATACTTAATTCAACTTTATACATGGGGTGAACCGTTACTAAACAAAGACATTTATGACATCATCGATTATGCAAAATCAAAAAACATTTATGTCATGATATCGACCAATGCCACTGTAATGACACCAAAAAACAATCAACGGCTAATTGATAGCGGCATTGACTATGTAATGGTTGCAATTGATGGAATTACTCAGGAAACCTATGAACAATATAGAGTGGGGGGCGAATATACTAAAGTAATTGAAAATCTTGTAGATATAATCGACAAAAGAGAGCGCGCACAATTAAATCTACCCTTTATTGAGTGGCAGTTCATTGTTTTTCGACACAATGAACACGAAGTGGCCCAAGCAGAAAAGTTCGCATACGAACTTGGAGTGAATAAATTTACGCCTCTGCCGGCGTACGTTGAAAACAAAGACTGGATGCCCAACGGAGATAAGTATAAAGCTGCCATGTTCAACCCTGAACGCCTTATGAACTGCGACCGACCATGGACACACTTAAACGTACGAGCTGATAGCGGCGTTGCTTCATGCTGCTATGAATTTGAAAAGAAAGATGATTTTGGATCACTTTCAAAAGATAAATTCAGCAAAATATGGAACAACGAAAAGTTTAGAACTTCAAGAAGGTTGATCTATCAGAAGCGTAAGGGGCTTCCACTTGATCAGTCAGAACTTATCTGCCACAAATGCCTTACTTCAAATGTAAGGCCCTCCTACATTGAATCGCCAACAGATACACAAAAAAGCAGTAGCGCGATTAAGGTTAAACAGATATAAAAATCACGTACTTTCTAATGGCTCCTGCTTTTAAAGTAGAGGAAAAGCTTTGACAAAACCAGCGTGATGAAAACAGCGCACACCTCCGCCGACATTACCCATAATCTACTGGCTATTGCCAGCAAATACGCCTGTGATGCAGGTAAAAAACTGGACAGCAACAAGCAAAGCGCCACTTCTCTAACACCAATTCCGCCGGGAGATACCACTGCCATTACACCCACAACAAAACTGAGAGGGAAAGCCAATCCAATTAGTATCGCCCTATAAGTATTGTTGCCACTAGTGAAGCCCAAAGATGAACAAAGCAAGTAAAAGGCCAGAGCAAAAAACACCCACAACACCGCGTAGTAGAACAACAACAGGAATAGATTTTTGTATTTGTATTTAATAGCAGAAAAAAACATTGGCCTATGATTCAACAAACGAAAAAAAATTGTAGTAATTTTTTCCCTAAAAAAATAGATAATTACAAAAATAGGAATCAATAAAATAAGAAAAAAACCGAAATCTGACATCAACTCGATAATATAAGCGTAATATGGTACGCAAACCAGAAGCGCGCCCAAAAGCAAGAAAAGCATCTCCGCAACCATACTTTTAATGCAAGACGCTCTATCAACGCCAAATGGCTTTATCATCTCCGCTCGACTTAAATACGCCCATACAACACCAGGAATATATCTATAAAATGATGCATAAATCCATATTTTTACAGAAAAAACATATGGTACTTTAAGGCTCATAGCGCGAAGAATAAAACTCCAACCAAATGCATTTAAATAGAATACAAAGGTAGCCATCACAGTGGACACCGCCAGCAAGATGATATCAACGTTCCACTTATGCTCAGATATTTTTACCCAGTTTATTAATCCACCGTAAATAAAAAACGCTACCGAAGCTAAGATTAAAGTCGCTTTAAAAATTTTAATCATTTAAGAGCTTTCGCTTTAGGGGCTTAGCAGGTGACCCTCCTACCCTGGAGAACGAAGGAATGTCCTTATTAACGACAGAGTTTGAAGCAATGATTGAACCTGTCCCTATTTTAATACCATCAAGAATTACAGAACCCGCACCTATCCAAACATTGTCCTCTATTCTAATTCCCTTCGCAGTGAATCCCTGCTGAATCATAGGTATGTCTTTTCTACTGAAACTATGGCTTGAAGCCACAATAAAACAATGACCGGCAATCATAACATTGTCGCCAATTTCTAACCCACCATTCCCATAAAGAACACTCATTTGTCCAACCGTAGAGTTTCTACCAATTGAAACATACCCATTGGGTGGCCCCGCATTGATTGAAGCAAAGCTCCGGACGAAAGAGTTCTCACCAATTTCAATTCCTCTCTCGTTGTCCGTAGTGGCTATCAACTGACAAAAATCATCCAAAATAACTCCACTTTTTAATGAAATGGATTTCGGGCATCGCAAAGTAACATTAACTCCAATGGTCGAACTCTTGCTCATACCTTTAAACAGCATTGGATAAAATAAGCGACGAAGCACAAACCCAAGCGCACCTGGAAACCCATAAAAAAGCAGCGTTAATAACTCCTGAAGAACCCAAAAAGTGGAAGATGTTTTATTTCCTGCAACCAATCTCCGATATCTCGTCACCGAAGATTCGAGATGGTACAACTTGTGCAAATTATAATGCCTATCAAATTCATCGTTGCTATCCAATGTGTAACCCCAATAATTTTATATCTATTTATTTAAATTGCTTTTCCAAATCAGGTATGAATATATATTCCATAAGAGCAGACCATAGTCCCTATATCCATTTAAGTGCTCCCGATAAATCACATTAAATCCGTTGCGCGATATTGGAGAATCCACACTATTAACAAGGTCAACAAGTCTTCTTCCAACTTCACCACTAAATATTTTTTGCAAAGGAACGGCAAAACCTTGTTTTCTTCTACTCCATATTTCCTCAGGCAAGCGATCAAACGCGCAACTTTTCAACATCCGCTTTCCTTTACCCCAGGAACGATGAAAGGAAACAGGCATTGAAAAGGCAAACTCCACAAGTTGGTGATCAAGAAATGGAGACCTGACTTCTAAACTGTTTGCCATCGAAGCCCTATCAACCTTTTGCAAAATATCCTGCGGCAAATACACTAACATGTCCTGGAGCATCATTTTTTCTATATCGTTGATTCCCGATTCAGCTTCATATCGACAACATTCAAGCTTTGATTCCGTCAATTCTGGGACTACCAATTTCAATGCCCTATTGGAGGCAATAAGTGGGGCAACATATACATTACCACCGCCATAATTTTCGACTGCATCTACAAAAAGATGAGCTTTCTTCAGAATACTTGAGCTATGATGCACCATCGGCTCAGGCAATGATCTAATCGCGCCTTCGGCAAATTTTCGCAGTGATATTGGTAACTTTGAATACCAATTAAGAATCACTCTAGCTTGATATCGTTGATACCCACAAAAAACTTCATCTCCACCATCCCCGGAAAGCGCTACCTTGACATGCTGAGAGGCGATTTTTGAAACCAGATATGTTGGAAGAACTGACGGATCACCAAATGGTTGCCCAAAATTATTTAGCAACATATTTTCAAAGTCACTAACAACCATTAAATCAAAGGCCGCCTCAAAATGTTCCGATCCAATTCTTTCTGAAACTAATTTTGCAAATCGGCTTTCATCGTAAGTTCTATCATCAAAGGATACTGAAAATGTTTTTAGTCTGGTGGGAGAAAACTTTGTCGTCAAAGATGAAACAAGCGAAGAATCAACGCCTCCTGAAAGAAATGCACCAACCTCCACATCAGATACTAATCTCTTTTTGACAGCATCACAGATTAATTCAAGCAATTTTACATTCGATTCGTGATGATCAGCATGAATTTTATGGACATTAATAGACCAGTATTGGCTTACAAAAACTTCAGTTCCAACACTCCATTCAGCATAATGCCCCGGCAAAAGCTCTCTTGCATCAGTATATGCAGTTTCTCCTGGTAGATAATAGCCATACTTAAAGAAATCCGCGGAATTCTTTAAGCATTCATTCCATTTTTCGATATCTAGAAGCCTCAATGCAGGCAACTCTGAAGCACAAGAAAACTGCGTTGGTCCGCGGCTTAAGTAGTAAAGTGGCTTCTTTCCAAACCTGTCTCTGGAAATAAACACTTTATGGAGCAAAGAATCCCAAAGCACAATAGACCACATTCCCTCTAGCTGCTCCAGGAATGAGCTTCCAGCCAACACTAGACCAGCCAATACAACTTCTGTATCTCCTTGAGTTCTAAATTCCCATTTCGCTTCGAGGCCCGCCCTTAGCACATCGTAGTTATATATTTCTCCATTAAACACCAACCAGAAACGCCCAGACTTATCGGGCATTGGTTGAAGACTATGCGCAACGTCAAGTATAGATAGCCTTGTGTGGCCTATGTAAGCACCAGAAATTCCCACTAATTTTTTATCGTCTGGCCCACGATGCTCTAGCCGTTCCAAGGCTTTTGATGCTCTATTTTTTAACTCATCTTCACTAATTTTCTGGTCGTATGAAAATAGTAGCCCACACATCTAATGTTCCTCAAGACAGCCCTGCCTATACAACTGTGCATAACTATTCCCCGTAGCGGACCAGTCATTCCCTTTTTCTACAATTGACGCTCTTGCACTAACACCGATTCCTTTTCTAAGATCTGCTCGCAAACATAGATTTTCTAACACTTCAGAAAGCAATATTTCATTTTCTGGATCAAAGAGAAATCCATTCTCTCCATCATCAATCAACTCTACAACTCCGCTAATTCTACTTGCCACAACCGGTAGTCCCGATGCCATAGCCTCCAAAAGGACATTTGGACGTCCCTCACTAAAGCTCGGCAGAACAAAAATATCGGCAGAAGCATATTCCTCTACAACATCATCCGGAGATAGGGCTCCACAAAAAAACACATAATCGGCTATTTCAAGCTTTTGACACATAGATTCCAAAATTTGGCGATCTTGCCCATCCCCCACAATTCGTAGAGATGGCCTTACTTTTGCGTCCATCAACGACATGGCCTTTAGAATCACGCCTACATTTTTCCTGGGTATAAGGCTTCCTACAAACAAAACACTTAGTTTTTTTTTGTTAGAATACCCCCTTTCCAACTGGATAAACTCATCTCCCACACCATTTGGAATAAAAGTAATTTTATCTCCATTTGCAGGAAACATTTTAATTAAATTATCAGTCATTTCCTTGCTAACACATACAATTTTATTATTTAGCCCAACACAAACCCACAACAGATAGTGAAATAAACGCGACTTCTTTGCTCTTGTGAAGTCTTCCCCTCTAAGTGTAACAACTGCATATTTTTTACGTATTCTTGCCACTCCTCCAACAATCACACCTACCAACGACCAGTTAGAGTGGAGCACCTGAGCTTTAGTTGACATCACTACAACTTTGCATAGCATTGCCATAAAAAACGGAAACAAAAGAAGTATCATTTTCTTGTCCTTTATAGCGACAGGGATGCCTCCCGGAACATGTGCTAACAATTGCATTTCTTTCGGTGCATATCTAAAAACGCAAGTGCTTGCTTGATCAAACGAAAGCGCATCAATTCTTCCTTCGCTATCATCGGGAACAACCAATTTAACGGCAATATCGTCCGGAAGAGATTCCACCATTCTCTTTACAAAAATTCCGCTAGACGCCCCCTTTCGTATAGGATAGGAAGTAGTTACAACAACCACATTTATAACTCTATTCATAGAGAGCGGACTTCTCTTGGAATTTTTTCTAGGACAAATATGTAGCTAAAAGGCATAAAATCATCCTCCTCACTAATAAAGCCATCAAGCCAAGCAATGCAATTGACCGATAAAAAAAACAGCGGCAAAATAGCAACAAGAACTGCTAATGGATTTCTCCTGGTAAACAACTTATAAAATAAATTTGCAACAGAAATGTTTAGCAACAAGCAAGCTGTTTGAATAGGTGTACCAGCACAAATACATTTTGTAACCTTCATACCAGCAGATTCAGCCCGATAGCTCATACCAAAACTAGTCAATCTTTGGAAGTCTCTAGGTGCATCATGAACTGGATATAGGAATGGAATTTGTATAACCACCTTTCCTTCGTCTTTTAATACTCTCGATGCTTCATCGAGTACTAGATTTGTATTTTCAAGATGCTCAACAACATCCAACAAGAAAATGTAGTCAAAGGTTTTTTCAGCGAACGGGAGCCTATGGGCATCCCCAAACACGTCCGGTTTCGTAAAATACCATTCCTGAGAAGTTTCAAGATAGTCAAGCCCAATGTAGTGAACGTTGGGCTTCATATGCTTTGATATCCACTTGTCAAAACACCCTACGTCTAAAACTCTTTTCTCTGCAGCAATACTCGAGATAATTTCAATCATCTTTGTTCTTTTTGAAGTAAGCCACTGCGGATGCAACGGCGAACCCATAAATTTTTTTAGTCTTGTCTTGATATACCTTAGTTCCAATTACTTATACCCTCGATAAAAGTCAGGAATTTTTCTTGATCCACATTAACTGGTCTGAGGACTTATACCTCGCCCCATATTTTTCTATTATTTCTTTCAAGAGGACATCATCTTTATGTATTTTTACAACATTTACTAACGATTTAAAAAATTCAAACCTTTCCGGGGTAATTTCTACAGCCAACACGGCATAATGCAACGAGAAATCAAGCCTCCCCTCTTTTAGGGCAAGACCAGAGGTTCCACTTGCAACAGAAGATTTTGTTAATGCAGGCAGCGCCTTATTATTAACCGCTGCAGAAGCTATCTCTAGCAAAATCTCTGTATCCACTTTGCATTCATCACTTATTCTGCACCGAAAAATGTCATTAACTTTATTAATGTCATTCGAATCAGGTGTAGTACTTCCCATTCTTGCAACCAACTCATCCACCCATTCTGACGGTATGGGCTTTTCAATGGCATCATTTAATCGAATTAGGGCAGCCAAACTAGCAAGCGATGTTGGGCTCGCCTTGTAACCCTGGGTGAAGTAATGCACGGCCTTTTTATATGCCTCGGTATCTGTATTATCTTTACTTTTTTCAACGTTCCAATAGTAATATCTACCTGCTTCGTACTGAGACCTTGAAGATTTCGGGTTTTTTTGGGCCTCCGTTAGCACTAGAACCTCCCAAGAAGACCAATCCTGCGCTCTAAGTCGAGTTGCATGCGTCAAAACAAATCCAACAATAACCATTCCGATACAAGTTGATACGTACTTCTTACTGAGCCCTACGATAACTGCAGCCCCCAACAAGATGAAAATACCCATCATTGGAAAATAATTTCGATGATCGTGCATCAGTTCAAGCGAAATAAAGCTTGACTCAACAAGATGCCCTATAAAAAACCATCCCACTGCTAATGATATAAGCGGCCAAGACTTATGTTTCACAATTGCCATACAAACAACGGAAAATATGGCCACGACTGATAACCCTGTTGTGGCTGGTTCTAAAATTGATTTAGAAACAATCACCTCATCGTGAAACAAATGCATTTGACCGATATCTGGTAACAATATCTGGTAAATATAAATCCACAACACACGAGTTTGTGTTAATACTCGCTCGGTCATAGTAAATGGGCGAAAGTCATAAGCGGCCACAAAGGTTGGGAACTTCACAATCAAATATGTGACTAGGACTCCTCCAGCCAGTACAAAAGCCGCTCTCAAGTATGTCATGTATTTTTGTTGATCTGGATGGAGCGGCTTAAACCGATACAAAATAAGCTCAAGCCAAGCAATAAGAGGAATAAGGACAATCATATTTTCCTTACTCATGATTGCCATAACAAAAAACACTGAACTTACCAAATGAAGCCGCAGGGTCTCTAGGAAATTATTACGCTCCCTCCCAAGTATATAGAAGTAGATTGCCCACAACCCAAACATGGTCGCAAATTCGACCATCCTCTGAACGACGTATAACACACTCGTTATATTTAGTGGATGAAGGAGCCAAGCCAATGAGGCGAAAAAAGCTGCTAAAGAGATTTGAGAAGGGGAATACCTTGGCATCGTACGAGCTAGAATCGTTTTGGCAACCAACCAAAATAAGGCGCCATTTACTAGATGAATTATCAGATTAGTTAATTTGTATCCGAACTCGTTTAATCCACCTAAATAGTAATTTAGTGCAAAACTCATCATCGGAACGGGACGGGCAAGTGGCCCTGTGTGCGTAGAGAACGCTGCGTTGACTAAACTCGAGAAGCTCAGCTCGTCAACATGAAGCTTTGGATTCTCAACGATGTTGATGAAATCGTCGAAGACAAGGGGCCCCCTCAATCCAGGAAAATACGCAAAAAAGAGTAAAAGCGCGCTACAGAAAAAGAAGGCGATATAGTATATGTGTTTATTATTCCTATTTTCAAATGGATGCATACGCCTCACAAAAAAGGAAGCCGCTGAATTACAGCGGCTTCCTTCTATTACTTAGCTCGTATTAGCTACGGCATTCGGAAGGTAGGTATTTATTAATGATACTCGTCGTTGGCTGAACTGCAGCATCAGTCGCAGTGGTAGGCGTTGCAGCATTACCACAGATCCAAACAATGCCCTTTGCTGAATTTTTAGCAACACCCAGCCCAAGGGTATCACCCGCAATTTCATTATTAGCTTTGTTGCCAAAGCGAATCGTAATTCCACCCGAATTACCAATTGCCACCGCAGTCACATAGTTGCCAGTGATGCTTCCCGAGGTAGCCACACCAGCAGACGCATTGACGTTCGGCAAACGACCTCTGTTTGCCCAAAAATCAGCAACACCCGCTTTTGCTTCACTTGAAAGATTCATACCTTCTGTCACTTGAGTACGGATTGTATAATCCTGATAGGCCGGTACGGCGATTGCAGCCAAGATACCAATGATAGCTACAACGATCATTAATTCAATCAAGGTAAAACCTTGCTGTACTCTTTTAATCATACTGTTTGCTCCTAAGAAGCGCTGATTTCAGTTATGGCGGAAGTTTTCCCGCTTGCCGCTTGGAAATGCAGGTTCTATTCCATTGTAGCCGCCTAAACAATCATTTCGAGGTAACATGTTATGTTAGGTAGCTTTTTTAGCTATGCGCCGCCTTATAAGACCGAGAACAGCCACCCAACACCCAACCCAAAACTGACAAAAAGTGTCAGGTTCAGACAAATATCTTTCATTTATACCTCTTCAAATTCCTTCTACACTTATACCTATTGTATCTTGATGACTTAAGCATTTGACATGAGCACAGTTTCTCCCACACAGCTTCCTGGTTTGGTCAGACGTTTGGTGTCAGAAGGACAGCTTTCGCATGAAAAAGCTGCCGAGGCTGTTCAAGCAGCCAGCAAGCAAAAAATATCGTTAGTGACCTTTCTGGTACAGAGCAAGCTCGTTGACGCTCGAGGGCTTGCTGTAACTACCTCTGAGGAATTCGGTGTACCCGTCGTCGATATCGATGCCATCAGTCCCGATGCATTCCCAAAAGAACTCGTTAACGAAAAACTGATTCGAAAGCACCGCGCACTGCCGCTCTTTAAGCGTGGCACCAGACTTTTTGTAGGTGTATCGGACCCTACCAATATACAAGCGCTCGATGAGATAAAGTTCAATACAGGTTTAAACATTGAGGCTGTGGTTATTCCGGAAGACAGACTTGGTACCGCTATTGACCGATTTCTCGATAGCCATGACCAATCGCTGCAAGCCTTGGATGATGCTGACCTTGAAGCGCTTGACATCGAATCAGGAGGAGGAACAGAAGACAAAGGAATTGTCAGTACAGACGGAACAGAAGATGCTCCAATTGTTCGTTTTGTGAACAAAATACTGCTGGATGCCATTCGAATGGGTGCATCAGACATACACTTCGAACCCTACGAAAAAATCTACCGAATTCGACTGCGTGCAGATGGCATATTACAGGAGGTCGCACGCCCGCCAGTGAATCTGAGCGGCAAAATAGCTGCACGTCTTAAAGTAATGTCTCAGTTAGACATTTCTGAAAGACGCGTCCCCCAAGACGGTCGCATAAAATTGAAGCTATCAAAGACGCGGGCCATTGATTTTAGGGTTAACTCACTCCCAACGTTATGGGGAGAGAAAATCGTCTTGCGTATTCTAGACCCAGACAGCGCCAAGCTCGGCATTGATCTTTTAGGGTACGAAGATGATCAGAAAAAGCTCTATTTGTCGGCACTAGATCAACCCCAGGGTATGATTTTGGTGACTGGACCCACTGGCAGCGGAAAGACCGTATCTTTATATACAGGTTTAAATATCCTTAATACGGGTGAGCGAAACATATCTACTGCTGAAGATCCAGCCGAGATCAATCTAGAAGGTGTCAACCAAGTCAATGTAAACATTAAAGTCGGGCTAACTTTTAGTGCCGCCCTTAGGGCATTTCTCCGCCAAGATCCAGACATAGTAATGGTTGGGGAGATTCGTGATCTCGAAACCGCTGAAATTGCCATAAAAGCAGCGCAAACCGGGCACTTGGTGTTGTCGACACTGCACACCAATAGCGCACCCGAAACACTTACTCGTTTGAGAAACATGGGTGTACCAGCTTTCAATATCGCCACATCAGTATCTCTTATTATTGCTCAACGACTTGCCAGAAGGCTTTGTCAGCACTGCAAAAAAGCCGTGGATGTTCCAAGAGATGTGCTACTTGAAGCCGGGTTTATGCCCGAAGAAATTGGCTCATTCTCCATTTACCACCCGGCAGGTTGTGATAAATGCAACAAAGGCTATAAAGGAAGAGTCGGGATTTACGAAGTAGTTAAAATTACTGAGAGCATCTCTAGGCTCATAATGGAAGGAGCCAACTCAATTCAGATTGCTGATGCAGCGCGTAAAGAGGGTTTCAATGATTTACGGCGTAGCGGCTTAATAAAAGTCAAAAACGGCATGACCAGTCTGGAAGAAGTTAACCGCGTTACCACAGGACATTAAGCATGGCAGTTGCACAGCAAGCTTCTATGAAGCCCAAAAAGAGCAGCACGTCCCAGATTACATCCTTTGTCTGGACGGGTACTGACCGAAAGGGTCAAAAGATAAAGGGAGAAGTTAGTGCTGCCAATATTGCCGTTGCGAAAGCTGAACTACGGAAACAGGGCATTATCGCAAAATCAGTCAAAAAGAAACCGGCCGCACTTTTTAGCGGCCGCAAGCGAATTACTCCGCTTGATATCTCTATATTTTCCCGGCAGTTAGCGACCATGATGAAAGCTGGTGTTCCGTTGGTTCAGTCTTTCGATATTGTGGCCGATGGGCTAGAAAATGCATCAATGAAGGAGCTGGTGCTTGCAATTAAAGGCGATGTAGAGGCAGGGAACAGCTTGGCTGGGGCCTTGAAAAAACACCCTCTCTACTTTGATGAGCTATTTTGCAGCCTTGTTGACTCTGGTGAACAGTCTGGCGCTTTGGAAACCATGCTTGATCGCATTGCGACCTATAAAGAAAAAACTGAAGCGCTCAAAGCCAAAATAAAGAAAGCTATAAAATATCCCATAGCAGTCATTGTCGTTGCAGTTATTGTCACCACGATACTGCTGCTTAAGGTAGTACCCACATTCGAAGAACTCTTCATGGGATTCGGTGCAGAGCTACCCGCTTTCACTCAGATGGTCATTGGAATGTCTCGTTGGATGCAAGCGAACTGGTACATATTCCTTGGTGTGATTGGTGGTTCAGTGTTTGGATTCAGCGAGGCAAAACGTCGATCAAAGCGATTTAGCGATGGTTTGGATGCATTGATGCTTAAGCTTCCTGTCGTTGGCAATATTTTATACCAGTCAACAATTGCACGCTTTGCACGAACTCTTGCAACCACATTTGCCGCCGGTGTTCCTTTGGTTGAAGCTCTAGAGTCTGTCGCTGGCGCAACGGGCAATGTCATCTACAAGAATGCCGTCTTAAAAGTCAAAGACGAAGTGTCTTCCGGCACCCAGCTTAATTTCTCAATGAAATCAACTGGTTTGTTCCCGGCAATGGCCGTACAAATGACTGCAATTGGTGAGGAATCAGGCTCCCTCGACGCTATGCTCGACAAAGTTGCTACACATTACGAACAAGAGGTCGATGCTTCAGTAGATGGCCTAACCAGCTTGCTCGAACCCATAATCATGGCAGTCCTCGGCGTTGTCGTCGGCGGCCTCATCATCGCCATGTACCTCCCCATCTTCGAACTCGGCAATGCGATATAATCAATAATGCAATCTGGCATAGATCTCCTCTCCCACTCCCCCGGCATCCTGGCCGGGTTCGTTTTTCTATTCGGCCTCCTTCTCGGCAGCTTCTTCAACGTCGTCATCTACCGCCTGCCGCTAATAATGCACCTCGAATGGATGCAATCCGCCCGCGACTTCAGTGAGGAAACCTGGGGCCACGTTCCTGCCCCTCTCAACCAACACCCCGAAAAATTCCCCACGCTCCCTTTCAACCTCGCCAAACCCGCGTCCCGTTGCCCCAAATGTGGTCACCAAATCCGCTGGTATGAAAACATCCCCGTCTTCTCTTACCTGGCACTGCGCGGCCAATGCAGCCAATGCAAAACCAAAATATCCCCCCGCTACCCCATTATCGAATTCGTCACTGGCGCCCTCTCAGCCTTCATCGCCTGGCGAATGGGCTTCACTTGGCCAATGGCTTTTGCTCTGATCCTTACCTGGTCGCTGATCTGCCTGACCATGATCGATTTCGATTACAAACTGCTCCCCGACCAGATCACGCTTCCCCTCGTCTGGCTGGGCCTGCTCATCAACCTCCAGGCCACCTTCGTCCCACTGAATGAAGCCGTCATCGGCGCTGCCGCCGGGTACATGATCCTCTGGTCCATCTACTGGCTGTTCAAACTGGCGACAGGCAAAGAAGGCATGGGCTATGGCGACTTCAAGCTCCTCGCCGCCTTGGGCGCGTGGATGGGCTGGAAACTCCTGCCACTCATTATCTTGCTCTCATCCCTGGTCGGCTCTATCATCGGCCTCTCGATGATCATCTTCCTTGGACGCGACAAGCAAATCCCCATTGCGTTCGGCCCTTATCTGGCCATTGCCGGCTGGATCGCCTTTTTCTGGGGAGATGACATCCTACGTCACTTTTCGTTTATTTGACCCAACAGGATTTCCCCGTGCTCGTTATTGGCCTCACCGGTGGTATCGGCAGTGGTAAAACCGCCGCCACCGATCGATTCAAATCCCACGGCATTACCATTGTCGATGCTGACATCGTCTCCCGCCAAATCGTCGAGCCCGGCACACTCGCACTTACCAAAATCCAAGAACACTTCGGTGACCACGTCATTACTAGCGACGGCCAACTCGATCGCCGTGCCCTGCGCGAAATCGTTTTCTCCCACCCCGAAGAGCGCAAGTGGCTAGAATCCCTCACGCACCCCCTCATCGGTCAAGAGATTTTCCGTCAGCTACAAGCCAGTCAATCGCCCTACACCCTGCTCGTTTCTCCCTTGCTGTTTGAGAGTGGGCAATCGCGCATGACAAACCGCGTAGTTTTGGTAGATGCTCCCGTAGAGGCCCAAATCAGCCGCACCATTCAACGCGACAACACAACCGAAGCTGGCGCGCGCGCCATCGTCGAAGCTCAAATGCCTCGCGAACAACGTCTGAGCAAAGCGGACGATATCATCGTCAATGACCAAAATCTGGAACATCTCTACGCCCAGGTCGACAGGTTACATGAGCAGTACCTGGCACTCTCAAACCAGGCTTAACAGACAGCCAAATGAGTACGACAATCGTCAAATGAGCACAATCACAGTTAAATGCCCTCACTGCAGCAAAACCGTCACCTGGACACCTGAAAACAGCTATCGCCCTTTCTGCAGTGAACGCTGCAAACTGATTGATCTGGGAGAATGGGCAAGCGAAACGCGCGTTATCACTGGCACCCCACTGACAGAAGATGACCTTGAAGAGATCGAAGGCGAGCTCGATCAGATACTGAATGTACCTGATCGTCGTTTTGACTAGGTGCTATCGGTAATTTGCATACCCTTTTAATACAAAATCACCAAATTGAAATATTGAGGATACAATCCCAACTACCAACAGGCTTGCGATGCAACGGTCGTGAACAATGGCGGCAGGATGATGACTTTTATCCGCCAGCGCCTGCCCCAAACCCTCACTAGCCTCTGTCAACTATTTCCAAAAACCCCGAATACCCGCAACCCCCTGAGCCCCGCAACGACGTGCCTGCATGACATCGGTATTGCCCACCCCACCAAGCGCATAAACAGGCACGAGAGTGGGCTTCACCCATTCCGCAAATTTCTCCCAACCCAAAGCTATAGCGTCAGGGTGAGTGACCGTCGGCAGCACGGGAGAAAGCAAAACAAAATCCACCCCTCGCGCTTCCGCCAAGCGTAACGCCTCTGGCGAGTGGCAAGAAGCAGACACCCACCCATCATAATCACCGTCGTAAGTTTGTAAGGCTGATTCAGGCAGATGCAAACCGACTCCCTCTGGATACGCAATTCCGTCAGGGCCATTCAAAGAGAGAGGCACCTCGAACTCTTCACACAATTCCATTACACCGTCGGTCAGCTCCTGAAAATCATCCACGCTCAATTTCTTGCTTCGCAAGATGACCCAACCTACCCCGGCTTCCAACGACGCATCCAAATGCGTGTAAAACTCGTCTGCCGAGAGATCCGCAGGCTCGGGGGTAATCAAAATGGTTGAAGGCAATTGTGCCGCCGTCACAATAGGTAAATTCGCCTCAGGAAACTCATAATTCGCAAGTGCTGCGTTATCCACCCACTCGATGCGCTGCCCCTCACGCCCCACTGGTTGGCCTGAAAAAGCGACCACCTCCCACACATCCAAAAACACTGATTTCTCAGGATAATGATGCAAGACCTGGATCAATGGCCGTGACACGACCGGCGTTATCCCCAGCTCCTCGCGTAACTCCCGAGATAACGCCTGTTCTACGCCCTCGCCTGCCTCTACCTTGCCGCCGGGAAACTCCCATTTGTTCCCCTGATGCAGATGCGCAGGTCGTTTTGCCAATAACACTTTCCCTTCATGGCCACGTATCACCGCCGCCACCACATGTATCACAGCCGTCATGGTGAAAACCTCATGAACGCATTTTTAAAGCCGTTTATTTAAAAACGCTTATTTTTAAGAACGCTTATTTTTAAGAACGATAGTCCGCGTTAATTTTCACGTAGTCATACGAAAAATCAGTGGTCCAGATATCAGCGTTTGCATCTCCGCGCCCGAGCGACAAACGAATGGTGAACGCCTCCTTCTGCATCACTGCTGCGCCCTGAGCTTCTTGATACTGTGGCGACAATCCTCCTTTTTCAGCCACTAAAACGTCATCCAAATGCAGATAGACCTTCTCGACGTCTAACTGATCTACTTGGGCACGACCTACCGCTGCCAAAATACGCCCCCAATTCGGATCGCTTGCGAACAATGCCGTTTTTACCAAGGGCGAATGCGCTACGGTGAACGCAACTTCTTTTGCCTCGGCAACCGATAATGCGCCCTCCACTCTTACCGTTACAAATTTTGTTGCACCTTCACCATCTTTCACAACCGCCTGCGCCAATTCAACTAACACCTGACAAAGCGCCGCGCGAAATACATTGAAACCATCCGCGCCTTCACTCACAACAAAGCCGGATTGTCCCGTGGCAACCAATACACAGGCATCATTAGTTGAAGTATCGCCATCCACAGTCGCTCGGTTGAACGACAACTCCACCGCCTCACGTATCAAAGATTGAAGCAATGCCGATTCGATCGCCGCATCAGTCGCGACATAGGACAACATGGTCGCCATATTGGGTCGAATCATCCCTGCGCCTTTGGCAATCCCAGTTATCGTCACGGTTTTGCTACCCAACGATAATTGTACCGAAGCACCTTTGGGGCGTGTATCCGTAGTCATGATTCCTAATGCTGCTTCATCCCAACCATTTTCACTCAAACTGCTGATACACGCCGGCAGCCCTGCCACAACACGCGCTACGGGCAATCGTTCACCGATAACGCCCGTTGAGAATGGCAGTATGTGGTTAACTTCTACCTGCGTTTCATTGGCAAGCGCTTCGCAAACTGCCAGGCAATCCTCCATGCCAGCCACACCGGTACCTGCATTGGCATAGCCGGTGTTGGTCACCAGATACCACGCCTGAGACGGTTCCGCCCCGCCTTCGCGCAGATGTTTTCGACACACTTGCACCGGTGCTGCACAAAACGCGTTTGTCGTAAATGCACCTGCCAATGTCGACCCCGCGACGGCCTGCATAACAACAACATCCCGGCGGTCCGGTTTGCGCACATACGCCCGAGTAACGCCAAGGCTAAAACCCTTCACAGGATGCATTACAGGAAAGGTGTCGGGGCCCACTGCCATATCAATCTCCTTCAGATTTCTCAATTTTACCCATCGTCATCCATCCAGCTTTTCGATGACGCTATTAATTAAGTTGATGCTGCAATTCTTTTGTGTAGATCTCAATTTTAAAAGCTTGGCAGCCTCAATTCATACACAAAGCATTTGTTGAATCTGCGCAATCTAAACAGCAAAACACAAAATAAAAAGGGGCCACTTGGCCCCTTTTTACTTTCACTGCAGACCTATTCGGCCTGGCCGTGACAGTGCTTGTATTTCTTGCCTGAACCGCAAGGGCACGGTTCGTTTCGGCCAACTTTTGCACCTGCTCGTCGAGTAGGTTCATTACCCTCTGGTTCTGCGCTTTCGTCTACCAGACTATTGGCGTTGTCATGCTGCAATTCGACTTCGCGTTCAGCCACTTCCTTGCGTTGACGCTCCAGTTCCTCAACTTCCTCTTGGCGACGTAGTTCCACAGTTGCCAGCAACTTAACAACTTCGTGTTTCATACTGTTAAGAAAATTCTGGAACAACTGGAATGCTTCGCGCTTGTATTCCTGCTTAGGATTCTTCTGCGCATACCCACGCAAATGAATACCCTGGCGCAAATAATCCATGTTGGCCAGATGTTCTTTCCAAAGGCGATCTAGCGTCATCAGCATAATGTGCTTTTCGAGCTGACGCATAACCTTTGGATCGCCTACACCCGCCTCTTTGTTCTCATAAGCTTCTTGGACTGCGTTCACCACGCGCTCACGCACACCCGGTTCCGCCAGATTTTTATCGTCATCCAGCCATTGCTGAATAGGCAAATGCAAGCGGAAATCAGTTTCAAGTGCATGCTCAAGACCACGCACGTCCCACTGTTCTGCCATTGACTGCGGAGGCACATAGCTATCGATGAATTCATTGACGACATCAACCCGAACTGCTTTCACCATCTCGGAAATATCATCTGACGACAGTACATCGTTGCGCTGCTCATACACCACGCGACGCTGGTCATTGGCAACGTCATCATATTCCAGCAAGGATTTACGAATATCGAAGTTACGGCCTTCTACCTTACGCTGCGCATTTTCGATCGAGCGCGTCACCCAGCGGTGCTCAATGGCTTCGCCGCGCTGCATGCCCAGGGATTGCATCAAGCCCTTCACACGATCCGAGGCAAAAATTCGCATGAGGTTATCTTCGAGAGACAAGTAGAAACGCGAACTTCCGGGATCACCTTGACGGCCTGCGCGACCACGCAACTGATTGTCGATACGACGCGACTCATGGCGCTCGGTACCAATAATGTGCAAGCCACCGTTTTCCAACACTTGCTTGTGACGTTCTTCCCACACCTTTTTGATAGCTTCAATTTGTTCTGGCGTCGCCTCTTGCAACGCATTCACTTCCGCCTGCCAATTACCACCCAACAAAATGTCGGTACCACGACCCGCCATGTTGGTCGCAATGGTAATCGCACCGGGACGGCCGGCTTGTGCAATGATTTCCGCTTCTTGCGCGTGGAATTTGGCGTTTAATACCTTGTGCGCTATTTTTTCTTTCTTCAGCAAGTTCGACAACAGTTCTGACGCTTCAATCGAAGCCGTACCCACCAACACCGGGCGACCTCTTTCAATCTGCTCACGAATGTCAGCGATGATGGCTTCGTATTTTTCTTCGGCCGTCAAATACACCAAATCTTCTGAATCGATACGAATCATCGGGCGATGGGTTGGAATAACCACCACATCCAAGCCATAGATCTGCCGGAACTCAAACGCTTCGGTGTCAGCCGTGCCGGTCATGCCCGAGAGCTTGGAATAGATACGAAAGTAATTCTGGAAGGTAGTGGAGGCCAGCGTCTGGTTTTCATTCTGAATCCGCACGCCCTCTTTGGCTTCAACCGCCTGGTGGATGCCATCTGACCAGCGACGGCCTGGCATGGTGCGACCCGTGTGCTCGTCGACGATAATGACTTCACCGTTCTGCACGATGTAATCCACGTCACGCTGAAATAAGGCATGCGCCTTCAATGCAGCATGAACATGATGGAGGATGTTGAGATTGGTGGCCGCGTAGAGTGATTCACCTTCGGCAAGAATCTTGTTTTCTACCAGCAATTGTTCAACGAACTCGTGTCCGAGTTCAGTGAGTTCGACCTGGCGATTTTTCTCATCAACCGAAAAGTGTGCGCCTTCGGCATTTTCTTCCAGCGCGCGCTTCAGATTGGGCACTAGCAAATTGATCTTGCGATACAGCTCTGAACTATCCTCCGTTGGCCCGGAAATAATCAGCGGTGTGCGCGCCTCGTCGATCAGAATCGAGTCCACTTCGTCGACGATGGCATAATTCAACGGACCTTGAACCTTGTCCTCCAGGCTGAACGCCATATTGTCGCGCAGGTAATCAAAGCCAAATTCGTTGTTGGTGCCGTACGTAATATCGCAGGAATACTCCCCTCGCTTGAGCGACTGGTCCTGACGTGGAAAAATAACGCCGACACTCAAGCCCAAGAACGCATATAGCGGCTTCATCCACGCAGCGTCGCGCTTGGCCAGGTAGTCGTTGACGGTTACAACGTGCACGCCTTTGCCTGTCAACGCATTGAGGTACGCAGGCAAGGTGGCCGTCAGCGTCTTACCCTCACCGGTACGCATCTCGGAAATGCGACCTTCATGCAAGGTCATGCCACCAATCAACTGGGCATCAAAATGGCGCATTCCCATCACACGTTTGCTGGCTTCCCGAACGGCGGCAAACGCCTCTGGCAGAAGCGCATCCAGCGTCTCGCCCTTTTCCAGACGTGCGCGGAATTCCACAGTTTTGGCTGAAAGCTGCTCGTCCGTAAGCGCTTCGAACTGGGGCTCCAACTCGTTGATACGAGTGACAACCTTTCGCATCCTTTTGATTTCACGATCGTTTTTGCTGCCAAAAATCTTGCGGAAAACATTTCCTAGCATATGGACCCACTTAGACAAAGACTCGTGAGAGGCGCCCTCAAACTCCCAAAGAAGCGCCTGTGTTCAGCGTGAAAAAGGGCCATTCTAACCCTAAAAGACAGGCAGGATAAGGACTTTCGATGACATTACTGCGATGCAGGTACGACATTCAGATAAGTCTTTTTTCAGCAACTTCAGCTACGGCGGAATAGCACCCTAGCAGGATCAAGCGCGACGCCATCGCGGCGCACTTCGAAATGTACATGGGTGCCCGTTGAGCGACCGGTGTTACCCATTTTGGCAATCACCTGCCCCTTTTTAACAACATCTCCCACTTTCACATCGATCTGCTGGGCGTGACCATAGCGTGTCGTGTAGCTTTTGCCGTGATTGACTTCGACCATCAATCCGTAACCAAAACGTTCGCCAGCCCAGGTGACAACACCATCACCTACACTCAAAATGTCGGCACCCACCTTTCCGGCAAAGTCCACGCCTTCATGGCGACTACCACGCCCACTGAACGGGTCAATACGGCGCCCAAAGCGGCTGGTTATCCACCCTTTGCGCACTGGTTTGCCGCTTAACATGGTTTGCTCACTGTAGCGCTTGCTTGAAAGCAGTTTATCCAACACCGCCAACTGTTCCTCACGACGTTCGAGGTCAGACGCCAACTGGTCCAATGCGGTGAGAAAATCTGGACGTGCCTCAAGATCCATAAGTTCCGATACTTCAGGCCCCCCCATCGCAGGTGCACCGGAGAAATCAAACTCCTCGGAGTCGAGCGCCTCCATCGTAACCAATCTTTCACCTAGCGCATCCAGACGCATGATGCGCGCTTGCAGTTCGGCAACACGCGAGGTCAACGCATACAACTGGTCCTCAGCTTGTTTACGCACATACTCAATATTTTGCGCATTTTGTTCGATATCATTGCGCAGAAAGGAGGACTCGCCACGAAAGTAATGCTTGCCCCGCAAAAGATCATAACCACGATGCAAGGACGCACCCAACACCAACGTCATCACAATTATTCCCGTCAAAACCCCTTTGCTTACCACCAGCGTTTTAGAACGCCCAGGCATGGGGGGCGGGTTTAAATGCTCGTTTTTTCGGTTAAACGGATTAATATGCATAACAGCTCTCTTTTCCCGACGAACCGACATGACCTCTGAGATCAAGATCAAAAGACTAAAAGACATCCTTGCCCGAGTCGGTTCAGTGAAATCGCTTACCGATGCATCAGTACGGCTTGCGAACATAGACAGGCTTTTAAAATCAGCCCTGCCTTCATTATTGGCAGATTACTGCCAGGTCAAATCCTGTTCGACCCGCGAGCTTACCATCGAGGCTTACTCTCAAGCAGTTGCCACACATTTGCGCTTCAGCTCACCCAAACTTCTCGAAAAACTTCAGAAGCATAAGGAGCTAGGCAAATTGGAAATAATCACAATTAGGGTAGGGACTGTACCACAGAAACCCGGCCTGAACACCCCCACCCAAAAGCCAAACAGCGTTAGCAAAGAAAACTGCGATCTGCTTCAAGCGACGGCTAAATCCATAGAGTCCAATGATTTACGGGCAGCACTGGAACGTCTTGCGAGCACCCTAGACAGGCACAGAAACAAAAAGCCCCCGCTGTGAGAGCGAGGGCTTAGAGGACGTCACCCCACCAAAGTTCATTGGTCAGAGTGACTATTTAGCAACACATCAATTGGCAGCCTATCAATCCGCCGCCAAAGCTGGTTTGAGATAGGCGATAGGAGCCCGCACTTCGTCATCAAAGGTGACAATTTCCCATGCGTCTTGCTGCGCAAGCAGTTCACGCACCAGCACATTATTCAGCGCGTGCCCTGACTTGTAGCCTTCGAATTCGCCGATGATGCCGTGGCCAGCAAGATACAAATCGCCGATGGCATCCAGAATCTTGTGACGTACGAATTCATCTTCATAACGCAGGCCGTCGTCATTGAGGATCTTGTAATCATCAATAACAATCGCGTTTTCTACACTACCACCCAGCGCCAAGTTCTTGGAGCGGAGGTATTCGATATCGCGGAGGAAACCGAAGGTTCTGGCACGACTCACTTCACGCACAAACGAGGTGCTTGAAAAATCTACCGATGCCTTCTGATTCCGGCTGCGGAACACCGGGTGATCAAAATCAATGGTAAACGACACTTTGAACCCGTCAAAAGGCAGGAACGAAGCGACTTTGTCGCCATCTTTTACCGTGACTTTACGCTTGATACGAATGAATTTTTTCGCAGCTGACTGCTCTTCGATTCCAGCGGACTGAATCAGGAAGACAAACGGACCCGCGCTGCCATCCATGATGGGCACTTCGGGAGCGCTCAACTCAATGTAGGCATTGTCGATACCCAAGCCGGCCAGTGCAGCCATCAAGTGTTCGATGGTCGACACTTTGGCACCGTTGTTCTCAATCGTGGTTGAGAGCGTAGTGTCAGTCACTTTCAGCGCTTGAGCAGGAATCTCAACCATTGGGTTGACGTCAGTGCGCAGGAACACAATGCCGGTATTGACAGGTGCCGGGCGCAAGGTCAGATAGACCTTATCACCAGAATGAAGGCCTACACCTGTAGCTTTGATGCTGTTTCGCAGCGTGCGCTGACGAATCATCTGTTTTTTCATGGACGCGTAACATCCTCAGACGTGGTACACGGGGGCAAGTCTAACAAACTTCCCCCCTTCAACCAAACGATTGTTACAACAATGTGTATAAGTTACAAAACGTTAGTCGGCCTGGCGGCGCAAGAACGTAGGAATATCAAGGTATTCGCGACTGACTTCCTGGTCGAAGGCCGGACGGCGGGGTTGTTGACTGGTAGCAGTTTCAACACGACGCGCACCACGCTCACTGCTGGCGGCGCCCGTATCGAAACGACGGAAGTCAACCGCTTCGGGACGTTTCTGAACCTGGACTGAATCCATCGGACGAACTGCCGGTTCTGGACGCCCCAAGCCGGTGGCTACCACAGTGACGCGCAGCTCATCGCCCATGGTTGGGTCGATAACGGTGCCCACCACTACGGTCGCGTTCTCGGAAGCGAAGGCCTCAATGGTATCACCCACTTCAGAGAATTCACCCAACGCCATACTTTCGCTGGCAGTGATGTTAACCAGAATACCGCGCGCGCCATGCAGATTGATATCATCCAACAGCGGACTGCGAATGGCTTTCTCGGCGGCTTCACGCGCACGATTTTCACCAGTGGCTGCCCCCGTGCCCATCATGGCCATGCCCATTTCGGACATAACAGTGCGCACGTCGGCAAAGTCAACGTTGATCATACCGGGGCGAATGATTAAATCAGCGATGCCTTGCACTGCGCCCAACAATACGTCATTGGCCGCTTTGAAGGCTTCCAACAAACTGGTTTTGGCGCCAAGCACATCGAGCAGCTTTTCATTAGGAATGGTGATTAACGAGTCGACGTACTGGCTCAGTTCCTTGATGCCTTGATCGGCGATCTGCATGCGCTTGCGACCTTCAAAGGGGAAGGGCTTGGTCACAACGGCAACAGTAAGGATACCCATTTCACGCGCGACCTGCGCAACAACCGGTGCACCGCCCGTGCCGGTACCACCGCCCATGCCTGCTGTAATGAACACCATGTCAGAACCGCGCAGCACTTCTTCGATGCGCTCACGATCTTCGATTGCCGCCTGGCGACCCACCTCAGGATTGGCCCCGGCACCCAGTCCTTTGGTGACGTGGCCACCCAACTGGAGAAGGGTTTTGGAATGCATGTTCTTCAGCGCTTGCGCATCGGTATTTGCGCAGATGAAATCTACGCCTTCAACGTTGCAACTCAGCATGTGCTCTACGGCATTACCGCCGCCACCGCCAACACCGACGACTTTGATGACTGCGGTTTGCGCTACGTTTTCCACGAGTTCAAACATGATATGTTTCTCCCCTTCCATCGGCCTTGGAACCAAGCACTCTTGGTTTGCGATAAGTGTTGGTATGCGTTAACTGTTGATCTGCGTTAAGTACGATCGTTATACGTTCGCTGCCACAAGTGACTAGCTGCTTCCGAGACTAGAAGTTACCTTTCACCCACAACTTCATCTTGTCCAAGATGCTACGCTGGGGTTCGGAACGCTGTTTCTTGTTGGCACTGCCAAATTCGGCTTGTTTTTTTCCGTACAGAAGCAGGCCAATGCCCGTTGAATAAACGGGGTTCTTGATCAGCTCCGTCATGCCTGTTACACCCTGGGGTGCCGCCAGTCTTACAGGCATGTGGAAAATTTCTTCTGCGAGCTCAACTGCACCTTCCATTTTTGATGAACCGCCGGTGAGCACAATTCCCGCGGCCACTACATCCTCGAAACCACTGCGACGCAATTCTGCCTGAATCAGTGAGAACAACTCGTCGTACCGTGGCTCAACCACCTCGGCTAATGACTGCCGTGAAAGCTGTCTTGCCGGGCGATCTCCAACACTTGGAACCTTAATGATTTCGTCTGCTCGGGCGAGCTGAGCAAGCGCACAAGCATACTTGATTTTGATTTCGTTGGCATGTTCTGTCGGCGTACGCAATGCCATCGCAATATCATTGGTAACCTGATCACCAGCAATCGGAATTACTGCGGTGTGGCGAATTGCGCCTTGTGTAAACACGGCAATATCGGTAGTGCCACCACCAACATCGACCAAGCAAACACCTAATTCTTTTTCGTCTTCAGTCAGCACTGCATAACTAGACGCCAACTGTTCAAGAATGATGTCTTCAACCTGCAATCCGCAACGTTGCACACAACGCTCAATGTTCATGGCTGCGTTTGATGCGCACGTTACCAAATGTACTTTGGCTTCGAGTCTGACACCCGACATACCCATCGGTTCCTTGATGCCGTCTTGCGAATCGATGACGTATTCTTGCGGCAAAATATGCAGCACTTTTTGATCGGCTGGGATCGGTACGGCTTGCGCTGCATCAATCACGCGTTCGAGATCCAGCGGGCTGACTTCGCGATCGCGAATCGCGACGATGCCGTGACTGTTGAGGCTCTTGATGTGACTGCCAGCGATACCGACATACACGGAGTGAATTTGCACGCCAGCCATCAACTCGGCTTCTTCGATCGCGCGCTGAATGGAGTGCACGGTGCTCTCGATGTCAACGACAACGCCTTTTTTCAATCCGCGCGATGGAGCAGAACCCAACCCGATCACTTCAATGACGCCATGCTCATTTAGCACGCCAACAATTGCGACAACTTTCGAGGTGCCGATATCCAGACCCACAATCATTTTGTCTGAAGAGGGTTTTACAGAGCTCTTGCTTCGCTCTTGAGGGCGGAGGGTGGTCGCCTCACCTGCTCCAATCATGTTACGCAGCGTCTGGGTGATCATCTTTTTTCTTCCATTTTACAGCTAGGCCGTTGTCATAACGTAAATCGGCACGTGCCAACAGGGCACGCTCGGATTCCGGAATTTTTTGATAAAACTGTACGAAGCGTGTGATCTTGTTGTGCCAGTCGTTTTCATCAACCACGAGTTCGACACCGTCACTCAACAGCACACGCCATGAATATCTTTCTGCCATGGTCAGCTCGGTCACGGAGAGTGACAACGGCGCCAGCATTTCGTTCAGCTTTTTGTAGCGGGACCATACCACCGGGACATCTTTTTCAACGCCCCTCAGTCTTGGTAATACTGGCAATTCGTTGACTTCACCGCGCCCAAACAGTGATAGATCACTGCCCAGCAACAATTCATCGCCCCACAACGCCACCGGTACGCGCTCGGTGATATGCACAATCAGGGTGTCGGGCCATTCTTTGCGTAGAAACGCTTTGTGAACCCACGGCATCGATTCAATCTCTGCCCGCGTTTGCGTGAGGTCGAGCTGAAAAAAATTGTTGTGCAACGCCGGTGCCAACTGATTGTTCAGGTGGGTGGGCTTAATGTGTTTCAACTCGCCGTAGACTCTCACCGTTTTGATGGGATACTCCTGCCCTGCTTGTTGCGCCAGGGAATATCCATGGTATCCACCGAACAACGCACCGCAGGTCGCCACCAGGGTCACCGTTGTTACTTTCATCCAGTGCCACAACGCTAGCGGTGGCTTTTCTTCGACGGGCATGCGCTTGGTCGCTTGCGGTGCCTGCACGGTGCGTTGCCACGGCCAGCGTTTTTTACGCTGTGGTGCAGGTTTCCTCCCGAAGAGGTTCGATACATCGTTGGCATGGCGTATCGGGTGCACTACGCGCTTTCTCCGCTTTGGTGTTCTGGAATCCGCGACAACCTGGCTGCGAAAGCCTCGATGATGAGAAGGGATGGGGTTGCGTTTTTCATTCGGATTTCTTTTATCGAAAGCGCTCTCTCAAGAGCCTTTTGAACAGCGCTCACTGCCACCAGAAAAACGCCCAACACTTACCATCTCACCTGCACTGATTTAATTTTATCCAATGCTTTCATATATGCCAGTTTTCTTAGTGCAGAATATGGATTTTTTGCCCTAATTTGCAATTTTTTTTTCAAATTCCTTTTGATCAGATGGCTGAATAACGGCGATTCTGCATTTTTCACACAAAATTCGTCGTTTTTCGAGCATCACACCTCTTTGAAATGACTTTTTGCCAGCTGCAAAGAGATGGCGCCGACATTTCCAGCGCCCTGCGTCATGACCACATCCCCGCTCTGCAAAATGTTACCCAACACCGTGGGTAACTCTTTGGCATCTTCGATGAAAATAGGTTCTACCGCGCCACGCAATCGAATGCTGCGACACAGGCTGCGACCGTCTGCACCTGTTATTGGCTCTTCGCCCGCAGAATAGACTTCCATCAGCAACAGCACATCAACGTCAGAGAGTACGTGTACGAAATCTTCATAGAGATCACGCGTACGTGTGTAACGGTGAGGTTGGTAAATCATCACCAAACGACGATCTGGCCAGCTTTGACGCGCTGCAGCGACGGTAGCGGCGACTTCACGTGGATGATGACCATAATCGTCGACCAGTGTGACACTGCCCTCTGCAATCGGAATTTCGCCCTGGATTTGAAATCGACGTCCCACACCTTGAAATTTTTCGAGCGCAGCGACAATCGCCGCACTTGGAATGGATTCATCGGTGGCGACAGCAATGGCGGCTAGCGAATTGAGGACGTTGTGACGGCCCGGAATATTCAGGGTGATGTCGAGGGGTTCCGCTTCACGACGCTCAACGCGATACTTGGTGCGCAAGCCACAGCTCTCAATTTGGGTGGCGCGTACGTCTGCATCACTATCGATGCCATAGGTAATTACAGGGCGACTAATGGACGGGAGCAATTCGCGAATGACGGGATCATCGACACAAAGTACGGCAATTCCGTAGAACGGTAGGTTGTGAAGAAATTGCAGGAAGGTATCCTTCAAACGATTGAAATCGCCACCGTAGGTTTCCATATGATCGGCGTCGATGTTGGTGACAACCGACACCATCGGTTGCAAATGCAAAAACGACGCATCGCTTTCGTCAGCTTCGGCGACAAAGAACCGACTGCCGCCCAATTTTGCATTGGTGCCAGCGCTGTTGAGTCGGCCTCCGATAACAAACGTAGGATCAAGCCCGCCTTCGGCGAGAATGGAGGCAATCAAACTGGTGGTCGTGGTTTTGCCATGCGTGCCCGCTACAGCAATGCCATGACGGTAGCGCATCAATTCTCCCAGCATTTCTGCGCGAGGAACGATGGGTATCCGATTTTCGCGCGCTGCATCCAGCTCAGGGTTGCCACTATGCACTGCACTGGATACGACCACGACATTCACGTCCTGGATGTTCTCAGCAAGATGGCCAATGAAGATGGTGGCGCCAAGTTGTTTCAAGCGCTCGGTGCTGGGCCCGCTTTTGAGATCGCTCCCAGACACCGCGTAACCCTGGTTAAGCAAAACTTCAGCAATACCGCACATGCCTACGCCGCCAATACCCACGAAATGAATTCGCCGTATGCGGCGCATTTCGGGTATCTCAATGGTACGAGACAGGCGTTTGAAATCAGGCATGAAGAGCCTCCACACAGGCGTGAACAAGTTTTTCAGTGGCATCGGGCTGTGCTAATCGACGTGCGGCCAATGCCATGGATTTAAGCGATGCCTGCTCACTGAAACGATTTTTGATGAGATCTGCCAAAACGATTGGCGTAAGCTCTTTTTGCTGCACCAGCTGTGCAGCGCCACCTTTGACAAGAAATTCGGCGTTCTTGGTTTGATGATCATCGACGGCAAACGGGTATGGAACCAACAACGCACCTACACCAGCGGCGGCAAGTTCGCTCACCGTCAACGCACCGGAGCGACAAATCACTGCATCGGCCCACTGGTAAGCTGCGGCCATATCTGCAATGAAGGAGATGACATTGGCCTCGACACCGAACGATTGGTAACGCGCGCGCGTCGGTTCAGCATCTTTCTGACCAGTCTGATGCATGATCTCGAATTGCTGATGATTCAGCAAGGAAAATGCTTCGGGCAAAATTTTATTTAGGGCTACCGCGCCTTGGCTTCCCCCCACAATCAATAAACGCGTGCGGCCGTCGCGATGTTGCCAGCGTTGTTCTGGTGCAGGCATTGAAGCTATTTCGGAGCGGACGGGGTTGCCTGTCGTTAATACTTTCGATGACGGTGGAAACGTATCGGGAAACGCTTGCATGACGCGACGGGAAATATGGCTCAGCATGCGATTGGTGAAACCAGGCACGGCATTCTGTTCGTGAATAAACAACGGTACACCACTCAGGAAGGCGGCCACACCGCCTGGCCCTGTCACGAATCCACCCATACCGATCACACAATCGGGCTTGAATTTTTGGATGACAGCACGTGCTTGCATCACTGCACGAAAAATTTTTAGCGGCGCCGCGAGCAGCCGCATGATGCCCTGCCCCCGCACTCCTGCTACATCTATATAGTTGATGTGAATTTGAGCGTCAGGAACGATTCGAGATTCGATGCCCGCAGGGGTTCCCAACCATTGGATTTCAACACCCTGCTGTTGCAGAAAACGCGCAGTCGCCAGCGCTGGAAATACATGGCCACCCGTGCCGCCCGCCATGATCAACACTCGGGAAAGTTTAGGCTGCATTTTTCTTTTCCTGTGCGCCCAGTTTGCGACGAAGCGCGGAATCGGTGGCCAGCAAATGTCGCATCTCGTAATCGACGCGAAACAGCAACGCGACCGCCACACCGCTGATCAGCAAGCTGCTTCCGCCGTAGCTCACCAACGGTAGAGTGAGTCCTTTCGTGGGCAACATGCCGCTTGCCACGCCGATATTGATCATCGATTGCAGGCCAATCATGACGCTGATGCCATACGCCAGATACGCACCAAACAATTGTCCCATGCGCTCGGCGCGACGACCGATAAACAAGCCAGTCAACACTAACGCCAGAAATGCCAAAATCACAAAGAAGCAGCCGACCAAACCGAATTCTTCCGCCAATATGGCAAATACAAAGTCGGTGTGCGCTTCAGGCAAGTAAAAGAGTTTTTGTACACTGTTGCCCAGGCCTACGCCAAAAACATCACCACGACCGAAGGCAATCAAACTCTGCACCAACTGGTAGCCGCTGGAGTACTGATCCGCCCATGGATCGACATAAGCGAGCAGCCGCTTCATCCGATATTCTGACGACAGCACCATCATCGCCGCAGCGCCCATACTGCCGACCACCACGACCATGTATTGCAAAAAGCGAACACCCGCTAAAAACAGCAGTACAAACACGGTTGCCATGATCACGACCACCGCCCCGAAATCGGGTTCCAACAATAACAACATAACCATGATGGATAACACCAACACGGGTTTGATGAAGCCCCAGAAACTGCTTCTCACTTCATCATGGCGACGCACCAGATAGCCCGACACGTAACACATAACGCAAATTTTCGCGACTTCGGAGACCTGCATCGAAAACAGTCCCATGGGAATCCAGCGCGTACTGCCGTTCACCGTGCGCCCAACGCCGGGAATCAACACCAGCACAAGCAGGATGTAAGACACCATCAGCAGCAATCCGCCACTTTTCTGCCAGGTATTGAGCGGTACCTGAAACACCAGATACCCCAAACCCGCCGCCATCACCAAATAGAGAAAATGGCGGATGATGAAATAGAATTCGTTGTCGTAGGTGCGTTGTGCAACGTCCATGGAGGCCGATGACACAATGACGAAACCTACCGCTGCAAGAAACAGGGTCATCAAACCGACGATACGCATATAGGTCGGCGAGATTTCTTTGTTTTCGGGATTAACGATGCTTTCCAGATTCATGGCAGTGCGTTAACGCCATTCATAAACTGCGCCCCCCTGTCGTCGTAGCCTTTAAACATATCAAAGCTTGCACACGCCGGTGAAAGCAGCACGGAATCCCCTGGTTTGGCGACGGTGGCGGCGGCTTCGATAGCGGCTTGCAAGGTGTCGGCTCGCACCACTTCACAGCAATCGTTGAGAACACCAGCAAGCTTGTCGGCATCACGACCGATAAGCACGGCGGTTTTCACGAATTTTTTCGCTGGTTCACGTAACTCAACAAAATCAGCTCCCTTGCCGTCGCCGCCTGCGATCAAGACAACTTTTCCACGGATATCGCCGCCGATGCCTTCAATCGCAGCAACCGCAGCCCCAACGTTGGTGCCTTTGGAATCGTTGTACCAATGCACACCGTTACGTTCACGTACCCACTGGCAACGATGAGGCAAGCCTGCAAAATTGCGCAAGGTTTCAAGCATCGCAGGCATCGACAAGCCGATTGCATTTCCGATTGCCAACGCGGCCAGTGCATTGGCTTGATTGTGACGCCCTTTGATTCGCACCTCAGCCGCAGGCATCAGTGGCGTTTTTTCGAGGCCGAGCCAGGATGCGCCGTCTTTTTCCATCAAGCCGAAGGTTCTCACGCCTGGTGCATTCACCGTAAAACGCCAATCACGCTCGGTGAACATGGGGTGTGGGCGTGTAGCCGCGTCATCGGCGTTGAAGACCGTGTGACGAGCGCGACGAAAAATGCGATGTTTCGCTTCGGTGTATTCCTTCATTGAAGGATAACGATCGAGATGATCGGGCGATATGTTCAATAAAACTGCTACTTCCGCGCTAAGACTGTGCGTGGTTTCGAGCTGAAAGCTGGAGAGTTCGAGTACGTATACATCTGCACGCTCGGGCTTGGCGAGCACATCCAGCACCGGCAAACCGATATTGCCTGCGACTACTACAGTTCGGCCAGCGTTGTGCACCATTTCTCCCACCAGGGTGGTTACGGTGCTTTTTGCATTCGACCCGGTAATGGCAATAATCGGCTGACGAATCTCGCGACAAAAAAGCTCGATATCTCCCACCATTGGCACACCCAGTGATTGGGCATTTTTCAATTCGGGGGTCGCCAGTGATATGCCGGGACTCAGCACAACTTCATCAGCCTTTGCGATCAGCTCGCTATCAAGCTCACCCAACGCCAACTGCACGTCGCTGAATTCTTCGAGCAGTTCATTCAAGCCTGGAGGATCATCACGCGTGTCTGTGACGGCAACTTTTTCGCCTTTCTGCTTGAGATAGCGAACACAGGACAAGCCGGTTTTTCCAAGCCCCACGACCACTTTCATTCTCGTTTTTTCCACCTGTTGTTAAGCGTTGGGAGTTAAGAAGCAACAGCAAAAAATTAACGCAGTTTGAGCGTTGCCAGTCCGAGCAATACCAGCATGACGGTAATGATCCAGAACCGTACGATTACCTTCGGCTCCGCCCACCCTTTCAATTCAAAATGATGATGGATCGGTGCCATGCGAAATATCCTGCGCCCGGTCAACTTAAACGACGCGACCTGCAAAATAACTGACACTGTCTCCATCACGAACACACCGCCCATGATGAAGAGAACAATTTCCTGGCGAGTAATCACGGCCAACGCACCAAGGGTTCCACCGAGGGCCAATGCACCGACATCCCCCATAAACACTTGCGCGGGATACGTGTTGAACCATAAAAATCCAAGACCTGCCCCAAACAACGCACCGCATATCACAATTAATTCGCCCGTTCCCTGAATATAAGGAAACTGCAGATACGTCGCGAATTTTACGTTACCAGTGACATAAGCAAACACACCCAATGCTCCCCCCACAAGAATGGTGGGCATAATGGCCAGACCGTCGAGGCCATCGGTGAGGTTGACTGCATTGGAGGTGCCAACAATAACGAAATAAGTCAGAAACACATAAGCCAAGCCAATATCGATCTGCACATTCTTAAAAAATGGCAGCAACAACTGAGTTTCAGAAGGCGTGGCGGCTGTCATGTACAGATAAATCGCAGCACCGATACCCACCACCGACTGCCAGAAATACTTCCAGCGCGCGGGTAAACCTTTGGAGTTTTTCTGTACCACTTTTCGGTAATCGTCCACCCAACCCACCGCGCCGAATGACATGGTGATAATCAAGACCACCCATACATAACGGTTGGAAAGATCCGACCACAACAAGGTCGAAATCGTTATCGCTACCAAAATCAGCGCCCCCCCCATGGTAGGAGTGCCGGCTTTGCTCAAATGGCTTTTAGGGCCGTCATCACGCACAGACTGGCCAATCTGGTAATAGCTCAAGCGTCGAATCATCGCCGGCCCCACCCAAAGTGCAATCGCCAGCGCGGTCAGCACACCAAGAATTCCCCGGAAGGTCAGGTACTGGAACACGTTAAAAAATGACGAATACTGTTCGAGATAGCCAGCCAGCCAAAACAACATTATTGAATTTCTCCTTGGGTAAGCCGATGAGAGGCTTCTTCAAATACTTTTTCCATCGCCGCACTGCGCGACCCTTTTACCAGCACAGTGCCAGCAGGGAATACCTGCAATAATTTTTCTGCCGCCCCGGCATGATTTTCCAACTGAAAAATCTCGCCGGTTGATGCGACCGCACGATAGCCGCGCGCATAATCGCCTTGCAAATCACCGACGGTAAGCACGCGCTTTATACCTGCACGAGCGGCATATTCGCCCACTTGTGCATGCAATTCAGGCGATGTCGCGCCCAACTCTCCCATGCGCCCCAAGACCAAGGTTTTGGGTTCGGGGAGTTGTGCCAACGCATCAATCGCCGCACGCATCGAACTGGGGTTAGCGTTATAAGAATCATCGATCCAGCGCCAGTTCCCCAATTGCTTTGGAAACATACGACCTTTGAATGGCATCAATGCTGCAAGACCTGACACCACCGATTTCAAGCTTGCCCCTAGCGCAGTAGTAGCGGCAATGGCGGCGATGGCGTTGATAATCTGATGCTTGCCAAGCACATTCATGGAAAAGGCAATCTCTTCACCATCCACGATGACACACAGACTGGGACGACCTATTTCGTCGAGCTGCCAAGAGCGTGCATAGACATTCGCCTGGGTATTGTTCAGCGAGAAAGTGCGACAGGTACGCCCCTGATTTAGCTGCAGCCAGTCTGCCGAAAAATCATCATCCAAATTAATGACAGCAACGCCGCCTGCCTTCAATCCGCCATAAATTTCCGCTTTCGCCTTGGAAATATTAGCGCGACTGCCAAAGCCCTCCAGATGGGCATCTCCGACATTGGTGATCAGCGCTACGTCAGGTCGCACAAGCCCGGCGGTATAGGCAATTTCGCCCAGATGATTGGCGCCCAGCTCGATTACTGCATAGTCATAGGTTTCGTTAAGGCGTAACAAGGTCAATGGCACGCCGATATCGTTATTCAGGTTTCCCTGCGTGGCCAGCACTTCGCCCTGTTGGGCCATAATGGCGGCCAACATTTCCTTGACCGAGGTTTTACCGCAGCTTCCCGTGACCGCGACCACTTTGGGGTTGAATTGCGAGCGCATATGCGCGGCCCATTCACCCAACGCCAACCGGGTATCCACCACTTTTAATTGCGGAAGATCGATATCGACCCAACGGCTGACGACAGCGGCTACAGCCCCTGCCGCTTTTGCCTGCGCCAAAAAATCGTGCGCATCAAAACGTTCGCCCGCCAGCGCAAAAAACACATCCGTATTGCGAAGCGCCCGCGTATCGGTTGAAACGCCAGAGAAATCGAGATCGCTACCACGCCTCTCTGCTGATAAATGTTTGGCCATTTCAGACAACTTCATACCGACACCCTCGTCGCGGTAGCCAGATTTTTCAATGCATTCATCGCGACCTCGTGATCGGAGAAGAAAAAGCGTTGCCCAGCGATTTCCTGGTAATTTTCATGTCCTTTACCGGCAAGCAAAATGACATCACCAGGGCCAGCCGATGCAATGGCGAATTGAATGGCAGTCGCGCGATCGCCAATGACACTCACCTGGTTCTGCGCAGTCATCCCGGCACAAATCTCATTGATAATGTCGTCCGGATTTTCATCTCGAGGATTATCGGTGGTGACAACTACTTGATCTGCCAGTTGCGCTGCGACTTGCCCCATGAGTGGCCGCTTGCCTTTATCCCGATTACCACCACAACCAAAAACACACCACAAACGCTGCGCTTTGCAATGTTTGCGAAGCGCGTTCAGCGCTTGCATCAAGGCGTCAGGGGTATGGGCATAATCCACGACCACCGTCGGCACATTCCCAATAGAATCTACTAACAAGGATTCCATACGTCCTGAAACAGGTTTCAATTCAGCGAGTGCAGCAACCACATCGGCAAGGTCGAAGCCCTCGACCCACAGTGCGGCCGCTACCGCCAGAATATTGGCGACATTGAATTCACCCATCAAATGGGTATGGATCGTCAGCGATTGAGTCCCCACGATGACATCCAACACCATACCCTGCGGCAAATAATCGCAATGTACCAGTCGGACCTCTGCGTTAGAATTTGCCAGCAAAGAAAACCGCACCACTCGCACGTGCTGCGGCACCGCAGCAGCCATTTGCCGAATCCATTCGTCATCGTCATTCAGAATCAGATGCTTAAGGCCCGGCCACTGCGCAATGCGCGCTTTCGCCTGAAAATATGCATCCATTGTGTGATGGTAATCGAGATGATCACGCGTCAGATTCGTCGCAATCGCCGTACTGATAACGACGTCATTCATGCGCCCTTGATCCAGGCCATGCGATGAAGCTTCCATTACGACAGTACGACAACCACCGTCAGACAATTCCCGTAAAATTCTATGTACTGACACAACATCGGGCGTCGTATTTCCAAGATCAATCAAATGATCAGGATGGCCATAACCCAAAGTACCGATCGTGGCTGCCTTTTCTCCCAATGACGCACATATGCGTGTAGTGACATGCGCAACCGTGGTTTTACCATTGGTTCCGGTCACCGCAATTACACGCAAGGCCCGCGAAGGGCTATCGAAAAAACGGTCAGCGATGGTGCCCAAGTGATCTTTGAGCGAATCCATCCAAACCACATTGGCCGGGTATGCCGCAATTTGACTGGCAGAATAGCCTGACGACTCAGCCAAAATAGCCGCTGCACCTTTTTTTAAGGCATCAAATACGAATTCGCGCCCATCGACCTTGTGCCCGGGCAGTGCGATAAACAAATCGCCTTCGGTAACACAACGCGAATCCAGCTGCAAACGCGCAACAATAATTTCACCAGCATCCGAATCAAGGACTGGCAGCAAATCTTTCAGCCGTTTAGCTGCAATAGATTTGTTCACGATTTGCCATTACCTTCACGACTTGAACTCACCCATTGTTGATTGGGTTGATCAGGCGGCACGTTTTTGACCCGCAACAGCCCGGTCATAATGCGCGAGAACACCGGAGCTGCCACCAAGCCACCGTAATAATCGTTACCTTTGGGATCATCAATCATAATTATCATGGCAATGCGTGGGTTTTCTACCGGGGCCAAGCCAGAAAACAGAGACAAATAACGGTTAGCCTCATATCCACCCACCGTATTTTTATGCACCGTGCCCGTCTTACCTGCCACGCGATAGCCTTGCACTTGCGCACGCCGGGCGGTACCACGATCAGACGTTACCGTTTCCATCATGGCGATAATTTTTTTGGCTGTGCTTGCATCCATAACACGCTCACCTTCCACCGGGCCGTCCGTTTTCAAAATGGACAACGGGCGTTTCACCCCGTGCGCACCAAATACCGCATATGCCTGGGTCAATTGGGTGGCCGTTACTGACAAGCCATAGCCATACGAAAGCGTGGCAATTTCCAGCGGTTTCCAGCGTTCACGTGCGGGTAACACGCCGACTGCTTCCCCTGGAAATCCTAGACCGGTCGACTCCCCAAAACCCAGGCGACGAAACATGTCAGGCAAGGCATCGGGTTCCAGCGAAAGGGCAATTTTGGTCGCCCCTACGTTGCTGGATTTGGTAATCATGGTGGTAACGTCAATAGTGCCGTAATTGTGAATATCGCGAATCGTTTTGCGCCCGACACGCATATAACCGGGTGACGTTTCCAATAAAGTAGTAGGAGTCCACAATCCACTTTCCAAGCCTGCAGCCGCAGTAAAGCTTTTTACCGTTGATCCCGGCTCAAACAAATCCGTTAATGCGCGATTACGAAACCCGGCTTGATCTTTGCGTTGACGATTATTCGGGTTGAACGATGGTTGGTTGACCATCGCAACAATCTCACCCGTTTGCACATCGATGGCGACGGCAACGCCCGCCGCTGCGTGATAGGCATGTACCGCCGACAACAATTCGCGGTATGCAAGATACTGTGCACGTAAATCGATGCTGAGCTTGACATTTTTACCCGGCTCGGCGTTTTCCACCAAACCGATATCTTTCACTACACGCCCCGTCAGATCTTTGATGACACGCTTACGGCCAGGCTTGCCTTTAAGCACATGCTCATAGGCCAGCTCCACGCCTTCCTGCCCCTGATCATCAATGTTATTGAAACCGATGATATGAGAGGTCACCTCACCCGCGGGATAAAAACGACGATATTCGGTAAGCCCGTACACACCTGGCACATTGAGCGCGAGCACACCAGCAGCTTTGGCTGGATTCATGTGGCGCTGCAAATAGATGAATTGTTTGTCCTTCATGCGGGTCACGCGATCAGCCAGCGCTTGATACGGAACGCCAAGCGTTTTGGCCAGTGCCGGCCATTTTTTAGGAAACGCATAAAGTTGTTTCGGGTTCGCCCACAGAGTGGTAACGGGCGTGCTCACCGCCAAGGGTTCGCCATTGCGATCTTGTATCATGCCGCGATAGGCAGGAATGGTCGCGGTACGAACGACCCGCTTTTCACCTTGATTCTGCAGAAAATCACGATTCCACAACTGCAGGTAAGCAATACGCATAAACACAGCAAAGGCGAGCACGGTGATCCCCAGTGCCGCCACATAAAAGCGCCATCGATAATCCACTACTTTTTGCTTTTTGCCTGGGAGTATCTTGCCTTGGAGAGTCACAGATCTACCATTACCGTTTGTTCAGGTGAAGGCACAGCCATTTTCAGCTCTTTCCCTGCCAACTGTTCGACGCGACTAAAAGCGCCGAGCGTACTTTGCTCCAACAGCAACTGCCCCCACTCTTCCTGATAGGCATTACGCTGATCCTGCAACTGCTGAAATTCCGCCACCAGTTGCCGAGCTTTGAAACTACTGTAAATAACGCCCAGCGACGAGAACACCACCAGTATCGCAGGCATGATAATCAGCAACATCACTTCGCGGCTTATGTCGATATTGCGAAATGCGTTCATGCAATTTTCTCCACAACACGTAAAGTTGCACTGCGAGCTCGCACGTTACTATCCACTTCTTCCTCTGAAGGACGCACTTTCTTGGCGACATGTTTGAGACTAATCCCTTGCGCGCCCACCATCACCGGAAGCCCTCTCGGCAATGCTTCGCCCTTGACCTTTTTCTCAAAAAACTGCTTAACAATGCGGTCTTCGAGGGAATGAAAACTAATGACCGCAATACGCCCGCCTACTTTGATGCCCTCAACCGCCGCCGCCAGCCCAGTTTCAAGATCGTTCAATTCGCGATTAATCCAGATACGAATCGCCTGGAAACTCCGAGTGGCAGGATGCTTGTGCTTCTCACGCACGGGCACCGCTTTTTCAATCAAACGCGCCAACTGCAGTGTCGTCTGTAAGGGTGTCGAGTCGCGTTGCGCAACAATCGCTTTGGCGATGCGCCCGGCAAAACGTTCTTCACCCAGCTCTTTCAGCACCCACTCAATCTGTTTCACATCCTCACGGTTGAGCCATTCTGCCGCTGACTCACCTGCAGCGTTATTCATGCGCATGTCCAACGGGCCATCGCTCATAAAGCTGAAACCACGCGCAGGATCATCCAGCTGGGGTGACGACACCCCCAAATCCAGAAGAATGCCATCCACCTGTCCACGCAATCCCTTGGCGTTGAGAATCTCACCCATATCAGCAAAGGAAGCATGCACGATCGTAAAACGCCCATCCTCAGCGGCAAGTGCTTCACCTACCTTGATGGCGTCAGGGTCCTTATCGAAACCGATCACGCGCGCATCTGCGCCCAACTGTGCCAGCAGTGCACGGGTATGTCCGCCACGTCCAAACGTGCCATCCACATAGATCCCGGACGTATCGCTGAGCAGGTGCTCGATTACTTCTTGCAAAAGCACCGGACGGTGCAGCATCTCAACCATTCCGTTACTCTTTATAATGTCAGCTACAACGACAGGTTCTGCATCATTTCGGGCAAGCCCTCTTCTGCCAGCGAATCTTCGCTAAGCCACTCTTCGCGCTTGGCGGTCCAGACGTCTTCAGACCAGATTTCGAACTTCTTGCCCTGTCCAACCAACATCACAGGCTTATCAATGCCTGCGTATTCACGTAACAACTGGGGAATCATGATGCGGCCAGCAGAATCCAGTTCCACCTCGGTGGCGTGACCGATCAGCAAACGCTGCACCCGGCGAGCCGCTTTGTTGAAACTGGGTAGGGCTTCGATCTTGCGTTCGATTTCCTGCCAGTCAGGCAATGGGTAAAGCAGGAGGCACTTCTCTTCCGTATCAATCGTGGCGATCATCTGGCCGTTGCAACGCTCAAGCACGGCATCGCGGTAGCGCGTAGGCAGTGCCATACGCCCTTTCGGATCCATGTTGATCGATGTAAGACCTCTGAACACTTTATCGCCTGTCTGTCGTTACCGTTTGCCCTGCGCTTCCTTCACCGAGAGCCACTGCCTGCCACGAAAACCCACCGCAGCGTCAACTGTAGCCCTAAAACTCCACTTTCCACCACTTTCCACCACTTTTTCACACTATAGGGACGCACCCCCTTGATTGTCAAGGAAGGCACCCTGCGCACTAAAGCGTTTAGGCATTTAAAAACAATGACTTAGCGATATTCCTGGCAAGCGGACAAGCACACGAACAAACAAATCCAAATCGAATTCAACGACATACAAAAACAAACTGACAAAGCACCTGAAGAAACAGATTATTTAGCGATAATGGCGATAGCAGTTAGAAAGCTTCTGTCATCCAGGGCAGCATAAATGCCTGCCAAACACACAGGCCATACACTCACAGAAGCAAAAAAGAAGTTGGAAAGTCAGCCTGTAAGCCGGGTTCTGTCGAGAACAGTCATTCCTCTAGGCGCACTGTCACCAGTACGCTCAAGCAACCTACCCGAATCCAGCGCGGGCCACGCCAAAGGATTCCTATTTGGTCTTGCTCCCAGTGGGGTTTTCCATGCCGTGACCTGTTACCAGGCACGCGGTGCGCTCTTACCGCACCATTTCAACCTTACCGGCCCTTGCGAGCTTAGGCGGTATATTTTCTGTTGCACTTTCCGTCGGCTCACGCCGCCCAGGCATTACCTGGCACTTTGCCCTATGGAGCCCGGACTTTCCTCTCCCCCTTGCGAGGCAGCGACTGTCCAGCTGACTTTCCAGCGGCAAGCGTAAAGTTTCATCAGCTCACAGGCAAGCCTTTAAAAACTTTATGTTTATAAGAGCCTATTCTTGTTGCCCACCCCATTGACTTATTCCTCACCGCGCAAACTTATCCATTGTTGGTAGAGCTGCTTTTTATCGGCGCCAAACAGCTCCGCAACCAATGCACATGCCTGCTTCGGGGGTAGATACCGCGCCGTCGTGCGTAGCGCCTGCATGACATCTTGTGTCGGACAAAGGACATCCCCAGCGACTGCAGCAGCACCTGCGATCATCACCACAAACTCACCGCGCTGTAAGCTTGGGGACTGCATTTCACGATGCACATCCGCTAACGAGCCACTGATAAAACGTTCGAACATTTTGGTGATTTCCTTGGCGAGGCACGCATCGCGTTGCGGCCCCATCACCTCGATGGCATCTTCCAGAAATTCAACAACACGCTTGGGGGACTCGTAAAAAATCAGGGTTTCTTCTCGCGCCACCAGTGCTTCCAGAAAACGCTTGCGCGCTTGTGATTTGGCAGGCGCAAAGCCCACAAACAAAAATCGATCGGACGGCAACCCCGAGGCGCATAACGCTGACACCGCCGCACACGCGCCAGGGATCGGACAAATCACCACCCCTGCCTGTCGCACGGCACGCACCAAGCGAAACCCAGGATCGCTGATCAAGGGCGTGCCAGCATCCGAAATCAACGCAACAGACTGCCCTGCTCCAAGCACTTGCAAGAGCTCAACAATGCGCGCTTCTTCGTTATGATCGTGCAACGACAGCATGGGCTTGTTGATGCCGAAGTGATTCAACAGCACTTTGCTATGACGCGTGTCTTCCGCAGCAATAAGGTCAACCTGTTTCAACACCTCCAGCGCACGGAAAGTGATATCATTCAAATTCCCGATGGGAGTTGCCACAACGTAGAGTTGACCACGACCTTGTGTCGCTGTGTCGGAAAATGGAAATTTGTCCACCATAGAATTCCCCCCATGAAAAAGCCGTTCAGTCTGGCCAGACACATTGGCCCGTTCCTGCTGTTGCCTGTGTTATCGTCGCCTCTGTTAATTGTCGGATGCGCCACCCAACCCGAGCAAAGCGACGCACCAGAACAAAAGGTGCAGCTGACCGCCAGCGCCCAGACCATTCTGGCTGCGCGCAAACTAACATCTCCCGCGCTGGAACAAAAGCTGCTGACGGCGGTTCCGCTGTTGATACAGGAAGGCAACCTGACCGGTGCCGAAAATCTGTTGGCAGGATTAAAATTGCAAGGCCTGCCCCCACCTCTCAAGGCACAGATAGGTATCGCCAATGCCGAGATTGCGTTACTGAAAGGACACTTCCAGAGTGTATTGGACATTCTTGCCGCCCATCGATTTGGCATCGCCAACCAACTCAGCAGCCTGTCGTTAGCGCTGCAAAACAAAGTCAGCCTGATGCGCGCAGACGCCCTCGAACAACTGGGTGACCCTCTGGCTGCGGCAAATGAGCGTATATTTGTCAGCCCGATGCTGCCCGAAGGTGCGCTGGCCGACAACAATGAGCGTATCTGGAACGATCTTGTGCAGTTTCCTGCCGAGACATTGCAACAACTGTCAGAAACCACCAACACACCAGACCTCAAAGGCTGGTTGACCCTCATCGCCGCCTACAAAAATCATCAGGATGATATCGACACCCAACTGGATGCTGTCGATAGCTGGTTGCGCCAGAACGTTACCCACCCCGCCAACCGTGCAGTCCCCAAAGCGATTGCCATGCTGAAAGCCCTGGCAAGCTATCGTCCGCAAAAAATCGCCTTGTTGCTACCACAAAGCGGCCCGTATCGCCCCGCCGCCGAAGCCATCGAGCAAGGCTTTATGGCAGCCTATTTTCACACTCAAGAATCCCGCCAGGACAAAGCCCGCACCCCCTCCGTTAAAATTTATGAAGAAGGGAATAGCGCGACGTTCGATAGCGCCTACCAACAGGCAATTGCAGACGGTGCAGAGCTGGTGATTGGCCCGCTGACCAAAGACAATGTCCGCCGTCTTTACCAGTTCAAAGAAACGCTGCCTGTACCCACGCTCGCGCTCAACAGCAGCGACCTTGTCATCAGCGCCCCCGACAAACTCTATCAATTCGGGCTTTCACCGGAAGACGATGCCCGTGAATCGGCGTTGCACGCTGCCGCGCGAGGCTACAACAACGCAGCCATACTCTCTCAGGACACTGGCGAATGGAGCCAGCGGGTACAGCGCGCATTTACCCAGCAGTGGGAGGCACTCGGCAAGCGTGTGATTGCGCAGGCCAGCTACAAAAATGGTGCCGAGATGGAGAATGCCATCAAATCGCTATTGCGTCTTGAAGACAGCACTCGCCGCGCACAGCAAGTCAGCCGGGTCATTGGTGAAAACGTCGTGGCCGAACCGCGCCCGCGCGCCGATCTCGATTTTGTCTTTTTGATTACCCCTGGCGATCAAGCGCGCCAGGTGAAACCTTTGTTTGATTTCCACTACGCCACTGACACCCCTCTCTTGGGTGGCTCCTATCTCTATTCTGGCGTCGCAGCCCCCGAGAATAATCAAGATATGGAAGGCATTGCGTTTTGCGACATTCCATGGATTTTACAAAGCCCTTCCGCCACCCATATTGCCTTTGATCGTGCCTGGCCAAATGCCGAGCCGCGCATGGCCCGCTTCAATGCCTTGGGTGTTGATGCATACCGCCTCGCAGACCGTTTGCAGGCCATGGAGAAAATTCCCGAATCCAAACTGTATGGCGCCACCGGGATTATTCAACTGGACCCGCAAGGACGCTTGAATCGTGCATTAAGCTGGGCACAATTTCGGGAAGGTTATGCCCAGCCATTGCTACAAGTGTCCTCACTCGCCCTCGAAAACGGTGCAGAGAACACGCCCAACGATTCCGAAGAAGGCGATTCAGAGCAAGGCATATCAGAACAGAGCCCCCCAGAACAAAACGAACGCGAAAAAAACAGCATTGAAGCACCCGCACGCTAGCGCATGACTACAAGGACGTCTCAACAAGTTATCGGCGATCGCTCGGAAACCCTTGCTCGCCATCACCTCGAAGCGCAGGGAATGCGCTTGTTGCACCGTAATTTCCGCTGCAAATGTGGCGAGATCGATCTCATCATGCAGCATGGCGACATGATAGTGTTTGTCGAGGTGCGAGCCCGCAAGCATTCACGTTTTGGCAGCGCAGCAGAAAGCATCAATCGCTCTAAGCAACGCAAGCTGATCAACGCCGCCCACTATTTCATTCAACGCCATGATCCGCAGTTACGTTATAGCTATCGCTTTGACGTTATTGCCATCCAAGGGGAACCGGGTAACAATCCCGCTATCCAATGGATCAGTTCCGCCTTTTGATTAATCGGGAATTTTGATGAATCTAGTTGAAAGAGTTCTGCAACAATTCGACACCTCGATTGAAACGTTGCAGCAAACCCGGGACACACTCACGGTCACCATCGCCATTGCCTCTGAAACCCTGGTGCAGTGCCTGCTCAATGATGGCAAAGTGCTTTGCTGTGGCAATGGCGGAAACGCAGGTGGTGCCCAGCATTTCGCAGCCAAAATGTTGAATCGTTTTGAACGCGAACGCCCTGCATTACCCGCCATTGCCCTCTCGGCTGACACAGCGACCATGACAGCGATCGCTAATGAATACAGCTACAACGAAATATTCTCCAAACAGATTCGCGCGCTGGGGCAACCCGGGGATTTACTCATCGCCCTTTCCACTAGCGGCCAATCAGGCAATATTGTGCAAGCGATTCAGGCAGCACACGATCGCGACATGAAGGTAATAGCGCTTACCGGCAAAGACGGCGGTGATGTAGCACGCATTCTGCTAGAGGATGATGTGGAAATTCGTGTTCCCTCCGATAACATTACGCGCATACAAGAAATGCACTTGCACATCCTCCACATCTTGTGTGACCTGCTCGATAACCAACTTTTTGGGATGGCCGACTAATGAAAAACATTTTCCCTGAACACTCAAAACGCCCGAGCATCACGTTTTACATTGGCATATTAGTATTGACGACAGCACTCAGTGGTTGCGCCCAAATGATGGCCTACTTTTCAGGCCCAGGCGTTACGGATGAAGATCCAGGCACACGCACACTGGGCATGGCAGTAGAAGACACCAATATCGAAACCAAAATTGCAGGCAATCTTCTCAAAGCTGATCAGCGCTTTCAGGACAACCCCATTAGAGTTGCCAGCTATAACGGCGTGGTTTTACTGGCGGGCAATGTTACTGATGAAGGGATGTCCGAACGCGCCATTGCTATCGCCAAGCGCATGCGTGGTGTTCGCAACGTTCACAGTGAGTTGCAGGTTGGCCCCATACAAAGTTGGCAAAGTACCAGCAACGACGCCTGGATACAAAGCAAAATCAAAACCATCATGTATGCGACCCGCGATTTTCCAGCCTCACGCATCAAGGTGGTAACAGAACGTGGTGCGGTTTATCTGATGGGTCTGGTGACAGAGCAAGAAGGTAACGAAGCGGTCGACATCATCAAGGATGTGAGTGGAATTCGCCGCATTGTGAAAATATTCGAATATATTCCCGCCAAGCGCTAACGGTGAGTATGGCTGGCGCTCCTGTTTGTGCGCCAGCCAACAATTCTTAAAGCCAATATTTGGTCATACAGCCATTATTTGACGACTTTCAAGCTTGGACGCTTTTTACCCCCACCACCACCGCCTTTATCATCCGGTGGAGAATTCTTCTGCGAAGGATTCGCCGGTGAAGCGCCATCGGCGGAAGAATCTCCGGCAGAAGCATCTTCTTTTCCAGCTTTTGTATCACTGACTGCGGGTGCCGCGGTCGGTGCCAGCGCAGGTGCTGGCGCTAACACTGCTGCCGGAGCCAAGGCAGGAGCAAGCGCAGGCGCGGTAGGTGCAGCAGTTTCAGGAATGGGGAATTCATTTTCATCGAAAAACATGCCACGGCCATTTTCCTTGGCATAGACTGCCAACACAGCCCCAATAGGCAAATATAGTGAACGCGGCACGCCACCAAAGCGTGCAGAGAACTCAACTCGCTCGTTATCCATGACCAGGCCGCGAATTGCAGACGGAGACAGATTGAGAATAATCCGCCCATCCTTTACGTGCTCGTTAGGTACCTGTACCGCAGGATAATTGGCGTTCACCAACAGATAAGGTGTGCATTGGTTATCCAGAATCCATTCATAAAGTGCACGAACGAAATAAGGGCGAGTAGAGGTCATGGTGGTCAACTTCATTGGTTGTAGCTGAAGAAATTGCAGCTGAAAAAAGGGCGGCTAATTAGCCGCCCTTTCCTGTTTCAGAGCCCGTTCACCGATCAGTGAACGTCTTTCCAGTATTCGCGATTCAGGAAATAAACCGGAATACCCAGGATCAAGATAAACAACAACACCCATACCCCAAGGCGCTCACGCTCAGCACGAATAGGCTCAGCGATGTACACCATGAAGTTGGTGAGATCAGCCATACGCGACTTGAACTCCTTTTCGGGCAGTGACGCCTGCATGGTCGACAACACATGCGGCATCCCGACATCTGGGAATACATGGTTGTTCACGCCAAACGGACGCTTCGCATCGCTATGGAAGCCGGTCAGGTAAGCATAGACCCAATCGGCACCGCGTACACGAGCAGCCAATGACAGATCCGGCGGGAGGTTACCAAACCACTTCTTGGCGGCATCCTTGGGCATGGCAGACACCATAGGATCACCAATCTTGTCGGTGGTGAATGCCAGGTTTTTCAGCGCCACATCCAAAGGAATTCCCAGATCGGTCGCCAAACGCTCATAGCGCATGTATTTTGCCGAGTGACAACCCATGCAGTTATTCACGAAAAGCTGTGCGCCACGCTGCAAGGAGACCTTGTCATTGAGGTTGATCGGTGCAGTTTCAAGTTCAACTTCCACCCCTGCGGCTGACGCTAGAACAGGGAAAAAAAGTGCTGCCAACAATACAATGATCTTTTTCATTAGTGGCTCATCCTTACGCGTTCAGGTACTGGCTTAGTCTTCTCGATTGAAGTCCACACTGGCATCAACAAGAAGTAGCCGAAGTAAATCACGGTGCAAATCTGGCCCAAGTCACGGTACTGCAGGAACGGCAAGAACTCGACGTGCAAATCGGGTGATTTAACACCACAAATGCCCAGAATGATGAACGAAACAACAAAAGCACCCAGCATGACTTTGCTGATCCAGCCTTTGTAGCGAATCGATTTCACCGGGCTACGATCCAACCATGGCAACACGAACAAAATTGCGATTGCTGCACCCATTGCGATAACTCCCAGCAACTTGTCGGGAATCGCACGCAGAATCGCGTAGAAAGGCGTGTAGTACCAGACCGGTGCAATGTGAGCCGGCGTCTTCAAGCTGTTGGCAGGCTCAAAGTTGGGTTTCTCAAGGAAGTAACCACCACCATCCGGGAAGAAGAAAATCACCAGACAGAACACAAACAGGAACACCACCACACCCACAAGATCATGGATGCTGTAATACGGATGGAACGGAATGCCATCCAGCGGTACGCCGTTTTCGTCTTTCAGCTTCTTGATTTCAACGCCGTCGGGGTTGTTGGAGCCTACTTCATGCAGGGCGATGATGTGCAACACCACCAGTGCAAGAATCACGATGGGTAGCGCAACAACGTGCAACGCAAAGAAACGGTTGAGCGTAATACCGGACAAAAGATAATCGCCACGTATCCACTCCATCAGCTGCTCACCGATACCGGGAATGGCACCGAACAGCGAGATAATTACCTGAGCACCCCAGAAAGACATCTGACCCCAAGGCAGCAGGTAACCCATGAAGCCTTCGGCCATCAAGGCAAGATAGATCGTCATACCGAAGATCCACACCAACTCGCGTGGCTTACGATACGAGCCGTACATCATGCCACGGAACATATGCAGATAAACGACGACGAAGAATGCAGAGGCACCAGTGGAATGCATGTAACGCAACAACCAGCCCCACTCGACATCGCGCATGATGTATTCGACTGAATCAAACGCGCCCTCAGCCGAAGGGTTGTAAGACATGGTCAGCCAAATACCGGTCAATAGCTGGTTAACCAGCACCAGCATGGCCAACGAACCGAAGAAGTACCAAAAGTTGAAGTTCTTCGGAGCATAGTATTTGCTCATATGCTCTTCGAACATTTTGGTGGCCGGAAAACGGTCATCCACCCAGGTCATGAGATTCTGGAACATGCTCATTATGCAGCTCCTCCGTCTTCGCCTATTTTGATCAGGGATTCACTCATGAAGTAATAGGGAGGAACTTCAAGGTTAAGTGGCGCGGGAACACTCTGGAACACACGACCAGCCATGTCGAATTTCGAACCATGGCAGGGGCAGAAGAATCCACCCTTCCATTCGGAACCCAAATCAGCGGGTGCAACTTCAGGGCGATACAAAGGTGAACAGCCCAAATGAGTACAGATACCGACGATCACAGCAATTTCAGGATGGTCCTGATGTGAGCGGGTCGGGTTGGTTGCGAAGGCTGGCTGCGCACTTTCGGCAGACGCCGGGTCGCGCAACTGACTTTCTACTTCTTTCAGCGAGGCCATGGCTTCTGGTGTGCGACGCATGATCCACACTGGACGACCACGCCATTCCACCGTCATCCGCTGACCCAATTCGAGCTTGCTAATGTCTGCCACCACTGGTGCACCAGCAGACTTTGCCTTTGCGCTTGGCCACCACGATTGCACGAAGGGAACAGCAGCCCCCACGGCTCCCGCAGCACCAACCACAGAGGTTGCGCCCACTAGAAACAGGCGGCGCCCCTGGTTTACGCCTTCAGTACTCATTCAACTTCTCTCCCCATGGTTTGTTGGGAAACGCTATACACAAAATCAGGACACATCCCAAATCAGGACACCCCAAGTCAGGCGCAACAAGCCCTCTACCCGCCAAAATAACGCCGCAAATAGTAATTAAATTGCCACACGGTTACAAGGTGGAATAACGCCAAGCCCTTGATACAAAGCAAAACGCCCGGCGATAGCCAGGCGTTTTGTAGTCTAGTACTTTTTGCGCGACTGTTGTTTGAAAACCAACAGTTGAAGTAACAATTAGCGCTTGGAGTACTGAGGACGTCTACGTGCTTTGCGAAGGCCGACTTTCTTACGCTCAACCTCACGTGCGTCACGGGTAACAAAGCCAGCGCGACGAAGCGATGAACGCAGAGTCTCATCATATTCGATCAACGCGCGAGCAATACCGTGACGAATGGCGCCAGCTTGACCGCTCATGCCACCACCTTCGACCGTTACAAGAACGTCGAATTTCTCGGTCATTTCGACCAATTGCAGTGGTTGACGTACGATCATGCGAGCCGTTTCACGACCGAAATACTGGTCAAGACCGCGGCCATTGATGCTGATGTTACCCGTGCCTGGGCGAAGGAATACGCGTGCAGAAGAAGTTTTGCGACGGCCAGTTCCGTAATTGTTTTCCACGATACTATCCACCTAAATTAGAGTTCGAGCACTTTGGGTTGCTGAGCAGCATGTGGATGCTCGGCACCGGCGTACACTTTCAGCTTACGGAACATGGCGCGACCCAGCGGATTGTGGGGCAGCATGCCTTTTACAGCCAGCTCAATCACTTGCTCAGGCTTCTTCTGGATCAATTTGTCGAAAGAAATGCTCTTCAGACCGCCAGGATACAAACTGTGGTGGTAGTACATCTTGCCGCCACGCTTGTTGCCGGTAACGTGAACTTTCTCAGCATTGATCACAACGATGAAGTCACCGGTATCAACATGCGGGGTATAAATAGGTTTGTGTTTGCCGCGCAGACGCAGTGCGATTTCGGTCGCAATACGGCCCAGCGTTTTGCCTGCGGCATCAACGACGTACCAATCTCTTTGTACGGTTGCGGGTTTGGCGCTTATAGTCTTCATTACTCTGCCCTAGAACTGGTCGAGGCTCTTCAGTCTCAACGAAGAGCGGGAATACTACCCAACCAGCCTGTCTTTGACAAGCTGTTTACATAAAGTCAGACAAGCCTTTAGAGCCCTCCTCGCAGCTGCATCGGAAGCGGGAAGCACTCATGAAGACTCACCAACGGTTTATCATCTGATCTGGCGGGGCGCAAATTATGCAAGATAAATGCGCGCAGGTCTAGCAAGACTAGTGCAATTTTTTGCACTCGCCCACCTCCTCTGGCCCAACGCTCAACCACATCGTATGATCTACGCCTGTCCAGCCAGTCACATCGCAACCAACGTTCACTGATCCCTTCCAAGTTGAGGATTTGCAATGCAAAAAAACGCATTGGGACGCACCGAACTGAAAGTCACCAACATATGCCTGGGCACCATGACCTGGGGAAAGCAGAACACGCAGCAGGAAGGCTTCGCGCAACTTGATGCCGCCCTCGACTACGGTGTTAATTTCATCGACACTGCAGAAATGTATGCTGTTCCCGCTGAAGCATCCACCTACGGAACGACAGAATCCATTGTCGGTCACTGGCTCAAGGCCCGCGCCAATCGCGACAAAGTCATACTCGCCACAAAAGTGGCCGGCCCCGGCGCTCCCGGCTGGATTGGCCACATTCGCGGAGGCCAAACCCGCTTTAGCAGCAAAGACATTGATGCCGCGCTCCATGGGAGCCTGAAACGCCTGCAAACCGACTACATCGACCTTTATCAATTACATTGGCCAGAACGCAACACCAACTTTTTTGGCAAACTCGGCTATCGGCACAAAGAGGAACATTTCACCCCCCTTCATGAAACCCTCGAAGCCCTGCAGGTACATATAAAGGCAGGCAAGATCCGCCATATCGGTGTTTCAAATGAAACGCCCTGGGGGGTGATGAAATTTCTGGCAGAATCTGAGACGAGAGGCCTGCCACGCATCGAATCCATTCAAAACCCTTACAGCCTGCTCAACCGCACCTACGAAGTGGGTTTAGCCGAAATCAGCTACCGCGAACAAGTCAGCCTGCTCGCTTATTCCCCTCTAGCCTTCGGCATGCTCACTGGTAAGTACCGCCACAACACTTGGCCCGACAACGCTCGCCTGACCCTGTTCAAACAATTCTCTCGCTATTCCAACGAACAATCTGTCGCCGCCACCGAACAATACTTGGCACTTGCCGCGCAGAGAAACCTCGACCCGGCACAAATGGCATTGGCGTATGTGAGACAACAAGGGTTCGTCACCAGCACGATCATCGGCGCGACATCGATGGAGCAATTGCGAAAAAACCTGGAAAGCTCAGAGCTGACGTTAGATGGCGATACCATAAAAGCCATTGAGCATATTCATACGCAGTTCCCGAACCCTGCACCGTAGAATTTGTCTGACAACGCGCACCGAGCACTATGCACGAAGAAAGTTGGGTTTACGGCTTGTGCTCGCGTGCCAAATACTCATGCGACTGCATTTCAAGCAAACGACTGCGCGTGCGCGCAAACTCAAACTCCAATTTTCCCGCACCATAAAGCGACTCAATTGGCTGCGCCGCCGACAAAATGAGCTTCACATTGCGATCGTAAAACTCATCCACCATATTAATAAAACGACGCGCCTGATCATCATTCGCGGCCCCCATCGAAGGCACATTGCTCACCAACACCGCATGATACTCACACGCTATCTCGATATAGTCATTCTGACTCCGGGGCCCATCACACAAGGACTTGAAGTCACACCACAATACATCCTCGGCCACCATCCTGGAGGCAATTGGCCGACCGTTGATATCAATCTCAACGTTATGCCGCACATGCTCCTGCGCCAAACCATCAAAACTGGCTTTTAGGCTTTCGTCCGCCGACGCATCCAGAGGCGAATGAAAAATCTCAGCCTTCTCCAACACACGCAAACGATAGTCGACCCCACTGTCGACATTCACGATTTCCGCGTTAGCCTTCAATAACGTAATCGCGGGAACAAATCTCGCGCGCTGCAAACCATCTTTATAGAGATCGTCAGGCACGATATTAGAGGTGGCCACCAGGGTTACACCAAGCCCGAACAATTTTTCAAACAAGCCGCCCAGGATCATTGCATCTGTAATATCAGACACGAAAAACTCATCGAAACAGATAATTTCAACTTCATCGGCAAATTTTTTTGCAATTACATCCAATGGGTTTTTCTGGCCTTGCAGCAGCTTGAGTTCGCCATGCACACGACGCATGAAACGATGAAAGTGAACACGCATTTTCTGCTCGAAAGGCAGTGCGTCATAAAACGTATCGACTAGGTAGGTTTTGCCGCGCCCCACTCCCCCCCAGAAGTACAAGCCCTTCACTGGCGGCTTGGCAGTTTTGCCACGCACACGATCCCACCATGAGGGGCCGGGCATTTGATGGCGGGCCATTAAATCGTCGTAGAGCCGCTGCAGATGTTTTACCGCATTTTCCTGGGCAGCATCGTAACTGAATCCAGGTTTTTGAAGATCTTGCTTATAGCGTTCCAGAGGCCCCATGGTACACCTGCTTACGACAACATCCGACGACAACACGCAGACAGCTATCCCCGCCTGCAAACGCGGCGCCACTGTATCCCATCAGTATAATTGATGTCTACTTGATGTCGTTTTCAGCAATTCCCTTCAGCTCCCCCAGCAAGCCATGAAAGAAATGACCCGCTGCCGGGACTTTTACCAGCCTTTTCTCCGTGGTGACTGAATCAAACCAGCGATAGACCTCTTCTGGGTCTACCACTTCATCCTCTTCCCCCATGATCACCGTCAGCGGGCAGGAAAAACTGGTCAACGCCTCAAACCCAAAGCGCTGGGGCGGTGCGACTAGCGTGGCATGATGAATAGCGACGCCCGAGGCCGAAAGCGTCGCCAATGAGCGCGCCAACACATAAGCCCCAAACGAAAACCCGGCCAAATAGAGGCGACCCTGAGGGCAGACGCTGCGGGCCCAGCGTACGACCGCAGCAAGATCATCACTCTCCCCTACCCCGTCGTCGAAGGCCCCAGTGGACTTTCCGACACTGCGAAAATTGAAGCGTATTGCCAGGTGCCCGGCATCACGATGGGCACGCGCCAGCGTATGCACCACTTTATTCTGCAAGCTTCCGCCCATTTGGGAATGAGGGTGGCAAATGATAGCCAGATCACTCACTTCCCCCGTTTTCGGCGCCATGGTGGCAATCTCAATCGTGCCCGCAGGCCCATCGATCAATACCGCAGATTCTCCAGCCGGAACTCCAACCATGTGCTTCACCTGTCGTCGGGAAATGTTACATTTGAATAGCGTTTTTTCTGTGGGGATAACGGTTTGCGTCTATATTCCCAGAGGTAGTCGTTATACTATCAAAGGACACATGCACTGAATAATGCTGCAGCCTACACAAGCTCAAAACGCAAAAGCATCAGGATTTTGGACGTTCGCCGCCAAAGGATACCGATTCGAGGCGTATTGGTTTGATTAAGACTTTATAGAGATTCTCTTGAATTTCTTTCTGAGTAAATATTGCAAGAGGTAAACCCAAGATGTTGGAAGTCGTCATGTTTTTACTGGGGGCGATTGCAGGCGGTACCGGGTGCTACGTTGTACTGACCCGCAGCCGCAGTGAAACCGCTATCGAACAACAACTTCGCGATCTACAAGAAGAATTCACCGCCTATCGCGAAAATGTGAATCAGCATTTCAATCGCACGGCGGAATTGGTCAATACCCTGACCGAATCGTATGTGAAAGTGCAAAAACATCTCGAAGACGCGTCGGTCTCACTGTCAGAGCCGCCCAAGAGCTTCAAGTTGGAAAGCAGCCAGCAACTGGCGCCTGTCGCCCCTCAGTTCATCGCCATTGAAACCAAGGAGCCACCGGCCAAAGACGCGTCCTTTGACGACGAACGATATCAGCCACCTCGTGACTACGCCCCCAAGGTCAGCCCCAAGGAAAAAGGCACGTTGGCAGAAGACTTTGGCTTCAATCAATCCCACCCCTGATCGCTCCCTACCGGTTTTGAGGGGCACCCCCTTGAAACCGGATTTGCCTCCCCAATATTAATATTCGTACACAAATTATCCATGCTGCGGAATCGCCCGAAGTGCTTTTCTACGGTCTTTTTTGCAGCTTATTTCTGGCGTTATATTGTTGGAGACATTGACCATGAGCATCGCATCCATGAACCCCTGGCAAGTGTTGGATCAACTGCAAAACGAAGCATTGCGCTACTACGGCGAACCCCAACGCCGCTGGCACCCGGCCGTTGATATTATTGAATCGGAAGCTGGCTACCAGCTTTACTTCGATGTACCCGGCATTTCAACATCAGATGTCTCTGTCGAGGTGGAACAAGGCGTTTTGCGAGTGCAGGGCCAACGCCAGCGAGCCGAGCAGGACACTCAAAAGTTGCGCTACAAGGAACGTGCGTTTGGCCACTTCAATCGCACCTTCAAGCTACCCGACGATGCAGACCCGGCCGCTATTGGTGCGCGTTATGAAAAAGGCGTTTTGATCGTAGACATTGCACGCAAGGCAGCAGCGGTTCCGCGCAAGATCAACATTGAGATCAGGGATTAATTGAGAGCAGGGATTAAGAGGGAATCGGATAATTGACAGCGGCAGGTGGAATCTGACTTGAATGCGCTCGGCAGAGAGGGAATATCCTCTCTGCCGACGCAAGGAACAAAACTGATTTTGCCGATTACTTGGCAGAGTGGCCGGTCAGTTTGACTTCCACTTTTTCATGCTCAGCAAGGCCTGCGTAGTATTTGCGCAGCACTTCCAGCACTTCTGGACGGCTAAAGTTGTCAGCTACTTCGCCACCTTCAGACAATGCCTTTCTCAGCTTGGTGCCTGACACCAGCACGCGATCCGCTGGTTCATGCGGGCAGGTGCGGGTAGAAGCCATCGTGCCACACTTGTTGCACCAGAAGGTCCAGTCGATTTTGAGAGGCTTGGTAACCAGCGCATCCTGTTTGATTTCGTCAAAAATGTAGTGCGCATCGAACGGGCCGTAATACTCACCAACACCGGCGTGATCGCGGCCAACAATCAGGTGGGAGCAACCGTAGTTCTGACGGAACAACGCATGCAGCAGGGCTTCGCGTGGGCCAGCGTAACGCATATCCAGTGGGTAGCCCGACTGGATAACCGTGTTTTTAACAAAGTAGTTGTCGATCAATACCCCGATGGCTTCCTGGCGTACTTCGGCAGGAATGTCTCCGGGTTTGAGCTTGCCCAGCAACGAGTGCACCATGACGCCGTCGCAGATTTCGATCGCGATCTTGGCCAAGTATTCGTGTGAGCGGTGCATCGGGTTACGCGTTTGGAACGCGGCAACGGTTTTCCAGCCCTTTTCGGCGAACATGGCGCGGGTTTCGGTTGGCGTCATGTAGGTATCGGCGTACTTGGTCGGGAACTCGCCTTGTGAGAATACTTTCACCGGGCCAGCCAGGTTGATGTCACCTTGCTCCATCACCATTTTGACGCCAGGGTGTTCGATATCAGTGGTTTTGAATACGGTCTGGCACTCGTGCGCTTTGTCGATCGAGTATTTCTCGGTGACACGCATGCTGCCCATGAGTTCGCCAGTTTCTTCGTCGATCAAAGCGATTTCGCTGTTGAGCGGGATGGCGTCAGCCTGAGCTTGTGACACTGACTTGGTAATGGGAATCGGCCAGAAGATACCATTGGCCATGGTCATGCTGTCACAGATGCCTTGCCAGTCAGCTTTACCCATAAAGCCTTCCAGCGGAGTGAACCCACCGATACCCAACATGATCAAGTCGCCTGTTTCACGCGAGGACAACGTGACTTTGGGTAAAGTTTCCGCATGCGCCTTGGCTGCGGTCAGTTCAGCGCCCTCCAACAAAAGTATTTTGAGGGTATCGCTGCCGTGGGGTTTCACGAGTGTTGACATGAGGTTTCCTGTCTTGGCTAAGGGTTGTTGCTTGGGGTTACTGCGAGGAATCGTCACAACGGCTGCAGTAAAAGCGCGACATTATATACCCAAAGCCCACCCATCGCGCATCCCTGCCGCTTGATGCTTAGACCGGATTGGCAATATCAACAAACTCGTGTTTGACCTGAAACTTCTCTGCCAGATAGTTTCCCACCGCCTGCACACCATAGCGCTCGGTCGCGTGATGCCCGGCGGCAAAGAAGTGTAAGCCCGATTCACGTGCAATATGAACGGTTTGCTCGGAGGCCTCCCCTGTTATGAAGGCATCTACGCCTGCGTCGAGCGCCTGATCGATAAAAGCCTGACCGCCGCCGGTGCACCAGGCAACCCGCTTGATCAGATTATCGGTGCCCGCGACATGCAGGGGTTTTCGTTTGAGGCGTTGTTCAATAATGCGGGCGAAGTCCTGCCCTTTGATGGGAGCCGCGACACGACCGATGTTACCGATAGAACGTGGGTTACCAGGTTCCAGGCCACCCTCCACCTGAATACCAAGACGCTTGGCAAGTTGGGCATTGTTGCCTAGCTCTGGGTGAGCATCGAGTGGCAGGTGGTAGGCGAACAGGCTGATCTGCGCTTCGAGCAACAAACGGATTCGCTCGTGTTTCATGCCAGTAATACACGGGTTTTCGTTACGCCAGAAATAACCGTGATGCACCAACACGGCATCGGCCCCTTTCTCTATCGCGGCAAGCAGAAAATCACGGCTGGCGGTGACACCGGTAACAATCTTGTTGATCTCGTCGCGTCCCTGCACCTGCAGACCATTGGGGCAATAATCCTTGAAGAGCGCAGGTTCCAGCAGGCGCTTTAACTCGCCATCAAGCTCGGTGCGTTGTACCATGTCGCGTCCTATGATAAATGCATGTCGTGGCTGTCGAAAAACATAGCCTAGTCGTTGATTTATACCGCAAACAGGTGGGCAATGAATACCTTTGTACGCTTTTTCCTTCCTCCCACCTGCATTGGATTATTGATTGCCGGAATCGTCATATTTTATCTGCGTGCGCCCACGACGGAATCCACGGGTGTGGTATTTGTAGAGAAAACTGCCGAGCAAAGTCCCTCTGAAAAATCCATGGCGCAACGCCCATGGTCATACGCGGATGCGGTAGAACGCGCCCAGCCAGCGGTCGTCAACATCTATACCAGCAAAATTGTCACTCGCAGTTATCACCCACTGCATGATGATCCGGTCTTTCGACGTTTTTTCGGCATGAATGAAGCACCGCAGCGGCAACGCATGCAATCCAGTCTGGGCTCTGGTGTGATCGTGAGCCCCTCAGGCTATGTGCTTACCAACAACCATGTAATAGAGGGTGCCGATGAGATCCGCGTATCCCTGCAGGATGGGCGCGAGACTCTGGCAACGATCGTTGGCACTGATCCTGAGACTGACCTTGCGGTGCTATATATCGAAGCGCCTAACCTGCCCTCCATTACACTGGCGGCCAGTCAACAAGTACGCGTCGGCGATATCGTGCTGGCGATCGGCAATCCTTTTGGTGTCGGCCAGACGGTGACGGAAGGCATCGTGAGCGCACTGGGACGCAATCAAAGCAACATCAGCACTTTCGTGGATTTCATACAAACCGATGCCGCCATCAATCCGGGCAATTCAGGGGGAGCGTTGATCAATGCTCAGGGTGACCTGATTGGCATCAACACTGCTATTTACACCAAAACCGGATCATCGACGGGCATTGGCTTTGCAATTCCCGTGGATCTCGCCAAGCAAATTTTGATGGCGATCGTTACAAATGGGGAAGTGGTTCGTGGCTGGTTGGGGATCGAGCCACAAATGATGACCGAAGCCATTGCCAAGGCGCTTAACGTGCAATTTACGCAAGGCTTACTGGTGGCCGGTGTGTTCGAACAAGGGCCTGCCTTCAAGGCAGGAATCTTGCCCGGCGATATCATTACGCACATCAACGCCAAAGAAGTCAGCGACCCACGCGCTGCCATGGGGTTGATCACGTCGCTGCAACCAGGGGAAACCGTGAATTTGCGGATTCGACGTCAAGACAAGTCCGTCGATATCGTGGCTAGCGTAGAAGCACGCCCCGATCCGACGTGAGAATTCCCTGCTATGCAACTAACGCAATTCCATCGTTTTTTGCAGGTCAGACACTTTCACCATCAGATCCGATAATGCTTGCCGTTGTTGTACGGGGGATTGCCCCGGTTGTTGCTGAATTTTTTCAGCTTCCACGCGAATGGCAGAAATCTGTTGTTTAAGGCGCACGTCATCTTTGGCCTTGGCCTGCAAGGCATCGTGAAGCGTTGTAACGGATTGGTTGAGTTCGGTCAGTTCGCCGCGATGGGCTTCAGTCGCGGTCGACAGCTTTTCTTGCTCTGATTTGAGCACCGCGTAGGTTTCTTCAAACAATTCTTTAAGGCGCAATTCTTCTTCAAGTATTGCTCGCTTTTGTTCCTCACGATGCTTGTATTCATCAGAGTAAAAGCATCGTGCTTTAACATAAAAGCTGACATCTCCTGTGCGTGGGTCACACTCAGACGGCGAGACTGCGCAGCCCGCAGACAAGCAAGCGAATAAGCACAAATTCGCCGCCTTTGTGTTGCGCCACAGGTAAATCACCCTAACGCCAGACCTGCACGTTGTTGCTCAACGCTGTCAACTTCGCGCTCAAGGGTTACGATCTGCTTTTGCATACGCCCTATTTCAGCGTCCAGCGCTTCAACTTTCGGGCTCTGGCCACGCTCCTTGTTGGCGACGTCTTGCCATTGCTGTTGGCGGCCTTTGAGATCAGCCAAGGTCTTGTTGAGGGTTTGCGTGTTGGCGTCCACTTTCGCAAGCTGTGTTTGCGCAGCGGATTTTTCCATCGATTTGCGTTTTATACCGTTCTGGATTTGGGCAAGCGTTTGTTTATCTTGCTTGAGCACGTGTTGAGCTTGTGAGGTAAGAGTTTGTAGCTTTTGATTATCTGCACGCACGTCGGCAATCAACACATCAAGACGCTGCTCGGCATCGGCATACTGCCCACGCTGGTAATCAAGATAATAGTTGGCGCCAATGCCGATACCACACCCCAATACCGCAGCTTGTACCGCACCTTTGCTGGAATCACAGGTGTTGGTGAGTTTGCAGGTCAGCACGCCGGCCAACGCCCCTCCACCGCAGGCCTGCAAACCGGATTTGCTGAAAAAGCTCACTTCACTACTGCCTGACAAAGCAGACGCAGGTTGCGCGTTATTGGTGGTCGGCTGCTGTTGGGTGGTGCCTGGAATCATGGACACTGCCACTTGTGCCAGTGCATCATTGGTCGTGTTGGTAGCCTGTGGTGCACCAGTCGCACCAGTGGAAGGGGCCATCGCACCCTGTACAATTTGTGGTAATAGGCCTTGGGTCGCAGTGGTATCACATGCAGATAATGCAACCCCCAACAACATCACACCCAGCGTTTTACCCAGCCCACGTTTTTTGCTTAAAGCGTGCATATCGATTCCTTGTTTGATCACGTACTGCATGGTCCTTTTCAGGGTTTTTCTATCAACCGGTTCAGTGCCACTTTAGCATCGCCATGATTGCGACGCGCCGCACGCTGATACCAGTAAATCGCATCAGACATGCTCTTTACTACTCCGGCGCCCGTTTCATACATAACGCCGAGGTTGTATTGTGCTGTCGTGTTGTCTTGTTCTGCCGCCTTGCGGTACCAAAAAACGGCTTTTTCATGGTCACGTGCGACCCCATCGCCAACACCATAAAAATAGCCCAGTTCGTTTTGTGCAATGGCATCGCCCTGCTCGGCCGCGCGCTGATACCAGAGTATCGCTTGCGTTTTATCTTGTGGTAATCCATTGCCTAGCGCGTACATATTGGCGAGGCTACGCTGCCCATTCGGATCTCCGGCCTCTGCTGCTTCGCGATAAAGTTGCTCGGCACGTGCAGGATTTTTCTCAACACCCAGCCCATCCAAATAAAGACTGCCCAATCCAACTTTGGCCGCGATGAATCCATTACTCGCGGCACGCTCAAACCATTGCTTGGCTTTGGCATAGTCACGCGACACACCGTCACCAGAAAAATACAGGGCTGCAAGTGCATTTTGTGCTTGCGCGTAGTCCTGTTGTGCTGCCTTTTCGTACCAAAACGCGGCTTGTTCCGGATTTTTTTCGACACCGATCCCATGCAACAACTGAGCAGCATAATTCGACTGTCCTATGGCATACCCTTGCTCAGCCGATTGCTGGTTCCAGTGTGCGGCGGATTGTGGGTCACGATCAACACCGAGACCCTCGTAATACATGACACCTAGATTGCTTTGAGCAGATGAATCGCCCTGACGAGCGGCTTTCTTCATGATGCCGACTACGTCATTTTTGATGGCTTGATCAAACCATTTTTGTGCACGCTTGGCATCAATGGGTTTCCCCAAGCCATAACGGTACATTTTGCCGAGGAAAAATTGTGCCTGCGCATTGCCCTGCTCCGCCATAGGCAAAAGTATTTCATAGGCTGCGACAAATTCACTTTTATCGTAAAGCGCAATGCCTTTCTTTAAGTTCGCCGAGTTGAGGAACCCAATCCCAAACACCGGCAGTATCACCGCCAACAACACCAACGCCCACCCCATCGCGCTGCCGCGACGATTGCGGAAAACGGGCGGGGGATCATTATCATCCACCGGTTTCCAGCAGTATTCGTCACCAAAGGCGTAGCGGGTAAAAGGCACAAACAGCAGCAAAGCCACCAAGGCATATAGCCACACTTTGTACCAGGTGGCGGCCTCATAATCTGCCATTGTCGTCAGCGTGAACCAGACATCAGCCACCAAGGCAGTAGCGGCGATGACCCACATACCCCGCCACAACCCACGCCGCCCGAGTGGTTTGTGAAAAGCGAAACCATACAAGGGGATCGATGCAAACAGGCACCACAACGACCATGCCAGCATGTGCACGATAGTAGCGCCAGAGGTGCTGTTGGCCAGCGTGAAAAACCCTAAAGGTGCGGCAATGCTCACGCCTGCCAGCACACAGATGAACAACGCTTTCCAGCCGGTGCGGGCATCCAGCACGGTCGTTACAGGGGGTTCGGAACGTCGGCGTGTCACGGCATCGGTCGAAACACTGCGTGAACGCCCGGTAATACGTTCCGCACGCAACGTTGGCTCTGGCGAGTGACCCGAGCGCGCTGACGAGACTGCCAACGCTTCAATCAGTTCGCCAACCGTTTGGGGGCGATCTTTTGCGAGCGGCGCCAAGCACCAGTCAACGGCTTCCAATAACGAGCGACTATAGGTGCCCTGGCCAATAATGGTAGCGGGCAGGCAAGGATCATTTTCGTGGTGATGCAGCGCATTGATCCGCTCAGGAGAATCGACCGGACGACGACCAGCAATGCAACGATAAAGCGTGGCACCAATGGCATACAAATCGGTCGAGGGCGTTAGGGTACGCGAATTGCTATATTGCTCGAAGGGTGCATAACCCGCAGTCAGCATGTTAGTGAGTGCACGACTCTGCTCGACCAAGGCCTGGCGGGCAGCGCCAAAATCCAACAATACCGGCCCACCTCGGGTGCGCAAATAAATATTGCCGGGTTTGATATCGCGATGCAGATAGTGGTTGTCATGTACTACCTGTAATCCACGCAGAATGGGCATGATCATGGCAAGCAGTTCGCGCTCGCTGAAAAGATGGCCTTCGTTGAGAAAATTCTCTAACGTTTGCCCTTCTTCGTATTCCATGATCATGTAGGCCGTGCCGTTGGCCTGCAGGAATCCTTCTACCCGAACGATGTGTTGTTCGCGGAATTTCTTGAGGGTGCGCGCCTCATCCAGAAAGCGCTCCAAGCCCCATTCGAATTGTGGCGCTTCTACGGTAGAACGCGGGCCAACGGTAGTGCCATCCTGATGGCGTAAGGCAAAATCACTGGGCAGGTATTCTTTGATGGCGACGACGCTATCAAGCAGCTTATCTCGCGCCTTATAGGTAATACTGAAACCGCCTGCGCCGAGCACACCCAATATTTCGTATTGGCCGGGCTCAGTGCCATTCAGGCGAGTTCCCGACTTTAACGCGTTGGCATATTGGGTGGTATCCATTGGACTCGTTAAATCCTTGGGGCCGAGACGTCACGCCAACAGACTTCAGTCTGACAGGGCTTGTTCCAACGCCTCCAGCAGGGTTTGATTCTCAGCCGGTGTGCCAACGGTTAACCGCAGGCAGTCTTTCAGAAGCGGGTGAGCGCCATCCAGACATTTAATCAGCACGTTCTGTTTCTTTAACGCTTCAAACACAGATCGTGCCTCACCGGACGCAGTGCGCACCAACACGAAATTCGCCTCGCTGGGCCAGACTTTGTCGAGCGCCAACGTTTGCAATTGCTCAGTGAGGCGCTGACGCTCGTGACGCAGCAATTCGGTCTGCTCACGAAACACATCGTAGTGCGTCAGGGCAAATTCCGCTGAGGCTTGTGTCAAAACGTTAATGTTATAAGGTAGCCGAAGTTTATCGATCTCGTTGATCCATTCCGGGCGCCCGGCGAGAAATCCTAGACGCAAACCGGCGAGACCGACTTTCGACAAGGTGCGCATGACCAACACATTGGGATAGCGATCCAGCCAGGGCAAGGCATTGGCCTCGGTGAAAGCCAGGTACGCTTCGTCGATGACCACCAGGCCCGGCGTTGCAGCGATCACCGCCTCGACGACGGCTTGATCAAAGACGTTGCCGGTCGGGTTATTCGGTTGTGCCAGAAACACCAGTGCAGGTTGTTCTTTCTTGATCGCCGACAGCAAAGCCGCGCGATCCAGGGCAAAATCTTCGGTCAATGGCACGCCGTGATAACGCAAACCAAGGAACTGGGCAATCATGCGATACATGACAAAACTCGGTTCTACCGCCAGCAAGGTGGCGCCCGGTTTGGCAATCGCCATCGCAATCAACTGGATCAGCTCATCTGAGCCATTACCCAATACCAGATCATACTCGGGCTTCAACCCCATCAAATTGCGTAAACCCGCCTTTACCCCCGGAGAACCAGGATGCGGATAACGGTTGATCTGCACGGCCGCCAGCACGTTCAACCATTGCTGACGCAGGCTATCGGGCAATGAGTACGGGTTTTCCATGGCGTCGAGCTTGAGCATGCGCCCCGTTTCAGGCACGTGATAAGCGGACAATGACAACACTTCAGGACGAATTAATTTCTCCACCCACGTTTTAATATCGCTCATGATGCGTCTCCTTTTGCATCGCTATTGCCAGACAGGCGCATTTCTGCAGAACGGGCATGTGCGGTAAGCTGTTCGCCACGCGCCAGCACAGAGGCAACCTTACCCAACGTTTGCGAGCCCCGTGCAGAACAATGGATCAGCGAGCTGCGTTTTTGAAAATCATATACGCCCAAGGGCGATGAAAAACGCGCTGTACCCGACGTCGGCAACACGTGATTTGGGCCCGCACAATAGTCACCCAGCGCTTCTGGCGTATAACGCCCCATAAAAATGGCGCCCGCGTGGCGAATCTTCGGCAGCATGGCCTCGGGCTCTGCCACTGACAATTCAAGGTGTTCAGGTGCAATACGGTTAATCAACGCTAGTATTTCGTCTTGTGAATGTGCGAGCACGAGCGCGCCGCGGTTTTCGAGAGAAACTCTAGCGATAGATTCACGCTCAAGCGTCGGCAGCAACGCGGCCATCTGTTGATGTACTTGGTCGAGGAACGCCGCATCAGTACTGATCAGAATAGATTGCGCCTGCTCGTCATGCTCTGCCTGTGAGAACAGATCCATGGCTATCCATTCGGGTGCGGTTTTTCCATCGCATACCACGAGGATTTCGCTGGGGCCGGCAATCATGTCGATACCCACTTGACCAAACACCAAGCGTTTGGCGGTTGCCACATAAATATTGCCAGGCCCGACGATCTTGTCGACGCGCGGTACAGTCGCAGTACCATAGGCCAGTGCAGCAACGGCTTGAGCACCCCCGATGGTAATGACCTTGTCGACACCTGCGATTGCTGCCGCTGCCAACACCATTGTGTTTTTCTCACCAGCAGGCGTGGGCACTACCATAATCACTTCGCTCACCCCGGCCACTTTGGCAGGAATAGCGTTCATCAATACAGACGATGGATAGGACGCTTTACCTCCCGGAACGTAAATACCAACGCGATCCAGTGGCGTGATCTGTTGCCCGAGCGTATTGCCTTCGTTGTCGGTATACGTCCATGAGCCTGCTTTTTGATGCTCGTGATAGCTGCGCACACGCTCGGCAGCATATTCGAGGGCATCACGTTCATGCGGTGGTAATTGGGTGAGGTAAATTTGCAGATCTTCTGGCAGTAACACCAGCGCATTGGCACTGGCGACATCGAGCCGATCGAAACGGCGGGTGTATTCCAGCAAGGCTTCATCACCGCGTTTACGCACGTCCGCCACGATAGTGGCCACTGCAACCTGCACGTTATCGTCCGATACGCTTTCCCATGCCAATAGGGTTTCCAGACGATTGTCAAAATCCGCCTGACGCGTATCCAGCCTTGCAATATTCAGCCCCGCAATATTATTCGTCATGCCTGTTTCTCCCGACGCACCTCTACCGCTTTGGCTACAT
>CAYYPW010000016.1:0-110540 GCA_964473645.1 uncultured Moraxellaceae bacterium
GGAAACCGGGGGCTCGAACGTTCAGTTCGGTATTAACCCGGAAGATGGCCGCATGGTGGTGATCGAGATGAATCCTCGTGTGTCCCGCTCTTCGGCGCTGGCATCGAAGGCGACTGGTTTCCCGATTGCAAAAGTGGCGGCCAAGCTGGCGGTGGGTTACACCCTGGACGAGCTGATGAACGACATCACCGGCGGTAAAACGCCAGCGTCGTTTGAGCCATCGATTGATTATGTTGTGACCAAGATTCCTCGCTTTAACTTCGAGAAGTTCCCCAAAGCCGATGCCACGTTGACGACACAAATGAAGTCGGTGGGTGAGGTGATGGCGATTGGCCGTACATTCCAGGAGTCGCTGAACAAAGCTTTGCGTGGTCTGGAAGTGGGTGTCGATGGTTTAGATCCAAAGACCGATATCAAGGCAGAAGACGCACATCAGATGCTGCGCCAAAAGCTCAAGATTCCTAATGCTGAGCGTGTATGGGCTCTGGCGGATGCGTTCCGTTTTGGTATGGGTTTGGAAGAAATATTTGAAGCCACCAAGATTGACCCGTGGTTTCTGGTACAGATTCAGGAGCTGGTGAGCATCGAAAATCAAGTCGCCAAGATGGGCCTTGCCGATCTCGACAAGGCGCGCTTGTATCAGCTCAAACGCAAAGGATTTTCGGATGCCCGTTTGGCGAAGTTGTTAGGAGTGAGTGAGAAATTGGTGCGTCAGCGCCGCCTGGATCTGGGTATTTTGCCGACCTACAAGCGGGTCGATACCTGCGCAGCTGAGTTTGCAACCACGACAGCCTATATGTACTCAACTTACGAGGAAGAGTGCGAAGCCGAACCCAGCAACCGCGAAAAAATTATGGTACTGGGTGGTGGCCCAAACCGTATCGGTCAGGGCATTGAGTTCGACTATTGCTGCGTACATGCAGCACTCGCAATGCGCGAAGACGGCTATGAGACCATTATGGTCAACTGTAACCCGGAAACCGTGTCGACTGACTATGACACTTCCGATCGCTTGTACTTCGAGCCCGTCACGCTCGAAGACGTACTTTCTATCGTCGCTCTCGAAAAGCCCAAGGGCGTGATCGTGCAGTTTGGCGGTCAGACCCCGTTGAAACTGGCTCGCGCACTTGAAGCTGCTGGCGTTCCCATTATCGGTACCAGCCCGGACGCCATTGATCGTGCAGAAGACCGCGAGCGCTTCCAGCAAATGATTGAGCGTCTTGGGTTGCTGCAGCCACCCAACAAAACGGCGCGCTCAGAAGAAGAAGCCGTGCGTTATGCGGAAGATATTGGTTATCCCCTGGTGGTGCGCCCTTCTTATGTGCTGGGCGGCCGGGCCATGGAAATTGTTTATAGCGAGCCGGAGTTACGTCGCTACATGCGCGAAGCCGTGCAAGTGTCGAACGATTGCCCGGTATTGCTGGATCGTTTTCTCAATGACGCCATTGAAGTCGACCTGGATTTGGTCAGCGATGGCCAGGTGTCGGTGATCGGCGGGATCATGCAGCATATCGAACAAGCCGGTATTCACTCGGGCGATTCAGCGTGCTCGCTGCCCCCCTATAACCTGGCCGCCGATCTGCAGGAAGTGATGCGTGATCAAGCCCGTCGCATGGCCAATGAGCTGGGTGTGGTGGGTCTCATGAACGTGCAGTTTGCGGTCAAGAATAACCAGGTCTATGTGCTGGAAGTGAACCCCCGCGCATCGCGCACTGTACCTTTCGTTTCGAAGTGCATCGGGTCGTCGCTGGCGAAAGTGGCCGCGCGTTGCATGGCTGGCATGAGCCTGGAAAAGCAGGGCTTCATGAAAGAAATCGTGCCGCCTTACTTCAGTGTGAAAGAGGCCGTGTTCCCCTTCAATAAATTCCCCGGTGTAGACCCGATTCTCGGCCCCGAAATGAAATCGACGGGTGAGGTCATGGGCGTGGGCAACAGTTTTGGCGAAGCGTTTCGCAAAGCAACACAAGGTGCGGGCGATAAAATGCCCCAGCGTGGCCGGGTGTTCATCAGTGTGCGTGAAAGTGATAAGCCGGTGGCTATTCAGGTTGGGCGCAGCCTGCGCTCACTGGGATTCGAGCTGGTGGCAACGCGCGGAACAGCAAAAGTGCTGACAGATGCGGGCATCGACGTTGAGTTGATCAACAAAGTGATCGAAGGTCGCCCCCATATCGTCGATAGCATTAAAAATGGTGATATTGATCTGATTATCAACACCACTGAAGGCACCCAAGCGATTGCGGACTCTTATACCATTCGCCGCACCGCGCTTCAGAACAAGGTGGCGTACACCACGACTATCGCGGGTGCGCAAGCCATCTGTATGGCCCTGCAAGACAAGGCGACCGACACGGTTAGACGCTTGCAGGACCTTCATAAGGAGATAAAAGCATGATTAGACGCGTCCCCATGACGGTGGAGGGTGAAATCAAGTTACGCGAAGAGCTCGATCACCTTAAAAAGGTTGAGCGTCCCAAAGTGGTTGCCGCCATTGCGGAAGCACGAGCGCACGGCGATCTCAAGGAGAATGCTGAATACCACGCCGCCAAAGAACAGCAGGGTTTTATTGAAGGTCGCATTGCTGAAATTGAAGGCAAGCTTTCGGAATCACAGGTGATCGACATTACCCGCATCACGCCCACTGGCAGGGTAATCTTCGGGGTAACATTGAAGGTATTCGATGTCGACAAGGAAGAAGAGCGTGTCTTCAAAATTGTCGGTGATGATGAGGCGGACTATAAAGCCAACAAAATTTCTGTGAGTTCGCCTATCGCACGTGGGCTGATCGGCAAGCACGTCGGCGACGAAGTGACAGTCGATACTCCCGGTGGTGGCGTGACCTACGAAATTCTTGAGGTTAACCACCTGTAGAGTGAGTTGGGCTACCCTTTATACGCTGTAGTCGCTTGCGCAGCAAGCGGACTCTGGTATGATGGTGGCCCTTTTTCCCGGCACTTGAACAAACCCGCTTGACCGTGCAGATGACCTGAGGGCATCAATGCGGCGGTCAGCCTACGAGGTACATTGAAATGAAAGCAGATATCCATCCAGCCTACGGCGAAATTACCGCTACCTGCACGTGTGGCGCAGTCCACAAGACCAGCTCGACGCTGTGCAAAAATATCCACATCGACGTATGCAACAAGTGCCACCCGTTCTTTACTGGTCAGCAGAAAGTGGTTGATACCGGTGGTCGTATCGACAAGTTCAAAAAGCGTTTTGGTGGTCTGGTGCGTGCGAAATAAGCACCCCGATAAACCTGCGCAACAAAACAAAAAAGCTCCTTCGGGAGCTTTTTTGTTTTATGGGGTTTGTGTCTATGTCTGCTTGGGTTTTTGCTGTGCCCATGCCTTATGTGACCTTGAGCCACGTCAAATGAAGGGGAGTGCGTGGCAGCAAGCGGAAGTCAGGCGCGTATTGGATGGCGATACCTTGGAGCTGGCGGACGGTGCGCGTGTGCGCATGGTGGGAGTCAATGCACCGGAAACCGCCAAGCACGGAAAACCTGGAGATCCTCTGGGGAATGGCGCTTGGCGGCAGCTGGAGTCACTCGTGAAATCCGGAGATTTTTTGTATTTTCGCCGGGATCGCACCCATCAGGATCGATATGGCCGGCAACTTTTACATCCGTTCACAGCGGATGGCCGCAATCTTACCGCTCAGCTGCTGACCGCTGGTTGGGGATTTCATGTGGTGATTCCCCCCAATAACTGGCAGGCAGATTGTTACCGGAATGCCGAACTCAACGCCATACAAAAACGAAGAGGCGTTTGGGGCTTATCTTATTATGACCCAATTGATTCCATGGATTTCGAGCGCTTGCGGGGTGGTTATAGCCGGGTAGCTGGTCGCGTGGAATCAGTGACGCTAACGCGCGCATCGGCTTGGGTTGAACTGGTGGGGCAGGTGTCCATCAAGGTTGCCAAGCAAGATCTCAAAGACGTTGATGGTAAGGTATGGCAGCGTTTGCTAGAAGCGTCGCAGCAAGGACAATTCAAGCATTTGCCGACATTGGAAGTGCATGGCTGGATGTCAGATCGTCGTGATTGGGGCGACGACATGCGTAAACAAATTGCCAATGGCGTACGCAAGGTCTTCCAATTCAAGGTGCGACACCGTTATGATTGGCAATTGCTAGACGCGATCCACAGCGACTAGATGACTTAGCCATCGCCACAAGTGTTGGCCCTTATCCCTTAGTGCGCGTTACGCACGCCACAAACGGTTACTCAATCGGCCGTGCTATCGAGAGGTAGCGCTTCACGCACAGCGTGATCACTGATTGAGGGGACTGTTGTCCTGGTGAGTTCCCTTGCCTTCGCTGACCCCGGGCATTGCGCAACTCCAGCATGCACAATTGAACGTCTGTCCCCATTTTCGGTGTGGCGCCATTGTCGGTGAAACGCCGTGGCCGGCGTATTGCTGGCTTTTATATCGGATAAGAGGCATCCCATGTCAGATTTGAAACAAGCTGCACTTGAATATCATGAGTTCCCACGTCCTGGGAAACTGTCTGTTGAATTGACTAAACCGACGGCGACACAACGTGACTTGTCGCTGGCTTACAGCCCGGGGGTGGCCGAGCCCGTGCGGGCCATTGCACAGAATCCGGATAACGCTTATCGCTATACAGGCAAAGGCAATCTGGTCGGTGTTATCAGTGACGGTACGGCGATTCTTGGCTTGGGCAATTTGGGCAGTCTGGCTAGCAAGCCGGTCATGGAAGGCAAGGGCGTGTTGTTCAAACGTTTTGCTGGTGTAGATGTGTTTGATATTGAAGTGGATGCTGAGAGTCCGCAAACCTTTATCGACACGGTAAAACGTATTGCACCGACGTTTGGTGGCATCAATCTTGAGGATATCAAGGCGCCAGAATGTTTTGAGATTGAGCGGGTGTTGATCGAGCATTGTGACATTCCGGTCTTTCATGATGACCAGCATGGCACGGCGATTATTACGGCTGCCGGTTTGTTAAATGCGCTGGAGCTGCAAGGCAAGTGTTTGGAGGAAGCACTGATTGTCTGCATTGGAGCGGGTGCAGCTGGAATTGCGTCGCTTCGTTTGCTGGTAAGTATGGGGGCACGCAAAGAAAATATTCTGACGTTGGATCGTACCGGCGTCATTCATAGTGGGCGTACTGACTTAAATGAGTACAAGGCTGAATTTGCAGTTACGACCGACAAGCGAACGCTGGAAGATGCAATGGTGGGCGCCGATGTGTTTATCGGCGTGTCGAGCGCAGATCTGCTTACCCCCGCGATGTTGCAGCTGATGGCGCCGAATCCCATTGTCTTTGCCTTGGCTAACCCTGATCCGGAAATTCGCCCGGAAGTCGCCTATGCCACGCGCGCTGATGTCATTGTGGCGACGGGTCGTAGTGATTATCCCAACCAAGTGAATAACGTATTGGGCTTCCCCTATATTTTTCGGGGTGCGTTGGATGTGCGGGCCAAACGTATCAATGAGGAAATGAAAATCGCTGCCGTGCATGCGATTCGCGAGATTGCCAAAGAGCCCGTTCCGGAGGAGGTCAAGGCCGCCTATGGAGTGAAGCAGATGGGCTTTGGTAAGGACTACATCATCCCTAAGCCGATGGATCCGCGTTTGCTTGGTCGCGTCTCGGCTGCGGTGGCGCGAGCTGCAGTGGATACCGAGGTTGCATCGCTACAGTATCCGGCGCACTACCCGTTGAACTGTCTGTCAGAGATCTTTGTTGACAGGTAGTACGGTTTCAAAACAACTGTTCAGGGATCACCAGCTCCTCTTCTGACCCCGGCATGATGGTCGGGGTCGTTGTGTATTCAGGCACTCTTTCCTGCTGGAAGGTTTCGAAAATGGCGTCGGTTTGCGCAGGCGCAGCCAGCATGCCCGAATAGGGATCTATGCGCACCGTCACCAAGCCTTCTGGTGGCGGAATAATGACTTCCGGCTTGTCTTTGAGTGCTTCACGCATGTAGTCGATCCAGATGGGCAGCGCGGCCGTACCGCCATACTCATTGCCCCCCAGGCTAGCGGGGTTGTCAAAGCCAAGCCAGACACTGGTGACGATATCTGGGTTGAAACCAGAGAACCAGGCGTCTTTTTGATCGTTGGTCGTGCCGGTTTTACCTGCCAGATCTTGCCTTCCCAGCTCCAGCGCTTTTCGGGCGGTGCCGCGTTTGATGACATCTTGCATCATGCTGTTGATGAGCCAAATGATGCGGGCTTCTTCAACGCGCGGGGCCTGTCGATAGTGGATTTGATCGCCAGCGCCGACGCTTTCTTGGCTGTAGGCCGCCAGTTCTTCAAGTGGCGTAGTTGGCGCTGCTGGTGTGGCTTCAAGCGCCTGTAAGGCAGACGCGGCTTCGGCTTCTTGTTGGGCGACGTTGACGCACGGGGGCGGGCATGCCGCGTAAGGTGTTGCTACATAGACAGTTTCACCTTTGTCGTTTTCAATCCGTGATACCCACCAGGGTTCTACCTTATGCCCGCCGTTAGCAAACACGGTATAGCCGGTGGCAATTTGTAAGGGCGTAACATTGCCGGTGCCGAGTGCAAGTGACAAATGTTTTGGCAGGGAATCCGTATCAAGCGAGAATTTTTTCAAATATTCCAGGGTCTTATCGATACCAATTTCTTCAAGTACACGAATCGAGACCAGATTTTTGGACTTGTATAACGCCTCGCGTAAGCGCATTGGCCCGAGATATTCGCCTGAATGATTTTGCGGGCGCCAGACCTGTTTGGTCCAGGGATCTTCATAAACGATGGGAGCATCATTGATCATGGTGGCTGGTGTCATGCCATTTGCGAGTGCTGCCGTGTAGATGAAGGGTTTGAAGCTGGAGCCGGGTTGACGCCCACCCTGCACGGCGCGATTGAATTTGCTGAGGTAGAAGTCAAAGCCGCCTACCAATGCGACTACAGCACCTGTGTTTGCATCCAGTGAAGCCAAAGCACTTTGCGCGGTCGGGATTTGTGCAAGGCGCCATTTATCTTCAATCTTTTGCAGTCTTACGATATCACCAGGTTTAAGAATATCGGTCAATTTGGTAATGGGCGGGCGTGCCCAATTCCCGTTGGCCAATAACGGCCGGGCCCAGCGGGCGTTCTCGAATTCGAGTGAGATGTCATTGCCTTCGGCATCGATCAGCGCAGCGGTGTTGTCTGCGATATCAATAACGCCCGCCGCGAGGAGCGAGCCTCGCACAGGAGTTTTTTTGAGCGCATCAATAAGTCGTTGTTGTGCCGTCTCTTTATTCAATCCTGCCAGCACCACGCGGGCTTCAGGGCCTCGGTATCCGTGCCGTTGATCATAGGCCAGTAAACCTTTTTGCAATGCATTGTTGGCGGCATTCTGCATGCGATCATCAATCGTGGTATAAACGCGATAGCCGGCTTCATACACTTGCTCACCGAATTTTTCGACTGCAAATTGTCGAGCCATTTCAGCGATATAAGCCGCATCCACCTCAGTCTCGACGTTGTGCAGAAACGCATCTGCCGGCGCCGCGATCGCAGTTTGATACTGTTCTTCGCTGATCATTTGTAGCTCATACATGCGTCCCAGTATCCAGTCGCGACGTTCTAATGCACGCTTGGGGTTGCTGATAGGATTGTTAGCGGATGGGGCTTTGGGTAGGCCGGCAAGCATTGCAGATTCGGCAATCGTCAGATCTTGTAGGGGTTTTCCGTAATAGACAAAAGCGGCGGCGACAATGCCGTAGGCACGACTGCCGAGGTAAATTTTGTTGAGGTAAAGCTCTAGGATCTCTTGCTTGCTCAGTTCACGTTCGAGCTTTAGTGCAAGCAGGACTTCTTTGGCCTTTCGAATGAAGGTGCGTTCGCTGCTAAGAAAGTAGTTTTTTGCCAGTTGCATGGTGATGGTGCTACCACCGGTCTGGATGGAGCCAGACGTGGCCAGCTCGATAAATGCGCGACTCAAGCTTTTGAAATCAACACCAGCATGCGAGAAAAAACGCGCATCCTCGGCGGCCAGAAACGCATTGATCAGTGGTTGGGGAACGTCTTTGATGGCGACGGGAGTGCGTTTCTTTTCGCCAAATTCTGCGATCAGCTTCCCACTCTTGCTGTAAACCCGTAATGGTGTCTGCAAAGGAATTTGGCGTATTGTTTCAACAGAAGGCAGTTTTGGGTTCAGGTAGAGGATCGCTCCGCTAATGCCTGCAACAGCTCCGCCGATGACGAGCAAGGTGACGCGCAAAAAAAACAAAATAATGGCTTGTGATTTCGACATCGGTTCTAGACTTTGAAAGAGGGGGGCAGAGGTGATGAATATGATGTTCCTCTCGTAAGCGAGAATTATACGATGATATGGCGGCGCGATCTAATTACGTGAGCTATTATTGTATTATTTAATGTGCCGATGCATGAGTGTGAGATAAGCATCGGTATTCTCAGGAAAATTGGTCAGAACCAAAGGGAAGATGACAGTGTTACCCTTCCTCTCTAAGAAAGCGTCGAGCGCAAAATTAGGCATCGACATCAGCTCTTCCACCGTCAAGCTGCTCGAATTGAGCCGCAGTGGCAGTCGTTATCGGGTGGAAAGCTATGCCGTGGAACCGCTTCCTCCCAACGCGGTGGTGGAGAAAAACATCACTGACGTGGAAGGGGTCGGCGAGGCTATTGCACGCGTGTTGGCACGGTCAAAAGCCGGGCTTAAGGTGGCGGCTGTGGCTGTGCCTGGCTCATCGGTCATCACCAAGCTGATCGAGATGGATGCCAAACTCAATGAAGATGAGATGGAAAGTCAGATCCGCATTGAAGCAGATCAGTACATTCCCTACCCATTGGATGAGGTGGCCATTGATTTTGAAGTGGTCGGTGCGGTCGAGAATAACCCTGAACGCGCTGAAGTGCTGTTGGTCGCCTGCCGCAATGAAAACGTTGAAATGCGAGTCGATGCTCTGCAAGTAGCCGGTTTGACCGCGCGTGTTGTGGATGTTGAGGCCTACGCCATGGAGCGTGCTTTTGGCTTGGTGGCGGATCATATTGAAGGAGGGGAGGACCAGACGGTCGCTATCCTCGATATCGGTTCTACCATGACGACATTGAGCGTGTTGCATGATGGGCGAACGATTTATACCCGCGAGCAATTGTTCGGTGGCAAACAGTTGACCGAAGAAATTCAGCGCCGCTACGGCTTGTCGTTTGATGAAGCGGGGCTTGCCAAGAAAAAGGGCGGATTGCCAGACGATTATGATTCTGAGGTGCTGCAGCCCTTCAAGGAGGCCGTTGTACAGCAGGTGATGCGGTCTTTGCAGTTTTTCTTTTCTTCCAGCCAATACAACGATGTCGACCATATATTGCTGGCGGGTGGAACAGCGTCGATTCCTGGGTTGGCGGAAATGGTGCAAGACAAAGTGGGTACATCGACGACTGTCGCCAATCCCTTTGTCGATATGGCAATTTCGTCACGGGTGGATGCTCAGCAGCTCAGCAACGATGCACCGTCGTTGATGATTGCCTGTGGCCTGGCCTTGAGGAGTTTTGACTAATGGCAAGAATTAACTTATTGCCCTGGCGGGAAGAGCGCCGCCAGGAACTTAAGAAGCAGTTTATTGCCGTGCTCTTTGGGGTGGCTGTGTTAGGTGCTGGCAGTGTCTACCTGATGAACATGCAGGTGGAGGCCGAGATTCAATATCAACAGTCGCGGAATCAGTTTGTTACGGATGAGACCCACAAACTGGATGCGCAAATTGCTGAGATCGCTGAGCTTAAGAAGAAGCGGGAGCGCCTGATTGAACGCATGAATGTTATTCAGGATCTGCAGGGCAATCGACCATTGGCGGTGCATATCTTTGATGAAATTGCTCGGTCTGTGCCGGATGGCGCTTATTATTCGTCCGTAGAACAAAAGGGCGATGCGTTGACCGCCATCGGTTTTGCGGAGTCGAATACGCGTATTTCGAATTTGATGCGTAACCTTGAGACTTCGCAGAGTTTTGCATCACCGACCCTTTCCAAGGTTTCGAAACAGGCCGCGGACAAGTCGGGCAAGTCGGATGAGGCCGTTGGCAGTGAATTCAATCTGTCGTTCAAAATCGAAAGGCCCAAAGCTGCTGAAGGGGAGGGCTGATACATGGATTTAAAGCAGTTTGTTGATTCGCTGAATAATCTTGATTTTGAGAATGTGGGCTCTTGGCCCATGCCAGTTAAGGCTTTTTTCTGGGTGATAACGACAGCCGTTTCAGGGTGGTTGGTGTACAACTTTATGTTGTCGGAATCGCTCATGTTGCTTGAAAGCGAGCGAGGCAAAGAAAGCCAGTTGATGCAGGAGTACGAACGCAAGGCGTTCCAGGCCGCCAACCTCGATCGTTACAAGACACAAATGGAGGAAATGGAAAATACGTTCGGTGCCTTGTTGCGCCAGCTACCAAAAGATGCAGAAGTACCGGGGTTGCTTGAAGATATTACCCATACGGGTTTGAGTGCTGGACTTGAGTTCCAATCAATCACTCTTGCCGGTGAACAATCCAAAGAATTTTATATTGAGCTGCCGATCAACATTTCCGTGAGGGGCGGTTATCACGCATTAGGTGCGTTCGTTAGTGGTGTTGCGTCCCTGCCGCGTATCGTTACCGTGCATGATTTTACCATCAAGTCAGGGGGGTCACCCAACGATTTGACCATGGACATTCTGGCCAAGACGTATCGGTACAAGGAGGAATAAGCCATGTGGATGCGAGTTTTAGGCGTGGTGATTGCAATTATCAGCTTGTCCGCATGCGTGGGTGATAACCAGTTCACCGATTTGCGTGCGCAAATGGACGAGATTAAAAAGCGACCAAAAGGCAATATAGAGCCGCCCCCGGAATTCAAGGCTTACACGAGTTTTGCATATAGTGCTGCGGCGCTGCGAAGCCCGTTTTCACCCCCAATGGATGTGGAGCTAATTGAAACGACCGGTCAGAAGTCTGCCGTAAAGCCAGATCTGGAAAGACCGAAGGAGGCGCTTGAAGAGTTTGGAATTGATTCCCTCTCTATGGTGGGCACCCTCAATAAGCCAGGAAACATTTTATTTGCTTTGGTGCAAGACACGAACGGTGGCTTGCATCGGGTAGCGGTAGGGAACTACATGGGGCGTAATCACGGCAAGGTTTTTAATGTGACGCCTCAAAAAATCGACGTTATTGAAATTGTGTCCGATGGTCAGGATGGGTGGATTGAGCGCCCTCGTACCATTGCGTTACGCGAGCAAAAATAAGAGAAGGTGGGAGAGTGAGCGTTATGACTTCAAGATGGATGAGCCATGGCAAGCAGGGCAAACCCACACAGTACAAGAAGCTGGCAGCGTCATTGCTGCTGCTTTCCACCTTCGGTGTATTGGATGCCAGTGCATTGCAGCTTACAAGTGTTGAGTCTGCTGCGATGGCAGGCGATAGCATCGAGATAAAGTTGGGTTTTGATTCGGCGCCGCCCCAACCTACGGGCTATACCATTGAGAATCCGGCGCGTATTGCCCTGGATTTACCAGGTGTCAGCAATGGTATGAAAGATAAGTATCACAATCTGGGAAATGGTAATGCACGTACGCTTACCGTTATGGGCACGCCGGATCGTACACGCTTGATTGTGAATTTGACCTCGCTGACAGGTTATAGCACGCGTATTGCGGGTAACAGTTTGTATGTAACTGTTGGTGGGGCCCAGCAAGCTAAACAAGCGCCTGCGACGACGCCTGTGACACCAGCGCCTTCGCCAACGGCTATACGTAGCGCCGGACCAGCGATTGAGGAAATCGATTTTCACCGTGGTGATAGTGGTGAGGGCTTGGTTTCCATAAAGTTAAGTGATCCCAATGCGCCCATGGATTTGCGAGAGGAGGGCGGCAAAGTCGTGGTGGACTTTGTCGGGGTCAACCTGCCAGATGGATTACGTCGCCGTTTGGACGTGCTGGATTTTGCAACGCCAGTAAAACTGATTGATGCGACTCGTGAAGGTAAAAATTCAAAAATCGCCATTGAAGCCAAGGGTGATTATGAATATATGGCTTACCAAACGGATAATTATTTTACCGTATCTGTTAAGCCGGTGACCGGGGCGGAACTGGAGCGTAAGAAAAAGGAACGATTCCAATACACAGGCGAAAAACTGTCGCTTAATTTCCAGGATATTGAAGTACGATCGGTTTTACAATTAATCGCTGATTTTACCGAGCTTAACTTGGTTGCCAGCGATACAGTGGGAGGGCGTATTACCTTGCGTCTCCAGAATGTCCCTTGGGATCAGGCGTTGGATCTGATTCTAAAGACAAAAGGTCTCGACAAACGCAAAGTGGGTAATGTTTTGTTGGTTGCGCCAGCAGATGAAATTGCTGCACGCGAGAAGCTCGAATTGGAAAGCCAGAAGCAGGTTCAGGAGCTTGCACCGACTAAGACAGAATACATTACCGTTAATTATGCTAAGGCAGAGGAATTGTCGAAATTGCTGACAAAAGAGTCAGGCTTCCTTTCCGATCGTGGCAGTGTTGCAGTAGATACGCGTACGAATACGCTCATCGTTCAAGAAACCATCGGCAAAATAGATGAAATCAGATACATGCTGGAGCAGCTCGATGTGCCTGTTCGTCAAGTCTTGATTGAGGCGCGTATCGTAATAGCGCGCACCAACGTGGGTGAGGAACTTGGCGTGCGTTGGAACGTCATGCAGACGGGTAGCTTTAGAGAAGATTTTGACAATATATACCTTGGTGGTACAGGCACTGGCATTGAGGAAAATGTTGAAAGTTTAACACAAGACAACGAGTTCACTATCAGCAACAATACCGTGGCACTGGATTTTGGTATTGCAAGCGGTGATGCTTCAAGCTTAGCGTTGGGCATATTTGATGATAAGGGATTGCTTGATGTTGAACTATCAGCACTGGAAAGCGAAGGTAAAGCCGATATTGTATCCACTCCCAAAGTGCTGACTGCTGATCAGCAGAAAGCGCGCGTGGCCTCAGGTACAGAAATCCCCTATCAACAAGCATCATCATCAGGTGCCACGACCACCGCCTTTAAGGAAGCGGTTCTCTCTCTGGAAGCCACTCCCCAGATTACACCAGATGGTCGTATCATAATGGATCTCAAGGTAAACCAAGATTCTGTGGGAGATATTGACACAGCTTCGCAAATACCCGTTATCGATACAAATCAGGTGATTACCAGCGTAATCGTGGATAATGGCCAAACGGTGGTGTTGGGTGGCGTATTCCGGTCTGAGGAGATCAAGAGCACGGCCAAAACTCCGTTCCTGGGGGATTTACCCGTATTGGGTCGTTTGTTCCGTAAGCACATCACTACCCAGGAAAAAGCCGAACTACTGGTCTTCATTACGCCGAAGATTGTCACTGACGTCGTATCATCTCAATAAGGTCGCATGCCGTTTAATCGTAATGTTATTTTGGTGGGGCCGATGGGTGCAGGCAAAAGCACCATCGGCCGCCAACTCGCCGCGCTATTGCGCTATGAATTCGTCGATTCTGATCAGGAGATAGAAGCTCGTACCGGCGCCGATATCCCCTGGATCTTTGATGTGGAAGGAGAAGAGGGGTTTCGCAAGCGCGAGGAGTCTGTTATCGACGACCTCACCCAACGTCAGCACATTGTGTTGGCAACGGGCGGTGGAGCCGTGCTCAAAGAAACCAACCGCCGCGCCATCAAAGGCCGGGGAGCGGTGGTCTATCTCAAGACGTCCATCGATCAACAGATGTCACGCACTTCCCGCGATCGCAATCGCCCGCTGCTTCAAACCGATAATCCTCGCAAGGTATTGACCGATTTGATGGCGTTGCGTGAGCCACTTTACTTGGAGGTCGCGGATTACATTGTCGAAACTGACAGCACTGCCATCAAGGATGTCGCGACACGCATCGTTGAAATGATCTCTGCGGAGTGATTCAGGCCAGCAATTTTGGGCAGCGTCAGCAGAGCCAAGCATCCCGGGATTGCTCGATTCTTGCTACCATAAGGGTTGAATCAATAATGAGAGCCCTTCATGGATCGTATCAACGTCGATCTCGGTGATCGCAGTTATCCCATTTTTATTGGTGCCGGCCTGCTTGAATCCTTAGGCGCACTACTTCCTGCGCTGGCGGGCAGGCAGGTGATGGTGGTGACCAATAGCACCATCGCCCCTCTATACCTCCACCGTGTCGAGCAAGCATTCGGCGATTATCGTGTTGATCACGTTATATTGCCGGATGGGGAGCAATACAAAACGCTTTCCACGCTTGACCAGATCTTTACAGCCTTATTGGAAAAGCGACATAACCGGACGACTACTATCGTTGCCTTGGGCGGAGGCGTGGTGGGCGATATGGCTGGTTTTGCCGCGGCTGCCTACCAGCGTGGCGTTGAATTTATTCAGATCCCGACCACGCTTTTATCCCAGGTCGATTCTTCTGTTGGTGGCAAAACGGGCGTCAACCATCCGTTGGGCAAGAACATGATCGGCGCCTTTCATCAGCCGCGTGCGGTTATTGCAGATCTGGCCACCCTAAAAACGCTGCCAGACCGCGAATTGTCTGCCGGGCTCGCGGAAATCATTAAGTATGGCCTGATCTGGGACGCCGAGTTCTTTGAATGGCTTGAGCGTTGCATAGAGAAGTTGGTAGCACGAGATATTGACGCCCTCATCCACGCGGTCAAGCGATCCTGCGAGATCAAGGCTGCTGTGGTGGGCAAGGATGAACGTGAAAGCAACCTGCGCGCCATTCTCAATCTGGGCCATACTTTTGGACATGCCATTGAAACCGCCCAAGGCTATGGCGAGTGGTTACACGGTGAAGCCGTTGGGGCGGGCATGGTGATGGCGGTGGAGTTATCCATCCGCGAGGGCTGGTTACCGGAATCCATGCGTGAACGCATACATTCACTTAACCAGCGTGCCGGTTTGCCAGTGAAAGGCCCGGCGGACATGACAGAGGCGCAGTATCGGACACTGATGGCCGTGGACAAAAAAGTACTGGACGACAATTTGAGGTTGGTACTTCTGGAGAGTCTCGGCAAGGCGGTCATCACGACCGAGTTTAAAGCAGAGAACCTCTCCGCGACTTTGCGAGCATGTACATGAGCCCAAAAGGCAATCATCATGATGTGGCGTTTGGCAGCGCGCTGAACGACATTCCGACCCTGGATGACGTCAGGTTGGACGGCGGCTTTTTTGCTGGCGTAGATCGTGGTGAGTGGATTCGCAATCTTGAGCATCACTTTCGCTATGGCGAAGAGTTATTGATGCTGTGGAGCGAGCCGGGAGTGGGTAAGAGTGCGTTGCTTACCCAGTTGGCAAGTCGTCTGGACCCTGCGGTGTATTCCGTTGTGACCATGGATGCTCGCCGGGGTGGTAGTGCGGAGCATTTGTGGGGGGCTTTGGATCGGCGTTTGTCCTTACCTCATGGCGCTGAAGGTTGGGAGGCTCTCAAAGGTACGGCCAAAAAGCTGGCATCCTCCGGCCATTCACTGGCCATCATTATTGATCATGCCGATAAGCTCAACAAAGAAGCCATTCAGCTCTTGCGAGCCATGCTGGATGTGCGCTTGCCCGAATGCCGTTTTGTATTGGCGATGGATGGCGCGGGGGTTTCAACACAGGGCCAATGGCCACACATTGAAGCCATGTTGTTTGAACGTGGACAACTGGCTCGCCTATGGCCGTTTGGGCAGGAAGATGCCCTGGCCTACTTGGATTTTCGTATACAACATGCAAAGTTGGGCGATGTGGTGCTCACCGAGAAACAGCAGCAGCTGATTTTCGAGCGAAGCGAAGGCAACGCGGGATTGATTAAAGCTGAGCTGCAGCGGATGCTGACGGCCGGAGAATTGTTGGGCAGACCCGCCACGAAAGGACGTAAGCCCGCAGCCACCCCCAAAAAATCGCACAAGCCCGCCACGTCCAAGCCTGGGAACCCGGCCACATCGACGACCAAACCCAAGCGGACCGCCGTGCTTCCCAAAGCGCATACGGTAGCCGTGAGTATGTTGGCTATCGCGTTGCTGGGCTTCTACTTGGTGTGGGAACAGCCGATTCCCGAATCCGTCATTCTTACCCCGTCCCCGACCGCGCAGAATTTGCCGCCAGTCATCAAGACACTGGAAGAAACCGGATTACCCGTTACTCAGCAGATCGAAAGCGAACCCCCTGCATCTGGTGGATTGGCCAATCCGGTCAAGTTCAAAGAGGGTGGTGATGAAATCGCAGACAACACCGTACCTTCGCCCGCCTTTGCATCGCAATCCAATATGGAACCCCCTGCTGGCTTCTCCCCGAGCAATGTGCCGTTGATGGCAACACAAGGTACGCAAAAACGTTCTTCTGGTACTCTTGGCGAGACTTCGAGATCATTGCCGGAAACAGCAGCGCCCAATTCTGCAGCGCCCCTTCTGGCAAAAGAACCGGTTCGAGCGAAAGAGCCGGTCCACACCCAGGAACCAATAAAAATATCAGCCACGAAAGCAACTGCACCAAAGACCGTCGATTCAAAGCCGATTGCCCTACAGTCGGTAGAGAAAAATGAGCTGGACGCTAAATCAAGCACGGCAGACAAGACGTTGGGAGTGACCGATAAACAAAAATCGCCCCCAAAGAATGCCCCAAAAGCCTCCAGTCCCGTTACCGCGAAAAGCGCGTTGCCGATAAAACCCACAGTAAAATCGGCAGCAAAACCCATAGCGTTAGCCAAAGCGGCGCCTATCCCCAAGAAGGCTGGCTACACGCTGCAAATCATGGGTTTACGGGATGAGCGCTCAGTGCAGGCATTCATGCAGCGTAACGCTGGGGTCAAGGGGTTGCGTTACCATACGACCCGCCTGAATGGACAACCCTGGTATGTGATTGTGCAGGGTGAGTATGCTTCTCGACAGGCTGCACAGGCCGCCGTTAAATCCTTACCGGCACCATTGCAAGCCAGTAACCCGTTCCCAAAAAGCCTGAGTGCTTTGCAGTAGAATGTGGTGGGCAATCGATGGTATTAAACATCAAACGGATAGCCATTCGTAAAATCGCTAATCTCTGATTGCATATCGATTATGTTTGAAGCGAGGGCCGGCACGACGCTGGCCCTCGCTGTTTTATATGGGGAACCCTTATGTCTGAACTCAAGAATGACCGTTTTCTGCGGGCGCTAATGCGTGAGCCGGTTGATATTACACCTGTTTGGATGATGCGCCAGGCGGGGCGCTATCTGCCTGAATATCGTGCGACGCGTGCGCGTGCAGGGGATTTCCTGGCGCTTTGCAAGAACGCTGAGTTGGCCTGTGAAGTCACCTTGCAACCTTTGGAGCGGTTTCCGCTCGATGCGGCCATTCTGTTCTCGGACATTCTGACTGTGCCTGACGCCATGGGGTTGGGCCTGTATTTTGAGACCGGTGAGGGGCCTCGTTTTCACAAGACCGTTCGCACTCAAGCGGACGTCGATGCATTACCCATCCCCAATGTTGCAAGCGATCTGGATTATGTAATGGCCGCCGTGCGGACCATTCGCGCTGCCTTGAATGGCCGCGTGCCATTGATCGGTTTTTCTGGTAGCCCGTGGACACTGGCGACCTATATGGTAGAAGGTGCTGGCAGCCGGGATTTCCGTGAAATCAAGAAGTTAATGTTCACCTCGCCGGAGGTTTTGCACGGTTTGTTGGAAAAGCTGGCGGTGACAGTAACGGCGTACCTTAATGAGCAGATTCGTAGCGGTGCGCAGGCAGTGCAGATATTTGATACTTGGGGTGGTGTGCTTAATACGCCGTGTTATCAAGAGTTTTCGCTACGTTACATGCAGAAGATCGTCGCCGGGCTGATTCGTCACAATGACGGTCGTGCAGTTCCCTGTATTCTTTTTACCAAGAATGGTGGGCAGTGGATTGAGCAAATTGCTGCTACCGGTTGTGATGCAGTGGGATTGGACTGGACCATTGAGATTGGGCAGGCGCGAGCAAGGGTGGGCAGCAAGGTCGCCTTGCAGGGGAACATGGACCCTTCAATTCTCTATGGGACGCCAGCGCGGATTCGAGCAGAGGTGAAGCGGATCTTAGAGGATTTTGGGCCAAACGATGGGCATGTGTTCAACTTGGGGCATGGGATAGCGCTGGATGTGGACCCGGAGAACGCCAAGGTGTTTATTGAGGCGGTGCATGAGTTGAGTTGCAAAACTAAATAAGCGGTTGCATTAGCAGTAGCCCCGCGACACAAGAACGGTGGCGCGGGGCTACTGTAAGCGTCGCTATTAGTCGGTAAGCGTAACGTTTGTGGACGCTGAAGGCACTGACGGGGATGCCGTGATCGTCAATAAGCCTGAGCTAGTTGTGGTGTCTGCTCCTAGGGTCAAACTGAAATAGTACGGACGCGTACCCCAGGAAGTGGGCACGGTGTTACTGAGTGAACCACTGATCAAAGTCCCGTTACCTTGCGTCACAGCGACCGATGTACCACTGGCAGGTGCGCCACCATTGCCATCGGTGACGATCACCGTCAACGTCTGATTTGTTGCCAAGCTTAATGGGTTGGGTACTGCATTGCATACACCCTGTGGCGTAGTGACGCCACTGCAAAGCTCGACGGTCACTCCAAATACTGTTGACATGCGAATTTGAATGTCATCTCGAACTTCAATCAGTGATCCGCAGTGGTCAGCCTCCAAGGACGCTGTGGAGCAATTGGTTCCGTTATAGGTGTCGTCGGATTCTGTGAACGTCCCCGAATTATCAAAATCGTAGTAAGTTTCGTCGGAATCGTGTACATCATCGTTATCCGTATCAAGCCACGCCTCGCTCATTTGCCCTATGGACGCGAGCTCGTCGACATCAAATTTGCCATTGCTTGGCGTGGTGTCAGCATAAGACTCTTCACCTGCAGTGCGCGCCAGTATCATGACTAGTCCGTCGTCAGGCCGTTCGCCTGAACTTGTCCAGTTAACAGAGCAACCGCCTGACGAGGTCTCACAGCTACCGTCAATGCTGCCGTAGGAGGTTGTGAAGTTAATTCTTGTGCCGTCCGGGACAAAATTATTGTTTTTGTCGGCTGCGCGAGCAGTGATTGACACAGTCACGCCGTCTGTATTGTAAGCATTTGGGCTGAAATCGGCGGTTGAAACAGAGAAGCTATTTTGATCTGCAATACCGATATTGATATTGATTGTATCTGACGTGGTATGAATTGTGGTTCCGGAGCTGGTCTCGGTATAAGTTGCAGTCACCTTTACCGATGTGGTCGCTGTTCCAGCAATTAGAGTGGTTTTCGCATTGCCACTACTATCAGTAGTTACGGTAGTAGGTGAAAGTGTAATTCCTCCAACATATGAGGAGGATTCAAACGTAATGGATTTTCCCTTGATCCCATTGCCATTTTCATCTCGCAGCTGAAATGTCAGCAAACTTTCGCTTGGGCGACTGCTGGTCCCTGTGCCTTGGAATGCCAAGTCAGTATTGCTTACCGACGACAATACAATTGAACCGACAGTTGCGGGTGCAATCGTCAACGTTCCAGATGCAGTTAATGTTTCATCATCGTAAGCAGCGGTAGCTGTAATTGTGTCCGTGCCTTCGCATCCTGCAGCAGTATAATTTGTGCTGGCGGTACCGGTTGTGGTGGTGACAGAGCTAGCTGACAGTGTGGCGTTTCCATTTGCAATACATGTGGAGTTGAATGTAACGGTGACACTATCGGTGGCTAAGCTTCCGGTACTGTTTACAAAATTCACGGAAAGCGACGTCGTACCACCTGCAGAAAGTGATGTAGCTGCTCGCGTAATTGCACCTTCGACAAAACTGGAGCCGATACCTGATCCTAAGCGTCGCGATGTATCCGAACCGCTGTCTGTACCCGAATCGGTGCCGCTATCTGTGCCTGCATCTGTGTCACTATCGGCAGCTTTCGGATCGCCACCGCATCCTGCTAATGCGATACCGAGAATGAGGGGTGGTAGAAGTTTCAACAAATTATGTCCGAAGCTGTTTGTTTCCATAGTCAATTCCTGGCCAACCCAAGGGCAATATTAAGCGGCTGTAGATGAGGCTTTTCCAATTACATAACGCTAGTCTAAGTTTTGCCGTTATTAAAGTGTGTGGGTCGCAAATATTCCACCAAACTAGCACGATAGGCGTGATTTCAAAGCCAACACAATTGCAGGCATAAAAAAACCGCAAATTTAGCGGATTTCGAAATGTACCTTGATGTCCTTAGACATCAAGCTGGTGCCGGAGAAAGGAATCTAAATAACCGATGAAAGCTAGGCGTGGTGTGGCTTGTGACTTCTTTGTCTTGCTAAAGTACCAGCAAAATTGAATGGTTCTCAGGGTTCGATTCCTTTTGGCCTTTTTAATTGAAAAGGCGAATCTTGAAAATAAAAACAATCGTCCCAGTACTGACCGGCCAATGCAACCCTGCTTCGCCTGCGAATCCTGGTTTCCTTTTTCGCCTAACTCAACAAGGTGGCGAGTCTTTGCTGCAAGGCCAATGAGATCGCTGTGCTTAATTGGACAAAGCGCTGACTGGTAGATGAGGCGCCTATCAATGGTATGCAGCTAGCATCCTACTAAAGCCGACATTAAAAAAATCAGTTTAAAAACAGATGGTTGGTGAGGTTTGTTGCGCTTGATCTCTGCCATCTACTAATATTCTAAAAATTAGTAGATGGCTTAGCTTGCGAGTGACTGATGAAAATCCCGGCATCTCCACCCGACTATAAATCGTTTGTTGCCTCTGCTATCGCCAAAGCGGTGGAGTCGAGAGTCGAGCTCAGGCCAACGGACCTCGAACGTGGCTATTTGCACTGGAACAAGCTCAGATACCTGCCGCCACCAGAATCCCTCACCCATGAAGAGTGGTGGGCCATGGTGAAGCTTGCCCGGGCGTCGCGAGCAAAGGTTGTTCCCTTGCAGCAGATCAATGGTCAGTCGTTTTGGTTTTGCGATGTCGACCCGCTCCCAGCCAGTTTGCATTGGTTTGATATGCATTGCGCAGGCACTCTTACGCTCAGCCAGCCCATCATCAACGAAGACAGCCGCAATACCTACCTGATCAGGTCGTTGGTTGAAGAGGCGATCAGCTCGAGCCAGCTTGAGGGTGCCGCAACCACACGCGTATCTGCCAAGGAGATGATCAGGCAGAATCGCAACCCTCGCGATAAAAGCGAACAAATGATTCTGAACAACTATCACGCGATGCAGTTTATCCAGGAGATCAAAAAAGAGCGCCTGACGCCAGAGATCATCTTTGAGCTCCACCGGTTGTTAATCGAGGACACTCTCGACAACCCTGCCAAGGCTGGATGCTTTCGGGAGGACGAGGACGATATCAATGTCGTCGACAACACGGATGGCAAAATCCTCCATCAACCCCCTCCGGCGAAAACCTTGCCAGAAAGGATGAAACGTTTATGTCAGCTCGCCAACGAGCCAGATAAGGAGCAGTTCGTTCACCCAATTGTGCGAGCGATCATCCTGCACTTCATGCTGGCTTATGATCACCCTTTTGTCGATGGAAACGGCCGTACAGCCAGAGCGCTATTTTACTGGTGCATGGCGCGCGAAGGGTACTGGATGATGGAATACATCTCGATATCAAAGATCATCAAGACCAGCCCTACGGCCTATGGAAAGGCATATCTTGAGACGGAGACCGATGGGGGAGACCTGACCTACTTTGTGTTGTACCAGCTTGAAGTCATCAAACGGGCGATTGACGAGCTGCAGAATTACTTGCACGAGAAGCAGCAGGGGATCAGTGAGGCTGAAGCCTTGCTACGTCACAACACCAGGCTCAGAGGTAAGTTGAACTTCAGGCAGTTGGCGCTATTGCGTCATGCGCTACGACACCCCCGATTCGCGTATCGAGTTCAAGAACATCAGAATTCTCATGGCGTGGTGTATGAGACCGCGCGTCGTGATTTGATTCAGATGTCTGATACCTTCAAGTTGCTTACCAAAGTAAAAGATGGCAAGAGCTTTTTGTTTTTGGTGCCGGATGATTTAGAGGCGAGGTTGGGTCGGTAGAAAACGAACTATCACTATTGATCTGTCGGCATGTGAGCCAGCCGTTGGAGGATCAGCCGCCCATCACCCGTGGAATGACGACTTCCCAGCGCTCAACCCTGTGTTGATGCAGATAGTCCTGGTTTATTTCATTGATGGAGCGCACCAGGATGGCCGCCACTTCACAGCGATCCACCGGAAATTCTGGCTTGAAGCTCTTGGTGGTGCGGGATACCACGCAACCGTTCTGATCCAGAAACTCATGGCGCTCGCCATTGATTCTGCATGACAGGAAGTCACCCTCCTTCAACCGGGCAATGGCTTGGTGAATCGGCCTTTCCGGTTCATGTCGGGCGGAAAAACTCAGGTCGATATCACCCTCAGCCAATTGCAGATACCGGCACTCAAGCGTCGGCATATAGGTGCCTGCGCACTCACGCACCATAACGTCATCCGTCAGTGCCTGGCTGAACAGGTTGCCGTTGCCAAATTCACTCAATGTCAGCGTTTCGGCGGCCCGTGTCATGCCAACATAGTACAGGCGACGCTCATTCGAGGCAGTATCAGGTTGAGAATCCCAGTTTCCGTCGAGTAGTACGACATGACGAAATTCCAGCCCTTTGGCGGAATGGACGGTACCCAGGTATAAACCGGAGCGAGCTTGCTCGCGGATTTGTCCCGCGTAATCATATAACCAGTCCACTATAACGCCCGGTGTCAGTTGGCAGTCTCCTGCTTCTGATTTCAGTTGATTTAGCGCCTCTTCAAAAAACGCTGTCCAGTGCATTTCAAGATCGAGGCATTGCAGCACCGCCTGCGCTTGCTCGGCCGTAATGGTCGTTTTATTTACCTTCAGCGCATCGGTAAACCTGACAAACTCACGACGCCGGCTCAAGGTCATGCGTCTGTTTTCAGCCGCAAGAAAATAAGGGATGTTGTTTGTTTCACACCACGCCTGAACGGGGTGGAGGTAGCGGTGAGCACGCGCAAGTATCGCACAGCCACTCCAATCACCCTTTTCAATCGTGAGCAGCCGGTTGAGTTCGAGAAAGGCGGCCTGGGCCTGCAAATTTCCTATGTAACGATCACTGTCGGGAAGCCGCAAGCGGAGTACCTTACCCTGTCTTGCCGGGTCCAATAAACCCCATTTGCCACCTGCTGGCAATCCGTCGCGTTGATGGTCGCGCGCAATGGGATTATCAATTTTCAAGCGATCAAGGTTAGCCGCGATAACACCGTTACAGGCGTTGATGATGTGTAGACTAGAGCGATAATTTTCCGTCAAAAAACTTGTTTCTGCGCCATAATCTTGCTGAAAGCGTTGAATATAGCGGTTGTTGGTTTCTCGCCAGGTATAAATGTTTTGATCGTCATCTCCCACTGCCGTGATGCACAGGCGCTGGTCTTCTCCGGCGTTTCGTCCGGCCAGTGCGCTCACCAGCCGGTATTGCAGGTCATCGATATCCTGATATTCATCAACGAGAATATAACGATAGCCTCGCAATAATTGATCGCGAATATTGTCTTCGCCTTCCACCTGGCGGGAACCTTCCAAGAGCTCGACAGCGGCTTCAAGCACTGCGCGGAGTCTGGCCTCGTCGACTTTCTCCCCGGGTAAAAAGCGTGTACCGGTCAAACGCATCGCCATGCTGTGATAGGTGAGCACCCTGACGCCGTACGCATCCTGACCGAGCATCGCGAACAAACGCTTGCAAATTTCGTTGGCCGCATGTCGGTTGAAAGTGAGTGCCACAATGGCGCTGGACGGCACGCGTCGAATTCGGATCAGATACGCAATGCGGTGTACAATCACACGGGTTTTACCAGAACCCGGCCCTGCCAACACCAAACGGTTGAGATCTTCATCGTCTACGACGATTTGTTGTTGGGGGCGGCTCAAATTGCCCGTAATCATTTGCCAGGAGTCTTCGCTGGTGGGCCGGTCAAGCACGGCTTGCCTGCCGGGAAAGTAATGACGCAGAAAGACGGCTTTGTGCATGCTGAAATAATCAAGCACGAACCGCAACGCTGCAACCATCTCTTTCAGCCCGAGCTCGGCATATTCCCGCATGACATGCACCTGAATGCGCTTTTCGATGTAATGCTCATTCAGTCGCTGGTAATCTTCTTTGGTGTAGGTGTGGCGTTTCTCGCGATTCACTTGTATCGTCATCGCCCGTCGCATCACGGTCAGCCCTTGATTCAGGGTGATGATATCCTGCTTGTGCATATACAACAGCACATGCTGGATTGCTTTCTGGCGTTGATCGGGTGTAATCCGTGTTCGCAGTTCCAGGTCATTTTCAATGACGCCGACCAGTTCGCCCATGGTGGTTTCAAGCAAAATATCCTTTGCCCGCACGCCAGCCGGAATTTTTGAGATAAGAAACGCCAGCACTTTGTCGGCGATCGCAAGCCGCTTTTCACCCAGCGCCTCAACCTGTTTCCAGGTAAACCGCTCCTTGATGCGTAGACGAAAATAATCGCTGCTGATTTGCTTGAGTTCAAACACACTGCGATGCTGATTTTCGCCATCATTGCCTGTGGCCAGTGTTCGCAACAGCCTTTGCACATGAAAGGGCAGCAAGTCGTTAAACGTTGTCTCTTCTTTTAACCGCGTCGCCAGCAGCGTGAGATTCAAATCTTGCCAGTGGCCCGATTCAGCATCGGGGGCCTGCTCATGGAGCACGTTAAATAGGGCTTTTTCAAGTTTTTGCGTTTGTGCCAATCGTTGGGTTGCGGCACCCGTCACCCCATGGCGCACGTACAGCGTCAGTTGAGCGTCGTTACTCAACAGACCCAGCTCTTCCATTTGCTTGAGTGCCGCACCGACTTCCTCATGTGTCCAGCTGGTGAAGCGCATCAATTCGTCGGTATTGATGGGCTTATCGGGGCGTGCATCGGCGATACAGGTCAGGATGGCGCGGTATTCCTGAGTGCGTCTGACCGACAGTTTGGCCTCTTGCAGCCGGGACTCGATCTCCTCTTTCTTGATCTTGAGCTTGGCGGGAAATATGCGGGTCTTGTTTTGCTCGCGCACCACATAATTACCTCGCTCCAGCCAGGCTACCGCAGTCGCCACCTTGGTTTCGGCATCTTGTTCGCTGGCATCGAAACTGGTTTCGACCTCTTCATCAATGAGGATTTCGCCAGCCGTGATGATGAGCTCCGCACCTTTTCGTTGCGCGCTTTCGTGTCGCAGTTTACGCAGGATTTGCTGAATGTCATTCAACGATAGTTTGGAGCGTTCCACCAGCCCAAACTGCGTTTCAATGTCATGGGGATCATAGAGCAACACGCAACGGGCATTCTGCTGATCCCGCCCGGCACGCCCCGCTTCCTGCAAATAATTTTCGAGAGAGCCAGGAATATCGGCGTGCACCACCAAACGAATATCGGATTTATCAACCCCCATGCCGAACGCATTTGTGGCCACAATGACCTGCAGGTGGCCCGCCTTGAAATCGTCCTGAATATCCTTTTTTTCATGGGGCTGCAGACCGGCATGAAAGTGTTTGCAACGCCAGCTCTGCGTGGTTAGAAATTCTGCGAGTTTTTCAGCGTGTTTGCGGCTCGCAACAAAAACCACGGCACCGCCTGAGTGCTCTTGTAGATGCGATTTCAACAGCGCATGCGTACGCATGGCCTTTTCGGCCTGCTTGCATGGGTACACCTCAAAATCGAGATTCGTGCGCTCGGGTGAACCCAGAAATGAGCTGAAGGTAATGCCCAATGCGGCCTTGAAATGATCTTCGATATCGGCCAGCACTTCTTTCTTGGCGGTTGCCGTAAAGCAGCCTATGGGGGCAAGTGGCCTATCGATACTGTATTCCTGGATAAAGCGGGAAACGTACAAATAGTCAGGGCGGAAATCACTGCCCCATTTTGAGAGACAATGCGCCTCATCAAAAATCCACGCGCCGATCTGGCGTTGCTTGATCGCCTGACAAAAGGCGTTATTGCGGAACTGCTCAGGCGAAACCAATAGAATACCGATATCGCCCATTTGCACCTTTTCGAGCACGTCGGCTCGCTCCGGCATACTCAGCAGACCATTCATGGTGGCCGCGCATTGAATATTGCGCTGCAACATGCCATCGACCTGATCTTTCATCAGCGATTGCAGTGGCGAGATGATAATGGTCAAGCTGCCGTTGCGATGAAAGCGGTTTAGCGCCGGTAACTGATAGCAAATCGACTTGCCACCGCCGGTTGCCAGCACCGCCAGCACGTTCTCACCGCGCATGCCGGCGAGCACTATGTCGTGCTGAAGACTCTTGCCGGGCTTTTCGTAACGGAAATCGTCAAAGCCGGCAAAATAACGCCGCAACTCATTGCGTGGATCATGGACGGTGGCGCAGTAACGACAACTGGGCTGTCCGCACGGCAGATCACGCAGCTCCTTGACGAGGTGATTGACCGCCGGGAACTGATGCCATACCCACGGCGGAATCACCGAGTTGCCACCAGATACGCGGAGCCATGCAAGCGTATAGGCCAACGGCCAGTGCAGGGTGGGGTCGTACAGATCGACCGTCAGCAATCGTTCAAGTCGAGTACGGCACACCTTGAGATCGCGGCCCAGCGTGGCATCTTGCTCCGCCAAAATGGCCGGAATCAGTTTGTGTGCCTCTGCCAGCGCCACCGTGCGGCGACCGGTCAGCGCCGAGAAAAACGGGCTGAGTTCATCGGTGTCGGTGGGCGCCAGCAAGGCTTGGTAACACAGCAGTTCAGCCGGGCTTTGCTGGTCCAATAAAGAAAAGGCCTGCTTTTGGTCGGTATACAGGGTGAGCGTGGAACGGCAATCCGACAGAGGGGAGTTCAGGCTATGGCGGATCAGCTTGTAGTCTTTGATCAGGCGATGATAGGGGTTTTGTGGGAATGCCAGCGGTGACAGTCGCAACGTGTCTATGACCGGCAATGCATGTAGACGCAGGTTGGGTGACACCTTGCGCAATAGAGGCAAGTCGTGATTGATGATGTTGTGCCCGAGGACAAACCGGGCACCGGCACTCAAAGTGTCGAGCTTGCTAAGAATCGCCTGCAGATTGGATTGAATTTTTGCTTCGAACTCGGCGCCGGTATCGGGGCGCAAGGCGCCGACCATGGTGATGACATCGGGTTTGGCGTCATACCCTGGGACCACCTCCAGATCGAATATCAAACCCTCTACCGGTGCTTCCGTTGCCATGTATTGCTGTGTCCTGTCGCTTTTTGGTTAATACTTTTCTACGCTTTTTTAGTGCATTTTAAGTTGCGCAGTTTGGTTTTATCTTCGTCGGCTGGTCATTTTATCCTTTGACGGAGCCTAACATCGGGACTCTTTATTACGCCTGCCATGATGTCTTTCAGCAGGTATTTCAGGTTTTTTTGTCGGTGTTAAAGGTGGACATGTCTGGCATTCAGATTCATGTGTTTTCGTTTTTTATAACAGCATGCGATTAATGCAATGCCTGCTCGACGAGAGCATCGGCGAGTTTTTGTTTGAGTTGAGTGCTGTCGATGATGCGGGATTTTAGATGGTCGCAGAGAAGCTTAAGTTCGCTCACCTTGTTAACAATTCGCTTCTGTTCTTTTACAGGAGGCAGTGCAATTACAATAGATCGCAACATTCCAAGAGAGACAAAAGGCTGCGCTCCACCGACAGCATTAAGTTGCAAGATTCCAGCTAGCTCTTCCGTTTTTATTTTCATAAATAGAGGAAAAGTCATTTCTTTGTTGTAGTATTTGAAAAGCGCCACATTTTTAATTGCAAAGTGCGTTTTCACCTTAACCATTACTTGGTTCCCAATGTTGCCCCCTATCATTGAAAAAAGGATATCGTCTTCTTCGACGAGTGATCGCTTTGAAATTTCAAGATAATCGGACTCGGAAATTCGCTTTGCTCCATTAAAATCGATTTCTCCATCTTGGAAGTCTTTGCTTGTTACCAGTGGATAGGTGTTATCTCCCTCTACGTATTTAGGAGAATCATGCGTGCCATCCCGTACATCAATTATGGTTTGCATTCTCGCCCACTCCCACCCCACCGGCAACGCGAACGGCTTTTCCTCATCCGAAATCGGTGGCAGCGGCTTTTCTTTTTTGATCTTGCCCTCGGCGATCAATTTGGCTTTTTCAGCCTGAATGCGTTTGAGCAGTTCGCTGGCGGGTTCGTCGTTGGGGTCTTGGGGGACGAGTTTGCCCATGACGGCGAGTTGCAGCAGGGTTTGCTTGAGGGTGTCGATGCTGTGTTCGGTGGTGAACAGGGTGTCGAAGTGTTCGGCGATGCGTTGCCAGTTGGCGTTGAAATCGGCGGCGTCCTGCGACTGGGTGAGCGTGCCGAGCAGGTGGGTGACGAGTTTTTCGTGGGCGTCGGCGGCGTTGTTGTGCTGGGCTTCCAGTTGGTCGCAGAGGGCCATGAGTTCGTCGACTTTGGCGACGATGCGGTTTTGTTCGGCGAGGGGTGGGAGTGGAATCAAAACCGATTCCAATATTTCAAGATTAATATTTTTTTGTGCTGTTGCCGGAGCAAATCGTAAAAGGCTTTCGCGAGCAGTTTTCATGAAATAGAGAAAGTACTCGGCGGTCTCTATAGGCTTGGTCGGTACAAAACCGACTACGCTATCTGGAAAGCACGCTTCAAAGCCTAATAACGCTGAGTCTGCAATATTCGCCGCGATTGTTATGCAAAGCGTCCCCTTTGGCCACATCTTACTCTGGGCCAATCCAGCCCTGCTATACTTGGAGTGGTACTCTTTAATGTAGCTACCTGCTCTGGCAACTTCGCCCGTTTGAACCAAAGGATATAATCCTGGATTAAACAAGTGTGGATCGTTCCTAGGGCGATGTTTTGACTTGCCTCGTCCAAATTCGCCAATATCGGGAAATCTTACCCACTCCCATCCTTTTGGTAATTCAAAAGGCTGTATGTTGTCGCCAAATACTGGTGACGGCTTCGTTCTTTTTAATCTCCTGCTGGCTACCGATTTCGTCTTCTCTTCCTGAATCCGCTTCACCAGCACGCTCGCTGGCTCATCCTTTGGATCTTGCGGCACCAGCTTCCCCCGCACCGCCAGCTCCAGAATCAGCTCCCGCAATTTCTTCACGCCATACACAGTCTCGCCGTTACCCGAACTGCGCCCGCGTCCGGATTTTTTACCCGACTCGGCGGTTGTCCAGATATCCAGGTGCTCTGTCAGCAAACCTTGCACGTCACTCATCACTTATCCTTTTTGTGCACCATTCAGGCATGGCGCACTGCATCAATTCATCAAAAAGCCCAGTAAACCTCGTGTCGCACAGGTCGGGCGATAGTCCCGGAATAGCTTTCTATCGCTACCACAAAGAGCCGAGCACTCACCCCCCGCCCAACGCCTCATCCAGTATCCCTTTCAACTGTGCCCGCAGCGTCGCCATCTCTGCCTGCACCTGCTGATACTGCGCCAGCAGTGCCTCGGGGTCGTGGCTCTCCTGCTCACCCACATGCGGGTTTTTGCAATCGAGGTTGTAATTGCGGGCCTGAATGTCTTGCAGACTCACTTTCCAGGCATATTCATTCTCTTCGCGCTTTTTAAAGCCGCTTTTCTCGGTGCCCCACCACTGCTCCAGCGTGGCGAATTCTTCGACGCGCATGGGCTTGGTCTTGTTGTAGGCCTTCACGCCCGGCGGCAAGGTGTGCTCATAAAACCAGATATGTTTGGTCGGCGTGCCCTTGGTGAAAAACAGCAAATTGGTCTTGATGCCGGTATACGGCGCAAACACGCTATTGGGCAGGCGTACAATGGTGTGGAGGTTGCAGTCTTGCAGCAGTTTCTCTTTGATGCGGGTTTTAATGCCTTCGCCAAACAGAAAGCCATCGGGTAACACCACGGCTGCACGGCCACCGGGCTTGAGCAGTTGCATGATCAGCACCAAAAACAAATCCGCTGTTTCACGGGTGCGGAACGCCGCGGGGAAGTTGGTTTCGATGCCGTCCTCCTCCATGCCACCAAAGGGCGGGTTGGTGACGACGACATTCACGCGTTCACCCGGCCCCCAGCTGATCAGTGGGCGCGACAGGCTGTTGTCGTGTTTGATATTGCTGGGCACGTCGATGCCGTGCAGGATCATGTTGGTGGTGCAGAGCAGGTGCGGCAGCGGCTTTTTCTCGATACCGAAAATACCGCTTTGCAGTTGTTGCTCATCGTCGACGGTTTTTACGTCTTTTTTGCGCACATGCTCGATGGCGCAGGTGAGAAAGCCGCCGGTGCCGCAGGCCGGGTCCATGATTTTTTCGCCCAGGCGCGGGTTGACCATGCGCACCATGAATTCGGTTACGGCACGGGGCGTATAAAATTCCCCGGCGTTGCCTGCGGCCTGTAAATCCCGCAGCAATTGCTCGTACATGTCGCCAAACAAATGCCGCTCTTTGGCTTTGTTGAAATGCACGCCTTCTTCGATCTTGTTGATCACCTGGCGTATCAACTGGCCCGACTTCATGTAGTTGTACGCGTCCTGAAAGACATTGCGTATCACATAAGCACGCTGGTCGCCGCCCTTGGCCGGCAGCTCCTGCAATTTGGGAAAGAGCGTGTTGTCGATAAAATTCTTGAGCTCGGAGCCGGTCATGCCCTCGGGGTCGGCCGCCCAGTTGCGCCAGCGCAGGTATTTGGGCAGTGGCGATTTGTAGTCGTCGTCGAGCAGTTCCCATTCGCTTTCGCGTTCATCAAAGATTTTCAAAAACAGTATCCAGACGAGCTGGCTGAGGCGCTGGGCGTCGCCGTCGACGCCGACGTCCTTGCGCATGATGTCCTGAATTGATTTGATGGTGGTGGTGATGCTCATACTGCGGGTATTCCTTGATCATTTATTCTTGCTGTTTTCAACCCAGCGTCGGCCTGCCTCAGCCAACCGATAGCGCTGCTGCGGGCTATTCGGGCTGTCAGGATCGGTCATGACGACCCACCCCTTGGCCATGGCGGGTACCAGATAATTCTTGCGGAACGTGGGTTTGTGCTTGAGCCCCAGGGCTTGCATCAGTGCTTCGCTGGTAAGCCCCTTATTTGGCTTGCCTTTTGCTTGCGCCAAGCTGCGCAGTAGGCGTTCTACTTGATCGCTTACTGAGTCGCTTACTGGGTCGCTGCTTGCGTCATGATGCAGGGTCAGCAACGCGGTATGCAAGGCTTGCAGCATGAACTCGAGAAACGGCGTCGCATCGCTGGCGCGGTCACTTTGGGCAAGCGCCTCGTAATAGTGATCTTGCTGTTGGTGTATCACAGTCTCCACCGGCACGTAGCTCATGACGGGTCGCCAGCGCGAGAGAATGAGGGTCTGCCACAGACGACCCATGCGGCCATTACCGTCGCTGAAGGGGTGAATGAACTCGAACTCGTAATGAAATACGCAACTTGCCACCAGGGGGTGGGCATCGGTGTGTTGTAGCCAATGCAGCAACGATGTCATGAGTCGGTGCAGCTGACTGGCGGGCGGCGCCATGTGCACCAGCTGCTGTTCGCGGTAAATACCCACGCCACCACTGCGTAAAGCGCCAGCGTCGTCGATGAGCCCGTGCATGAGCAGGCGATGCGCGTGCAGCAAATCATCGAGGCTGCAGGGATCGTAACGCTCCAACTCATCGTACGTTGCAAAGGCGTTGCGCACCTCCTGGATTTCACGCGGCAGGCCCAGCACGCGCTTACCTTCGAGCACTGCGGTGACTTGTTCGACTGAGAGCGTGTTGTGCTCGATCGCCAACGAGGCCTGTATGGTGCGAATGCGATTGCCGCGCCGCAGGGTGGGCGTTAATGGCGATCTTGCCGCAGCCGACCACTGCCCCAGCAATTCGCTGATTGCGGCAACGGCGTTGATCACGCGATCCGTAATCTGAAACGGTGGCTGGTAATCAGGCATGTATCAACGCTGACCTTCTGAAGGCTGATAGAGTTGCTGTTCCAATTCGCTGACGGCTTTCAGGTAGCCGGGCTTGCCGCCAAATGCTGATACCAGCTCCGGGGCCGAGCCCATGCTTTTGAACGGGTCGAGCGTGAGGATTTTGATATCTTCGATCGGCTCCACGCCTACGTCTTCGTATTTGCTGAGCAGGGCTTCGAGCACTTGCCGGGCTTGTTCGCCGTATTTGGCAAAGTAGTTGCGTTTTTTAACGTTGTTGGCGCGTTCGCGACGGGTGAGCGGCGGTTGGTCGAAAGCGACGTGGCAAATGAGATCAAAGGGGTCGAGGTCTTTGCCGACTTCTTCAGCCAGGGGTTCGAGCAAGACGCCGTGTTGTTCGAGTTCCTTGATAACGGCTGCTTTGCGCTGCTCGCTGTTCCAGCGTTTCAAAAACGCATCGACGCTGGTGTAATCCTTGCGTACGGTGCGGCGGGTGTAGTCTTTTAAAGATTCGGTGATGAGCTTTCCATCGGGGCCGTAATACTGCACACGCTCGGCGATCACATACACCGGCACGTTGTCGATGACGTATTTCACCCGGCCACGGCCCTTGGTGTCACCGTTATCGTCTCCCGCTTCGCCAAAATCGTCGTCATCTACGCGTCCATCAGCGCCATCTATGGGGTCGAAAGCGCCGTCCGGGTCGACCAGATCGTCAGGCGGTACCGGTGACTGCTTGTCGTCGGGGTTGAAAATCACTACCGGTTCGCCATCAAACGCGGGATCGGCAAAAAGCTCGGTGGCTTTCTTGAAATCCATGATGGTGAACCAGTATTTGCCGAAATCTTCATTGATACGCGTACCGCGCCCGATGATCTGTTTGAACTCGGTCATCGACTTGATGTGCTGGTCGAGCACAACGAGTTTGCAGGTTTGCGCATCGACGCCGGTGGTCATGAGTTTTGATGTGGTGGCAATGACCGGGTAGCGCTCTTCGGGGTTGATGAAGTTGTCGAGCTCGGCCTTGCCCTCGTTGTCATCGCCGGTGATGCGCATGACGTATTTGCGGCTTTCTTTCACCCGCTCGGGATTGAGGTTGACCAGCGCCTGGCGCATGCGTTCGGCGTGATCAATATCGTCGCAAAATACAATAGTTTTGGCGTAAGGGTCGGTGGCCTGCAGAAACTCCGTTATTTTTTTGGCTACCAGCTCGGTGCGCTTTTCGAGCACCAGTGTGCGATCCATGTCGCTTTGGTTATAGATGCGATCTTCGATCAGATTACCGTGCTTGTCAGTCTGGCCTTTTTTTGGGCGCCAGCCTTGCAGGTCTTTGTCGATATCAATGCGCACAACTTTGTACGGAGCGAGAAAGCCATCTTCGATGCCTTGCTTGAGGGAGTAGCTGTACACGGGCTCGCCGAAGTAATGAATGCTCGAAACATCCTTGGTTTCTTTGGGGGTTGCGGTCAACCCGACATGGGTGGCTGCTGAGAAATAATCGAGAATGTCACGCCAGGCGGAATCCTCTGCCGCGCTGCCACGGTGGCACTCGTCGATAACCACTAGATCAAAAAAATCGGGGGAAAACTGTTTGTAGATGTTTTTCTCTTCTTCGTTGCCGCTCACGGCTTGGTAGAGCGACAGGTAGATCTCGTAGCTTTTGTCGATCTGGCGCTTGCTGATTTTGGTCATGGCCGGGCCAAACGGCTTGAAGTCGTTGGTTTTGGTCTGATCCACGAGGATGTTGCGGTCGGCCAGAAACAGGATGCGTTTTTTGATGCCAGCCTTCCATAACCGCCAGATGATCTGGAAGGCGGTGTAGGTTTTGCCAGTACCGGTTGCCATCACCAGCAGAATGCGATTTTGACCACGTGCTACCGCCTCGACGGTGCGGTTGATCGCGTTGGCCTGGTAGTAACGGGGAGCGCGACCCGAGCCGTCATCGTAGTATGGCATCTCGACCGTTTCACGCGCTTGCTGTGTGGCCAGGCCTTTGTGCGCGCAATACCACGCCCACAGTTGTTGGGGGCCAGGAAAGGCATCAAGCCCGATCTGCTGCTCGACCTTGCCTGATTGGCCGGTCGCATCGTGCATCAGAAAAGCATCGCCGTTGGAACTGAACACGAACGGCACGCCCAACGCTTCGGCGTAGCCGAGGGCTTGCTGCATACCAGCACCGACACTGTGGCTGTTGTCTTTAGCCTCAATGACGGCGATGGGGATGTTGGGTTTGTAATAGAGGACATAGTCGGCGCGCTTTTGCTCGCCTCGCGTGTGGATCTTGCCGCGAACGATGATGCGGCCTTTCGTGAATGTGACCTCTTCACGGATCTGGGTGTGAAGATCCCAGCCGGCAGCAGTGACAGCGGGCGTTATGAACTTGGAGCAGATATCCCGTTCGCTGAAGTGCTTCTTATCCATGGTTTTCGCGGCCAGAGCAAGCGTTGGGCAGGGGGCTCCCTGCACGTTTAGCAGATAATATCAGCATTGCTTGAGGGTTAGTTGATCGGGATTTGCCTACAAGCTGCGGTTCTTTTCGTCTGCCCAATCTTGTGCGCAGGTAGGTCTTTTCGCTCCCGCCAGCGGTAGACGCTGCCTTTTACGACGCCCGGATTCTTAGCGACTACGTTCGCGGTGACCCAGGGTTCAGCGTTTATGGTTTGGTGCTCGGATTGAGGCTCTAAAATAGTCTTAAACCGTCAACAGTCTAACAGCACGCTGGGGTTTGGTGGCCATTGGTAGCACCAGGGTTTGCCACTGCATTTTAACCTCATGCAGAGGGGCAATTAAGTTACTTTAAAGTATGCTCAAAAACCAAAAGTGCCAATGAAAAAGTTATGCAGCGGTAGATTTTTTGTTTGGTGGCGTGGTGGTGGCGCAGAATTTTGAGGCGAGTTGCGATTAACGCTAAGTCTTTGATTTAACTGGTGCCGGAGATAGGAATCGAACCTACGACCTTCGCATTACGAATGCAGAAACCTTACATTTACCCCTTCTTACTGTTGCTTACTGAAAATTTCCTTCCTTTACTTTTTCCAGCATCCATGCGAGCTTACCAGTTACTTTGCAGTGCGAAGGTCATGCCTTCCTTTACCCTTTCTAACCTCCGCCTGCTTATTCTGTGCTTATTCTAAATGGGGCGCTAAGCCGCGCCGTTGGCAGGTTTATGGCAAACATATCCAAGCGTGAAGTCGATAAATGCTTACCGAAGGAGGCCCTTTATTTTGTCTGGGATGATGAAATCAAAGGTTTTTGCCTGTTGGTATATCCAAATGGTGCCAAGTCCTATGCCTTCCAGTATCGAACACCTGAAGGTAAGACACGGCGTTTCACCATTGGGAAGCACGGTAAGTACACCCCGGATCAGGCGCGGGACAAAGCAAAAACGCTGGCGGCGGAAATCATCACTGGCGTTAACCTCGACCCAGTAGGACACAAGCAAGATAGGCGTGACGCGCTCACGCTGGGGGAGCTGCTGGACAAATATCGTGAGTCAGCCAAGTTTGCCGAGAAAGCGGCGAGTACTCAGGTATCGGATAAGGGCAGGCTAAATGGTCATTTAAAGCCACTGATCGGTCGTGTAATTGCTGACCAGCTTCGGCCCGAACAAGTCCGGAGGGCATTTGCCGACATTCGTGACGGTAAGACTGCAAGAGATACCAAGACTGGCTTTCGTGGTCGGTCAATCGTTAGGGGTGGGGAGGGCGCGGCGCGCATGTCTATCCGCCTTCTTCGGTCAGCGCTTAGCTGGGCAATAAAGGAAGGTTACCTCACCAGTAACCCGGCAATGGGTGTGGAAATTGGAAACGACGAAAGCCGTGACACCATTTTGGAGAGCGTTGACCAGTATAGAGCCCTATTCGATACCCTGGACAAGATGCAGCGTGAGTTGCGATTGCGTCCCCAAGTGGCGGACGCCGTTCGTGTACTTGCCCTCACCGGAGCCCGGCGTGGTGAAGTGTCGAATTTGCGCTGGTCTCATGTCGATTTAAAACGTGGGGTAATTGTCCTGCCGCGTACCAGCCATAAGACTGGCCGCAAAACGGGCAAACCCCGAGAAATAGCTTTACCTGCCGCAGCGCAAGCCATCATTGCGCGCATTCCGACGGGCCAACCAGACGATTACGTTTTCCAACCGGCGTCTGGGGTGGGGCCTATTGATCTATCGAAACCTTGGCGGGCAATCCGAAAAGAGGCGGGGTTACCTGCTGATATTGGGTTGCATGGCCTCCGGCACTCGCTTGCTTCAATGATGGCAGTTCAAGGTGCCCAAGCTGCGGAGTTAATGGCAACGCTCGGGCATCGTCAATTAAGCACGACTGCGCGTTATCTCCATTTTGCACAGGATGCCAAGGTTGCATTGGTGGAGCGCCATACGGCTGGAATATCAGCAGCGTTAGAGGGTCGGCCTGCAAATCCTGTTTTGCCGTTGAAAAAGCAGTAGGTTTTGACCGTATGAAAAAAATATCCCGTAAAGTGACGGAAAAAATTAAAAAATCAAACTCATTTCACGACGCTGATTTTACTGAGTTGTCACTTGCCCAAGACGCACCTAAGCCACTCAAATGCACGTTTGAGCACTACTCAGCGCGCTTGCATGAAGAGGCAGATAGCCTTTCGAAATTTGAGGCAAATTCTCTAAAAGCTAGGCTATGGGCAATGCACGAGCTTCTCATGGGGCGAAATGCTCAAACGATTAAAAATAATTTTTTAGATGTGTGTCGCCAAGATAAACGGCAAAAAATGGCTAGAACTGCATTCGATAGGGCTGTTGGAGAATCTTCTGAAAATTGCGGGTATGACTGGGAGGAGCACGCGTATTGCAGGTTGGTTGGTGCTGCATCAGATGCTTACAAAGTGGCAATGCTACTGCCGTGTATGACTCCGAAAGAAATTAATAAAAGGCAAAAAGAGATCACCAAAAAAGCTAAAGAACTTGTAAACCTGCTGGATAAGCTTGGGCCATGGGTTGGGCCTGATTATCGACTTAGAGAGCTTGCCTTCTTGGCAAATGGGACACATATCACGACGAAAGAAAATGAGAAAATTCCTGCTTTTCGTGATGTGCTAAACGTGGTTGCTAAATTCCCTTCCTCATCTTCTTTTCCGTCTACGCCAAATCTCCCTCCTCGAAAGTTTGGTAAACCCAGCATGCCGAGTGCAAGGCGTACTTTTTTCATCAGAGATATGGGGGGTGGCTACTTTGATTTGTGTTTTGACGGAAAATGCCATGAGCTTTTGGCAGAGATTGTTGAAGCGCTTTTCCCTGATATTAAACCCAATGTGGATGCCGTGCTAGTCAGTAAATTGCGTCAAGGTCATGGCGCTGATTGGGATTTAATCTTTCACCAGGAATAATCTTTAAAAAAATTGAACGTTTCGTTCCTGGCGTGATTGCGCTTGCTGGCCGAATAATTGCCTTGTCATCACATTGGAGGACAAGCAATGACACAGCCAACTTATTTATCTCGTTCCGAAGCTTCTGATTTCTTGAAGTCCCACGGCTTTCCGTGTGCAAAAGGCCAGCTACAGAAGCTCGCATGCAGAGGCGGTGGCCCCCGTTACCGTCAATTTGGAAATCGAACGCTTTACACGCCTGAAGACCTATTGGCCTGGGCTAATAAAAAGCTCAGTCCCCCTCGCTCAAATACGAGCGAAGCCGTCGAAGGCGGTGCACAATGAAATCACTCACCAGAGAGGAAATTATCGCGCTTGCGGAAAGACTCGCCCTTCCTGATTCGCACCGACTGACTTACGAATTTACTGAATTTGCCTTGATGGAATTCGTTGCCGAGATTCTGAATGCAGTCACAACAAAAAGCCGCGATCTAGAAAACTTTGAGGGGCTGCGTGGAATCCGGGAGCAATTGCAATGATTGCCATGAACAGAGTCCCAAGCGTTGGGCAATATTGCCGGGCTCACGGTATGTCATTGCGGAGAGGCAAGCCGTCATGATCGATACAAACGAAAAGGGCCAGAGTGCGCAAACCCCCCAGCCCTTACAAAACAAAACACCGCGCACCGATTCTAACCTGAAAGCTGGCGCACCAACAAAGCACTGCATCATGTTTGTTGTGAGCCATGAGCGGATATCTTGGCTTGCGGCTGCGTCGCTGATTCGGCGGCTAGGGTTGATCAATGCGTGACTTCAAAGCGGCATTTTCTGCATTTATTCAGTCGACGGGAATGATCCCGCCTGACTGCATTATCGATGATGGGGCTATTCATCGCTTTTCGGTGAACGGCAGGAAACGGGACGACGCCGGATACTACATCCTTCATGGTGATGGCATACCAGCCGGTTGTGTAGGCAATTGGAAAACCGGGTTCAAGCAGACGTGGCGCGCCGACTTAGGCCGCTCGTTAAACCAGCGAGAAGAGGAACGGTACCGCGCACGACTGGCTGTTATGCGTAAGCAAAGGATTGAAGAAGAACGAAAACGCCACGATCAAGCCGCCAGTAAGGCATGCGACATTTGGCAGGCATCTACACCCGCCACGGACAATCACCCTTACCTTGTGAGAAAGGACGTCAGGGCCTTTGTTTTGCGCCTGCATCGTGGCTGCGTGGTGGTGCCCTTGCGCGATGCGCTGGGGAGAATCTGGAGCCTACAATTCATCGATTCGCACGGCAATAAGCGATTTCTTTCCGGTGGCCGGAAAAAGGGCCTTTTCCACATCATCGGAAAACCGGTTGACCGGGTTGTGATCGCAGAGGGCTACGCGACGGCAGTAAGCATATTCATGGCCACCGGCATTCCTACAGTGGTCGCCTTCGACGCGGGGAACCTTGAGGATGTGGCTTTTACGCTGCGCACACGACTACCGAAAGCGGCCTTTGTGATTGCCGCCGACAATGATGCCTATTCTCCGGTGAATATCGGCATTGAGAAAGCCCAGATTGCCGCCAGCGTGGTGAATGGACGCGTACTGGTGCCGACTTTCAAGGATGCCCCTGGCAATCCCACAGACTGGAATGATTACGCTGCACTTTATGGTTTGGATGCCGTCCGCAATCAGTTTGCAGAGGTGACACGTGACAGCGCAGCCTAATAAAGACGTTATGAAGCAGGTAGAAGAAGAAAATCCCGAAGCAATCGAACCAATCGGAAAAGAGACGCCACAGGCGGCAGCAAATCGACTTGCAGCCCTTGACCCACTGGAATATGAGCAGGTGCGTGAGAAAGAAGCGCAACGCCTTGGTGTGCGTGTCGGAGCATTGGATAAAGCCGTTTTTTCCGTTCACCGCGAAGCAGCGAAGGACAAAGGACCGGCTACGCTTTTTCCTTTGGTGGAGCCTTGGCCGGAAGCAGTAAATACCGAAGAATTGTTGACTGAGATACGCCACACGGTCAAACGCTTTATTGTGTGCGAACCAGAAACAGAGATCACGGCGGCCCTTTGGTGCGCATTCACGTGGGTTATTGATCATGTCCAAGTTGCGCCGCTGGCCGTGATTACCGCACCCGAGAAGCGTTGCGGAAAATCTCAGTTGTTGACGCTGATAGGAAGACTTTCTCGCCGCCCGTTGGTGGCTTCTAATATCTCGCCCTCCGCAATGTTTCGAGTGATCGAGGCTTATTCCCCCACGTTGCTGATCGACGAAGCAGACACCTTTTTTAAAGAAAATGAGGAATTGCGTGGCGTGATCAATTCCGGCCATTCCCGCGAGATTGCCTTTGTCATTCGTAATGTTGGTGACGATCATGAACCCAAAAAATTTGGCACCTTTGCAGCGAAGGCGATCAGCGGAATAGGCACCTTGGCGGAAACCATCATGGATAGAGCTGTCGTGCTGGAATTGAGGCGTAAGCTACCCGGTGAAAAGGTCGAGCGGCTGCGCCACGCTGAGCATGGACTGTTCGGGGTCTTGGCATCAAAGTTGGCACGTTTCGCGGACGATGCAGGCAGCGCCATCGAAAGGGCTAGACCATACCTCCCTGAAGCCCTAAACGACCGCGCGCAAGACAACTGGGAACCCCTACTCGCCATCGCTGACTATGCCGGTGGTGAATGGCCGAAACAGGCAAGGGATGCGGCACTGAAAATATCGGGGGTAGAAAACGAAGCGCTTTCTCTTTCGGCTGAACTACTGGCGGACATCAAGGCGATATTCGATGACCGGGAAATAAACAGGATTTACACCGAAGACCTGATCGAGGCTTTGTGTGCTGACGAGGAATGCCATTGGTCCACATACAACAAAGGTTTCCCGATAAAACCACGCCAACTAGGTAAACGGCTTGGTGAGTATGGCATTGCAAGCAAGAATCTGTACGCCGGGTATAAGGCAACCAAAAAGGGCTTTGAGCTTGAGCAGTTTATTGACGCCTTTCAGAGATACCTTACCTCTGCACCTTCAAACCCGCCACCCCCAAAAAATATCCGCTATCCGCTAGAAATCGGTGGTGGCGCAGGCTCCAAGGTAGCGGATGAAAAAGCAAATCCGCTATCTAGCGCTATCCGCTATTCCGACGACAACAACCAATTAACAGAACCTAATAGCGGGATAGCGGATAAAAACCGAAATAGCGGAAGCGAAAATCTTGCCGCTATCGTGCAGGCCGCGCCATTCCTAGATGATAGCGGAATAGCGGATAGATCAGGGATAGCGGAAAGTGGAAAGGATGAGGAGGAGTTCTAATGGGCGCCGTTCAACACTTGACCGATTTGGGCTTTTTGCTTCGGATGGAGGGTGGCATGCTTTTCGTCACCCCCGCCAGCCAGATTACCGAAAAGGACCGAGACTTTATCCGCCAGCATAAAGCAGAAATCCTAGCCGAACTGGCGGCGCATGATGGAAAGCCACCAGCCCCCAACCTGGACGCAACCCGCGCCGCCTATTTCGCACACAAGGACACCTGCCCTACCTGTTCTCTGAGCTGGGCAGCGACGGCGAGCTGCGAAATCCATGGCGAGCTTTGGCTGGCCTATCACGATGCGCTTGTATCGGTGCACGGTGCCAACCTCGTTGACGGGCTGCCTGAACTGCCACCAGAACCGCCAGCAAGTAAGGATGCACCCATGGGAACGAACGGATATCGGACGGTGCCTACTGCCTACATCAAGCCACAATCGTGGATCGTAACGAGGGACGCCTTACACAGCCATTGGTTCACCTGCCAGAGGTGCAAAGCCAGTGGCGTATGTAGCGAAGGGGCAGCGTTGCGGGAAATATACAATCAACAGAATTCACTCACGGAGTTCAGCACATGACCCCCAAGCAAGAAAACTTTTGCATGGCCTATATCGAAACAGGAAACGCCAGCGAAGCCTACAGGCAAGCTTATGATGCGAACGAAATGCAAATGACAACGGTCAATCGAAAGGCAAAAGAGTTACTGGACAACGGCAAGATTACGGCAAGGATTGCAGAGCTACAAAATGATTCCTGCCTGCGCCACAAAACGACCGTTGATACATTACTTTTTGAACTTGAAAAGGCGCGGGAGCAAGCAATGGCGACCGGGCAAATAACCGCAGCCATTGCTGCAACATGGGCCAAGGCCAAATTGCTTGGGCTAGATAAATCCACGTCGCATATCGAGCACGAAGTCACAATGCCAACGCGGATTGAGCTTGTCGCACCTAGTCTGAAAAGTAGAGGGGCAGATTAGATTAAAAGAAATATTGACCTTGCACGTTGGCAGCCTTTGCCATATGCCCCAAATTTATGCACATTTTGTGCATATCGGCGCTCCGGTCATTAGGCCCGCAAACGCTGTTGTTCGTGACCTATTTTGTAATGGCGGTCACTGCTTATTCTGTGCTTATTCTGATTTTTGAGGGGAGCAGGTTGAGGCGTTAACCCCTTGATTTAACTGGTGCCGGAGATAGGAATCGAACCTACGACCTTCGCATTACGAATGCGCTGCTCTACCAACTGAGCTACACCGGCGTCCAGAACCCGAAAGTATACCTGTCATTTCTGAAAACGAAAGGGCTTCGCTGGTAATATCCGAACAAATTCAATAGCATCTCGGCACTGCTCCCGCTCTCCAACCCCTATCGATTCCCCAAAAGAACGGTCTCAAAGTGGTCTTGGTGGCGACAGAGAAAGCAATCGACGATACACTGTGCGTCGTCGTTTAACGCCCGCGCAGACGGGTGCACAACACCGGCAGCTGACCTGGCGTTTGGTGCGATTGATTCTTGAGAGGTTTCGGGTGTCGTTAGAGGAACTGGTTCGCGAGTTTGGCTACCTGGCAATTTTTGTGGGCACCTTCTTGGAGGGTGAGACCATCCAGATCCTTGGCGGGCTTGCAGCACAAGCGGGGTTTCTGCAGTTGCATTGGGTCATCGCCGTTGGCTGTGCAGGCACTCTCCTTGGTGACCAACTCTACTTTTTCATCGGGCGGCGCTATGGCCAGCGGTTTCTTGAAAAGCGCCCCGGCTGGCAGCTGCGCGTTTCGAAAGTGCACCACTACATTGAAAAATATGATGCCCTCGCCATCCTCTCCTTTCGTTTCTTCTATGGGATACGCAACGTGGCCTCGTTTGCCATGGGCACCAGTAAAATCGCTTTCCCGCGTTTCGCGTTTCTCAACGCATTGGGGGCCATCATCTGGGCGATTGTCATGGCCGGTATCGGGTATTTCTTTGGTAAAGCCGTAGAGGCCGCCATGGGTGATATCAAGCGCTACGAAACCTATGTACTGCTCGGCGTGGCTGGAATAGGTGTGGTTGTCTACGGTGTGCATGTCTATCGAGCGCGACGTGAAGTGAAGCGCGCTACTGCACGCTCCGCTGCAAAGGATTGATCTTTAGCGCTTATGTAAGCGCGCCTGATAAGTGGCATGCGTCGTCGCCACCACAGTGCCTGATGCGTCCGTCAGCTCCAGATCCAACACATAGTTCGATTTACCCTGGCTTTCCAGCTCGTTATTTACCCGCGCAATATCTTCCTCACTCAAGTGTGCCTCAACAAATACATCGGTCATGGCAGGTTTTACGAACTTGATACTGAGATCTGCCAGGATCGGGTAGCACTTGCTCATATCAAAGGCGCTCATGAACAGCGCACCTCCGGGGATCTCTGCAACGGTAAATAAAGCCCCGGCGTACATGATGCCAATATGGTTCTGATTACCCTGAAACGGGATCTTCATTTTCACCCGCCCACGCTCAAACTCTACGAGGTCAACTCCAGCCCGTTCAGCAAAGGGGACTGCGCCAGTGCTCAGGCGGCGGACGGTCTCAAAATCAAAATTCATAGAACAATTTCCTCATTGGTAACAGCCCGCAAACGAGCAGTGTGACTGATGCGTCAGGATACTATCAATGACAGAAAATGGAAACTGGCGGGTTTTGCTTTGCGGCATAGGCAAATGAGCTTATTTGCCTATGCCGCTAAATGGGGGCAGGCGAGACTTAAGGCACAGGCAGTTGTTTTTCGCTTTCCTCTGCATCAGGTTTCTTTTCCACCAAGCGGGACAAAGCTAATCCCAGCTCAAACAGTAGACACATAGGGATCGCCAGCATGGTCTGCGAGAGCGGGTCAGGAGGGGTCAGCAGCATGCCAACGATAAAGCAGATCACAATCACATAGCGGCGCTTGTCCGCGAGTGCGGCGGGTGTGGTGATTCCCGACCAGACCAGCAGCACGATGGCCACCGGAATTTCAAACGCGGCACCAAAAGCAAAAAACAGCGTTAATGCTATCGACAGGTATTGCGAGATGTCGGGGGTCACCACGATGCTTTCCGGGCCAGACGTTACAAAAAACGCCATGATCATGGGAAATACCAAATAGTGCGCAAAGGCGATTCCCGCGTAGAACAGCACAATGCTGCTCACCAAAATCGGAATGGCGACCTTTTTCTCGTGGTTGTACAACCCTGGGGAAACGAATTTCCAGACCTGGTGCAGCACCACAGGCATTGCCAGAAACAGGGCCACTACGGCCGTCAGTTTAAAGGGCGCGAAAAAAGTGTCGGTCACATTGGTCACGATCATCGACGTGCCCGGCGGGAGCTGGTCGCGAATCGGCTTAGACACAATCAGGTAGATATCGTTGGCGAAGTAAATCAGTCCAAAAAAGATCAGCAAAATGGCACAAACAGCGACTAACAGACGCTGGCGCAACTCAATCAAATGCTCGACCAATGGCATCGGAGCATCCTGCTCCTGATCTGGGTTAGGCAAATTGGTCATGAAGGGGCCTTGGTAACGACAGGTGTTGGACTCGCAGGTATAGCCGGGTCAGCTGCCATCGGTACAGTGGTATTGAGCGTAACGGCATTGGTTTGACCGCTTTCGATCAGTGCCGGCGCATCAGTCTGCGCCGTCGAATCAGTCAACGCAGGTGGCGCGGCGTTCTCGGTGGGAGTTTCTGTCTTGGCAGTACTGCCAGCAGTAAACCCTTCTTGAATGGCTTTCTGGGCTTCGGCGAGTTCCTTGCGCAGGTCGCCGACCATGCCTTCCTCAACCTGTTTCTTGATGCGTTGCTGCATCTCATGGATGTTGACTTCGCGCTCAACTTCATCACGTACCGATTGCACCATGCGTGTCATACGGCCGAGAAAAGCGCCTGTCATGCGCGCAGCATGCGGCAAACGTTCCGGTCCTAACACCAGAAGTGCGACGATGCCGACCATTACAAGTTCGAGAAAGCCGATGTCAAACATGGCTTAGGCTTTCGTTTCTTCTTTCTTGACTTGCGCGGTGCTATCGATGGGGGGCTGTTCCTTTTGGGCCAGCTGCTTGTTGGCTTCTTCTTCGTTCTCATCCTTCATCGACTTTTTGAAGCCTTTGATGGCGTTGCCAAGATCGTTGCCGATGTTGCCGAGGCGCTTGGTGCCAAACAGCAAAACCACGATCACCAGGATTACGAGAAGTTGGGTAAGACTGAAATGCATCGTATTAGTCCTGTGACAGGTAATGATTATTGGTAGATGCGGCGCACCTTGAGCCCTACATCATACACCACATCATGTTACTGTTTAAAAGCGCTTGTCTGACCTCCTGGACGGAATTTCGTCACGTATTGCGCGAATGATGGATGTGGGCGTAGAGGCGATTTGTGGTCCAGCAGCATGCGCTGCTAGATCCATGGACCTTGAAAGTCGCGCTAAGTGCCGGTCAGCCCCATGTTTATCTGTGGGCCGCAACGAGCGTAGTGATGCGATGCCGCTTTTGTTTGAGTGCGCTTGGGAGTGCTTGAGTGCACTAAGGGGGGGCTTAGGTGGTCTTAGCTGCGCTTGTATCCCAGCAAATGAAAATGCACATGAAACACTTCCTGCCCGCCGCCGCGTCCGGTATTGATATGCGTTTTGAAGCCAGTGTCCAGCCCCAGCTCACGTGCGATGTGAGGTAGCGCCAGCACTAGCTGTCCCAGTGTGGCCTGATCTGCTGGCGTTGCATCAAACAGGGTGGCAATGTGTTTTTTTGGCACGATGAGGACATGCACCGGAGCGGCCGGATGAATGTCATGAAACGCAAACACCTGCTCGTCTTCATAGACTTTTTTGCAAGGTTTGGTACCCGCGACAATGTCGCAAAAAATGCAGCTCATGATGGCGTCCGGTTGGCCTTTTCAGTGAGGCCCGACAGATTAAAGCGACGCGCCAGCTCCTGAGTGATATCCGCGCTACTAAGTCCCAGTTGATGCAGCATCACCAAGCTATGAAACCACAAATCTGCAGTTTCATAGATAACGTCTTTGGTGTGGGAGGGGGTGGCATCTTTGGCAGCGATCAGGGTTTCGGCACATTCTTCGCCGACTTTCTGCAGAATTTTGTTGAGGCCCTTGTGATATAGGCTCGCCACGTAAGAGGTATCGGGGGCGGCACCTTTGCGGGTTTCCAGTATTTCATCGAGAGTGGCCAGCACGTCTGTTGTCAGCGGGTCTGTCATGGGGCGGCATCTCTGCTAGTAGCTAGTAGATAAGTGTTCTGCTGGTAAATTGCTTCTCTGCAGGTGAGTGCGCCTCAAACCTGCAGAAGTGTACTCTACCCGTGGATCTGTTTTTGGCCGCTAATAACGGCCGTTGTTAACGGTCATTATTGCGCGGTAACACACGGCTGCCGACCAGGGCGGCCCCAATGGCGGCCATCAGCCAGGCGGGCCAGGGCACATTGCTGAGTGCCGGGATCAACTCAGGCTTCATTGCCCACAACACTGCCACAATCAAGGCGCCGCTGCCAAGCAGGATGGAAACGCGATCCTGACGCAATTGCTTCATATGGCGATGTTCGATTTGTTCGAGAAGGGCTTGCTGGTTATGGCTGAGTTTGCGCATCTCGTTGAGCGCATCCCAGGCCAGCTTGGGCAGGTGGGGGACTTGTTCGAACAGGGCGGGCGCATTGCGCTTGAAACTTTGCCAAAGCGCGCCGGGGCCGATTTGTTCGCGTATCCAGTTTTCCAGCAGGGGGCGGCCGATGGTCCAGATATCGAGGTCGGGGTAGAGGGTGCGGCCCAGGCCTTCCACGTGAATCAGGGTTTTTTCCAGCAGCACGAACTGCGGGAGGGCTTGCATTTCAAAACGGCGGGCCGTCTGGAACAGACGCATAAGAATGGGGCCGAATTCCACTTCTGAAAGCGGGCGTTCGACTATGGGTTCCAGCACGGTGCGTAAGGCGCTTTCGAAGGCTTGCACACGGGTGTGGGCGGGCACCCAGCCGGCTTCGATCAGCAGCAGGGCCATTTGTTCGTAGTCTTTGTCGAGCAGGGCCATCAGCTGGCGGGCAAGCAGAAAGCGTTCTTCTTTGCTCAGACTGCCTACAATGGCGCAATCAAGCGACAAATATTGCGGTTGCGCGGGGTTGGCCAAAGACACCAGTACGTTACCCGGGTGCATGTCCGCATGAAAAAAATTGTCGCGAAATACCTGAGTAAAAAAGATTTCCACGCCAATTTCAGCGAGGGTTTTCAGATCCAGACCGGCGGCCTGCATGGCGGCCACATCGGAGACGGGTACTCCATAAACGCGTTCCATGGTGAGTACGTTGGGGGTACTTAAATCCCAATGAATTTCAGGGACATAAAGAAGCGGCGAGTGCTCGAAGTTGCGGCGGAACTGGGCGCCATTGGCCGCTTCCTGGCCGAGGTCGAGTTCGCCTAGCAGAATGTGTTCGTAGTCGTTGACCACCTGCAAGGGATGCAAGCGGCGGGTCTCCGGAATAAATTTCTCCAGCAAGCCAGCCCCTAAACGCAACAGTGCCATATCCCGTTGCACGATGGGGCGAATATCCGGGCGCAGGATTTTTACCACCACCTTGCGACCATCAAACAAGGTGGCGGTGTGCACTTGTGCAACACTGGCCGAAGCCAGGGGTTGAATGTCGAATTCGAGAAACAGGCTGAGGATGGGCTTTTTCAGTTCGTGCTCGACGATTTTTACCGCGATTTGTGGATCGAACGGCGGCACCCGGTCTTGCAAGCGGGCCAGATCGTTGGCGGCTGCATCAGGCAGCAGGTCGCGTCGGGTCGAAAGCAACTGACCAAATTTGATAAATACCGGGCCCAGCTCTTCGCAGGCAAGGCGTAAGCGCGTCCAGGGATCTTCAGGGCGATCACCAGCGGCCCAAGCCGATGGCATTAGCCGAATCAGCAAGCGCAAAGGCCAGGCCAGTGCATGCGTTGGCAGTAAGGCATCGAGACGGTATTTGGCGAAAACATTCAGAATGGTGATCAACCGACGCAAGGCTTGCACGGGTTACTCCTGTGGCGGGGTCGGGGAGGAAGGTGGAGCGCTTTGGCTGGACTTGTCTTGCGCCACAGCCTTTCGCGATGCTTTTTTTGCTGGCAAAGACTGTGTTGAATCTGCTGGCGCGACATGGGGTGTCGCAGATTGCGGTGCGTCTTCTGCTCGCTGCTGTAAGCGTGCCACCCTTGCTTCGAGTCTGTCGTAGTCCTGGCGTAGCTGATGGACGTCGTTACCAAAGCGATTGAAATCCTGTCGCTCCACCAGCATGGGCTGCTCCGACACCAGATAGCGCCGGCCATCGTCTAAGGCTTTGCGGGCAAAGGCCCCCAGAAAACCGGCACCCCAGCGCAGGGTTTGGCCAATTTGATGGGCGGCCACATCGCCGATGCGTTCGGCCAGCAGTTCCTCCCAATCGAAATCAAGCTGGCGAGCGAGTTGGCTCAAGCTTTGTGCGAGCGCAATATCACCTTCGACGCTTACGCCACCACCGGCACGAAATTGGCCAGGTTGCAGGAGTTGGCGCAATAACGCCGGTGCTGAGCCTTCGATTTTGACGGCTACCGGCCATTCGCAGTGTTGGATCAGGCGCACGCTGTCATCGATAATCTCGATATACACATCCAGTCGCGGCAGGGTAATCGCCACATGGGCAACGCGCCCTTCCAGCGCTTTCAGGCGCAGGCGGGTGGCGGGAGAATATTCCAGTACTTTCTGTGCCAGGCTCTCCAGCTGAGACAACAGCAAGACGGGGCCCAGCGACACGCGTTGGCTTGGGGTGCTCATCTTAGTATTTGAACCCGCGATGCAAAGCGACAATGCCACCGGTAAGGTTGTTGAATTCGACCTGTTCGAAACCAGCTTGTCGCATCATGTGTTTGAGCGTTTTCTGGTCGGGATGCATGCGGATCGATTCAGCCAGATAACGGTAGCTCTCAGCGTCGTTGGTGACGAGTTTGCCCATAAAAGGCAGCATGCTGAAGGAATAGCGATCATAGGCTTTGCGCAGTAGTTCGCTTTCGGGCTTGGAGAACTCCAACACTAACAAGCGCCCGCCGGGTTTGAGCACGCGAAAGATGGATTCCAGCGCTTTTTGTTTATCGGTGACATTGCGCAAGCCGAAACTGATGGTGCAGCAGTCAAAGCTGTTGTCCTCGAACGGCAGCGATTCGGCATTGGCCTGCACGAATTCGATATTACCGGCGTAGCCTTTGTCGAGTAGACGATCGCGACCGACGTTGAGCATTGACCCGTTGATATCCGCGAGCACGACTTTGCCGTTGGCGCCTACGAGCTTGGAAAATTTCATGGTGAGGTCGCCGGTGCCTCCGGCGAGGTCGAGAATTCGTTGGCCTGGGCGGGCGGCCGCCATCTCGATGCAGTAGCGTTTCCACAGGCGGTGGATGCCGAACGACATGAGGTCGTTCATCAGGTCATATTTGTCGGCAACCGAGTGGAAGACTTCGCCGACCATCTTGGCCTTGTCTTGGGCGGCTACAGTTTTGTAGCCAAAATGCGTGGTTTTCTCGTCCGACATATGCCGCTCCTGCCGTTGGCAAACTGGCCGGTATCTTCGCGGATTAGGTGGGGGCCGTCAATGACAAGGGAAGGGAAAGGACGGGTTAGGTCAGATGGTTACGTGTATTGGCGCATATGGTCAGGGGCTATACGCGGCGGCCGTTATCAGCCGCCGGGTTTCCAGCGCCCAATCAGATCCGGCTCGCGTTTGGCGCCTGCTTCGGCCAGTTTATCCAGGTAAATTTGCCACATCGTATCGTGGTGGCGGCCAAGTTCCAGCAGGTAATCCCACGAATACAGCCCGGTGTTATGGCCATCGTCAAAGGTGATCTTGATGGCGTAATTGCCGACCTGTTCAAGCGCATTGATGTTGACGAGTTTCTTGCCGGTTTGCAGCACCTCTTTACCGTGCCCGCGCACCTCTGCAGAGGGGGAGTGCACCCGCAGAAATTCACAGCTCAGTGTATAACGCTCACCGTTGGTGTACACCAGTTCCAGGGTGCGCTCCTGGCGGTTGAGATTAATGTCATCGGGGATCGATGCGTCGCTCATGGTGGCGCCCTGGCTTTGCCGTTATGGATGGCGTTGTCGTTATAATGGATAAATGACTTGGCCGTTACAGAATGTAACGGCTGAGGTCTTCGTTGCCGGCCAATGCTTTGAGGCGATCGTCGACATGGTTGGCGTTCAGGACGTAAGCATTTTCACCGTGTTGGGTGGCAAGTTCGGCGGCATCGTAAGAGATGTCTTCGAGCAATTTTTCCATTACGGTATGCAAGCGGCGTGCACCAATGTTTTCAACGCGTTCATTTACTTGCCAAGCAATTTCGGCGATGCGTCGGATGGCATCGGTGGCGAATTCCACCGTCAACCCTTCTGCGCTCAGCAAGGCTTTGTATTGCTCGGTGATGGAGTAATTCGGTTCCGTTAAAATACGTTCGAAATCATCGGCACTCAGCGCTTGTAATTCAACACGAATCGGCAAACGGCCTTGTAACTCCGGCACCAGATCGCTGGGCTTCGATAGATGAAATGCTCCCGAGGCAATAAACAGGATATGGTCGGTGCGTATCATGCCGTATTTGGTAGTAACCGTGCAGCCTTCAATCAGCGGCAACAGATCGCGCTGTACGCCTTCGCGTGACACATCACTGCCGGCGAATTCGCCACGTTTTGCGACTTTGTCGATTTCGTCGATAAATACAATGCCGTTTTGTTCAACGGCTTGTACGGCCCGACTTTTGATTTCATCTTCGTTGACGAGTTTGGCGGCTTCTTCGTCTTGAATCTGCTTGAGCGCCTCTTTGATTTTCAGGCGCTTTTTCTTGCGTTTGCCGGTAGAGAGATTGGAGAACATGCTCTGCAGCTGGTTGGTCATTTCCTCCATGCCTGGGGGGGCCATGATTTCAACGCCGACATTGGGGGCCGCGACTTCGATCTCGATTTCTTTGTCGTCGAGCTGGCCTTCGCGCAGTTTCTTGCGAAAAATCTGGCGGGTGGCCGAGTCTTCGTTGCGTTCCAGATTGCTGGCTTGCCAATCGCTGCTGCGTGGTTGCGGCACCAACACTTCCAGAATGCGTTCTTCGGCAGCATCCAGCGCGCGGTTGCGCACTTTTTCCATTTCTTGCTCACGTACAAGTTTTACGGCCATGTCGGCAAGATCGCGAATGATGGTTTCAACGTCGCGGCCCACATAACCCACTTCAGTGAATTTAGTGGCTTCCACCTTGATGAACGGCGCTTTGGCTAGTTTGGCCAAACGGCGGGCGATTTCGGTTTTGCCGACACCCGTGGGGCCAATCATCAGAATGTTTTTAGGGGTGATTTCATTGCGCATCGATTCCGGCAATTGCATACGGCGCCAGCGATTGCGCAAGGCAATGGCAACGGCACGCTTGGCGTCTTGCTGGCCGATGATGTGTTTGTCGAGTTCGCTAACGATCTCGCGCGGAGTCATGTCGGTCATGGCGTGTCCGTTCCTTAACAGCTCAATTCTTCGATGGTGAAGTTGTGATTGGTGTAAATGCAGATATCGCCCGCAATGGTGAGCGATTTTTCAATGATGTCGCGGGCCGAAAGTTCGGTATTTTCATACAAGGCGCGCGCCGCAGAAAGGGCGAAGGGGCCACCGGAGCCGATGGCGATCAGATCGTTTTCGGGTTGGATGACATCGCCATTGCCGGTAATGATCAGTGAAGCGTCCTTGTCGGCAACGGCGAGTAAGGCTTCGAGGCGACGAAGCATGCGGTCGGTCCGCCAGTCTTTGGCGAGTTCGACAGCAGAGCGCACCAAATGTCCCTGGTGTTTTTCGAGCTTGGCTTCAAAGCGTTCGAACAGGGTGAAGGCGTCGGCTGTGCCGCCGGCGAATCCGGCGATGACTTTATCGTGGTAGAGGCGGCGTACCTTGCGGGCATTGCCCTTCATCACGGTATTGCCCATGGTGACCTGGCCGTCGCCGCCAATCACAACTTTGCCGTTGCGGCGCGCCGAGAGAATGGTAGTGCCACGAAATTGTTCCACGAATGCGATTCCTTAGCAGTGCATGAAACAACTGTTATGAGGGCGTTCGCGACGATTTCAAGAGTTCTTCATGCGGATGACGATGTGCTGGATGCGGGCATCCTTGAGGGTTTTTTGTGCGTTAGCCAAGCTGGCGGCATCATTGAACGGACCCGCTTGCACGCGGTGCCAGGTTTCGCCGGGACGAGCTTGTACTTTCTGAATGCTTGCAGGCAGCCCTAACAGAATAATTTGGGCACGTAGTTTTTCGGCATCCTGGGCGCGCTGAAAGGAGCCTGTTTGCAGTAAGGTGCGCTGCTTGCTTGTGGTCGCTTTGGTGTCCGCAGGCTTGGCAGGATCAGTTTTGCTGGCGGCAGGCTTTTCGTCATCGCTTTGCGCACCTAGGGTTTCCGCTTCAGGTAACAGGGTATAGAACTCAAAGCGGCGTGCACGGTCTTCGGTGCTCAGCGGCTCAGGCGTTTCATTCACTGTACCGCCCGTACGGGCGCTCGATGTGGCGCCGCTGCTCGACGATGCACTAGAGTCCGCCGTGGTGTTGGTCGAACCGGTGGGACGGTTGCTCGTCGCATTGCCTGGCTTATTGGTATAGCCCGCGCTTGGGGGGGCGCCATTGTTGTACGACGGGCGCGGGCGTGTGTTGTTCTCAACAGGCGTGCCTTTCACATTGGCCAAATACACCAAAAACGCCGCAAACAAACCCGTCACCACGCCGGTGAAAAGCCAGACCCAGGCGGGTAATTGCGGTTGCGCTTTCTTTTTGGCCATGTCTAAAACCTTACATACTTTCGGGTGCGGATACGCCCAGCAGCATCAGACCGTTGTTGATCACCTGTCTAACGGCCTCGCTGAGGGTCAATCGGGCATTACGCAGACCAGGCTCTTCCATGATGACCTTGTGTGCGTTATACCAGCTATGAAAATCGCTGGCCAGATCACGCAGGTATTGCGCAATCTGATGCGGTTCATGGTTGAGGGCCGCACGCTCAAGAATTTCCGGGTATTGCGCGAGTTTGCCGAGCAGCCCCTGCTCGTAGTCGTTATCAAGCATTTGCAGGTGGGCTAGGCCAGTCTCGCGATCCCATCCGTGGCCGTCTTCGCTGGCGCGTTTCATGATGCTGCAAACGCGGGCATGCGCATATTGAATGTAGTACACCGGGTTGTCTTTACTTTGCGACTTGGCCAGATCCAGATCAAAATCCATGTGCTGTTCAGACTTGCGTGTCACGTAAAAGAAGCGTGCGGCGTCGTTGCCAACTTCATCGCGCAATTCACGCAGTGTCACGAACGAGCCGGAGCGGGTCGACATCTGCACCCGTTCTCCGCCGCGGTAGAGAATGGCAAATTGCACCAGCAATACAGTGAGCTTGCCAGAATCGAATCCCAGCGCATCCAGCGACGCTTTTACGCGGGGAATATACCCGTGATGGTCCGCGCCCCAGATGTTGATTACCTGATCGAAACCACGTTCAAACTTGTTCATGTGGTAGGCGATGTCAGAGGCAAAATAGGTTGTCTGCCCATTATCACGGGCTACAACACGATCTTTGTCGTCGCCGTAATCGGTTGAGCGAAACCAGATGGCGCCGTCTTTTTCATAGAGCTTGTCTTTGGCCTGCAGGATGTCGATGGCTTTTTGCACGCGCCCATCACGGGTCAACGAGTTTTCGGAGAACCATTCGGTATATTCCACGCCGAACTCGGCCAGATCGTCACGAATGTCTCCCAGAATGGAATCCAGCGCCGCATCAAAGAAAATCTTGTAGCCATTGTGGCCCAGCAAGGCTTTGGCGCGCTCGATCAAACCGTCGATATGCGCCTCTTTGTCGCCGCCCGCAGGTTCATCTGCAGGAATATCCTTGAACACCGCTTCAGCAGTTTTAACCCAAGTCTTGCCTTCTTCTTCGGCGAGCTTGAGAGAGATGTCTTTAATGTACTCCCCCTTGTAGCCATTGCAGGGAAAGTCGAATTCGACCCCGAGAATTTCCAAGTAACGCAACCAGACGCTGGTGGCGAGAATGTTCATCTGGCGACCGGCATCATTGACGTAGTATTCGCGGTGCACACGAAACCCGGCGGCCTCCAACAAATTGGCAACAGTGGCACCATAGGCAGCGCCGCGCCCGTGACCCACATGCAAGGGCCCGGTGGGGTTGGCGGACACATACTCGACTTGTACATGCTTGCCCTGGCCAACGTTGCTGCGGCCAAAATGTTTGCCTTCGTTGAGGATATGGCCGATGACGGCGTACTGGCTGCCGTCATTCAAATAGAAGTTGATAAAGCCGGGGCCCGCGATTTCGACTTTTTGAACGGCCGGGTCGGCAGGCAAGGCCGCAATCAGTTCAGCGGCAAGATCGCGCGGCTTTTTGCCCGCAGGCTTGGCTAGCATCATGGCCAGATTCGAGGCGTAATCGCCGTGCTGCTTGTCTTTGGTGCGCTCAACCACGATTTTGGGGTCGAGGTCGGCGGGCAGTTGCTGGGCAGCCTGCATTTGGCGGATAGCGGCGTTCAGTAGAGCTTCAATCTGTGATTTCATCGGGGCGCGTCAGTAAAATCAGGCTATTGGGTATTTGCGAACAGCCGGACATTATCGCTTGTCAGGGGCCGGAAAGCCACTGGCTGACGTAATAATCGGCTTCCCGCTGGCCTTCGTCTGCGTGAATCTTGGGACTACTCAAGCCGTGGCGCGACTAAAACTGACCGCGAAACGACGACTGAAAGGTTCTGCCCCGCCCTGCAAAGTAGCGATCATCGAGTCCCTCCACCTGAGTGAAATAGGTGACGTAATGACGATTGGTAAGATTGGCAATGCCCAGGGACACCATGCCCAGCCGATGGGAATAATCCAGCATCAGGTCGACCAAGGTGTAGTCGTTGGAGCGGAGGGTAGTAACGCCCTCCCTGCGGAATCGCCGTGACTTAATGGTGCATGGACAATTGCACGCGTTTCTGTTCGCTGACAGCCACTAGCAGGGCTTTGTTATCGCTGTGATGCTCTTGAAATGCGCTCAGTTTGTAATGCATTTTATTGCTGTAGGCATGCCTGCGCTCGCCAACGTTGATGTTGACATGCCCTGATTGCCAGAGACGTTTTTTGGCAAGGCTGCCGTCCTTGGCAGTGATCGTCCTGGGGCAGTGCGGAATGCGTGCGGTGTTATTGCAGGGCGCTTAATTCAGCACCGAAATTGATGTGAAAGGGCGTGTTGTCTAACACCAGTGCGGGTACACTCTGGACACCTGCGGCGGCGGCCTCGCGAACGCGGGATTTGGTTTCACCCAGATGCACGATTTCGACGTCAAATTTCTGCGGGTCGAGCGCCAGCGCAATACTGTGTTCGGCAGCAACACACACGGGGCAGCCTGCATGATAAAAAATGGCCTTGGTTTTCATAATGTCACTCCTGTATCGATAAAATGGGTGAAACGCTGTGCATCAATGGCACATGCCCATCGTATAAAGTGTGGGGTGGCAGCAACAGCGGGCACTTTTTAGTAGACCGGGCACTTTTTGGTGTAAATTGACGATTATGAAGACAAAAAAATCTTTGCGTAAAACGCCTTCGCTTTATCTTCAGCTAGAGGACGTCGTGGGTTGTAAATGGTCTGTCTGTGTGCTGCAAGCCGTGGCGGAAGGCATTAACAGACCAGGCTCGCTGGAGCGACATATTGATGGCATTTCGACTAAGGTGCTGTCTGAGCGTTTACGCAAGCTCACTCACTATGGCTTGCTTCACAAACAGGTTTATGCTGAGGTGCCGCCGCGCGTCGAATACGCACTGACCGACTATGGTGAAAAGCTTTCGCGGATTATCGAGCAGATTCGCGCATTGGATGATGATATCAAAGCGCGTGCCTGATCCCGCTCGTTGCTCTCGTATTACCAGTAAAAAAAGGGGTGGCAAGGGGGTCAATCGTCCATTTGCAGTGGATCAACATCCAGATGCCAACGTGCCTTTTTCTGACTGGGAAGCGCATCAAGTTGTGGCAGCCAAAAATTCAGAAAGCGGTGCAGTGCAGCGCGCTGGGTTGACTTAAGCACCAGCTGAAAACGATAACGCCCGGATTTACGGCCCATGGCAGCGGGAATCGGCCCCAACAATTCGACGCCATCCGCATCCGGTTCGCCCACGTTTTTGGCATCCAGCAAGAACATGCGTGCAGCAATGGCGTGCTGAGCTTCTGCGCGCAATACTGCCATGTGGGCGAAAGGTGGTAACTCCACCAGTTTGCGTTCGAACAGGATGCTGTCGGCGAGGGCGCGATACCCTTGCTCCACCAGTATTTTCAGCGCGGGATGTTGGGGGTTGTGCGTCTGCAGCAGCACTTGCCCCCGTTTTTCGCTGCGGCCCGCACGACCTGCCACTTGGTCGATCAGTTGCCCGGTATGTTCCAACCCGCGAAAATCCCCTGAAAACAGCCCACCATCGACATCCATGATAACGACCAGCGTGACGTACGGAAAATGATGCCCCTTGGCCAGCATTTGCGTTCCCACAAGCAAACAGGGTTTGCCTTCGTGGATAAGCCGCAATTGTTGCTGCAGTCGATCGCCACTGCGTGTCGTATCGCGATCGATGCGAACCACCGGGTATTTGGCAAAGAGTTCTTTTAGAACATCTTCAATGCGTTCGGTGCCCTGGCCAATCGGGCGTAAATCGCTGCCGCCGCAGGTGGGGCAATGACTAGGCACCGGTAGGTGAGTATCGCAGTGATGACAATGCAAATGCACAGGGTCACGATGCAGCGTCAGATGGGCATCGCAGTGCCGACATTGGCCATGCCAACCGCAGTCGTGGCAAAGCAGCACCGGCGCATAACCGCGCCGGTTCATGAAGAACAACACTTGTTCACCGCGCTTCAAACATTGCGTGGCGAGTTTCAGAGCTGGCTCTGAAACGCCGGCCTTAAGTGGCTGACCTTTGATATCAATAATCTGAAATGGTGCTTTCGCAGCATCGCCCGCCCGGTTCGGCAAGGGCAGCCGGTGATAGCGATGCTGATCTGCGTTGTGCAGGGATTCAAGACTCGGTGTCGCACTGCCCAGCACCACAGGAATATTCAGCTGTTTGGCGCGTACCAGCGCCAAATCCCGTGCGGAATAGCGAAAGCCATCCTGTTGTTTGAAAGAACCGTCATGCTCTTCATCGACGATGATCAGCCCGGGTTTGTGCATGGGGGTGAACACGGCAGATCGCGTGCCGATGATGACGGCCACCGCACCCGCTTTGGCTTGCCGCCATCCCAGCAGGCGTTCGCGGTCACTCAATCCCGAGTGTAATGCAAGCACCGGCACCTTGAAGCGTTGGCGAAAGCGCCCGAGCGTTTGCGGGGTCAGTCCAATCTCCGGGATTAACACCAGCGCCTGTTCGCCTCGCCGCAAACAGCGTTCGATGGCTTGCAAATACACTTCGGTTTTGCCGCTGCCAGTGACGCCTTCCAGCAAATAAGCGTGAAAACCAGTGTGGCCATTAATATTGTCGAGTGCCGCCTGTTGATCAACGTTTGGAGTAAGGGGCGTTTCGGCCAACACCTGCTGTGCTGCAAACGGTTCGATCAACGGCGTGCGGGTGTGCTGCAGTGCTAGCTGCTTGGTAGCCAGGGCTTTCAGGTTTTGCGACAGCACACCCAAGTGTTTCAGCATGCTCACGCTCAGGCCACGCGGATGGTCGCGCAGCAGTAGTAGCGTTTCCCATTGTTTGGTCGAACGTTTTAGCGAATCCGGGCCAATCAGCAAACCTTTTTCGGTGGCTTGCCAGTAGGTTTCAATCTCTTCGGCCTGGTGTTCCGGGCTGCGTAACAGCGAGGGGAGCGCCTGGTGGAACACTTCGCCAAGCGAATGGTGGTAGTAGCTGGCGGCCCACTGGCACAGATCAACGATGTCGGCAGTCAGGGCTGGTGTGTCATCGAGCACCGCTTCGATTGGTTTGAGTTTGCCAGGGTCAACATCGCTGGAATCTGAGCTGCCAACCACAATGCCCACGTCTTTGCGTCGCCCAAAGGAAACCAGAACGCGGCTGCCAGGGACAAGTGGTTTTTGGCCCTGGCGTGGCGGCAAATAGTCAAAACAGCGACGCAGCGGCGACGCAATGGCGATCTGGTAAACGTGGGGTGGGTTCATGTGGCCGCGAATTCAGTCGAGATGCTTGGCATTAAAGCACAGCTTGTGAGAGGGCGGCACTGTTGTGGCAGGTGCTTTTGACGTGGCAATAAAAACAAAAAAGGGGGCGCTTGAGGCGCCCCCTTTTGGGGATGTTATCCAAATATGGTGCCGAGGAGAGGACTCGAATATATGGGCTAAAGACCACGTTTTACTATGAGTGCGAATGCCTGTGTTCGATTTTGTACCCCCATTTGTACCCCCAAACAGAAAAGTACCCCCTTTACCCCTCGGCTTGTATTGACGCGAATTAAAACTTTCTGCGCGATCTCATGATACCGCCGAGCGCCAGCCCGATTCCCAGCAGCGCCAAGGGTGCAGGTGCCGGTACGTCGTACGTGATCTGATTCAGGCGAGCCGGTGTGCCCCCGCCACCGAATACTACATATGCAATGTCGGCCTGGTTGCGCGTAATCTCCAAATCTTGCAGATACCAGCCACCAGTGTTCGTGCTCGTTGGGACTGTCTGCCGGAGAGAAGCAACTAAATTGCCGGTCATGTCATAAGCCCAAACATAGGCCATATCTTGTGAGGCAAGCGAGCGCAATTCGAGGTATTGCACAGGCTCGAAAAATCGGATGCCAAGCACATTTATTTCAGGGGCGGATGTTACGCTCCCATTTTTCACCCAGTCATAAAAGTGCGCTTGGTTCCACGCGCTGTTAGGCGCTTGGTTTGTTCCTTGCCGAGCAAAGGTGTGGGCACCAAATCCACCAGCCGCCGAATCCCACGGGAACTCCTGAGAAAAGTTAAGCGTTTGCGGTGTTCCAACGATCACGTCGCTGTAGCTGAACCCACTCGATTGAGTCCAGTTGACCGCGTGTATCCAGGCATTGCTGTCAACCTGTGAAACGTTGGTTCCTATAGAATAACTGTCGGTGTCAATTGTTACCGGCAAAGCGACTGCGTTACATGCCAAAGCTGCGAGCGCTATGCCCATTATTTGTTTTTTCATTACTGTGTCCCTTCATGATGATTTTGGTCTAGATAGCTTTACGGGAGGGACAGCGTCAGCAAAATTAAGGCCAAGGAACTAAATCAATAAAATTCATGTGCTTACACGAAGGACTGATCGGTATTAAGCCCAAAGCTGTAAATATTCTCGACAAGCGTTGGTTGGTGGCGGCCTAAAACCGTTGACCATGATGCAGTTACCGGAAACCATGCCGGAAGGTTATAAGCCGGATAACGCTGAAGTTGAGGCGCTAACAAATATGTTTGCTGATATGTCGAAATAGAACGACAAAAAAGCTACTCGGCTGGCGTGTGTTTCTGCATCGGTGCGACTAGCTCAATCAGCCTTGGCATTGTGATTTCGTGCTGTAGCTGAACCGCGGATTTGTCCAGTCCAAGCAATCGAGCTTTGGCCCATGTCGCCGCAATGGCAGCGGAGGCCTGCCCAGTTGCCATTGCTTGTTCCCGCGCCTCTTCAAGCTCAAGCAGCAATGTGTCCACGGTGGTTTTATGGCGCAGGCAGGCATCGTTTTGTAGCTCGCCAATCCTTGCCGTGATCTTGCCGTTGTCCAGCAGCTCTTTTGCCTTGCGATTGACAGTCGTCGCTTGCATTTCGTCCGCGTCATATGCCTGCCGGTAGGCTTCGCTAGCGTTCCCCGTTTCGATGTAAGTCATGCAGAAGTTTTCTTGCTTGGGTGTCATGTAATGAACTCCGGGGGTGGCTCTTGTTGATTGTATATAGCCTGCAACTTTGCCCCATCGTCGCACACCTTGTTGGGCTTGCACTGCTGACAGGTGAACCAGTGCTTATAGTAGGCGTCCCTTGCTACGATCCACGCCATCGGCATGATGTGGGCAGTGACTACCGTCCTGTATCCGTTCGTACCCTTGGGCGCACTCTCGATTGCTGGCGGTTCTGGTGACAATTCTGGTGGCCCATCAACAAGCTCAACACCGTGCACCGTTACAAGCGCATCGTGATACGCCAGCCAAAGCTCGCCATGTTCCTCACAGTTTGCCGTTGCTGCCCAGCTCTGCGAGCAGATAGGGCAGGTGTACTTGTGCGTGAAGTAGGCGGCCCTTGCCACGGTAAGTGGCTCGATCTCAGCGGGAGCGTGCCTGGGTGTCGTTTTTTCCTGAAAAGCGGGGGCTGGGGTACCTACAAAACCAACAAAACTATTGGAAGTGTGGTTTTGTAGGTTTTGTAGGTAGGGGGTCCCCCCGTTTTCAGATTTTTTCAACCTGTCGAGGTAGCGTCCCACGGCTATGCCCCTCTCAGCGTTTCAGGGTTGATCTGGTAGGACACGGACGGTCTACCACCCCCTGCGCGCTTTGGTTGTTCGATGCGTCTCAGGTGGTAGAGATCACACAACATCCTTGCTGCGGCGTGTGCGGCTTCAGGTGTGTTGAGGCTTGTCCAGCCTTTTAGATATACGTCGCGCGGTGAGAATCCATCCACCACTTTCCTTTCCCTGATCTTTGCCAGCAACGCTACCGCGCCAGCCGTGTCAGGGGCCGCCCCTGCGGCGTAGGCGCGTTCGGCATGGCTGCGCAGATACTCGGCCCAGGACAAGGCCCGCAGTAGGGACTTGTGACTGATCTCGCGTTCACCATCCGTCAGCCCAATTACCAACGCCAAGCTTGGGACAGCCTTTCGATATTTCGACAGGTGCGACTCAAGCGCCGGGTGCAGGTTGCCCTGCCTTAGCTCAGTTTCAAGCGCGGCCCGCCATCCTTCAAACTCGACTTGTGCTGCATCAGAGAACCTGAATACGGCGGGCACTTGTTCGCCGGTTTCCTGATTGGTTGCAGGCGACATTGCATCCAATCGCCCAAAGGTTTCGAAGGCGCGGTCTTTTGCTTCGGTGTCCGCCCATCGGTCAACGTTCCGCCATTCGCCGCCCACATCGGGCCATACCAGCAAGCTAAAGCGCTGTAACAATCCATCATCGCCAGAGCCGCCGCTGATCGCATCGTGGATATAGGCTTGCAGCTTTGCGGGCTGAATCCCTCCCAAAAGGGAAATACAGACCGCTGGGATGTGAATATTGCGCCCTCGCTGAATACGATCAAACGTATAGCTTTGGTTGCCGTCCTGCCCTTGCAGGTAAAAGGCCCTAGCCCCTTCCTGCCCTTCCTTTTCCATGCTGCGAAGAAGTCCATTCAATTCGTCCCGATAGACAAATACTCCCCAAGGGTTCTCCATATGAATCTCGCCAAGGACTTCCACGCTGGTGTCGGTCAACTTGTAGCGGCGCAGGTAGGGCGGTGATATATCCTCCGTTTTCGCCATGCCAATCAATATCTGTTTAGCTTGTTCATCCATGTTTTTCTTCAACAGATTTTTAGCCTTGGTTTCATTGTTTTGGGCTGTCATTTTCTGCATCTGCACTTGTATGGCGTGCTCCTTCAGCGCTTCCTTGTGCTGATCGTTCGCTTGTGCCATCAACCTGTCCAAAGGCTTTAATATCTCTCCAAGCGCTGGCGATTTCATAACGCCAGGGCGACCGACCACAACACCCCACAGGTTAGCCGTTACTGTCCAGTCATCATAACGTTTCGGCTTTATGCACGCCTTGCGACCAATGACCGATGCAAGCGCCACGATAGCCCCCACGGCAAGGAAGTCTGGCGGGCATTGCATTCGCTCCGCAATGTCCTGAATCCATGGGCACACTGACTCCGGCAAAAGTGAAAAATCAAACGGCTCGACAGGCAAAAGGTTATTTGGGATATCTTGTGGCACTTGCCACTCTTGTAGTGGCAGGACATTTTCCTCAGAGATGTACGCTTTTGCTGACTCAACCTCTTCTGGCTTCAACAGGTAAGGGCCTCTCATTGTGCGCCCCCCCAATAAATTGAATCTATTGCTTTAAGGTTTGCCGCTAACACGTAACAATCTCGAACCCCTCCAGCAGCCATTAGACGCGCCAGCATCAATCTGTAGTGTGGGGATGTTTCTCTGGTCTCAATAGCCAGCACAGAAAACCCAGCCAGCTCTCCCCAGCGAAATCCCGTCAGCGGTTCATCCGTGGGGACAACCAACGCAGGAGCACCTGTACTGTGATCAGATTTGGCTCGCGTCCATGCTTCAGGTCCGCCGAAGAATAAGCGTACTGTGTTGGCTTTCTTTGAGTCATGCAGGGTTTTCGTAAATGGAAGTTTTCGTATATTCATCATGGAGCCCCTGCATTAGCCAACGCCGCTAACTGTTCTTGCGCCTGCCCCATGGAAATACTATGCAATTGGGAATGCAGCTTAACGATCCCGTTACCGTGTGCACCACATCCCGTACACCGCCATCCGCCCGTTGCAGGACACAACACAAACCCATCTGCAAACCTGCAAAATGGGCAGTCTGTTACCTGCAACGGCTCAATCATGGGTTTCAGCACCAAGCCCAGCGCCATGAAGTATCGCCGCGGCTCTGGAAGCTTATTTGACGTAGTGCTGGTGGACTGGAATTGATATGATGCAAGCGAGTGTTTTTTACTGTGGGGCCGGTCTGCAAACCGGCCTTTTTTTCGGGCTGTAAATACTTCGTTCATAAGCCCGCCTCCTGCTTTGCAGTGGCGGTGCGTGTTTTACCGATATATAAATTACCGTTCATGCTGCACCGCCTTTGCCTTCCAGCTGGCGGGCTTTTGCAATGTGGGCGTTATAGCGTTTGAGTCGATTGTGAAGGGATGAATTGCTGCGAAGGGCCGCCAGTGCCATTGCTCGATGGGCTTTCGCTCGACAAATAACGGACGGATTAAGGGTGTGTAGACGCAGGGATAGCGTATGCATCGGGATGACTCCGTTTGAAATGTGGGAGTCGTCGCCGCTTGCCGCCAAGCAAGGAATGGAGACGACTGTGCGCAGGTTGGCGGACCGGTCAAACGGAACCGGCACCCCTTTCGGAGTCCCACACACAGCCGCCATAACGCGCACTGCGGGCACAAAAAAAGCGCCAGCAATGGTATGGGGCGCTTGTGCGCCGTTTGCATTCGGGCCGCCAAGCCCGTCTGGGTTTTTCGTCCCAGCAGTTAAATCATAGGCTAGTTTTTGCATGCAGTGCAATATGGGTGCGTTCATGCTTATGCACCCCCGACAGCTTGACCATCACGTTTGGCAATCTGCGCCGCCAGCCATGCTTCAATCTCAATTGTGAAAAAGTACACGGGGGCTTGCCGGGTGTTTCCGTCCTTGACCTCCTTGGGAAATGTCGGGTCTCGTTGCTGTAGTAGGTGCAGGCCATTGCGGGATACGCCCAACAGCTTGCAGGTGGCGGCCTTGCGAAGGCGTAGCGGTTTTATTTGGGGGGTGGACTGGCGGAACGGTGCTGGTGCGGGTTTGCTTTGCTTAACCATGTTTTCGCTCTCATATTGGATTGAGTGCGCCCCGTTTGAATCGGGGGCATGGGTAAGTCATTATTCACATCCTGAGCATCCGTTCGAGCCACTTTTGCTAAAAATTTCTTGCCTTTATTTTTTTACCAATTGGTTTGGTGTGCTGTCGGTAGCGACTTGCGCTTTTTCATGTTCAGCCTGTGCCGTTAATTTTCGAAGGCTCGTACCATTTAAAAATCCACTCACGTACTTCGAAATTGTGGTTACTACTGTTGACTCGTCAATTTCTTTCGCATGGCTTGAGATCACGCGTGCAATAACTTTTTTGCGTATCTTTTTGCCTGTTTCGAGTTGCCAAATATGTAAATCCAGATAGGGAATCAGACCGTAGTTGTGCCATTTGTTGAAGTCTTGCTCTGTAAACCGCTTATGGTTAGGCCGTTTCTTTGGAGTGGTTTTGATCTTCTCTGTAGGGGCTCCGACAAGTGCCTTGTCCAGCCACATGCTAAATGCCTCAATAATTATGTCTTTCGAAAGGCTTAAATTAACTGTAATTGGAATTAAGCTGTAAGCCACTCTGTGCTCGGTTATCGGCTTTTCGTGCAGCTCCCACCAATCAATGCCTTCAATGTCAACAGGTAGGGCGCCATATTTTTTTGCAATATCGAAAGCTCTGATTATGTCTGACGTGCTTTTTTCGCAATTTTCATGTGCCGCTGCGATTGCCTTAAACAGATCGTTGTAGCTCATTGTTCTTATCGTGGGAAATTCGAAGGGGCTGTGGTGTTTGTTTCTTTTTCTTGGTGGGCCTTGTTCTGGTTTTTCTAACGGATTTTTCCGCATCATCTCAATCGCACTGATTAACTCTGGAAATTCCTCTATAAAATTCAGGCCAGTCGCAAGATTTATTGTGGGAAAAACCTTCAACATCCGTATACAGTCAATCCTCTCGGAGATTAGCTTGCACCAGTCTTGAATGTTTAACCTGTTGGTGTCTTCATAGTTTTCAATTTTGAACCAATCAGGCAAGCCAGCTATGCTGCGAATTGCATTTTTGCTTCGTGCCATAAGCGCCCCTTTGTGCGCCCCTGAAATAAAAAACCACGCCAACCGAGCAAGGGTTCCCGGCTTTCGCCCCGTCGAGCTAGACGTGGTTTATTCGTTAAATTTGCCGCTTATTCCCGTTATTGATTGTCCACTTTTCTTATCAGCCGGACCGCGTTGCTGGCAGCGTCTTCGGGGTGCGCAAAATCATAGGGCGGGATGTGCTCTTGCTTGTTGGCGTCCAGATAATCGGCCCACCATTGCATCATCAGCCTGCGTTCATTCATGAATTCCGCGTTATGCGTATATGCCTGCCTGACGTTGTTTCGCTCTTGGTGGCTCATTTGCCTTTCAACGGCATCCTCTTGCCACAGCGCTGACTGAATCAATGAGCCACACGCCATAGTGCGAAAACCATGCCCGCATACTTCGGTTTTTGTGTCATATCCCATGCGGCGTAGTGCCTGATTTATCGTGTTTTCAGACAGCGGCGCATCACGGTTTCTTTCTCCCGGAAAAATCAGCGCACAGTGGCCGGAAATTCCCCGCAATTGCTCAAGCACCGCCAGTGCTTGGCGTGACAGCGGCACAAGGTGCGGCGTTCTCATTTTTGCCCCGCGTTCTGAATGTTTAACGCCATCAATAGGGGCGCGGTCGCCTGGAATCGTCCACAGCGCCCGGTCAAAATCGATCTCCTCCCAACGCGCAAAGCGAAGTTCACTTGAGCGCACGAAAACCAGAATGTTCAGGCGCACCGCCAGCCGGGTCAGGCTATGGCCGCCATAAGCGTCAATGCGTGAAAATAGTTCGGGCAGTTGATCAAGGGGTAGGGCGGGGTGGTGCTTTGTTTTGGGTTTCTTTATCGTGGTGGGAAGGTCCAATGCAGGGTTTTTATCGATGTATCGCTCTTGCATGGCGTAGCTCATGATCGATGCCATGTACTGCTTTACCCGTCCTGCCACGTCATGCGTTTTACGTTTCTGGATTTTTTTGATGGGTGCCAACAGATCATGCAGCGTAATTGACTGTATGGGGCGCTTGCCCACCTCTGGGAATACTTCCTTTTCGAGTCGTGTTAGTACGCGCCCCGCATGATGCGCGTTTTTGTCTTCGTAGTGCGTAGCGTGCCACTTCAAAGCCACGGCCTTAAACGTTGTCTCTTCGGCTTGCGCCTGCTCAAGCGCTTGGCTGCGAGTGTGAGCCTTGGGGTCTATTCCGTCCGCCAACAATGCAAGTGCTGCATCCCGTTTTACTCGGGCCATTTTTAGGGGTACGGCGGGGTAGTCTCCAATGACAAGCAAATCCTCTTTGCCGCTTGGGCGCTTGTATTTCATGCGCCATGACTTGGAACCGGAAGGCTTGAGCAGAATGAATAGCCCGCCGCCGTCGAACAGCTTGTTACCTTTTCCGTCGGGGTTGTACTTTGCGGCCTGAATTTTGGGATCAGTCAGAGGGGTGACAGGTTTCGCCATGGGGTGGCCTCTCGGTGGTACAAATATCGTACCCCCAAACGTACCCCCATTCGGGAAAGCTGTACAGGTGCATGTGGGTGTATGTTTCCACAGTGCAGAAACAAAAAACCCGCGAAATTGCGGGCTTCTTGGGGTGTTTCATCCATGGCAGTGCATGTCAAAACATATAATTGGTGCCGAGGAGAGGACTCGAACCTCCACGGGTCGCCCCACTAGTACCTGAAACTAGCGTGTCTACCAATTTCACCACCTCGGCAAAGCAGCTTCGGCTTCTTTCACGCCTTTAGATGGCAATTGACATCGGAAAGGGTTTATAGTGTGAGAGCAAGCAGCGTCAGCAGCGGAGCGGAACTTTACAGAAGCCCGCATTGCTTGTCAAATGGGATTTTAGGGAATACAGTGCCCCGCCAAGGATATCCCCATCCTGCCTTTTCAAATGCTTATCGAGAACCGTGAATGACAAAGTGGTCCGCCTCCGACGACCCAAATGCCGGCAAAGAAGCCGAAAAATACGACAACCCCGTCCCCAGCCGAGAATTCATTCTGGAGCTGCTGGGCAAACGTGGCATCCCCCTTTCACACCGTCAGATCTGCGCCGAATTCGACATCTTTGATGATGAGCGAATCGAAGCGCTGCGTCGTCGCCTGCGAGCGATGGAGCGAGACGGCCAGCTCATGCGCAACCGACGCGATGCCTATGGGGTCACCAACAAGCTGGACCTCATTGTCGGCGTTATCATTGGCCATCGTGATGGATTTGGTTTTCTGAAGCCCGACAAGGGCGGCGATGATCTGTATCTCAGTTCGCGGCAAATGCGCTGTGGATTTGATGGCGATAAAGCGCTGGTGCGCCTTTCTGGTGTCGACCCGCGTGGCCGACAAGAAGCCACCATTGTGGAAATTCTTGAGCACAATACGCACCAGTTGGTGGGGCGTTATCATGTTGAAAATGGCGTCGGTTTTCTTTCGCCCGAAAGTCGACGTATTTGCCAGGATATTGTGATTCCACCCGGCAGTGCGGGGGATGCGCAACACGGCCAGTTGGTGGTGGTCGAGATCACCCAACAACCGACCTATCGCGCACCTGCGCAAGGACGCGTAATTGAAGTGCTGGGTGAGCATCTGGCGCCGGGCATGGAGATCGAGGTTGCGATTCGCAATTATGGTCTTCCGCATGAATGGCCCGAAGCGGTGCTGGCGGCGGCTGATCGCTTTTCCCAGCAGTTGCAAGCGAAGGATCTGGTGGGACGCATTGATATACGGCACCTACCGCTCTGCACCATCGATGGAGAGGACGCCAAAGATTTTGACGACGCGGTTTTTTGCGAACGTAAAAAGCGCGGCGGCTGGCGTCTGATTGTGGCCATTGCGGATGTGTCGCATTATGTGCATCCGGGGGATGCACTCGATGTCGAGGCACTAAAACGCGGTAACTCTGTGTATTTCCCGGAGCACGTCGTACCGATGTTGCCCGAGGTGTTGTCGAACGGGTTGTGCTCGTTGAATCCTCACGTTGATCGGTTGGCATTGGTATGCGATATGAATATCAGTGCGACCGGCGTTGTCACCCGTTATAAATTTTATGACGCGGTGTTCTGCTCGCAAGCACGTCTGACTTATACCAAAGTCGGTGCGCTGTTACAGTCACCCGAGTCTGAAATGGCTGAAGACGTGCGCACCCGTTACCCGCAAGTGGCCACCATGCTGGGTGAGATGTACGACCTGTTCCACGCCTTGCGCGAACAACGCGAAGAGCGCGGCGCTATCGATTTTGATACGGTGGAAACCCGTATTATCTTTGGGCAAGACCGTAAAATTGAAAAAATTCAGCCCACCGTGCGCAACGATGCACATCGCCTGATTGAAGAGGCCATGCTGTGTGCAAACGTATGTGCTGCCCGCCTGTTGCAAAAACATGGCCTGGTAGGAACATACCGCGTACACGAAGGGCCAAAAGACGAAAAACTTGAAAATCTGCGCATGTTTCTAAAAGAAATGGGTGTGGAGTTTTCAGTAAAAGGCAAAGTCAAACCAGCCGATTATCAGGCAGCATTGGCGCAAGTCGTGGGTCGCCCAGATGCGGAGCTGATACAGACCGTTATGCTGCGCTCGATGAATCAGGCGACGTATACGCCGGAAAATCTCGGCCACTTTGGCTTGGCCTATGCGGCCTATACCCATTTTACTTCGCCCATTCGTCGTTATCCCGATTTGTTGGTGCATCGCGCCATACGTTCACTAATACGTTCGCGGCGTGAAACAACGCATGTCGAGCGCACGCCTGAAACCCCCATGCAATCACCGGCGGAATTTCCTTATACGCCACAGCACATGCTGGAATTGTCAGAGCATTGTTCGGTAACAGAACGCCGCGCCGATGAAGCCACGCGTGATGTGGTGTCGTGGTTGAAATGCGAATATATGGTCGACAAAGAAGGGCAAACCTTTTCGGGCATCATTACGGCGGTTACCAATTTCGGTTTGTTTGTTGCACTCGACGATATTTTTGTTGAGGGGCTGGTGCATGTTAGCTCGCTTAACAGTGATTATTATCACTTTGATGCGGTCCGCCATCGACTGGCGGGGGAGCGCACGGGGATTATTTTCGGTTTGGGCGACAAGGTCTCAGTTAACGTGGTGCGCGTCAATCTCGATGATCGCAAGATTGATTTTGAAATGGTTGAAGGCGGACGGCGTCAGCGCTGGTCGAAAAAATCCGAAGTACCCAAAGGTGGTAAAGGAGATGCTGGCGGTAAGGGCAACGCTGTTGCTAAGGGGCAGAAGGCCAAGTCGGGTGCAATTGCTGCGGCAAAACCTGGCAGTAAGCCTGGTGGAAATCCAGCAGGTAAAAAACAGCGTAAAGGCAAAGTTGATAAGCGTGCCAAGCCAGCAAGCGTGAAACCGCTCAAGAGCCCATCAGCAAAACCCGGCAAAAGCAAAAAGCGCCGAAAATAATAGCGACGCGTTAACTCGCCTTTTTACCGTTGAGGTGTTGAGTTAGCGCGGTCTTAATTACTATCGCTTTCAGTAGCAACCCTCATTCAGCAGGAATGGTATTTGATGTCCAAGCAAGATTGGCTTTACGGAATCCACAGTGTTACCGCTATTTTGGAACGCCATCCAGAGCGGGTGCTGGAAATTTTTGTACAGGATAACCGTGAAGACGATCGGGTAAACGGCATTATCAAACTGGCCAATAATTTCGGATTGCGCCCGCAATATGTACCGAAGAAAACCTTGGACCATCAATTGGAAGAAGGCGCTGTGCATCAGGGTATCGCTATTCGATATCGACCGGCAGCGGCACAGAATGAAGCCGATTTAAAGCAAATTATCGAGCAGGCGGGTAATTCAGCGTTTCTGTTGTTTCTGGATGGCGTCACTGATCCGCATAATTTGGGTGCATGTTTGCGTAGTGCTGATGCGGCGGGTGTGCATGCCGTTGTGACCACGCGCGACAAATCCGCAGGGTTGAGCCCGGCTGTGCGCAAGGTTGCCGTTGGCGCGGCGGAAACCATCCCCTTTGTGCAAGTGACCAATCTCGCCCGCACCCTGGAAATGGTGCGTGAATTGGGTGTGTGGGTGTATGGCACGGCGCTTACACCTACCGCAAAAAGTTTGTATGAAATGGATTTGCGGGGGAACCTCGGCATCGTAATGGGCGCGGAGGGCACCGGCTTACGGCGTTTAACGCAAGAGTGTTGCGACGGTTTGATTTATATTCCGATGGCGGGCACCGTGCAAAGTTTGAATGTGTCGGTGGCGACAGGGGTATGTTTGTTTGAGGCGTTACGGCAGCGGGGGTGAACTCTGCTAGCGCAATAAATCTCTGAAACACGAATCTAAAGCAATGGCATCGGGCCTATGGGCTTGCGGTGCTGCGCTATTTTTTAACGTGGATATCATACCTCTGCTGTAAGCAAGCAATAGTGCCACCTCATCTTCAATGTCTTTTTCAGATCCTAGAGCTTTTTTGCGCATGAGATTTGTGATGTGTTCTGCTTCGGGGGTTGATTCTGGAACATATCGCTGCAGCAGGTCTGCAAATCGCATGGGCGGTGCGCTACCGATTTCAGCGACCCAGCGTGCACATAATAGTGTCCGCATACCATACAGAAAGCGCTTGGCAGTCACCTGTTCACCCTCAATCACGTCCAGCTTTTTCGCAGCCATCGACAAATAGTGGTGATAGGTTGCTCGTGGGTCAAATGCTTGGATTGCCAACTGTTTTAGCTTTGCAGTGGCGGTTTCGTCTTGGCGATAAACGATGGGCGACGCGAGCCATTCGTGTACCACGGCATTACCTGCGGCCAACAGACGCAATGTCTTGCGCAAATCCCAACCTCCAATATCGAGATCGCCAGAAATTGCTTGCTCGATAACGTCGCGACCTTCGAACACCGATAGATACCAGTCGCGAGGGTGAGCATAAATGATGCGAACATCGTAATCGCTGTCAGCAGAGGGAAAGCCCCATGCACGACTTCCGCTTTCGATAGCGAGAATGATTTTGACCTCGCATTTGTGTTCTATTTCTTCGAGGGCTAGCAGAATTTCTGCGCGACGATCGGGGTCAATCATGTTTCATCTCCAAGATCAGCAAGCAGTGATCGGATTTGACGCAGAACGTTATTGGCCCTATCGGGGCGGGTGGTTATCGCGTCCAATCGCCCAAAGTGTTGTTCCAGGCAATTAAAGAGCAATTCACGAATAGCCATCATATCGGGTAGGGCAGGCAGATTCGAGTTGAGGTAAAGCGCTTCTAGCGCTCGTTCTTTTTTCGAAAAATGTTCCTCAAGCGCATCCAGCGTCCATTCGCCGCGTCGGATTGCGCGCAATTGCTCTTTGTGGCGCATCAGATCGATATCGCCCTCCAGAAGAAGTTGTTCTACTTCATTGAGTAGGCGTACCACATGATAGGCAAATTTCACATCGTAGCCATATTGGGCTACCAATTCTCGACGCCGCCCCTCAGATTGTTTGGTACGGATTTTGTGCATCTGGCCGTAAGCATAACCTTTGAATTTACTCCAAACGCCTTTATGCAAAAAGATCTGGCGTTTTTCTCTCACCATGTCGGCAATATTCGTACAGTGCAATACGCAATGTCGCGGTACAAAAAGGCTGTCGATAATATTGGGATTATTGTCGGTCAGAAGTCGAAAATATCTCGAAATTGAATACAGGGTCAGATCATACTCTCTGCCTCGACCACCCAGTGCTTGCGTGTCCACAATCTTGTGCTGTTGAAAGTGGGTAAAACGAGGCTGCAGGTCATCAAAACCCGCAATCTCACCCCGCAAATGCGGAAACAGGTCATCCTTGGGAGGCATGGCAAAGCCATAAACATCCATGTCGGAATCATCGTCCGCGACGCCGTAGGCTAACGAGCCCATGACAACTTCATACTGCACGTTGTTGAGCAAAAAAGTGGGTGCGGAGCGAATCAGGCCCTGGCTGTAAAGTTGATCGAAGGTGCTGCCCATTGGTGAAACCCAGCTCTAGACGCAGTGATATCTTCATCATAGCGCCAACCTTTGATCGTGTCTTGTGGAGCCAATATTACTCATTCATGGTTAGTCGCTTACCTTCATCGTTATATAGATTGCCCGTGCCGTCATTGGAACAGCAATTTGACATCGCTCTCGCCGAGACCAGATGCCGCCCTATCTAGGGTTAGCCCTAGATAGCATTCAAGCTAAGCCCAGCGTTTAATAGCCGAAACAAACTATGCTGGGAAATAGTATCGTGAATCCACCGCAAAACTCTGTCGGAACCTCCAGCGCGTCGCTTAGTGTGCAAGCAAGCAAAGCCAATAGTGAACCACCGCTCAAGGTGTTAGCGCGAAGTGGAGATACGCTGGGTGACATTGCCGCACTCACAGGAATTAGCGTTGAACAATTACACGCCGCCAATCCCCACTTACCGAACCCGCATTGGTTATTGGAAAACCAAGAAATCAATATTCCCGCCTCGAATTCAGAGGTTGATTTTGCACCCGCTGCGGGCGTTGCGGGTGCGGTAGGTCGAGACGCATTGGTGCATCGAGTGATGGACCGTGCTTACGAAGCAGGCAGAAATGCGCCCCAGGGGGATTTTAAGGGCGAGGTCTTTCGTGGGCTCCACTCCAAATACGAATCAGGCGTTCTCAATCACACTTTCGGCAGCCCTGGGCGATATAATGATGCCGAATCGCGTTTGCTCTATTTTTCTCCCTCTGAAGCGGGTTCGGTAAAAGAATCCCATGCGTACGATGGAATGAGCAACCGCAGTATTATCCAGGTTGAGCTTACTGTTAGCCGTGATATCGAAGGCAAGAGCGGAATCGCAGATATTCGGGCAGGATTGCGCCAGCAAGGGTTGCCTGAGCAAGCGGTAACGATTCCCAAAGGTGGCAAGGCGCCGAGTTTGTTGCATGTCATCTTGGGAGAGCATCCTTATGGGCTATCGCAGCAAGTAGGCAAAGGGATTCAGGATGCTGGCGCAAGTGCAATGAGGGCGCCTGCAGCAGTAGGTGGCGACCAAATCAATATGATCCCCAGAAACGCTTCACCCGATCAATTTTCAGCGATTTCTGCGAGATCCTATGATGCAAACGGCAATCCTGGCGTGCCGCGACAAAATCCAGTTGTAGACCCCATGCCAGCCAACGATCGACCAGTACAGAATGGTCGTTTGGCAAAATCGGCCGGTGATTTGGCAAGTGCTCATGAAAGTCCAAAGGTTCCCAAAACGCTTGCTGAAGAAATCAAATTTAGAGTTACTGGTGCTGATGATGGCTACCCAAGGGCAAGCGGCGCTCGCTATGGCCTTGCAGGAGGAGTTGCAGCAACGGTAATTGACGCCGGAGTTGCCTACGCCCAAGGGAAAAAGGCAGAGACTATGGAGCTTGCGGAAGCAATTGCTACTAACGGTGCGATTGGAGCCGGAGCAGCCACAGCGACAGATCTACTGACGCCAAAAATTGGTGCGTTAAAAGCAGGCGGTGTTGCGGGCGGCGCAGTTGAAGCAATGGTTTCCACCGTTCAAAACGCTGATGCCTTCGCCAGCGGAAAAATTGACGGCGCAAGCGCAACAGCAAATGTCATCGTGGATACCAGCGTCGCGATGGCATCCGGGTCGGCTGGCGCAGCTGTTGGTGCTGCTGTGGGGTCAATAGTTCCCATTGGCGGCACAGCCATTGGGGCGGCAACCGGGTTCGCAGTCGGTATGGGCGTGCATTACGCCATTCAAGCGGCGGGACAAGTGACCGGCACCCTTGATGCAGCGAAGACAAGACTGGCCGCAGGCTTGTCGGATTTTGAAAAGCCCTTGGCGCATTCCTGGGAATCCATTTCATCCGGAATTGAAAACGTAAAAACATCTGCATCGTCAGCCATTAATAATCTCAACAGCAACGGATAGGCGCGTATCGTTATGTTAATCGATTTAAATGCTTTGCCTATCTCATTGCAAGACATGCTGGACAAGCACTTTGATAACGACGAATCCAAGCGGCGCGCCTTGCTGGCGCCGTGGTGCGATAGTGGATGCCATGCTATCCACGAAGGGCTTTTTGCATGGCGCACCAAACGATTTGGTGCATTGCGTGTGAGAGCCGCAGTGGACAATGCTTTCAAGCGCTACGCCAACATTTTGCAGCCTGATCAGCCTTTCTTTCCCACTGACCAAACAATCGTAACTAGAGAGATGCGCAGTGCCTTTCCAGATGTTTTGACTGATGCGCAATATTGGGCCTTCGTTATGCAGATGTGCTTGGGTGATGAAGCATTCTTTCAAAACCGGATCTCACACGGCGTACCCTTTCTCGATGGGCGTTCGCGCCTTGATGAGCTCAGGCGTATCAAGTTTCCCACTCCCTTGGGGCGACTGATGATATGGCGGGACTACAGTAGTGCGCTCTACTCTTTATGGAAGGATCTGGATTTTTCAAATTCGGGAAACTACACATAAACCTCGCCCGTCGGTAATACTGCCAAAGCTCCCACATTGACACACCCTGGCGGCCCCGATAATCTCGCCTTCAATTTCCTTGCGCCGCTGAGGGATAGCCATGCGCCCTGTTTTTTTGCGCTTACGCGTGATGCCTGCCGCCATCGGTGCTGTCGCGTCTAGTCTGTTTGCCCCCTCGCTCTACGCAAGCCTGCCAGCGGATAAACCTGAACTTCACGCGCCCACCGCAGGTTGGCGTTACGACGGTCTGCAACAACAAGACGGCGACGCACGCGTTGCCTACCCGGCCCCACCCATCGATCGCGGCGCGCAACGCAAGCGCATCATGATAGAAGGCCGTCTCAAAGCCCTTAAAAACACTCGCAAACCCCATACCCTTGCTGTCAACGGCAATCCCTTGCCTTTATATACCGATGAGGAAGGGCGGTTTGCTCGACCTTACGCCTTTGGTGCCGGCTCGAACAGTATCGCGCTCATCAGCGCCGATGGCGGCCAGCGCCGGCAACTGCAATTTTACGAAGCCAATACGCTGAAAACCCCAGCGCGTATCCGTATGGTGGTAGGGTGGGATGACCCAAAAGCCGAGATCGATCTGCACGTCGTAACGCCCGATGGCCAACATGCCTATTGGGCCGACCCTGTGATGAATAATGGTGGTGGTCTGGATACCGACAGCGTCGATGGCCCCGGCCCCGAAATGTTCACCATGGCCGAACCGGTGCGGGGTACCTATTTGATTTACGTGAATTACTGGGGCAATCTGGGGGCGGGCGGGTATAACTTTAATGATCGCAGCAACCGGAACGCGGTCGTTACCACGCAGATCAACTTAATATTCAACGAAAACACCGTCAATGAAAAACGCGAGACCTTTGTGGTTCCCCTGCGCACCATTGGCGATCTCGTGTTCGTAAAATCTTTCCGTTATTGATGTCCTGACTGGTCGGGTACAACGCACATGAATGATACCGCTACAACGACTTCTGGTAACGCAACTCCCTCGCCTGGTAACAAGCGCTGGTGGATCGCATTGGCGCTTGTCGTGCCGCTCGGCGCAGCAGGTTTTTTCGGGTGGAAAGCCTGGAAGCCTTCACCTGTCACCGACTTTGCCAAACAAAGTGAATTAAACCTCGATTTGCAGCATCCTGACGCATTGATCGAGAGCCAGTCACTTTCTGCGTTACCCAAAGAGTTGCTGGAAATACCGCTGCTCCGCGATGTGCTCACCGAAGATTTTGTATTTTATTATGAGCACAACCCGGATCGTCTTGGATTGTTGGGTAGTTTGCGCCGCATTGCCTATGAGCATGAATTGCAGATGCAGGATGATCTAATTAATACCTTGCTTGATGAACCTGCCACCGTAGCCTTGTGGCGGGGCGGCAAAGGCAAGCTGGATCATGCCGCGATTTTAATAAAACGTAACGGCCTCTCTACGCTGCTATCAAACTTGGCCAAAGTTGCGCTCAGTGACAATCAGCTCGGTGTCGCCGCCGTTTTGCAAGTCGATGGTGAAACTCTTTCAGTCTATCGCTTACGCTATGCACCCGGCAAAACCTTGTTGTTTGCCAGCGCCAATGATCAGTTGCTGGTGTTGACTCATCCCGGCTTATTACTGGAGGGCAGTTATGATTCTGCCAAACAAGCACAAGACGCGACCAACCATTTGGAATCCTTACTGGATGGCGATATGCAGTGGGCGGACGCATTCGGTTTGGACAGTACTCAGTCGCGCCAGCGCATCACCATAAGCGCTGATTATCTTGCCATGGGCTATCGCGCGTTCTTTCCCGCGTTGGCAGGGTTTTCTTTGGAGAAAGATGCCAAGGGTTGGCATAGCCAACTGGCCTATGATCCTGTTGAACGTCCGCAGACGGTAAATTATCAACCGGTATGGCGCAGTATGCCGATGGGGGCCAGTGCGTGTGTCGCATTGCCGGTGGCATCTGATGTGCCGGCTAAGCTCATTAAGAAGTTGGGGGCGACGGGCGATCAACAAAAACTGCTGACAGAACAACTCCTCGGGCCGGTCGGATTGTGCTGGTACCCTGACTCACGCTTGTATACACCCTTGGTGGTAACGCGAGTTGTGGGTGGCGAAGCGGATTTGCTCGACACGACCATCAGCAATCTGTTCGAGAAAACGATTGGAAGTGTTGAGCCCAATTACCCCGAAAAACGATTTCCGGTGCAAGTGACTCTACACGATAACGGCAAACGTTGGTTGCGCCCGGTAGGGTCCAACTTCGGGCAGTATCAAGCACAGCAAATGGCAGACCCTGCGCAGCTGGCATCCAGCGGCTTTTTCAATGTTTCGCTGGCGCGTGCGGGTGACGTGCTGATGTTTTCACTCGACGACACCCTGGTGACACAAGCACTTGCCACACTGGATAAGCGTTACCCTCCATTGCTGGATACTTTGCCGCTCGATCAAAGCGTGCCAGTGTACGTGTCAACTGAAAAGCTTGCCCCCTTATTACGCCGGGAAGCGCTTGAAAGTCTACCGCCGAGTCTGGAACCCGTGTTTCGCAATGCCGCTGAAACGCATTTGCTCCCTAAGCTGGATGCACTTGCGCGCTATGGCAAAGTGGCGGTGACCGTGCCGGCAGATACCATTCCAGATGAACGCTGGCAATGGCTTCCCGTCACTTGGAAAACCTTGTGATACCTATGCCGCTTAAGTTGCGCGGTATTCAATGGCTCTGCTGTGTTCAGCCACGCTTTGCTGGTTGGCACTCGGCGTATCTTCGCGTTGGTCTGGTGGCGCTAACGCTTGGGTACTCGAACGCGACGTTCGGAGCCTCTGGCGAAGCGCAACCTGATACTGCCATTAGCAGCAAAACGGAATCAAATACACTATTGCCTTTGAATGGCGAGCAAACCCGTCTGTTTCGTGCCTGGTTCGTTCGAATGGTTGAAGAACAGCTTCGTCAGGGCCCCAGCCCGCGTTGGCATCAGCAAGATTGTGCCGGGCTGGTGCGCTTTGCCGCCAACGAATCGCTGAAGGTGCATGATGCTGGATGGCTTCGTAGCAATGGCTTGTCCAACCAGTATTTGCCACCAGAACTGGATATCACCGACGCACAGCGTCGTTGGGCGCAGCAATGGCAGCAGGGTGGGAATAACGTCGGGGCTTATGTCACGGCCATAAAATTGATTCAACACAATACGGTGGCGGTGGGTCGTGATTTGCATGCCGCCAAGCCGGGCGATTTATTGTTTTATGATCAGGGTGATGACCAACATTTAATGATCTGGATGGGGCGTTCCATTGCTTATCACACCGGCGCCGCGAGCAATACTGGCTCGGCGAACCATTCTGGCATTGCGAACAGCGGCAGCAACGATAACGGCATGCGCTCCATGAGCGTGCAACAACTTATGAGCTGGAAGGATACGCGCTGGATTCCCGACGCATCCAATCCTAATTTTATCGGCATTTTTCGTTTGAGGTTTTTGGCACCATGAGACCCTCGCGCTATCTATTCACGCCCTTTATGCGCTGGTTTTGTCTGCTGGCTGTGGTCCTGTCGTGTGCTGCTCAGGCGAACGATGAGGTGAACAACAGTGGTTATTCACCCGTGGTAGGGGAGCAGTTTTTCTTGCTCTCGGACAGCTCGTTCTCCAGTGAGGAACAGGCCAGGGTGCGCCTCGAAGCACCGGGCCGTGACTACCGCCGTTATAACATGGAGCAATACGGCGGCGTCGATATGCGGGTGTACCGATTAGAAAAGCCTCTGGAATTTTTAAAGGGCCAGAAAAATCTTCACCGCATTCTCAAAGAAGGCAACTTCAAAGGCGAGGGGATTTCCAATACGCTCGCGTTTCTGTGGGATCATTGGTACAGCAAATCGCGTCGAGTAATGCAGCGAGCCTTTTCTTATGAGACGCGCAAGCAGGTCACGCAGGAAGTGCCGCAGCTGAAAATGGGCGAAGCCATCGCAGCACCTACTCAGTATCAGGTAATGCCGCAATTCGATCCGATTCCCGGAGTGCCGATGGTCGCGCAATTCCGTTATCCATTGTGGGAAGCCAAACCTATCGAGCCCCCTAAAGGCGTGGCGCTTGCCGGCTCATCAAGCGATTTCATCTCCGTCGCGCCGGGCAACGTATATGTTCCGCTGGGAAAACTAAAACCCGGCTTATATCTTGTCGAAGCAATTGTGGGTAAGTATCGCGCCACGACGGTGGTATTTGTTTCCAACACGGTGGCCGTTACCAAAATCGCCGGTGAGGAACTGCTGGTGTGGACCGCACATAAAACCCAGGAAAAATCTGTCGCCAACACCAAATTGTTGTGGACAGATGGATTAGGGGTTCTCAAACAAGGCAATACGGATGCACAAGGCTTGTCACGATTGGCGCATACCAGCCCTGAGCGTTCGTTTGTCATAGGCGAGGATGCCGAAGGTGGTGTTTTCGTGGCGGAGAATTTCTATTATGACAGTGAAATTTACGACACTAAATTGTATGCCTTCACTGATCGGCCGCTTTATCGTCCGGGGGATTGGGTAACGTTCAAGGTGCTGGGGCGCGAATTCAAAAATGCCCGCGATTCTGTAGCTCCACAAATGGCGCCGTTGACCGTGGTCGTGTTGGACGCCAATGGTACGGCGCTGCAAACGCTGCCGCTGCAGTATGATTCTGTGAGTGGAACCGATGGGCGTTTTCAGTTGCCAGAAAATGCCACTGCTGGAGGCTATGAGCTGCGTCTGGGTTATCGCGATCAACAATATAGCAGCGCTTTTCGGGTTGCCGACTATATCAAACCGCATTTTGAAATCAGCATGACCTTGAGCAAAGCGGATTTCAAAACGGCAGAACCTGTTACGGGAACCTTAGCGCTGGTGTATCCCGATGGCCGACCCGTTGCTGATGCACGGGTACAAATCAGTTTACGCGCACAACAGTTGTCCATGGTGGATAACGAATTGCAGTATCTGGGGCAGTTTCCGGTCGAACTGAAAACTGCAGATCTCGTCGCCGATGGTGACGGAAAAGTTGCGCTGGACCTGCCTGCCGCAGAAAAGCCCAGTCGTTACTTGTTGACGGTTTTTGCCAGTGACGGTGCCGCCTATCGCGTAAAAACTACAAAAGAAATTCTGATCGAGCGCGGCGCCACACAATATCGTTTAAGTAGTGCACGCAATTTTACTGCTGCAAACGAAACAGTCGAATTCACGATCAAAGCAGAGAGCAGGGCCACTAACGCACCCACTCAGTGGGAGTGGGTGCGTCTCGAAGATCAAAGCAAGGAAACGGGCTCAATCGAGTCGGCCGATGGCGAATCAAGTGAGCATGCGTTTTCCGTTACTTTTGCAAGACCTGGCACCTATACGGTTAATATCCGCGATACCCATGACATGTTGTTGGGGGCTACCGGCCATGCTGTCAGTGGCGATGGCGTGAAGTCCGTGCCGGGCACCATTGAAATCGTGTTTGATAAGCGTGAGTACAGCGTGGGTGATGTCGCCGAGGCGTTGGTGACCTTTCCGGAGCCAGTGAAAGAAGCCTTGCTTACGCTCGAACGTGACAAAGTCGAAGCGACTTCGCTGCTCAGTCAACCGGGCGCTTGGCTGCAAGCAGAACGCCTCAACGACACGCAGTACCGCGTGCGGATTCCTGTGGAAACGCATTTCGCACCCAATCTTACCTTCTCAGTGCTTTACACCAAGGGCAACGAGTACAGTTTTCAAAATGCCGGCATTCGTGTGCCCTCGCCACGCATCGAGATCGCGGTGAGCACCGATAAAGAAGTGTATCAGCCAGGTGAAACCGTCACCGTCGACCTGCAAACCGGATTGGCCGGGGCTGCCGCACCTACGCGCCTTACTGTCAGCGTTGTGGATGAAATGATTTATGCGTTGCAGCCTGAAATTGCCCCCGATATTGATGCGTTCTTTTATCACCCGCGCCGCAATAATGTGCGTACCAGCGCAAGTTTGTCCTTTATCAGTTACGACATTGCGCTGCCTGCGTCTGCTATGCCCCCAGGGCAAGGCAACCGCAGCGAGCGTGGCGTAAAGGTGTTGGAACGCCCACGTCGGGAAGACATTGATACCGCCAGTTGGCAGCCGGATTTGCAGACGGACGCTGAAGGAAAAGCACAGTTTACCTTCGTCATGCCCGATTCACTGACGCGTTGGCGAGTTACCGTGCGTGCCATCAATGATGCTGGGGTGGTCGGGCAACGCACGCATTTTATGCGTTCTGAAAAGCCTCTCTATCTTAAATGGAGCGGCCCCAAACAGTTCCGCCATGGTGATCAACCGGTCATGGGATTGTTGGCGTTTAACCAAAGCGAACAACCGATAAAAGCGATTTTTACAGCACAACTCGTTACCGCACAAACAACTACAGCACAAACAACTACAGCACAATCATCGCCCCACACCCAACGTAACGAACTCGAATTGCCGCGTGGTGTTAATTATATTCCGCTGGATCAGATTCAAGCAGCGGCGGGCACCTTGCAAGCCAGCCTGGCCATCGTCGACGCCGCTGGTAATCCGCAGCCTACCGACGCCCTAGAAATTACACTGCAAGACCAGGGCGAGCAATGGCAGGCACATTACTCAAAAACGTTGTTGCTCAGTGGCGCCAGCACCCCTCTGGAATTACCTGCCGATGCGCGTAACGTGCAAGTGCGCCTTGATAATCAACCGCAAGCCTTGTTTTTATCTGCGCTTGACGACCTGCTGGAGTATCCATGGGGCTGTGTGGAACAGACGGCCAGTCGCTTGCTGCCGTTGAGCCTTGCCTATCCGATGCTCGCCGAACAAGCGGACCCGCGCGTGCGTGATCGCTTGCGGCTGGTGATCCAAAACAGTCGCTTACGGCTGGTACAAATGGCTGGCCCCAATGCCATGTTCAGCTGGTGGGGAGAAGAGGGCGGTGAAAACGCTTTTCTTACAGGATATGCCTATTACGCCGATTGGTACGCCAGTCGAGCATTAAATGTGTCATTGCCGGAAGACCATTGGCAACGCGTGCTCAACCTCTATAGCCTGCAAGCAGAAATAACGCCATTACTACATCGCGCATTGATTCTCTCGTTTGCCCGAGAAATGGGTTTGCCCATTGAAACCCTGTTAAAGGGATTGGCAGAGTCCCTGCAGAAAGCGGGCCCAGGTGAAGCTGTCGATGTCGAGGCGAGTGGCGACACCAGCTTGGTCTTTATGGCGCCAGAGTCCAAACTCGGGTTGGCTGCTGCACGTGTGTTGACGAGCACATTGGCCGCACGCTCTGGCGTAAGCTTGTCAGCGGAATTCACGCAGTCATTGAGCGAGGCTGAACAGGTATTGGCGAGCAGCACCCTGCCGTTTGCTCAGGGGTTGCGTTTGTACGCCGGTGCAGCAGATGCTGCTCAAGTGGTCGCACTGTTTCAACAGCTGACACCGAATCATGCGACATTGGAGCGCGCATTGTTACTGACCTGGTTGCGCCGCCACCTGCTGGAAACGGGCCAAGGCGAAGCGCCAACCCTGGCGCGAGACTGGAAGTCGACACAAGGATTGGCGGGAAGCCAGTACTGGCTGTGGCAGGCCGCGGCGCTGCCAACAACGCTTGAGCTAGGCGGCGTTCCTGCCCAGCCGGTGGTCGCAACAATCACCTGGCAGGGTAACGACGCTTCTGCGAAAGATGCGCCCGTCACTATCAAACGAAAATTATGGAAACTCCAATCTGGTGCGCAGCCACTTAGTTATAACGTAGAAGCGGTTACGAGTAACGAGGTAGCAAGCAACGCCTTGTACCTGGATGAAATCGTAATTTCGACAACGGCCACGAAACCGCTCCGCTATGGCTTGCTGGAGATTCCGCTGCCACCCGGTGCCGACGTCGAACGCACAACCTGGGGGTTGATGATCAGTGGCCTCGGTGGCACCGAAGCCATGCCTCTCGAAAAAGCACGTCATGAACCCGGCCAGCTGTCCTATGCGGTACCGGTGGATAGCCTGCAAGGCGAAATTCGCCTGCGTCATCTGGTGCGTTTCTCGCAGAAGGGACGCTTCAGTTTGCCGCCAGCCCGTTATATGCCCATGTATGCACCGCGCCAGCAAGCCTATGAAGCTAATCCACCCTTATCGACCTTGATGGTGGAGTAACGTGCTGCGTGCGTGGGCATCATTGCTGTTGAGTATGCTAGCGCAAGTCGCGTTCGGTGTAAGTGCGCCGAACGATGACTTGCAGCTTGCATTCGGCAGTGTTGCATCCGTGCAAGCAAATAACGCTTCGCCTGTATCGGCTCAATTGTGGCAACTCGATTCGCAAGGCCGTAAGACACACGAGCAACCCCTGCCTCCCGAATTGACTACACCGCTAGGCAGTTTGTGGAAACTTTTCATTTTCGATTATCTGGTGACCCAACAGGTCGAAGAAAATCCATATACTTGTCGCGGGCAGCATCGCGATGAAGTGTACTGTTGTGATCCCGGACAAAGCATTACCCGTGATGAGGCACTGGTAAAATCATGCGGTCTCTATTTCGCCCCTGAGCGCCTTGGTATAACGGAGAAATTGTGGCGCGAATATTGGTCTGTTGAGCGCGCGCCTGCATGGCTGCGTTCCCTGGATCAATTGCAAGCGGATACACAGGTCAGCGTACAGCAATTGCTGCAAGCGTTGGAGATTTTGCCTGCGCAAGCTGACGCGCGACGTATTTTGTTGGATCGCAATTTGGCAGAGAATATTCTCAACACGTCTTCCGCCACGAGTGGCACCGCGCCTTTAGCGACTTATCTGGGTTCTCGCTTACGCATCAAAACCTGGAGCTGGCATCACCCGGCACAACCCACATTGCGTATTGGCGGTTTTGCCGGTTGGCTGACTGATGGCACACCCGTTTGGGCCAGCGCCAGCGGCACCAGTCAGCAGATATTGCAGCGTTTTGCGCCCGCACTCGAAAAATCGCTACCAACGACAGTAAGTATTGACCCTCAACCCTGTGTCGAGGTCGTGCTATTCGATCGTTACCAGATAAAATCGATTACAAATAAAGATGGCGTCGCTTTGTCAAAACCAGGCGTCTTATCTGGGCGTTATAATGTAAGTTTTAAGAATGGAAATAGCCTCGATATCGAAAGCGAGAACGACATTTTTCTTTTACCGCCGCCAACCTCTGGCGCAAGAAACTCTCAAAGTACCGATTTGCAGTTAGTCGCGCGCCTGTCACGCGAGGAATATATTGCTCGTGTTATCGATCGTGAAGCTGCGTCGACCCCGCCCGAAGCAGCCAAGGCGTTGGCCATCGTAGCGCGCACCTATCTCCTGCAAAATGCAGCACGCTCCGGCGAATGCTTGCAGATTAACGACAGCAGTCACCATCAGCGTGTTTCCCCGCGACCTGCTACCCAGGCATCCCGTGCAATCGCTGAATGGACAACGGATTTAATTCTCGCCGGCTCTCTGGTGACGTATCATCAAACTGACAGTGCGCCGTCTAAATTCAGTTGGGCCCAGGCGCAAGTGCGGGCAGCTCAAGGTTGGCGTTTCGATGCCATGCTCGCAGCAGTGTTTCCGCGCAGCAATCTGGCGCGCTGGGATAACCCTGCCGTTCACTGCCAGGCCTTGCCCACTGCCGAGCAATGGCTACAGCAACAGCTACCACGCTGGCGTAAACAGCTCGATCAGCAGCCTGGTTATCAAGAAACACATCAGTTCAGCGTGTGTCGCCTGCAGGCAGGTAATCCCCATATCGATCGTCAGCGCAGGCAGATATATGCGCGCCGTTTACAGACCTTGCAAGATCGGCTGGATCTGACGCACGAATATCTACACCTGGCCTTTGATGCGCATCCCGCCAGCCAGGATGAAATTTTTATCGAAACGCTGACGCGCCGCTTACTTTTGGATTGACGTCATGAAAAAAACACGAATACTTTTTGCTGGCCTCACCCTGCTTCCGTTTGCATCGATCGACGTTATTGCACAAGGAAATACCATCACCCTCGATACACCGCGCGCAGGCTGGCGCAGTGGCGAGCGTGACAACGCAGGTTATTCGCAGCCCGTCAGCTATCCTGCGTCGTCGGTGTCCAGTGCAGAAAATCAGTCGGATACTGCGCGCATTCGTGGCAGCATCGCCTCGACGCCAAAGACGACGGAGTCCTCCGAATCTGACCCTGCTCACAATAACGCTGCACCTGCGACGCTCATCGTGAACGGCGTGTCCATGCCGCTTAAAATAGGCGAATCAGGTGAGTTTGATCGACCTTATGCGTTTCCCGGAGGTTCCAACAGCGTTGAAATACGTTCACCGGATGGCAAGCAATCGCGTCGTGTGCAATTTTTTGATGGTGGCAAAGGCGGCACGCCAGCCAAGTTGCGCGTCGTTTTGTCATGGGACAGTGACAATACTGATCTGGACTTGCATGTCGTCACGCCCGACGGTGGACACGCGTGGTATGGCGATCGAGCGTTGGCCAACGGTGGCGCAATCGACGTGGATGTTACAACGGGCTATGGCCCTGAGATATTTGCCTCGCCCACACCATTGTCAGGACAATATTTGGTTTATGTGAATTACTTTGGCGGTGGCTATTCCCAGGATGATGAAAGTGACACCCGTGATGCGGTCAAGCCGCTGACGATCGCCACCCTTACCGTGATTAGTGCCGAAGGTACGCCGGATGAAAAGCAGCAGTCGTTCAATGTACCCATGCGAGCGCCGGGGGAGCTGACGCTGGTGAAGGCGTTCAGTTATCCTTGAGGTGCTTCGAAGCACCTATTGGACAAAACCAACCCAATTCACAACACTCGAACTAGCTTTTCACCCCCCACCTGACATACAATCCGCGATCCTTCGCCCCAGGGGCGCAGGTCTATACTTTTCAATCCACTCCTTGCCTTACTGTCATGCCTCACTACTTCTATATGAGTGGCTGGCATCGCGCAGAAGGCTAAAACCCGTGAGGAGCTTTCATGAGACATTACGAAGTCATATTCATGGTGCACCCTGACCAGAGCGAGCAAGTGCCTGGCATGGTTGAGCGCTACAAGAGCGCTATCACCGAAAACGGTGGCAAAATCCACCGTCTTGAAGACTGGGGCCGCCGCCAACTGGCTTACCCGATCGACAAAATCCACAAAGCCCACTACATCCTGATGAACATCGAATGCACGCAACCCGTGCTAGATGAACTCGCCACCAGCTTCCGCTACAACGACGCCGTCATTCGTAACATGGTGCTGCGTAAAGATGAAGCGGTAACGGTTGAGTCGCCGATGGTCAAAGCGAACGACAAGCCTGAGCGTCGCCACTCTGCTCCGCAGCGTGATGATGTCGACGGTATTGACGGCGACGACACAGACGAGTCTGGCGACGAATAAGTCGACAGACCGTAGAGGGTGACGCGTGGAACACAACACCATCACGCTCAGCGGCATTATTCTTGAAGTCAGCGACGTTAGAATCACGCCAGCCGGCATTCCCCATCGGCGGTTCCTGTTGGAACACCGGTCACGGCAGGTAGAGGCAAATCACCCCCGAGAGGTGTTTTGCCGATTACCGGTCGAATTGAGAGGGGAGGCGGTGCGTACGGCGCAACCCCATCTGCAAGTGGGGGAACGCGTAGTAGTGGCAGGGTTCATCGATCGTTTTGGCTACAAAGACGAAGCTGCATCGCGATTCGTGCTCCACGCACAAACAGTTAAAACATCTTCGCCCGAGGGCAATTGAAGCCACTGGTGGGATGATTTTAGAGGCAAATCGCTTCACGAGGCCGAGGGCCTCAATAGGAGAGTACTCATGGCGCGTTTCTATCGCCGCAGAAAATTCTGCCGTTTCACTGCAGAAGGTGTTCAAGAGATCGATTACAAAGATCTGGAACTGTTGAAAAACTACATCACTGAAACCGGCAAGATCGTTCCCAGCCGCATTACTGGCACCAGCGCCAAGTATCAGCGTCAGTTGGCACAGGCGGTCAAGCGTGCACGTTTCATGTCGTTGCTGCCTTACACCGATTCTCATAAATAAGAGAGACGGTCGACCCGCACATGACTCGATTGGCCGCATGGATCATGGCATCGCCGCTGAATGCAGTACTGGCGACGCTACTTTTGGGCTTCTCGGGCATATTCGGGTGGGCAGCTGCGGTACCTGCCGCGTTGGTGGGGCTTCGAAAAGGGGCGCTGCATGGCGCCCTGCCATTGGCCGCTGCGTTTGGTATTGCAGTGTTCCATTGGAGTCAGGGCGAACTGACGTTGTTGGGTACCGTTCTCGCAACATGGGGCGGGGCTTTGGCATTGGGCGCAACGCGCACTTTGCTGGTCTCGCTTCTGGTCACTGTCGGTATCACCGCGATTTTCGTGGCGGTGTTGCAAACGGTGGCCAGCTCTCAGCTTGCCGCGCTGTTTGAGCAATATCAGCAAGTCATTGGCTCGCTGAACTCGTCCGGGGCCGGGGAATTTGCCAGCATGACGCAGGCGTTTTTCGCGCAACTGATGGGCATCTGGGTGGCAACGAGCGCGATGGTGTCTGTCTTCATCGCCCGCTCCTTGCAGGCAAGATTATTTAACCCAGGTGGATTTCGACAGGAATTCCACGGCATGCGTTTGACGCCTTTGCTGGGCGCCCTGTGTGTTACGCCGCTTCTGTTGATACAGATGTGGCCTGCATCCGAACCGGTGGCCGGGCTGTTTTTACTGCCTGTGCTGATGGCGGGAGTGGCACTGGTGCATGGCATTGTTGGACGCAAAAAACTGGGCGCGCCGCCCTTGGTCATTATGTACCTGGGACTCGCGCTGATAGCGCCCGTGGTAACGCCCGTGTTGCTGATTGCAGCATTGGCGGACAGTTTTTTCGATTTCAGAAACCGAATAGAGAGGTAAGTGTAATGGAAGTTATTTTGCTCGCCAAAACCCGTAATCTGGGTAACCTGGGCGACCGCGTTAAAGTGAAAAATGGTTACGGCCGTAACTATCTGATTCCGCAAGGCAAGGCACTGCCTGCCAGCGAAGCCAACATTAAAATGTTCGAAGAGCGTCGCGCGGAGCTTGAGCGTCAAGCGGCGGCTGAAGTCGATGGTGCAGCACAACGCGCTGCTAAGTTGGCCGAAATTGCGTCAATCACCGTGACTGCCAAAGCCGGTGATGAAGGCAAACTGTTCGGTTCTGTGGGCACGCGCGATATCGCGTCTGCCATCACCGAAGCTGGCTTGGCTGTGAAAAAAGCCGAAGTGTTGATGCCAAACGGTCCGATTCGCCATACGGGCGACTTCGTGATCGAAGTGCAATTGCACAGCGATGTGCGTGGCGAAATCAAGGTATCTGTCGTTCCCGAGTGATCGGTGATGATATTACCTGTCAGGGCATTACTGCCCTGACACCCGAAAAGGGAGCCGTGGGAAACCGCTGGCTCCCTTTTTGTTTAAAGGCACAAATTTACTCAGCAGCATTCATTAATTTTAGGATAGGCATTTGGGGTGGTATCCAGCCATTGAACGGATTCAGAACGCCTCACTGCGCTGCCACGAGTCAGCCAATCTAAATCTGTAAGGTGTGATAATCCTTGGTTGCGCCTGCGAATAAACAGGCTTTCTAGGTTAAACTAAGGCCATCCTGTTGAACCCGCGAGTAATTTCTTCACATGTCTGATACCGCAGACGATCTGGCGACATTGCCGAATCCTGACGCCCATGGGCTCAAAGTCCCTCCTCATTCGCTAGAAGCAGAACAAGCCGTGATTGGCGGTTTGATGCTCGATAACCAAGCGTTTGATGATGTGGCTGAAATCGTTGCCGAAGTCGACTTTTATCGCCGCGAGCACAAGTTGATTTTTCGTGCGATTGCTCAACTGGGTGAAGAGAACCACCCGTTTGACGTTATCACGCTAGGTGAGGCGCTCAACAAAGCCGGCGTGCTCGACGAAGCCGGTGGCATGGTGTATCTCGCCGAAGTCGCGCGCAATACGCCCAGCGCGAGCAATATTCGCGCCTATGCCGAAATCGTGCGCGAGCGTTCTGTGTTGCGGCAAATGATCAAGGTTGCCAACGAGATTGCCGAAAACGCCTTCAGCCCGAAAGGGCGCAGCGCCTCCGATCTGCTCGATGAAGCCGAACGCAAGGTGTTCGCCATTGCTGAGCAAGGCCAAAAAACAGGTGGCCCACGCGATATTAAATCAGTCTTGAAAGAGACCGTGGATCGCATCGACAAACTATTCTCCAGCGATGAAGCGATCACCGGGATCACCACCGGATTTACCGATCTCGATGGCATGACCTCGGGCTTGCAGCCTTCGGATCTCGTTATCGTGGCAGCACGGCCCTCGATGGGTAAATGCATCGTGGCTGGCAGCCGCATACTCGATCCCGAAACCGGCGAGCGCGTGCCCATTGAAGATATCGTGCAGCGCCAGGACGGGCATCTGCTGACCTTGCGTGAAGACTTCCGCTTACAAGCCACCCAACCCAGTGCCTATGTTGATGATGGGTTGAAGCCTGTTTATCGTGTCGTCACTGCGTTGGGACGCGAAATTGAAACGACCTTGAGTCACCCCTTCCTGACAGGTGGTGGCTGGAAGCCGCTCAGCCAAATCACCGTCGGCGAACGTATTGGTGTTCCACGTTGCCTGCCTGTGTTCGGTCAGGAAGAAATGCCTGAGCATGAAGTTAAATTGCTGGCTTATTTCATTGCGGATGGTGGTACTACACAGGCATGTCCGCAGTTTACTAACGGTAATGTACGCTTGCGTGATGACTTTAGTCAGGCCGTTAATTTGTTTGGCGGCTTTGTTTGCAAAACAGTGGAATCTATAGACCGCACGCCTTCTCTTCGCGTGAGTGCCGATCCCGAAAGTAACGCCGACAATCGTGCCGAATTTGCTCACAAACTGAAGTGTTTGATGCAGCAAAAATTCCTGACGGGGCGTGATGTGGCAGGCATGGTGGACGCTGCTCCATCTACCGTGAGCTATTGGCTGCAAGCAAAGAATCTGCCCACGCACGAGGTATTTGCCAAATTGGCTAGCGTGCTAGAAGTGGACGAACATGAGCTGCTAGCGCAAGGGCGTATCGGCGCTGGCACAAATGATCCCAATCGTCTGTCACTTTGGCTGGAACAGCACGGGCTTCGATACAAATTGGCTCCTGAGAAAACAGTACCTCCTGCCGTATTTCGACTGTGCAAGCCAAGCCTGGCGTTGTTTTTGAACCGACTATTCGCCTGTGATGGCAGTGTATTTGTACAAAATGAAGATCAGGCAATGGTGTCTTATGCCACTTCTTCATTGCTGCTGGCGAAAGACGTGCAGCATTTATTGTTAAGGTTTGGCGTGTTGGCAAAATTGCGCCATAAAGCCATCCGTTATCAAGACGCAATGCGTAGCGCCTATGAGTTAGTGGTTAGCCACCAGGAAAGCTTGCGTATCTTTCTGGAAGACATTGGGATTTTTGGCAAAGAGGAAAAATTGCAGCAGGCGCTGGAATTGCTGAGAACCAAGCGTACGCACAGCAATTCCGATTCCCTTCCAGAATCCGTTTGTGATTATGTGCTAGCGCTTAAGGGCCAACGTAGTTGGGAAAGCATATTTGCCCAGCAGGGCGAGCAATGTGAGCCTGGCTACAATCCGCATCTATCGGGCAAGAGCCGTCGTTTACTGTCACGCCGCCGTGCGCTTGAGTTCGCGCGCTTATTCAACGATGATTATTTGTCACGACTGGCACAAAGTGATGTTTATTGGGATGAAATTCGCACGATTGAATATCAGGGACATAAACAGGTTTATGACCTGACTGTGACAGACACCCACAATTTCATTGCGGAAGATGTATTGGTGCATAACACCACCTTCGCGATGAACCTCGCCGAAAACGCACTGATACGCACCGGCAAACCCGTGTTGGTCTTCTCGATGGAAATGCCTGCCGAATCCATCGTAATGCGTATGCTGTCATCGTTAGGGCGTATCGATCAAACGCGCATCCGTAGTGGCAAACTTGAAGAAGACGATTGGCCGCGCTTCAATTCGGCGATTAGCATGCTGGCCGAGCAAAAATTATTTATCGATGATTCTGCGGGCTTATCGCCAGTCGAACTACGCGCACGGGCGCGACGGGTGGTGCGCGACAATGGCCCGCTTGCCATGATCATGGTCGACTATTTGCAGTTGATGCGTGTCCCCGGCGCAGAAAGTCGTGTAAACGAAATCTCGGAAATTTCTCGCTCATTAAAAGCCTTGGCAAAAGAAATGAATTGCCCGGTCGTGGCACTCTCACAGCTCAACCGCAGCCTTGAACAACGCCCCAACAAACGCCCGGTCAACTCCGACTTGCGGGAATCGGGCGCAATTGAGCAGGATGCGGACATCATCATGTTTATCTACCGTGATGAAGTGTATAACGAGGACAGTGAAGAAAAAGGCATTGCCGAAATCATCATCGGTAAACAGCGTAACGGGCCGATCGGCACCATAAGGTTGGCGTTTCAGGGACGCTTCACGCGCTTTGACGACCTGGCGCATGACGCGTATCGGGGGTCCAGTTACGAATGAGCCGGAATACTCGTGCAGTCATTGATTTATCGGCGTTGCGCCATAATTACACACGGCTCAAAGCCTTGGCGCCCGCAAGCCAGGTCATGGCTGTCGTCAAAGCCGATGGCTATGGACATGGTATCAGCGGCGTAGCGGCAGCGTTACCCGACGCCGATGCCTTTGGCGTCGCCTATATCGGTGAAGCCATTCAATTGCGTGACGCAGGCATTACCCGCCCCATCGTATTGCTCGAGGGCGTGATGAATGCTGCCGAATATACGCAGGCCGTTGCGATGAATTTGTGGGTGGTGGTGCATCAACGCGAACAGTTGGAATGGCTTAAATCCAGCCGCTTAAATGCGCCGTTATCCATCTGGTTGAAAGTGGATACAGGCATGCATCGCTTGGGGGTTGCCCCTGCCGATGTAGCCGAAATGTTGGCCGAGTTGCAGGAAATGCAACTGCCGCCGAAAGACAGAACACGCCCAGATTTACACGAAGCACCACGTGTGGCGTCGGTGGTCGTCATGAGTCATTTGGCCTGCGCCGATGAACCGGAACACGCTATGTCGAGCCAACAGCGAGCCCTGTTTTCGCAAGTAACGCGTGAGTTTGGTGGCAAGAAATCGTTGGCGAACTCCGCTGGTATTTTGCTGGGAAGTGCCTTCCATCATGATTGGGTACGCCCGGGCATTATGCTTTATGGGTGCTCCCCGCGTGCTGATAAATCGGCGGAAGACTTGGGCTTGAAACCGGTGATGCGTTTAATCGCGCCCATTATTTCGGTGCGCTCAGTGGCTGCAGGCGAGAGCGTAGGCTACGGTGCCAGTTGGGTCGCCGATAAACCAACGCGCGTGGGTATTGTAGCGATCGGTTATGGAGACGGTTACCCGCGTCATGTGGACGCCGATGCGGCGGTTGTGATCAACGGTGTGCGTTGCCCGCTACTGGGACGTGTTTCGATGGACATGATTGCGATAGATCTGACTAAAGTGGATGCACAATTGGGCGATGAAGCGGAATTGTGGGGGCCGGCATTACCAGTAGAGATTGTCGCAGGTTGGGCTAGCACGCTTAATTACGAATTGCTCTGCCAAGTAACGGACAGAGTTCGACGCGAGTATTTATGACGGTTGGCATCTTGATATCTTGCTGAAGTAAACGAATATTTGCGACCCCCATTAGTAGGATCTCAACTGCAGATTGTCTCTTGTGCCGGGGTGAAATATACAGAGTAAAAACGCTAGCAAAAGGGAATTTCAGCATTCATTGCTGCAGGAAAAACTATGTTGTGGCTTGCCTATTTGTACATTGCTTTTATGGTGATATCGCTGCCTGTGGGTGTCATTGTATTGCGTCGCTTGAAAAAGGATATCCTGCATCCTTTTGGCGGCATTTTATCGACCGCCATTTCTATCAGCTTTGTGTTGAGCGTGTGGTTTCCCGACCTTGTCCCGTTTCATGGCTACGCGCCTGTCGTCATGCTGGCATTCGTCATCGGTTGGGATCTTTATACCCTGCAACTGGTGCGTGGAAATTTGTCGGAAATTCTCGGCATCAGCAAAGAAGAAGCCGATTCGCTCGATAACGGTTCCTTTATGTTAGGGCTGGTGACCATGTTGCCAGCCTATGCCTGCGGGCTGTATGCCTGCGCCCGTGCTTTGGAAGTGTGAGCCATGGCCAAAGCGAAATCCCAGTTTATCTGCACCGAATGTGGCTCCATCTCAGCCAAATGGGCCGGCCAATGTGCTGATTGCGGCGCTTGGAATACGCTGGTGGAATCCGCCACCGAGCGCCCGATGTCCGGCCCCAAACGCAATAGCTGGACGGGCGAAGTACAATCAGTCACACGTCTGTCGGATGTCTCGATTGTCAACGAACCCCGTGTGCCGACCGGCTTGTCGGAGCTTGATCGCGTGCTGGGCGGTGGTTTGGTTGACGATAGTGTCGTATTGATTGGTGGCGATCCGGGGATTGGAAAATCCACGCTGCTATTACAAACCTTGACGTATCTCGCCGAAAAAGAAGGCGCACTCTACGTGACGGGTGAAGAATCTTTGCAACAGGTGGCGCTGCGTGCGCGCCGCCTGGAATTGCCCATGCAGCGCTTGAATCTGATGGCGGAAACCTCCATCGAAAATATTTTGGCGACAGCGGCCAAAGAGCGCCCGCGGGTGATGGTCGTCGATTCGATTCAAACCGTATTTACCGAAGGCTTGACGTCGGCACCGGGTGGCGTTGCGCAGGTGCGTGAGTGTGCGGCGGCGCTGGTGCGGTTTGCCAAACAGTCAGGTACAGCGTTATTTCTCGTCGGGCACGTCACCAAAGAGGGAGCGTTGGCGGGGCCGCGTGTGTTGGAGCACATGGTCGATTGTGTACTGTATTTCGAAGGTGAACAGGACAGCCGTTTTCGCATTATTCGTGCGGTTAAAAACCGTTTCGGTGCCGTCAATGAGTTGGGCGTGTTTGCCATGACTGATCGCGGTTTGCGGGAAGTGGCCAATCCATCAGCCATATTTTTGTCGCGTTATGGTGCGCCGATTCCGGGCAGCCTGGTGATGGTGACCCGGGAAGGCAGCCGGCCGCTACTGGTGGAAGTACAAGCGCTGGTGGATGATTCGCAGTTTGGTCAGCCACGCAGGGTAGCCGTTGGTTTGGATCAAAACCGTTTGGCGATGTTGCTCGCCGTGTTAAATCGTCACGGGGGCGTGGCTACCATGGGCATGGATGTGTTCATGAACGTGGTGGGCGGCGTAAAAGTGCTGGAAACCGGTTCGGATTTGGCGGTGTTGCTGGCGGTGGTGTCGAGTTTGCGTAGTCTGCCGCTGGATAACCGTTTGATTGCGTTTGGTGAAGTCGGGCTTTCTGGGGAGATTCGGCCAGTGCCGAATGGACAGGAGCGCTTGCGGGAAGCCGCCAAACATGGTTTTCAGCGGGCGATTGTGCCCAAGGCGAATCTTCCCAAAGGGACGATCGAGGGTATGGAAGTGGTGGGCGTGACCCATCTGGCAGAAGCGCTGCATGCGATTTAATTCATTAATGCTCAGCCGCCTTGTCATGCGAGGCTGCACTTTTCTGGCTGGAATTTCAATATGTTCAGACCGTTAGCGCTGTTTATTGGCTTGCGCTATTTGCGCGCCAAACAGCGTAACCATTTTATTTCCTTTATTTCTTCGGCCACTATTCTTGGCGTTATGCTGGGCGTGGCGGTGTTGATTGTGGTGTTGTCGGTGATCAATGGCTTTGATCGCGAATTTCAGAATCGTGTGCTCGGTATGGTGTCGCATGCCAATGTATGGGGGCAGGGGGGTATTAGCGATTGGCCTGCCGTGGTGGAAGAATTACAGCAAGCGCCTGATGTAGTGGCGGCGGCTCCTTTCGTGCGCTTGCAGGGCATGTTGATGTTGCCGGGCAATGCCACGGGGGTGATCGTGATGGGCGTTGATCCCACCCTTGAAGCCAAAGTATCAATTTTACCGCGCCATTTGAAGGATACCTCGCTCGATGTGCTGCGTGACGGTGAATTCAATTTGATACTGGGGCAGGGGATTGCCGACCGTTTGCAATTGCTGCCGGGGGATCGCGTCACGCTGGTGGTACCAACCCCTGCCGCTAACGCTTCGGGTGTGTTGCCAAAATTTCAACGGTTTACGGTAGCCGGCACATTTGCATCGGGTGCGGATGTTGATGAGATCATGGCCTATGTGGCAATGGGTGATGGGCAACATTTGCTGCAAATGCCGGATCGTGTGCATGGTATTCGCTTGAAAGTATCGGATTTGTTCAAGGCCGATCGTATTTCCAATAGCGCTGTGGCGCGGCTTGATGGCCCCTATTGGTCCATTGACTGGACACATACGCATGGCAATCTCTATCAGTCGATCAAAATGGTCAAATCGATTATGGCACTGTTACTGATTACGATTGTGGTGGTGGCGGCGTTCAACATCGTGTCCAGTCTGGTCATGGTGGTGAATGACAAACGCGCGGATATTGCCATTTTGCGCACACAAGGGGCTTCTGCGGGTACGGTAATGGCTATTTTCATGGTGCAGGGTACGTTTGTGGGTGTGGTTGGTATTTTTCTGGGGACGACCTTGGGAATTACCATTTCACTGACAATTTCAGACATGTTCCGCTGGCTGGAAGAGGTATTGCATCGACCGTTGATGAAACAATATTTCGTCAACTATATGCCGTCGGATTTGCAGACAGAATATGTGATGTCGGTGATTGCTGCGGCCTTTTTCATTAGCGCGCTGGCAACGATTTATCCGGCTTGGCGCGCAGCCCGTATCATGCCCGCTGAAGCGCTCCGTTACGAATAATCAACCTCCAGGAGGATTTTCAGATGTCGCTTGAATTAACCGATCACCAGTTTTTATCCAAGCGTGAGAAGTTCGTGAAAGCGTGGCCCTGGTTGGGGGGTGGTTTAATTGTAGGTTTGCTGGGGTATGTAGGTTTTTTGTGGTTCACCAAACCCTTGTTGGCAAATCCCCTCCATGTTCTGGAACAGCTGCAGCAGAATGCGATTCCAGACGCTACACTGGTGTTGATGGCGGGTATGCTGCCGGAGGCCATCCTGATGTGTTTCGGGCTTGCTGGCGCCTTACTGGCGTTCTCCTTTTCAGTCATGGCGACAGAAAAACGCTATTTGCGTTTGATTGCCCAGCTGCAGCGCGAATCTGGTAAGAGCGGGTAAAAGCGAATAGTCCATTTTTGATCGATCGAATGTTCATTCTGGTTGGGAGGGCATCATGTCAACTATCGCCCGCGTAGGCGTCGTGCAGTGGTCGATGGAGAATGTTGCCAGCGAAAAGTTGTGGCGGGAACGCGTAGACTTTTACTTGGAAACCCTGGCCGATTACCAATGCAATTTTATTCTTTTTCCTGAGTTTTTTGGAATTCCGCTGTTAGCTCAGCATGATCAACGAGATGCTGGCCGGGCAATTCACGCGTTGGCCGCTAGAACGCCAGCTTTGGTAGCGCATATGGCCATGCAGGCAAAGCGTTTCAATGTGAATGTGATTCCGGGCAGTTTTCCTGTGGTGCAGGACGGTATTCTGCTCAATATGGCCTATTTTTGTCAGGCGGATGGCAGTATTGCCCAGCAACCCAAAATTCACCCCACCCCTAACGAGCGCACGAAGTGGCAGATGCAGGGGGGCAATACCCTGAAGGTGTTTGATACTGCCTTGGGGCGGGTGGCGATTCTGATTTGCTATGACATTGAATTCCCTGAGTTGGGGCGTGTGTTGGCTGCACAACGGGTCGATATTCTGTTTGTACCGTCCTGGACAGATACCCGCCATGGTTATTATCGCGTGCGGCTCTGTGCTCAGGCGCGTGCTATTGAAAATGAGTGTTATGTGGTGTTATCGGGTTCAACGGGCACACTGACTGGCGTGATCAACGCCGATATTCAATACACTCAGAGCGCGGTGTTTACGCCGTCTGATCGTGTGTTCCCGCATGATTGTCTGTTGGCGCAGGCCGATGCCAATATTCCCTCCGTCATCATGGCAGAGCTGGACATTGCCAAGCTGGCGTGGTTGAGAACATCAGGTGCAGTGCGTAATGGGCAGGATAGGCGGCAGGATTTGTACGCCATCGAATGGCGAGGTGACAAGCACTGACAGGCACCTGTCACCGTAGCGAATCATTGCAACGCTTTGCCAGCAACAGGTTGTCAGCAAGCGTCACCAAAACAACTGATTTCTCAAAACAACGCACTCAACGCTATTCTCCTAAACGCTATGCTCTCTATCTGATGGGAAGATAAAAAATATTCAATACGAATCAGGCGCTTGCTAATAAACGGTCATATTTGCGGCTGAGCAGCTCATAAAATAAATCGCGCGCCTGATTGATCGCTTGCTTGAGATTATTTACTTGCTCGGGTGTCAGATCACGACGACCGACGTAAACCTGACGCGTGTAAGCGGTCATGCGAGCGCTGTACACCCGCAAACCCAACTCCAGATTTTTTTCTCCCAACATCAGCAATTTCGCCTGTGCATCGGCGATGTGTTTGAATTCATTCATCAACTCGTTGCTGACTGCCTCCATTTCTTGTTTGCGGGCGGCCGGCCAGCGATCGGCATATTGAATGGACTCCAGCACCAGCGTCGAATATTTGGCAAACGTGTGTGTCATGGTCGCCACTTGTGACGCGACCTCCTCCAGAATCTGCACGCGGCGATTCTCGCGGGAGGTGCGCTGATTCATGCTGCGCAGGATGAACCACGTACTGAGGGCTGCTATCAGAGCGCCCAGGCCCATCTGCAGCGTTGCTTCGGTAATTTGTACGTAGGTTTCCATGTTCATGAGAGCCACCTCGCTGTCAGAAAAGTGTCGGGGATCGGTGTAGTCAGGAAAGGTGCAAGATCAGGGCCAGCCGTCAGCCAATTCGATCAATCAATAGAAAAGTCGGGGAGGAGGCTGTGGATGTGAGGCTGGGCGTTAGCGGTGGCGAATGAAGGATGCAAAGATCGCTGTTCTATACTGAAACAGATTCTGAAATTCGCTGGGTGGGGAGGATAGTTTACGTAAGGGAGGCAATCACTTGCCGCAGGGGCGTAGCCATAGAGGACGGGCATGTGCTTTTAAGGGCTGTCACATGCTTTCAAGGACATCCATGGACTTTGCAAAGGGCTTCAAACTCGCGTTCAAGCAGCTTTTGATCCCCCATGTTCAATTCGACCAGGCGACGCAGGTGAGAGGCGCTGTCGACATCCAGTTGTTCGCACTCGACACCCAGGCGTCCCAGGTGGGCGTAGCGAACATGCCCGCGCATGGCGATACAGGTTTGCTGATCTGACAAGGTCAGATCCAGCGTGACGGCAGCGCCTGGGGCTATATCGCAATTGTCGGGGGCTGCCACCAGCGCGCCGTGCAGGCTGATATCGATGACGTGGGTATCCCACCCGCCACTGGCCGATTGCAGGCGGGCATCGGCATCAAACTGTATGCGGGTGAACAGTCTTTTGTCTTCCATTGCGGCAACTCACGGCTGGGGTCAAGCCGTAAGCATAGAACAAAAAGGTGTCATTGGCGCCTGGCTCACCACCTTCAAAAAAAATTGTTTACAGCATGCTATTCTCTATGTATGGTCGCCGGGCTTTTTTAGATGAAAGTTTTTCCGGTATTACCTGTAACACGCAGTGCAGAGGATGTTAGGCCATGACCGAAGCCCATGAAAATGAAGACTTCGAAGACGATATCGACGAGATCCTGGATGAGCTCGAAGACGAGATCGCAAGTCGACTCGACAAGAAAGGCCAGAAGCGCTCCGGCGAGTACATGCGCAAGATCGAAGAGATCATGGAGCAGCGTCGTTTGAAGGAAGATATCGATTATTACGATATGGATGACGTCGACGCCGCCGATCGCAAAGGCCGCAAGTAGTCGTCACAACGCCTGCGCACCCTGTGGCGTCAATCGCTGCGGGCAGGCAAGCCTTGGCCATTGCTTGTGGGCTTTGGCCTTGCCAGGGTGCCCGGCTTTTGTGGCCTGGCCCCTGGAGGGCTGGCTATGACGGGTGCGCGTTCCAAGACCCTCCCAGAGGTTGCTACGCCTTGCCCGCTTGCAGGCGATGACGCGGCGCAACCCCCTCATTCCCTGGCAGCCTGGTTGGCGTGTCAGCATTGTGACGCCTTGTTGCATGAAAGCGACGTTCCCGAAGGCAAGGTGGCGCGGTGCCCGCATTGCGGCAGCGTGATCTTTCGCCATAAGCGGCAACCGGTTCAACGCACGCTGGCATTCTCGCTAGCGGGGCTGCTGTTGTATTTCCCTGCGAATTTTTTGCCCATCATGTCGTTTGAAATGCTCGGCAATGATGCCACCAACACCATGATCAAAGGGGTGGTGCAGTTGTGGCAGCAAGGCTATTACTGGATGGCGTTTCTGGTGTGCTTGTGCAGCATGATTATGCCTCTGCTGGAGTTGACCTCTCTGTTTGTGTTGTCGTTTGCCATGGGGCGTCGTCGCTTTTGGCATTGGCACCGGCATTTGTTGCGCGTGGTGCACCGCTTTTCAGAATGGGGCATGCTGGAGGTTTATATGCTGGGCATTCTGGTAGCGTTTATAAAAATGTCGGATCTTGGCGATATTCACCTGGGGGTTGCGCTATTTTGTTTTGTCGGCCTGTTGGTGTGTTCCATGGGTGCCGCATTGAGTTTTGATGCGCACGCGTGCTGGCAACGGTTGGAGCAGAGCCGGAGAATGACATGAATGCCCCTTACCGTGATCTTTCGATGCGCCGCGCAATGAATGAAGGGATTGCCCAATGCCCGCATTGCCATCGCTTGTTACGCATGAAGCAGGTGGCGCCCTCACAGCGCGCGTTATGTCCGCGTTGCGGTGGGGTTGTCGGGTTTCGCAAGCCGGATAGCCTTGCGCGTACCTGGGCCTGGTTGATCACCGCTGCCATCCTGTTGGTGCCGGCCAATGTCTACCCCGTTATGACGGTGATATCGATGGGCAAGGGTGAGCCTGATACCATCATGTCTGGCGTTATTCACCTGATGGACGCGGGCATGTACCCGATAGCGGCCGTGGTATTCATTGCCAGTGTTTTTGTGCCGTTGATGAAACTGGCCGGCATATTGGTGTTATTGCTGGTGGTGCATTGGCGCTTGCGTTTAAGCCCGCGACAATGCACGGTGATGTACCGCTGGATCGAATTTATCGGGCGTTGGTCAATGTTGGATTTATTCATGATTTCGATCTTGGTGACGCTGGTGGATCTGGGGGCTATTGCATCGGTGGCAGCAGGTACCGGTGCGACGGCATTCGCCAGCGTGGTGGTCACCACCATGTTTGCGGCAGCGAGTTTTGATCCGCGCCTGCTCTGGGACTTAGAAGAGCGGGATTTGGAAAAGTAGGATTTGGAGAAGAAAGATGACTGAGACCTCGCCGCCGGGTGCTCCTGGGCACGATGATGATGTGTCGGTTGGCCCTGCGCAACGTGATGAAGTGATTGTCGTCGAGAAAGAAGGGTTCTCGAAAATCTGGATCGTGCCTATCGTGGCCCTGCTGGTCGGTATCTGGCTGGGATACCAACAGTACCTGAATCGGCCCGTTACGGTGTTTGTCAACTTTGCCAGTGGTGATGGCATTGTGGTCGGTAAAACCGAGGTGAAATTTGAGGGAATCAAAGTCGGTACGATCAAAGATATGGTGGTGCAGGACGATATGACCGGCGTCAAGGCCGAGTTGGAAATGGATTACCGCGTTCAGCATTATTTGGTGGAGGGCACGCAGTTTTGGCTGGTAAAACCGGAGGTTTCGTTCAGTGGCGTGACGGGATTGGATACGCTCGTTTCAGGGAATTATGTCGGCATGAAAGTCGGCAAAGGTAAGCGTCAACGCGAATTTCAAGCCTTGGAAAACATGCCGCCACCTGACGACAGCACTCCCGGATTGCATTTGCTGTTAACCGCCAACGATTTGGGTTCGCTACATGTGGGCTCGCCAGTATTATATCGCAAAATCACCGTGGGTATGGTCAGCCAATACGCGTTGCAACCTGACGGTAAGAATGTGCAGTTCAAGATTTTCATCAGCCCGGAATACGCCGATTTTGTAAAAAAACATTCGCGGTTCTGGAACAGCAGCGGTGTCACCATCGCGGGTGGATTATCGGGCATCGAAGTAAAAATGGATTCGTTGGCAACATTGGTGGCGGGCGGGGTATCGTTCGATACACCCAAACGGGAAAACGCGGAACCTGCAGTGAGCGGTGACAGTTTTACACTGTTCGATGATTATGATGCAGCAAAATCCGCATTGATCGCGTTTATTCGCTTTCCTGATACAAAGGGGATTGAGCGGGGCGCTACGCAAGTGCGTTATAAAGGGTTTGTCGTGGGAGAAGTCAAATCCATTACACATAACCAGACCTCAGATGGTGCGGTGGCGAAGGTGGCGTTTGATCCTCGCTATGAACATTTTCTGGCGGAGGGTACGCGTTTCTGGTTGGTGAAGCCCGAATTGTCACTGTCGCAGGTATCCGGTTTGGATACGCTGATTTCAGGGGCCTATATTGAAGTGTCCCCTGGTGTTGGCCCTGCGCAGACCAATTTCGAGGCATTGCCAGAACCGCCACGCATCGATTATTCGTTGCCAGGCGTGCGGGTGAAATTGCTGGCCGATGAGCTGCCCGCGATCAGCCGTGGATCACCAATTCTGTATCGCAAAGTCCCCGTGGGGGAAGTGCAATCCTTTGAGTTGGGTAAGGATGGCAAAGGGATACAGGTGAACGTGTTTATCGAAAAAGCGTATGCACACCTGCTGAAAAAACATTCCCGCTTCTGGAATGTGAGCGGGGTGTCGATCAAGGGTGGCCTCAATGGCATTTCGGTGCAGACCGGCACGCTCAAGACATTGATCAGTGGTGGTATTGCGTTCTACACGCCGAGTAACGGCCCAGATCAGGGCCCCGCGAAAGAAGGCGATGAATATGCGCTTTATGCCGATTATGATAAGGCGGCGGAGCAGGGCGTTGAAATCGCTATCAGCTTTCCGCAAGGGGATGGGCTGGAGGAAGGCGCTCCGATCAAGTACCAGGGCATTGCCGTGGGGCAGGTCAGAAAAGTGCGCTTGAGTGATGACTTCAAGAAAGTGGTCGTGTCGGCGCATCTGGAACCATCGGGCGCCAAGCTGGCTCGTAAGGGGGCACGTTTCTGGGTAGTCAAACCGCAGCTGGGAATAACGGGTGCCACCAACCTCGACACCTTGATCAAAGGCCATTACATCACCGTGGAACCTGCCGCTGGCCAGCCGGGAAGTGGCCCTGTGCAATACACGTTTGAGGGCTTGCTGGAGCCGCCGGTGACTCGTATGGGCCCGTCAGGTTTGAATGTGGTGGTATGGGCGCGCCAACGCGGCTCGATCAAGGTGGGATCGAAAGTGTTGTATCGGCAAATGGCGGTGGGCGAAGTTAAAAGTGTCGAGTTGGCCGCTAACGCCCAGTCTGTGTTGTTTTACCTCAATATCGAACCCCGCTATGCCCCGTTGGTGCGGCAGAATTCCGTGTTCTGGAATGGTAGCGGCGTAGAGGTGGATTTCGGTATTTTCAAAGGCGCGAGTCTGCGCACGGAATCGTTGGAATCCGTGTTGGAAGGCGGCATCGCCTTCGCCTCGCCAGATACGCCAGCAGTAGGGCCCGCAGCATTACCGCATACATCGTTCAAACTCTACGATAAACCTGAAGATAGCTGGTTGGAGTGGAAGCCTGCCATCAAGCTGGGGAGTGCCCCTTCGTCGGCGCGTTAGCCTGTAAAAATGGCAGCAGGCGTGCCATAAAAGCGTCAGGCGATTCTGCGAACGACAGATGTCCCGTAGGCAGAATGGCCAGCGTGGCATGACGGATGCTGCCAGCGGCAATCTTACCGTCGCTGCTGGCCTTGATGACCGGATCGTGTTTTCCGAAAACCAGGAGGGTCGGTTGTGTAATACCTACCGCGCGCTGGATCAGGTTATGCGCTGGATCACCAAAACTGCGCCACACTGCTCGGTTGATCTGATGTGCGATGGGATGGGATTGTTCGTTACGCGCTCGTTCGAGAATGCTGGCGGTATTGGCATTGCGAGCATGCAGATAAAGCCCGGCAAACCAGGCCGGTGGAATCGAAAAACGGCTTGCCTGCAGGGCGCAGAACGTACGTGTGAGCCAGTTTTGTGGCGTAAAGCCGCCGGGGGAGACCAATACCAGTGCTAACACCCGATCGGGTGCTTCGATGGCAAGGCGTGCAGCCGCGTAGCCGCCCACCGAGTTACCGATCAGTATCGCGGGTGGGAGCGTCAGGGCCGCGATAAAATCCTTCAACACCTCATAAAAGAACATGGCGCTAACATGTTGTGGATCACTGGGCGCGGGGGATTGTCCATAACCTGGCCAATCCAGGCGAATGACGCGAAAATTGTCGCTTAATGCGGGCGTTATGGCATCGAAATCACGGCTGTCACCGGGGTTTGCATGCAGAAGCAACAGCGGGGTTCCGACCCCTTGTTCACTGTAATGCACAGTGCCGTGTGGGAGTTTGATGATGGGCATGGCGTGCCTCCGTGGCGATAGAAATGACACGTCACCGTAACCGTGACGTGTTTGCAATCATTTGCAGCAGACAAGGTTTTGCGGTATCACCTGATCAACCTTCCGGTAATTGTAGCTTCAGGAAATCCGCCTTTACCCAGCCGGTTTTACCTTTAAAGGCAATTCTTGCCCAGCCGGGCGTTGCCTGTGTATCCAGCACTTCCAACAGGGTGCCTTGAGGAATCGCCGGTGCGATTTTTGCTGCGTCGGGTGAAGGTGCCGCCCGAAAATTAAGACTGCTGGCAGTAACGGTTGCCAGCAGGGGTTCTGCCGGTTGATCGTCGATCTCATCTTGATCACGCCCTTTGAACAACAAGCGTTGACGCAGCCGATCCAACGGAAATGCCGGGCCAGGGTCATCTTTGCGTCCGGGGGCGATTTCTTCGTGGCCAAGAATTTCGCGAATTTTATAGGTTTCACACAAGGTGGCGCAGAGTTCGAAAACGGCCTCGATCTGCGCTTCGGTATAGGCAAGCCAGTAGCTTTCCGCGTGTTCATTGCGATGCACGGCTTTGATGACGAGTTCGGCTTCATACGTGCGACCAAACGCCGCTTGAAAGGTGCCTGCTTCGGTTTTGCGTAAACGGCCCGGATTGTCGATTTCAATGCCGATCGAAAATTTGTTGTAACCGTTGCGTGCACCGTAACTGCTGGTGCCCGCGTGCCACGCCACCATATTGAACGGAACCAGCTGGGTAATGCTGCCATCGCGCCCCACGACCACATGCGCGGACGCTTTTGCTTGCGGGTTGCATAACCATTTGACGGAAGACTCTGCCGATGCACCGGCGGTAAAGTGAATGATGATGGCATCGGGTAAATCGTTGGCAAAGGTACCACCATGATTGGGAGAAGCCTTATAGGGTAGTCCTTGCAACAAATGTTTGGAAATGCTGAGGTTCATGGCGGCGCTCCACAGTCGGTGGTCAATGTTGTGTGGTCAGTAAAAAACTATTCCTCGAACGGGTTGGCTCTGATCAATAGTGCCATACCTGAGTCCATCAGTAACGCAGCACGTGAGTGCGGTCGCAGGGCCGCCTCTTTCTTCAGAAAACTGATAAATTCGCGGTTGAAACCTTGTCGTGGATGTTCATCGAGCACCCGCTTACTGTAACGGGCGTCGATCTCATGATAACGCACGCCAATGACATCACAGGCCGCCCCCTGTTGTAACAGCAAGGCTTCTGCGCCGTCGTCGAGAGTTACGTGGCCATTCATGTGCAGTGTGATCATCTCACCGAGTTGTCGTGTGCGGTCCTCAGGAACGGCGTTAACTCCTGCCCACTGCATGGCCGCTTTGGCACTATCGACACTGAAACAATGGCAATCGTGGCAGCCATGATGTTTGGGGGTGGCCCCGAGATCATGCAGCAGGCTGCCAATCAGCAACAATTCCGGATCGTGCTTGATTTCATCGAGCGCACCAAAGGCTGCACCCCATAAATACGTGCGCCAGGAGTGCTCAATGAGCGCTGGGCTCGCGCAAGCGTCAAGTTCAGCCATTGCGCTTTTCACCAGGGCCGAATCGGGCACGGTGATCTCGTTATAATCCAGCGCTTTGGTGGCGTCGAGTTTAAGCCAGGTGCGTGCCATGCCCACTGTAATGGGTTTGATAACGGTGCGCACCAGTGTCAGTTTTTCTGCAAAGGTGAGTTTGCCGCCTGTGAGTTCTGCCCAGGCGAGGCTGCCGATAGTTGCGGTCATGATCCAGTTCCCAGGAAAAGCCAAACGATAGCATTAGGCTGCCATCGCGGTATAGTCTTTGTCCTATGCAATCCATCATTCAATCTCGTCGACTGTTCTTCACGGCTTTGTAACCAATCGCATGAGCATTTACAAAGTCGCCTTCAACAACACTCAATAGCTGTCCATGACAGAGGAGCCACTTATGGTCCGCGTAGAAAAACGTCCGCCCCTTTGCTGGGTAACGCTAGATCGTCCCCAAGTACGCAACGCCGTGGATGGCGAAACGGCAGCAGCACTGGCTGCTGCTTTTCGTGATTTCGAGGCCGACGATAGCCTGGCTGTTGCCATTTTGACGGGCGCAGGCGAGCATTTTTGTGCTGGTGCCGACTTAAAAGCGGTGGCGAGCGGTGACCCCAAGCGCGCCAATCAACTCGCCCCCGAAGGTGATGGCCCCATGGGCCCCACGCGTATGCAGCTCTCAAAACCGGTAATTGCGGCCATCTCCGGTTACTGTGTGGCGGGCGGTCTGGAGCTGGCGTTATGGTGTGATTTGCGGGTGGCCGATGAAAGTGCTGTCTTTGGTGTGTTTTGCCGCCGTTTTGGTGTGCCGCTAATAGACGGCGGTACGGTACGTTTGCCGCGTGCCATTGGCATGAGTCGCGCGTTGGATATGATTTTGACGGGGCGCCCGGTCGATGCCAGCGAAGCATTACAAATGGGGCTTGCCAATCGAGTGGTCAAACGGGGTGAATTGTTAGCGGCTGCCGAAGTTCTGGCGTTACAGATCGCTGCGTTTCCGCAGGTGTGTATGCGGGGGGATAGGCGTAGTGCTTACGAGCAGTGGGGGATGAATGAGTCAGATGCGATTGCCAATGAGTTTCGCTGGGGGTTGCAGGCACTTTCGAAAGGCGAAACGTTGGCAGGTGCTACCCGGTTTTCGCAGGGGCAGGGGCGGCATGGAGATTTTGGTCAAGATTAGTTTCTATCGTTAGCAGGTGATTGGCTCGATAACAGAGAATATCTGCTTGTAGTTAGTGCCATGACGGGCTTTCGTGGTACTTGGTTGCTGGACACGCCGTAAATACGTCCCTGTAGGCTCGACGCCGACATCCATGTCGGCGACGGTCCATCAACCAAGTACCACGAAATCCCTTTAAACTTCCTGTGCTGCAGATATTCTCTGTCATCGAGCCAACTAAAAGCAGCACTATCAAAGCAAGCCGAAATGATTACGCCTCACCGCCGGATCGCCTTTTTCAAATTCATGCCGGTTATCACCAAAGAACCAAAATAAATTACCACTGCTGCCATCAAACAGCCTGCCATCGTCCCGATGCGTAACATGGGGGTTTCAGCCAGTGCGATCCAGTCGAAATAATGCGTTGCCCACCAGAAGGCCGCACACAATAAACCGGTTGCGAACACAATACGCAGACTGAACAAAGCCCAGCCTTTTGAGGGCTTATAGCGACCGTTACGACGCAAACCGATCAAAAGCCACAAGGCATTGATCAACGACCCTATGCCGATGGATAACGCCAAGCCTGCATGGGCTAGATGGGGCACCAACAGTGCGTTGAGGCACTGCGTAATGACCAGCACCGTAATGCCAATCTTGACCGGTGTGCGTATATCCTGCGTGGCATAAAAGCCGGGGGCGAGCACTTTAACCCCAATCAAACCTAACAAACCCACGCCATAGCACGCTAACGCGCTAACGGTTTTATCGACATCGTTAGGGCTGAATTTGCCGTAGTGATAAAGCACGGAGACCAACGGCTCGGCGAACAGTAGTAACGCGGCAGCTGCAGGTAACGCCAGCAACAGTACCAGGCGCAAGCCCCAGTCGAGCAGATCAGAGAAGCGTTGAACATCCCCCCCGGCTTGTGCACGTGACAATTGCGGCAACAGTACAACGCCCAATGCCACACCCAACAGCGCCGTCGGAAACTCCATCAATCGGTCCGCATATGTCAGCCATGACACTGCTCCCGGCCCGACATGTGAAGCGATCTGTGTATTGATCAGCAATGACACCTGCGCTACGGAGACGCCCAAAATCGCTGGCGCCATCTGCTTGAGAACGCGCCCCACGCCTGGATGTGAGCGTGCACTGCGCCATGCCGACAGTGAAAGACCGATATGCGGGAGCATGCCGATTTTATGCAGTGCCGGAATCTGTACCACCAATTGCAAAAAGCCACCCAGCATGACCCCGACTGCCAGGGCGTAGACTCGTTCTATGCCGTATTGCTCGCATAACGGGGCCCCGATCAGTGCTGCACTGATAACGGCGACGTTGAGGAGCACTGGCGTCACTGCGGGCACTGCAAAACGACTCCAGGTATTCAAGATGCCCGCACTTAATGCCACCAGCGACATAAAGGCAATATAGGGGAACATGATGCGGGTCATGACGACGGCGGCATCAAATCCGCCGCTTTCCTGCAAGCCGGAGGCCATCAACCACACCAGTACCGGTGCGCCGAGCACCCCTACCAGGCTGACCGCCAACAACGCGATGGCCAGCACTGTACCCACGGCGTTAATCAGTGCGTGGGTTGCTTCGTCGCCCTGCTGGGTGCGCGTTTCAGCTAATATCGGTACAAACGCCTGCGAAAATGCCCCTTCGGCAAACAACCTGCGCAACAGGTTAGGAATGCGAAACGCAACGTTAAAGGCATCGGTAGTGGCACTGGCGCCAAACGCGTAGGCGATCAATAGTTCGCGCACCAGCCCGGTGATGCGCGATAGCAAGGTAAAAAATGAAACAACGGAGGCAGAACGTAACAAACTCATGGAAACAGGGTTTCACTGACAGTGGGAAGGGCTCGCGCTGATCAGGCGCTCGATGTGGATAAAAAAGCTCTATTTGGCGCCCAGCAGTTCAATTTGATAGCCATCGGGGTCTTTAACGAACGCCAGAATGGTGGTGCCGTGTTTCATTGGGCCGGCTTCGCGGGTAATAACACCGCCACGCGCACGAATTTTTTCGCACGCGTCATAGACATCACCCACTTCGAGCGCGATATGGCCGAAAGCATTCCCCAGTGTATAGCTGTCGGTATCCCAATTGTGGGTGAGTTCGATACAAGCGCCTTCTGATTCAGGGCCAAACCCCACAAACGCCAGCGTAAAGCGGCCATCCGGGTAGTCTTTGCGACGCAGTAACGTCATCCCTAAAACCTCGGTATAAAACGCAATCGAACGATCCAGATCGCCGACGCGGAGCATGGTATGGAGTAGGCGCATGTGAGTGATTCCGTGACAATGGCTGGTACGGCGGCAATAGGTTGACTGTCAAAGCGCACGTTGAAAATTAACGACTATGTTGATCGCCAAAAGCATACGTTGGTCAACCAGAGTATACGCTGATCGTTATCAGGCAGCCACGACGCTAATGACACAAGCGTTAACCGCCGAGCGCTTCTTCCAGGCGGGCCAAACGTTGTTCTAAGGCTGCTACTTGTGCTTCCAGCGCGGCAATTCGTGTGTCAGTGGCCAAAGAGGATTCATGCCGCTCACTGCGCGCCGTGCCGAGCGCTGCCGAAAGAGGGTAACTTTCGGCATCAACGTCGCCGCACAGCAAATGCATGTAACGGTCTTCGCGTTGGCCGGGCAGGCGTGATACGCACACCGCCAGCCCTTTAGTAATCAATCGCTCCACGTCGTGGCGAACGTGCTCGATATCGTCGAAATCATGCATGCGTTCGCTGCGGGTTAACAATTCATTGAGGGTTTGGGGGCCGCGTAACAGCATCAAACCAATCAGGGCGCGTTGCGCGACGATCAGATCAATCACTTTATCGACGCAATGCTCCCAGCGCTCAGCGCGGGCACCACTCACATGACGAACCCATTTGCGTTCTTCAAGTTTACGCACCGTATTACCGACCACCCCTGGCTCTAGTGTCATTACGGGCTCGCGACTGGTTTTTTGGTTGCAGGCCAGTACCAGCGCATTGAGGGTTAGCGGGTAAGATTCAGGGGTAGTGAGTTGTTTTTCAATCAGGCAGCCGACTACACGGGCTTCGATCGCGGTGAGCTGGGGGGCGCTATTGGGGGGTAAATCTGTCATTGGTTCATCCTGAGCGCTAGGGTTTCCGGGTTGGTAGAGATCCAGTGTAGCGTGCAAAAAATGCATTAGGTAGGATGTATTTGGTACACTGGTGCTGCTTGACCCCAAGGCTTGATGTTTGTCTGCACGCGAGCGCTAACTGCCTGTTTTTAACCCAGAAAACAATGGCGTTTTCCCACGCTGTGATGCATTTAAAACATAATTTTGCAAAACATATTGCAAAATTATTCCTTATTGGCGAGTATCGTTAAATCCTGTGGATAAGCAGTCATGCTTTTCCCTCTCAGGAGTCTGGCTATCATTAAACTGAGCTAGTCAGTAAGAAATAAGAACGTCAGAAAAATTAGAACACCAGATCGAAGAAAAATAACAACAACACCCAATTCAGCCACCTTGAATTAAGGATCGTTGGCGCTGATGCTGACCCCTGAACTTTAGCCTCGCCATTCACCTGCGTCTGGGTTGCCCCTGCCGGGCCTGGGGTGTGTAGGGGGTGGTCGTTGTATTTTTCTTCCTGCAATGTAGTAGCGCATTTTCTGGAATGCTGTGTGGAGGAATGACAATGACACTATCAACCCGTGCAAGGCGCTTATCGAGCCTTGCTGGACAATCAGCACATCGACGTTCATGGACGGGCGCGTTGACAGTGTTTGCTCTTTTGCCTTCCCTCAGCCATGCCGTGCTCACCGACAGCTTAACCTTGGGCAATGCCAAGGCGCTCTCCCTGGGGCATGCGGTCACGGCCGATCCACCGGGCATTGATTCCGTCCACTACAACCCCGCCGGGCTTACGCGCCTCGAAGGTCGCCAATCAGAACTGAAACTGGTGGCCGGCGCCTTCAATATTGAAATGGTATTTGGGGATGGTTATACGCCCACCTGGACGGAAAAACTGGAGACTGCACAGAACGGCGCGCCAGAAGGCTTCACCTACGATGAGACCAAGGGCCAGACGAGCGAAACTGAAGGCGCAGCATTAATGCTCCCCATCTCGGGCCTGACCAAGCTACCTGTATTGTTTGCACCCTTGGGCGGTGTTTCGTATTCGCCGCCTGACAGTAAACTCACCTTTGCCACTAACGTTTACTCGCCGTTGATGGTGGGTTTTTCGCGTGCCGATGATGACCCTGGTCGCTTTATGGGAGAGGCTCTCTCGTTCACCCTGATCACGTATTTTTCGCCTACCGTCGCATATCAATTCACCGACACCTTTTCATTTGGTGCCACCGTTACCTTCAACTACGCCGGTGTAGGTATGGATTTGCCCTTTCGGGAGCCTAACCTGGGTTTGCAGTGGCTCGAATCGCTACGCCAGGGAAGTTGTCTTCAAGAGGGCGAGCTACCTGACAATTTTCTTCAGATTGCCGATTTTATCCCCTGTATCCCAGAAAATGAGGTCGTCAAGTTGTACGACACGCTGGGTTATCTTTCCTTCGAGGTCGAAAAGCCCCTCACGTTCGGCATGAATGTGGGATTTCTCTGGGAAGCGACCCCCTGGCTGCATGTCGGTGCCGTTTATCAAGCACCCATCGCTATGGATATGGAGGGGGATTTCAGCTGGGATCAAGGACAAAGCTTGTTGAATTTCTTTCAAAAACTCGATGAAGGTTTGCCGGTAGATTTTAGCAACCTCGGTGCATTGAGTTCTTTGGTAACGCCCAGAACGACCGGCAAGGCCAAAGTTGATATGACCATGCCGGATCACTTTGCATTCGGCACCAGCATTCAAATAACGCCGCGTTTCAAAGTAAATACCGATTTAAAATTTACCCGTTGGTCAGAGTGGAAAGAAATTCCGGTTGAATTTTCAGAACCCATTGGCGTTATCGTTATCGCCAACCTGATACAGCCTGATGCGGCACCGCCACCGGCTGGCCAAGGGGTGAATTTCCCACTCGGTCTCGAAGACAGCTGGAACGTGGGTATTGGTTTTGAGTACCAATGGGACGACAGATTGGCCTTGCGTATGGGCTTCGAGGATCGCCCCTCATCCATTCCAGTGGAATCACGCAGCCCGTTGATGCCGATTGGGGATGCCAAGCTGTATTCGGTGGGTGCCGAGTACAAGCCTAATTTAACGCAAACCTTCAGTTTCGCTATCGCGTCGATGAAGTCCACGACCTTTATGCCAGGTAACACGAGCAAGCTGGGTAACGCCGAAGATTTCAGCCTTTTCATCTACAACCCATACTCAGGCGCCGATATTGAAGCGAATCTGGATGTGTTGTTGATTGAGGGCAGCTATCGCGTAGTGTGGTAAAAGACCCTCTTTGCAGTGCAGAGGCTTTGCAACGGACAGTATTAGTGCCCTCACGGAGAGCCCTGATACTGTAGTAGAAACGCCTTTGCCGGAACGAACTAAATGTTGTCCTTGCGGAGGCTCAGAATAATGAGCCTCCGAAGGTAATTGCCAATTGTGCCCATCCCACCAGAAAACCTAGCACTGCCCCCAACGCAATCAATTGCCACTCGTCCTCTTCAAACGCCGGCCGCAACATGCCTTCAAATTCTTCTGGGGTGAGCCCTGATAATTTGGTGCGCAACATATTGTTGATGTCCATCGCTTCTTCCGTGTAGGCGTGTATCAACGGCATGGCATCAGGAATGCGCTCCATAATCCGTTCGACAGCCAGATCCTTGATTTCAAGATATCGCTTGGTGCCTAAGGTCATGGTAATAATGGGCTTGGTCAAGCCTGCGTATTCATCCATGGTGCGTTTAACGTTTTTTTGCACCAGTGCAAACAATCGATCCGACGATGGCCCCTTAAGGATGCCGTTAACGATGTTTTGAGGGTTGAGAATTTCGCGTGCGATCAGCAAGCCAAAATC
>CAYYPW010000017.1:0-109620 GCA_964473645.1 uncultured Moraxellaceae bacterium
GGTAGACGGGTGAAAATAGTCGAGTGGATCATTCTGAAAATAATTGCGCCAGTTACCCGGTAAGCAAATGATAGTTAACAGTAATACCAGAAATAGCGACATTTTTGGGTGACGAAGGGGCAGCTGACTAAGTTGACCCAAAACATGTTGCAATCGATCTGCCACCAGCGAAAATTTAGGTTTGGGTGTCCATATGCATAGTGTCGGCAAGAGCGTGACGGTTGCTATGAACGCAAAGCAGACACCGATGGAGGCTATATTGCCAAATACGGCGAACGCTGGGGAGTTGCTGATGTTTAGGCTGATAAAACCGAGAAAAGTTGTAAAGCTGGTCAGGAAAAGAGAACCGATATTATGACCAAGACTGCTATTCATCGCTTCTTGCTTATCCATGTGTTGGCACGCATAGAGATAGCCCATTAATACATGGATGACTTCGGCCAGAACCACAATAAAAACAATACCAAATGCCAGGACGGAGGTTTGATTGACAGCCATTCCCAACAGACCGACAACACCGGCCGTCATTAATAGTGAGAGCAAAATAGCGCCTATTCCCGCACTGATCAACCACCAAGAGCGCAAGAAAATCCACATCAATAGTATGCCGGCGATAATAACGAGAGGCATTAGCTGCAGGCCGTCGTGCATCAGACTGCGTTTTAATTCTTGACGGATTTCCAGGGGGCCAAAGCGAAAGCTGTTGATCGCCTTGTGGCTTTCCAATACCTGCATTACTTGATCATAGGCTTCGTTTGTGTGTGGGGTTGCTGTGAAACTGATTTGCAGGTTGGTTACATGCCGATTAACTGAAAGCCACGCTGACGATGAGCGCAAGGCGTCAGCGAGCTGCCCTTCTGCATGCCTTAGTAAGCGGGGCTTCTTGTCGAGAAGACGATAAAGTGATTGTGTTTCCCAGCCGTCATTGCTCGGCATGTTTACTGAAAAATCCAATAAGGAGCGTACCGATTGCACTCCCGGCACTTTTTCGATGTCTTTTACGATTGCATGTAACGACTTCAATGCGTCGGTTGTGAGGGCTTCGCGTTCTCCAAAATCCAGCAGAACCAGAAAGTTGTCTTGCTTTCCAAAACTTGACTCCAGTTTATTGAACTCAATAATTTGCGGGTGTTCAGGGGGAAAATAGTCAGTAATCTCGCTGCGGTACTCAATGTCTGGAATAAAAAATGAAAGCACTACTAGAACGAATAGCAGTGAAACACTGATGTTTCGGCGACCTGAATGACACAGGAATAATGAAAATAGTGTTTTTGAATTCATGGTGGCAGCATTGTGCTCATTCGATTTTTCTTTCTATTAGGGCCGTTTTCTATCAGCGCAGGAAAGCGCTGCGAGCTCATCGTGACAAATGCTAATGAGTGGCGCACAAACTATGCAATGAAAATGATGAAATATATTTTTCCATCAGAATTTAGCGCTTTTGCCTGGCAAAGATATTGACTGGAGCGATAGTCTTATAAGGGAGAGAAGGAGCAAAAACATAGAAGGAGTGTGACAGAGTTCAATGTTTGATTTGACCGATGCGGCCATTCGCTGATGATTATGTCCATTTTTTACAAGTTTACCAGCTGGCCAATTTGTACACTGATTTCGAATCCATGGCGTGCAAAAAACAATAATAAAAAAGAGCAAAGATAGCGCCTATATCAGCTTTTTGTTTTTTCGCACTCTGTTGCCTTTGGGTGAACCTTTTTAGGTAAACCTTTTTTGGTGAAGATAGTTAGAGGGTGAAATCATGTTGCCACTATTCAAGAACCTGATAGAAATGGCGGTGGTCAGAGCAGAGGAGAAAGGGCATAAACCGCTGATGACCTTTCTGGGGGAAGACGGCGCTCGCGATGCATTGTTAACGTACAAGGGGTTGGATGCATCGGCGCGATCGATTGCCGCCATGTTGCTTGATCAGGGATTGCGTGGCCAGAATGTACTGCTTTTATATGCGCCCGGCCTGGAATATATCAAAGGCTTTTTTGGATGTTTATATGCCGGGGCAATCCCCGTTCCTGCCTACCCACCCATGGGGGCGCGCGATCTCGAGCGCTTAGCCAATGTCGCCCGCGATTGTGATGCTGCTGCAATTCTCTCGACGGCATCACTCACACCCATGATACAGGCGTGGCTGTCAAACCCAGGCAATGGCATGCGCCTGCCGTGTTTGGCAACCGATAGCGCTGACGAGCAAGTGTTGGATACACAAGCGCTTTTTGATGCTGCGCCCAATGCGATCGCTTTTCTGCAATACACCTCGGGTTCTACCGGACAGCCAAAAGGCGTCATGGTGTCGCATGCCAATCTGCTCGCCAACTTTGAACAGATTCTGGCATCGTTTGCGCAAGATAAATCCCGCGATGAAATCAGTGAAAGCTATCGCACCGTGATCTGGTTGCCCCCTTTTCACGATATGGGTTTAATCGGCGGTGTACTGACACCGGTATATGCGGCGGCCAGTGTCAGTTTGATGTCACCGCTGACTTTTCTTAAAAATCCATTGTTATGGCTTAAAACGATTAGCGATGATAAAGCGCTGGTCAGTGGCGGACCGAATTTTTCATATCAATATTGTGTCAAGAAAATTTCAGAAGCACAAAAGCAACAACTGGATTTGTCCTCATGGAAAGTGGCCTTTAATGGAGCCGAGGCCATCAATGCTGACAGCTTGCGCAGCTTTGCCCGCTATTTCGCGGATTGTGGATTTGACGCACGTGCCTTTTTGCCTTGTTATGGCTTGGCCGAAGCCACTTTGTTTGTAAGCGGATCGCCCAACGGGCGTGGGGCTTTGGTGCAAGAGGTGCCACTTCAAGGGGAACGCACAGAGGCGTTGTCGCAAGGCGTCGCGGTCGTGGCGCAAGAGGCGAGCTGTGAAGATAATCCAGAGGGGCGTGAAACGCTGACGACATTGGTGAGCTCTGGTCCACGAGCTGCCTATTCAGACCTACGCATTGTTGATCCTAATACTTGCGTCCCTGTGAGAGATGGTAGTGTCGGAGAAATATGGGTAGATTCACCTTCAGTCTGTAACGGCTACTGGAAAAAGCCAAGTCTATCCGAAAGCGTATTTCGGGCAAAAGCCGTGAGCATTGAGGACAAGCGTTATCTGCGTACCGGTGATCTGGGTTTTCTGTGGAATAACGAACTCTATGTCACCGGCCGCATCAAGGAATTGATTATCATCGCAGGCCGAAATCATTATCCGCAAGATATCGAAACTACCGTGCAAAGCCTGTCGCCGGGAATGCGAAAAGGGTGTGGTGCTGCGTTTTCGACACGAGTTAACGGCAAGGAACAGGTAGTAATAGTGCAGGAATATGCGCCTACACCTGGGGAGAACACACATTATCCAAGCCTTGTCCTAAGCGTGATAAAAGCTGTTTCGCAGCGGCATGGCATTGGTTTGAATGCCTTGCTATTAATACGCCCCAGTATGTTGCCGAAAACCTCCAGCGGTAAAATTCAACGCACAGAAGCCAAGCGGCTTTATGAAAACGATCAACTGGATTGCCTGCATCGTTGGAATAACGTGCAGAAAATTAATGTCATTCCCTCTGGGCGAGACTCTCGCCGCAGTTTAGAGGTGTTTACCGACTGGTCCGGCGAACTCTATACCCAAATGCAGACCTGGGTCGCGGATAAACTGAATGTGCAAAGTCAGCACGTTCAATTAGAGGTCACCTTTTCTGAGTTAGGTATTGATTCCATCGAGGCTGTCGATGTGGTCGATCGACTCCAGCACTATTTAGGGCGGCCCCTGCACGCCACTGAAATGCTGCGATATCCAACCGTTAAAGCCTTATTGGATCATATTGCCGAGGAGTTGCAAGCACGCCAAGTGGCAGAAGCCAATTTGCTGCATGCCAGCAGCCCGCCGGAGCCTACCGGTCATGACACCAGAGTTAAGAAAATCAATATTTCATGACAGGGCACGCGCCTCACATTATTTGCGCCTGACACAGGCAAAGAATAGACACCGACAAAAATTATATCTGCAAAGATAGCTTGAAATCTGGTGCATGCGAATGCACCAGCAGGGCACTGCTGTCTCAAATTTAATATATATCTTGAGTCAGATATTTATTAAAAAAAATCTTTAGAACGGCATGTTTCTATTTGGTTGCTTTTCGGTAAGACGGCGCTTTAAGAAGCCAGGCTTATAAAAGTAGTCTCCGGAAAGACATTGCAAAAAAAAGTAAGAATAAAAAGGATACGCACCATGAGTACGCAACACCCGGAAAAATCAAAAAATCTGCTACAAGACGCGCTGGTGGAGCTACGCAAAACCAAAAGCCGCTTGCAAAAAATCGAAGCAGCCCAGAGTGAAGCGATTGCCGTGGTGGGGATGGGCTGTCGGTTTCCGGGTGGCGTGGATACACCGGACAAACTCTGGGATTTGCTGAAAAACAGCGTCGATGCCATTACCGATATGGTGGATGAACGCTGGAATGCTGAAGAATTTTATGATCCCAATCCGGAAGCGGCTGGCAAGGTTTATACCAAGGGCAACGGACTGGTACAAGATGTCGACATGTTCGACGCCGAGTTTTTTGGCATTGCGCCACTCGAAGCCAAATTGATGGACCCGCAACAACGCTTGCTGTTAGAGGCAACTTGGCATGCGCTAGAGCATGGTGGCATTGCACCCCAATCGCTATATGAAACAAATACAGGTGTATTTGTGGGTATTTGCCACCAGGGGTATTCCCACCTGCAAGCAAAGTACTGTGGCGCTGATGCGATTTCGCCGTATACCGGCACCGGCAATGCACATTCCATTGCGTCTGGGCGACTGAGCTATTTATTGGGCCTGCATGGCCCCAGTGTATCGGTGGATACCGCGTGTTCGTCATCTTTGGTCGCGTTGCACCTGGCGGTGCAGAGCTTGCGCAAAGGGGAGAGCGACGTGGCATTGGCAGGCGGTGTCAATTTGATACTGGAGCCAACTACCTCAATGATTTTCGCCAAGGCAGGAATGCTGGCGAAAGATGGGCGCTGTAAAACGTTTGATGCAGATGCCGACGGTTATGTGCGCGGAGAAGGTTGCGGTATGGTCGTGCTGAAGCGTCTGCGTGACGCTGAAGCAGCGGGGGACAGAATTCTGGCCGTTATCAAAGGCACCGCCGTCAATCAGGACGGCCGCAGTCAAGGAATTACGGCCCCGAATGAACGTGCACAAGAAAAAGTAATCCGGGCTGCGTTGCAGGATGCAAATGTTGCCACTGATGCTGTCAGTTATGTAGAAGCGCATGGTACGGGTACTTCCTTGGGTGACCCGATTGAATTGGCCGCGTTGAATACTGTGTATGGCCCCGGCCGCTCTGCGCAAACCAAATTGCGGGTCGGTTCGATCAAAACCAATATCGGGCATCTGGAAGCCGCTGCAGGAATTGCCGGCTTTATGAAGGTGGTGATGTCGTTGCAGCGGGGCGAACTACCCCCGCACTTGCATTTCAAAAAGCCGAATCCTTATGTGGATTGGTCGCAACTGGCGATTGAAGTCACCGCCAAAGGAGAATCGTGGCAGCAGCGTGAACGCGTGGCGGGTTTGAGTTCGTTTGGATTTAGCGGTACCAATGCGCACATAATTATTGCGGAAGCGCCGACAGTTATTGCCGAAGCGCCAACTACTGAATCTAAAAAACACATAGAGGCAACGTTACCGCCCGTCATGTTGCTATCAGCCAAATCACCGAACGGGTTGCGTGCGCTGGTGGATGGCTATTTGAGTGAGTCAGTCTCCGCGCGTTTGCAGAATCTGTCTTGGGCAGAGGTGTGCCACACTGCTAATGCTGGACGAAATGCGTTTCGCTGTCGTCTGAGTGTCCGGGCGTCCTCATTCATGGAAGCGGCTCGGCGCCTGCAGCAATGGCAAGTGCAAGGAGAGTCTGAGGGCATTTCATTTTCTGAAAACGCTGCGCAATCACCGCGTATTGCCTTTTTGTTCAGTGGCCAGGGTTCACAGTATGCAGGGATGGCAGAGCAGCTGTATCAACAGCAAATCATTTTCAGGGATGCACTTGACCGTGTGGCGGGGCTCATTTCTGAACAGTTAGAGTTACCACTATTGTCAGTGCTGTGGGGCAATAACAGCGTGTTGATACATCAGACGCAGTTTACCCAACCCGCCATTTTTGCCGTGCAATACGCCCTTACCGAATGGTGGAAATCATTGGGAATTCAGCCTGCTGGCGTATTGGGACACAGTATCGGCGAATATGCTGCTGCAGTTTGCGCGGGTGTGTTACAGCTAACGGACGCGGTACGCATGATTTGTGCGCGTGGACATTTGATGCATTCGCTTTGTCAGCCAGGTGCGATGGCGGTGGTATTTGCATCTACCGATGACATGCAGCGTTACGTGAATGAAGCGGGGAGCGTAGTATCGATCGCCGCTATGAATGGGCCGCGCCATTGCGTCATTTCTGGCGAAAAGCATGCGGTGCAGGAAATGACAGCGATTTTGGCGGATGCCAACGTCAAGACGCGCATGCTGGATGTTTCCCATGCGTTTCACTCCACCATGATGGAGCCCATGCTGGAAGCGTTTCGCACAGTCGCGGAATCCGTGGAATACAGCATGCCGCGCATTCGGTTTGTATCCAGCAAAACGGGGAAATCGGCTGTTCGGGAATGCATGTCGGCGCAATATTGGGTCAGCCAGGTCAGTGATCCGGTTCGGTTTGCGGAGGCCGTGAGCGAATTATCGCAGCAAAAATTTGCGGCCATGCTGGAAATCGGGCCCGGTTCGACCTTGATCAAACTGGCGCAACAAAGCGTGTCCAGCGATGTTCAACCACTTTATTTAAACAGTCTTGAATCGGAGAAAGCCGATGCGATCACTGCTGCAAATACTATCGCTGAGCTGTTCTGCGGTGGCTTTGCTTTGCGTATGGAAAGTCTGGCACAAGGCCAATCTGTGCGTCGTGTGGATCTGCCTGTCTACCCGTATCAGAAGCAGAGTTTCTGGATCGATGAGATCCGCATCGGGCGGTACCATGATGAGGGCAATCACTGGCGCAACGATTTAACTTACCAAACAGAATGGCTGAGTCAACCGGCGTTGGCCGCCGTCGGCGCTGCGAATAAATGGGTGGTGGTCGGAAATGACAGCCCACTCGCCGCTGCTATTGAACGTTATAGTCAGAATAATGCCGTTGCCTTTGAACGCTGGCCGTTGGCCAACGATGGGGAAGAGCGTACTCATTGGATGGCGCATATTGAAACATTCGCGCGGACCAATGCTGCTGAGCGTACAGCGATTGTATTCGTCGCCGATAACGACAATCTCGATTTTGAGGCTGTACCTGCTTTCGTCAATGCGCAATTACAGGCTTTGCGGGCGCTCAGTCAATCGCTGTCACAAACGCCATCGGCAAGTGGCCTGAAACTCTGGTTGCTGACCCACAACGCTTATTCCGATTCTATTGCTGATGGCCAGGTGAATTTGGTGGCGCATCCGTTAATGGGTTGGTGTAAGAGTTTTGCATTGGAACACAGTGAGCACTGGGGAGGCATGATTGATATCGTGGGTAATGACGATGAGACGATCGCATCCCAGACGTTGCCGATGGCATTTCAAGAAGTCGCGGCGCAAACCGGCGAAGATCAGGTACGTCTCACAGGCAATGAGCGTCAGGTCTTGCGTTTAAAGCGGGCGTCAATGGTGGCGGGCGAACTGATGCCCCTGGATTCAAATGCGAACTACCTGATAACGGGTGGATTGGGAGGCCTGGGGTTGTCGGTGGCGCAGGCCTTGGCGGCTTCTGGGGCCAAGCATTTAGTGCTGGTCAGCCGCCGAGGTAATCGCGACAGCCTGAATGCAGAACAAACGGCCGTGATTACTCAATTGGAATCGCAAGGGGTGTCGGTAGCGCTGATCAATGCCGACGTCGCCAAGCATGCAGACGTTGCCCATCTCGTGGAGCAAATCGATACCGACTCGATGCCTCTGAAAGGTATCGTGCATGCGGCAGGTATTTCCGAGATTTGTACGATCGATGCGATGCGTGCAGAACAATTACACGCAGTGACCGCTGCAAAAATTGACGGTGCCTGGCATTTGCATCAAGCCACGATGACCAGCGCGCTCGACTTTTTTGTTATGTTTTCGTCGATCGCATCGGTGTGGGGATCGGGAGGCCTTGCACACTATGCGGCGGCCAACCATTTTCTGGATGGTTTGGCGGCATATCGACGCCAACAAAAGCGTGCCGCGATGTCGGTTCAGTGGGGCCCCTGGCAAGGCGCAGGGATGGCGGCGGGTGATGCCAAGGATCAGGCCGAAAAACGTGGCTTGAAGCCGTTGGAGCCCGCGCAAGCACAAGCTTTCTTACGAGCGCATTGGAGTGATCAACGCATTCGCCCCATCGTTGTCGATGTGGAATGGGAACGCTTTCGCGCATTGCTGGAAGTGCGTCGGCCGCATCCGCTGCTGGCGGGGGTGGTGCGCACTAATACGGCGGCGGGTGTCAAAGGGCAAAAATCTGTATTTCTTGCCAGCCTGGCTAATAAGGATATTGAAACACGTACCGAGGCGATCGTCGAACACCTCCAGGCCATCATGGCGCGCGTTATTGGTGCCGATAGTCTTGATCGAATCGATCCCGATCAGCCCTTGATGGATCTGGGACTGGATTCGATCATGGCGCTGGATATCAAAAAGCAGTTGGAACTTGAAACCGGTGAAACGGTTCAGGCAACGCTGATATTTGATTACCCGACGGTACGACGTATTGCTGAACATTTTGCCCGGACGCTCTATGCAGAAGAAACAGAAGCCGTGGCTGTCAGCGAACGTAGCAGCTTTATCGGTGAGCCGATCGCCATCATTGGTATTGGATCTCGTTTGCCCAAAGCACCTAATGGCCCAGGCGATTTTTGGAATTTATTGATTAATGGCGAGAGCGGTATTTGCGATGTGCCCAGTGAGCGCTGGAAAATCGATGACTATCTCGATGCAGACGAAAATGCACCCGGCAAGGCCTATACCTTGGCAGCAGGCTTGATCGACGAACTCGAATCGTTTGATGCACGCTTCTTTGGTATCGCACCGCGTGAAATCGAAAGCATGGAGCCGCAACAACGTTTGGTGCTGGAAACCAGCTGGACAGCGATTGAAAACGCGGGTTACGCGCCACTGAGCCTGGCCGGTAAGAATGCAGGTGTGTTTGTCGGTGTTGGCGCAAATGAGTATGTGCGTGCTTGTGCGCTGAATGCAAAAGAAGAAGACATCATGTTCATTCCCACCGGCAATGCGACCAACGTGATTGCAGGCCGGGTATCCTTCACCCTGGGTTTGCTGGGCCCGGCAATGGCCATCGATACCGCATGTTCGTCGTCAGCCGTAGCGATTCATATGGCTTGTCAGAGCTTACGTAACGGTGAGTGTGAGCTGGCGCTTGCCGGTGGTGTCAATGCCATCGTGCTACCGGAAACGTTTGTGGCGCTGTCAAAGGCGCATATGTTGTCTAAATCTGGGCGTTGCAAAACCTTCGATGAAAAAGCCGATGGGTATGTGCGGGGCGAGGGCGTTGGCATTCTGGTGTTGAAACGTCTAAGTGATGCGCAGCGGGATGGCGACAATATTGTTGCTGTGATACGTGGCTCTGCAGTAAATCAGGACGGCCGCAGTAGCAGTTTGACGGCCCCCAATGGGCCAGCCCAGCAAGCAGTGATTCGCGCTGCTCTGCAAGCTGCCAATGTGATGCCTGAAGAGGTGGATTGGATAGAAACCCATGGTACTGGCACACCGCTGGGTGATCCGATTGAGGTGCAATCGCTGGATGCCGTGTATGGAGAAGCGCGCAAAAACACTGAAAAACAAGGGGAACTGTCACCGTTGCTGATCAGCGCGGTAAAAACCAATATCGGGCATCTTGAATCGGCAGCGGCTGTTTCCAGCGTGATAAAAGTGGCGTTGAGTTTGCAGCATGGTCAGATTCCATCGCATCTGCATTTTTCCAAATTCAATCCGCATATTGCTGTCGACGCCAGTCGCTTCAAAATTCCGGTAGAAAGCATGGCGTGGCCAGCGACTACCCGCAAGCGATTAGCGGGTGTCAGCTCGTTTGGTTTCAGTGGCACCAATGTGCATCTCATTCTTGAGGCCGCGCCAGAAACAACGATGCCAACCAAAGAAGAGATTCGTCAGCACCATGTGTTGACGATATCTGCAAAAACCGAAAAATCGCTGGAACGTTTGTGCAAGCGCTATGCGGAATTTTTGGAGAAGGATAATCTCAATGCGGCGGAGGCGACGTTAGCTGACATTGCTTTCAGTGCCAATACCGGACGCGAACATTTCGATCATCGTGTGGCCCTGGTATGTACGGACAAGGTATCGGCCATTCAAAAGTTGAAGCAGCTGAGCGAAGGCATTACACCCCCTGGCGTCTATGCCAGTAACAGTTCCAATGGAGGCATCAAGCCTGCTGCCAGAGTGACCATGCTGTTCACCGGGCAAGGGTCGCAATACGCTGAAATGGGCAAATCGCTCTACGAGCAGTATCTACCCTTCCGTGTGGTGATGGATACCTGCGACCGTTTGTTTCGTGAGGAAACCGGCGACTCATTATTTTCGTTATTGTGGGGCGAATTGTCTGACCAATTGTCGTTAACCCAATACACGCAACCGGCGTTGTTCTGTTTGGAATACGCACTGGCAAGCACCTGGCTGTCGCTGGGGGTAAAACCTCAAGCCATGATCGGGCACAGTGTAGGTGAATATGCTGCCGCAGTGTTGGCGGGTATCATGAGCCTGCAAGACGGCATGCGCCTGATTGTGGCGCGTGGGCGTTTAATGGTGCAGCTCACGACTGCTGGCGACATGGCTGCCATCATGGCGCCGGTGGATCAGGTAGAAACCTTGTTGTCACGCGTCGATAACGTCGCCATTGCGGCTTGTAATGCGCCGACGAATACAGTTGTTTCCGGCAGCAAACACGGTATTGAGCAATTATTACGTGTTGCCGAACAAGCAGATTTGGAAGCGCGAGCGCTATCGGTGTCGCATGCGTTTCATTCGCCCATGATGCTACCTATGCTGGATGCGTTTTCCGAGGTTGCACAGAGCATTACGTTTATGCCGGCCACCCGCGAGATCATTTCAACCGTGAGCGGCACACTTAATCAAGGCGAAATGTCGACAGCAGCCTATTGGATCGAGCACGTTAAACGACCGGTGTTGTTTGCAAACGCTGTAACTCGTGCGATGGAGAACAAACCGGATATATTGCTCGAAGTCGGCCCCGGCACGACGCTATTGGGGCTTGCGCAACAAAATGTGCAAGACGATGCACTTTGCTGTATCAGCAGTTTACGCCCACGTCAGGATGCCTGTCGTCAGTTCTGTCTTGCGATAGCACAGCTATACAGCAAGGGCGTTGGCATTCAGTGGGCTGCGTTTGATGCGATGGTTGCGCGTCGCAAAGTCGCGGTTCCCAGCTATGCATTTGATCGTAAACGCTATTGGTTAGGCGATAACGCTGGCCAGGAGCGGCGTGCACCCGCCGGTGGATTACCGGTAGTCGGCGTGCAGCATGAAAATTTGCTGGCCATGGTCAGCTCGCCGATGTCTGACGATCGTTATTTCGAAAATCTCTTTACCGATAAAATGCCCTTCAACCTCGACGACCATCGCTTGTATGAGGTGGTGGTATCGCCTGGCGCCTTCCATGTCGCCATGGCGGTGACGTGTGCGCGAGATATTTACGGTGACCAGCCTGTGAAACTCGACGACGTGGTTTTCCCGGAGCCGTTGATTTTTGAACCGGATTTACCACGCCGCTTGCACTATGGATTTAAGAAACAAGAGGGATCTAAAAAGCAGGAGAGCTTCAAGCAACACGAAGGATTAAAAGGACAGACGGACAAAGACAATACGGCATACTTTGAAGTGAAAGGATTCAGCCGTGATGAGGCGCATGCCGATTCGCCCTGGACCATGCACACCAGCATGAATGTGCATCCAGTGGCACCTGCTGAGATGGAGCGCGTGCTGACGCCCGATGACATCACAGCCATTCAGCAGCGCGCAACGCATACGGTCACTGGCGAGTTCTTCTACGGTGAAATGTGGAAGGTGGGTTATCACCTTGGGCCGCAATTTCGTTGGATCGAGCAGATCTGGCGGCGACCGGGTGAAGCTTTGACCCTGTTGCGATTACCGCAATCGGCGGTTGAAAAAGGGCGCTTTTTGATACATCCAGGATTGATGGATTCCTGCTTCCAGAGTTCAGCACTGGCGACAGGCCACCAAGGATTCGATGCGGGATCACTCGATGCCATTTATATCCCGTTTGCGTTGGAAAACCTGTGCTTCTATCGTGCGCCCACGACTCGCTTGTGGTGTCACGTTAAGATTAAAAATGCAAGCGCTATCGATGAAGGGTGGGCTGAGAGCTTCTCGCATACTATTCAAGTGTATGACGAACAAGGGCAGTTGCTGATCGATCTCGACACTCTGCACAGCAAGCGTGCTCCTAAAGAGGCACTACTCAAAGCGTTGCGTAAAAATCCGCTGGAAAACCATTACGAAATCCACTGGAAGGAACAGACACTCAAAACCGATGCCGTTGCCACACTGAGTGGACGTTATTGGGTGCTGGGTCAGGAACCGGCACGAGTGAATGCACTTGCAGAGCAAATTCGTCAGTTACAAGGCGACGTCAGTATCTTGTTGCTAAACGGTGAAGAAGCTTCGACTGCGCATACTCTGAATTGGCAGAACCCATCCCACTGGATGCAGTGGGTGCAGGCGAACAATGGTTTGAGTGGTGTCAAAGGCATAGTGATGTTGGCTCCTGCTACGTCAACAGGCGATAACGCCGACCATGAGAAAATGGCGGATACTGCAACCCTGCTCGAAACACAGAAGACGCTATATTCGCCCTTGCTTTCGCTGGTGAAAACCTTGCAAATCGCAGGAGGTAACGAAACACCAAGGCTATGGTGCGTCACCACGCAAGGCGTTGCCGCTGCGCGCAGTGATACACACATCAATCCTGACCATTCTGCATTACATGGATTTTCCAAAGTGCTGGCAATGGAACATCCGGAATTCAATGCAGTGTTTGTGGATGTTGAAGCGCTCAGCGAGCAACGCATGCCACGCATGATCGCTGAGGAACTGACACAAAATGGCGATGAAAAACTGGTGGCCTGTCGTCGCAATGGTCGCTGGGTGGCACGTCTTGCACGATGCAGCGAGCGTAGCGCGGGCATGCCGATACCTGCTGCGCCGTATCGTTTAGTGGTGGAGAAAAAAGGCACGTTCGAAGACTTGAAGTATCTGCATTTTACGCCGCGCCAATTGGGTTCCACCGAAGTGGCGGTGAAGGTGTTGAGTGCCGGTCTGAACTTCCGTGATGTCATGGGGGTGCTCGACGTTTATCCCGGTGAAGCAGGCCCATTAGGCGGTGAATGCATTGGCGAAATCACCCAACTAGGTGACAACGTAAGTGGCTTTGCCATTGGCGATCGCGTCATGGTACCGCTGGCGCAAAGCTGCATGAGCACGCAAACGCAAATAGAACATCTTTTATTGTGCAAGGTGCCCCAGAACCTCAGCGTTAACGAAGCAGCCACTATTCCCGTTGCCTATTGTACCGCGCTGTACGGCTTGCAAGAACTGGCCAATCTCAAGCCGGGCGAGCGCGTGCTGATACACGCTGGGGCCGGCGGTGTAGGCTTGGCGGCCATTTATATTGCCTGGCAAAAAGGTGCTGAAGTAATCGCCAGCGCCAGCGAGCGTAAACGTGATTTTCTGCGCGCGCTGGGGGTGCAACATGTGGTGGATTCGCGCAGCATCGGTTTTGCTGACGAGGTTCGCGCGATTACACAAGGTGATGGGATCGATGTCGTGCTTAATTCGCTGGCGGGGGAATTTATTCCTGCAAGCATGGCGTTATTGCGCGAGAACGGCCGCTTTATTGAGATTGGAAAGGCCGATATCTGGTCGCAGGAACGTGTTAAAGCCTTCCGCTCTGATATTACCTACGCTGCTTTCGACCTGGTCATGGTGACCATGCAAGATCCCTTGATGCTGTCGACGTTGATGCAACAAGTGGTGGCCGGTGTCGAAGCTGGCGAATATAAGCCATTGCCATACACCGTATTTAATCAGTCTGAAGCCGTGGACGCCTTCCGTTATATGGCCCAAGGGCGCCATGTGGGCAAGATTCTGATTAATCCCGATCCGCAGGCAATCGCAATCCGCGCTGATCGGTCGTATCTGATTACGGGTGCCACTGGGGGCTTGGGGCTGTTGTTCGCCCGCTGGCTCGCCACGCAGGGTGCGCGTGAATTGGTATTGGTGGCGCGTCGACATGCAAAAGACACCCATCCAGAACAAGTGGGTGCCATCGAGGCCATGGGCGCAAAAGTGCATTGTGTGTGTGCCGATGTGGGCAATGCCGAAGACGTGCAAGACTTGATTCAATGGGTGAATAACGAATGTCAACCGCTGGCTGGCGTCATACATGCTGCTGGCGTATTGAAAGACTCGTTTATTCTCAATCAAACCTGCGAATCGTTTGAACATGTCATGACACCCAAATTGGCGGGTGCGTGGCATTTACATCGTGCAACGCAAGCCCTGGATCTCGACATGTTCGTGTTGTTCTCGTCGATGTCATCAATGCTGGGTGCGCCAGGCCAAGCGAATTACGCCAGCGCCAATGCGTTTCTCGATGGGCTTGCGCATTATCGTCGCGCACGTGGGCTTGCCGCCACCAGCATCCACTGGGGGCCGTGGTCGGAAGTGGGTATGGCCGCCAATGCGCAAGTGGAAGCAAATGCGGCTGCGGGTGGTGTGCATTACATCAAACCCGAGGAAGGCTTGGTGTGCTTCCAGCAAATTCTACAGGCCAATCCTGTGGAGCGTGGCGTATTCAATGTGAATTGGCCGGCGTTAGCCAAAGGTTTGGGTGGCAGCTTACCAAGCTATTTGTCGGAGCTGGATGTGCGCGTCAGTAACGTGGTGGACGGTAACCTGCAGAAAATGGCAGAGGAGTTCCGTGCCCGCTTGCTCGATACGCCCAGTGATGAGCGCACGCCGATGTTGGTCGATATGATTTGCGATCAGATAAAACGCGTCATGGGCCTGGATCTCAACGAGCCCATCGATCCAACACAACCATTGCAAGCGCTGGGCCTGGATTCACTGATGGCGGTAGAGTTGCGCAACATTCTGTGTGCACTGATCGGTCGCCAGTTACCGGCGACGTTAATGTTCAAGTATCCGACAGTGGCGAGCCTCAGTGCTTATTTGATTGAGGATATGTTCCCGCGTGAGGCTACCCCTGCCACGGTCGTTATGGTCGAACCTGCGCCTGAACAAGAAGAAAATCTGGATCATCTTTCTGAAGAAGATCTGGAAGCCATGCTGATGGCTGAACTTGGCGAATCCGGACCGGGTTGAGGAGGCTGTCATGATAGAGCCGCACGTGATGGACGCATCGCAGTCTCCTGCTTCCGTCCAGGCCAAGGACAAGCAGCGTCAGTTGTTGGAAAAGGCGCTGCAGGAAATAAAACGCCTCAAGCAAGTGGCGCAGGAGGCGACGACAACGCTGGAACAGCGTCAGCATGAGCCTATTGCCATTGTCGGAATGAGTTGCCGGTTTCCCGGCAGCGATTCTCCCGAGCAGTTCTGGCAGACTTTGGTAGAGGGGCGGCACTGTATTACCGACATGTACCAGCAACGCTGGAATATGGATGCCCTGTTTGATCCAGATCCCGATGCGCCGGGAAAAATCTACACCCGTGCCCTGGGGATAATACAAGACCCGGAACTGTTCGACGCAGCCTTTTTCGGTATTGCGCCACGCGAAGCCGAAGACATTGACCCGCAACATCGGGTGCTGCTAGAAGTTTGTCATGATGCCCTGCAGCGTGCCGGTTATAGTCTTGCATCGATCAATGGTACACCTACCGGTGTGTTTGTTGGGATATCGGGGCAGGATTATGCCCACCTGGGCAGTCGCCTTGGCCACCCTGAGTCCATCACGCCCTGGCAGGGGACAGGTAATGCATTATCGGCAGCGGCTGGTCGCATTTCCTATCTGTTGAATCTGAACGGTCCCAGTCTTGCGGTGGATACGGCATGTTCGTCGTCTCTGGTCGCCTTGCATCTGGCCTGTCAGTCGTTGCGTAACCGCGAATCGTCGATGGTGTTGGCTGGTGGCGTGCATTTGATTTTCAATCCGGCGACTACCATCATTTTTGCCAAGGCCCGCATGTTGTCTCCCGATGGTGCCTGCAAAACGTTTGATGCAGATGCCAACGGGTATGTCCGCTCCGAAGGTTGTGGAGTGGTCGTGTTAAAGCGGCTGTCCGACGCGCTGCGTGATCGCGACAATATCGTCGCCGTCATTCGTGGTTCTGCCATGAATCAAGATGGCAAATCTCAGGGCTTTACGGCGCCCAGCGAACATGCACAGGAAGCTGTTATTCGCGCGGCACTCGCGCAGGCGCGTTTACAACCCGCCGACGTGGATTATCTCGAAGCGCATGGCACCGGAACCCCGCTGGGCGACCCCATCGAATTGGCCGCTGCCAATAATGTCTATTCTGAGGGGCGAGTTCAGCCGCTGTGGGTGGGCGCTTGTAAAACCAATATCGGCCATAGTGAAGCAGCGGCAGGCATTGCGGGTGTAATCAAGTCCGCATTGGCTGTGCAACATGATTTTATGCCACCCCACTTGCATTTTCATAAGCCCAATCCTTATGTGCCGTGGGCACAAATGCGCTTGCAGGTGGTGACAGAGGGGCGGAGATTTTCTTCGTCAACCACGGGTTCAATCGCAAGGCGCGCTGCCGTCAGCGCGTTTGGCTTTACCGGCACAAATGCACACGTGATTCTGGAAAATCCACCTGCGCAAGCCTCCGCTGCAACGACAGCGTCAATTGATGAAGCATGGCCTCGGTTGTTGGTGGTGGCGGCAAAGTCATCCGAAGCGCTTGCACAGTCATTGGCGGCGCTTGCGCATGCGATAAAATATGCAGATTCATCGACATCCACTGATGACCTGAGAGATCTTTGCTTTACCCAGGCGGTAGGACGGGATCATTACCGGTGGCGCACCTGCCTACCGGTCGCTTCACGCGAACACTTACCCCTGGCGTTGCAACAGGCAGCCGCCTGCGTGAGTGACGAAGCGGCACCCGTTTTACGTGCTGAATTATGCTTTCAGGGAGCACCGCACGATGGGATCGCTGAGGCTGCACGCTGGTCAATCATGGCTGACCAATTACGACGTTTGCGAGACGATGTTCAGGCGGTTGCTGCTATTGACATCGAGCCGTTGACACTAGGAGAGACATCAACTGCCGATCTGGACAATGCAAGCCAAGCGCTATTGGGGGTGGTAACGGAATATGCATTGGCACAGTGTTGGATGGCCATAGGGCTTCGCCCCGCACGCTTGTCAGGTGACGGCATGGGCTTGTTGATTGCCGCGAGTATTGCAGGTGTCATGCCCTTTCGTGACATGTTGCAAGTGGCTTACACCTTGTTGCAGCGCAGGCCCATTGCCGCTGTCTTGAATGGCATGAGTTTGCACACCCCTCGCATGTCGGTGGTGTTGCCTGGCAGCGCAACGCGCATGGGCACTGAGCTAAAGACGGCTGATTTTTGGTGCCATCACTTGCAAAAAGAAATCAACCTCGGGGACATGGAGAAAACATCAGCGACCGCTGTGGCTAATCTCGCACAACCGAGTTTCGGTGCAGACGGAATGCTTGCATTCCAGGTTGGGCCTGTCGCAAAGGCGTTACCCTTTGCCACATGGCGCGATCAACAATTGCATTACCTCTATATTAACGGCGCCGATCTCGATTGGGACAAAATCTGGCAGGCGTTTCCTGCGCGTCGCCGGGTACTACCTGCACACCCGCTGGCACGTCAACGATTCTGGAATGATGCGCTGCGTGATCCTGCACTGGCAAATGTGTTTCCCTTTGCTGCCAAAAATTGGTGTTATGAATTGCAATGGCAGCCACACACGCTTGAACGGAGTGCGAATCGAGAAGGCCCCTGGATCATTGTCAGCGATGATCCGGCGCGCGCGTGTGAGCTGCACGCGGCCCTGCAACGCCAGGGCGAAATCGCCTTTATTTGGCCGCTGTCGTCACTGGGCCAAGATACCAAGGACGCAAAGGGTGTGCTCGCGCAGATCTTGCCAATGGCGGAGCAGGCACAATTTATTATTTTACCGCGATTGGCGACAGAGCGACTGGGTGACACTCGATTGTCTGATGAGCCGTACCGCACCTGGTCGCTGGGAATACTAAATATGGCACAGGCTCTGTCGCGTACTTCAGCGCAACTCTGGCTCTTGACAGAAGGCGCCTTCCCACCAAGTAGCACGGCATCGTTTTCTCCCTTGGCAGCGGTGATTGCAGGTTTTGCAAAAACGCTGGCGCTCGAATCCGGGGCATATTTCAACGGGCATCTGGATTATGTACGCAACGAACGCTTTAGCTGGTCGCCCATTATCGATTGCCTAAAAAAGAGCGCCAGTGTCAGTTGTCTGCGTATTCAAGGTGACAACTTCGAAACACAACGTCTTGAACGTCTCGATACCACGCATGTGCCATTGATCGAGATAGCCGTTAAACCCCAGCGTTATTATGTCGTGGCAGGCGGTGCGGGCACCTTGGGCGCGGCGACGGCGCGTTGGCTGGTGGAGCAGGGCGCCACCCATGTAGCCTTGTTGAGTCGTGGTGGTAAATTGCCGGAGAGTTTACAGAATCTTGTACGCAGTGATCTTACGCTGACAGCACTGGCTGTTGATTTGTGTGATTTCGCTTCGCTGGGAGCCTGTCTTGAAGCGTTGCGTCGAGAGCGCCCATTGGCGGGCGTTATACATGCTGCAGGGGTATTTGAACTCACCGCTATTGCAGACATGACCCGTCAACAGCTCTTCAACGTGATGGATAGCAAAGCACTGGGGATCTGCCACCTCGATCAGCATTGTCTGCACGACGCGCTGGATATGTTTGTCGGCTTTTCTTCTATTGCCTCGGTGTGGGGCTCTGGCGGCAACTTTCATTATGGCGCTGCAAATTTCGTTGTGGATGCAGTAATCACGCGGCGCCGACAGCGCGGTCAGTGCGGGACGGTGATCAACTGGGGCCCTTGGCAGCAGTCGGGGATGGTAACAGATGAATCCGATAGCCAGGCGCGTCAGCGTGGCTTGCTTGCGATGGATAAAACAGTGGGAATGCAGGTATTTGGGCGTCTCCTGCGTTCTGATCGCATACAGACGGTCGTGGCCGATATTGATTGGCAAAAACTGTATCCGCTTCTGGCACTCTCGCGAGCTGCGTCGCTGATCGCTGCGATGGCACCGGTGAAGAAAACACAAGAGGTGGCACTCGATGCCGAGGATCTGCAATTCAAGGCAGCATGGCAGCGCTTGGACGTGCACCAGCGCCCTACAGCTCTATTGACGTATCTTCGCCAACAATTAGCGCGTGCATTGCACCTGGAACTGCAAGATGTCGATGTCACCCAGCCCCTGATCAATACCGGTATGGATTCGTTGATGGCGGTTGGTTTTCGACAGCGAATACAACAAGTGACAGGACTGGAAATTCCCGTGGTGTTGGTATTGGGAGGGGCGAGCCTTGAAACGCTTGCGGATCGGCTTGCAACCGAAGCCTCCACCACGGGTGCCAGCGTCGGTACCAATAATCTCACCGCTTCCCAGGAAGATACCGAAGCTATTTTCGAAGGTGTGCTATGAACGAGTTGGCCGAAGTTCAGTCCTTCATCGAAACGCACGCACGTGAAGGTTTGGAATTATGGCAGGAAGCCGACAACCTGCGTTTCAAGGCGCCGCAATCGCTCCTGACACCTGCCTTCATGGCCACCTTGAAGGCACGCAAGCCTGCGATTCTGCAATGGTTGCGCCTGCAGCAAGACACGCAGAATACGCTCCAAACCGAAACGACTATTGACGATCGGTTCGAATTATCCTCCAGTCAGGCCGCGATCTGGATGCTGCAGAAATTTGCACCCAGCAGCCCGGTATACAATACGACGATGTTTTTACGTTTGAAAAGGCCTCTGCAGGCTGACGTTGTAAGCCGTGTAATGCAGGCGTTAATGCTGCGACACCCAATGTTACGCACTACCTTTCATGATACCGATGCCGGGCCGGAACAACGTGTACATCGCCATTTATCCACCAATCTTGCAATGTTGGACGCAACCGATTGGTCATCGGAAGCGCTGCAACATTGGCTGGATACAGAAGCCGACGCGCCGTTTAAAGTGGGCGATGAATCGCTGTTGCGGGTGAAGGTGCTGCAAGGTTCGCCGTGCGGGCCAATGATGATTGTAACAGTGCATCATCTGATTGCTGATTTATGGGCGTTGCTACTCATTGCCAACGACATTCATCAGTTGATGCAGCAACACTTGAAATCGCAAGCCCTGATGCTGCCTAAGATTAACGTGCATTATAAGGGGCATGTCGAGAACCAGCAGCGGTGGTTAGGCAGCGAGGAGGGCGAGCGTAGTTGGCAATACTGGCAACAAAAACTTACCGGTGCACCCGCTGCATTGGCACTACCCGGTGATGGCCAACGCCCTATGGTGTTGCCGTTCACGCAGCGCAAAAGCAGTTTTGTGCTCACCAAGCTGCTCAGTGATCAGGCACGTCAATTCAGCAAGCGACAAGGTATTACGCCGTTTGTCTTGCTGCAAAGTATGTTTCAGCTATTTTTGCATACGATGACGCAGGAAAATGATTTCCTGGTCGGCACCCCCACGGTGGGGCGCCATGAAACCGGCAGCGAATTTATCGTCGGAGACTTTGCCAATCCAGTGGTGTTACGGGCCAGCATCATGCCTGATGATACCGGGGTGAGCTTTCTGCATCGCGTGAAGCAAACTGTATTGGATGCAATGCAGCATGATCGCTACCCCTTTCCCGAATTGGTACAGCGTTTGAATCCACCGCGTGATCCTTCGCGTGCCCCCGTGTTCCAATGGATGTTTCTGTGGCACCAAGCGCAGATTGATGTGTCGGGAGCAGCGGAATGGCTGCAAGAGCTAATGCCACAAAGTGGCCCGCGTGGTACCCCGTATGATTTGATGTTTTCTGTCACTGATCAGGCGGATGGCTTTCAATGTTATTGGCACGCCGCACAGGCACTTTACAGCGAAGCAAATTTACAGACGTTTTCCAACGTCATGCTGCAGCTATTGCATAGGGTTTTGGTACAACCCGAACAAGGCCTTGCGACGCTGATTGAACCCATCGAAAAGTCGTTACCTGATAAGCATCCAAAATGGATAGCGCCACTTGGGTGGAGCTATTGGCAACAGAAACACCAGTCGTTGACGGAATGGATTCTGCGACAAGTACCCGATTTGCAGTGTGAATGGGTGGTGCTTGCGCGCCCGATAACGGCATTCGACTCGTTTAATTGTGTGTTTGTCGCTGCGGCTGATAAAACGCAACTAGCGGCCCTGTGGCGCTGTGAATTTGTTCACTATGTTGTGAATCTGGCAGCTTTACCGCGTACCGTGCAGGGCGAGATTGACATAGATGCGTTGTTGCGTATTCCTGTGGTGCATCCACAACGTTTAAGCGAAATATCACCGCACCTTGCAATCGTGCATCGTTGGGTGCATCGCATGTCCTATGAGCATGTCAGCTTCTGTGTGCCCAGTCTTGGCGTATCAGAGCTACATTCGAACTTCAAAGCAATCGCCAGTCTGGACGCATCTGCATCAACCATCGATCTGTCGCTACGACCTCCCGCATATGTTGCGGGTGTGGGCTTGTCGCTCGCAAACACGTCAGGCGATTTACTGACGGCACTGGATAGTACCGCAGCGCGCTTTCCGCAACGTGGTATTCGCTATCTTGATGGAGAAGGAACATCGCAGGATTTTCTCAGCTATTCGATACTGCAGAAAATCTCTCACCGTTTGTTACAGCCACTAACCGCATTGGGAATAACGCCCCAAACGATCACAATATTACAAATCCGCGACCGGATGCGTTATCACTGTACGTTCTGGGCGTTATTACGAATGGGCGCAGTACCGTTGACCATTGCCAATCCTGAACAGTGGAACGAACGTGATCCAGTTGCAATGAAACTACGAAATGTCGCCCGGCGTTATAACGGCAGCGTAATACTTACCGATCACGCACCTGAGCCGGTGGCTGCCTGGGTTGGACAAGGCATTCGCGTGATGACGATACCGCCTACCCTGGAGGGCGATGTGTCGAATTGGGGCGGAGACGCGTGTGAATCCGATAGGTATTCGGCTCGCCAGCCAATTTTTTCTGATTATAGCGATACCCATCGCGTTGCTTTTTTACAGCTTACTTCGGGCAGTACCGGTGTTCCCAAAGCGATTCAGATGACGCATCGGGGTATTTTGCATCATGTCGACGCCGCGCGCCTGCATAATGAATATGACGACAGCGATATCACCCTGAACTGGCTTCCGTATGATCATGTGGTGCCGTTGTTGACCACCCATATCAAAGATGTGGTGTTGGGATGCGATCAGATTCAGCTACCCACGTCGTCGGTCCTGGCCGATCCATTACTTTGGTTACGCGTAATGAGTGAGTGGCAGGTGACGCATAGCTGGTCACCCAATTTCGGTTTTCAGTTGGTGGCTGAGCAGTTGCAACACACCACGACGACCTTGTCGTTAAATTTAAGCCCCATAAAATATCTGATGAATGCCGGTGAGCAGGTCATGGCCGCGACCGTGCGCAATTTTTCGGCCTTGTGTGCACCGTTTGGGCTGCGTCCCGGTGCTGTTCAGCCCGCCTTCGGTATGGCGGAATGTTGCACCTGCATGACATACGCAAATAATCCTGATCAACCATTGGCGTTGCGTGTGACATCGATAGGTGGGGGCCACGTCTTGCAAATCGATGAAAACGGCCCGCACAGTTTTGTCAATTTGGGGCGGGTCACTCCCGGGGTAGAAATTCGCATCGCCAATGCGATGGGCGAAACACTATCAGAAGGCGTCATTGGTCGTCTGCAAATTCGTGGTGCTGTGGTAACCCCTGGCTATCTCGATAATCCGGACGCAAATGCAGAGGCCTTTGTGGGCGATGAATGGTTCAATTCAGGGGATCTTGGATTTATCTGGCAAGAGCAATTGTTTGTCACGGGCCGCGAGAAAGAAATGATCGTGGTGCGTGGCAGCAATTACTATTGCCATGAAATAGAACTCGTCGCCAGCGTGTCAGGTGTCGTACCGACATTTATTGCTGCGACCGGCGTGCGTGCTGGAGGCAGCGACGTAGAACAACTGGTATTGTTCTACGTCGCTGATGGCACCCGCGCGCCTGTAGTAATTGAAGCAGAAATGATGCGCACGGTGCAGGAAGCCTATGGTATTCAACCCACCTGCGTCCTTCCCGTTGAAAGGGCAGAATTTTTCAAGACGACCAGCGGCAAAATTCAGCGCGGCCAGTTCAAGGCCCTCTACGAATCCAACCACTATTTCAGCGCGTCGGTAGCATTTGACGTGCGCCATCAGCGAAATTTGTTAAAGCCTGCAGTTTACCAGCGAGCAGTGGTACCAGCATCACGGTTATACGCAATGACTGAAGACGACAGTGAACGCTGTCTTTTCCTGGCACCCGATGGCATGCAAACTCAAGTGCAACTCTATCCAGCGCTGGCCGCAAAGCCGTGGCGTTTCCTGCCGCTGGCTGCCGACGCCTTGAGCGAATCACTACAAGCAAGTGCTTGGATTGTATTATTACCCCGCCACGACCAGCAAGATAAACACCAAGCGACGGCAGCGATTGTGCTTTTATCAGCACTGACCAAGGCGGTGTCGTCAACAAAAACACCGCCCGCACGAATTGCGTTGATTTCGTTGGTGGCAGAGTCCGAAGTCATCTTTTTGCTGAAACCCGTGATTGAATCCCTTCAACGTGAATTTCCGCAATTACATGTCAAGCATGTTTTGCTTACCGATAATGGAATTCCCTGGAAATCACTGCAACAGGAAATCCATTATCGCACCCACGATGCAAGCGTCGTGCTAAGCCATGATAAGCGATTGGTGCCACGATTACGTCGACATGGGTTTGCACCCGCCGATTCGAATCAGTTTTCGCTGTCTGCAGGCGATGTGGTTATTGTCACTGGCGCGACCGGGGCACTTGGACATCTGCTCTGTCAATTGCTGACGCAACATTTTGGTTGTCGCTTGCTGGTTCTCATGCGTACATCATCACAAACATCGGCAGCAGAAATGTCGACCGTGCCGTCGACGATATTGGCGGCCATTGATCCAGCCATGTTGCACTGTGTCTCGATCGATCCCGCCAATAAATCAAGCATTCAACAATCGATAATACAAGGGCTGGCACACTGGCACGTACAGCGGCCTGCAGCCGTCTTTCATTTGGCGGGCAGCATGCCGTTAGCGCCCATTGTCGATATCGATGCTGATTCGACTGAGCGTGCATTACAAGGCAAATTGCAACTGGCTGAGCATCTATACGGCATTATCAAAGACCTGGCACCCGGCGCTGCTTTTGTTCAATACAGCTCGATCAATGCTTTCTTCGGCGGTCAGTCTGCAGGACTGTATTGTATAGCAAACGCCGGCCAGTCCGCCTTGACCGATCGCATTAACGCCGAAGGCAAGCTGCGCGGCTGGACGCTGCATTGGAGCCAATGGAAAGGGCAGGGCATGTCCGCGCGGTTGGATAACCAGCAACATGCCATGGCACGAAATCAAGGCTATATAGCACTCACCGAAGACGATGCTCATCGTTTGCTGCACGCGGTCCTCACGCAAGCGCCAGGCAATTATTTCATCGGTTGTGACGAAGAAAATCCTGTGATTTCTCCGTTTGTTGACGGTGTTCTGTCGCATGGCGAATGGCATAGCACCTGCCTGGCAGAACCGGGTGCACAGTTTATGGATCAGCCCCGTCTGCTGGCACAGGCCAGCAGTATTCTACCGGGCTATCGCTATCGGATTGGTCAACCTGCCCTGGAATGGCAGACTATCGCCACTGAGTTTGTTCGTGATTCGCGTGGACGAATCGATTTAACGCAGTTGCAAAGCTATCTACAAAGCTCGTCAACCTCCCGAATATTGCCGCGCAACCCATTGGAAACCCAATTACTTGCGCTTTGGAACGAATGCCTGCCGGCGCCGGTACTCAGCATAGATGAAAATTTTTTCGATAAAGGGGGGCACTCGATCATTGCGGCACGTCTGGTCGCACGCATCAATCAGACCATGGGTGGGCAATGGCCAGTCGCCGTCCTTTTTCAGCATCCAACCGTTGCTGCGCTTGCGCACTGTATTTGTACCGGAAACAACGTCTCCCAAATAACACAAGCGCCACCCTCGCTCATTGAATTGGCCAGGTATCGTGAATTCAACTTGCTTCCTATCAATAGCATTTCACCTGACGACAGGCAGTGTCTGTGGGTGCCGCCGCTTCTTGGCAGCCCGATGATTTATCGTGCCATAGGTGAGCAATTGCCCGTCGCCGTGCAGGCCTGGCGTGAAGGGATTGATGTACCGGTGGAAAGCTCAATCGCACTACAGGCGCAATGTTATGTCAATGATATCCTGACAAAATTGGCAGGCAATTTCTTTAGATCAAGCCTACCTGTCTCAAATCAACCAGTATCTATAGCGCTTGCTGGCTGGTCGTATGCCGGCACACTGGCGTTTGAAATCGCCTGCCAATTGCATCAGAAGGGCGTGCACATCAATTCAGTGATCATGCTCGACAGTGCCATTGCGGACGCAATTCCTTGGGCGGCGCTCGATACCCAAAGCCGACGCTTACTGTTTCTGCGTGAACTGGGCATTGATATAGCCGCTCATTTTACAACGATTTCACTACCGGCCCACGAACAGTCAGATGCTGCATGGTGTGGTGCACTACAAACCGCACTATGGGGCAACCATTCAGCGTTACAAAAGCACGATGTGGAACGCCTATATCAGCGCTTTTGCCAAAAATTACATGCGCTCTGCGATTATCGACCAAGCCTTGAAAAAGAGCCGCCATATCCCGTTTATTATCTTAAAGCCAGCAGAAATCCATTAGGAACGGAAACGATGGGGTGGCATGACGCCTTCAGCTATTTTCAAGTGCACGCCATTGATACCGATCATCATGCTCTGCTGCACGATGCGAATGTATTACGCTGGCTGCAGACGCATTTTGAATGCGATATCCACCACACCGATGTGAATAATCAGGATTCGACAGGCAGTCAGGGAGCCCTCTATGCATAACGGACCAGATCTATCAAAAGACACATTTCGCATAATTTTAATGCGTTCACTGCTGCAGCGACATTATCGCGTCAGGGTGGCAATATACCTGTGCCTGGGTTTTATGTTGTGGTTAATGGCATTCAATGCACACGCCGCCGGCATATCGATTGCGTCGACCTGTAACCCAGTCGCGCAATCCGCGTGTGGTTTGCCTTTCCCAAGCGATCTGTTTCGCAATACAGCGGGCAAATTGAATTACAGCAATAGAATATTCGATCGACGCATTACCGGCCCGGTGCACGCTGAATTTCCGGTAGCGACGCAGTTGCCTGCGAATTTTACTGCGGCTACGATTTTCAATCACAGCAGCGGCTTTTCGGCATTGGGCCCAGTGGCGTTTGAACTGTCTGCGTTTCCTGTGAATGAGATTCCTGCTGATGGTCGTGGTGTGCTGGTGGTCTTTGATCGTACGACATTAGAAGATATCCCCCTCCGGGTTTCGCTCAGCAAGGTAGCGAATCCACAGCGAGAGTTACGCGATAAGAGTCCGGTCGTTATTGCCTGGCCACGCGCACGATTTGAATTTGGGCGTGAATATATTGCAGTGCTGTTGCGAGACCAGCTTCGTACTGAAAATTTGATTCAGCCCTTTATGTCGCCCAGCGCTGGAATGCAGCGCGTCCTCGATGGAACTGCCAATTATTTTGTGCAAAACGCCTATAACCCCGTGCTCGAAAAAATTGATCAGAAGGGCATCCTCCGCAGTAATATTCTGGCGGTCACGTATTTTACTGTGCGTCCCGAAGCCGAGGTGGTTGAACCTTTGCGTCAAATGGTCGCGCAAGCGATTCGTCAGCCGCTCGGGTTTACCGATATGAAGGTGCGAGACTCCTTGGGCTCCAAAGATTATGGCTATGCGACCTATTCTGGGCACCTGCGCATGGTGAATTTTCGCCATCGTGATGGGGGTGTTTATCCTCCGTACACGCCTGTCCCTGATGCTGAGCTGGAGCGCGTTGAATTTATTCTTTCCCTCCCAGAATCAGAGCTGGGTGAAAGCTTACCCGTTACGTTATGGGGGCATGGGCTTGCCAATGACAAGGCCCTGGCCAAATCAGCGTTTACCCGTTACGACGATATCGGTGTTGCCACATTTGCCATTGATCATCCCAATCATGCGTCTCGCGTTATCCTGCCCGGTAACAAGGCACCGCATATCGCAGCGCTGGTGCGTAGCCCGCAGAACATGATGCATTTATTGGGCATGTTCGTACAATCCAGCATTGATTTTGCAGTGGCAGCCCAAACGGTGCACGACGATTTGCCCGGCATCATCAGCAATTTACAGAAAACCGACAACAAGGTTGGTACCATCGATAACAGCCGCATCATTTACCAGGGCGTTTCATTGGGGGGCATGGTAGGGGCCAGCATTGGTGCTACCGCGCCTTATTTACAGGGTGCGTTTCTGATCAATGGCGCCAGCAGCTTGATGCAGGTCTTTTCTGAATCGGTGATGTGGGATGGCAACACCTCGATGGTGATTCCATTCAACGCCAACGGTGCTGAAGCCGTTGTCATGTTAGCGATGATGCAACATTACGTTGATATTGCTGACGGCACCAATTTTGCGCATTTGTTTCGCTCCCCGCCTGCGGGGCAATCCCCACGCAAACTCGGCATGCTGTATGCCGTGGGCGATGGCAGTCTAGTCAATAGTGCCAGCCTCGCCACTGCCGAAATCGCCCAGCTGCCGCTATTAAAAAGCGTTATTGAGCCGGTGCCCTATTTGCCTGACGGTGTGAATGGCAGTGAGGGGCACGTGAATGGTTACGGCATTCTACAGAGCGGCTTCGGGTCTAAAGATGCACAAACGGTTCTGGATCAAATTGAAGCACTCGATCCCACTGCCGGTGGGAACAGCAACTACCTTGCGTTGTTGGAACAACTGGGTGTATTTACCGGGCAATCAGAAATGTTGGACGCACTGAGCGATCTTGTCGGGGCTGGTTTGTTGAGTCAAACCGATCAGGATTCGTTTTCCGACTGGATCAATACGCTTTACCAAGGTGATATCGAAACCTTCCTCACCCATTTCAATCGCAATAGTGTCGAGGCGGTGACCTCCAATATCAATTGGGCCTGTGAATTGCTCGCCCTTAACCCTGGGCGTTGTGCGTTTGCACGGCAGAAAGCTGCCATAGAAGACGATAGCGATGACAATGTCTCACCCACCCCCCTTCCTGAAGATTTGATCAATCGTGCACAGGATACACTCGACGATCTATTGGAGGACGGAGCCATCACCATCAAAGTCGATAGTGGCAGCGGCGGTGCATTAGATTGGACGACGATGTTTTTATTTGTGTTGTTTTTAATAGCTTGCGCTGCTTTCCGCTATCGCTGGGGCATGGCCATCTTCCTCTCTTGCCTACGTCACCCAGCGTTTCGCACGCTGTCGTCCGCTGTCCTGTCAATGATCACCTGGGGCGGTTGGGCTTTATGGGTCAACGGCTGGCAGAGCGAACCGGGTATGCATGCCGGGTTCTCGCAAGGCATGACCAGCTTTATTACCACCCTGTTTGGTAGTGTGTTACTCGAATGGTTGTTCAATCGTTTTGGTCCTGGCCTAAATGGTTGCATTACCAGTGCCACCGTGGTGAGCAGTATTTCACTGACACTGATGTTGATCGTTCATCAAACTGCCAACACACCGCACATTTTTATGACAGTGATGCCCGTATATGCGGTAGTGGTGCTTTACTGCAGCGCCTATGTGGCGACATTGCGAAAGCTTGCCTTAAGCGGGGGCGTGCGTGACTCCAACTAAGCGGACAGGTTTTCAGTCATTGTGTGCTTTAACGCTTACGGTAGGCCGCCTATTGATAGCCGGCGTAATAATAGCGACAGGTGAGGCAGGGGCAAGCGAAATCGATACCACACTCAACGCCCAATATCGGTATTTCGCCAACCCATCACCTTGGGTTGACACGCAGGCATATCCCTCTGTTTCATTGGAAACAGAATGGAAGCACGCGTTTGCTGCAGACAGACATTCGGTCACCATCACCCCATTCGTTCGCTATGACGCAGAAGATGAGGATCGGCGTTATGGCGACCTGCGCGAAGCCCGTTGGACCTGGCAAATGGATTCCGGGCAATTCAATGCGGGCATATCGCGCGTCAGTTGGGGCGTGATGGAGTTTTTCAAACTGGTCGATATCATCAATCAGAAAGATGCCAGAGCTTTCCCGGATCGAGAGAAACTGGGCCAGCCTATGCTGTCATATTCCACGGAGGTGTACGACACCCTGGTCGATCTCTATTTGTTGCATGGATTGCGGGAGGTCGATTTCGCAGGCGATAACGCTCGCTTTCGTTATTCCATTCCGGTGGATCAAGATAATGCCGAGTATGAATGGGGGGCGACCCAAAAAACCGATATGGCCATTCGGGTGAAAAAAAGCTGGGGTGATTGGGATATAGCGTTATCCCACTTTTATGGCATGAATCGAAATCCTACCCTGGTGTTCAATTTTGATTTCACCGATCCTCAGCTCATTCCTGTCTATGAAAAAATCAATCAAAGCGCGATCGACATCGTCGGTGAAATCAACGGCATCCTGCTGAAAACCGAGATGTTGTTTCAGACAGGCGATATCGAACGTTACGGCGCCGCCACGGTTGGAGCAGAATATACCTTTTCTGGTGTTGCCAGCACCGACGCAGACCTGACCGCCCTGGCGGAAGCCACTTACGATAGCCGTGACTACACCTACCAAATGCCCTACGATCGCGATGTTTTTGTCGGTGCGCGATTCGCATTCAACGACGTGCACGATCAAAGCCTGTTATTGGGCGTGGTCCAGGATATCGACTATCGCCAGCAAACCCTTCTCACCCAGTGGACTGCCAATATGGGGGAGCACTGGAAGCTTCGGTTGGCCGCCAGCGCGTTCCAATCCGCAGAACCACTGCCTGATCGCGGGCCCAGCGATCGCGCCATTCTGGCCGCCTATGAAGCGGTCGAGTCGGGTGAATTACCGTTGGATGTTGTGCTGGTGCGTGAACTCCTTTCCCTCGCAGAGAATCGGCGCTTGAATCCCCGTGATCTCACCCATTTCCTCGCGTTTCTGCAGCAGGACGATGCACTTCGACGCTTGCGGGAAACCCCTGCGCAACAGGTGGCAGACACTTTCTATGATGTACTCCTGCTCAGTTCTCCCGCACAAAAAATGCATTGGGCCGAACAGGATGATTTTATTCAGTTTGATCTCTATTACTATTTTTGATGCCTCAATTCTGGAGTCAGGCTATGAAACATACGAAATTTTTATCGGCGCTGCTATCGGCCTGCCTGTTCCCTGCCCATGCCTTCGCAGGCAACTTGCATGCAGACAGGCTGGTAGATAACGATCTGTCCGCCAATGAGCTGACTGCCGATGAGATCATCGCGCGTGCAGAAAAAAATGGAAGCGGGTTCAACGATATGTCGCAGCGATTAGCGATGAAGAATATAGAAAAAACCGGCGAGGCCAGCGCCAGCGAAATGTGGGTAAGAGTACTGGCTGATACGGGTGCCACCAAAAGCCTGACGGTTTTTACTGAACCCAAGCGAGAAAAGGGCATTGCATTGCTTTCTCACTCAATGAGTAATGGCGATAGTCGGCAATGGCTCTATTTGCCGTCAGCCAAACGGGTGAAAAAGGTGGCGGCGAGTAACCGTGAATCGAATTTTCGAGGCAGTGAATTTACCTTTGAAGATCTGGCGGGCCAAGACCCGGCAGCTTATCACTTCGAGCGTGCGGGGGAGCAAGCTTGTGGCAATGCTCAATGTTATATTGTGGATCGATTTCCAAAAACCGATGATTCTGCCTACCGTTACACGCGCTTACTGATCGACAAACAGCAATTTCTACCCCGGCAGGCAGAATTCTTTGATAAAAAAGGTCTACCGCTAAAAACATTGAATCTCGAAAATTATCAGAAGTATGCGCAAGGTTTCTGGAAGCCCGACACACTACGTATGAAAAATTTGCAGACAGGGCGAGTCACAGAGCTGACGTCGCTATCGGTAGAATTTAATGCCGGTTTGAAACCGGCAGTATTTACTGAGACCAGTTTGCGTTCAGGTATTTAAGCGTTGCTGCCGCCCCGGGTGTGGTAAGCGGGTGTGGTAGCGGGTGTGGTAAGTTGCGATCAGCGCTTACTGCATCCGTTTTTCTATACGATCCAGTGCTTGCATGCGGCGCAAATCAGTTTCGCTCAATCCCAGCGATTGAATCTCGCCGACGCTTGCCAAGGCTTCCATGCTCATGTCTTGCAATTCCAACCGTTGTGCCATTAGTGCCTTATAATCCTTTCTTTTTGCTTCCCAAGCCATACGCGCCTGATCGACTTGCTTCAAGCGTGCATTGGCTTCAACGCCCACCAGTGCAATCCTTGCTTGCTCGATTTCCTGCGGGCTGGCGCCACGCGCCTTGAGTGCCTGTAGCGATGTGGTCAGTGTCACTTGTTGCATGGCGTGCTGGTTGGCCTCACGAATTGCCACGGGTAACGCTGCATTGAGTGAGGCGACAATGCTGTCCCGTGTCATACCAGTCGCGCTGGCATCGTTCAATGCGATTTTCGCTTCTGCATACGCCATATTGACTTGCTCCTCTTCGGCAAAAAAGGCAGCGAATATCTCATCGCCCAACAGCTGGGCACGCAGCTCATGCAACTCCAGCAAACGGTTTTTGAGGTCGCCCGGGTTGCTCTGTGTCATATCGCCAGACATCGGCACTTGTTGCCACTGTACGTAATGCTCAAGATATTGGGTATAGCGCTGCAACACCTCTGTCGCCTGCGTGCGTGCGGGTTCCTGCAGCGTTTGATGAATATAGCCCAGCACTATTGTGTAAATATCCTGGTCGCTTACATCACCACGCATCAACAAGAAATAATCCAGGATGTCCTTCACATCGCTATTGATAACCAGATCACCTGCCTCTGTAACAGAAAAATTTGCAGGCACTTGCGTATCCTGCAAGTACAGCGGTTTGTTTTTTTCAAAACGTTGGTAAAGGGCGACGGGCGAAGCAATAAACATGTCGTTCGGTGACGTTTTCTCTTTGATGACCGCAGCGTTACCCTGTAACTCCCTGTTGAAGCCTTCAGTCATCGAGGCGGGACGTTTTTCGTCTTTTCCAAGCATTTGCCAGGCACTTATCGATATGACAGCTATTGATACGACAGAAAGAGCGGCAGCACTGATCAATGTTTTTTTCATGACGACATTTCCAAAAAATAATATCCAAAAGCTTTATTCAAAGAAGCTTGATTCAAACAAGAATTGTGCAAAAAATACGATTGGGTGGGCCTCCTTGCCCATTTCAATACTCCTGCAAGCGAGAAAAGCAGTTAAAGTCCCGCGTATTTCAGCCGGTTGGCATGCGTGTAGTAAATGCTTGGAATATTCATGCCAAACGCGGTTAGCGCTAATGCATGGTTAATGGCGTCATAATGATTGGATTTGTAGTCAGCGCGCAAAAGCTTGCCCAAGGCCATACCGCATTGTGGCACCAGCCCATCCCATATCAGATCGCCCCCCATAAACGTCTTGGTTAGCGGGATCACAATGGAATCAAAGGGATCAACACGATTGGTAATTGGTGATTTACCCCCCCAGGAATAATAGGCAATACCGTTCACTTTGTCGGGACCGCCGCCGGTAACCCCATTGCGACCGCCATTAATGATCGAACAATCACGGGTCGGCATGGCCGCAGGGTAGAGCGCATTAAAGCGATTGTAATCATCCATGGAGGCCGCTTTCACCAGGTCCATCATGCTTTGATCCACGCGCAAATCGCTGTTGAATTCGCCGTCACTACCGGCGGACGTTATCAACTCCAGCAAATCCAGCAACATCGACACACCGCCATCGACAATTTGCCCACCAATACCGATGTTTTCCAGCAAATTGCCAAAGCCGGTGGCAAACTGAGTGCCTTCGTTCATGCAATGTGAACACGAAATGGAGGCAATCCATTCTGGCCGCATAGCCGCGACATAGCGTGAAGACGTTGCCCCTTGGCTGTGGGCAATAATGTTGACTTTGCTGGCCCCGCTGATGGCCAGAATCTCTTCAATGTCTGCCAGCAATTGTTCGCCGCGTTCCTCATGCAATGCGGCAGAACTCATATTGACCACATAGACTTCTGCGCCACGCGTTCGCATATTGCTGGTAATAAAATACCAATAATCCACAACCCCCAGAATACTGTCAAAACCAAAGGCCCCGTGGACCATCACAATGGGGTATTTGGTTTTGGCATAGGTGCTGGCATTGGCGGTCATGGGTAGTGCAAGTGATGTAAATGCAAGAATTCCCAATAAAATCAGGTGTTTTATTTTTTTCATATGGTTCTCTACTTTTAATGATCGTGCCTTGAAATGCGGATATCCAAAAAGGCGATCATAGAAGAGCACACTTTTTAAAATATTCGCTAGGCCCATTCTAGGGAGGAGGGCGAAAGTGGCGCATGACGAAGCAGGCCAGTCTTTTGCTGATTATGGCCACGCTGTCAAATACAGATAAACGGTGTTTAACGCGAAGTGAAACGCCTGAGTCGACGTTTATATGTCGATACCATCCGTTTCTTTTTCTTTTATGGTCGTAGTGGTTTTCAGGTGCGAGGGTTTGTTTTCTTTCGTTTCGAAAGTGAACATGTTTTTCGTGCTTTGGGTTTCGCCTGTCGCTTCTCGAGAAAAATTGCGTCGATAATCGCGCGGGGATTCCCCCGTCCATTTTTTAAAAGCGCGGCTGAAGGCCGACGAATCGTTGAATCCAAGTGAAATCGCGATATCGGTAATGCTGATGTCCGAGCGTAACAGGTAGCTGAGCGAAAATTCCTTGCGCACCTCATCCAGTACGTTTTGATAGCTGGTGCCTGCCAGCTGCAACTGCCGACGCAGTGTGCGACCGCTCATCCCGAGTTTGCAAGCCGCTTTCTCCAGCGATGGAAAGGCGCCAAAGCTTTGTACCAGGGTATTGCGTAATTTCTGCGGCAACAGGGCCATGACATTTTCAGGCAAGTTATCGATTAACTGATTTTCTGCCTTTTCGGCAATGTGGTTGTTGGCCAGACTCAATTGACGAGACGCAACTGCCCGGGAAACCACAAAGGCGCAACGCGTATCGTTGAAACGCAAGGGGCAGCGAAAATAACGCCGATAAATATGGCTATAACCAGGGCTCGGGTAAGAAAAACACATGCGTGCCGGTTCGGTATCATCCCCCAACAGAAAATGCAGAATGTTATAGAAATTGACAAAAATGACTTCGATAAAAAAGTGAAAGTAAGGCTGTAACGGCATGCGTTCGCTCACCACCAGACTGACTTCTCTGGCGTCCTCCACCAGCTCCATTTGTAACGCCGGGAAAACACTGTCGCAGGCGCGGCTGGCAAGTTTGAGTGCATCGGCATACACCGGTTGTGTCATGGCTGCAACGCCCGCCATACCGTGTGTCATCAGGGTCATCTGGTTGCCAAGTGCAAGCCCGGCGTAGGGCATATTGATAGCGTTCATGCCGCGATCAATAATGCTAAGCAATGCTTGCGTGGAAACCATGGCTTCCGGATTGGCAAAGGTGTCCAATGGAGCGGACGCGATTTTCTCCAACAACGCCGTCGGGTATCCCAGACTTTTGAACAACCTGAGAAATACATGAACATATTCACCAGAGATAGCGGGTGTATCAAGATTCATGATGAGCCTCGGCGCGGCTTTATTGTTATTAGCGCTTCTATCGTTGAAAGTGGCCTAAACAGACCCTTCCAACGGGATGGTTGCATGCCGCCCCTTGTAGCGCATTGACAGCATTGACGAGACCTTATGTCGCATCGGTCAATGTCTCAGCACGCAATGTAATTAATGGAACGAACGTGCAAAACATTACGCAATGCGAGCGGTTGCCTGAAAAAACTGCCGTCTTTGTCTAACCTTGTGATATGGAAACAAAAGCGTTCATCCAACCCTTTGGGAATCGCGCGTGAAATTCATTGGAATTCTGTTCAGCGTTGCCATGCTCTGCCTGTTGGGGTGCGACAACGAAAAATCCGCTTTAGCAAAGTCGACCAATGCCGCTTCGCCGGGCAGTCGTACCTATTATTTATGGGTAGAAAATGCAGCGGACGCGAAAGCAGAGGCGCTGCCGGCGCTCAGTAAAGGCGATGTATCCGTCGTAACATTGTTACCCGTTCCAAAAAAATCCGCAGCAAAACAGACCTCTACGACAGCGGGTGGAAAAGCTGAGCAGCCGCAAGTCAGCCAACCCTTCACCGAACTCGCCATCGGCGTCAACAAGCTAACGCGTCTTGAGAGTGGCCTGTACCGTTTGCGTTTAAGCGAGCCCCCGCAAGCCGATGGCGTGATTCGTATCAAAACAGGCAGCACTGTTCTCGAAACGCTGATGCTCAGTAACGGCAGCGAAAAGCGCCCACTGCGTGTCGATAGTCTCAGTACCGCCGCAGTCAAAATGTTTCTGGCGCAAGTGGCGGCACAGCGTGGCTTTAACGGCGTGGACACCGAGCAGGTCAATACCCTTATTTCGGTGGTGCGCAAACATTTGGAAACGCTCGATGTGCCGGACAAGTTGAGCATCGACAAACGCATTGCCTGGTATGCCGAGCAAGCGCAAAAAGCCTGTACGATTCGGATCAGTGGGCTGTCTTCCTCCGCCGAATGTGCCGCCTTTACCCTGGGCGGCGAAGTCAAAGGCTTGGTGAGTGGGCAAGTGCAGGTGGTGGTCAACCAAGGCGAGCCGTTAATGATCACGCAAAACGGCCCTTTCATGTTTCCGATTGGTTTGATCAATCGCGCCCACTATGAAGTGACTGTCAAAGAGCAACCCGATCGACAAACCTGTTCTGTCAAATATGGAGTAGGCCGCATCCATGGGGACAATGTCGACAGTGTGATCGTTGCCTGCGAGGAGAACCGGTATCCGGTGGCCGGCATGGCGGAAGGGGTTACCGGCCCGGTAAAACTTCGGCTTAACGGTAACCTTGAGACGCTCACCCTGCGTAAAGATGGGGTTTTTCAGTTCACTAAAATGCTCAAACACGGTGAACCCTACGAAATCACCCTGGCTCAGCAACCGCAGGAACTCACCTGCGCGCTCAGTCGTGGCGCCGGGAATATCACGGATAATGTCAGCGATATCGCGATCAACTGCGAGCCCTTGCTGTTTCAAGTGGGAGGCGTTGCCAACGGCCTGCAAGGCAATTTACGCATGCGCATCAATGACACCGAAGAAATCACCGTTAGCCAGGCCGGTGAATTTGCGTTCGCAACCGATTTTGTTCACAAAGACAGTTATAACGTGCAGATTGCGGAACAACCTCCCGGGCAGACCTGTCAGTTGAGCAAAGGTCAGGGCCGTCTTGCGCTTTCCGATATCAAAAACGTACTGATTGACTGTGTTACCAACACCCATCGACTGGGCGGAAAAATCGAAGGCCTGAAAGCGCCGCTAACGCTCACACTCAATGGCGAAGAATCGCTGACCTTGACCGCTGCCGGTGAATTCCATTTTAAAACGCCTGTTGTCTATGGCAGCCCTTATAAGGTAGACGTCACGGAACAGCCAAAAGGTCAGCAGTGTCAACTGAAACAAGCCGAGGGAACCGTCGCGGGTGACGTCCTGGATGTGTTGGTGCAGTGTGCTGCTGTGCAATATAAGTTGGGGGGCATGGTCAGCGGCTTGTCGGGCGCCTTCCAACTCATGCTCAACAATAGACAAGAGGTAATGGCGATTCCGGGCAATGGGCCCTTCGAATTTGCAACGCGGTTGGTCAGTGGCCAGCGCTACAATGTCATTCTTGATACCCAACCTTCCGGTCAGGTGTGCCGTGTCACCAATGGTGTCGGCAGAATGGGGGTAAAAGACATCCGAAACGTGACGATCGAGTGTGATTTTCAAAGTTTCAAGCTGGGGGGAATGGTCAGCGGGCTGAAAGGCGCACTCAAGCTGGCGCTCAATGGCGGCAAAGAAACTCTACCCTTGACCAGTAACGGCATGTTTGCATTTTCGTCGGCCTTGCAAACCGGGGAGAGTTATAACGTGAGTGTTGCAGTGCAACCCGTCGGGCAGCAGTGCGACGTGCGTAAAGGGCAGGGGAATATCAACGCCGCCAATATCGTCGATGTCAAAGTCATCTGTGTGCCGCAGTTGCCGGGGGTAAAACCCGCATCGAACGCCGCGCCAGCACCTGCCACATCGCCCGCCGCGAACGCTGAGCCCACCGCACCCAGCGATGATGGCCCGCAAACCTTCGCCGCGCCCTTCCCCCAGGTTATTAAACCGTAGAGGGGCGTTTTTATCTGATCATCCGGTCAACCTTGAAGCCGTTGCACCGTTAATACTCCTGTTAGACCCGCATAACGGCGGTCGGCGTCGACAGGAGTATTATTTGTCATGAAAATTCAATCCCTTGCACGTTTAGGTGAAAACGTCGAGTGAGTCACGGAGCATGTGCGCCATATTGTGAGGCGTGGCTGTGCCGTCTAGACTCAACGGCGAATATTGCCCGAGTTGCCGTGAACAGGACTGCCATGCCGCTTAATGCCTTCCTTGCCTCTGTCGAGCGCCGTGCCTATCGCATGGCGTTATTGGCCGTGCGCGAGCCGGCGGATGCGCTCGATATCGTGCAAGATGCCATGCTCAGCCTGGTCAAGCATTACCGTGATAAGCCACCTGCAGAGTGGCCGTTACTGTTTCAGCGCATTCTGCAAAATCGCATTCTGGAATGGCATCGCCAGCAAACCCGCTCACGGCGCTGGTTTGTGCGTTGGTTCAGCAGCGATGATGACGATGACGAAGACCCGTTTGCTCAGATCGAAGATCCTCAGGACAAAGATCCACAGACGCTGCTGGCACGCGCGGGGGATATTGACCTGGTGCTTGCGGCTGTCGAAGCCTTGCCGGTTCGCCAACAACAAGCTTTTTTGTTACGCGCCTGGGAAGGCCTGGATATCGCGGATACTGCGGCGGCCATGCAGTGCAGCGAAGGCTCCGTAAAAACCCATTATTTCCGGGCGTTGCAAGCATTGCGACATTGCCTTATGCAAGCACATACCCCGGTAACCCAAGCTCACAATGACAGCCCCAACGGGGAGGTATCGTCATGAAACCCTCAGGCTCCGCGCCGACTGAACCCTTGGCCCACACGCTGGCTGATACGTTGGAACGCGCCAATACGCAGCTTGACCCGGCCGTTGTCGAGCGGCTACATCAACTGCGCCAACAGGCAGTGCAGGCATCACGCTCGCCGCTACACCGTGATGCAGCTGAGCAGCGGTTCACCTACGCAAACACATCGACGTTTTCGCAACGGTTCGCCATGGCCGCAATGGTGGCATTGTGCGCCCTTATGCTGGGCGTTAGTCATCATCTGCTGCCTGCTCGCAGTGACACCGGATTGTTGGCAAACACCGCGCGACCGGCGCTGATGCCCGGCTCGAACCCTCGGAATGAAAGTGTAATGCCTCTCGATGCCTGGGATGAAGACCCGCAAATGCTGGCCGATTGGGAAATGCTTTACGTCCTGGGAGACGAACCCGATGCGGGCTAACCACCTCATCGTCTGTCTGGCCTGCAGCACCACCGCCTGGGCCAGCGAACCACCCCCTGCAGAATTCTGGCTCTATCTGCTGGAATACGCTAACGCGCAGGGTGAAGTGCTAGACCCGCTCGATCTTGAACAGCTCGCCAACGCAGACGAAAACGAATCGCCTGCCCAAGCCCCGGCCACACCACCGGCGCAGAAGGAGAAAACCCCATGATGACATTCCTGCGGCTATTAATAGGCTATGTTGCTTGCGGCTGTGCCTTTGTCCAGGCCCAAAATACTGATTGGGAAAGCCTCCCCGCCAGCGAGCGGAAAGCGCTTCAAGCGTTGCAGGCGCAATGGCCGCAATTAAACGAAACACAACGCACCGCCTTACGTGATCGCGCTGCTAAATTCAATCAGCTGCCTGCCGAACAACAACAGCAGGTGCAGGAACGCTTTCAACGCTGGCAAGCCCTGCCCCCTGAACGTCGCGCCGAGCTGCGCAGCCAATACGAACGCTTTCGTCAATTGCCGCCCGAAGACCAGCAGAAAGTGCGGCGCCGCTTTGAATGGTTCCAGTCGCTGCCTGCAGCCGAGCGCCAAGCCTTGCGGGATAAATGGCAAGCCTTGAGCCCGGCCAAGCGCCAGGCCTTGCGCGAGCATATGCGTAACGCCAGCCCTCAGGAGCGACGTGCGATCCGTCAGCGCCTCACTCGCACCCATCGCCCACGCTAATGAAATACAACGACATTTATAAGGAGCGCGTGCCTGTATTGATGCGCATAGGGTGGATAGGTCTGGGCACGATGCTCAGCTTCACTGCCTGGACGCAGCCGCAGTTTGCTGACACTGCGGCGGCACACCTCACCTGGGACATGAGCATCGAACACGCGCGCCAACGCTTTGAAGACACCGATGGCCACTACACGCGTGTCACCCTGATGCCCGGTGTGGAGTGGGGGGATGGTTGGCAAATGCGCCTGGAACTGCCCTGGCAAAAAACACAAGGCGAAACGGTCGTGGCGCGCGCCAGCCCTCAACTGGTCAGCGTATGCGAATGGGCGCTGTCACACCCGCGCCGCGTTCAAATGTGGTTGGCACAAGGCAGAATCACCCAAGCACAGCTCGACAGGTGTAACGACCTGGGGGGTGGTGTCGCCTCTACCAACGCCGATGGCTTGGCAGACAGTATTCTCTGGGTCAATCGTTTCATTCCACTGTCAGAGCGTTGGGCGGTGTTACCGCAGTTGGGCTACAAATCCGACAGTGGTGATGCCAACACCGGTCTTGGTTCCGGCACACAAGATGCGATTGTTGAAGCAGGGTTTTATGCGGATGTTGCGCCGCTATCCTTTTATATCCTTATCGGGCATGAGCGTGTACTCAAGCAGTCATCGCTCGGTGATCTCGATGATTTCAATTATGCCACCCTCGAACTCGACTATGCCCTGAGTGCGCAATGGGCGGTGGCGACCGGCATTCACCACGAAACCACCCAGGTGGATTACCTCGATGACATGCAAAGTGTCAGCACGCAACTGAACTGGCGCTTTCTGAAAAGCTACAACGCCCGTTTGTTGCTGCAGCGTTATAACGAGGAGAGTGGTTATCCTGAACTCGAAACAGCGGTATCAATTAGCATCAGTTTTTAAAGGGTGCATCACTGTCTGCTAATGAACTGCGCTATCGACCGCGTTAGCCCTCTGCCTGTTTCAGTTCGGCCGTGAGTGACTCCAGAGCTTCCGAGGCTTCCAACCACTCCATCTCGATACGATCGATTTCGGTGGTGCAGGCGGCCTGGTCTTTCAAGAGAGTGGTGAGTTTTTGCTTGTTGGCCACCTCATAAATCGCGGGATCGGCGAGCGCTTCTTCCAGGGTCGCTTTTTTCAGCTGTACCTTGGCGAGCGTTTTTTCCAGCGTTTCGATCTGGCGTTTATAGGGGCGCAATTTCTCCCGAATCTCGGCGGCTTTGCGGCGATCCGCTTTTTTGTCGGTGCGGTTGTCGGCATCGCCAGCGGTTGTACTGCTCGCGGCAGATTGGCGGGCATGGTATTCAGTCAGCCAGCGGGTGTAGGCTTCCATGTCGCCAGCGAACGGTTCGGCTACGCCCTCGGCCACCAGCCAGAACTCGTCGCACACATTGCGTAATAAATGTCGATCATGCGACACCAACACCAGTGCACCTTCATAGTCCTGCAGGGCGAGCGTCAAGGCATGCCGCACTTCCAGATCGAGATGGTTGGTCGGCTCGTCGAGCAATAGCACATTGGGCTTCTGCCACACGATCAAGGCAAGCGCCAAGCGACTTTTCTCACCCCCCGAGAAACGCTCGATACGGGAATTGACATCGTCGCCATGAAAGCCAAAGCTGCCCAGATATTTCCGCAGAGTCAGTTCTTCGGTGCGCCCGGCAATGCGCTGCAGCTGCAGTAGAGGTGTGGCGTTACTGTCCAGCTGATCGAGCTGGTGTTGGGCGAAATAACCAATCTCGCAATGTTCGCTACGAAACCATTCGCCCCCTGCAGGCGGCAGCGAGCCTGCCAGCGTTTTGATCAACGTAGATTTACCGGCGCCATTGGGGCCGAGCAAGCCCATGCGGGTTTCCGGGCCCAACTGCAGCGACAGGTTTTTCAGAATGATCTTGTCGGCATACCCGGCCTGACCATCACGCACACGTATCAGCGGGTTAGACAGTTTTTCTGGCGCATAGAATGAAAACGTAAAGGGCGAATCGACATGGGCCGGTGCAATGCGTTCCAGTTTTTCCAGCGCTTTGATGCGGCTTTGCGCCTGCGTGGCTTTGGTCGCCTTGGCTTTAAAGCGATCAATAAATTTCTGTAAATGCGCGATCTTGGCTTGCTGACGCTCAAACGCGTTTTGTTGCAAGGCCAGCTGTTCGGCGCGCTGACGCTCGAAATCGGAGTAATTGCCTTTGTAATAGTTGATACGCTGCGTTTCGATATGCAGCAAGTGATCGACGATCGCATCCAGAAACTCGCGATCGTGTGAGATCACAATCAGTGTGCCAGGGTAGACCTTCAACCATTGTTCAAGCCAGAGAATGGCGTCGAGATCAAGGTGGTTGGTGGGTTCGTCGAGCAGCATCAGATCCGAGCGACACATCAGCGTTTTGGCCAGATTGAGACGCATACGCCAGCCGCCTGAAAAACTTTTCACCGGGCGGGCGAGCTGATCCTGCGTAAACCCCAAACCATCGAGAATTTTTGCTGCGCGAGAGGGTGCCGTGTAGGCATCGATCGCATCCAGGTGGTGCAGCGATTCGGCGATACGCGCATCGTCGTGCTGTTGTTGTGCCTCCCCCAATACATGCTGCCAATGGCGCAGTTCGGCATCGCCATCGAGCACAAAATCCAGGGTGCTGCTATCGAGGGCTTCCACCTCTTGCGCCATATGCGCAATCACCCATTCTCGCGGGATCAGGCAATCGCCGGCATCAATGGTCAGTTCTTGTTTGAGGACTGCAAACAATGAGGATTTGCCAGACCCGTTTCGCCCCGAGAGGCCCACATGCCAGCCTGGGTGCAAGGTGACGCCGGTGTCGCGCAGCAGGCATTGTTGGCCGCGATAGAGGCTGATATTTTTTAGCTGGATCATGATGGCTGGCGGTTCAATAACAGAACGGGGAGGGGATTATAAACAACAAAGCCGCGCTAGGCGCGGCTTTGTCTGTTAGCAGACCACGATAGGATCAAGCATCTGCATCCGGAGAGAAAATACTGCGACCGGGTTCAGTCGGTACGGCAGGCGTTTCTTCGGCTTCTTCTTCCACAACGGGTTCTGGTGCTACCACCACGTCTTCAGTCGCGGCGACCTCGATTTCTTCGGCGACTTCCACCGCTGCAACCTTTTCTGCCTTGGCCTTTTTCGGCTTGGCGGCTTTGGCTGGTTTTTCTGCTTTGGCGGGCTTCTCGGCTTTAGCGGGTTTGGCCGCTTTCACCGGCTTTTCCGCTTTGGCGGGCTTGGCTGCAGCTTTTTTGCCAGCTTTAGCTGCTTTTGCAGGCTTTGCGACCGCTTTTTTATCTGCTTTGGCTTTCGCGGCCTTTGCAGGTTTAGCGGCTTTGGCTGCTTTAGCGGGCTTGGCTTTTTTCGCGGCGGCCTTGGCGGCTTTCGCTGCTTCTTTACCTGCTTTGGCAGTGGCTTTGGCTTCGGCCAGTTCCTGCTTGGCAGCGACTGCCTTGCTTTGCGCAGCGGCGAGTGCGGCTTGGGCGGCTTTCAGATTGGCAACCGCGATGGCGGGGTTCGGCTTTCTGCCTCTGCCACCGGCTTTACCACCTTTGGCTGCTGCTTTCTGCTTTTTAGCGGCTTCAGCAACGGCTTTCTTGGCAGCGGCAACGTCCTTCTGCGCGTCTTTCGCTTGTTGAGCGCGTGCCTTGTCCAGTTGCTTTTGCAATTGCGCGATTTGTGATTTCAGCTCAACAACCGGATTCTTGGCGCGTGGCGCTTTGACCGTGCGAGTTTTGCGTGCTGCCATGTTTCAATCCTCAACGTGGTTTCCAGAGTTCTTCAAAAGACCAGTGTATTCGTAGAACGCAATCATATCGCCATTGAACCCATACGATAACGATGTTTTTCTACGAGTGACCAATCACCATAAACGACAAGCGTTACACCAGGACAAATTTGCTTCAGATGCAACCCTGTGAAATCAGATGCAGCGCTGTCATCAACAACGATGTCATCAGGAGCAATGATGTCATTGGATGCAATGATGCCATCGGGAGCAACAATGTATTCAGTAGCAAACAGGTATTTCGGAGCAACCATACATTCACTGGCAATTATACGGCTTGTTTAAACAATATCTACAAGTGTAGTGATAGCAAACCGGGTCACAAACGCAATTTTTCTTTAATTCGTGCGTTATGACAATTAAATTCATTTCGCACAAATTCTGATAGTATTGCCGCTCGCCCCCTATTGAATAAGCGCAAGCGTCAATACATTCGCGATCAACCCGCAACTCAACCCGCAACTTTCCACACAAGATAGGCGATGGAGTCCTTACATGAAGAAAACAACAATAACTCTGGCGATGGCAGGCATCGTGGTCGCGGGCGGTTTTGCCGTAAACGCACTGCAAGCAGAAGAGCTGAAATCCGATGATTCCAAGGTCAGCTATTCCATTGGTATGAAGTACGGCGAGAACTTCGCACGTGATTACAAAGAGCTTGATCTGAAAGCCTTCGCCCAAGGCATGCAAGATGGCTTCAAGGGCAACAAGCCCGCGCTCGAAGAGAAAGACATGATGGCCGTCATGCAAGCGTTCCAGACCCGCAAGATGGAAGAAATGCGTGGCCAGGCCGAGAAAGTTGCAAAAGAAAACCAGGCCAAAGGCGAGAAATTTCTGGCTGAAAACGGCAAGCGTAAAGGTGTGACGACACTGGAAGGCGGCCTGCAATATGAAGTGCTGGCCTCAGGCAAGGGCGCGACCCCTGATGAAAACGACAAGGTGAAAGTGCACTACCACGGCACCCTGGTTGATGGCACCGTCTTCGACAGTTCGGTACAGCGTGGCGAACCGGCGAGCTTCCCAGTGAATGGCGTAATCAAAGGGTGGACCAACATCCTTCAGAAAATGAAGGTCGGTGACAAGTGGAAAGTCGCGATTCCCTCGACGCTGGCGTATGGCGAACGCGCCGTAGGCAACACCATTGGCCCCAATGAAACACTGGTATTTGAAATTGAGCTGCTTGAAGTTGAAGCCGTCAAATAACGGCTTCTTTCACCAGGCAACACAATAAAAAAGAGGGCTTCAAGCCCTCTTTTTTATTGTGATACGTTGTCGCTGCGGTCGGCTCAGGCGACCATTTCGCGATGACGGCTGTGCATCACCTCGATCAGGCGATCCTCTAGTTCGAAACGCTCAGCCAGTTTTTCACCCAGCATGGACAGGTGGTGAGCCATCTCAGGGTGAATCTCTTTGATATTGGCGTCGGCATAACGGTCGTTGAACTCGATCGCCATTTCGGTGCTCACCTGAATGCGAGGCAGAATGCTCTTGATCAGATCACGGTAGTCTTCTTCAAATTCGTCCGCTTCGTGCATCAGCTCGTCGTAGATTTCAAAATGACCGGCAGACATGTAGTCAATCATCACCTGACAGAATGCTTTTACCTTGACGGCGATGGGGGTGGAACGGGGGGTGAATTCACGCAGACCGTCCACGGCGCAGAACAAAAGAATCAACTCTTGTCTTTCCTTCAACCATTTATCAATGATTTTGTCGACGGCGCCCCAGTGTTGTTGTGTGTTTTCGCTGTGCTTGAGCATTGTTTTTCTATCCTTCTTCGCCTACAGGCCTACAGCATGCCTCGATGAGCGAGGGTTCATGCCACCGTGGGTCAATAACGTCGTTGTTGACGTATGAATTTCAAAATAAATATTTTGAATGAGGGCCGGCTTGTTGGTTTTTTGTGCCGGCTGATCACGAGAATATGCAAATCACCTGAGGGCAGCAAGGGCGCAATTGTGTGGTAAACGTCGTGAACGGTGGTTGACAAAGTTCGGGTGTTTGGCAGGTCTACCCCAAACACCACTTTTAAGAACACACTGCCATGCCGCATCGTGTTCTTTATAAGAACTTAATCTATTAGGTTGGCGGCACCGCAAGAGGTGCAGGATTGTAAAGTTGTTCTATTTATAATGAATTTGCCGGCTTACGGAACAGTTGTACCAAACCGATGAGTGCAAAACCGGCGAATACGGCCAGCGTTTGTTGCGGCAGGGTGATGCCTAAAAACGTCCAGTCAATTTTGGCGCATTCACCCGAGGTGGTGAAAATGATTTGCAGGGTTTCGCTCATGGGCAGCGTGTCTAGCATGTAGTCGAGGCCGGGTGCGCAGGTCGGCACTTTATCTGCGGGCAGGTTTTGCAGCCAGATATGGCGTGCGCAGACGGCAATGCCCGCCGCAGAGACCAACAAGCCCAGGCATGCATAAATTCGTTGCCCCATTGGACCCGGATTGTGAGCGGCCGCCGCTAAAAAGATCAGCCCCAGCATGACCACCAGGGCCCGATCAATCATACATAGAGGGCAAGGCTCAAGCCCCACATATTTTTCCAGCACCAGAATGGCAAAGACCATGGCGAGCACCGTGCCAACAAAGCCCGCCAGATTCAACATGCGATAGGAAAGGGGCAACATCATTAATATCCTTGCTGACAAAACCAGTGCAAAAATGCCCGACGTGCGAACACCGGAGCGCGATCATAACGCGTTATGTGGGGGCAAACCTAGTGAGGTCTTTCAGCTCAATGCTCCGGCATCGTAGCGTGCACACCGGGTGCCGTGTGGCCATGACATACGCCTGCCCTCAGCTAAGACTGGCGCGAGTGCAAAACGTTCAAAGGCCGTGATCAACGGCCTTTTTCGTGCTGCCAGGGCTTGTGCGCGTAGACTCGTATGTGTTTGCGGGCCATCAGTGCATCAGGCGAGCGGGGGTCAAGCAATAGCGGCGTAAGACGGTTGGCTCAAGGGTTGGCTGATCTGCTCATGGCCATCATTCCAGCCTGCTTCCCAAGCCGCTGCGACCACGTCAGAGCGATAGGGGCAATGCTCTTTGCTTTCGCCCCCCAAACCGAACAGGTAGCCCTGACGGTAAGCTTTGTTCAAGGTATCGAGGCTCCACTGCGGATTATCGATCTCGTTGATTCTCATCATGCGTTGGCTCCGGTGCCTTCCACTACCCGCAAAACGTTTCAGATGCGTTTGCGGCCTGCCAGACCTTCGGCAGAGACAGTCTCTGCCATGCCCCGACCCTTCAGGAAAGCATGAACTTCCACGGAATGAAGGATCTTGAAAGAAGACTAGCAGCGGATTTTAAAAACACCGCATAAGCGCCTGATTATTTTGTCAGAACCGGGCGCTGCGCCAGAAAGTTGGCGAGATATTGTGCGAATTCGACCTGCGGTTCAGCCTCCAGTTTTTGTTGATCTATCAGGGATTTGGCCGCTTCTGCCGAGAACCGTTCAAAGACATCGGGGGCAAGTGGCCGCTCGCAAAAATATTTTTCGGTTTGTTTGGCGCGCTGCATGCCGAACTCGAAAAACGACATGTCCTCGTCCATCAATGTTTTGACAATGCGTGCAGACGGGGTGGTGTCTGGATGCTCCACGCGCTGTTTTTGCTCATCGAGTACCCGCTGGTAGTGATTGCCGCCATACACGCCGTCGAACAGCGCTGCAATGCCTTCGAGCTGGTTAAGCACCTGGGTCGCCCAGCCTTTGAAATTGACGGCACCCACCGCGCACTGCATCTCGTGTGCCGGGTTACGCCCGTTGAGCACAATGGTTTGCTGATTGTCGTGCATGCATTTGTATTCACGTGGCGACAGTGGAGGGCTGTCTTCGAGCAGACAGAACAGCGCAAACATATCCAGAAACCGCAGACTGTCGGCATCAATGCCAATCGGCAAATACGGGTTTAAGTCCATACAGCGAATTTCGACATATTCGACGCCACCGTCCGCCAGCGCCGTGAGGGTGCGCATATGGTGATCCAGCCGGCGCTTGGGGCGAATGCTGGCGTAATACTCGTTTTCAATTTGCAGAATATTGGTGTTGAGCTGGCGGTATTCACCATCGACCAGCACGCCGATTTTTTCATAATCGGGGTTGGGTGTTGAGGCCGCTTTGTAGAGGGTTTCGACATACTCGTCGAGACTGTTGTACGACACATTCAAACCCATTTGGGTCGTGTTGTGGTAGCCCAGATCGCTCATGCGTAACGACGTGCCCCAGGGGGCGGCCAATGTATGCTTGTGCAGCGTCGTGAGTTGATGTTTCTGCCCACGCAAAAACGAACCGCACACCGCAGGCGAGGCGCCGAACAGATAAATAACGATGCTCACGTGCCGCTGAAAATTGCGAATCAGGTGAAAATACTGATCAGAAATAAAGGCCTGCAAGGGGCGACTGTCTTTCCCCTGATGCGGCTGTCCAGACTCCTGCAGCAGTTGCTCCTGATAGCCGCGCCAGAAACTTTCAGGGTAGGACATGTTGTAGTGAATTCCGGCAATGGTCTGCATGGCGCGACCGTAACGATGCCAGAGTCCGTGTCGATAGATATGCTTCAGACGACCATTATTGGAGGTGCCATATTCCGCGATGGGGATATTCTCTTCCGCGCCGAGAATGCAGGGCATGCTGTTCACCCACAGTTTCTCGTTATCCAGCACGGCGTAGGCGAACTGATGCAACTGATGCAGAAAATCCAACGGTGCTTCAACATCGGTGAACGCAGGCGTGATGAACTCCATCAGCGCTTCGGAATAATCGGTGGTGATACTGGGGTGGGTCAGCGTTGAACCCAGCCCACGCGGGTGGAGGGTTTGTGCCAAATGTCCATTGGGTTGGATACGCAGGCTTTCTTTTTCCAGCCCGCGCAGAATCTGTTTCAGCTGAGTGGGCAGTGAGCTTGCTTGCAGGCGTTGCAGCCGGGATTCAAATGAATTTGTCACACGCTGGCCTTGTCGTTGTTTTGGTCATCGCGGCCGATTATGCGCGATCTCCCCTGACAAATAAACCAAGCGGCGCGAACAGTGCTGTGCACGGGCGTAACAGTGCGCAACGCATTAAATTGACAAGGGATTAGCTGGCCTGGCGATCGTAATAGGTCTTGCCTCCATGGCCAACACCGTCCAGACGCAGTTCTTCGTGGATGCCATCAAAATCGATATCGCTCAAGCCCACGAACTCCAGTACGAAGGGTTTGATGGCTTCCCATTCGTAATCTTCGCTTTGCTTGCCCAACACTTCGTAAAGCCCGCAAATGTGTTCGGCCATTTTGAGAATGGCCAGCAGCGTTTTTTTGCCGCCGTCGTAACTGTAGACCGCTTCACTGTTGAACACATTCTGGGCGTTATGATGTTCCGCGATGACTTCGCATACATCCATCGGTAAATGCCACGATTTCGCGACGTAGTAGCCAACCACCGCATGATTGGTTTTAAGAAGTTTGTTTTCAGTGTCGATGACGCGGGCATCGGTGTTGCTATAAGCCTTGATCATGACATCGGGATAATCCGAGTAGTTCTTCATCAACAGCGGCACGCCGCAGTTATGAAAAAGACCCAGACAATACGCCTTATCTGGCGATTGATAGCCGATCTGGCGTGAGAGCGTGGCGCAAATAGAGGCCATCTCCATCGCGCTATCCCACAGGCCGCCCATGGCGACAATGGTTTCGTCGGTCATCTCGCCTTTGATCGAGAGCCCTTCGACAATGCGAATGATGCTCTGCAGCCCCAATATGTGCACCGCCTGCTCAATCGAGGTCATGCGGTTCTTGCGGCCGAACAAATTGGAATTAACGATTTTAAGTATGGTGCCGGCCAAACCGACATCCTGCGAAATGAGCTTGGCGATATGGTTGATGTCCGGGTTGGGCATCACCTGTTCCATATGAATGTCGACAATGATTTGCGGTTGCGGCGGCACCGTAATGCCTCGCAGCACCTTGCGTATTTGTTCTTCGCTAAGTGGGGCCGTGTGATCCATTGGGATATAATCGCCGGTTTTGAGCTTTTCACTCGATGCTTTTAGTCTCTACAGAAAGTGTAGCAGAGGCTAAAGCAAGCGTAGCGGAGGGTGTCCGGCGCCACAGCAAAAGTCCCTTAGGTGACGATCAACCAGGTGAACATCTATAAGGCGACAATCAATTAGGTGACTATCAGTTAGGTGCCTTTCAATTAGGAGAGAATATGTCCAGCTCATTACCCAGTCTCCGCCTCAAACCGTCTGAAGATCGCCGCCTAAAGGCCGGTCACCTTTGGGTTTACAGCAATGAAGTTGATACCGCCAAAACCCCGCTGACCGGGTTTGAGCCCGGTAGTTTGTGCCAACTTGAAAACGCTCAGGGGCGGCTGTTGGGCGTGGCCTATGTCAACTCGCATTCGCTTATCGCCGCACGCCTGCTCACGCGCCAGACCAAGGCAACGATTAACCAACGTTGGTTTGTTGATCGGTTGAGTGATGCGCTGGCCTTGCGCGAAACCGCTTATGCCGATGGTTGCTATCGGTGGGTGTATGGCGAAAGTGATGGCTTGCCAGGCGTGGTGATTGATCGTTTTGGTGACAACGTGGTGGTGCAAATCAATACTGCCGGTATGGAAGCGTTGCAAACCCCCTTGTTGGAAGCGATTGATAAAGTGCTGACACCGCGTGCGATTCAGGTGCGGGCCGACAGCAGTATGCGCGGTCTGGAGGGGTTGCCCTCTTATGTAAAGGTGGTGAAGGGCGAGTGGCCCGAGGTGTTGCGACTGAAAGAAAATGGCGTGAGCTTTGAAGCGCCGGCCGAAGGTGGGCAAAAAACAGGATGGTTCTACGATCATCGTGAAAATCGTCGCTGGCTAGCCCCCTGGGTAAAAGGCAAGCGAGTGCTGGATTTGTTTTGCTATCTGGGCGGCTGGGGGATTCAGGCGGCCGCGTTTGGTGCGGAGGAGGTGACCGGGGTGGATGTATCCTCGTTCGCCTTGGATGGCTTTTTGCGTAACGGTGAGTTGAATGGCCTGCAGGGCAAGGTGAGTGCGATTGAAGGTAACGCCCTGGATGTAGTGACACAGTTGGCCGCTGAGGGTGAACGTTTTGACGTCGTGATTGCAGACCCGCCTGCCTTTATTAAACGTAAAAAAGATTTTAATGCCGGATTGACCGCATACCGACATTTGAATGAGCAGGCATTACGTCTGGTTAATCATGGCGGGATTCTGGTGTCTGCGTCGTGTTCGATGCATTTGCCGCAGGACAGTTTGCAAGATGCCGTGCGTGGGGCTGCCCGCCATGTGGATCGTCACGTGCAGTTGCTGCATATCGGTGGGCAGGGGGCGGATCACCCGATACACCCGGCAATACCTGAGACGCAGTATTTGAAGAGTTTGATGTTTCGGGTGGGGGCGTCGTTGTAGCCGTCGCTGAACTTTTCGTTAGCTATTCTATGGCGCGGGTGTCGGCAATAACGGCACCAGCGCCGGCCAAATATTCTCCAGTATCTGCCGTTGTGCGTCTGCCGTGGGGTGAATGCCATCGCCCTGCATCAGCGCCGTGTGATTTGCCACGTCTTGCAGAATGAACGGCACCAGGGGCACACTTTTCTCTTTCGCCACATCCACAAACACTTGCTCGAAGGCTTGCGTATAACGTCGGCCATAATTGGGCGGCACCTTGATCCCCAGCAACAAGACGTCAGCACCCGCCGCATGGGCTTGCTCAATCATGCTTGTCAGGTTTTGCTGCATGGCATTCACTGGCAGGCCTTGCAAACCATCGTTGCCCCCCAGTTCCAGCAACAAGAGATCAGGTTGGTGCCTGGCCAGCGCTGCTCCCAGGCGGCTGCGCCCACCTGCAGTGGTATCGCCACTGATCGCTGCGTTGATCACCACTACCGGGTAACCCTGCTTGCGCAGGCGTTCTGCCAGAAGCGCCACCCAGCCTGACTGCTGCGCTATGCCATAGCTGGCACTCAAACTGTCGCCCAATACCATCAGTCGAAACTCAGTCGAGGACGATGAGGACGCGGCCATTACGTTGGCAGGCCCCCACCCCAGCATGACAAACCCGGCCAGCACCAACAGGATCAAACGGTGCTGGCAAGACGCCAGAAACCACCTACGGCTTTTCATCACAGCGGACACCCTTCCGTTTTCAAGTAGGCCCCATGGTAAGAAACTTGCGCTCATGCTGCAAATGATCCTGCTCGGCACTCTCGCTAGCGGCTGCGTAGGAATTTGGTCAACGCTTGAAGGGTTGTGCTTGGAGGGATGTGACCGTTGATCGCCGCTCAGAAAAACTAATGAGCTAATTACCTGTCATACCCTTGTGCTTGCAATTAAGGCATCACAATTATTGTGTAGATTGCGAGTGGCTATTCAACCAACCGACGATTCAACGAATCATTAATTCAACTAAACAACACAGGAGATAATTTATTCGTATGCATCACAATGGCATTTTAGGTGGAATAGTCTATCTTCCACTTGCTAGTGTGAGTGCCGCAACTAGCATTACCTGTGAATTCGGATATTTGCGAGTTGTTTTCTTGTTCAATATGAATGGATGCTGAAAATCGTTGGAAATAGCGGTGATTTCAGGCCGAATTTGCATTCGACCAGAATGAATTGTTACCGCAACGACGATTTGTATTTCGCATTCTGTATTCCAATAGGAGATCTGTCATGATCAATCAAGCTACCGTTCTTAAACAGATGGTGGATTTTGTACGCGATCTGTCCACGCTTATCGGCAAAGGTCACATTTCATTTCCCAACGCGTCTGATGCATATTGGATGGCACATGAAGCTGATCGAATTTTGATCGAAACAAAGGCGTCAAATTCGGACTTCGTGCACGATGCCGCCTGTGTTTTGGCCGGGTTTGACGATATTCTGACCCCCGAAAAATTCCGCCGCCCCGCTGACTACGATAAAGTTCGACTGAGCATCGATGCGATTGCCAATCGCTATGCAGTGCTTGTCAATTGCGAGAAAAAATCGCTGCAAGCGGCTTGATTCGTTCTACACTTTTATTTTTCGCTATTTTTGCCAGTTGTGTGCCTTGGAGTGAGCTGCCGTTGGGCTAGCCCCGGCGTTTTACTCCAAGGCATATTTTCATAGCGTTCCTCCCCCGCGTGCACAGTGTCCCAACAGGCGTAAATTTCAGCCTGAATTCTTAATGTATTCAATCATTTGCTTTGCGTTGATGAGGATCATCGAGATCGTCATAACGGTAATTTTTTACCTTTACAATTGGTTTTTTTGCTTTCAGGCGTTTTCGCGAAAGCAAATAGAATAAGGAAAAGGAGGTCCGATATGTCAAAGATACCCTCAGGATTTGTTCAGGTTCATCCTTCAGAATTCCGTGATTTTCTGCAGGAGAAAATACGCACCCAGCACGAGAAAGAGCAGCTCAGCATTCGCGAAGGATTTGTTGAATGGCTGGTGTCGGGCTGTGTTGTTGCCATTACGCGCAAGCAACGGGGAGATACCCAGGCGTATTTTGTTGCTGCGCATTGAGTGGCGAGCGGTCGAGCCTATTTTTCGTGGGTCGTATCCGTTACCCGTGTGATTTCCTCCAACAGCAATGTAAGGTTTGCCATCGTCTCCGGTAACATTTGATGCTCGCTGCTCACAAGCATTTGCATGGCCGAACGCAAACACTGTGCAGAGTGGGTTAGCCCTGCTTCCGCAAGGTTCGAGGCTTGTGCTTCGCCTCGTTGCAAAGCTTGCGCACCTTGATGACGTAGCCCCTGCCGTAGCCATTGCGCCAGCAATGCAAGGGTGTTGTCCGCCACCGCTGACAAAGGCGACCCCAGGAGCGGCAGGGGCTTTATCTCCATTGCCTGTTTTTCTACGTTTTCAAATGCTGGTACCAACGCTTTCTGTTCCGTTAATAACGACAAAGGTTCGAGCTGTAACTGCATGGCGTTAATGCGGGCAATGCCTGCCACTGCCGTCACCGCACCCCATTCCCCGTTGAGCGCACAGGCCACTGCATCCACCGCATGTGGTGTCAGTGCGTCATGGCGCAATATCAGCGTCACCGTCTGCTCGCTCTCGGATTCTGGTGATGCTTCGCCATCAGTGTCGGGTGTTAAAGGGGAATCGATCTGAGCCGTTAGTATTTCAGCGAACAGGCACTGTTTGGCGGCATCCCACCCCCAATCGAGCACTTCGATAAGGGGTAAAATATGCAAATGTTCCACTGCCTGACGGGGCCCGACAAAACCGGGAATGGCTTGCAACAAATGTTGGCGCAATGCCTTTGCGTCGGGTTGTCGCACGGGCGAACCAATGTCTTCCCAAGCGCGGGCCGATAATGGCATAACGTTGGTATTGCGGGCCCCAGTAGCTATCTCTAGGCGGCCGTTGGCACGACGCTTGGCGGCTTTGGTCACGATCTGGCTCGCAGCAAGCGCACGCAAGGGTTGTCCGGCCACACGGCGATCCCGCAAGGCTGTGTGAGGTTCACCCGCTTTGGCACGCGGCCAGCTGCGCTCGATCACGGTAACGGCCAAGGTATCGGGATCAACAAACAATAGGCTCGCGCCTTCCTCTTGCGTATCTGCCCAGGCTTGTGCACCCAGTGACACGAGACGCAAATGATCTAATGCGACTTCCCCTTTCACGCCTAGGCCCAATATCTGACTGGCCGGCATCGCAGGAATACTATGTTCGGCAACCTGTTCGGCATAACGGGCCGCCTGCAGGCGAGCATGCAGATACGCCAGTGCTTTCAGCAATTCGACCGGATCGGCGCGATTGGAGCGCGCCTGTTGCGCCTGAATGCCATGACGCAGATCGTGTAGGGTTTCGCTTATCCACAGCCATCCCAATTGATCCGCGTTGGCAATGGTTTGTTCGAATTTTGCGTCAAGCCCCAGTAACGGCTGGCGTGTGCCCTCCAGCCAGAGCTGCAATGTCAGCGCAACGATAGATGTCTGCAATTGTTGTTCAAGCGACTCCGTGCCACGCTTTTTATTCGATCTCGCGGCCGCGCTGTCGACCATCGGTGGTTGCACTTCAAGGCTAAGCGAAGTAAAGCCCGATTGACGTTGCTGCGCCTGCAGAAATCCCCACACCGCGACAACAATATGCGCGCAGCCGCTGCCTTGCTTGCAATCACAGCGTGCATGGGCAACGTTATGGCGGGAAAAGAAGCGCACGTTACACATCGGCAGGCGCGCACCGGGAATCGGCGCAGCGGCTTGCCAAGCTGTCAGATGCACCACGGGGTGTTCACTAGCGAAAACCTCGGCCTGCTTACGAACTGCAGCGGGGAAGGAGGCAATTGCTGCCTCAAAAATCGCGGGCGTCCAATATTCGCTGGCATTATCGGCGGCTGGCTCGCTGGTTGGCGTCGTAAATTGAGCGTTATTCTCTTGCGTGCAGTCGGTGTTTGCAGTGGAAGCTGGCGTCTCGTTATCAAGCGATTTTTTTTCAAGCGCTAGTCGTTGATAGGCTAAAACCATTAGCACGCGATGACGACACATACCGCTGGCCGGGCAGGAACATTGTGCATCCCGCAACGTCGCGTGAGGTGCAAGCGTGGTGGTTGTACCATCACTGTAACGGGCCGACAAGGTGCCATCGTCTGCCTCATTTAACGCGGGAATCTGGCCATCATTCACTTCTTTTTGCGCCCGTTTGACAAACCCGGCATTGGCCAGCGCGGTCAGCGCTTCTGGCGTGAGTTCAAGTAAATCGGTGCGTTTCATGGCGATACTGTTTGTCATGATGGTTAGCTGCGCACCTTTTCCGCCAGCCAGGCGGCGAGTTGGCCGGGCGTCATGGCACCGACATGGGCGCCTTCACGCACCAGACGGGCAGCAGTTTCGTGGTTGTAGGCAGGGTTGGCGTCGGCGTCGAGCGCGGCGAGGCCTAGTACCGTGGCACCCGACTCGGTCAAGGTTTTAACGCGCCGCACCAATTCATAATCGCTGCCCCCTTCGTAAAAATCACTGATCAATACCACAATGGTGCGCTGTGGTTGCGTCAATAAGCCTTGCGCGTAGCCGACGGCTTTGGCGATATCGGTGCCGCCGCCCAGCTGAACTTTCATCAGTAATTCAACCGGATCAGTAACGTCTGCCGTGAGGTCCACTACTGCAGTGTCGAATGCGACCAGGTGCGTCTTCATCCCCGGCAGATGCCAAAGGCAGGCAGCGGTAACGGCCGCATGTATCACCGAGTTCACCATCGATCCACTCTGGTCCACGAGCAGAATAATGTCCCAGCGCTCGCTATGGCGGCGTATACGACTCATAAATAGGGGCTTGTCGACGAACAGCTTTTTTTGTTGGGGGTGCCAGCGATGCAAGTTGCCCGCGATGGTGCGTTTGAAATCAAAATTACTGGCTAACGGTTGCAGTGAGCGGCGTCGCCGGTCGCGCACGCCCGAGAATGCCTGGTGTATTTCGGTGGTAAGTTTTTCCATGATGCGGCGCACCACTTCGGCCACCAGTTTGCGCGCGGCAGCGAGCACATCGGGATTCATCAGGTGTTTGGTGTGCAGCACGGCGCGTAACAGCGATTCGGACGGGGCGATGCGCTCCAGCACGGCGAGATTGGTAACCACTTCGTCGATACCGAAACGTTCTACCGCATCAGTTTCCAGGCGTTCGATCACTTCTTTAGGGAACAAGGTGTGAACGGTGTTGATCCAGTCGGGTGTCGTCAATTGCGAAGGCTCGAAGCCGCCGCTGCGTTCGCCGCGTGCGATACGTTCTGGGTCACGCCCATAGAGCCACTCAAGGGCAGCGTCAGCGGCGGCGGCTTCATCGTTTAATGCACCACAGGCGTGCTGTGCGGGTTCGCCGAGTAATAGTCGCCAGCGCATCAAGGGGGCGGGAATGTTCAACCCTTGTGGATCAGGTTTCATGCGTCAGCGACTCCTGTGATACTTTTTGCGTTTGTGGCAATTCCCCAGCGCGTCAGTTTTTCGAGCGCATAACGCTCACATTGGGCGGCGTGCGCCAGCGCTTCGGCTGTACCGCTTGCAAAACGTGTGGTCAACGCATGACGCGAAACCTGCGTGGCGTTGTGCAAATGCAGCACCGAAGTGGCCACTTGAGCGCGTTCCTGGGCGGGCAGCCAGGCGAAGGCGCTACGCATGGATGGTAATGCTTGTACAAAACTGTCGTTGTCAAAGGCTTGTACTAATGCATCAACACCCTTGATGAATGCAGGGGAGTGGGTGAGTTCCTCGCGGGCGAGCGCGACCAGCCCCATTAATGCGTCGCCCATATGAGATGGACTGAGCGTCGACAGTAGCGCTAGCGATTGTTCAATGTCAGCATCACTCTCGCTGGAGTGACGACCGCTGAGACTGAGTACAGCGCCTAGTGATGCGCCGCGACTGATTGCTGCGGCATTGGTATGGGTGGCTTTGCGTTTCCATACTGCCAGTGCGCGTTCGGGTTGTAACGCTATACCTGTGGGCTTGCCTTCTGTAATGGGGATGTCTGATAGCGTATTGCTTGAGTGTGCATTGCCGGTGGTCTGTGCCATGGCCTCACCTGCAATTGTGCGCAATGCCTGGAAGGTGGCGAGATGGGCCTGCATATCTGCCGTTGCAACCGTGCCGTTGGCTTCGAGCAGCCAGAGGGCGCGGTCGAAGGCGGCTTCGATAACGACGCGCAACACCGGCGCACCCGTCATGTCAAGGGCATCGCCCTGCAAATAAAGTGTATGCAATAGGGTCAATGGCTGCCCCAGCGATTCGAACCGAGCCACAGTGCCAACGGCGTTTTGTAAATCCGCCAATAATTGTTGGCTTAGCGAGGCCAATCCGGCAAAAGCGGCACGATTGAGGGCATTGGCCAGCGCCGACAGCGTGTCCTTACCGTCAGGGTTTTGCCGTAAGATTTCTTCAAGTCGATTGCGCGCCGCATCGAACAGGGTGGCCCCATAGCTGGCGGCTTCGATCAGCGCGGCTCGCTGTTCGATAGGCGTGTGCAGGTGCCAGCGTTCATAACGCTCACCTGACAGGGCAAGACTGGGGCCGGCAAGCCGCTTGATGCCCGGGATATCGAGCAATTGCAAACGATGCAATAATTGGCTTTTGGGACGCGCTTGTGGATCGAGTAAATCCAGCGTCAATTCTCCCGCGAGGACAATATTCTGCGCCTTCAACTCGGCAGTAACGGCATCCACCAGCGGCGGTTGCGGGGTACTGGGTGCCAGCGTACCGGTAATATCGCCGGCCAACACGTCCATGATTTCGACCAGTAGCGGGGCAGTGCCTGCACGTAGCGGGCCACGATAAGTCCAGGGCAAGGGTACTTCGAGAGCTTCTTTTACCAACGCCCCTGCGAGTGCATCCAGCCAGTCATTGCGCAGGGGCCAGCGGTGACCACGCAAATGGGCCAAGGCTTGTGCATGCACATGCACGGCCATCAAATCAGCGGTCGAGGCGGTCAGTTTTTTACTGCGCAAACGGTTGAGCACCCATTCCAAAGTGCGAATACCGGCGGATTGCAAACCCTGTTCCCATACCCATTGGTGAAAGGCCGGGGAGGGCATGCCCGACGCATACCCCGACAGGGCATCGAGACGTTTGAAATGATAGGGCACCAGGTACGAGCCGAAGCGTAGTGTTATAGGCGCCGGGTTGATGCAGGTTGCTGCGCTGATGTCGAGGGTGGAGGCGATCTCGTCTGGGAGGTGATCCATCGCAGAAGATAACGACGCATCTGTGGGTTGAGGAACTTCGGGGGCTTCTAATCCGTTTGTCCCTTGCACAAAGCCGTCTACAGAAACGTCACGCCACAATCGCTGCAACGCGGGTGCATGGTAGCCGCCACACACGACCAGCACTGGGCCCTCGTTTCTGGCAATCGCCCAGGCGATCCAGCGCGCCATCATGGCTTCGCGGGCCTGGTTGCCCAAGGAGCCTGGGTCATCGCCGCGTAAGTGATCGAAATACGTTTGCAGGCGCGTAACTAATTCTTCAGTAGGTATGTCGTCCTCGAAAAGATGATCCCACAGCGAGTCGCGACCTTCTATGGCGAGTGATGCACCCAATGCATCTTCATAGGCACTTGCACGGGCTTCGTGCGCGGCATCGGTGGCGTCAGCATAACGATTGAGAATATCGACGAAGGCGTCGTGCCAGGCAGGCAGATCAATAAAATTTACCTGGGCGCCGACCTCGCGCCCTGCCATCAGGGCCTGCCATTCCGGGGAGTGTTCGGCTAACGGCGACCATGAGGCGCGACGACCCATGCGCGTATCATCTGCCGACAAAAAGCTGTAGATCGCGATGGGCAAGCGGTGAGGGAGATGCAGCTCGTCAAGGCGTTCGTTGAAATCCGCCGGGCCTTCAATCAGCACATGACGAGGACGCACCGCGCGAATCTGCGCTGCGACTACGCGTGCACAGGCTGGGCTGTGATGCCTAACGCCAATGATAAGCGGCTCAGCCTGCGGTGCAATTTCGCTGGTAACGACGCCCATCAGGGTAACCGGTGACGCGCTTGGTAATATTCCTGCCAGTGGTTGCCGGGCTTTTGCGTCACCTTCTGTTCGAAGTAGCGCCGCAGTTTGGCCCGGTCATCGGCATTGTCCTTGACGACGGTACCGGCAATGCAATCGACCAGATCGGCGGGTTTCCCTTCCCGTTGTTCCAGAAACCAGGCGCGCACTCCCACTGCGTGCGCCACGTTCACCGCTTCGGCGGTCGACATGACCGCGTTCAGCTTATCCATGGCGTTATCGCTGCCAGCGCTGGCATTGCTCGCCCGTAAATCGCGGAAGGTCGTTACCAGCAATTCCAGCACCGGTCGGGGAACGCTTTTCGGAATACCACTTTTTTCCAACAGGCGGGCGGAGGCTTGTTCCACCAAATTGAGTTCCTGCTGAAAATCCATGATCGGAAACACGGTCTCGAAATCAAACCGCCGCTTGAGTGCCGCACTCATTTCGTTGACACCACGATCACGCGTGTTGGCGGTCGCGATAATGTTGAAACCGGCTTTGGCAAACAGCATATTGTGGCCATCTTCCAACTCCGGAATCGCCATCACGCGGTCTGACAGCATTCCCAGCAAACAATCCTGTACCTCCAGCGGTGCGCGGGTGATTTCTTCAAAGCGCACGATATGTCCATCGCGCATGCCTTGGTATAACGGCGCGGGTACCAGGGCGCGTGGGCTGGGGCCTTCGTTGATCAGCAATGCATAATTCCAGGAATATTTGATCTGGTCTTCGGTAATGGATGCCCCGCCTTGTATCGTCAGCGTTGATAACCCCGAAATGGCGGTGGCCAGCAGTTCTGACAACAGGGATTTGGCGGTGCCGGGTTCGCCGACCAGCATCAACCCGCGGCCGGTGGCGAGCGTTACCAGCATGCGTTCGATCGATGCCACCGGGGCAACAATCTTGCGCGTTATATTGAGCGCGTCATCGCCCAGAATGAACTTTCGGGCCGAGGTCAAACTGAGCGCCCAACCGGGGGGACGCGGATCTTTTTCTGCGCTGGCCAGTCGCTTCAGTTCATCGGCGTAAAGCACTTCTGAGGGTGGCCGTTGTAACTGGTCACTAGCTGCAGTCTTGGCTTTCGATGGGTTTTTCATTAACGATTCCTTTAAGCCCGCAGGCTTTCCATGTCGCGGATCAATTCACTGGCCGAAATTGGGTCCAGGTGGGTAAAGGTTTCCTCTGTGCCCACGGCTCCCCAGGCCGAAGGGGTGCCGACCGAGACTTCTTGCAAAGTTTGCTCCGGGTATTCGTCGACCATGCCCACGATGATGCCGGGGTCGAGATTGAGTTCGATGATTTTTTTGCCGCCCAGGTTTTTCGTGAAATACCAGATACCGCCACCATCTTGCGCATCGCCGCGACGCCAGCCTTTGTTGGCAAGCCCCAGCACGCGACCGGTAGGCACCACCGCGCCCTTCCAGCGCAGTAATTTAGTTTGTGCGTGTTCTTCTGGGGTGAGCGTATACGTGTCACGCCCGATTTGTGCGAAGGGTTGCAGCAATTCATAGTCTGCAAATAATTGCCCGAAACTGGCCGCGTGTTCTGAAGGCAATTCCAGTGCATGCGGAATACCAATACGCAGATTCGCGCCTGTGGGCAGCGCATAAGCATCGTCGTCGGCGGTGGTGAAGCTGCCATCCTCTGCCACACGGAAACATTCGAGCAGTTGACCGCCATATTTTTCGTAAGCGTCTGTATTTTCGTGGGCATTTCCGGTGTCTGCATCATCAGCATTGGCATTACGTTCTACTGCGTACACACCCCAGACCAGGCGTTGCACAAGGTGACGCACCAATGGGTGTTCGGCCAGGTATTGTCGAAAGACTTCGGGTGTCCAGCGGCGACGGCTGCACATGGCCGTTTCGAGACGCAATACCTGTTGGCCGGCAATGGTGCGTGCGTCCTTTTTCAGCAATTTGAATTGTTCAACTGCAGCTTGTGATAAAGCTGCATCGTCGGTCTTTTTCGGTTTGGGCAGATCCGCCAAACGTGCACCTTGTTCGTCGCGCACATAAGGTTTCAAGGTTTCATCAAACCCGACTTTAAAGCGCCGTGGCCCGAAATCCAGCATCAGCGTGCCTTGATGATCAAGGCCTAGATCAGGCGCCAAACGGTCTTCAAGTTCTTCGGTGGTGAGTTCGCGTGCCTGGGCTATCTGGTCTATTTTTTCGCGCGCACGATCTTGCAGGCCTTTGAATTTAACTTTTTGGGCGATGCCGTTTAACAGCATCAACGCCACATCGCTACCGATACTGGCGAGTACATCCAGCCCATTTACCGCGCGTGCGTGTTGTGATTCACCCGGCCAGCTGCGAATGTACGGTGTCAATCGTCGGGCTGTCTCGTCGTTGCCGAGCAACCCCAGCGCCGTCATGGCCCAACCCTCTTTCGAGGGCGCACCCGCATATAACCACGCAGAAAAGCAGTCCCAAATAAAATTGGCCAATGAATCTCGCGTGCATGCGCTTTTGAGGTCATCGATACCGGCATAAATCCCTTCTGAGGTGGGAAATCGCAGCATTGTACCGATATGTTCCAATGCCTCGTCGCCCAATGCTTTACCGTTGCTCACGAGTAACGGGCGACTCCAGGCGCGCGGTTGCCAGAAATCGGGCATCTTGGGAATTTTGGTTGGGCAACGTTCCAGTGGGTCTTCATCCAGCATGGCGCGCACAGCCGTCGTTACTTCCGATTGTTGGTAGCGATCGGCCACTTCCATTATTAAGGCTTCATGGCCATTCGCCAGTAATAATCGCAACGCAATGGCAGCACAATCGCGAGCTTCACCGGGTTTGCCAATAGCGGCTGCAATTAAACCGCAGGCAGCGTATTCGGGGTACCGCAATAGCCATTGCCGTGCAACGTTGCGCACGGTTTTCAGCTTGGCGTAGGCGCGTGCCGCAGGAGCGGCCAACTCTACGGCACCAATGGGAAGCGCATATTCCATATCTTGCGTGGGGCGTTGCTGTAACGCCGCCAGTAAGCCGGGCAATACTTTCAGACCATGTTTGGCGAGAATGTATTGGGTACCGTTGCCAGGTTCCGACGCCAGTGTATTCCAGAACGTAATGGCCATGTCATCGGGCAAATGTGCCACCGCGATGGCGTCAATGGAATAATAGTAGGCAAGGTCTGATTGGCGAAACGCCTGCCAGCATTCTATTAATGCCTGCGTGTTTTGTTGTTCAATGGCGTGTGCAGCGCGCGTCTGCATATCTTCAAAGGCTTTTTTATCAGAACGATAACCGATGCGATCAAAGCCGATTTCTTCGGCCATGGCTTTTGCATGGCGTGTGCATTTGCGCAGGCGTTCACTTTGCCAATCTGACAGCGCCAGAGCGTTCTCGCGGGTGCCATCGCTCCAGTGTTCAGTCGGCGTCATCACCAATGGGGTAATACTGATCGTTGCGGCTGCTTTTTTACGTGCAGATAACCAGGGTGGATTGGCGAGTACGCGCGGCAAATCGGCTGGGTCTGCAACCTCGGTAGGGCCTTTTTGTTTGGCCAACAGAGATTCTGCCAACTGTTGAGCCGCTGCGCCGATGTAAGGTTTTAATTGCAGATACTGATCTTCATGGTAACTCAGCAATTGCCGGAGGCTGGCGCTCAGCAAGCTGTTTTCTTTGTTGCTGCTCGTGATCATCTCCATGATGGCCACAAGCGCCGCTGATGGCCAGCGTTGTATGGCCTCTGAGAATCGCGCGAGCGAGGTCTTGCTGCTGCCAGCGACACGCGCTAATGCTTTGACTGCTGCAGGTGCTCCCATATGAACAAGCACATCGCCAACAGTATCCCCACTGGCAACGCTTTCGAGAACAGGCAACGCATCGAGTCCGCGATCACGCACCAAAGTCACGACAAACGGCATTTTGTTGAGAAAACCGCCGTAATAACTGTTGTTGCGCGCCTTCTCGATGGCCTTGATTGCCTGTGGATCTGTGGCCGTCAATTGCAACCATGCCGCCGTTTCGTGTTCATGGGTTTGGCTTAATGCGATGGCCAGGTCGTTCGATACTTCAGGCAATTCCGGGAGTAATAACGCTAGAAGTGGCTGGCGCGTGGGGTGCAGGTAGGGCAGTGCAGCACGCATTTTGTGGACGCAATCCTCCCAATCGTTTTGATCAGCAACGGCCAAATGCCAGCGAATACGCCATTCGCCATTGCAATAAGGGCCTCGCCAGCCCGAACTGATCGGCTCGCTGACCTTGCTGTGCACGCGCAGAATGCGATTTTGTTTGTAGCCGGCCCATTCTGCATCGATGGCCAGTTGTTCTGTGGCCAAGAAGGTTTCGATAGCACGCACGATGCCGTGTTTGGCCACCAAGTAATCCACGGCCAGTTCATCGAGAGGCTCCTGGTGCGAGAGATTGTAGAAAAATGCCAGCAACAGAATGACCTGATCCGATTCAAACGAGCCTTCCTGTTGATTGTTCTTGAGCCGTTCGACTGCCTCTTCAAATACGGATTGCCAAGCCGGTTCAGATTTGACGAAATCAGGAATAAAACTGTGGAACAGCTTTTGGTGCAAGTGATTCCACAGCGTATTGATGTGAGTAGGGATCAGCGTTTTTGGGTATTGTCTTGAAGGAATGGCTAATTCGAGTAGGTCTGGCGGTAGCGCAATAACGTCGTCTGTCAGCCAAGGGGGCGTGCTTGTGCTGGTAAGCGGGGCAGTGGGGAGAGCATTTTCGAGGGGCTCGTTTGTGGGGGGATTCTCGGAAGGGGGCGTATTAGTGAGGTTTGGTGCGACAGGTTTGCTGGGCGGTGCGTCGGCTGGCGCGCTGACTTCCACATACCCTTTGCCGGTTTTTTCCTTGATGAGTTTGCCCATGGCCGCCAAGGCTGCCACGTTGTCGGCAAAGGTCTTGGTTTGCGACTGGCCCTGGGTGCCCAGTTTGCCCCAGCGGAGCTTCAGCTCCTGATTATCCTGCTCCACTTCCCAAAATTTGTTGGAGTTTCCTTCGCTGAATTCAAAGCGCCGCATAATTCCCTCGGACGTTACTGGGCATGATATTGCCCAGCAATGTAAACAATTGCCTGCAGGAGAACTGTTAAATTTTTTGCATTTGCGAAGGGCATTCGTTGTTTGACGCAACGTATCTGTCCAGCAAGGGCTGCATCGGGGAACCCTTCCTGCTATAAACGGTCTGCTATCTAATGAACCCTGGCAGAGACCTCTCGCATGCAGAACCGCGTCGCCCCTGAAACCCCCATCATTGCCGCAGCCCAACTTTGCAAGCACGTCCCGGTGGGCAACGCCTCGCTCACCTTGCTGGATAACATTTCCCTGCAGGTACAGAGCGGTGAGAGCATTGCCATTGTCGGCAGTTCAGGCTCGGGCAAGTCCACGTTGTTGGGGCTTTTGGCCGGGCTCGATGTGCCCTCAAGTGGCAGCGTGTCGCTCGATCGCGTGGTCATCAGCGATCTGGGGGAGGATCAGCGAGCGGCTGTAAGGGCCGGGCGGGTGGGGTTTGTATTCCAGTCGTTTCAATTGCTGCCAAATTTGACCGCACAAGAAAACGTAATGTTGCCACTGGAGTTGCTCAACGATAAGCAGGCAGCACTCAAAGCCGCACAATTGCTGGAGCGTGTTGGATTGCAGGCCCGGCTCGATCATTACCCACGACAATTATCCGGGGGAGAACAACAACGTGTCGCTCTGGCGCGTGCGTTTGTGAGTAAACCGGCCATTTTGTTCGCCGATGAACCCACCGGTAATCTCGATTCCCGTACCGGTGAGCGTATCATTGATTTATTGTTCGAACTCAATCGCGAACAAGGCACCACGCTGGTGCTGGTGACCCACGACAATCAACTGGCGCGCCGCTGCCAGAGAACGTTACAACTGGAAGCAGGAAAAATCGTGACATGAGGGCATTTTCTGCAAATCCCACGTTTAAGGAGCTTTTATGATGCGTGACCTACCGCTCGCCATACGATTACTAAAGCGAGATTGGCAAGCGGGCGAACTGCGTATCCTGATTTTGGCCTTGGTCATTGCGGTTGCCAGCACCACGCTGATTCAGTTTTTTGCCGACAGACTGCATCGTGGCATGGTGACCAAAGCTGCAGATATCATGGGGGGCGATATGGTCATCGCCTCGCCGCAACCTATTCCGCAAGCCTGGCTTGATCGCGCGCAAACCCCCGGGTTGCAATCCCTGCAAACCCTCGAGTTCCGAACGGTAGCCCTGCACGGCGAAGCCATGCAGCTGGCCAGCGTAAAAGCGGTAGAAACCGCATACCCTTTGCGCGGCATGATACGCACCGCCTCCGAACCCTTTGTTGAAGGCGAACCGGTGACAGGCGGCCCGGCACCAGGCACTGTGTGGGTAGAAGCCCGTGTATTGAGTGCCCTGAAAGCTAACGTTGGCGATAAGCTGCTAATAGGCGACGCCGAATTACGCATCGCCCAGGTATTAACATATGAATCCGACCGGGGTGGCAGTTTCTACAGCTTTTCGCCTCGTATCATGATGGCTATGCAGGATGTAAAGGCTACCGCCGTCATACAACCCGGAAGTCGCGTCACCTGGCGTTTGGTGCTGGCAGGCACGGCAGAGGCTATCGACGCTTTTAATAATTGGGTGGCACCGCAATTATCGACTCATCATAAATTACAAGACGTGAACAACAACCGGCCCGAACTTTCCAACGCGTTGCTCAAGGCCGAAAATTACCTCGGGCTCACCAGTCTGATGGCAGTACTGTTGGCTGGGGTTGCCATTGCCATGGCGGCCAATCGTTATAGTTTGCGCCATTTTGATCTCAGCGCGATTTTGCGCAGTATGGGTATGTCGCAAGGGCGCATTGTCTGGTTATATTTATGGCAGTTTCTGGTTATCGCCACGTTGGGCAGTGCCTTCGGTTGTCTGGTCGGCTGGGCGGGTCATTATCTGCTTGAGGTGCTGTTACATACTGCATTGCCTGTGCTATTGCCACCCCCAGGCTGGATGCCTGTCATTACCGGAACGGGTACGGCATTCATCATCCTCGGCGGATTCGCGATGCCGCCTGTGTTGCGTTTGCGCAAGGTGCCCCCGCTCCGGGTGTTACGTCGTGACCTGTTGCCACCTGCACCGGCCGTTACCAGCTTATATTTTCTGGCGATGGCAGCGATGGTGTTGTTGATGTGGCAGCACACCGGTAACGCGCAGCTTACGTTTACCGTTGCAATAGGCTTGGTTGTGGTGTTGCTGGTGTTCGGTGTGCTCGCTCTGCTGGTGTTGCGAGTGGTGCAAGGCTTGCGTCATGTCGATCTGGCCTGGCGTATTGGTATTCGTCGCCTCGGGCGCAATCAGGGCGCCAGTGTTGGCCAATTGTTGGCATTCAGTCTGACTTTAATGGCCATGCTTTTGTTGATTTTGGTGCGCACTGATCTGCTGAAAAATTGGCAGGCACAATTGCCCGAGAATGCCCCCAATCATTTTGCTATCAACGTGCAACCAGCAGATAAACAAGTATTTGCGGACTATCTAGATTCCAACAGCATAGCCCGCGCAGAGGTCTACCCGATGGTGCGTGGGCGGCTCACGCATATCAACGATATTCCTGCACGCGAAAAGGCGGGGAGTGCAGCACAGACCTCGAATGACCTCGATCGTGAATTGAATCTCACCTGGGCAGCTACATTGGCGCGTGACAATCGCCTGGTCGAAGGTGACTGGTGGCCTGAAAATACGGTGAACTCCGATAACGAGGGTGCAGCCAATAACGCCAATCCTCTGGGTAGTGTAGCTCGGCCCGCGCGCGTTTCACTGGAAGCGCGTTTTGCCTCCCGCTTGAATATTGAAATAGGAGATAAGCTGATTTTCTCGATCGCCGGGGCTCCCATCCATACGCAGGTCACCAGTTTTCGTTACGTGCAGTGGGATAGCTTCAAACCCAATTTCTTTGTGATGTTTGAACCAGGAGCGCTTGACGACAAAGCGGCGACGTTCATGACCAGCTTTTATCTGGCGCCAGCGCAAAAATCCCAATTGAACGCCATGATGGCGCAGTTCCCCTCGGTTACCGTGCTGGAAGTGGACGCCATTCTCAATCAGGTGAAAGAAATCCTGGTGCAAGTCACGCTGGCAGTGGAATACATGCTGCTGTTTGCCTTGCTTGCCGGTGTCGTCGTGTTGTGGGCAGCGGTACAAACGACATTGACTGAACGCCTGCAGGAAGGCGCCTTACTGCGCGCGTTGGGTGCGGGTCGCCCCATGCTTAAGCGTGCGCAACGCGTTGAATTTTTGGGGCTGGGTGCCTTGGCAGGGTTTATGGCGGCGTGTGGCGCCGAGTTGGTGCTGTGGGGAGTGCATACGCAGGTGTTCAGTCTCGAATTCAACATCAACCCTTGGGTATTACTCGCCACACCACTAACGGGCATGTTGCTGGTCGGTAGCGCGGGTTTAACTGGCGCACGACGCGTGGTGGAAGAGCCGCCTCAAACTGTATTGCGAGAGTTATAAAAGCAGATCCATTGCGCCACCAGAAAAGCAATGGGCGCAATGAGTGCCAATTTAGGGTGCCGGGCATGATGGCGCGTTCGTAGCCAATAACGAGTCCGTTACATATTTTGCGAATTTTTTGGCGTGCACTTCGAGCGGGTGTGCTTCATAGGCAGTCAGGGTTTGAGATTTCCATACCCATCCAAGGTTTAGTTTGCTTCCGTCCGGTACCCCTTCAGCCGCAGCATAAATAAACATGGGCGCCTGATCGCAGGCATTGGAATCCTTCGGTAAAGCACCGGTAATGTATTGACCTGCGATCGTGTACTGGTGCGCGTGCATCATTTCTTCCAATACTGTCTCAAGTGCATGTCGCAGCGTGACGGGGATTACACCTAATCGTGTATAGCCTTGCAGTGTAATCACCACCGTGTTTTTGAAGGTATTATCCAGACCGGCGCGGGGCGTGGCCCCCGCAGGCGTGTAGGCACCGTTCAACCCCGAATACGCCTGTGAAAGTGTACCATCCCTATCAAAATACAAACTGGCCCCTCCGATATCTTTTAGCGAGTAGAAAACGCTTGCAACATCGGTGAGCACCGCAATTTGCTGCTCTTGGGGATAGGTGTTCACCCATTCATTTGAGGTAAGCAGAGAATTCCATTTGTTTTTGCAGGATACGGAGCGAATGCCCGCTACGATTTTGTCATACGTGTTTATTTCCCGCTGCCAATAAAGCGGATGGATATTGTTGTCAGGATGGGGGGTAAAAATATCCAGGATGGCCTGATTACGGTCTGCCACAAGAGTGGGGTCAGACGGGGTAAAGTACGTCTGAAACAGCGGTCTTATCAACGTCAAGCGCTCATCAAAACCTAAAGCCTCAAAATCCGTGTATGTATAACGCAATTTCAACTGATTTAACTGCTGGCGAACACTGGCGGTCAAGCTGGTGCATTGTTGCTTCTGGCTCGCGTTGCCTACCTCATTTTTGACAAGTGCACACACCGCATTGCTACCCAGATTATTGTAAAACTGTTGGTCAACGGGGTGTATTGGGCATTGGGTGGTGGGTGGCGCATTCGTCACAGCGGGTGAGGGGGCGATGAAATGCTGGTAGATATAGGCCGTATTGGGCATGGGCAAGGTTCTGCCAAAGGTCATCAATCCGGCCACGGGATTGTTGATACATTGCCCTAGGTTTCCGGGCGCACGCCCTGGCACTTCCGGTCGCACGTGGATCGGCCTTTGCGCAGTGGACAGTGATGCGATCATTTGGCACAAATTTTCAGGCAGTCCGCGCACAATGACAGTAAAGCCAGACGGAGCGTTGGCAGTGTCGTTGATACCCAGTGCATCACCGCCAACCACTTCGATGTTTGGGCCGTTCGGGTCATGGCTGCAGCCAGGAATCGCCTGCAGTGATCCATTCTGATACATGGCTTGCGTGAGGTTTTGCTTTTTTACGGCTGCCGTTGCCAAATCCACTTGCGTTGTTAGCTGACCGTCCACGCGATCGACCAAGGTTTTCACCACCGTTGCAAACGCTGCCGGTTGCAGCTTGTAGTAACCGCAATCCGGCATGGCATGCGTGCGGGCACTGGCGAAGATCGCACCAACAATGATAACGCCCATGCGGAGGGGAATCCGCTTGAGCGTGTTGGCAACCAAACAACGATGCACAAGACCTCCTTGCAAGGCCGCTTCTATCTGTTTTAGTTCACGCTTTTACCGCTTTTTACAATTCTTCGGCCCCAACACATCCTGCGCCGCCTGATTCGTCATCAACGAAATTTCATTGGCATTGCGCGCAGTGTAAACCTTGCCCCCCGTCGCATTGGCCAGACAATTGCCTGCCCCTGTGCCCATGATGTCGACAACGTTGATCTTCAGGTGCGGTTTGCTGTGTGCCAGTTGTTGCGCCACCGCACACGGGTTCTGATTGCAGCTTTCCTCACCGTCCGAAATTACCAGCATGACGGATTCCTTGTTCACACCATCCAGCATTTGACCCGCTTTTGCAACGCCGTCAGCCAGTGGCGTGCCTTCAACGGGCTGAATGTTTTGCAGCTGGCTCATTAAATTACCGCGCTGGCCGGGGGAGAAAAATCCCGCTTGACGTGCACCCGGGCAACGCTCGATCAGCACCAGCCCGATATTCACGTCTTTGGGAATGCTTTGCACCACCGTCGTTGCAGCCTGCTTAGCCGCGGTGATCCGTTTAGGTTCACGATAGAGATTGCTGACCATGGGATTAGTACCGGTATTGACCCCGAGTAACTGACCCGCAAGGGATTGCAGCCCTTGCGCAACCATCGCGTCCTGAATTTCCTGTTGGGTGGCCAACAAACTGTAATCCATCGAACCCGATGCATCGAACACCATGATCAACTCAGGTGCGAGTTCTTTGGGCCGTTCGTTGGGGCACAGGTTTTTTGCTTCAGTAATCAATTTCTGACGGCAATTTTTATCGAGATGCTGAGTGATTTTTTGTTTGAGCGCGACGGCACGCGGATCACTTTCCTTGAGCAAGGGTTCATTGGCCAGCAATTTCTGCATGGACACACAATCCCCCTTCATACCGTCGACGCGCTCGCTCAGCTTATCCAGCGGATCAGGCTCAGGAGGTGGCGGCGGTGGTTGTGGTTCGGGTTCGGGCACCGGTTCTGGCTCTGGAACGACAGGTTCTTCTTTCGGTGGCGCCACTTCCGGTTCTGGTTTGGGCTCTTCAATCGCCGGGGGTTCCACAGGTGGTTTGGGTTGCGCTTCGGGGCAGAAAAACCACCACAACGCGGCCAACAGGCCTGCCAGCAATAAGGCAAGCAACAACCACAGCCACCAGCGGCTGCGTTTTTTGGGTTCGGGCGGCACAACGGGCGTTGTCAGTGGGGGTTCCATGCCGCCGGGGGGCAGGGCATTGAGGCCGGGCGTTGCAGCGCCCGCTGCCATGCCGCCGTTAAAGGATTGTGCACCTGGCACCGGCGGTGGCGGTTTGACGCCATAGCCCCAAAACGTCAGCACCGGCTGACCATTTAGTGAATAAAGCGTGCTCGTATCCGGGTAACGCGCAGCCTGACGCAATAACGCAGCCTGCCGTTGTCCGTCAGCGCCTTGTCCCTCCAGACGGGTAGCCAGTTGCTGAATCGAATCCAGCCGCTCGTCCAATAGGCGTCTTACCTGAGCAGCTTCTGGTTCGGCAAGTGCACTGAACGGTACCGGTTGCCCACCCAGCTCCGAGTACCATTCGATTACGCCGGCGTCTTGAGCTTCTTTAGGCTTTGCAAAGAGAGCGGCGGTGCTGGGGGGAAGATGACGCTTGAGAATTTGCGTCAATTCGGCATGGCCCGCCAGCGCATCACCGGCAACAAATTGTTCAGAATTTAGCCGCGCAATACGCTTCATGATGCCGAATGTCCTCCTGACATTAATCGCTTGCTTTTGGGTGGAGTCAATTGAAGGGGTCAAATGAGAGCCGAGCGCTAAATGCAAGGCCTATCAGCCCCGGACGATAACACTCACCCCCGGCTTTTGAAAGCCCCGAAAAAAGGTCCTAACTTGCTGTATCATTGAGGTCGCTATCATTGACAGATCTTTGCACTGTTGCGATAACCTTGGGGGCCACCCCTCGTCACTTCCTCGGATAAGGACCCCCGATATGCCAGGCGCATTGCTTAGAAGCGGTAAACTCCAGGAATTCAAAGCGCTTGGAGAAGACGGTCAACCCGTTTTTACTGCCGCATTACAGCTACGTGAAGCCATTCGTCTCAAGTTGGGACGTGAATTTGCACATTGTTTGGCAGTGCCGCAGCGCAATGAGGCCGGTGACCATATCGACTGGTACGCACCCATTGAGGGCGACGTCGTGCCCTGGTCGTCGGCCACTGATGAAGAGCGTTTGGAGGCCAAGGCTCAGCTCGTTGAAATGCACGAGAAATTGCGCAACGTCGCGCAAACCCAAAAAGGCGAACAAGGACGTGAACGCCAGATTTTTGGCCGCCTGCTCGAAAAAGTCATTTATTTTCCCGACGATACTCACGTTTATCTGGTGGAGGGTAAACCGGTGCTGACGTTCTGGGGGTTCATTGATCCGCAAGGATCGGTTGAAGAGGATCCGCTGGGACGCCTTAAAGCACGCAACCCCGTCACGCCACCGCCCGCGACTGCCACCGTTGCGCCAGTCACACCCGCCGCCCCCATCGCGGGATCACCACTCCCTGTCGCTGCCAAAAAGCGTTTTCCGTGGTGGTGGCTGCTGTTGATCCCCTTGTTGTTATTGCTGCTCTTTTTGTTGTTGCGAGGCTGCGAACCTGAATTGCCGGGTATCGATGCGCCACTCACCACGCCCGTGGCGGAAGAAGAACCGCTTGTGCGTGAAGAAGCGGGTAGCAATGTCGAAAGCGGTAGTAGCTGGTTTGGCGGCGGTGGCGGCGTCGACGGTGGTGCCACAGGCGAACTGCCTGGCGGCGAAGCACCCGTAACGCCACCCGAGAGCGGCGAACCGCCTGCAGACGAATCTGCGCCCACGCCTGAAGAGCCTGCCGAGACACCGCCAGACACTCCACCTGATGCTGAAGAACCCGCGACACCACCAGCAGAAGAGCCGCCAGTGCCGGAAGAAACGCCCGCACCTGAGGAAACCCCGCAAGAACCTGCTGTGCCTCCCGAATTGCCAACTGACAAACCTTTACAGCCTGGGCAAAACCAGCCGGGTGCACAGTCTCCGCAGCCAGGTAGCAAGCCCGGTCAGCCTGAGCCGTCCTCCACCGAACAGCCACCGCCGTTAAAAGCGCTGGAAATTCCGGAAGATGCTGTAAAAAGCGGCAAAACCGATTTCCTCAACGGCCAATGGAAAGCCGGTGGGGGGATTCAGGATGCACGTACCGGCAAACCCATGCAATTGACCTATGATTTCAAGGATGGCAAAGGCAAAGTGCGCATGACCAGCAGCGATGGCGCAGAATGCGTCGGTGACGTAGGGGCTGCCATGAATAACGGCGCGCTTGCGATTCAGAATCAGGGACAAGTGAAATGCAAGGACGGCAGCACCTACAAATTGCCTGAAGTGCAATGCAAACCCGGCGCCGGTATCGCCGCCAAGTGCTCTGGCACTTATGACAATAACTCGCAGTTCCCGATCTTCATGAAGCAGGAAGGCTAACCAAGGCGGATTTTCGATATTATGCTGCCCGATATCATCAGTTACGAAGAAAAGATAACGCTGATCATGAGCAGTGGCATCCAGTTTCTGGATTTCGCTCTCAAGCTGGATCTGCGTCGCGAAGCCGCCGGAGAATTTGCGCCGCAGCGCAGTAATCTGTCTTTGGCAAGATTGCATCATGACGAGCGCAGTGACCAGTTCTATCATCCGGCAGAACCAGGGGTGGCCGTATCGCCCAAGCTGAGTGTTCCGGTGGATCAGTCGATGGCCTTGCTCAATAACGTCTGGCTGCCGCTACCGTTCTTTCGCATGACACCGCCGCGTCGATTTGCTGATGGCCCCAGTAATTGGGCGCGGGTGCGCATTGTACCGCTGGCCGAGGGAGAAGACCCCGATGGTAATACGCACCGTGTCACCATGGCGTTCGACACCAAGGTGTTCGTCAGTCGCAACGATACCGCTTATCTTGCTCCTACCACCGATGATGTAAAAGCGGGTACCAGCTTTGCGTTAGCGCACAAAGCCAATGAAATGGGCTGGTTTCTTGAATTGAACTGGATTGACGGCTGGTTGCAGGAGATTTATGCCGAGCACGCGCAATCGCGTCTGCGCATGCAACGGGATGACATCGAAGATGAACGCAAAGCGCTCTATCATCAGGCGCATTATCTCAATTTGCTGTACTTGCTGGGCACACGTTTGCCGGTACCTGAAATCAAGGTGATTTCAAATACCGCCACCGATCTGCATAAACCGATTCAGGTCGATATGGTGCTGGATGTCGGGAATTCTCGTACCTGCGGCATTCTTATCGAAGACCATCCGCAAGAAAGCGATGGGTTGCGCAAGCGCTACGAACTCGAATTACGCGATCTCACTTTGCCCGCGCATATTTATGCCGAACCTTTCGAAAGCCGGGTTGAATTTGCGCAGGCGGTGTTTGGTAAAGATCATTTTTCGGTACAAAGTGGCCGTAGCGAAGCGTTTTTATGGCCTACCATTGCGCGCGTCGGCCGTGAAGCCGCACGCCTGGCGAGTCGGCGTCGTGGCACCGAAGGTTCAACTGGATTGTCGAGCCCGAAACGATATTTGTGGGATGAAGAAAGTTACGAACCGGGTTGGCGATTCAACTGTGCTTTTGTCAAGGCGGAGAGCGAGCCGCATGCCACGGCCGCACCGGTGGCCAGTTTGATCAACGAACTGGGCGATGCGCTTTATACACTGCCGTTCGAAGACCGAATGCCGGTATTCCACCCGCATTATTCGCGCAGTTCCCTGATGACGTTCATGTTGTCGGAAGTGCTGGCGCAAGCATTGATGCAAATGAACAGCCCCTCGCAACGGCTGAAATTGAGTCACGCAAAAGTGCCACGGCATTTGCGCTCGATCATTTTAACCGTGCCGCCTTCCATGCCCAAACCCGAGCGTGAGATTTTCGCCAAGCGCATGAAGCAGGCGCTCGGGCTCGTCTGGAAAAGCCTAGGCTGGCACCCCGAAGACGATGATATCGAGAGCCCTGAGGGGCAAGCGAAAGCCTGGCCACCGCTGCCCAGCATTCATGTGCAATGGGATGAAGCCACCTGCGGCCAAGTCGTCTATCTGTTCAGTGAAACCCAGAATAATTTTGGCGGTCGTCCCGAAGAGTTTTTTGCAGCACTCGCGCGTCCCGACAAAAGCGATCGCAAACGTTTGTCGATTGCCTCGGTCGATATCGGCGGCGGTACCACCGATCTGGTCATTACCGAATACCGTCTCGACGATGGTCAGGGCAGTAACGTGTATATCGTGCCGGAACAGCGTTTTCGCGACGGGTTCAAGGTGGCAGGGGACGACATTCTGCTAGAGGTCATCCAGAAATTTGTGGTGCCCTGGTTTGGCGATGCGTTGAAAAAAGCTGGCGTCGCTGATCCGCAGCCGTTGTTGTCGCGTCTGATTGGTAACGAACCGGTTAAGGTGCAAGAGGCTGTGCTGCGGCAGCAGTTGGTATTGCAGGTGCTGAGCCCTATCGGTTTGCGCTTGTTGAAAGAATACGAAAAATATGACCCTCTCGATCCCGGCACGCTGGGCACGTTCACCTTCGGTAATCTGCTCAGTGGTGTCGAGCCGCCCACACCTGATGTGCTGGAATTTGTGGATGCAGCGGTGCGTCGCCAGTTGGGTTCACAGGCGGCGGAATTCAATATTCTCGATACGCCCATCGCAGTGAATTTACGCAAAATGCACGAAGCCTTTATCGGCAACCGCATGAATATCTGCAAAACACTGAAAGCCTTGTCCGAAATCATTCACTGTTATCAGTGCGATATTCTGCTTTTAACGGGACGCCCGTCGCGATTGCCCGGTATTCAGGCAGTATTTCGCAGTTTGTTGCCGCTGCCGCCAGGGCGCATTTTGCCGCTCAATAATTACCGCACGGGAGGCTGGTATCCGTTCCATAAGCAGGGTCGTATCGATGACCCCAAAACAACGGCGGCCGTTGGTGCCATGTTGTGCTTATTGGGGCGCAGTCTGCGGTTGCCGAATTTCTTTTTCCGCTCGGCGGCATTCAAACCGTATTCCACCATTAAATATCTGGGCCTGATTGATAACAACAACGTGGTGAAAGAGAGCAACGTCTATTATCGCGATATCAATCTCGACAATCCGGATTACGAATTACCCGATACCACCTTTGAATTGCGCGGTTCGATGCGCCTGGGCTTTCGTCAGTTGGAGACAGAACGCTGGGCTGCTGCGCCGTTGTATACGATTACGGTGGTGGATAAAAAATACAGTGAGAAATTGGCCTCGGAAGGTTTGATTCTGAAAGTGCGATTGCAAGCCAAACGCAATAATAACAATCCTGCCGAGGGCACCGAGCGTTTTGTCATCGCGGCTATCGAATCCGACAGCGGTTCGGTGAGTAGCCGGGCGCTTAAATTGCAACTCAATACCCTGGTTGAGGCCGGGCTGGGGGAATCTCAATATTGGCTCGATAGCGGGAGCGTGTTTCAATGAGTGCTGGCTCCTTACAACAGCTCGATCCCGAGCAACTGACCCAACACTGGTCATCCATTTATAACGGTGCCGGTGCGGCCATTCAGTGGATCAGTGATGTGCGTGGTAATGCCCCGCGTCTCGATAACGAGGCCGATCACCTGATTCTGAAAATGCGCAAGGTGCGCAATTTGGCAAGGCGATTGGGCGCGGTAACCCCACGCCCGATGACGGTCGGCTTTTTCGGTTTGTCGCAAGCCGGCAAATCGTATTTGATCTCTACCCTCGCGGCCGGTGGTAATGGCAAGCTGGAAACGCTTTTTGGTGGGCAACGCCTGGATTTTCTCAGTCACGTCAACCCACCAGGGGGTGGTAAAGAGGCTACCGGGCTGGTGACACGTTTCAGCCGCACGGCGCAGCCAGGGCCCAGTGATTTTCCGATTGAATTGAAACTTTTCTCTGAGCTGGAAGTGGCGCGGGTGTTGGCGAATTCGTTTTTCAATGATTTCAACACCGAGAAATTTCAGTACGAATATAACGACGGCAAAATACGGCAGCTGTTGAAGGATCTGGCCAAACGCAAACAGCATCAGAAGGTCGCTGGCGTTAGCGAAGATGATGTGGTTGACCTGTGGGATTATTTAAAGGATCGCTTTCCGGGCTCGCTCAAAGTGTTGGATGCGCATTATTGGCCGGTCGCGGTGGAGTTGGCGCCGTCCTTGTCGATTGAAGATCGGGGCAAAATGTTCTCTGTTCTGTGGGGCGAAATTCCTGAACTCACGGAAACCTATCAGCGCTTTGCGCAAACACTTGCGCAATTGGAGCATGCTGAAAAAGTCTATGCTCCGTTGGATGCCCTGGTGCGTGCTACACCGCAGGGTGGGCTGTCGCAGGCGGACAGCATCATGAACGTGGATATGCTGGAGCGTTTGGGTAAATCCTCCGATAAAACCATTGCCGTCAAGCCTGAGCGTAACGGCGAGCTTCAGAGTCCGGTGACCTTGTCGTTGGCGCAATTGGCGGCGTTGACGGCTGAGCTGGTATTTCCATTGGTGGAAAAAACCAGTGAGCCGCTGTTCGAAGATGTCGATTTGCTGGATTTTCCCGGCTATCGCGGCCGTTTGAGTGTTGAATCGCTCGATGATGTGCGCCGCGCCGTGAAAAGCGATGATGCCAACCCGGTGGCGCAATTGATTTTGCGCGGTAAAGTGGCGTATCTCTTCGAGCGCTATACCGACAGCCAGGAAATGAACGTGCTGATCGTGTGCACGCCCTCCAACAAACAATCGGATGTCACCAGCGTTGGCCCAGTGCTGACCGAGTGGATCGCTCGCACCCAGGGAACGACACAGGAAATTCGCGCGCGTCGACAATCCGGTTTGTTGTGGGCGATCACCATGTTCGATATGCGTATCGGCAACTCACTCGACATGAGTGAGGATCTGCTTCAAATTGCCTGGGGCAATAACGGCATGATGAAAATGGCGATGCTGGAACGCTTTGGCCAATACGCCTGGATGCAAGAGTGGGTGGCCGGCCAGCCGTTCAATAACACCTTTCTCGTGCGTAAACCGCGCATGAAAGTGGCGTTTCTTGATCTTGAAAATGGCGAAGAAAAAGGCGTCAATGCGTCGTTGGCGTCGCAGCTGGATCTGATGAAACGCACCTTTGCCGCCGATGAAACGGTAAGTGCCCACGTAAAAGAACCTGCCGCCGCCTGGGATGCCATGATGGCCCTCAATGATGGCGGTATGGGCAGAGTCACGCTCTATTTGCAAAAAGTAGCGAAACGTCAAATCAAGCTGGAACGTATTCGCGAGCAAATGGACGATCTGGTGCACGATCTGGTCGACAATCGCCTTGGCCCTTGGTTTCTCGCCGAAGGCGCAGGGGAAATGGAGAAGAAAAAGAAAATTGCTCAGCAGATCGTGGATGCCATCAAGCCTCGCGCGGTATTACTCGGCGATTTTCTGCAGCGCTTGCAGTTACCCGATGACGCATTGCGCACGCTTTATCTGCGCGCCGATGATGAACCGTTAGCGCAAACAGCTGCCCCCAGCAATGCCGAGGAACCCGCCGGTGCGTTGAATCTGGGAGGGGATTTATTGAATCTGGGCGGCGATTTCGATCTGTTCGGCAGTGACGCGCCACCGAAAACCAGCGTTACCCCCGTACCTGTCCTTACTGGCGGCAGCGACGCCCGTTTTGCGCAAGCGGTATTGCGGGAATGGATCAATCACCTGCGCACGATTCCTGAAGATCAGCGTTTCATGGCGTATCTGGGAGTTGCCAAGCCAGCGGTGGAATCCCTGGTCGACGAGATTATTACCGCAGCCAATCGCCTGGATTTACAGACTCGCTTGCTCAAAGCCATTGTCAGCACCGAGCAGGTCGGTACCAAACGGGAACAATTGGTGGAACGCCAGGTGCTGACGGCAAGAACTGAATTAAATGATTTCATTGCCTGGTTGGGCTTCGCGCAAATTCCGCTGGAGCAACGCCCGGAAAGTGCCGTCAACAAAGGTGCACGCTTGTTCGAACCACCGCCGGTGATCGCTCCTGGTCGTTTGCCGCAGCTCCCGTCGCAGCCAGTCAATCATACGGCCTACTATGTCTTTGACTGGCTGGTGGCTTTCTCACGTATTGCAATGGGTAATGCCGGGCATAGTGCAGGCCGCGAGATCAGCCCGGAACAGAACGATGCTTTGGGTCGTATCATTGCCACCTTCAACACGACACGCACGGAATAAGTCATGCCATTACGACTGGAATTAAAACCTTCACCCACTGGCCCCGGTTATGCCGTGCTTACGGTTCTTGGTTGGAAGGAAGGCACGGCCAATATCGAAGCCGCCGTGCAACGCAATCAGGATTCACGTTATCTGGATGAAAGTGGCAACTGGACCACACATCCGGTGTGGCATGACGTGAGCGTGCTTGAACAGAACGGAGACAGCCTGAGTGGGGAAATGGGGCCATGGTTAGTCGATCCACTGATGGCCAATCCACAAGTGGCGTATATGTTTGAGATGCGTAACGCTGAGGCTAAGGACAAAGGCGTGTTGCGTATGGTCGGGCAACTCCTCTCGTCACAGGCCGCAGGCAATTCGGTACGGCAGGAATCTCGCACACGTCATGAACAATCACCACAGCCAACGCCTACACCTAGCCCCACGCTTACGCCGACGGTTACGCCAACGCCTGTGATTGAAACGCCCACTGTTATTGCTCCCGCGCCTCCGGTCACGTCATCAACCACCACTGCACCCATAACCAACCCCTCCACTGGCACGCCACCGCCGCCGCCACCGCCCCCCATCCCGGCGCCGGTGAAAAAGAGTCGTATGCTGCCTTTGGTGTTGGTTTTGCTTTTACTGTTACCGTTATTGGGCGGAGCGGCCTGGTATTTTGGTTTATTGCCAGGCCTTGGCATTGCGCTACCGACGACTGCAGCTAACGCCACCTCTGATGCGAAAGACGAGGGTGTCTGCGGGGTGTCCGCCATGAGCGATGCAGAGGATCTTGCCTTTGTGCAAAGCTGCGTAAAATCGTCGCCGTCGAGTGAACAGGTGATGGCCGTTATTGAGGCCGCCAAGCAGGCTGAGCGATGCAATATTGTGCAGCGCCTGTATGCCCACAAGGCGCAAGGCGGTGATACGAAGATTGCCTTCGCTTACGCACGTGAATACGACCCTGACTCTTTCAAAGACGGGGGTTGCATTAAAAGCGCAGACGCAGAAACAGCGGCATACTGGTACGAAATCGTGGTTGCTAATGATCCATCCAATGAGGTCGCCAAACAAAGGCTTGAACAATTATCCGCGAAAAGCGCGCCTTGAATCGCGTTTGGCGTACGATTTTTACAGACCATTTTTATAAGCCGCTTTTTGCAAATCGCATTTTTGTAAAATGCCCCGGTAAAACAAGCTTCGAAAAATACAGGAAAATAACTGTGTCTATGCGAATTCGCCATCGTCTGACCTCTAAACCGGGCCTTGTGTCGCTGTTCACGGGGTTGATCGCCTGTACTGCCGTGACATCGGCACTCGCCGCCGACAAACCCTTGTTGCAAGCAGGTAAAAAAACGCTCTATCAGCGTGTTCTCACGACCCCCGGCTGTGAATTAAGCGAAACCGCCGGTGCTAAAGGTAAAGTACAGCCTGCCTTCAGCCGCTTTTATGTCTACGCGCGCAAAAAAGAGAACAACGCGGATTGGTTGCAACTCGGCCCCGATAGCCTCGGTAAAACCACCGGCTGGATGAAAGCCGATTGCACCGTCGAATGGAAAATGCAAATGGCGCTGGCTTTCAGTAACCCGGCCGGTCGCGACCCCATGCTTTTCTTTCGTCAACGCGACACAGTGGATAAAATTCTTGCCGCAGGCGATCCAGCCACGCTGGTAAAACCGATTCGCGCCAATATGGCCGACAAGGGGCGTGACCCCAAAGTGGTCGCGCAAGAACCGAATTTCGCTGTCGATATTCAAAAGAATTTCTATTTACTGCCCGTGCTGGGTGCCGAAGAGGTACTGACAGAAAAGGGCTTTCAAGTGCGCCTATTGAACGTTGCATCGGTCAGCGCGCCGCCCGATAAAACCAGTAAAAATGATGCCGCCCAGAATAACGATAAAGCGGCGAAAGAAGCCGCCGACGAAGAGGCGGCCAATCGCCTGAAAGGGTTTTCAGCCGCTGTCGTATTCGTCATTGATTCCACCATATCGATGGGGCCCTATATTGATCGTACCCGCCAAGCCATCGAAAAAGTGTACACCCACATTGAACAGGAAAATCTACTCGGGCAGGTGAAATTCGGATTGGTCGCCTTTCGTTCCAGCACCAAGGCCGTTCCCGGCCTGGAATACGTGAGCAAAATGTACGTTGACCCCTCAACGGTAAAGGACGGCAAGGATTTTCTGGCGAAAGTGTCATCGTTGAAACCGGCCAGCGTGTCGAGCAAACTGTTTGACGAAGATTCACTGGCCGGCGTCATGCAGGCACTCGATGAAGTGAACTGGCATGAATACGGCGGGCGTTATCTGGTATTGATTACCGATGCGGGGGCGTTGACAGGGGAGAGTGGCTTGTCCGCAACGGGGTTAAATCCCGAGCAAGTGCGCCTGGAAGCTCAGCATCGTGGTGTGGCGTTGTATGCCTTACATTTGAAAACACCTGACGGTGCCAAGAATCATGCGTCCGCCGAAGAACAATATACCGATCTTTCCAATAACGCTTATCTTCATAAGCCGCTGTATTATCCGGTGGAAGCCGGCAACGTCGATGCGTTTGGCAAAAAGGTTGATAGCTTGGCCGCAGCCATTACCAGTCAGGTGAAAGCTGCCTACAGCGGCGAAATGGCAGCGGGCAGTGCGCTCGGCGCAGATCCAAACTATGGCAAGTCGGCCGATAAGAAGACGGCGCCTTCCAAAGCCACAGAAGAGCCCTTGCTGAAAGATGCTGCGCTCCTGGGCCACGCCATGCAATTAGCCTATCTAGGTGATGTCACCAACACCGTGGCCCCCCCGGTATTCGAAGCCTGGATCAGCGATCGCGATCTGGTCGATCAAAATCGCCCGACGACGGAAGTGCGGGTATTGCTCACCAAAAGCCAACTCAGTGATTTGAGTGATGTCGTTAAGCAGATTGCCGATGCTGCCAATGAAGGCTTGATCTCGCCCTCAAAAATGTTCGAACAATTACGCTCGGTGGCGGCCACCATGGGCAAAGACCCCAATCAACTGGATCAGAAAACCTCGTCAAAACTCGCTGAGCTTGGCTTGATGGGCGAATATCTCGAAGACCTTCCGTACAAGAGCACGGTGTTGAGTCTTGATGAAGATACCTGGAAAAGCTGGGATGGTCTCGATCAGGAAAAATTCATTCGCAATCTCAATACCAAACTTAAGTATTACAAGCGTTATAACGCCGATGCTGATCGCTGGGTATCGCTGGCGGAAGGCAGTGATGCAAGCGAGCATGTCTACCCGGTTCCGCTCGAAATGCTGCCCTGAGGATTACCTGTGTTGCGCATCGAAGGTATGGAAATCGATCGCGGCAAAACCCTGCAAGGCAGTGAAGCGGGGTATCGGGTGGTGTTGCCCAGTTTCACGCTCATGCGGGGAGAAGTGGCCGCCATCACCGGCCCAAGCGGCTGTGGTAAAAGCACCTTGCTGGAAATGATCGGGCTGGTGCTTGCGCCTGATCGATTGCAGACCTATACGCTGACCGGCACGGATAACGCCGTCACTGATGTGGCAGCACTCCTGTTGCACGATGAACAGGCTGCATTGGCCAGCCTGCGTGCACAACGGCTGGGATTTGTATTACAGACCGGTGGTCTGCTGCCGTTTTTAAATGTGCGACAAAACATCGTGCTGCCTCGTCGTCTGTGTGGGCTGGCATCAACCAGCGAATGGGTCGACGAAGCCGTCGCACGTCTTAATCTCGGTCATTTACTCAATAAAATGCCACGACAATTGTCCATTGGTGAACGCCAGCGCGTCGCTTTTGTGCGTGCGATTTCTCACCAGCCCGATCTGCTGCTGGCTGACGAACCGACCGCAGCTCTTGACCCGATTCAAGCGCGGCGATTATTCGAGCTGATTATCGATATCGTGCAACGCTTTCAGATTGCTGCGTTGCTGGTTACGCATGATTGGGATCTGGTGCGCGACTGTGCGATTCGCAATATTGTGGGTGTCCCTGATTCGCCATCGGATAACGCCCGAAATGAGCGCGCCAGTGCGCTAGGGACGGTGTTTCGTGACGCATGAAGTGCGCCCCCGCCTGCGCTTGCTGCTGGAACTGGCAGGGCGTGATCTATGGTTTGATCGCAATGTCTCGCTTTGCATTATTGCCTCCTTGATTGCGGTGATTGCGCCATTGCTGTTGTTGTTTGGTCTCAAGCATGGTGTGGTATCGCAATTACGTGACAATCTGCTGAGCGACCCCCGCAATCTCGAAATCAAAATGCTGGGCAATGGAGATTTTGATCAACGCTGGATCGATACGCTCGCCGCACAGCCAAACACCGGCTTTGTCGCCCCTTTGACACGCTCGCTCAATACCCAGGCTGATTTAGTGCGGGATGCCCAGCGTTTTGCGACCGACAGCGAAATCATTCCCAGTGGCCTTGGCGATCCCCTGTTGCAAGGTGCCAGCATCGCGACCGGTGCGAGCACCCAGATTACGCCACCGCAACAAATGACGGAGGTAGTGTTAAGTGCCAATGCTGCCAAAAAATTGCAGGTTAGCCCTGGCGATAACGTGCGCCTTGTGGTTCAGCGCAAACTCGATGGTGTGGATGAACGCGGTCAGTTGACGGTGACTGTGATCGGCGTGCTGCCCGAAAGCCGATTTGCGCGGCCGGCTGCATTGGTCACGCTGGACTTGCTAATTGCGATGGAGAACTTTCGCGATGGCTTGAAAGTACCCGTGTTTGGCAATGACACTGGCTTGGAAATCACCGCGACGCGACAACGCTTTGCCCGTGCACGTATTTACGCCAAATCGTTGGAATCTGTTGCCCCTCTGGCCGACTGGCTACAGGAACGCAATATTGAAGTTACCACCCGTGCCCATGAAATTGAATCGGTGCAGGCCATTGATAGAGTGCTGACACTGATATTCTCCGTTATCGCATGGACTGCCATGCTTGGTTGTATCGCCTCATTGATCGGCGCCTTTCTTGCCAATATCGACCGCAAGCGCAAGGATCTGGCGCTGTTGCGTTTGCTGGGGTTTCGTCGCGGGGCGGTGGCGGCTTACATCATGGCACAGGCCAGCCTGTTGACCGGCATTGCGTTCTTCGCGGGCTATGCGACTTATCTGGTGGGTAGCCGTGTATTCAATCAGGCCTTGGGCGCGAATCTGGCAGAGGGTGCATTCGTCTGTCATCTTGAAAACAGTCATATCGCATTGGCCTTCGTCAGTGCCTTGTTCATTGCCAGTCTGGTGTCGGGAATAGGAGGTCTTCGTGCAATTCAGATCCAACCAGCAGAAAGTCTGCGGGACATTTAAGTCACCACAATCGATTACTGTAAATGCAGGTTCACAAGGCTTGCTGAAGATATCCGCCTGCCTAAGCGCGCTCATGGCGCTCACACTGGCCACATTGCCCGCCATGGCCTGGGAGGAGAAATACTACAACCCAAGCCCGGCGCCTGACGATGTCGTCCTTCCCATGCCCTGTGAGGGCGCCATGGCGTTCCGCCAAATCAAGGTGCCGCTGGCCAAACCGCTGGATGACTATGCCATCACGGTGGGGCAGGACGGCGGCGAGTGGGGCTACATTGAACAATCGCACCCAGCCCATATTGCGGGCAGTTTTACTGTCACCAAACCTGAACCCGCCCGTTATTACCTGCTGGCAAAATACGAGGTCACCGAATTGCAGTATCAGGCTGTCATGGCGGATGCGTGTCCGACGCCTGCGATGAAAACACGTCTGCCGCAAAGCGGGATCAGCTGGTTTGATGCGGTGAGCTTTTCGGATAAATACAATGTTTGGCTGCGCAAAAACGCCGCAGGCAAGCTGCCCAAAGAGGATGGCGTTGCCGGCTTTCTACGCCTGCCTACCGAAGTAGAGTGGGAATTTGCGGCGCGCGGCGGCCTTGCTGTATCGCCTGCCGAATTTCGCGATATGCGCTTTCCGATGCCCGAGGGGCTGAACGATTATGCGTGGTTCGCCGGTGCTCAATCGGCCAACGGTAAACTGCAAGTAAGCGGGTTGCTGAAACCCAACCCGGTCGGTCTGCACGATATTCTCGGTAACGTCGATGAAATGATGTTTGATGCTTTCCGTATTAACAAGCTCGATCGTTTGCATGGACAAGCGGGCGGCTATGTCGTGCGTGGTGGCAATTATCTTACGCCACAAGCCGAGCTGCGCACTGCCCAACGCCAGGAACAGCCCTACTATAGCAACGATGCCCAGAACAAACTGAAAACCACTGGCATTCGCCTCGCCATGGTTGCCACCACGCTCACTTCCCGCGAGCGTGTACAACAAATTGAAAAAGAGTGGAACAAACTGGGCGCACAAGCAGGCGGTAAAACCGGCGCCTCAGACAAAAGTAAAGATCCTGTAGCGGAGCTGAACGATATCGCCGCCGGCACGCAGGATGATACCGTCAAGAAACAACTGGAAAAATTACGCGGTGAACTGCGCGCGAACATTCAAGCACGGGATGAGCAGCGGGATCAGGCGATTCGCGCCTCGCTGCAACTGGGGGCATTCTTGTGCACCAAGCTAAAAGATGACGGTAAATTCTATGATTTTCTTGCCAAACATCATGCCCAAAACTGCGAAGGTGCGGCCGCACCGTCAGACAGCTGCAAAACCCGCAAGGAAAAGCTCGACGAGCATAAAAAAGTACTGGATTTCATGTTGAATTATTACGCTGACACCGTGGTCGATGCTGGTCTAATCTACGATAAAGCCCAAGTCGAGCCACAAATCAGCGTGACGGCACAACAAATGACAGCGCGTAGCAAGAACAATCTTCGCAGTTATCTTGATACTCATTGGAGTAACCTGCAGGGGTACTTGAAATCTGGCAAGGTTTCCCGCCAGGAGTGGCTGGAAGCCTGCAAATCCATTTAATAGGCATTACCATGCGATATCTGCATCGCGATAAGGAGAACACCATGGCCAAGCGTTATTCCCCCCGCGGCTTCGTAAATTTTTTCAAAACACAGGTTGAAAAACGTGTTGAAATTGGGTGTGAAAAGGCCGGGGTGAAGGTTATCGCTCAGCGTATCGGCAATGGCGCCCTCGCTAGCGCGTTGGTACTGATGACAAGCGGATGCGATATTTACTCTATGCCAAGAATGGATGGTACCGCGCCACCGCCTGCTGCTACGTCGTCATACTCTGCCACGCCCTCGAATGGCTATGGCACGCAGGCGCCTGGGCAAGCTGATCCGCGATTGACGGAGAATGATAGCGCACAGTTTTTCAGTAAATCGGGTTGGCAAGCCTGTGGGGGCGGTGCGCTCGTGGGGGTGTTGGGTTGCCAATTAGGTAACCCCAGCGACAAGAAAAACTGCATGCTAAAAGCGGCGGTAGCGGGATGCGGTGTGGCCATGGGTGTGAACTACTACCTGGATCAACGCCGCAGCGAATATTCCAATCAAGAACAACGTTTGAATATGATGCTTAACGACGTGCGTGAAGACAATCGCAAATTGCAAAGTCTTACGCAGACAGCACGCTCAGTCATGGCCGAAGATCGCCAGCAAATCGCACAAATAAAAAAGGATATTGCAGCGAAAAAAGTCGACAAATCACAAGCACAAAAACAAATTGCAGAGATCGATGCAAATACACAATATTTGAAAAAATCGTTGGCCGATCTGAAATCACGTGAAAAACAATGGCGTGAAGTCGCTGCAGCAGAGCGCGCCAGTGGTGCGCGGGTCGATGTGCTGGATGTTGAAATCAATCGTTTGAATCAGCAAGTGGCATCGCTTGAAACGGAAATCAATGAGCTCTACAAACAACGCTCTGCGATACAGTTAGGATAATGATCATGAATACGATACGAAAGGCTATTAATGCAGCTCTGGGTGTGACTTTGATGGCACTGGGGGGGTGTGCTGTCACCGCACAGGATTGTGATCCCTCCAATCGTGATGCCAGTCTCATTCGGAAAGCAGCTTGTGATTCGTCGGGCGTTTATGGCGGGCGTGTCGTCGAGCTGGAGAAATTGGTGCTTGATGAGCAAAAAATGAATGTGATGTTTCGCGATGTTTATAACGCTGTCGAAAAGGAAAAGAGTGAAGTCAGTAAAGAGTTGAAAGGAAAACGCACGGAGTATGCTGCGTTGACGAATTCGTTAAACGCTTTGCTGAGTGAATTGAAAACCAAAGCGAAGGGCAATCAGGCAATAGAAAAGGAAATCGCTGACCTCACTAAAGAGCTGGAGGATATCAAGAATCAAGACAGCCCTGCGGTGATGCAAAAGCAGGTAGAATTGGATCAGCTCAAGAACAAAGTGGTAGATCTGGAGCAACAGTTGGGGTTGAGGTAATTGTTGGGGGTGATGTAGTCGTTGGTATGAAGGAAGTAGTTGGGGTTGATGTAGTTATTGATGCCACTCAGTAGGATGTTAGTGCTATTTTTTCGTTCTACTGAGTGGATTTGTAATTTTGTTAGATTTCAAATAGGTGTTTTCTCAGTATTGGCTCTTTACCTAGGGCTATCCCTAGTACCGACCCTGGCTTTCGTGCTGTACCCTCCGTCAGCTGCAAATCAATGACAACCCCGATAATCATGAGATCCGTTAATTCAAAACTTTCGGTATCGGATTGTGCATTATCAAGGAGGATATATGACACACAATAGCCCGTTTACCTTTTCAACTAACGACAGAAGCAAGTGGCTAGTCGCATTGGCGTTATCTCTGGCGCTCGTTGCATGTGGCGGTGGCGGCAAGAAGGGGGGTAATCGCGCCATTGTGGACGACCAAACCGACACCGACCAAACCAGTACGGGCGAGCCAGGGGACCTCAATGGCCGCTGGAAAGTGTCATACACAATGGGCCCCAACTCCTGTGGACTTGAAGAAAAAACATACCATATGGAGTTGGATGCTACGCTGTCCAGCGACAAGCTAGTGTTTCACGATACTAAAGGCGACGTCTTTATCGAAGGTACCTTGAGTGGCAATACGCTCACCGAATTGGAAGAAGATGCCGATGATGAATACATTTACGATAGTAAAACCACTTATGTTTTCGATGAAACGACATTTACCGGTGAAGAAACTTACACCTGTCAGCCAAAAGCGGGTGGTAATGCAGGGAGCGGCAACGCGCAATATACCGGCACCAAGGTAAGCGACTCAGGACCTACCAATCCTGGTACTCCTCCGCAAGGAGGTGCAGCGTCAGATAATGAGCCCAACAATTCTGTCGGTCAGGAAAACCAGCTGAGTGTAGGTGATAAAGTGCAGGGTACTGTCAATAGCGCAACCGATGATGTAGATCTGTATGCAATGACAACGTCCAGTTCGGCATCCTATGAGGTGTCATTGTCGAATTTTGGCGGGAATAATCTCGATCTTGCTGTATTTCAGGTGGTAGGCACCCAAATGCAACTCCTTGACGCAAGCGAATCTGGTCCGGGAATAGACGAGTTCATAACGTTGTCCGGAAAAGACGCCACACAGTCGAAAGTATATATCCTGGTTTTTGCCAATGATACAGCAGCCACTACCAGCGACTATTCACTGCAGGTGACACGCACGTAATTGCTGTCGTACAAGGCCAGGGTCAAGGTGAAACTATTTGATCCTGGCGAAGTATCGGATTCGAGTGCGCACTCGCGCCCGATGATGTTTGATGTAGGTAGTAACAAGGAAAGAAGGAACTCAAGGATGCAAACAGTAAAATCGATATTCATCGCAACAACTCTCCTGATGTCTGGCAATGCCCTGGCTGGAACTCCGTTCTATGCTGGAGGCAGCTTGGGATTGGGGGAGTTCAGTGATTATGACCGCGAACTGGGTGGAAAGGCCTATGGCGGGATTACCATTAACAAGAATTTCGCTATTGAAGCTGGGTACGCACGCGTGAGATCCACCGATGATTTCGGGGATACCGAGCTAGAAGCTATCGATAACGTGCTATTTGCGTCGCCAGTCGCGAGAATACCCGTTTCAAACCAGTTTAGCTTTCTCGGAAAAGCCAACGTGGCCTGGCATAATTACAAGGCGGATGTGCCTGATAATTGCTACACATCCCGCCGTATTATGTATTGTGAATTGACTGAAGTCTCCGATAAGGAATTCAAGCTTGGTTTTGGTGTTGGCGGTGAGTTTGATCTGAATCGAATGATCAAAATTCGTGCCGAGTACGAAACTTTCAGCAGTGATGTTAAGATTTTTTCGGCCGGGGCTACTGTAAAGTTCTGATTGTAGTCCCTATCACTATTGATGGGGATTGGAGGCAGCGGCGCCGTTTAAGGTGCCGTCGTTTTTCATATGAACCCATGTAACTGTAGCTATCGCACTACTTTTATTGAAGGATTACGATCGAAGTAGTACGTCACAATCATTATATAAAAGTGCCAGGAATTTATTGTCGTCTCCCAGTGGCTACTCATTGCTGAACGCTTATGAAGAATGAAGTAGCGTAGATTCCAGGCGTTTAAGAATATCCTGATTTTCACCAATTTTTTTCAATACCAATTCGACCATCAATCCCAGGCTCAACAATATCATCCCAATTCCCACAAAATATTTTATCGATGTAGATATCCCGGAGATATTGAAATTTTGAGCGTAACGGTTTACCAAACCAAATCCGAGATCAATCATCGCCAGCACTATGATTGCTGGTGCAGCGAGTAGTAAACCGAACGTCATGATGTAGCCAAATTCTTCAATAAAAAGTAGTGCACCCTTGGCTGGTAGTTCAGGTAATGATTTAACGATTGGCCACACTTGATAGCTGCTCATCAGCAGATCAAGAAAGATCATGAAACCGCCACTGGCCATGAGCAACCACGCCGCAAATCGCGACAGTAGCTGACCGATCAGCGCCGTTTGGTGACCTTGAATGGGATCAATGATGTTAGCCATATTGCCACCACTCTGCGTGTCGATAATCGCCCCGGCCATGCCCAAAGCCCAGAAAATGGAACCAAACAAAAATCCAATGGCCGCACCAATCAGGCATTCTTTTAATAGAATGAAAGGCCAATCTACCACCATTAAATCGGCAACAACGGTAGTAGAAACCGCTACTGGAAAAATCGCAAAGGCCAACGCTACGATCAGGCTGTTTCTGACCATGACAGGCACGGTTTCTTGTGAAAATAGCGGCAATATCAGCATCGCCGTGCCGAGACGAGGAAGCGTGATCGCTACTGCGATTAACTGCTGATGCAAATCAGAGAAGAGTGATTCTGCGCTCACGTTCCCACCAGCGTTGGGAAACTTGAGAAAATTCGAGCGGTAAACTGGTAAAGCGTTTCCCCCACCAAACCCGCCGAAAGAAAGAGCAGCACCGAGAGAACGGCAAGCTTTACGGCAAACGCCAACGTCTGCTCCTGTAGTTGGGTGATGGCTTGCAGAAAGGCAACCAGCAGACCAATGACCGCCGCACCCAGAATAAAAGGAGCCGAGAGTAACAGCATGAGCCAGAGCGCTTCTTGCGTCAGTTGCACAACGACAAAGTCCATCAGCAATCCCTCACGTGTAGGTCAGCACCAGACCGTGTATAAGCTGGGTCCATCCGCTAATAAAAACAAAGAGTAGCAACTTGAATGGAAGCGATACTTGAGTCGGTGACATCATCGACATCCCCAGTGCCATCAATATGTTTGAGACCAACAGGTCAATGATGAGAAAGGGTAAAAATATTAGAAAGCCGATTTGAAATGCCGCACTCAGCTCGCTGACCGTAAAAGCGGGAATAACGACAAGAAAATCGTCATTCGCAATTTCGCTACGCTTGTCTTCTGGGAGCAGCCGCTGTGCACTATGAAGAAAAAACTCCCGCTCCGTATCGCTCGAATGCCGAATCAGGAAATCCTTCAAAGGCTGTTTGCCAACATTGGCCAAATCCAGCATGCGCTCTACCGTCATTTTCTGGTCAGGGGTTTCGTTCATGCGAGCACCAATGAGCGACTGTGTTTGTATCAGTACAGGATACATAACATACAGTGATAGAATGATGGCGAGACCATTCAGCACGACATTAGGAGGTGTTTGCTGTAAACCCAAAGCATTACGCAGCAAGCTCAATACCACCACTAGCTTTGTAAATGCGGTCACCATGACAGCAATAAAGGGAGCCAGGGTGAGTGTCACGACAATGAGGACAATCGTACCTGGGCTGAGAGCATTAAAGTCCATTATTTTTCCACTCGGTGATACGAACCCCTAATTGATTGCCCAGGGTGACCAGCTCGCCGCGACCAATCACTTGTCCATTCGCCAAAATCGTGGGTTTGAGATGCGCAGGAGAGTGCGGCAGTGTAAGCACATAACCTGGCTGTAATTGCTCTAGCTCGCCCAATGGGATTTCAATTTCACCTAATTGCAAGGCCAGCTGAATGGTCAGCTGGTCTATCGACAGAAAACTCTTTTGTTGTGTTGAATTCTCTTCAATAGGTGACGGATGTATGTGCTGTTCGTTAGCCATGATAGTTTTCCGCATAGGACGTTTTAAAGGGCCGGAACAAAGGGTATAACGTCGATCATTAGGGGTTGCGACCCAATAGTGGTCTGTCGATCCCAGCCTGACAGTAACGAAATTGTGGGCTGATTGCGCATTTCCAATCAGCAACAAATCCCCTGTTCCCGACGCAGCCAGATCTGACACAAAAATTTCGCCCATTGGCATCTCAATATTGAGCGTGCTTTGCAGTTGCCAGCGAAATTTTTGTAGGCATTCGTTGTCCCAATGGCTATTTGCTAGCAATCGCGCTAGCATGGTCGTGCCCACCAACACGGTACCTTCAAACTTTGTGTTATCACTGATAAAACGCCAAGACAAGTTTAAGCATGGTTCCATGGTCGTTGGTGCAGTGATTGACGTTGTGGGATGCAGTTTTACACCTAGCAGGTTTTGAAAAATCGAAATCAAGGTATCGTGTTCAATTCCCCATGCGACCCAGCGCACATCGCCACTATACTCCCACCATCCACGTTCGCTTATTGGTGCATGTGATGGCTTGGATTTAACGGAAACCCACAGCTCAGCGTCATGACTTTGTAAGGTGATATAGGTGTCTGCGTAGCGTTCCTCAAAGGCCCATTCACAATCGAATACTTGCGCGCCAACAACCGTCGAACAACGTCGCGTTCGTGCATGAAAGGCCTGACTCATACCGACGTGTGTCTCGCTAAGTTTCTGAGCGGGCAGAAGGTCACCAATTGACAATAACTGCCAATCAGAGAAAGTGATCGCATGTGAAGTATCGCAGGAGGCCGTCATTCATACCCCAGGTTGATACGTACCAATTCCTGAACTGATTTTATTTCTAGCTTGGCCGTTATATTGGCGCGGTGTAGCTCTACCGTTTTAACGCTGATGCCAAGCTTGTCTGCTATGGTTTTGCTGAGGTGGCCTAGGCAAACCATATCCATCACTTGCCGTTCGCGTGGAGTCAAACGTTCCAGCTTGGCGCGGGCCTCTGCCGGGTTTTTCAGACGTGCGCCGGGTTCAGCTAGAGCAGCGCGAATAGTCGCGACCAGTAATTCACCATCAAACGGTTTCTCCAGCACACTCGCCGCGCCACGGCGCATGGCTTCCACTGCCAGAGGGATATCTCCATGGCCAGTAATTAGGATGACAGGCATATCGACATGATGCTTATGCAGCACGTCCATGAGTTCGAGCCCATTCAAGCCTGGCATTCTCATATCGGTGACAATGCAGCAACAGGGAGGGGCAGGAGTATTTTCTAGGGAAGAAAGCAGCGCTGCACCGCACTCGAATTCCTGCACTTGGATATCTGCCCCTTCCAGTATCCAAGCCGTTGAATGTCGAAAGGCGTCGTTGTCGTCGACAAGGAGAACATTCAAATTCTGCATCAGAGCGTCATCCTAATTGGGTGGGCAGTGTAAAGCAGAATGAACTACCACGGTCTGTGTTGGCCTCGTGGTAGAGGCTGCCCGCGTGCAGCTCTAATATTGATCGTGAAATCGACAAACCAATACCCATCCCTTTGGGCTTGGTGGTGAAGAAAGGTTTAAATAAATTTTTTTGATCGGACGGCGATACTCCCGCCCCGGTGTCCCGTACGCGAACAACAATTCGTTGCTCTAGATCTAGCGTTGCGCTGATCCAAAGTCGGCGCAAGGATTGGGGCGTGCTTTGCATCGCATCAATGGCGTTAGTTACCAAATTGGTCAATACCTGTCCAAGCATGATGCTGTCAATGTTCGCGAGGGGAAGATCGTCGGCAATCTCGAGCTCACATTTAATGGCGAGTTTTTGCAATTCCCATTGCAATAGTTCAAGTGAATTGCGTATCAACGAGCCGATTTCGCAAGGTTCCAGGTGGGTTTGTCGAGACGATACAAATTCACGAATTCGCGTTACGACTGCCCCTGCCTGATATGCTTGTGCTTGCGCCAGTCGCAGGGCTTCTTTTGCGCGAACAGGCACCCTCTCGCTAGATTCCAGAATTTTTTGTGCAGCATCGAGATAATTAACGATAGCCCCCAGTGGCTGATTGAGCTCATGCGACAATATGGTGGTCATTTCACCAACAGATTGGGTTCGCGTCGCATGTAATAAACGTGCATGAAGGTTGCGCTGACGATGCATGTCGTGCGGCTCTTGCAAAGACTCCTGTAGGAAAACGAGATGGCGAGTATCGCCATCTGCAACAGGCAGGGTCGATATATCTGCGGTGAATTTTTGTCCGTTTCTGGCAGTTACATCGAGGGTTTGTGAACGAGCCTCTTTGCTGAAATACTGCCTTTGGCCGCCTGGTGGCATTTCAAGTGACTGCGCCAACTGAGCATAGAGTTCGTGGACGAAACAATTGTTGGTTTCAGGCTGGTGTGTATGCTGACTCGTGAGGGCGTGAAATCGCGTATTCGCACAGATAATTCCACCATATGTGTCGAATATCGCGCATGCAAGGGGTAATGCCTCTAACACCTCTGTCGATATGAGCAACGCATTCTGCGTCTCCTTATCCGAAACAGGAAAGGTATCGAAGAATGAGGCGGTCGAAAAGGAGGCTGATGTCATTGCTTTCTTCCTTGAATGCAGCGTAATTTCTTTTACATACCCGCTCTGGGATACGGCACATTAGCGTTGGTGTCGGGCGTGCCAGGTCTTTATATAGACAGACACACGTCAAATAGTGCCGCAAAGCGGGCTTGATCCAGGAACGCAGGCAATATATCGCGTGCAGTATTTCAATTTCAACCGTATTCTTCCGCAATCCGTTTATTTGTCATTTCTGAAATAACAGAAATGAGCTTCCAATATTTGAATTGAACTGACTTCAAAAATACGCGCTGTTTATGTCTGGATAGGATTGTGCTCGAGATGAAGTCTGCTTACCCCGATATTCATTGAATATACAAACCGAGAAAAATTTACCAAAAAAATCCTTTCGATCCAGCGTTCTATTTGGCTATGCTTTTGTCGCTGTTTGCGTTGCAGCATTGGGCGTCTACATTATCATAGGTTAGCGGAATGAATGAAAATGCCTTGTCTACTGCACTATATCTGGCGTTATTCATGATCAGTGCCGCAGTTCTTGTCACTATTGGGTTGCGTCTTCAGCAAAGCCGTAGTATTGGTGGCGAAGGAATTCGATTGATTCAGAGACTTCCTTTGGGGCAGCGTGAACAGGTGGTACTAATTGAAATGGCTGGAGAACGAATGCTGCTAGGCGTTACTTCCCACAAAATACAGTTGTTATGCTCAGTTAGTGGCAGCGTTGGATTAAATGGAGTTGGTACCAAAGTTCAAGATTTGTCGGGTTCAAACGAAACCTGCAGTCGGCCCGAGTGAAGGAATTGTTATCAATTTCTGGTAGTTCGATGCAATCTTAAGAAGATTTCAGGGAAGGAAATGTCGTTAATGTCCAAGGAAGAATCCTTCTACCGTTCAGACTCGCTGTTTGCGTCTTCCAAGCGAAGCTACAGTGATCTGGTGTTGGCGGCTGCCATTGTCATGATCATTGCGCTCATGATTCTTCCGCTTCCTTTGTGGGTGGTTGATACGCTGGTAGCGCTAAATATTCTAATTGGCGTTGGTCTGGTGCTGCTCGCCATTTACATCCCGTCAGTCACTGCGTTTTCCAGTTTTCCCAGCGTGATAATGCTCAGTACACTTTTTCGGCTGGCGTTGTCGATCGCCATCACGCGTCTGATTCTGCTTGAGGCCGATGCAGGGGAGATCATTGAAACCTTCGGCCGCATTGTGGTGGGTGGAAACGTAGTGGTGGGAATCGTGGTGTTCATTATCATCACGGTCGTGCAATTCATTGTGATTGCCAAGGGCTCTGAGCGGGTGGCAGAAGTCGCTGCACGATTCTCACTGGATGCAATGCCGGGCAAGCAATTGTCGATTGATTCTGATCTGCGTTCCGGTCTGCTCGACAAGAGTGAAGCCAAGCACAAGCGAAAAATGCTGGAACTGGAGAGTCAGTTGCACGGCAGTCTCGATGGCGCGATGAAATTCGTCAAGGGTGACTCCATTGCGGGAATAGTGATCCTGATCGTGAACATTCTGGGTGGGTTGACGATTGGCGTGATGCAACGGGGAATGGATATCGGAACAGCACTAGAAACCTATAGCGTCTTGACAGTGGGCGATGGGCTAGTCGCACAGATACCTGCGTTATTGACCTCCATTGCAGCCGGGTTGATTATTACGCGTACGGCGAGCGAAGATACCGAGGGGAATCTGGGAGCAGCCATCTCTAGCCAAATTGCCTCCTATCCTAAGGTCGTGATAATCGGTGGCATACTTTCATTGTTGCTGATGTTCGTGCCTGGGTTTCCTTGGCCCATTTTCTTGATCATGGCTTTACTCCTACTGGGGTACAGCGCATGGCGACATAATTTTCAAAGTATTCGGCAACGCCTTCCTTTCGGAAAGCCAGAAACCGTCGATGCACCTGCATTTACAGGAACGACGTCCGAACCCATGCCTCCGCTTGCGCCCGTTACTTTCGCAATTGCGTCGGATCTGAAAAACAGGCTTTCCTTCGAGGTCATTTTCGGCTTGGTGAATGCTGTTATCTCGCAGGTGCGTGAGGAATACGGCGTACCAATCCCCAGGTCGCATGTGCAAATTGATGAAAAGCTTGCCCCCATGGGATATCGGTTCGAGGCGCATGGTGTGCGTTTGTGGTGTGGAACCGTGGATTCCAGCTTTGTTAACGAGGAAATCGAAAAGACATTCACTGCTGGCATTCGAGCGGCTCTATTACGGCGATTGGGATTTTTTCTCGGGATTCAGGAAACTGCCGACCTCATTAACAACTCCAACCAAGATTATCCTGACCTGATTAAAGAAATGCTCCGTTTCGTCGCTCCGCAACGACTTGCCGAGATCATGCGTAGATTGTTACAGGAGTGTATTCCGATTAGGAATCTTCGTGATCTCTATGAAGCCATCATTGACGCGGGTTCGCGCGAGAAAGATATAACCTTGATTGTTGAAATGGTGCGCGTGTCGTTAAAGCACCAGATCAGTGATCGCTTCACTGACGAAAACAGAAATTTGCGTGTATTGCTGGTGCATCCTGATGTCGAAGATGCACTCCATCAATCGATGCGCAACTCCAATAATGGTCAATTTTCAATCGACCCAGGTCTCTATAAGCAATTAATGGAAGTGATGAGCTCGCATCGTGATCGCTTGGCGGAACACTGGAGCACCATAGTTGTATTGTGTTCTAGTGATATTCGGCGACACGTGCGTCGTTTGCTTGAGGAAGAATATTTTTCCATGCCTGTACTGTCTTATCTAGAGCTGGCGGGAGATGTACGCGTGGAGTCGATGGGACACATCAATCTCTAGTGAACGCGCTTGTCCGTTGCGTTGGCTGATGCAGTAAAAATAAGGAATTTTCGAAATGCAGAAGTTGAAGAGCATGGGATGGCTCTTGATAATATGGATAATGCTAGCGGGTGCCATGGGTCATGCACGTGAGATTCCATTCTCGAACAACGCCAATATACGCTACGAATTAAGCGCCGAGCCATTGCCACGCTTTATAGAGAATTTTTTTGCTGAAAATGGCTTTCGCGTTGTCATGAGCACGCAATTGAAAGCTGATAAACGTACCCTCAATGGTATCAGGGAAGGTTCACCTGCCGAAATCTTTACCAGTATCCTCAATTCCAATCAGCTCATAAGTTACTACGATGGATCGATAGCTTTCATTTATATGACGCATGAGATTGTCAACCGTTTTCACCCTCTGCCAACCGATCGTGCATCGGGATTGAACGTTGCATTACAAAGAATGAAGCTAGACGATTCAATTAATAAAACACGAGTAGATACTGTTGCCAATTTGATTGAAATTAGTGGAGTGCCGCGTTACATCGAACAAGTCGAGCAATTGTTTGCAGCTGTTGTCCAGCGTGATGCGCGATTCCTGGTGTTTCGTTACATGCCATTGCGGCATGCTTGGGCATCCGATCGGGCTTTTGTCATTGGTGGTAGACAAGTCACGATACCCGGTGTTGCCACTGTTTTGCGTCAGCTAGTACAAAATGGAGGCAATTCGCAGCGAATGTTCGCCAGCGCCGATGTATCCATGCCGGCCAGAGCAAGTTCAGTGCGGGGCCAAGGGCTTGCAGGTGTTGGGAACGTGCAAAAAAATGTTGCTCCCCAGCCAAATGGGCGAGCGCCAGTACCACCGCCCATACCCACAGCGACGCAATCTGCGAATGCTAACGGACTCGAAATGCTTGATCTTGAAATTGATGATGAGTGGGGTGAATTGACAGATATTCCGGAGGTTTCGCCGCTGGGTGACGAATCCGTAGCAAGAATAGTGGCCGATCCACAGCGTAACGCCGTGATTGTACGGGATCGGGTAGAGTCAATGCCACTTTATGAAGAATTGATTCGCAAACTTGATGTACCATCACAAGTCATTGAGATCGAAGCCACGATCATTGATGTCAACACGGACAAACTTCGTAAGGCTGGCGTCGATTGGCGTTATGCCAGCGGTACGCACGAAGTCATCAATGGTACATCGGGTACAAAAGCAGACTTTCTAGAAGTGATTGCAGGGGATTCCGTTGCTCCTATGAAGCAATTGCCCGGCTTGCAAATGGGGGCGATTATCGGCGATGAAGACAGGTTTGTGGCACGACTAAACCTTCTGCAACGCGAAGGGTTCGTTAAAGTGGCATCACGCCCGAAAGTGGTTACCTTGAACGATCTTGAGGCGGTGCTGGAGAGCAGTAGAAGTGTTTATGTGCCAGTTCAAGGGGCATATGAAGTCGATCTTTTTAAGGTGTTTTCAGGCACCGTGTTGCGCGTCACACCGCACGTTATCGAAGACGCACTCAGTAATCAGATTCGATTGATCATAACTGCTGAAGACGGCGTTCTGGATGATACCACGAACGTAAATTCACCCTCGGTGACTCGTAACGCGGTAAGTACCCAAGCTGTGATCGAAGTTAACACCAGTCTGCTATTGGGCGGGCTAGAACGAACCGAAAACGTCACTCAAACCAGAAAAATTCCTATTCTTGGTGATATTCCGTTGTTGGGACGTCTGTTTCGGACTGAAACAAAAGCATCACAAAAATCCGAGCGGCTTTTCCTGATCTCACCTCGAATACTGAATATAGAGTCGACGCAAAGTGCGCCTGCCGTTGGAAATCAAGAAAATGGTTTGCAAGGCAGATCAGAGGATTCCGAAGAACCATCAATTGCGATAAATTGATGGTGTTAGCATCCCGTTGGGGTGATTCGCTTTTTTGAGCGGGACACAAATATGGAAATTGTCGCGGAAAGCAGGGATTACAGTGGCGTTGCCAATATCAAGCAAAAAAATAGGCCAGTCACCCTTCGATTTATAAGCGGTCTGCATGCGGGGGCTGCTCACAATATACATGATGGTGAATGGCTGCTTTTGGGGGCTGCAGAGGATTGTGACTTACTGCTTGGCGACCTGGGTATCGCTGCTCACCACTGTCTAATCGGCGTAATGCAGTCTCGGTTGTGCATTAGAAGCCTTGAAGCGGAAGTCCAGTGGAATGACATCAATATTCCCGCGGGAAACGTAAGAACGGTGTCTCCTCTGGGTGAATTGAAAATGGGTGAAACGCAAATCCAGTTCTCCAGTCAGATAAAAAGGCGAGCATTGCTTCCGCCAGTGTTGCGCCATTATGTGTGGGTCGCGCTCAGCTTGTTGCTTTCCACGTCGGCAACCTATGTGATGGCGGTGTCTCTGTTTGGAAGTGAAGTTTCAGACCGCGCATCCGCAGATCTTAAAAACATCGATCTACATACAGAAGACCTGCAGAAAAAGGAGAAAACTGCGCAGGAGGAAGGCCGCAGAATGGCTGCAAGTTTGCGCGACATCATGCGCTTGTCTGGCATCGAAGCCGAAACGCGCTTTCAAGAGGATGGTACGGTCGACGTCATTGGCTATTTTGGTGATGGTAAAAGTGTAGCCAATGCCGTTCAATCACGAGCAGTCAGAGAAATTCGCGGGTTGAAACGTGTTCAGGTGGTAAACAAGTCAATCGTAGAGGACGTTCGAGTGCCCGATGCACCGCTGAATATGCCTGCCAGTGATACAAAAATGGTTAAAATTATTTTTGGTAGCGATCCCTATCTGGTTGTCACTGACGGATCGCGTTATTATCCGGGAGCCAGATTGCCAAATGGATACAGTCTCGTTTCCATTCTCGATAAAGAAGCTGTTCTGGTAGAAACTGAGAGCGGAGAAGAGACTTTGATGAGCGTTCATGAGCTGTTTTAACGCAGAAGTTTCTTGACGCATGAACTGATTAGCAATTGATGGAAATTTCACAATTAAAGGGAGGTAATTTAAATGAGTCGAATCAATACGACTTCGTCGACCATGACAGACATATCTATGACCGGCGGTTCGTCGGGTGTGCCGCCTACCGCATCCACGACAGAAGTGGGGAGTTGGTACGAAGCGATGTCGAAAGCCTGGGGAGCGGTGCTCGACGGTCAAGCCGGCAAAGTGACGAGCCTGGCGGAGTCTATCGGACAAGGTCAAGACACCCCGGCCAACATTACATTGCTCACGGCCGAAAGCCTGAAAATGCAATTTCTTTCGAGCAATGCCTCTACCTCAACCAATAGCGTGGGGCAGGCCTTGGAATCACTTGCTCGCAAGTAGTCTGTAGCTGTTGCTCAACTATTTGATTCCGAGAATCTGATTCCAAGAAGTAGAAGAACAAGGAGAATTGTGCCATGGTGGACGGTGTTTCTATTGTTACCTTTGACCTGGTTTCGAGCGGAACACCCGCCCGCTCACCTACACCTGCAAGCGTTTCAGTCTTTGATGTTGCGCGCTATGACGCTTACCAGAATCAGGCCGCTCAAACCGCCCACGCCGTCGGTTCATCGCAGCCCACGCAACAGGTGGAATTATCCACTCGTGTGAATGCTGCAGAACCCACGCAAGGGTTTCGAACCGCACTTCAATTCTTGCAATCGCTGAATGGCAACAGTGAATCCTTGAGTGTAGAGGCTTTACGTTTTTCCGCCGAACGCCAGAGCATGACACCAGGTGAAATGTTGAACCTGACCATGCATGCGCATCATTTTTTGTTTCAAAGTGAGTTGACTGCCAATGTGGCGAATAAAACCTCTGATGGTATCCAGCAACTCTTTCGTCAGCAGTCGTAAAATTATGGTTTCGATCCTGCGTCGACTCAAACTAATGTTGGTCGTTGTGTTGCTTTCTGGGTGTGGTGGAGTACCACTGTATTCAGATCTCAACGAACAACAAGCGAATGAAATGCAGGCCGTGCTCATGAAGGCGGGCATCAACGCCGAAAAGAAGGCTTCTGTAGACGGAAAAACCTGGCGATTGATGGTGCCAGGCGAGCATATTCCCGATGCCATGTCCTTGTTAAACGAGCAAGGCCTGCCGCAAACCGCTGCGCCCACGATCGCCGATGTGTTTCGTAAAGAAGGATTTGTCTCTTCACCTGTTGAAGAACATGCCCGCTATGTTTACGCCTTGTCGCAGGAGTTGGCCAATACCATCATGCAGCTGGATGGTGTTGCTTCTGCGCGGGTGCACGTTGCGCTTCCTAAGCGCGCCTTGCTTGACGATGAGCAGCAATCGGCATCGGTGTCGGTGGTTGTCATTCAAAAGCCCGGCTTTGATCTGTCGCGCTATGAAACCGATATCAAGGCCATCGTCACTGACGGCATTGAAGGGTTGGACGATATCAATCGCGTCACCGTCAAATTCTTTCAGCGTGAGGCAATAGCGCCAGCCAGCATCGTCCCATCTGCGATGAATGATCGCTTGTTTTATGGCGGGATCTTTGCGGCGGCTCTGGCATTGCTTGGCGGTGGCTTTGGCATGGGGCAATGGTGGCGAAATCGTCAACGCCCGTCGATAAAACCAAAAATCGAATTACCAGGTCGTGTCTGAACTCGCATCTCAATTGACTCAGGCTACATTGGCTAATGTGCATGCTTCCTGGATTCCAGAAATGGATGTCGCGCTGTTTACCCGGGCGAAGAACAGCGATTATGGTCTGCGTTGGTTGGCATCACGACTGGCAAAGGTTGAAATGTTCAGCATGCCGCCAGCTGCACTGGACATTGCTGCCGAGCTGTTGCAGGCCAATGCTTGGTGGGCGATGTCGATTTCTGAAAACAGTGCGTGGTTGATAGAAATGGGCGCATACACGCGCATTTCCAGTATCAGGCTTGCGATTATGCGAGTGCAAGTTTTGCAGTGGCGACGAGTGTTGGGCTCTGCACTTTATCAAAAAATGTTGCGGGAAGAAGTTGGTAATTTGCCGTCGGAAAAGGAATTTTATTTTGACGATGACCTTTCACTCGGTTGGATTGACGATGCCGCATTGACGCAATCGCTAATGAAATGTGCCTATCAAGAGCTACTTGGCTTTGCGTCTCGACAGCATCCATTGCTGGTGCAGCGTGTGGCGTTGGCGTTTCCTGAAACGTGGTGGCAGGGCTATCAATGTAATCCACCGATGCCTGTGCTTGGCCATGGGACTGTCATGAAAATTCTTGCGAGGTAGCCTTCAGTGACACACGTCGTATTGACAGAGATTCCACACGCAGGCAGCAATGAGCAAGGACAGGATCGTTGGCAGTGGCAAGCGACAACGCGCAGAATTCCTCACTTTGCAGTGGCTAACCTGCAGCAAATGGCAGAGATCATTACTGAAGCGAACGGCATTCTGCAGCGTGCCCGTGAAGAAGCACAGGCGGTGCGGAAAGAAGCTTACAACCAGGGTACCCAAGCGGCACAGGCAGCGATCGCCAGCGCCATTGCCGAGGCGTTAGTGCACGTGCAGCATGAGGCGAAGCTCTGCCTGGATGCAGCAGAGCCTCGAGTTGTGCAATTGGTGTTTGCGGTGCTTCGACGTGTATTACCCCAGCTCTCACCCGATCTGGTGTTGGAAAGCATCGTTGAAGAAGCACTAGGTGCCGTGCAAGAACGGCATTATGTCCGCGTTTGCGTGAATCCCGACATGGAGTCGGCATCGCTGGCCCGCGTCGAACAATGGCGACAAAAACTCCCGGAAATTAAGCACCTGGATATTGCCACCGATGATCGCTTGGCACCCACTGAATGCCGTGTCGAATCCCCTTATGGGCATGTGAGCGTCAGCATGCAGGATCGCTTCGAGAAAATTGTGCGCGCATACGAGCTCACCCTGACGCAACAGCAAAAGCACACCACCGCCCATGACTGATACCTTGCTTAATGTGCTGAATCAGGTCGAACCGCGTACTTATGTCGGTCGCGTCATTGAGGCGTGGGGAACGCTCATTCGTGTCACCGGCGTACCCGCACGCATTGGCGACTTGTGTCGTTTGCGCGACCCCGCCAATGGATACGAAATGCTTGCCGAGGTGGTGGGCATCAAGCAGCATGTAACCCTCCTGAATCCCCTAGGGCCGATGGAAGGCGTGTCGGCAAGCATGCAGGTTGAGGTCGTCGATGGCGCAGCCAGCGTGGCCGTGGGCATGTCATTGCTTGGGCGTGTGCTCGATGCGCAAGGCGAACCTCTCGACGGCTTACCGCTGCCACAGCACACCCAGCGAACCCCGCTATATCGCGCCGCCCCTGATCCGATGCAGCGGCTGCCGGTTAATCAGTCGTTCACTACCGGCGTTCAGGCGATTGATTCCCTGTTAACGCTTGGTCTGGGGCAGCGCGCTGGCATCTTCGCAACCGCTGGTGGTGGTAAAAGTACACTGCTGGGCATGTTGGCACGCGGCGCCGAATCGGATGTCAATGTGGTGGTGCTGATTGGCGAGCGTGGGCGGGAGGTGCGTGAATTCATTGATGAAAACCTGGGCGCCGAGGGGTTGCGCAAAAGTGTGGTACTGGTATCGACCTCGGATCGGCCGGCGTTGGAACGTTGTCGCGTGGCGTTAGTGGGTACCGCGATTGCAGAATATTTTCGCGATAGAGGGCTGCGTGTTCTGCTGATGATGGATTCTGTCACGCGCTATGCGCGCGCGTTGCGGGATGTTGGTCTTGCATTGGGCGAACCACCAGTACGACGGGGATTTACTCCTTCTGTATTTTCGCAGTTGCCGCGACTTTTCGAGCGTGCGGGAAATAATGAGAAAGGGTATATCACTGGTATCTATACCGTGTTGGCCGAGGACGAGCAAGAGGGCGAAGATCCGGTAACGGAAGAGGTCAGATCTTTGCTCGATGGCCATATCATTCTTTCGCGAAAGCTGGCGGCAGCTGCACACTATCCTGCCATTGATGTCCTCAACAGCGCCAGTCGCGTCATGCACAATGTGACGACACCCCAGCATCGGCGTAACGCCTCACGAGTGCGGCAATTAATGTCCAAATATAAGGAGGTAGAGCTATTGCTTCAGGTCGGTGAATATCAAAAGGGTGCAGACAAAGAGGCCGATCAGGCTATTCACGCATATCCTTTGATTCGACACCTGCTACAGCAAAGTGCCCATGAGCCAACGCCATTTCAGACGACGATGGCAATGCTTGAGAAAGTTACGGCATGAGCTTTGGTGCCGAGCATATGCAGTTGGTGCGACTTGTGAGGATTCGACAGCGCCGAATTGATCGTGCCTTGATGAAAGTACGCGAGCTTCAGTCTGCGTTAGAGATAAAGCAGGCAGAAAGAAATGGGTGTGAAGCGTTAATAGAAAAACTTGGCAGCGAACGCTTGGAGCTTCGCCATGCAAAAACGTTCTGCATGAGTGCCAAAGCCGCAGACTGGATGCAGCAAGAGCACTACGGTATTGGCTTACAGCATTGCATCACGGAACAGCAAAACCGTTTGTTACTGCTCGATCAAGAAGTCAAAAAGGCTGAGGACGCTGTCGATCAGGCTAGGCAGCAGCTGCGTGCTATGCGCCAAAAACTAGAGGCGTTGTCCACACAGGCAAGGCAATATGGCGAGCAAGTGCGCCGAGAGAAAAATCAAAAAGAACAAAGAAAACTGGACGAGCAAGCGCTAGGGATGAGGGTAAATGACAGGTTGGAATAGTTACGAACGATTGCTGCAGTTGAGACAATCGGCATTAAGCGATGTTGGACGACCTGCGATGCCACAAGATGGCCTCAGGTCTGTGCAAAAGGCAGCTGTCCCATCAAATCAAGGTGGCAAGCTTGCCGCACCAGAAGAGGTCAAAGAATTCTCTCAAATTTTTCTAGCGTGTACACCGCAAAAGCCCGGCGACGCTATGAACGTCGGGCAACAACAAAAAAGGCTTCCCGTTGATGCAGAGCAGGCACGAAATGCAGCGAAGGGCGACAGAAAATTTACAAAGCAGCATGAGTACACTCCAGCACAGCACGAACGAACGAATACCCGAGTGCCACAGCAAGAGGAGTTAGAGCCTTTTGCGGATAGCTATGAGCCGCAAGGTAGATCTCAATTCGAGGATAGTGCGGTCTCGTCCTCGCCCTCCAAAGATGAGCAGCTCATTAAGGACGTTGAAAATAGCAACGTTGTTCCGATCGAGTACTATGTGCCGCCACCAATGTTGCCCTCAAGTGAGGTGGCCCCGCCAGTTGTCGCAGCGCGCGACATTGAAGAATTCATGGCGCTAGTGGAGCGCCATGTTGATCGGCTTGCCATCTCTCCGGTAAGCTCCCCCGAGGGACAAGAAAATCAGGTGTTGATCACATTGACAGGTAATGTTTTTCATCAAAGCTCATTAATGTTGACCCGCACCCAAACGGGGTGGTCAATCAAAGCGATGGGTTTGAATGACGAAAATATTGTACGCGTCAAACGTCATGTGAATCGTTTGGTAGAACGCTTTGCTGAACGTGGTCTGGGTGATCTCGAGTTTGAGTTGATAGAATCTGTCGCTGGTATGGCGGGTGCGCATTAAAAATGCACACCGCCATCACCGATAACCATTTTGTGCGGATTCACACCAAACTGAGTCAAAAAATCTACCGTATTTTTCTTTACCTCGGTCATGGTAAAGCCGGGAGCGCCCTCTTTGGCTTGTGTGTAGTCATAGGCGAAAATCATCATTGTCCAATAAATAATTTCGGCGATTGATTGTTTGTTCTCGTTAGACATGGCACTGATTTTGGGGTTGTTCGAAATAACGCCATCCAATTGTTGCCAGAGCGCCATATCTTGCGACGGAGTTGTCTCTATTTCTTGCAGAATGCCGTAAGCGCCAGAGAACAGCACCGCAAAAGCAGAAGTTAGGTTATACATTGGATAACCCATTTTATCGAGCTCGGGCTGGTATATTGCAAATATATCAACGTTGCTGAACCTTTCGCGAAGCATAGCTTCCTTGCCAGGAAACTTGTTTGCCAGTTCATTGATCAGTTGTTGCTTTATGGTTTGGCTTATATGAGACGATGGAGTAAAAGCGCCTGACTTAGCAGATACAACTGTAGTAATTGGAGAAGTGGGAGTGAGTTGTTGTGTTTCGGTTGGTGCGGCAGCGGTGGCTGCGTTGCCGTTGGGTGAAACAGTAGTAAAACTGGCTTCAGCTGAAGGAGCTGCATGCAACGCGCCAATAATGGATTTGATGCTCTGTGTGGTCTCTGATGCTGAAACGGCAGTTGCCGCAACGATTGGTGAGTAAAAAATCGTTGCAGCCAAGAATGTCGATTTAATTTGCGAAAATTTGTTCATGTTTTATCCATCCTGGGAAGAGGTCTCGGATCATGACAACGCACCATGTTGAAATGCGAGCATAACATACGGATCAAGTGTACAACCCTAGGGGTAACCCTAGCTAGAATATCCCCTAATTCACCTTATTAGAAAAATCCGGATACTAGGCAACGTAGCCGGGCGCTTCGGTAGAAAAATCAAGCGATCCTGGAATCTGGAGAAACCGTTAATACTAAGAAGGGAAATTTTATGGGCTTTGATCTTGGATCGATTGGCAAAATGGCTGGTGGTGTAATTGGCGGTATGTTTGGTGGCCCAGTTGGTGCTGCACTCGGCAGTAAAGCCGGAGAAGCACTGGGTGGCGTAGCAACGGATGTCATTAAAGGTTTGCCGAAGCCACAAGAGCTGATTGGTTCGTTGTTGGGAGCGCTGGGTGGCGGTGGTGGCAATCAGACCAACATTACCAATAACTTCAACCTGAACAATTTTATGGCACAGCAGAAACAGTGCATGCGCCCGATGGATTACTGCCAGCTTGAGAATGCTGTTAATGAGCTGAAGGGGCAGGTGCAGGAGATGTTTGATTTTGCAGGTGAGATGGAAGGTAAAGGTGTTAAGTGCCCTGACAATTTGGGCGGCGGAAATAATCAGTGTGAGCGGGGTGAGCAGAGTGGCTCAAATAGCGGCGATTGGTTTATAGCGATTGCGTCGGCTTTGGCAAAAGTGATACAGAACCAAGCCGATAAAGTTAAAGGCCAATCTGATAAAGTAAGTGATCTCTCTGATAAACAAAAACAGGAAGAAGCAGATGCCGCAAGTAAAGGTTCTCAGGAGAGTTCTCAAGCATCAAATGGTACTGATGCGTCAAAAACCTCTAATGGTACAAGTAGCACAGATAACGAGCTGCAGAAAGAGATGACCATGTTGAAAGCAGAGTCACAAAAACTTGAATTCTTGACTACTGCAGTCAATACAACCCTTGACAAGATATCTGGTTCGTTGAATCAGTTGGGACGCGCGGGTTAATTTGTATTATGACCATGTGCTGGTCGGCGGTTTTCTGATTCAGCGCATGGTCATTGTTCCTGTGGAGGTTGGTTGCGAGATGTGGTACTTTCGCAGAACTGTTTTACTACCTTCCATGGAGAGGAAAATGAAGAATTTACCCCACTTTTTTTTAATATCAGTAGTATTGTTCGGCTGTGGAGGAAGTGGTGGCGGGCATTCATCAGTACCGCCGCAATCTGTCGTTAGCGAAGATCCTGGAGCTAGCGCTAATAACTTCAATGATGGTTTGACTGGAAAGCTTTATTATAACAGCGTATATCACTATCGTGAACTCAATTTGGCTACAGGAAAAATCCGCAATCTTCACAGAATTAATTTGCATGGTCCTTCAATGCCCAGTCGTGATGCTACGGAATTTGTACAGGACTATAATGAGGCAGCAAGTGGAAATTATGAGAATGAAGATATGGTTTTTTTTAATTCGGATAGCCAAGAGATTGGTCGCCGTGAGATGAAAGGTGATATTGGTGAAATAAGATTTTCTCCAGACGGCCGATTCGTGCTTTTTTCATGGTCTTCTGATCGTATCGGAGCTTCAGAGTTGGTTGTAATGGACCGCTACGGTACTTGGGAACGCAATTTCGGGCAAGTGAATACTCGAGCTTATGATTGGTCACCAGACGGAAAAATAGTTTTTTGTAACGATAAAAATTTGTTTATAGTTGATGATTTTCAAACAAGCGAGCCGGTTATAGTTTCTGCTACTTCCAATAATGTTTATCACCTAAATGTTAGTCCAGATGGCACAAAAATAGCGTTTGAAGGATCTCCAGGAGGGTTAAAAGAAGGACATATCTATGTGATGGGGATTGATGGTCGGGATGTCTATCAGGTCACCACATCAAGCTTATGGGAACACTCTGTGGCGTGGTCACCTGATGGAGAATATCTCGCGCTTATTCGTGGTGAAAGTTACACAAATGTGCCAGGTGATGGCTATTTTTCAGATCCTTCAACTGAAGGAAATATTACGCCAAGGGTATTTGTGGTAAAGGCTGACTCGAACATGGTTGATTTAAATGGTCAGTATCCTGCTGGTGCGATATCCGTACAACATATTGAAGGCGGCGACACCTTTAGAACTACTGCGTTTTCTGATCTCGCATGGCGTGCAGGAAATTAAGAATTAGCCAGAATGCGACGTTGGACTGTTTCCATTCAACTAATTTGTTGCTGACATGGACGCGAAACATGAAATCGCTAGTCAACATACTAAGCATATCAACGATGTTGATATTATCTGCCTGCGGAGGAGGTGAAAGCGGGTCTCCGCAATCTGGCGCTGCGGTAGAGAATACGAACGGAAGTTCGCTGCCCGGTGTCAATGGCTGGTTGACCGGAAAGCTCTATTACGGCAACTCCAAATACTACGACGAGCTTAATGTTGCAACTGGAACTGTGCGGCATATTTACAACTACTATGTCGGCAACAACGCAATGCCGAACCCCGGTGGCCAGGAATTCGCTCACGGTTCCAATGATTCGGAAAGCAGCTACAAGATGGAAGATATCGTATTTTTCAACTTGGAAGGTCAGGAAACGGGACGTCGCGCAATAAATGGAAGAGTGGATGACGTAGTTAAGATATCACCTGACGATAAGTATGTGGCATTTAGATGGAATGTGTCGCAGGACGCTGGTGGGCTTATTGTGCTGGAGCGACATGGCTCGTGGGAACGCAATTTTGGCTCGTCCAGCATTGCTGGATATGATTGGACGTCTGATGGTAGGCTAGTCTTTTCAAGAGAAAAAGATATTTTTGTGGTTGATAATTTGGTGAGTGGTGATCCTAGGAAAATTGCCTCCTTATCGGGTTATCCATTTTCTATTGGCGTTAGTCCCGACAATAGAAAAATAGCAATGTTAGTCACGCCAGACGATGTTAACAGGGCGCATGTTTTTACGATGGGTTTGGATGGCAGTGACTATCATCAAGTGTCCACATCTAATTGGTTCGAAAGTTCGGTTGCTTGGTCTCCCGATGGGCAACATCTGGCCATCAAGAAAGGCATGTTTCTGACGAACATACCAGATTATGATTATGATTCGCAGGTTGGATCAGTACCTGGCAATATGAGGCCGTGGCTGTATGTTGTTAAGTCGGATGCACAGAATATCGATATTAGTGCGGATTTTCCTGAGGGCGTGGTTACAGTAAAGTTGCTTCTTGAAAATGGTTCGACGCGATCTGCTTCACCCGGATCTCCGATAGCGTGGCGTGATGAAAATTAAGGTGTCTAGATTTCGAAATTGTTATTGATGGACTGTGTCAGGGAGTGGAAAGAGAAACGAGTATTGATCTCGCTGATTTTTTTCAGCTATTTTCAGAAGCGATGACCAAGCGCTTGCGCCTGATTTTTGGTCAGCTGACGAGATCGCATTTTAGACGTTCCCTGCAGAAATATGGGTTCCCCAACTGGAACCCAATAAGTTTGTGAGAATGGAAAAGGTTCCGTTTCTAGCATCCAAACCAGTAGAAGAATTGATGCGGAAGGCAGATGTAATCATCGTCAATATTCGAGCTTTGACAACACCCTAAGGGCGCAATAAAAGGAGATACAAGTGGATGGTACGATTGGGATTGTCACAATTTAATCAGAAATTGCTCGGCTAAAGGTAAATTGGCTTTTTTATTTCTGGGTAATGGATTTTTAGTGAATCCTGTAGTTTTCGGTAGGAATGCTGCTCACACCTGATCGATGTGCGCGATAACATCTCCTTGATTTCGCGGGGCATCATTGCTATTGCGAGTCATCATGCAAGAACTCCGAAGTCATGTGCATTTGCGTCGACCACATCTCTCGATAAATGATCTATAAATACAGTTAAATGTGACCATCTTTCGGATGTCCAAAGGTTTCATAGACGGCATGCTTTTGGCTGGATGAAATCTGGTGCATCTAAGGCTTGATCAATGAGGTTTTGAGATAATCGCAAATTGTGGCTTTATTTCACCGTCGTTTTTATTTTGTAACGGCTTCAGCATTATATTTCTGCCACTGCAAGCTTTCGATAGTCGTTTCGCTATTCGCGTGAATCTCCTAACTTTTAAATATGAGTATCAAACAGGGCGCACTGGAGCGCTGTTTTTTCAAAATAAAATGCTACTGCCACACAAAGCTTTTCATTCCTATTATCACTTATTGATCCTTTCGGGATTCCTGCTTGGTAAATGTCGCATAGCCATCACTTAACAATGGAATCCAAAGACTAGGGAAACACCTAGTAGTTAACTCTACCAATGCATGATCAAATACACCAACAAGCCGCAACATAGCGACTTGTTTCTGGAAGCATGCACCCGCGCTCGCCAAATGCAAAACAGTACGC